>JBMORA010000009.1:0-461881 GCA_049320885.1 Thermodesulfobacteriota bacterium | reverse complement strand
CTGGCGCATTCAGACGGACCCGGGACCTGTTACAATCAGCCTGTCTTCCGGGGCCCGGATGGATCCCGCCGCGGACCCGACACTGCGAAAAAAGGGAATTCAGGCCGTCCGAGACTTCTGCCGCAAAACCGGCATCAACCTGGCGGGATTCGATCTGATTTATCCGGAAAAACCCCCGGACAGCCCGCCATGCTTTCTGGAGATCAATTATTATTTCGGCCGCCGGGGAATCGGAGGTTCGGAACGATTTTACGCCCTGCTCACCTGGCAAATCCGGAAATGGATAAAAACCTTGCAGGCATCTATGAATCCCTGATGGTATGAAAGGCAATAAGCCGGTCGATCTTTTGGACCTGTTCCGGCTGCAAATCCAGAAATTTGACGCTGCATCGCCGAAGGGGGGCCGCTGAGAAGGGGCTGGCTGGGGTCACAGTAAAATCGGAAACCGTCTCACAGCGGATGTGGTTCACAAAAACACCTTCACCAATCACCAATATCGCCAAGTGCTGGCTGCTGCTGCGTCTTCCGTCGGTGATATAGTGAAATGCCAGGCCGCCCTTGCTGATGTCCACGATCTGGCCGCGTCGAGCCGAATACGGCATAAATGCGGCAAATGTCCCGGATTGAGCCGGATAACGCCGATGTTGTCTTCTCTCCTGTAGTATTTCGTCCATGGCTCTGTTGCCTTGTACCTGAAATGGTACCGCCGTTCACGGAATTCTGGAGAGTCTCCACAGAAGGACGCTGATGGAAAATCAGATGAGATGGAAAATCAAACGCACTCCGGCGATGTTGTTTCTTTCAGTACTTGTTGTATTGTTTCCGCTATCTCCTGTAACGCATATGGCTTGGTCATATACTCCCGGATACCGATGGACTTGGCGATTTCCGGCGTGATGCGCTCATTGAAACCCGTACATAAAATGATCGGCATGTTCGGCCGCAGCCGCAGAATCGCTTCCGCCAGTTCGACGCCTGTCATATACGGCATGGTCATGTCCGTTATGATCAGGTCAAAGTCGTCGGGATTGCCCTCGAATATCTTATAGGCATCACCGCCGTTCTGCACGCCGGTGACGCGATAACCGATCCGCTCCAGCATCCGCTGGGTTGCATCCAGCAGGGCGCTCTCATCATCGGCGAACAGAATCCGCTTGTTGCCGGTGGGAACCTGTTTCCTAGATGCCACCATGGCGGGGGCCTTGTCCTCAATGATGGGAAAGAACACATTGAAGACCGACCCCTTGCCGGGTTGGCTGTCCACCTGGATCGCGCCCTCATGGTTGATGACGATGCCATGTACCACCGACAAGCCCAGGCCGGTTCCCTCACCGATGCGTTTGGTGGTGAAAAAAGGGTCGAAAATCCGTTCCTTGAACTCGGGTGTCATGCCATGCCCTTTGTCGATAACCGCCAGTTTGACATATTTCCTGGGATGGCAGTCGGACGATTCCGGTTCCGACAGGTCCGCAATGGTGTTTTCCAGGAGGATCTCCAGGGGACCACCCTTTTCACTCATGGCATGAGCCGCATTGGTGCATAGATTAATGACCAACTGCTGAATCTGGGTCGGATTGGCGAGAATCGTCCCCACCTCATCGGCGATGACGGGCCTGATCACGATGGTGGAGGGCAGCATGGCGCGCAGCATGCGTAATGTTTCCTTGACAATCACTTTGATATTGAGAGGTTTCCGGGTTACTTCCGCATTCCGGCTGAATGTCAGGATTTGTTCCACCAGATCCTTGGCGCGCTGGCTGGCATTGAGCACCTGTTCCAGGGAATACTCCGCCTCGCCGCCCTTTTCCACATCGTCCAGCGCCAGCTCGGTATTCAGAACGATGGAACCAAGAATATTGTTGAAATCATGGGCGATGCCCCCCGCAAGGGTGCCGATGGCTTCCATTTTCTGGGCATGCTGCAACTTGGATTCCAGAATGGACTGGGAGGTCATGTCCCGCAGGAACACCAGCACCGCCGGCTTTTTTTCCCAGTTGATCAAAACCGACTTGCTCTGCAGAATGCGCTCCTCCCCTGCCTTGCTGAAGGCTCTGAAAGAAAAAGGCGCCTGGGAGCGTTTCCCATCGAGTATCTGGTGGTAGGTTTCAACCAGGTTGTTCTGGTCATCCGGGTGCACGAACCGGGTCAGCGGCGAAATCCGAAACGTCCCGGCCTCATACCCCAGGATCGCCTGGATCCGCGGATTGGCATATTTGATCAACCGGTCCTGGAGAATGATAATGCCTTCCGTTGCATTCTCAACCACCAGCCGGTATTTCTCTTCCGATTCCCGAAGGGCGGTCTCCATCATTTTGCGTTTGGAAACATCCCGGACAATACCGCGGAACCCGCTGGCGTTTCCATGCGCATCCCTCATGAGGGAGACCGAGCCTTCCGCGGACCGGGTCTGGCCGTTTTTCGTAATGACTTCGAACTCGAATTCTCCCACCGCCTCCCCGGTTGCGAAAACCGAATTAAAACGGTTCAGCACTTTTTTGGCATTTTCCTTGTCCATGTACTGGCGGTTGTTCATTCCGAGCAACTCTTCCCGGTTGTATCCGAAAAACCGGGTAACGGCGTCATTGACGTAGGTGAAGTTGCCTTTCGGATCCACTTCAAAATAGCCATCCTCGATATCGGCGATTCTGCGCCGGAAATTGGGGTCGCTTGCCGGCAGAACAGCCTCCATGGCCTTGCACGAGCCGATATCGATATAGGTGATGGTGACCCCCTCGATGGCTCCGCCGCTGGCTTGAATCGGACGGACGGCCTCAAGACAAGAGAGGACGCGTCCATCCGGCAGGGTCACATTCTGTCGCCGGGGTTCGAAGCTGTCGCCGGTGATGACCCGGGTCAACGGACAGGCCGATGTGTGGCAGCGGGGATCCGGCTTGATTTCAAAACATCGCGGATTGCTTTTCGGGTTCTTCCATGAGCCGAACAGTTCCCGGAAAGGCTCGTTCATCTGAAAAATGAAAAAATCACGATTGATGGCGCACACGGGCGGCATGGCATCAAAAACGCGATCGGAATGAATGTTCTCGATACGTTCAGGCGCGCTCAAGGATTTCTCCCGGTTATGCGGGGTCCCGTGTCACTTTCTCCCCGGGCTGCCTGCCGAGTTTTCAAGACGCATCCCGTCAGATTTTTGGTCCGGGTGAGGAAAATGTCAGCGTCGGCACCTCACCCCACCCGAACGGACACCCAGGCGATGGGAACCATGTTCACTATAAAAAACAATTGATCTGTTTTTCTCATTTGCTTCAACTTTGCGACGTTGTCAAGAACAATATTACTCCATCCCGGAAGCCCGGCCCCCGGGACGGCTGCACCGAAAGGGGGGCCGGGAAAAAGGCTAGAGCATTTCAATGGCGCAGGCCATGGAAACGCCTCCGCCGCCGCAGAGTGTGGCGAGGCCGAGGGTTTTACCCTGGCGTTTCATGGCATGAATCAGGGTGACAATGATTCGAGAACCGGTGGAGCCCACCGGATGCCCCAAACCGATGCCGGAGCCGTTGACATTGGTGATCTGCCTGTTCAGATTCAGATCCCGTTCACAGCCGATGTATTGAGCGGCAAACGCCTCATTGAGCTCCACCAGCTCGAAATCCTCGATCTTCAGACCGCTGCGCTTCAGGAGGTTCTGAACCGCCGGAACCGGCGACAAACCCATTACGGAGGGATGGCAGGCTCCCCGAGCCGTGGTCTTGATGCGCGCCAACGGTTTCAGGTTCAAATCCCGGGCCTTTTCCGCCGACATCAGGATCAGGCCAGAAGAGCCGTCATTCAGTCCGCTGGAATTACCGGCCGTTACCTTGCCGATATGGGGCACAAACGCCGGGGGCAGCTTACTCAGTTTGTCCATGGTCATTCCCGGCCGGAAATGTTCGTCCTTGTTGAAGACGATCGGCGGTTTTTTACCCTGGGGCACCTCCACCGGCACGATTTCCTCGGCAAAGGAGCCGTCGTTGGTGGCCCGTTCGGCTTCGTTATGGCTCCGCAAGGCCACTTCGTCCATTTCTTCCCGGCTGATATTCATGTGCTGGGCGATGAACTCCGCCGTATGTCCCATAATATACGGTTTGCCCTTATAAAAGGAGAGCGGCGGATTGTCCGCGTTCACCGGACCATCTTCAGGATGGGGAATGATGTGGGAGCCGCAATGCAGGGCATGAATCATGGCGTCGACGAACACCTGATCCTGCAAACGGCATCCCCAGCGGGCCCCCGGTACCTGATAGGCAACCCCGGACATATGTTCGACCCCCCCCGCCAGGATCACGTCGGCCATGTCCGCCTGGATCATGGCCATTCCCGATATGACGGCTTCCATACCCGATATGCAGACCCGGTTGATGGTCACAGCCGGCACCGTGTCCGGTATTCCGGCCAGCAGCGCCCCCACCCGGGTAACGTTCAGGGCATCCGCCGGTTCAATGCAGCAGCCATACCGGATATCATCAATCATCGCCGGGTCGATCCCGGCCCTCCGGACGGCTTCCTTCATGGTGACACTGGCGATGGCCGCGGCGTTCATGTCACGCATGGTTCCTCCGAATCCGGCGATGGCCGTGCGGCAGGCGGATACGATTACAACATCTTTCATGCTTGTCTCCTTTCAGGTTAACGGTCACTGGTATCGATTCGGAACCGGATCGGTCTTCCCGAACCGATTGCGAAAAATGGCGCCGATCTCTTTCACAAAGAAGGTTCCATAAGCCACATTCCGCTTTCCTGTCAAGGCATGTCAAAACAGAAGCCCGAACCGACGGCCGCGGTGATCGGTACTACCACAATCGGAATTCATATGATATAGCGTGAAACACCTGTATCCTGAACCCCATGAAAGGAGCTCCTCCCATGCTGAAAGCCGTCTATGACCGTCGCGGCCCGGTGCCCCAGGATGTGATCCGGCCGGTGGAATTCGACAAGCCGGACCTGACCGCCGGCCAAGTGCTGGTGGAAGTCCTGGCCGCTCCCATTAATCCCTCGGATGTGCTGACCCTGACGGGCGAATACGGTATGTTGCCGCCCCTCCCGGCCGTTGGCGGCAACGAAGGAGTCGGCCGGATCGTGGAAATCGGTCCGGATGTCGCTTCCTGCCCCGTGGGTCAAATCGTGCTGCTGCCGGTGGGCAGCGGAACCTGGGCGACCCATATTGTAGCCGATGCCAAAAAACTGATCCCGCTGCCCGGTGCAGCGGATCCCCTGCAGCTCGCCATGATGACCATCAACCCGCCGGCCGCTTCCCTGCTGCTGAGTGAATACGTGGAACTCAAACCCGGTGAGTGGATCATTCAAAACGCCGCCAATTCCGGAGTCGGCGGGTATCTGATTCAACTGGCCAAAATCAGGGGATATCGGACGGTGAACATCGTGAGGCGGGAATCGGCGGTTTCCGCTGTCAAGGAAACCGGCGGCGACGTGGTGCTGGTGGATGGGGATCACCTGTATCGCAAGGTGGCCGAGGCCACCGGCCGGGCCGATATCCGCCTGGGAATCGACGCCGTCGCCGGCACGGCCACCGGCAGAATCGCGGCCTGCCTGAGTGAACATTCGACCCTCGTGAACTATGGGATGATGAGCGGGGAGCCTTGTGTCATATCGCCCCGTTCGCTCATTTTTCACCATATCGTCCTGCGAGGATTCTGGCTGGCAAAATGGTTCCAGCTCGCCGACCGGAAACGGCAAACAGCCGTGTTCAATGAACTCGTGCAGCTGATCGCCGCCGGAAAACTGAAGGCCAATATTCAAGCCGTGTATGGAATCGACCGGATAAAAGAGGCGGTGGCAGCCGCGGCCCAGGGAGGACGGCAGGGGAAAATTCTGTTGACGCCGAATGCCTGATGCCGCCGATCCTTATTTCATTCCAACAATCGGGACGCTTTTTCCCATGGCGTCCACCGCCGGGATTTTGCGGAAAACGCCATGCATAAACCGACATCGGCAGCCATCCAGGAACAACTGGACAATTCGATATTGAAAGGCCTTCAACTGGAATGGCAAGCCATCCATCAAGAACTGGCGGAGGAATACCGTTCCCGGATTCGCTTGCCGGTCTTCCGGCTCACCGGAGGAATCCACCCGACAGCGTCCTGGACAGAGGCAGGATATCTCCTGTCCTTTTCCAGGGAATTCATTTTAGGAACCGACTGGGGCTCCCTCATCGAAGTATTACGGCATGAAATGGCCCACCAGCTTGCATCCAGTTTGGACGGAGCACGAAAGGAGCCGCCCCATGGACCGCTCTTCCGGAAAGCCTGCGACATCCTGCATGCCGACCCAAGGGCAACGGGCACACGGCGCATCCTCCAGGACTCGGTTCGTGACGACACCCCCCAGGACCGCCTGATCCGGAAAGTCCGTTTACTGATGCAGCTCGCCGAATCGGAAAACCCCCACGAGTCAGCCCTGGCTGCGGCCAAAGCCAATGAATTGATCACCAAGTACAACCTCGCCATTCTGGAAACCCCGGAAAAGCGATCTTTCGTAAGCCTCTTCCTTGGAGAACCTGCCCTGCGGCATGCCGCCAGTACTGTGAGCATTACCGCGCTTCTGGAGGCCCATTATTTCGTGCAGGTGGTCTGGATTTCTTCCTATGTCCTGGCAAAAGGCAAAATGGGCCGGGTTCCGGAAGTGTCCGGGACACCACCCAACGTCCTCATTGCGAGTTATGTCTTCGATTACCTGCAGCAATATATCACCTCCCGGTGGGATGAATACCGTCGGAAGGAAAAATCCGCGCGAAAGGGAAAGGCTGGATTTGCATTGGGCATAGTGGACGGATTTCGGAAAACCCTGGACAAACGGAAAAGCGAGACCATGGAGGGATACCGAAAAAAAACAACCCCCAACCACTTGGTATTACTGGAAGACGATCAGCTCAACCATTACGTGGGGTTTCGCTACCACCGGCTGCGATCCTTCCGGCGCGCATCGGACGTTGACCCATCGGCCTATTCCGCCGGCAAAACCATCGGTGAAAAACTGGTCATTTCAAAGGGAATCGACCATCAACCGGTGGAGAGCGGACGGTTGCTGCCCTGGTGATCAACCGCTTGCCGACAGGACACAGGCAAAATCATTGCCGCAATCCGTCTCTTCATGACAACCCGGCCCAGGTGAAGGGCCGGGAATCGGTCAGAGCGTTGCAGGCCTTGGCGATCCCCCGGATTTCCGGGCTGAACATATTCAGGAGGACGATGGAAAGACCGGCATGGGCGAGCATGGGCAGAAAGACGCGCTCCAGGATCCGTTTTTGATCTCCAGGCCCCGGTCCTGCCGTCAGATTGGACAATCCCGCGATGGTGCGGACGGGATAGCCCAGCAGATCGGGCAAATGGCGGATGAGGGATAATATCTGCCGGTTGTGATGCATCCCGTTTTCCCATATCGCCGGTGCCACCACCGGGTCGATGATCAGCCGGTTCTCATCGATGCCCGCCTTTTTGATCTCGGCGTGCAGGGCCAGAGCGATGTCCATCATATCCGCTTCGTCCAAGGGCACATGCCCGTTGGGCAACAGCAGATAACCGATGATGTCCGCCTCATATTCCCTGGCTAGCGGCAGAATGCGTTCCAGCTTTTCCGGCTCCAGGGAAAAACCGTTGATTACGGCCTTCCGCCCGGCAACGGCAAGGCCGGCCCCGATGGCTTTTGGATTGGACGTGTCCAGCAGCAACGGCAGACGGGTGGCGGACTGGACGGTTTCCACCAGAAACCGCATCCGGGTCTCCGGCTCCCGCAGCAGCGGCCCGGAATTGATATCGATGAGATCCGCCCCCGCTTTTTCCATGCGCCGCACCAGTTCGATGATAGGCCCCGCCTCCATCCGTTCCAGGGCCGCTGCCACCTCCTTGCGCGTGATGGTCAGGTTGTCCGCCGCAATCTGCATTTCCATTCAACCGCTTTTATTTCCATGTCTTTTCCAAACAACAAGGCTACTGTCATGCCATGGGAATATCCCCTAAACGACGGCCACTATAATGAAATCGCCTGAAAAGCGCAAAGCCGATTTCATGAATCATTTGAACATCCCGCCGAATTCAGTTATAGCATCCCCATTGCCCAGTTTACGATGTCCAAAATCAATGATTTCAAATTTCAAGATTTTTATAAAACCACCAACGTGGAGATTCGCTTATGAAAAAGTTCCTGATCGGGTTCGCCGTTTTTGCAGGTCTGATCCTGACGCTGCTGATCATCCTGCCCTTTGTCATCAACATCAAGGATATCGTGGTCGCCCAGATTCCCGCTGTTGAAAAGCAGATCCATCGGAAGATCGCCATCGGTGACGTGAAGTTGACCCTGCTGACCGGCATCGGCGCCGAGATCCAAAACGTCAGCATTTCCAATCATCCGGACTTCCGGAAGGAGGCGTTTGTCAGCATGGAGAGTCTCCGCGCCCGGGTCCGGCTGATGCCCCTGCTGAAAAAAACCGTGGCGATCTCTTCGATTTCCATTGTCAAACCCGACATTCTGCTGGAAAAAGATCAGAAGGGACGCATGAACTTCACCGATATGATCCCGGCCAAGGATAACAAGGATAGTGCCGAGGCCCAGCAGACCGGAACCAGACCTCCGGAACCGTCCATGGATCTGCCGGCGCTGCTCGGGACATTTCAGGTAGCCAATCTCTCGATCAAGGACGCCCGGTTCCGATTCTTCGACGCCTCCAATCCAAAAGCCGCCAAAGAATACGCCCTGGACCGTCTGACCCTATCCCTGGACGCCGCCTATTCCCCGGAGGAGATCCGCCTTGAACTGGATTCGGACGTCCATGTCATCGTCGGCGACTTATTTCCCAAGGACTCCGGAGTGCCCCTCTCTATTCAGTGCGCCACCATGCTCCGGAAAGACGAGGTCCGGATTGAGCAGATGAAGATGGTTCTCGGCCAGATGGTTTTCAACGCCGCGGCCCGTATTCAAGGCCTCACAAAGCCGAATATCGACGCCAAACTGGACCTTTCGCCCACTTCCCTGGAGGATTTGGCGGAAGTCCTGCCCCTGCTGAGCCCCCTGGCCCTGAAGGGTGAACTGACCTTGACCGACTTCCGCGCCACCGGGACCGTCGATGAGTTGAAAGCCCTGAAAGGCGTCAGCGGAACGGTGTCCCTGCGAAACGGCGGCGTTACGCCGGCCGCATTGGGAAAAACCATTGAAAAGATCCAACTGGCCGCGGCCTTGGCCGGGAAAGACCTCAAGGTGCAGGAACTGGCCTTTCAGGTGGGGGACTCCGACATCCGGATCGACGCGGCCGTTCAGAATATACTGAAACCGGACGTTTCCTTTCAACTGACCTCCTCGTATCTGGATGTGGACGGCCTGCTGCCCCCGCCGGCAAAACCGGCGCCGGATCAAGGGGAAAAAGAACCTGCCAGGGAGCAGGGCACTTCCCCAAAAGCACCGGATATCAAGGTCAACGGTCGCGTGGCGGTTAAAAAATGCAAGGTCAAGGGCATGCAGCTCGACGATCTGACTGCGGAAATTGCCTATGCCGATGCAGTGGCTGTTCTGAAGAAACTGCGCTTCGCCACTTTCGGTGGTGTTGTCTCCACCAGCGGCCGGGTGGATCTCACGGATATGGAAACACCCAGATGGAGCATCGATCTGGGAACGGAAAACATCAGCGCCAATTCCGCCCTCAGCAATTTCACCAGCCTGAAAGACACCCTGTACGGCAATGTAAATACCCGGCTGTCACTCCAGGGCGTCGGAAAAGACTGGTCTTCCATCTCGAAAAGCATGGACGGAAAGGGTTCCGCGGATATCGTCGACGGCAAACTGACCTCAATCAACCTGTTGGATGAAGTCGGTCAGAGCCTGGCCGGATTTCAGGGGCTGGGTCTCCTGGCCCAAACCCTGTCCCCCCGGGAAGGGAAACAGACGGGAGAAACGGTTTTCCAGGATTTGGCCGGCAAATTCGCGATTCTGGGCGGGAAGATCCGGCTGGATTCCCTCTCCATAGCGGCCCGGGATTTTCTGCTCTCCGGCGGCGGCGACATCGGGCTGGACAAAGCCCTGGATTTACGGACATCCGTGGTGCTTTCCGAGGCTCTTTCCGCCCGCCTCGAAAAGGACAACTACATGAAGCATTTGCTAAATAAAGACAAGCGCCTCGAAATTCCCTGCGCCATCAGCGGGCAGATCATGAAACCGGCGGTGGCGGCGGACGGCGACAGCCTGAACCGGATGCTCCAAAAAGCGGCGGTAAATGCCGCCAAGGGCCAGCTGCAGCAGGGACTGGAAAAGAAGCTGGGCAAGGATGCGGGCAATCTCCTTCAGGGCTTGTTCGATTGACCCTCAAACCGGCTACCCGGGAGGAAACAGAACCCTCATGGCCGATGACCTGATGAATGCCTATCAGCAGGAACAGCTGGAGGCCCTGCTCATGATCCGGCAGCGGCTACAAAATCTGGATGCATTCAAAACGGATCCGCTCGCCGCCATGCTGGGGGAATACCATGAATTCCGCTCCCGGACGGCGGATTTTCTGGAAACCCGTTTCGGCGGAATCTGCACGGAAAAATGCTACCGGGATAGGCGCAGCGCCTGCTGCTCCAAGGACGGCATCATCACCTTCTTCGCCGACATGGTCATCAATGCCTTGGCTGCCGGCGCCGGTGGACTGGAAAGGATGGAGTCCGCCATCCGGCGGCCGCCCAGCGAGGTCAAATGCATCTACCTGTCGGAAAGCGGCTGCGTATGGCGGATCAAACCGATCGTGTGTGAATTCTTTCTGTGCGACGAGGCGGAAAAACAGGTGTTCGCAAACGATCCGGAAGCACAGCGCCAATGGGAGGAACTGAAAGTCCTGAAAAATTCCTTCACCTGGCCCGACCGGCCGGTGCTGTTTGAAGCCGTTGAAAGCGTTTTCATCGACCGGGGCTGCCGATCATCGCTGATGTATCTGCATACCAGCCCGGGACTGGTCAGGCTCAAGCGGCTGCGCAATGCCCGGGCGGATACTCGTCCGGCCTAATCTTCCCCCGGCGGTGTGTTCGCCTGCGGGGCAAGAATCCGGTAAGCGACCCCCAGACGACGCACCAGGTTCATGAAAAATTTCGGCAGAGGGACATCGCGGTCCACCATCAGAATGTTCGCTTCCCTGGCCCGTGTCAGGATGCCTTCGTTGCCCATGCCTTCCTGGCTGTCGCACAGAAACTGCACCCGCAAGGCGTCGGTGAGTGGCAGCCGCAACGAATCGAATCGGGAAGCAAATCCGTCGATTTCGGTCTGGATGATGAAACGATTGTCAGCCACAAACCTCAGGAACCGCGCTTCCGGGTTGGGGGTACCGAAAATATCGTTGATCACCGCGCCGGCCAGCATGGCGGCATCGCGGTCCGGGTATTTTGACGTCAGATACGGCTTCAACTCCTTGTACAAAATCATTTTCACTACCGTGACGCCTTCCCGCAGGACCGGTATGAGCTTGCTTTCCAATTCCATCCGTTTCCCCCATATGCCTTCAATGGAAGTCGCTATACACACCGCCGGACCGAAATTCAAGGATTATTCCGCATTACCCCCTTGACCGCCCCACACGGTTGGCGCTAAATGAAAACAGAGGATTCACGGTTGTTACGATTGCATTCTGCCGGAAACGAAAAGGAAACAGGTCATGAACAAATTCGGTGAACAATTGAAAAGCCTGCGGGAATCGAAGAACCTGGCCCTGACGGAAGCCAGCCGGCTGTTGAGCATCCCCCAGTCCCGACTGGTTGAACTGGAACGCGGCATCCGCATTCCCACTCCGGGACAAGTGGAGCGCCTGGAAAAATTTTTCCAGGTCCATCCGGGAATGCTGGCCGCCCTGATGCAATAACCCGACGAAACGGATAGCCCATGCGCCGCAACGACCGGGAGATAACCGACCGGGAGATCATCGACGATATTATCCGGCGCTGCCGGGTCTGCCGCCTGGCCATGTGCGACCAGGGCCGGCCTTACATCGTACCGCTGAGTTTCGGATATGACGGGGAAGCGATTTATTTCCATGCCGCCTTCGAGGGACGGAAAATAGACATCCTTGCCAGAAACAACAGGGTCTGTTTCGAATTCGACATCCTGAATGAGGTCATTACGGCCGACCAGGCTTGCAACTGGGGCATGCGCTATGAAAGCGTCATCGGTTTCGGCGACATCCGCTTCCTGGACGACCCGGAGGAAAAACGCCGGGCCCTGGAATGGATCATGCGCCAGTACGGAAGCCATCAGCACCTTTTCCCGGACAGCGCCCTGACCCGAACCCGGCTCCTGCGGTTGCAGATAGACGACATCCGCGGGAAAATCCGGCCGTGAATGCTGTCCGGGGGCAAACTGGCGGGCGCAAGCGCGGATCCCGGTGGCTCAATGGAACGGATTGCCGGCGGCAATGGCGATGCAGCCTGCCGGGCAGGCGTCGGCGCATCGTTCGCACAGGATGCACTGACGGTCCCGGACCCGACGATTTTCCCGGACCGCGCCCATGACATCCACCATCATGGGACAGGCCAGATTGCACCGGCCGCAATCCAGACAGGCGCCGGGTTTCACCGGCGTGATCTTGAAAACGGAAAATCGCGAAATAATCCCCGAAAGGGTCAGGAAGGGACACAACAGACGGCAGTATGCCCGGCGGCCCAGAATGCCGGTAAACCCCACGCCGAACCCGACGATCAATACATTTTCACCGATCATCCAGTATAGGCGGGCCGTATCATGGCGAACCGGATTATGCCGCCAGGCGGTGATCAGGGCAACGAGAACCAGGGCCGCCAAATACCCCCAGGCCAGTATTTCGGAACGTTTTTTCACGGGAAGAGATCGGCCGCCTTTCCAACCGGGATCGGTCCACTCAAAAATCACCGCATCCCAGCACGCCCGCGAACAAAACCCGTTACCGAACAGGAGCGGGATGGCCGCCCGGGCGATCAGCAGCTGAATCAGCGCCCCGCCGACAACCCCTGCGGCGGCATCAAAAATCACCTGGGGGAATTGGAAATTCACATTCAGACGCAGGGACAAGCCCGTAAAGAAAAAAATCCCCAGGGCCGACAACTGAATCAGGCGGATCGATTGGCTCAGCCGGGGATATCGCCGGGTCAGCAGGATGGACGCCATGGCGGCAACGCCGATCATGGTGAACATCACGGCATACCAGTGGTTTTCCCGGTATCCGGCGACGACGACGCCCACCGCGGTGAAAATCAGCAATACCGCCAGGGGCAATACCGCTCTCCGGGCGGTCGGGACATTTTCCCGGAGATTCATGGAAGCGGCTCTCCTAGAAAGCGCACCAGATTTTTGAGCTCCGCGGGAGTCAGGATCTCCGCGAAACGCTCTCCGGCGGTGCTGGTTTTTCGATACCATTCCAAGCAGGCGCCGACAAACCCCAGCACCGCATCTGCGCTGTAAATGCCGGGAATTTCCCTTGCCAGGCGTGGCCTTCTTCCCAGCTTGCCGCCCACCAGAATCTTCCAGCCCCTTGCCGACTCCGTCAGGGTTCCGGTCTGGCAATTCTCGATGCAGATGCCGCACGAGAGGCAAGCGCATTCATCAATCCGGGGTCTGTCATCACCCGGACCCATGACGACCGCACGGTCGGGGCACAGGGCCGTGCAATTTCCGCATTGTTTGCAATATGCTGCGGTGATCCGGGGCCGGACGGCCCCGATCAGGCCGATATCCTTGATCTGGGGTCGGGAGCAGGCATTCGGGCATTCCGCCAGGCTCACCCGGAATTCATGGTGATGCTTCAGGGGACCCGGCACCCGCTGCTTCAAAAAATGGTGCAGATCCGCCTGGTCCAGCAGCCGGAGCAGCTTTTCCGCCAGCCCCTCCCCCTGAACGGCCCGGTTTGGGCAGCCCTTCGGTCCGAAACAAGTATTCAGCTGATATCCTTTGATCACGGTTTCCTTTCCTTCAGGCGAATCCGCAAAGTCGGCCGCCCTGATATACCAGGAACGCCGCCGTCCAGGCTATGAGGGTACTGTAAGCAATACTGAAAAGGGTCCATTTCAAACCGGCGGTTTCCCGATAAATGGCCGTGATCGTGGCCAGACAGGGCACATACAGCAGTACGAACAGCATCATGGCCAAGGCTCCCAGGGGAGTCATGCCGGAAACCGCCAGGGACTGTTGGAGGGCTTCGGCTTCGTTCTCAGCCGCGTAGAGTACGCCCATGGTGCTCACGACGATCTCCTTGGCAACAAAACCGGTCAGGAGGGCCACGCCGCCACGCCAATCGATTCCAAGGGGTGCGAAAACAGGTGCTATGGCCTTGCCGATGGAGCCCATCCATGATTTCTCGCTTTTTTCCATCTGCCGGAGGGTATCCAGCCTTGCCAGACGATTCTTCTGTTCCTGCAGCAAGCCCGGGCGGTCGGCAATGGAAACCGATTCCAACCGCCGGCTGAATTCGGTTTCCAGCTGTCGCTTGGCGGCAGCGTAATCGATGGAGAAGTCCACCTGCCGCGGAAAGGCCGACAAGGCCCAGACCACCACCGAGCCCACCAGAATAATGCCCCCCATTTTTTTGAGGAAAAGCTTACTGCGATCCCACATGTGAATCAGAAGATTCTTGGCCATGGGCATTCGATAGGGCGGCAGTTCCATGACAAATGGCGCGTCGGCTCCTTTGAGCAGGGTGGAACGGAACAGTCGTCCGCTCACAATGGCGACGATAATGCCGGCCATGTAAATACCGAACAAAACGCTGCCGGCCCTGCGGCTGAAAAAAGTCCCGGCCAACACAATATAGATGGGCAGCCGGGCGGAGCAAGACATAAAGGGGGTGATCAGGATGGTCAGAATACGGTCTTTCTCGCTTTCCAGCGTCCGGGAGGCCATGATGGCCGGTACATTGCAACCGAAACCCATGAGCATTGGGATGAAGGATTTCCCATGCAGTCCGATCAGATGCATGATGCGATCCATCAAAAAAGCGGCCCTGGCCATATAGCCGGTGTCCTCGAACAAGGCGATGCAAAAAAACAGAATCAAGATGTTCGGCAGGAAAACGATCACGCTGCCCACTCCGGCGACAATCCCATCCAGAATCAGTTCTTTCAGGATGCCGTCCGGCAGGTGAGAAGAAAGCAGGCCGGAAAATACGGATACGGCTTCTTCGATCCACTCCATGGGGTAGGCGCCGATGGTAAAGGTCAATTGAAACATCAGCCAGATCAGCAGGATGAAAATGGGAAATCCCAGGAAACGGTTGGTCAGCACCATATCGATATTGCGGGAGATATCAATCCGCTGGCTGCGCGAGGTCGTCAGGACCTCCTTGACAATCCCCGCTATGAACCCATAGCGCTCATCGGTCATGATGATTTCCGGTTCCTCGTCCAGTCGTCGGGTCAGGGTCGTCCGCTGGATCCCGGCCGCGTCCAGAATGACCGGCGCCTGCTCCGGCATTTTCTCCACCAGCCGTTTTTTCAGAATCGTGTCATCTTCCAAGAGTTTGATGGCGGTCCAGCGCAGATCGTATCCCAGGCTGGCGCAGCCCAGATCGCGGATCTGTCTTTGCAGCGCCCCGACGGCCTCCTCGATGTCCTTGTTGTATTGAACCCGGCGTTTCTGTTGGGACGTCTTCTCCTGTTCCGCCAATTCGATAGCGGCCTTCAGCAGCGTGTCCATGCCTTCGTTTTTGTTGCCCACCGTGAATACCACCGGCACGTTCAGCAGTTCGGAAAGCTTGTCGGCATCGATTTTAATCCCCCGGGATCGTGCGAGATCGTGCATATTCAGCGCAAACAGTACCTTGCTGCAATCCAGTTCCCGCAGCTGGGTCGCCAGATACAGGCTGCGCTCCAGATTGGACGCATCGATGATGTCGATGACCACATCCGGTTTTTCCTCCAGGATATAATCCCGGGCCACGATTTCTTCGATGGAAAAAGGAGTCAGGCTGTAAGTGCCCGGCAGGTCCACAATATTGAGATCATATCCGTATTTCCTGATCCGGCCTTCTTTTTTTTCCACTGTCACGCCGGGCCAGTTCCCCACTTTCTGGCGCGTACCGGTCAGCATGTTGAAAATCGTGGTCTTGCCGGAATTGGGGTTGCCGGCCAAGGCGATGGTGATGGCGTTGGGCTCCATGGCGGGTTTCCTTATCGAATGAGATCCACCGAAATCTGGGCGGCCTCTTCCACCCGCAGGGAAACATGATAGTCTTTGACGATCAGTTCCACGGGATCCTTGAGAGGGGCGTATTTTTCCACGTACACTTCCGTGCCCTTCAACATGCCCATTTCCAGAATGCGGCGACGCAAGGGGCCGTTACCGCCGATGCGGGTGATGACCCCCCGCTGCCCTTCTTTCATTTCGCTCAGCTGCATATGCCGGCATACTCCCATGCTTGTACGAACTTTTCGGCGCAGGCGCGACAAACCCGCCGCGACGCCCGCCTGATCTGACGATAACCGCTACGGGCCTGAAAGCCAGGCTGTGAAAATAAGTCGACCTTCGAAGCTTGTCAACACTGTCCAAAACCCTATCCCTCCCGCACATGGGCCATGCCTTCACTGATCAGATTGAAGACATGCTCGTCATCCAGACTGTAATACACATTTTTACCCTCCTTACGGAACCGGACGATCTTCGCGGCCCGAAGGATCCGCAGCTGATGGGAGACCGCCGAAGGACTTACCGCAAGCAGCAGGGAAATATCGCATACGCACAATTCCGCCAGGGAAAGGGCGTGAAGGATCCGAACCCGGGTATGATCCCCCAACACTTTGAAAACTTCGGCCAATTCCAATAAAAGACCATCGGCATGCATCGCTTTTTTGACCTGGGCGACCCGTTCCGTATGAACCCATAGCGCCTGACAGATATCTTTGTTTTCCTGGATCTCCATTCATCCTCATATATGATCAATTGTTCATACGAATAGCGTTATACCCGAAGGATGTCAATCTTTTTTGCGGTCAACATGTCTTTGATAATATCGCGGTCTTATGGTAAGACGGAAGCGATTCGATCCGCTCGTCATCGATGGATTTCGAAGCGCCAACGGACCGGCCTGGTGAAGACACGACCACATCGAACCTTGAAGGAGTCACCGATGAAAGAATACAAATTTTACCTGGTGGAGAAAAAACCGCCCATTGCCTGGGTGTACCTGAATCGGCCGGAAAAGAAAAACGCCATGAATCCTCCGGCCTGGCGGGAGAGCCCGCTGATTTTTGCCGATCTGGATCAGGACCCGGATATCCGTGTGGTCATCATCGCCGGAAACGGCCCCTGCTTCTCGGCCGGAATCGATCTCATCGGCATGATGCCGGAATTGCCGGAACTGATGGACAGCGGTCAGCGGGGCGGGATCAAATGGAAGCTCATCCCCAAGATCAGAGAACTCCAGGAAACCATCACCTGTATCGAAACATGCCGCAAACCGGTCATCGCCGCCATTCACAATTACTGTATCGGCGCCGGGCTTGACATGGCGACAGCCTGTGATATAAGGCTGGCCTCCGCCGATGCCGTTTTTTCCCTGCGGGAAGCGGCGGTGGGGTTTGTGGCGGATGTGGGTGTGCTCCAGCGGATTCCCCTGATCGTCGGCCAGGGACATGCCAGAGAACTGGCCTATACCGCCAGGAACATCACGGCGGCCAGGGCCAAGGAAATCCTGCTGGTCAATGAGGTCTACGAAAATCGGGATTCATTGCTCGAAAATGCGGAAAAGCTGGCAATGGAGATCGCCGGAAATTCACCCCTGGCTGTACAGGCAAGCAAAGAGGTATTCAATTACGGTATCGGCAAATCCGTTGAAGACGGGCTGCGGTATGTGGCTTCCATCAGTGCCAATATCATCCCCTCCAATGACCTCATGGAGGCGGTTACCGCTTTCTCGGAAAAACGAAAACCGATTTTTACCGGCAGCTGACAGCTGATTTCCAACTCTTGAGGATCGGGGACCGAAGGTTGCCCTCATATCGACCAATGAAAATCCACCTGGTCAGCCTTGGCTGTGCCAGGAATTTAGTGGACAGCGAAATAATGCTGGCCGGCTTTTCCCTTGCCGGCTGGGAGATTGTGCAAGAACCGTCCATGGCGGAGGTCATTGTCGTCAATACCTGCAGTTTCATAGAAACAGCCGTGGAGGAATCCATCGATACCATCCTGGAACTCGCCGAATACAAGAAAAGCGACCCCCGCCGCAAGCTGGTGGTGGCAGGATGCCTGCCGGAGAGATACCGCCAGGAACTGGCGGAGTCCCTTCCGGAAGTGGATCTATTTCTCGGAACCGGAACCTACGAACAGATCGTAACCATTATCCAAAACAATCTGGAAAGGGAATCGCGCCCCTGTATTTTACCGGATCCGGATACAAGGGAGATCGGCCATGAATCGCCGCGGAGAACGCCCACTACGTTTCCAGCGGCATATCTCAAAATCGCCGAAGGCTGTAGCAAACACTGCACTTATTGCATGATTCCCAGGCTGAGGGGACGACATCGCAGCAGGCAGACGGCGCATATCTTGGAAGAAGCCGGAGCCTTTGTCGCTGCGGGGACCAGGGAATTGGTTCTGGTGGCCCAGGATACCACCGCCTATGGCAACGATCTCGAACCCCCAGCTGGCCTCGCCGATCTGCTCGCGAATCTCGCCGCCGCCAATCCGGATACCTGGATTCGATTTCTATACGGTCATCCAGAATCCATTCAGGATTCAGTATTACAGACGGTTGCCGAGCATCCCAATATATGCTCGTATTTCGATATACCCATCCAACACGCCAGCGATCCGGTGCTGAAACGGATGGGACGCAATTACACCAGACGCGACTTGATACGACTGTTCGACAGGATTCGAAAATATGTGCCGGACGCCTCCCTGCGCACCACGGTCATTGTCGGTTTTCCGGGAGAAACCGCCACCGATTTCAAGACGCTTCTCGATTTCATACAAGAAGTCCGCTTCGATCATTTAGGCGCGTTCACCTATTCCGATGCGGAAGAACTGCCGTCCTATCATCTGTCCCGCAAGGTGAACCCCCGTACTGCTGCCGGCAGAAGGGAGTCCATCATGACCTGTCAGGCGGATATCTCCCTTGGAATCAACCAGCGCCGGATCGGGCGGGAATACGCGGTGTTAATTGAAGGACAAAGCGAGGAAGGCGTTCCGTTCGGACGCACGGTTTTTCAAGCCCCGGAAGTGGATGGACTCACCTATGTCCGTTCCCCGTTTCTTTCCAGCGGAGATATCGTACAAGTCACCATAACCGATGCCCAGGATTATGATCTTTTCGGAGAGCGGACATGCGCAACCTGAAAGCCGACATTCTGGCTCTCGCAGCCGACGATCTGGAGGAAATAGAACAGGCGCTGCGCCACAACCTGAACACGTATCTCGATTTGGTTGAAAAAGTGGCCGGCCATATCCTGTTCAGCGGCGGCAAACGATTCCGCCCGCTGCTCATGGTTCTTTCCGCCCGACTGTGCGGATACAAAGGCAGTTATGACAAAACTTTTTCCGTGATTTTTGAATATCTTCATGCCGCCACCCTGCTGCATGACGACCTCGTGGACGAGGCCGCCATTCGGCGAGGAAAACCCGCGGCGAATACGGTTTACGGAAACGCCGCGGCCGTCCTGGTGGGGGATTTTCTTTTGGCCAGATCCCTGTCCATCGCCGCGGCAACGGGGAAAATAGAAGTCATTCAATCCATCGGCGCCATCACGGAAGACATGTCCCAGGGGGAAATTCACCAGCTGATCAGCAAAGGCAACATTCACCTGTCGGAAGACCAGTATATAGAAGTCATTCGCCGCAAGACCGCCGCCCTGATCCAGGGGGCCTGCCATACCGGGGCGCTCGTTGCCGGAGCCCCGCCGGACAAAACCGCGGCTTTGGCGGATTTCGGTTTGAAATTGGGGATGGCTTTTCAGATGGCCGACGATCTGCTGGACTATCTTGCCGACTCAAAGATACTCGGCAAGGAAATCGGCGCTGATTTACGAGAGGGCAAAATGACCCTGCCCCTTATTTATTCTCTGCGGAAGGCATCCCCGGAAAATCGGCGCCGGATGGAATCGATCATCACCCATGGGAACCCCTCCCACCAGGAACTTGTTGATCTCATTCAGCTGCTGGAAACATATGGGGGAATCGATTATACACGGAGGCTCGCGGCTGATTATGTAACTGCGGCGAAAACGGCCCTTGCCTTGTTTCAGCCGTCCGAAACCAGGGACTTGTTATTCCTGCTTGCGGATTACACTCTGATGAGAAGGGACTGACACCGAACGAGCAAATCTCCGAATTACCCGCGGCCGGACGCCTGTCGGGTTTCGTCACATTTGTTAACTGAAAACCGGGCATGGGGGTAGGAATACATGATCACTCGTCATACCATAACAGCATCCAGGCGGAATTTTTTTCCCTTACCGCTGATTATCCTTTGGTTCACCGCTTTCGGCCTTGCACCCTTCCTGACAGCGATAGACGCCGTTCACGCCCGGGAAGCCGGAGAAGTCAAAACGGTTCTGGTAATGGGAACAGGTGGAATTCAAAAAGAGAATACAGCCGTCGCGCGGGAACTGGCCATCAATGACGGTCTCGTTTCCGCCGTAAGCCTGGCTGTCACCGGTCTCATGCCCATTGAGACGATCCATGACAATTTTCCGCGGTTGAACGAAGCCATTTACGGTCAGATAAATGAATTTGTCCTTGGATACCGTGTTCTTAGTGAAACGAAATTTAAAAACAACTATCGTGTGCTGGTGGAAGCCGATATCGCTCTTCACCGCATCAAGGCATATCTATCGAAACTCGGACTGAGCGCCGGCAAAATCGACCTGCCGAAGATTCTTTTTTTGATGGCCGAGCGTGATATCAGCGCAGGAAAAACCGTCTTTTGGTGGCAGGCGGGCATTCCGTTCACGAAAACAACCGCGGAACAAGCCATGGCGGAAAAAATGCAGAAACAAGGTTTTACGGTCGTTACACCCGATATCTTTCCATCCTCCTTGAACAGTCCGGAATTAAATACCCCCGAACCTTCCAATCAGGCGGCCCAGGCATTGGCTGAATATTTTCATGCCGATGTATTCATCCTGGGAAGCGCATATGCGGAACCGGCCGGAAACAGCATGGGCAACGACATCCAGACCTACAGGGGAACCATTTCTGCCAGAGCGATCTGGGTTAAAACCGGTGAAGAAATCGCCGTCACCCTTAAAAATAATGTCGGCGTCGGGCCTGACCCGACGATTGGAGAACGGGAATCCATCTTGCGCGCCGGCGAGAGCGCCGCTGAAGACCTTGGGTTGCAAATCATTGCGGCATTGAAAACCCAACAAAAAGAAAGCAACTTTGTCACCGTTGTCGTTACAGGGGCCCAACTCCTGACCCATCTCGTCAAACTCCGAAAGGCGCTGACGGAGATCAGCGACGTCCAGACCATACAGGTCAGCGAAATGAAGGCCGGCGAGGCTGTTCTCAAGGTCAGCTACTCTAAGGAACCACGTCAGTTGGCCCAATCCCTGCTGCTGAAGCCCTTTGAGGGATTCGGCATCAATATCGCGGAAATCAGCGACGATCGCATAACCATCGAACTGGTTCCGGCAGGCCGGACATCGGCAAACGCCCAGCAACTTCAACCGGCGGAATGACAATAGAGGCACGGGATACAAATTGGCTGTAACGATTCCCAACATCATCACCCTGATTCGACTGCTGTTGATACCGGTATTCATCATCACCATGCAGAACCACGGGTTCACCTGGGCCCTGTCATTATTCGCTGTTGCAGCAATAAGCGACGCGCTGGACGGATTTCTGGCAAGGATGCTGAATCAACGGACATCCATCGGCGCCATGATCGATCCCATTGCCGACAAGCTGCTGGTCGTTTCCGCTTTCACCTGCCTATCGATCATGGGAATCACCCCCAGCTGGTTGACCGTCATCGTCATCAGCCGCGATGTTGTCATTCTGCTGGGATATGGCGTCTTGCGGGCTTCCGACGTCCGAATTGCCGTCAAGCCCAGCATCATCAGTAAATGCAACACCTGCCTACAGTTTTTCACCATTTCAGGCGAATTATTTCGACAGGTCCGGCCAGCATTCATCCCGGAGATATGCACCGATTGGCTTTACGGCGGCACCGCCTTGCTTACCGTCGTTTCGGGTTTTCATTACATTTATATCGGAGTCAGAACCGACTCACGGTCACCGGCCCCATAAACTTCCGCGCCATATAACGGTTGGTTGCGACATCGCCCGGGCCTTGTTATTTTTTGACTTTCGGCCGCAGATTGTGCTAACAATTCATAACATATGACAAACAGACCCTCGTGGCGGGGAATATGGCTGGACGGCCCATCGGTTCTGTTCTGCTTCTGCGAAAAGGATGACGCATGCCGGAGTATAATGAAAAGCAAATCTTACTGAAAAAGGTGGCGGATTTGTTTCCAGATCCCCAACAGCAGGAACAAGCCCATGCCGTGCTGTCCGAATACGGGAAGGAGGCTTCCGATCTGGAGCCGGATAGAGTCCGGCTGGCGATCTTGAAACTGGCCGGCGCGGATCTCGAATGCCTGAAAGAAACGACAGTCAGTGCCAAAAGGGATTATCGGGATATATTGGCTTGGGCGGAGTACCCCAACCAGACCATAGCCCGTTCCCTGCCGGACGGTCCCAAAAAACAGAAGATGATTCAGACAGATCTGGAACAATACACGACGTGGCTTTTCGAATAGTAAAGGAATGGTGAATGAAACTGACCGCCAGAGACATCATGGTTACGGAATTTGACACGATCCAATGCGACGCCCCCGTTGAACAGGCGGTACGCTTGATTTTTAACGGAAAAACGAGAGCGACCGGACACAAAACCGTTAGCGTCATGGTTGTCAATCGCTATGGAAACCTGGTTGGAGTTCTGTCCATGTTTGATATTTTATATCACATGCGACCGCCGATTTTAAACTGCATGGTGGATGCGATTCAATTCGGACAAGAGGAGTTGAATTACTACATCCAACGGTTCAAGGGCCTGAAAGCCGAACAGGTGATGCACTCACCGGTAAGTTCCGTTACAGCGGAAGACGATCTGATGGTCATTATTGATCGCATGGTAAAGGAAAAGATCCGACGGTTGCCTGTTCTGGAACATGATAAAATCATTGGCATTGTATATCTTTCGGAAGTGTACTATCATATGTGCAAGAATTGGCTGAAGATAGAACTCGCCTAAACAATTAATAATTTTCTTTTTTCATACCATTTCGCGCTAGCGAAAAAACTCTTTGCTTTTACATGAAGATGTGATATCGGGTTTAAATGTGCAGTGTCTGTTCGAAATACCGTGATTCTCAAACAACCGCACAACCTTCGCCTTATGGAGGAAAGCGGTTTTTTTTTGAACAGACGAGATGTCTGCGGGACAGCCGAAGGTGCATTCGGCGATCATTTCATCAAGTGGTTTCCCTGCGAAACCGACAATAAAGGAGTAAGTGAACATGCCAGAAGGAATTGTTAAATGGTTTAATGCCTCCAAGGGATTCGGATTTATTGAAAAAGAAGACGGCACGGATGTTTTTGTACATTATTCAGCCATCCAGGTGCAGGGTTTCAAATCTCTTGAAGAAGGCATGAGGGTGAAATTTGATATCGTTGAAGGCAAGAAGGGTCCTGCTGCAGACAACGTAGTCCCACTGTGAGAATTGTCGTGATATGATGCATAAGCCCCGCTCCGCGGGCGGGGCTTCATTCCGGGAAAAAAGCACTTTTTCGCTCCGCTATTTCCGACGGTTTTCAATACGCTGCTGGGTAAAAGTTCACCTTTCTCCAGACCATCGCCGGGGGAAGAAGTGTTACTCCTTGCGGCGACGATACCAAGGCTGATGGGCGTGCGTATAAACTGAATATCATGTGATATCCCGGGGATTTCCTTGCATGCATCCGGCTTTCCGGAGTGCCTGTCGGAATCATTGCGCGGTTACTCGATTATTTCCAGAACCGAACGTTTTCTGGCTTTGGCCGAAACAGCGTCCAGGATGGTGCGTAGCGCCTTGGCATTGCGACCCTGCTTCCCGATGACCTTGCCGATGTCCTCTTTGGCCACCTTCAGTTCCAACACCAGGGTCTCCTTGCCTTCAATCACCGAAATTTCCACCTGATCCGGATTGTCAACCAGCGCTTTCACAATGTACTCTATCAAATTTTTCATGGTCGCCGTCTCCTCCTGTTAGATTAACCTTCGCTCATTCACGGTCAGCAAGTCATGTGCGGTTCCGTTACGAAATTCACCCACACCTCCGGTTTCTTTCGTGATGCAGAGTCATATCCATATAGCTCCATTTGTATTGTATCGGATCAATCAGAAAATATCAAATTTTTTTAAATATTCAAATGTTAATTTAAGATAAAACCGATTTATCGGCCCGTCAACAGGGAACCGCTCACCCCGGGGACATTTCGCCCGTCTTCATTCCACCAGGACATCGAACTCGGATCGCAGGATGGTAAACGGCTTGACATATTCGGCGCCGATGCCGTAACCGAATGTCTCGGTCGAAGCAAGTGGACGGCACCACTTGATTTTAGCCCCATAACCGCGCAACGCGCCCTTTCTCCAGCCGTCGTCGGAAAGACGGGCTAATTTAAAGAAAACCCAACTGCCGGCCTCCAGCCGATAATCGGATTCGAAATACAAGCCGTGAGCGCTGTAATTCAGCATCCGCGCATAGGTATACAGTTTGTTGCCATCCGGCTTGTCCGTTTTATTCCTTTCGGACAGGAAAATGATCGGCGATACGAATTCGTACCGTTCATGCTCCCTGCGTTCCTTGACGCTCCGTTTGCCTCCTCCTGTATTCATGCGAGAACTCCTTTGAATCAAGTGAATGCATTTTAGAATCCCGCCCCGACGCCATCGCAGGCGGATTTCGCCATTAATCATGGGAATTCGGGTTGAGATTCCCTTCACTATCGGCCGGCATGCGCCTCTCCGGCACCAACACCGGCGAACAGCAACGAACCAGGGTAAGGAAAGCTCCCTTACCATATCCATAGAATGATCAATCAATATCCATGCCACTCTCCGCCCTTACCTGGAGTTTAAATATCAATCTACATTATTTCAATATGATAAATTCATTATTTGGCGAGAAAAGCCTCCGGAACCCGATTACGGCCTGCGTTATTGCCCACGTCATAGGACAACCGTCCTATCCGGCGAAACACGACCCGGTGCAGCCCGGATCAAGACATGACAAGTCGCTTTGGATCAGGTTCATCCCTGGAAGGATAACGGCAGCTGACCGTAACGAAGAAGGAGAATCAGCCAGGGGACGGCCGCCAAAAAAATACCACATATAGTGTCATTTTTTTCTTGACACACAATATGATTAGGTCTATGGTGCCGACCATCATCACTTGTCTATGGATGAAGCAACCGATATGACACTGGCGACATGGCACAGGACATGACTACATCGGTGTTCGCGAGACCCCAAAAACAACCTCCGGCATGATGAGCGATATCATGGCCGGAGTTTTTTTATCTGTGCACATCCGATTGCATTCAATGCGGATGTCGCCAGAACGGCAGCGAAAAACAGGCAGCATCGATAAACGCACCGCCAGGAAACTGCAGGGGGAGGGTGATGATGAACGAGTGGGAGGCTGTCGCACCGATTCTGGTGGAAAAGTCAAATCGCTACAAACGGTTTGAAAATCTTAGAACCGTTGAAATTTTTGTCGGCGAATTGAATCGGGTATATCAGTTCAAACTATGGGGAAACGCCTTGACTTCCATGTTTGTCTTGGTGAAGGAAGATTCCGACATTCTCGGGCAACTCAACGTCGGAAAAACATTCACCATGAAATATTATGGTCAGGATACGGTAGGCCCCATTCAAACCCTGGCGACCCGGATCAAATACATCGATCGGGTGGATGAAGGCCGCTTCCGGGGCCATTACCTGACCGGACTGTCCATCGTCTGAAGGTCATTCATCAACAATTGCTGAACCCGATGGTGGTGGTTCTAGAAATAGTTTTCGGTTTTCCCAACGGCGATACGAGGGGCAAAATTCTGATCAGACGGCATTCTGAGCGGCGCCTTTTATCCAGCAGGGGGTCCTGATGTGAATGCCCCTCACCCCCGCCTTCTTCTCCCGGCCGACGTATTGTCCTGTTGGTGAAGCTTTCTGATTTTCAACAGCTCTTCGAATACAAACAAAAATTTTCGGAAGCTGTCGTATTGGATCCTTGAATCCTCCATATGTTTCCAGGTGACGGGAAATTCCGCCACCTGGTAGCCAGACCTTACGGCGAGCCATAAAATCTCCGGGTCAAAAATCACGCTGCAAAGGCGTTGCTGCAGGAATAACGACTGCGCCGCGGGAAAAGTGAACAATTTGAAACCGCACTGGGTATCCTTGAAAGAAATGCCGAGATACAAATTCTGGATAAACGTATACAGTTTTGCCGAGAGTTCCCTTGCCCTGTTTTGATGACGGGAGACCCGCGATTCCGCCAGTGAGCGGGAAGCGATGGCGACATGCGCCCCCGCCCGGATCAAGTCCAGGCCCTTTTCCACTTCACTGATATCCACAGAATAATCCGCATCCATGAACATGACGACCTCGGCGTTTCCCTGAAGCATGCCATACCGCACGGCATATCCCTTTCCCCGGTTGGGAAAATATTCCAGCAGACGCAGGTCGACATTGGAGCCGGAGTCAAATCCGCGCACCACGGTTGCGGTGCCGTCGGTACTGCCGTCGCTGACCACCAGGATTTCACTGCGAAACGGCCGGGAATTGAGATAGGCCAGGGTCATTTCCAGTGTATGGACAATGCGGTCCTGTTCATTATAAGCCGGAATGATAATCGACAGTTTTTTTTCCATGGAAATCGTCACCATAGATCACGTTTGCATTTTATCGCCGGCAGTTTGGACGAATTGCATCTGATAAAGCTTGTAATATTCTCCTCCGGCGGCAAGCAGTTCCGCATGCTTCCCCTGTTCCACGATGCGGCCGTTTACAATCACAATGATCCGATCCGCCTTGCTGATGGTGGAAAGCCGATGGGCGATGACAAAAGTGGTGCGGCCGGTCATCAAATTCTCCAGAGCCTTCTGTACCAGCATCTCCGCTTCGGTATCCAGGGCCGAGGTCGCCTCATCCAAAATTAAGATCGGCGCGTTTTTCAGCAGGGCTCGGGCAATGCAGATCCGCTGCCGTTCCCCCCCGGAAAGACGATTGCCCAGCTCACCGATGTTGGTTTCAAAACCTTTTGGAAATCCCTGAATGAAATCCAGAGCGTAAGCCGCCTGGGCAGCAGACCGAATCTCCGCCTCGTCAGCATCTGGTTTCCCATAGGCGATGTTGTTCCGGACCGTGTCGTTGAAAAGTATCGGCTCCTGGGTGACCACGGCGATTTGCCGCCGCAGATTCTGGAGCGTGATGTCGCGGATATCGATCCCATCGATGAGGATCCGCCCTTCACAGACATCATAAAACCGCGGCAGCAGGTTGACCAGGGTCGATTTGCCGCCGCCGCTCATTCCCACCAGCGCCAGGATTTCACCTGGTTTCACTTCCAGGTTGATATCCCTCAGGACCAGATGGCTTTCATATTTGAAGCCGACCTGTTCAAAAACCACCTGGTGGGGTTTATGCTCCAGGCGGATGGGAATCGGCGGGTCCTGGATTTCAGACTCCCGTTCAATGACGTCGAACACTCTGTCCGTGGCAGCCAGGCCTTCCTGAATGGCATTGTTGAGACGGCTGATCTTTTTGACCGGATCATACAACATGATGACGGCGGAAATGAAAGCGATAAAGGTGCCCACCGTCAAACGCCCGGAAATAACCTGGGAGCCGCCGAACCAGATCACAAACGCGATGCCGATTCCGCCGAAAAATTCCATGACCGGGGAAGACAGGGAACGGGCAATCACCGCTTTCATTTCGATTCGGAACAGCCGTCGGTTTTTTTCAAAAAAACGTTCCTTCTCGTATGCCTCCATGCCGAAGGCCTTGACGATCTTGCTCCCGGCAATCGTCTCATGCAGGAAAACGCTGATGTCGGCCATGGCTTCCTGCCAGAAGGTACTGACCCGGCGAACCTTTCGACCGAAAACAACGATGGGATAAAACGCCAGGGGCAAGACAAAAAATGCCACCAGAGCCAGTTTCCAATGCAGGAAAAAAATGAGCCCGGTTAAAAAAATAATGGTGAAAAAATCCCGCACGGACCCGGCCACGGCATCCGATACCATGATTTTGATGATATTGACGTCGTTGGTCACCCGGGACATCAAAGTGCCGGTTTTTTCCTGGTGATAAAAGGAAAGCGGCAGGTCGGAAATTCGCGAATACAGTAAATCCCGTAGATTGCGGATAATACCTTCGCCAACGTAGCTCATGAAATACGCCTGACCGTACATGCCGATCCCCCTCAGGAAAAAAACCACGATCACGGCCAGGGGCACCAACCGCAAGGCAATGATGTCCTTGCTGACGAAAATATCATCCAGGGCCGGTTTGATCAGGTAAGCCGACGCCGGTGACGTCGCCGCCACCACCATCATGCACACCATGGCCAGATAAAGTCGCCAACGGTTTTCCTTGATCAGCAAGAGCAGACGCTTGTGCCTCGGCTTCAATCCGGAAAAACCGCTCAACGTGTGATCCCCCGGTGGGATGATTGGATGAACTCGATGAATTTAACCACATCCGGCTCCTGCTCGACCTCCGCGCGGACACGCTCCATGGCTTCGTTCAGCGTCAGACCGATCCGGAAGCAGATGCGGTAGACTTTTTTCAAAGCCGATATCCGCGCCGCGGAAAACCCATGCCGTTTCAGACCGACGCTGTTCAATCCATGCAGACGCGCCCGGTCTCCAGCCGCAATCACATAAGGAGGAATGTCCTTGACAACCGCCGCCTTGCCACCCACATACGCGTATTCGCCGATCCGGACGAATTGGTGGATCGCCACCAGGCCGCCCACGGTGGCACAATCTCCAATGGTGATATGGCCTGCCAGGGTGGCGTTGTTGGCCAGGATCACCCGGCGGCCGGTTTTGCAGTCATGGGCGATATGGGTGTAGGCCATCAGATAATTTTCCTCCCCCACTTCCGTCAAGCCTCCGCCGGCCACCGTGCCCCGGTTGATGGTGACGCTCTCCCGGATCACCGTTCCCTGCCCGATGGTTAATAGGGTCTTCTCGCCCTTGTATTTCAGGTCCTGGGGCGGTCCTCCAATGGAGGCGTATTGGTATATTTTGCATCCCGGCCCGATGGTGACATGGGATTCCACCGTTACATGGGGACCGATAATCGTTCCTTTCCCGATTTTCACATCCCCTTGGATAATGGAATAGGGACCGATCTCCACATCGGCGTCGATTTCCGCCCGTTTATCGACTATAGCTGTTTCATGAATCATGATCTCTCCCCCAATGCTGCTAAAAATTCGGCTTCGGCCACCCGTTGGTCGTTGACAGTGGCCACGCCGCTCATCTTCATGACCTTTTTCCGTCTTTTCAGAATCGTCATTTCCGAAACCAATTGATCCCCGGGTAAAACCGGCTTTCTGAAGCGGGCCTTATCCATGGCCATGAAATAAATCAGGCTCTGTTTTTCCTGAAATCCGGAAGCGCAGGCAAGGATCCCCCCCGCCTGGGCCATGGCCTCCAGGATCAGGACACCCGGCATGATCGGTCGGCCGGGGAAATGGCCCTGAAAAAAAGGTTCTGATATAGTTACATTTTTAATCGCAAGGATGCGTTTTCCCGGGTCCAGTTCCATTACCCTGTCCACCAGAAGCAACGGGTACCGGTGCGGCAACATGTCCATGATTTCCTGTATTCCGTATGTGGTTGTCATTCTTCTTTCCCTTGCAATTCATCCCGGAAAGGCCGGCTTTCCGCACCCATTCCTCCTGTCAACCGTTCCAGGCGTTTCTCCAGGTCACCCAGTTTTCGTTTCAATTCCGGCAGGCCCGGCAGGGTTCCCTGGACACGCAGCCATTGTCGATGAGGCATCTGCGGCGAACCGGAGACGATTTGTCCGTCCTCGATGGACTTGGCGACGCCGGCCTGGGGCCCGATGGTCACATGGCTGCCGATGGTCAGATGTCCGGAAACCCCCACCTGACCGGCCAGCACGGAGTGATGGCCGATGGTGGTGCTGCCGGCAATGCCGACCTGGGCCACCAGCAGGGTGTCCTCACCGATGGTGACGTTGTGAGCGATATGCACCAGATTGTCCGTTTTCACACCCCGTTTGATCCATGTCTGCCCCATGGTCGCGCGATCGATGGTGTTTCCCGCCCCGATTTCCACATCATCGTCGATGCGGACAATGCCCGTATGCGGGATCTTGAGATAGGCCTCTCCTTCGGGCGCATATCCAAAACCGTCGCTGCCGATCACCGTTCCGGCCTGGATGATCACCCGGTTGCCGATGCGGCAGTCCGCGAGAATCGTCACATTGGGATGGATCTCCACATCATCGCCGATGACAACCCGCTGGCCGATAAACACATGGGGATGAACCGTGACCCGGTCGCCCATGACCACTTCATCGGAAATGACGACACCATGTCCGATGGACGGATCGGTTCCGCACCGGAACCGGCGCCCCACACACGCGCCGGCGCTGATGCCCCGGGAAGGCTTTTCACCGGGATGAAACAGACCAACCACCCGGGCAAAGGCCGCCGTCGGGTTTTTCACCCGCAGCAGGTTGCAGCGGGCCTCGGATCCCGCGAAGGCCGCCGGCACCAGCACGGCCCCTGCCCGGCAAGACGGAATCCGTTTCAAAAATTTCGCCTGGGCCGCGAAGGTGATCTGATCCCCCCCGGCCTGCTCAAAGGGCGCGGGCCCGGTTATTTCCTTGCGACCGTCGCCTTGAAGGTCCGCGCCTACGACAGCGGCTATTTCCGTTACCGTAAATGACTTCACCCCTGCTCCATCCCGGACGACCGGCTATTTTTTCTTGCCGCCCCGTTCATTGTAAATCTGGATCAATCGGTCCGTGACATCGATGGAAGCCGGGTAGTAATGGGCCACGGCCTTGTCGATGATCAGCAGATATCCTTCCTTTTTGCCGACCTCTTCAATCAAGGCCAGAAGGTCATCCCGTATTTTAGTGACCAACTCGTTCTCCAGGCCTTTGAGTTCGGTCAGGAATTTCTTCTCCTGATCCTTGAAGTCGCTGACCTTGATGCGATATTCCCGTTCCTTCTGTTCCCGGACTTCCTGGGTCATCACCATGGCCTCGCGCTCCAGGCGATCACGCAGATCCTTGATTTCGGCTTCTTTCTTTTTCAGATCGCTTTCCATCTTGGTGCCGTGTTCCTTGAATCTGGCCTGGGCTTCCTGGCCCGCCTTGGACGAACTGAGAAACCGCTGAAAATCAATCACGCCGATTTTGGCCACATCCGCGCCCATGACGCTCGGGGCGGCAGCAAAAACCATCATGACCACCATTGTTACCATCCGCTTGCATGCATTCATTCGTGATCCCCTTTCTGAAAATCATTCCATTTGTTAAAACCCTTGCAATATCGCCGGCGACGACCGGTTAGAAAGCGGTTCCCATGGTGAATTCCCAGCGTCCGGTGCCCTCACCTTCTTTTGGATCCAATATCTTCCCATATTCGATGCGGATCGGTCCCAGGGGGGAATTCCAACGAAAGCCGCCGCCGGCGCTTTTACGCAGATTACCCAAATCAACTCTTTCATGATCGTCAAATGCATTTCCCACGTCGACAAAAAGGACGCCGTTCAATCCGGCTTTCTTGAACAACGGGAAAATATACTCGACATTGAACAGGACATATTTGTCGCCGCCATAGGGAATCCCGTATTCATCCTTGGGACTCACATCCCGCCATTTGAAGCCGCGCAGGGAATTGATGCCCCCAAGGGCGAAACGGTATTCCTCCGTCAATATGCCGTCACCATTTTCCCGGACATAGCCTCCCTCGCCATGCAGAAAACCGGTGGTGCCCCAGAACAGGGGATAGTACCAGCCGGTCTCGGCGATATATTGAGTGAACGCATAATCACCGCCGAACAGTCCACCGGCATAGGTAACCGTCAAGCTATGTTCCGAGCCCTCGGTGGGGTTGAGGGCCGAATCGCGGGAATCATACTGCAGCATCGTCGTGACCTTGCTCATGATGAATTCCCCCTCGATCACATACGCGGACGCGTCCGTGGTAAGTTCCGAGTAATCGTTCTGTTCATAGCCGTAAGCAACGGAAAGCCGCGTGTAATCAAATACCGGATAACCGAACCCCTGGCCGCCGCCCCTGCTCTTCTTGACATAGGTGTCATAATCCCGTTCCACATTGTAAATGCTCGTGCTGGCGGAAAGGGGGATATCGAACAGCCAGGGCTCCGTGAAACTCATGTCGATCTGCGTGGTCCGGCCGCCGACCTCGCCGTTGAGGCGCAACATTTGCGACCGGCCGAACAGATTCCGTTCCGTGATGGAAGCCGTCACAAAGAGGTTTTCCAGGCTGCTGTAGCCGCCGCCGAAACTGAAGGCGCCGGTGGCCTTGTCCTTGACGCCGATTTTCAGAATCATTTTATCATCGGCGCTACCCTTCAGGGTATCCACCTTGATATCTTCAAAAAAATCCAGCCGGTGGAGGTTGCGGACGCCGCGTTTCAGCCGCTCGCCGTTGTACAGCTCCTGCTCATAAATCGGCAGTTCCCGGCGGATCACCTTGTCGCGGGTGCTGGTATTGCCGGTGATCAGGATTTTTTCGAAATAAACCGGTTTGCCCTTTTTGATGACAAAGGCGATGTCCGCAGTCCTTTTCTCCGGGTTGCGATCGATGCGGGGATAAATATCGGCATAAAAAAACCCTTTATTGGCATAGATATCCGTAAGGGATAATACATCCTTCCGCAGAGCATCCCGGCTCACGGGAGAACCGGTTCTGGCCTTCACCCGCCGGAGCAGCAGATTCTTCGACCGGAGCAGATCCCCTTCCAGGTCGACCTTCCCGATCCGGTACAGGATCCCTTCTTCAATCTTGAATTTGATGGAGATGGCATCCCCTTTATAACGGATGACGGGCTCCGCCACCCGGGCATCGATATATCCGTTGTTATGATAAAAGGCCTCGATCCTGGCCGTGTCCTGATTCAGCTTTTCCATGTTCAACTCACCGGAATCGGTGATGAATGAAAAAAGGCCTTCCTCAGTGGTGTTCATCTCGCCCAATTCACTGGACTCGGTGAACCATTCAAACGGCGGGTAGTCCCATACTCCCCCCTCATTGGCTTTCAGATTCTGGATTTCCTCGCTCGTAAAGGCATGATTTCCCTCAAAGGAGATTTTCTGGATTTTGGCTTCCTCGCCCTCCTCGATGGTGATGATCAAATCCGACTGGTTGTTTTCCAATTCCTCGACTTCGTAACTCACGACGGCATTGTGAAAATTTTTATCCTTGTACAGGGCTTTGATCTTGTTCACTTCCTGTTTGATCTTGAACGTATTGAAAACCGATCCGGTGCGAATGTCGATGTTCTCCTGGAGTTCCTCGGCCGAATACTCCTCGTTGCCTTCAAAATCGATTTTGCGGATGGTGGGTTTCTCCACCACATGAAAGACAACGATTTTCCCGCCCGGACTGTTGTCATATTCGATTCGAATGTCCTCGAAATACCCCATGCCGTAGACACGCTTCATGTCATTGGTCAGATTCTGCGGCAGAAACAGGTCGCCGGCTTTGGTGTTGATCCGCTTTTTTATGGCGTCATCCTCGATCCGGTTGTTGCCGCTGATGATCAGGTCGGCGATCCGCTCCTGCTTGAAAACAGTCAGCGCAATATTCCTGGCAAGGGCCTGGGCCGAAGCCAGCAGGTTTTCCGGGCCGGTTCCTTTTTCGCTGAGAACCGCCGCCGGACCGGTTCCGGCCATATCCAGCACCTCTGCTTGAAAATCATATTGCCCGCCGGTGAAAGCGCCTTTCCCCCAGACAACATACGCCGCGCCGGCCTGTCGCCCCAAATCCCGAACCAATGCCAGGCGTTCCTCCTGTCCCAAATCCGCCGGCGGCCCCGAAGAGTCGCCGGCCCGCAGAATCACGGCACTGTTTTGCTGGAGAACAGTTGAAATAATTCCGTCAATTTCCGATCGCAGATAACCCGGATCCGTGTCCGCCTGGATATCAAACGGCAGCAGCAGGACCTCGGTTTGAGGTTCTGCCCCGGCAATACCCAACGATATCAGACTCAACAAAAAAATCAGCCCCGCACTCCGTTTCCGCATGGCAACAATCCCGTATGACTACCGCCGATGAAGCGGCTGTTCGTCTGTTTCAACATGTCGTCCGCATGGATGATTGTCGTTACGTCCCATTTACGTATTCACCAGTTGCCCATTGGCGACTGTCACCCGCCGGGACATCAGGGACGCAAGTTCCATGTTGTGGGTGACCACGACCATGGTCATATTGAACTCCCGATTGAGTTCCAAAAACAGGGCATGGACCTGTCGGCTGTTCTGGATGTCCAGATTGCCGGTGGGTTCATCGGCCAGCAGCAGGGCCGGCTGCAATACAAGGGCCCGGGCCAGCGCCACCCGTTGTTGTTCACCTCCGGACAATTCATTGACCCGGTGTGAAAGCCGGTTTCCCAGCCCCACCCGCACCAGAAACGCCTCGGCCGTTTTCCTGGCCTGTTGTTTGTCGATACCAGCGATCAACAGCGGCATCATGGCGTTTTCCAGGGCGGAGAATTCCGCCAACAAATGGTGGAATTGAAATACGAATCCGATGGACCGGTTCCGGTGGCGTGCCAGTTCGACATCATCCAGCTGAAACACATCCCGCCCCTCGAAATACAGGGAACCCTGATCCGGACGGTCCAATGAACCGATGATATGCAGCAGGGTCGATTTACCGATACCCGAGGCCCCGACAATTGCAATGGTTTCGCCTTTCCGGAAAGAGAAATTCACATCGCTCAGCACGGAAAGACGCATGCCGTTGCTCTTGAAGCTCTTGCTGATGCCGCAGCCGGAAAGGATGATCTCCGCATGGTCCTGACCGGTGGTGATAACCCGATCATGTCCTTCAGGGGACGAAGCTTGTATGTCAACCATATCGTATCGCCTCAACCGGGTCTATTCTGGCCGCCTGATCCGCCGGATACAATGTCGCCAGGAAGCAGATGGCCAGGGCGGAAAACGCTATCAACACCGCGTCCACTGTTTCCAGACGAACCGGAAGCGTGGTAATATAGTATACATCGCCGGGAAGTTCAACAAATCGATATTTCGCCAGCAGCGCGCACAGCAGGAAGCCCAGACTGCCGCCGGTCAGCGTGCCCACTGCGCCGATGGTCATTCCCTTGAAGATAAAAATTCTGCGGATCAAGCCGCGGCTGGCCCCCATGGCCTTCAGAATACCGATATCTCTTTGTTTTTTCATGACCAGCATCATCAGGGAACTGGCGATGTTGAACGCCGCCACAAAAATGATCAGGGTCAGGATGATGAACATCACGACCTTTTCGAGCTTCAGGGCCGAAAAGAGGTTGCGGTTCATCTGCATCCAGTCCTTGACTTTGTATTCCTTTCCAAGATCGGCCGCCAGCCCCGCGCCGATGCTGCCGGCCTGATAGATATCCGCCACCCGGATTTCAATGCCGGAAACCGCGTCGCCCATGCGCAGAAGGGTCTGGGCTTCCCCCAGCCGGATGTATGCCAGGACTCCGTCGAACTCGTGCATTCCGGATTCGAAAATGTCCGCCACGACACACCGTTTCATGCCCGGCATATGCCCCACGGGCGTCAGCATGCCCCGGGGTGATATCAGGTAAACCGTGTCGCCCTTGCTCACCCGGATGATGCGGGCCAGCTCCCTGCCGAGGACCAGGCCCGGAACGGGTCTGGATTCCGCCCGGGGCATCCGGCTGCTGAAAATGGTTTCCAGGGAAGTTTCCTCGAATTGCGCGGTGATGCGCCGGAGATTTTCCTCGGTGACGCCTTTCAATACCGCCCCGGTCATGTCCGTTGACGACCGGAGCATGATCTGGGTGCGGACAAACGGATTCGCCGAAACCACGCCCTTTTGTTGCCCCAGACGTTTCAGGACGGAATCATATTCGGAAAACTCGCCATCCTGACGGGACAGCACGATGTGGGATTCGATGCCGAGAATTCGCGTCTTTAAATCAGACTCGAAACCGGCCATCACGGCGATGACGACGATCAGGGCCATGACCCCGACCATAACCCCGGCGATGGACAGCAGGGTAATCAGGGAAATGAAGGCGTGCCGCTGCTTGCTGCGTAAGTAACGACGACCTATGAACATTTCAACGCGCATGACGGCCCTTGCCCGGCATCGGCTGCCGGTTATTTCCGAAATGGAACGGCACTAAACGGTTCCGGCCGGTTTCATGTGCGGGAACAGGATGACCTCGCGGATGGATGCGGCATTGGTGAACAGCATGACCAGCCGATCGATTCCGATTCCCTCTCCTGCCGTGGGCGGCATACCGTATTCCAGGGCGTCGATATAATCGTGATCCATCTGGTGCGCCTCCGGATTCCCGGCTTCCCGCTCCGCCACCTGCTGCAGAAACCGCTCCCGCTGATCCTCCGGATCATTCAATTCCGAAAAACCATTGGCGATTTCCCTGCCGGCGACGAAGAGTTCGAACCGTTCGGTCAATTCGGGATGCAGATCGCTTCTGCGCGATAACGGGGAAACCTCCACCGGATAACCCGTTATGAACGTGGGCTGGATCAACTTGGGTTCCACGAGGCTATCGAACAGCTTGGTGATGATTTTCCCGATCCGGTCCGATTTGGTGATGGTCACCTGGTGCCGGGCGGCGAACGCCAGCAATCCTTCCCGATCGTTTATCAGCCCGGGATCGAGCCCACCGATTTCCTGGAGCGCCCCGACCAAGGAGATACGCCGCCAGGTCCCTGAAAAATTAATGGATTCCCCCTGATATTCCAGAACCGGCGAACCGGTCACCGCCACGGCCACCTGCCGGAACAGCTCTTCCGTCAGATTCATCAGATCCTCATAGGTGGCATAGGCTTGGTAAAATTCCAGCATGGTGAATTCGGGGTTGTGGCGTGTGGAAATTCCTTCATTACGAAAATTGCGATTGATTTCAAATACCCGTTCGAACCCGCCGACCACCAGACGTTTCAAATACAATTCCGGTGCGATCCGGAGGTACAAGTCCATCCCCAGGGCATTGTGGTGGGTCTTGAACGGCGTGGCTTCGGCCCCGCCGGCAATGGGCTGCATCATGGGCGTTTCCACTTCCATGAAGTCCTTCTGTAGCAGAAAAGTCCTGATTTCTTGAATAATACGGCTGCGACGGATGAAAATCTCACGGGTTTCCGCATTCATGATCAGATCGACATAGCGCTGGCGGTATCGTTTTTCCGGATCCTTCAAACCATGAAATTTTTCCGGCAGGGGCCTTACCGCCTTGCTGAGCAGCTCCAGGGTATCCGCCAGCAGGGTCCATTCACCGGTTTTGGTCTGGAACACGGTCCCCGTCAAACCGATGAAATCACCAATATCCATCTGCTTGAACAGGGCATACCGCTCGGCGCCGACCTTGTCGGTGCGGATGTAGGCCTGAAGATTGCCCGTCCTGTCCTTGAAACGAATAAAGGCGGACTTGCCGAACAGGTTGACGGCCATGATCCTGCCCGCAACCCGGAAAACCGGACTTCCGGCGGCCATGGTTTCCGGTTGGGCCTCAATGGCCGCCCGGATGTCACCGACCGTGTGCTCCACCTGGAAACCATTCGGGAAAAGCGTGACCCCCTGTTGCTTCAAGGCCTCCAGTTTCTGTCTTCTTTTTTCAATCAGATCGACTTTTTGTTCCATCCCGTCCATTTATGGTCTCACCCCAGTGGTTTTCACATCCATACCCCGCCGCCGCTCTGGCAGCGGGCTGCATCCAAATCGAAAAAATCCGCCCCACCCCATGCAAAGAATGGGAAATCGGCCCGGTCAGGCTTAGCTAACTTATTTACAGGGAGGTGTCAAGCACCAGTTGGATCTCCGATTGGAGACGCAACCTGCTTTAATTTTAAGATAAACTTTGTTCCATGCCCCGGTTTGCTTTCCACGTCCAAGCGGCTGTCGTATTCATCCAGAATGCGCTGGACAATGGAAAGGCCCAGACCCGTACCCTTGGAGCGCGTGGTGAAAAACGGATCAAAAATGGAATCCAGCGTGGTTTTATCCATTCCATGACCGTTGTCCACGACTTCGATGCAGACATGCCCGGTCTTTTGCAGGATCATGTTCAGGGTCACCTGGCCATTTTCATCAACGGCCTCCACCGCATTGAGAAACAGATTCCAGAACACCTGCTGTAAATGTCCGGGATCCATGAGAATCCAGATGTTCGGGATCGTATTGACGACAAATCGAACTTTTTCCCGGCAGCGCGAATCTTTTTCAAAAAGCGCCACGATATCGTTCAACGCATTGTCCAGCCGGATGCGGGTGGGTTTGCCGACCACCGGCCGAGCGAACTGCAGGAAATCGCTTACCAGAGTGCTCAACCGGTCCGCCTCACGCAGAACGATCCTCATCAGTTTGGCCTTGTCAGGCTCCAGGCGCTTGTCTTCCTGAAGCAATTGAATCGCACCGGTCATGGAAGCCAGAGGATTCTTGATTTCATGGGCCAGCCCGGCAGCCATTTCACCCATGGCGGCGGTTTTCTCCACCCGTTTCACATGAGCCTCCATGGCCATGAGTTCTTCCCGGGCTCTTTTTTCCCTCTCGGCCAGAAAACTGCTTAAAATCGCGATGACGTAACAGGCGGCGATGATCGCCAGTACCTTGAACAACACAAAAAGCCAGCCGGATCGGGCAAGATCCTCATCCATGCCGAAGGAGGTCATGTACCCGGCATATTCCATGCCGATGAGCAACGCGTATTGTGCGCTGCAGAAACTGGCTAAAATAAAGCTTCCTTTCCGAAACAACAGGATGCTGGAGCAGATGATGATCAGCAGATACATGAAACTGAAGACGCTTGCAAAACTGCCGGTGACCATGATGATGAAGGTGGTCAGAATTGCATCCATGCCCAGCTGCAGGTAAGTGAAAAAAATCTTCCTGCCGAAATAGCGAAACAGGAAAAAATACAAAAACGACAGGGCCAGAATCAAACCTGCCAAGCCATAGATCATCAGAACGGCAAGACTGGTGGGCGCGGGAGGGGGTTTCCAGAGGCGGTACACAAACATGGAGCCGCCCAGCAAAAAAGCGAAAAGGACTCGAAATGACATGAGTCCTTTCAGCTTCTGACTGTATTCCTCATCGGGAGAAGGTGCCGACAGCGTCATGAAAACCGTTTTTCAACCACTGAGGGCGCCCGCCATCTGGAATACGGGCAGGTACATGGCGATGACCAATCCGCCGATGAGTCCCCCCAGGAAGACCATCATCAACGGCTCGATGGCCGATGTCAGGTTTTCAACGGCCGTGTCGACTTCATCCTCATAGAAATCGGCGATTTTTTCGAGCATGGCGTCCAGCGCGCCGGTGGATTCCCCCACCGCGATCATGGAGCAGACCATGGAGGGGAAGACGCCGCTTTCCGAAAGCGGGTCGGCCATGGTGCGGCCCTCGGAAATTCCGCTGCGCACCCGGTAAATGGCCTTTTCAACCGTCTTGTTGCCGGCGGTTTTCGCCACAATATCCAGGGCATCCAGGATCGCGACGCCGCTGGCCATCATGGTGCCCATGGTGCGGGTGAATTTGGACACGGCGACCTTGCGGATCAGCACGCCGACAATCGGCAGCTTTAGAAACAAGTTATCCATCAATTCATGACCTTTTTCGGTTTTGTAAAATCGTCTATAGGCCATGACCAGCAGGACAAAGGAAATGATCACCCAGTGGATTTTGGACTTCACGATATTGCTGAGGTTGACGACGATCCGGGTGGGGAGGGGCAGTTCCTTGCCGAAACTCGCGAACATTTCCTGAAAAACGGGTATGACGAACACGAGAATGACGATGACCACCAGCACCGCAATGGCGAGGGTGATGGCCGGATACATCATCGCGCCCTTGACCTGGGCCTTCAGTTTGGCGGCTTTTTCAAGATAAGCGGCCAGACGCCGGAGAATGACGTCCAGGATACCGCCGGCCTCGCCCGCCGCCACCATGTTCACGAAAAGATTGTCGAATTGTTTGGGAAATTTTTTCAGGGATTCCGCCAGGGTGTTGCCGCCTTCGACGGATTCCTTCAGGGTTTTGATCAACTGTTTGAAGGTCACGTTTTCCTGCTGTGTGTACAGGATATCCAGGCACTGGATAATGGGCAGGCCGGCGTCAATCATGGTGGAAAACTGTCGGGCGAAAACGATGACATCTTTTTCCTTGACTTTGGGCTTCAAAAACTCCACATCGGCGAAAAGATCCTTGGGCTTCTTCTTGATTTTGGTCGGCGTGATCCTTACCCGCTGGAGATGGGCGCGCAGGGCATCCTCGTTGACCACATCCAGTTGACCTTTCTGGATTTCGCCTTTTTTGTTTTTTCCTTCCCATAAATATACCGGCATACAATCCCCCTTATGGACTCGATTAGATCTTCAGCTTGTAAAAATCACCTCTCGGCATGTTTTGTTTCTGAATCCTGCCTTCCCTGCTCAGTGCATCGAGGTGCCGTTGAACGTCATTGACAGCTACGCCTGTAATACGGGAAACATCTTCTGCCGTGCATGGCCTTCTTTTCAAGGTAGCGATAATATGCTGATGCTCGTTTTTCAAATGCAGCGGTTTATACCCGCTCGTCGAAGTATAGTGGATGATCTCTGATTTTTCAATAATTTCCTGAATCTCAATCAATTTTTCCCTGCCCAGGGGGTTGACCCAGGCCTCGGTTCCCGGTCGATCCAGCGAGTTCAAATGGATGGTGTCCGGGTTGATTTTCCGGACGGCCTTGCGGATCTCGGCGAGCTCTTCCGCTGTGTCATTCATACCCGGAACAATAAAAATTTCAAGCCATAATTGGTTGGCAAACTCCTTGCGCAACGCGACCAGCCCCTCGATCATGTCTGCCAGGTTCAACCCGGGATGCGGTCTGTTCAGCCGGGCAAAAGTATCCTCCGTTGCAGCATCCAGGGAGGCGATAACGATATCGACCTCCGCAACCGCTTTGCGGATGCGCGGATCATGAAAAAGGGTCCCGTTGGTCAGCAGGGCCACCCGGTAGTTGGGGTGGGCTGATTTCAAAAAACCGATGAGCTCGCCGATCCCGCTGTGCAAGGTCGGTTCTCCGGAGCCGGAAAACGTGACATGGTCCAGACGCGGATTCGGCGATAAAAACCGGTCGAGCTCCTGCCGGATTTCCTCCGGGGGGGTATAGATCTTTTGTTTGACGGTCAAATGGGTGGTTTTGCCGCATTCGCAGTAAACGCAATCCAGGCTGCATGTCTTGTGCGGCATCAGATCCACTCCGAGAGACATTCCTAATCGTCGCGAAGGGACCGGTCCAAACAGATAACGATAGGTCGGATGAGGATTCGTAACCATTCTCAATGACTTTTTCCGGGCTGCCCTTTTCCCATGACCGTCCCGTTTTACCTCAAAACAGCAGGTGTGATACCGGAAGTATACCTTTTAATTGCTATCATACAACGCTCCAAACGACAACTGCTTTCCATCATTCTTTTCCGCGACAATGCTTGCGCTTGATTCGCCGGTCGGATCGGTGTATTTACATAGATCGTCCCAGGGGAGGCCCTGTTTTTTGTAACATTACGTTATTATGACATTTACTCAGAGTTCTCCAGAAATGACGGCCGGCATCGGCAATGGTTATGGCTCAGCGGACCGGGTAATCCTGAAGAAAAACGGTATGAATCGAAAATGACGTCCCCATCCAAAAAACAACTGAAATCTCCCGCCACGGTCATTACAACCCACATCAATGCCGATTTTGACGCCATTGCCTCCATGCTGGCCGCCCAGAAACTGTATCCCGAAGCCCAGGTGGTTTTCCCCGGATCCGCTGAAAAAAATATCCGCAATTTTTTCATCAACTCCATGGCCTATCTGTTCAACATGGCCGATATCGATGAAATCGATCCGGCCGGAGTGAAACGCCTGGTCCTGGTGGACACCCGCCGGAGTCAGCGGATCGGGAAGCTGTCCGAACTGCTGGAAAGCGGGCAAGTGGAAATTCATATCTTCGACCATCATCTGCCGGGCGAGGGCGACATCCGGCCGGATTATGAAGTCTATCAACCCACCGGCGCCACCGTCACGATCCTGACCCACATCCTGAAGGCAAAACAGATCCCCATCTCGCCGGAGGAAGCCACCATCATGTGCCTCGGGATTTACGAGGACACCGGCTCCTTTACGTTTTCCTCCACAACCGAACAGGATTTCCTCGCCGCCGCCTATTTGTTGTCCAGGGGGGCCAATCTGAATATCATCGCCGATCTGACCGCCCGGGAGTTCAGCCCGGAACAGGTCGGCCTGCTCAACGATCTGATCAAATCCACCACCCGTTACAAGATCAACGGCATCGAGGTCGCGGTTTCCGTCATCTCCACCGAGGACTACGTGCCGGATTTCGCCTTCCTGGTCCATAAAATGCAGAAAATGGAGAGCCTGAACGCCTTTTTCGCTGTAGCGCGCATGGGCGACAAGGTCCATATCGTGGCCCGCAGCCGGATCCCCGAAGTAAACGTCGTTGACATATTAACGCCCCTCGAGGGAGGCGGCCACCCCTTTGCCGCGGCCGCCACCATCCGGGACAAAACCCTGGTCCAGGTGGAATCGCTGCTCCTGGAAGCCCTGTACCAAAACATCCGTCCGGCCAGGCAGGCCGCGGACCTGATGTCATCCCCGGCCATCACCGCCCAGCCGGATATTTCCTGCAAGGCGGCCAGCCGCCTGATGACCCAGTACAACGTCAACGCACTGTTGATCACCCGGAAACAGGATGGCATGGAAGACATTGAGGGATACATCTCCCGGCAGGTCATTGAAAAGGCCCTGTACCACAAACTGGATCATGTGCCGGTGCGGGAATACATGTCGACGGAACTGGCCGTTGTGGACCCGACGGCCGATCTGACGGAGATCCAGGAAAAAATCATCGAGCGCAAACAACGCATTCTGCCCGTCGTGGACAAAGGCGTGCTGAAAGGCGTCATCACCCGCACCGACCTCCTGACCATCCTGGTGGACCAGTCCCACGAAAACGGCGGCGGCGCCGGTGATCCGATGAAGCGGCACCTGACCGCCAAAACCCGCAATATCCGCAAACTGATGCGGGAACGGCTGTCGAGCCGCATCATGGAAATTCTCGTTTCCATCGGCCAGGTGGCCCATGATCTCGGCTTCAATGCTTATATCATCGGCGGCCTCGTACGGGATCTGTTTTTATATCGGCCCAATGAGGATGTGGATATCGTGGTGGAAGGGGACGGCATCGCCCTGGCCAGGAAATACGCCGAGATAGCGGGCGTCAGGGTCCATACCTACGACAAATTCGGCACGGCGGTGATCATTTATCCGGACGGCTTTAAGATTGACGTGGCCTCCGCCAGAATGGAATACTACAAATTCCCCGCGGCCCTGCCCACGGTGGAAATGAGTTCCCTGAAGCTGGATCTCTTCCGGCGGGATTTCACCATCAACACCTTGGCGGTCCAGCTGTCGCCGGACTGCTTTGGGATTCTGCTGGATTTTTTTTCCGCCCAGCGGGATCTCAAGGAAAAAACCATCCGGATTTTGCACAATCTCAGCTTCGTGGAAGATCCCACCCGGGTTTTCCGGGCCATCCGTTTCGAGCAGCGCTTTCATTTCACCATCGGAAAATTGACCGCCGGCCTGATCGAAAACGCGGTGAAAATGGACTTTTTCAAGCGACTGAGCGGCCGGCGGGTTTTCTCCGAACTGCGTCAGATCCTGGAAGAGGACAGTCCGGCCCCGGCCATCTCCCGGCTGGCGGATTTCAACCTCTTGCCCGTGATCCATCCAGCCATCCATTCCGATAAAAAACTCATCGCCCTGATCAGCGCCGTGGAAAAAGTCCTGGCCTGGCACGATTTGCTTTTTCTGGAAGAATCCTATAATAGATGGACCGTTTACTTCCTGGCCCTGATCAAAGGCTGCACCCAGGAGGTCTCGGATGATGTCTGCCGGCGGCTGGAGCTGGCCCCGCGCCACTTGAAATTTTTCAGCCAGGACCGGCTGGAGATGGAAAAAGGCCTCATGCGGCTCGAACACAAACTCCCGGCCACCAACAGCGGGATTTACAACCGGCTGAAGGAGTATAAAATCGAGCAGATCTTGTTCATGATGGCGGCCACCCGGAAAGAAGAGGTGGAGCGGGCCCTGTCCCATTATGTGACCCAGCTCCGGCATACCCAGGTCCTGATCAGGGGAAAAGATCTGATGGAAATGGGCGTGCCCCCCGGACCCATGTTCCGGGAAATCCTGGACGGGGTTCTGGCCGCCAAGCTGGACGGCCGGATTCAGGACCGGCGGGACGAATTTGATTTCGTCAAGGCACGTCTCGCAAAGTCCTGAGGCGTCGCGGGTTTTACTTGTTTTACACCCATTCCCCGCAGGCCGGATCGGCGGTCGGCGGGCTGGTGTTCATATTTTGAATCAGGAGATGTTGTATGACAGCCCCCAAAAGAATCCTCAGCGGCATGCGCCCCACCGGGCCGCTGCATCTCGGCAATTTCCACGGCGCCCTGGCCAACTGGATCAGCATGCAGGACACTTATGATTGTTTTTTCTTCATTGCCGACTGGCACGCCCTCACCAGCGACTATGAAAATACCTCCGCCATCATGGATTTTACCCGCCAGATGATGATTGACTGGTTGAGCGCGGGCTTGTCGCCGGAAAAAAGCACCCTGTTCGTTCAATCCCATATCAAGGAGCATGCCGAACTCTTTCTTCTCCTGTCCATGATCACACCGGTTCCCTGGCTGGAACGCAATCCGACCTACAAGGACCAGATCGTCCAGCTTTCCAACAAAGACCTGTCCACCTTCGGATTCCTCGGCTACCCGGTACTGCAGGCGGCCGACATCATCATTTACAAGGCCCAGGGGGTGCCGGTGGGAATCGATCAGGTCCCCCATGTGGAAATCACGCGGGAAATCGCCCGGCGCTTCAATTTTCTGTACGGCAATGTGTTCCCGGAACCCGAGGCCGTCCTGACCAAGACCTCCAAAATCCTGGGCACCGACCGCCGCAAGATGAGCAAAAGTTACCAGAATGCCATCTACCTGTCGGACAGCCCGGAAACCATCGCAACCACGGTTTCCGGCATGATCACCGATCCCCAGCGGGCCAGGAGATCCGATCCGGGCAATCCGGACGTGTGCAACGTATTCAGCTTTCACCAGTTGTATACGGATGCGGATACCCTGGCATCCATCGATCGGGATTGCCGTTCGGCGGAAATCGGCTGCGTGGAATGTAAAAAAATCATGGCCCGCAACCTGGCGGAGGCCCTTGCGCCCATTCGGGAGAAACGCGCTTTCTATGAGGCCCGTCCGGCACTGGTGGCAGAAATCATCGAAAGCGGGAATCGGAAGGCCCGGGCGGTTGCGGAGCAGACCATGCGGGAAGTCAGGGCCGCCTTGAAAATATAGGGACCCCATCGGCCATGCAGGACGACAAATACCAGGTGAAGCTGGATGTATTCGAGGGGCCCATGGACCTCCTGGTCCACCTCATCCGCAAGGCCGAAGTGGATATCTACGATATCCCCATAGCCTTGATCACGGACCAGTTTCTGGCGTATATTGAGTGGATGAAGGCCATGAACGTGGATCTGGCCGGGGATTTCCTGGTCATGGCGGCGACCCTCATGCACATCAAATCCAGGATGCTCCTGCCCGTGCATGACGACGCCGAGGAAGAGGAAGATCCGCGGATGGAAATCGCCCGCCCCCTGAAGGAATACCTGCAGATCAAGGCGGCGGCTGAGGAACTTTCCGAGCGGACCCTTTTGGGGGAGCACACCTTTGTCCGCTCGCCCTCGAAAGAAACGGCGGTCTCCGACGAAGAACCGGAACTGATCCGGGTGGGCCTCTTCGAGCTTATCGATGCGTTCCAGAAAATCCTGGAAAACATCAACCTGGAGCAGGCCTTCTCCTTGACGGCGGATAAAATATCGGTCAAAGACCGCATCGGTCAAATCATCGATATCCTGGAGGCAAGAAATTCTGTGACCTTTGCCGAACTGTTCGAGGGCGCAGTTGACAAAAGCGATTTCGTGATCACCTTCCTGGCGATTCTCGAAATGGCCAAACTCAACCTGATCCAGATAGCCCAGCATTTGCAGACCGGTGTCATCCGGCTGTTTTACCTATAAATTCTGCGGCGCATGAACCTCGCTTGAACCAATGGACGAGCTGAAAAACATCATTGAAAGTCTGCTGTTCATATCCGACGACCCCCTGAGCGTGGAGCGCATCAAGACCACCCTGCCGGAGATGGAGCCGGCCGACATCCGGACCGCCTTGGGACGTCTGGTTGCGGAATATGAAGCCCGCAGCGGCGGGTTCATTCTGTGCGAAGTGGCCGGCGGCTATCAGTTCCGCACAAATCCAGCCTATCGCGAATGGGTCACCCGCCTGGTCAAGCCAAGCCAAGCGCGGCTCAGCAAGGCCTCCCTGGAAACCCTGGCCATCATCGCCTACCGTCAGCCCATCATGCGCACGGATATCGAGCATATCCGGGGCGTGGATTCCGGCGGCGTTCTCCGCATGCTCATGGAGCGCAGGCTGATCCGCGTTCTGGGCCGCAAGGAAATCCCCGGCAGGCCCCTGATTTACGCCACCACCAAGGAATTTCTGGAACTTTTCGGGCTCAAGGATCTCAAGGAACTGCCCTCCCTCAAGGAAATCGAGTCCTTCAGCCGGCGGAGCGAGGGCACGCCCAATCCCTTTGCCGATCAGCCACCGGAAAGCGGCGGACTCCTGGACGGCCGGACCCCCGAAGCCGAAGCCCTGGCCGAACAATTACCCGAATCCGAACGGCCGCTGGAATACGCAGGGCATCCCGAAGCCGGAAACACCAGTATGGCGGCCACCGCCCTGGATACGGACGCCTCAGCCGTTCCCGGTTCCGGTGGAAACGCCATGGAAGACGCGCTCCCGGAGACGCCCGGAAATCCCCATGACGTCTCACCCTATACCGGCGATTCCTTCGAAAAGGATCAAGTCGATGAGGAATCCCCTTCCCCCTTCGATCCGGAAAAAAATCCGGAAGCACCCGGAAAAAATACTTGACAACACGAGCCGGAATCGGTCTAGTGCGCTTCATTCGACAGACGTTTGTCGACCACCCCGGGCGGTTAACTCAGCGGGAGAGTGCTACCTTCACACGGTAGAAGTCACTGGTTCAAATCCAGTACCGCCTACCAGAAACCACATGGGCTTTTAAGCGGGCATGCTTCCAAGCCCTTTTTTGTTTTTCCGGCTCGCGCAAAGCAGCAAGGGAAAAAATCTCCAGACAGTCAGACAGCTTGAAATTGGCGAGGTCAACCGAATATCCCTCCACTACCATGAGGTGACCGATGAATACACAGGACGAAAAGCTTCTGATGGATATCGAGTCTCAGATCACCAAAATCGGCGACAACCTCGTGCGGATGGCAAAGGCCAGGGAACGGCGCGCAACGGCGGAGGCGAACTTGCTTGAATTGCTTAGCCGGATTTTCGGACCTCCTATCCGGCAGGTTGAAAAACTCGATTTGTTGGATTCTCAGAACCCCCATTTGGATTCCCGGATGAACCCCTGACGAAAGTGGAACCTGCGGTCGCTGGAAAGACATCCATATCCGTAAACTGGAAACCATCTTTTTCATCCGGAAAGGGATGCAAATCACATCAAACAACCTCCGGAACAACCTCTTTACAATCCCCATATATATTTGGTAATCATATTCTCGGTAAGAAAAAGATAACCGATACTGAATTCTAAGGAGGTTTTCCTTGATTAATATGACCATCATCGACTTTTTGAAAGACCGGGCCACGAGAAACGCGGACGACCTGGCCTTTCGGTTTATGAGCAACGGTGAATTGAACGGACCGATCACGGAGTGGACTTTCTCTGAACTTTATCAACAAAGTGCCGGGGTGGCCGAAGACCTGATTGAACAGGGTCTCGCGGGCTCGAGCGTCCTGCTGGCCTTTCCTCCGGGCCTCGACTTCGTGAAGGCCTTCTTCGGCTGCCTCCTAGCGGGGGCGCGGGCGGTTCCGGTCCCACTGCCGAATCCGAACAGCAAGAACCCCCTCGGCAAGATCCTGAACACCGCCAGGGCCTGCGGCGCCACGACCGTCTTGACCAATCAGCAGTTGGCGGCCATGGTCGCGATGATGGCGCCCGATCTGCCCGTCAACCTGAGGGCCGTGACCGATCAGGTTGCGACCGACTGGGCCGGCCCGCGGACGGAAATGAACGCGGTTGCCTATTTGCAGTTCACGTCAGGCTCCACCGGTCACCCCAAAGGGGTGGCTGTCAGCCACGCCAATGCCGTTTCGAACCTCCGCGTGATGGGTCAGATGTTGCGCCTCACGTCAACGAAACCGGCTATGGTGTGGGCGCCCCACTATCACGATCTGTGCCTGGTCGGCCACGTATTGGGCCCGGTGTACTACGGGTATGAGTCCACCCTGATGTCGCCCATGGATTTTCTCCTGAAGCCGCTGCGGTGGCTGCGCGCCATGAGCCACTACAAAATCGCCAACACCGCCTGTCCGAACTTCGGCTACGAATACGCGGCGCGGCGGATCAAAGTCGAAGACTGCGAGGGTCTGGACCTGAGCCACTGGATCGTGGCGGGAAATGGCGGGGAGCCGGTCCTCCAGCAGACAATGGCGGCTTTCATCCAGAAATTCGGGCCGTACGGGTTTCGGCCGCAGACCTTCATGCCCACCTACGGCATGGCTGAATCCGTGCTCTTCGTGGCCGGGCTGAAGTCGCTGTCCGATCCGCCCAAGGTGCTCACGTTGAGCGCAGCGGACCTGGAGAAGCATACTGTCCGCGTCCTGGCCGGCAAAGAATCCGGCGGACGCCCTGTCGTCAGTTGCGGAAGCCCGGGCTCCGGCCACCGCGTGATCGCCGTGGACCCCGTCACCCTCACCCAATCCCCCCCCGACCGGGTAGGTGAGCTGTGGGTGCAGGGTCCCAGTGTTCCCGGCGGCTATTGGGGACTGACGGAGGAATCCGCGGCCACATTTGAAGGGCGTCTCGCCGACACGGACGAGGGACCCTTTCTCCGCACCGGGGATCTGGGCTTCGTTATGGACGGCGAGGTCTACCTGACCGGCCGCTTGAAGGACATGATCATCATCGCCGGAAGAAACCACTACCCGAACGATATCGAACTCACCGTGCAGCAATCCGGAGCCCCGGTTCGCCTGGGGGCCTGCGCGGCCTTCTCGGAATGTATAAACGGCGTAGAAGAGCTTGTAATTGTAGCGGAAGCCGATGAACGCAGGCTGCCCGCGGATGCACAGGCCGCAGGCCCGAAAGCGGCAGCCCTGAATGAGTTCTGGGCTTCGGCCGTAAAGACCGTCCAGGGCGCCGTGTCCGCCGGGCACGGCCTGTCGCTGCGATCCGTGGTGTTCGTGGAGCCTCGCAGTCTGGAGAAGACTTCCAGCGGTAAGCCCCGGCGGCGGCACTACAAGGAACTTTACCTGAACGAAAAGCTTGCGGTGCTTCATGAGAAACGGGCGCCCCGGACCGCCTGAAAAACCAGAGGATGGGAATATGAACGGATGGCATAAAACCGGCTGCGTGCTGTGCGCCCAAAATTGCGGGTTGGAAATTTTGGTGGAAAACAACCGGATGGTCAAGGTGCGGCCGGACCCGGAAAACCTCCGCAGTCAGGGTTACGCCTGCCGCAAGGGGCTCAATGTGCTCTATCACCAGTATCCGGCGGACCGCCTGACCGAACCCTTGAAACGGGAAGGCGACCGCCTGGTGCCCATATCCTGGGATCAGGCCATCGGGGAAATCGCCGACAAGCTGCGCGCCCTGGTGGACCGGCATGGACCGCGCTGCCTGGCGTATATGGGCGGCAGCTCCCAGGGCGGGCATATGGAGGCGGCCTTCGGTCTGAGCATCCTCCGCAACCTGGGCTCCCACTATTACTACTCCTCCGCCGGCCAGGAATTCAGCGGCATCTGGTGGCTCCTGGGCCGCATGCTGGGCCGGCAGTACAATGTGGCCGTGCCCGACGAGCAGACCTCGGAAATGCTGGTCGGCTGGGGCTGGAACGGCATGGAAAGCCACCAGATGCCCCGGGCGCCGAAGGTCTTGAAAGCCTTCAGCAAGGACCCCGGCCGCCTGCTGGTGATCATCGATCCGCGCAAGACCGAAACCGCCGCCGTCGCCGACCTTCACCTGCCGGTAAGGCCCGGCGCCGACGCCCTGCTGATCAAGGCCATGATCGCCATGATCATCGAACAGGGCTGGGAGAACCAAGACTATATCGATACGCATGTCGAGGGATGGGACCGCATCCGGCCCTGGTTCACCGGATTCGACAGCCGCGCCGCCGTCAAGGTCTGCGAGCTCGATTACGACCAGGTTCTGCATCTCTGCCGGCTGATGACCACCAGGCGCTGGTGCATGCATCCGGATCTCGGCATTTACATGGGCCGCAACAGTACCCTCAACTCCTACCTGATGAATATCCTAGGAACCGTCTGCGGTATTTTCGGCGTGCGGGGCGGCAACGTCATCCCCGGCATGGTCATGCCCATGGGTTTCCACGCCGACGAGCGCGATCCGAAAATCTGGCGGACCGTCGCCACCGGCATGCCGCCGGCGGCCGCCGGTTCCTTTCCTCCGGCGGTGATGCCCGAGGAAATCCTCAGCGACCAACCCGACCGGCTACGGGCGGTGTATGTGAGCGCCTGCAACCCCCTGCGCTCCTACCCCGACACCGGCGCATACGAAAAAGCCTTTGCCAAACTCGATCTCCTGGTGGTCAACGACATGGTCATGAGCGAAACCGCGCGGCTGGCCCACTATGTGTTGCCCTGCCGGACTTTTTACGAGTCCTGGGACACGACTTTTTTCCCCTGGACGTTTCCGGAGGTCTTTCTGCAGCTGCGCCGGCCCATCGTCGATCCGCCGGACCAGTGCCTGGAAGCCTCCCAGATTTTCACGCGGCTGGCCGACCGGCTGGGCCTGATCCCGGAAATCCCCCCCGAACTGCAACAGGCGGCGGAAGCCGACCGGCTGACCTTCGGCGCCAAGCTGATGGAATGGGCCGCCCGGGAGCCCGCCGCCCTGTCCCGCATGCCCTTCGTGCTGGCCAAAACCTTGGGCCGGGTATGGGACAGCGCCGCCAAGGCGGCCCTCTGGGGCCTGCTCATGACCGCGCCCAAGACCTTCCGCAAGAATGCCGCCCGGGCCGGATTCGCGCCGGGGATCGACCAGGGGGACCGCCTTTTCCAGGCCCTGCTGGATACCCCCCAGGGCATCTGGGCGGGAAAAGTCGATCCGGATGAAAACATAGCCGCCCTGCCGACCCCGTCCGGCAAAATCGAGGTCTACATCCCGGAAATGGAAGCAGCCACCCGCGAGCTGACCGCCGACGGCGAGACCGCGGCCCTGCGGATGCCGGAGGAATTCCCCCTGATCCTGAACGCCGGGCGCCACACGCGATACAACATCAATACCCTGATGCGCAATCCGGAATGGGACAAGGGCAAACGGGACTGCACCATCGCCATCAACCCGGCGGATGCGGCGGCTTTGGGTTTTACGGACGGGCAACGGGCCCGGGTGACCACCGCGGCCGCCAGTGAAGTCGGCGAAATCGAGGTCAGCGAGCAGGTCCGCCCCGGCATGGTGCTGATCCCCCACGGCTTCGGGTTGATTTACGACGGCAAGGTGCACGGCATCAATGTGAACCGCCTGACCAAGAATACCCATCGTGACCCCATGGGCACGCCCATCCATCGGTTTGTGCCCTGCCGCCTGGAAACGGCCGGTTTCTGACCCGCCCCATAAAACCGAAGCGGTTTCCAACCGGCCGGGATCGAACTTCCCCGGCCCGGTGGAAACCGCCTGAAACCGACGGTCCCCCGGAAGCGCCCTATCCTTTTTTCCGCACCGGCCGGAAGACCGCGGCGATCAAGAGGAGCAGACCCATCGGCAGCATGCCCGTTGCAGGATATTCCGTGGTGGTGGAGGCGATGAAGCAACCGCCGCCGCCCGAGCCGCCTTCCTCCGCCGCAGGAGCCTGTGCCGTCGAGGCCTGGGTGCGGGTGGTTTCCGTCTCTTCCCCGAAGGAGGCGGGATCGGCGGTCAAGGCCCGATAGGCGTTGATCCGGCCGGAGGTCAGGTTAGCGCCGGAAAGGCCGGCCGCCACATCCACGGTATTCATGATCTGGTCCTTCACCCGGGCCGGGGTCCACAAGGGGTAGCGGGCGAAGATCAAGGCCGCAGTGGCCGCCACCATGGGCGCGGAGAAGGAGGTGCCCTGGGTTTCGCCGTAGCCGTTGTCCAGAAGGGTGGTGACGATGTTCTGACCCGGGGCGGACACGTCCACCCAGTCGCCGAAGTTGGAGAACCAGGATTTGCCGTCATTCTTGTCCGTGGCGCCCACGGAGATCAGGCCGGGGATATCGTAGGCCGCCGGGTACACCAGGGAGCCCGAGCCTTCGTTGCCGGCGCTGCAGACGATCAGGACCCCCTTGCTCGCGGCGTATTCCAGGGCCGCCTTGTAGCTGTTGCTGTAGCGATCGCTGCCCGAACTGATGTTGATCACCCGGGCGCCGTTGTCCGCGGCATAGATCACGCCCTTGGCCACATGGGAGGAGCTCAGCACCGCGTTGCCTTCGGTGTTCATGTACCCGGCGCGGATGAGCATCACCCGGCTCTTGCCGGCGATGCCGGCGATGCCGATGCCGTTGCCGGTGGTGGCGCCGATGATGCCCTGGACCCGGTTGCCGTGGGAGGAGAGCCGGAAGGTGGGGTCGTTGTCCTCATCCCGGTAATCGTTGGCCGGTTCCTCGAGGCCCACCGGCTGGTTGACGAAATCCCAGCCCGTGATATCGTCCACATAGCCGTTGCGGTCGTCGTCCACACCGTTGTTCTCGATTTCGCCCGGATTGCGCCAGAGGTTGGCCTGGAGGTCCTCATGGGTCAGGTCGAAGCCCATGTCGATGACCGCCACGATGATGTCGCTGCTGCCCGCTTCCACTTCCCAGGCCTTGGTGACGGCCATGCCGGAGCCGCCTGTTTCGGGATTGTCCAGGCTCCATTGCCGGGGGAACAGCTCGTCGTTGGGGAAATCCAGGGTTTCATGGTCGTAATTGGGCTCACAGGCGCTGACCAGGGGGTTTTTCTTCAGCTCGGCCACCGTTTCCATAACGCTCGCACCAGGCGGCAGGATCAGGACATAATACTGAATGGCGTCGATTTGTTCATGGACCGCCAGGCCGCGATCCCGGATCAGGGCGTCGATATCGGCCGGATGGGCATCGGCCTGGAAACGGACCACCACCTGTCCGTCCACGAAGCCGCCGGTTTCATCGGCCCGGGCTCCGGGGGCCGTGAAAAGCAGGCACAGAACCAGCATGGCCTGTCCGACCATGGAGCGCCATTTCTTGAGCTGGTTTCCCAGGTTTTTTTCCGAAAGGCCCAGCATTTTGGCAGCGGCGCTCTTGTCGCCGCCGGCGCGTTTGAGCGCTTCCTGAATGAGCATCCGGGTGATGGTTTCGATGGTCGGAAGTTTGTCGGTGAAGGTGATGGTTGCCATGGTGATTCCCCCTGTTGTTGTGAGCGTTGGCCGGTAGTAGAGCAAGGGGAGTGCCAGGGGGAGGAATTCGGCTATTAATTTGATTTATTTGGATTTAATTAGTAAAAAACTGGTCGAGGGAAAACCGGATTCCCGGCAACCCAGGTTGCGGGTCGGGGCGGCTGTTGCAAACAAAAGCCCGTCCGGCAAGGATTTGCCGGACGGGCAAGCAAGGTTCACACGGCAACTTAGGTTGCGGGGATTGAAAAACTTATTCCACGGAGGCGCCGCAGGAAGGGCAGAAACGGAAACTATCCTCCCGGATGGGGGTCTGACAGCCGGCGCATTTTTTCGGTACCGCCCCCAACACCACCAGCAGTTCGCCTTCCCGCACCGGCACCATTTTCTTGTCGTGCTTGAAATCGGCGGTTTTTAATACCCGTTCCACAATTCCGTCCATGGGGGCCGGCACCGCCTTCTCCTGTTTCATGATGGTGATGTTGAACAGTTCCTCCCCTTTTTTCACCAGATCGCCAGGCTTGACATACATGACCCACAGATCCCCGGTGCTGGGAGAACCGACATGGAACGTATTGTTCCGGTCGGCCATTTCCAGAATGCCGGTTTTAGCGCCCGTGGCGGCCGCGACTTTGACCGGATAGGCGAAAGTCTCGTCATCCAGGGCATAGCGCACCAGACTCACCCCTTCCGCATCGGCCGGCGCCATATCCAGGATGACCATGCGGTGAGGTTTGCCGTCGCTGTCATTGAAAACAAGCTCCCGGTCCGGGGTTAGTCCCTCGAACCAGACATCCAGAGGCAAGCGGTTGGGGTTGCCGAATTCCTGGCGGAACCGGATGGTTTTCAGGGCATCGGCCGGATGGTTGAGGTACATGACCAGTTCCTCGCCCGTGGGTTCCCGCTCGATCTGACGGGCCAGATCGGCTTTTTCCGCATCGAAGTCCACATCCACGAGGGATGCGAGCGGCGACTCCTGGGTGCGCTGGGGCAACAGCTGCCGGTACTTTTCCCCGAAAACGCTTTCATAAACCCAATCCGGCGGGAATCCCAGGGGCAGCCGGCCGAAACGGCCCATGAGCAAATCCCGGAAAGCGTCATTGCTTTCCCGGTACAGGATCAGCCGCTCTTTTTTCAATTCCGCGTTCAGACGGTCTTCCGGAACCCCGGCAACGGATTCCAGGACCCACAAGAGATGGCGGACCTCTTCCTCGCCTCCGCGCTGGAAGGCCTTGGTGACCGCAAGAAAAGCGGTATTCCAGGTGATCTGGGAGCCGGGCGTTACATCGTGGTAGCGGACGATCCGGCGGGTGCCGGCCAGGTAGCGCAACATATAGGGCAGCAGGTTGATATAGCCCTGTTTCATGGCGCCTTCCTGGGACGAGGACGTGGCGCCGCCGGGCATGCCGTGGAAGACCACGTCATGATCGATACCCCGGAAATAGGGGGCGGTATAGCGGTCATAATACGGCATGATCTGCTTGAGGACGAAATTGCAGGCCCGGATCATCTCCCGGTCGACGCCGGTTTTCAATCCCAGTTCTTCCTCGATGTAGGCGGCGGTGGACAACACCTCCCCCTGACCGTACCAGCGGACGGCCGCGCCGATGGCCGTGTCCAGAATATGGGCGCCGGCCTGGGCCGCGGCCCCGCATGCCGGCACGAAAAGCCCGTCGGTGAAATGCCGGTGATAATGGATCACCAGGTCGGGGTATTTCTTCCGGATCGCCGTCACCAGGGCCCGCATGAAACGGGGCGGACAAACCCCGGCCATGTCCTTCAAACCGAGGATGAACTCCCGGACCGCCGCTTTCTCGGGCAGGCCTCCGGCATCAGCCGCCATGGCCACCATGGCGTCCACCACACCCATGTAGTGCGGCACATCGAAGCCCTCGGCCCAGGACAGGGACACGGCCGGTTCGAACACATTCCCGGGCGAATTCATGACGACTTCCGCCAGGGGCTGCATGTTGTCGACATGGTTCAAAAAGTCAAAGCACCGGATCACGTCGTGATGGGCGCAAATCCGCTCACCCGTCAGCCGCATGAGATTCCGCGGCTGGGGTTTGTAGCCCAGCAGGTTGGTGGAACGCACCAGAATCTGTTTCAGGGTTTTCGGGGCGAACTGGTTCCAACTTCTGGCTTCGTTGAAGGGATAGGTCATGTTGGCCATCATGGCCACATGGAAATGCGCGCCGCCGCCGTTCTCGATGGAAAAAAAGCCGCACCGGTCGAGATAGGGCCCGATGAGTTTGTCCTCGGCCAGCCGGAAACGGTTGCCGCTGTTGGACTGGGTGATATCCCGGGGAGTGGTGTCCGTGAAATGCACCAGACCGGAATCCCGGATATAATCCAACAGGGCCTTGCGGTCCCCCCTGGGATAGGCGCTTCCGGATCTCTCTGATTCTTCCAGGGGCGGCAGTACCGGAGCAAAGGGCGGCATGCGTTTGTCCTGGGTGCCGCGATAGTCCCCCAGCTGGACGAAGGAATTGTATCCCCTGGCCGAAATCTCGGCCGCGAGCCGGCTCAGGCGCATGGCCTCCGGTTCCACATCCCGGTAGACCATCAGTTCCGGCGTTGTTTCGATGAACCGCGTATCGTAATTCCCGGACAGGAAGCGGGGATGGTTGATGATCCGCCGGTGGAACGGGATGGTGGTCTTCAGACCGCCGATGATGTATTCGTTCAGGGACCGGTCCAGGATGGCCAAGGTTTTTTCCCAGTCCCTGCCATAGGCGATGAGCAGGGCCGCCGCCGAGTCGTAGTGGGGCGGGAAGGCATACCCGCCGGAGATACAGGAATCCAGGCGTACGCCAGGTCCGCCCGGGGAGATATACCGGGTAATCAGACCCGAATTGGGCGCAAAGCCCTGGCGGGGATCTTCACAGTTGATCCGGACCTGAATCGCATGGCTGACCGGCAGGGTGGTTTCGGGACGGAAACGAAGGGTGGCGCCGAAGGCGACGGCGATCTGTTCCTCCACCAGATCCACGCCGTAACGGCATTCCGTGATGCCGTGCTCCACCTGCAGCCGGGTATTGACCTCGATCAGGTATTCATGGCCGTCGCCGTCCACCAGGAATTCCACGGTCGCCAGGGAGTGATATCCCACTGCCCGCACCAGTTTTTCGGCATAGCGTTTCAACCGCTCCCGCCGCTCCGGGGTCATGCCCGGCCAGGGGGAAGGGGTGATCTCCACCAGTTTCTGATGGTTGCGCTGGATCGTGCAGTCCCGTTCGTCAAAGGCGAACACATGGCCGTGGTGGTCCGCGATCACCTGAATTTCGATGTGCCGCACGGAAGTGAGCAGTTTTTCCACAAACAGGCGCGGATTCCCGAAGGAGGCCTGGGCCAGGGTGGAAGCCTTGATAAAAGCGCTCTCCAGCTGTTCCAGGTCATGGACCTCGTAAATCCCCCTGCCGCCCCCGCCACCTTCGGCCTTCAGCATCACCGGCAGGCCCATTTCCGTGGCCACCTTGCGGGCCTCATGGATGCCCACAGCGCCTGCGGAACCCGGCACCACCGGAATACCGATGCCGCTGGCCAGTTCCCGCACCTTGACCTTGTTCCCCAGAAGCTGCATGGCTTCCGCGGTGGGTCCGATGAACAGGAGATCCGCCTCATGGCATTTCTGCGGGAACCCGGAATCCTCCGAGGCGAAACCCCATCCCGGATGCACGGCCGAAATTCCGTGTTTTTTGGCCAGGGAGATGATGCGGTCGATGGACAGATACGCCCTGGGATTCTCGCCCAGCAGGATCAACTCCTGGGCCCCGGCGGTGAAGGGCGCGGTCTTGTCCGCATCGGTCACCGTCAGCACCGGAACGGCCTGGAATACTTCCCGGATGGATCGCATGATCCGCCGGGCCGTTATGCCGCGGTTGGCCACCAATATTTTTTTCCCGCGGATTTCAGCCGCGACTTGTTCGAATGATTTCGACATGACAACACTCCTTATCTGAATTCATACCGCCGGATACAAGCTCCCGGAACGGTAAATCTTGACGCCATCGGCGGTCAGCACCCGGATTCCCCCGCCCGCGTCGATCCCTTGAAAAATCACGGGGCGCTCTCCGGCTGCATGGGCGTCCAGCAGAATACGCTCGTCGACATAGGCCAGATGGGGGGCCAGTCTTTCGGTGAACTGTTCCGGATCATCCTGTTCCAGACTCCGCTGCATCCGCGCCCGCAAATCCCGGACAAAGGGCATCCATATATCCCGGGGAACGTCTTGCAGCCCGAATTCCCGCAGGCAGCCGGCCGGAGGGGCAAGCGGATGCCGCAAATCACGGAATTGCGGCGCCCACGCCAGGTTCAGACCGACGCCGGCGATGACCGCGTCGGATTTCATCTCCACCAGTATGCCGCCAACTTTTTTCCCAGCGACGAGCAGATCGTTCGGCCATTTGATGGCCGCGGGCAAACCGCGGCCGCGCAGAATCGCATGCATCGACGCCGCCAGCAGGAGTGGGAGCAGTCCGGTCCAAACCGCTGTTCCGGGCCGGGGAAGACGCAGGGACGCATACAGATTCCCCGGCGGGGAATACCAGCCCCGCCCGAATTGCCCGCGTCCCGCGGACTGGCTTTCCGCCAGCACCGAGGCCCATTCCGGAAACCGGTCTTCCGCAAGCAGACGCCACGCCAGGTTCATGGTGGAATCGCAGGCCTCCACTATGAAAACCGGCGGTTCATCCACACCGCCGGCAATCGGCTGGCATCCCGTCTGCCGAAGCCCTGCCGGCAGGCAATCCGTTTCTCCTCGCCGGTGCCCTGCGCCGCTCATTTCAGCCTCCCTTCCATACAACGGGTCCATCGGCCCGGAGGAATAAAAAAGGCCGGAAATCGTCCTGACGCGACGACTTCGGCCTTATTTTCCAAGGTATCGCCCTGCTGAAAGGGCCCGTACCGGACTCATCGACCCCATGCAGGCGTTAAGAGCAATCCGCTTCACCGCCTGCTGCGTCCTCCGGGTAAACCCTGCCGGGCAGTTTTTATCCGGCTGACCGATTTCCAAATTGTTTTTTTCCCATGATACGCATAAAATGTCAATATACAACATCTAATGGCCCAGGGAAATCCAATGCTGGAATGCATCTGCGGCAACATCATCAGCGGGCGCCTGCTGTTCGTCAATCCCGGTGCCAACACGCTGTTGGAGGCCGACAGGCGGATCATTCCCGGGAAAACGATGCAGGAATTGGGGGTTTTCCCACTGCTGTGCAATTTGTGCTCTACCGCCATCGAGCAGGTCGTTGCCGGCGGCCTGGAATACCGCCAAGAGATTCAGCTGCCGGATCAGCGCTGGATCGACTGACTGTTTTCACCCGAACGTGATGAGGCCGGGAATGTCTCTGCTGTGACCGCCATCGCGCGGGACATGTCCGAACTGAAACGGACCCAGCAGTCCCTTGAAAGACGAGTCGCCGAACTGCGCCGCCTGGAACTGGCCATGGAGCAGACCGGTGAGGCCGTGGTGATCACGGACAGTCAGGGAGATGAGGGCAGAGCCAGAACGCCCGGCAGCCAAGGATTCGTCTTGAAGCCGGTCATCCGCGACAAAATCGCCAGGGCAATCCGCCAGGCGCTGGCCGGGAGCGCTTGATTCCGGCGATACGAAGCCATTAAAAATCAGGCGTAGCCGTCAGAGTGAACAGAATGACACGTTCCCCGGTCACGGTGCTGATGTCGGTGTGGAGACTCTTGACCCCGACACCCACCAGGGATTCCACCTCGGCCTGGAGCAGGGGCCGACCTTTTTCAATCAAGGCCACCCGGACCCGTTTGATCAGTTCCCGGCCGCCGCTGGTTTCAGCGGTTTCCGCCAACTGGTGCTCGGCCTGGGTCAGTACCCCTTTCAAGCGCACCAGCACCATATCCTCGATGAGATAAGTCTTGGTCTCCAGCGGCCCCCGGCCCATGTATTCCTTTTCAAACCGGGTCACGGCCTCGCTGATTTCCGACTCGATCTGTCTGCGCGTTCTGGTCATCGATCCTTCTCCCGGCTTTTTTCGTTTCCGGCCTTCCTTTCCGGATTTCGGCTTTCCCTATTTTTCACAAGCCGGCTGGTAGACGGAACGGAATTTCCGGGGGCCTTCCCGAAGAGGCCGGCGTGCCTCCCGGGCGATGGCCGACAACATCCCGCCAAAAATCCAGCCATGCAGCGGGTACAGGCAATACCAGTACAGAATTCCAGGCAGTCCCCGGGGCAGAAAGCGGGCGGCCAGTTGCACCTCCGCGCCGCCGGACGGGGCTTCTTCAATGCGGATATCCAGCAGCGCATCGCCGGGGGTTTTCATCTCCGCCAGGAGAAGCAGACGATGGGGCGGATTGACTTCCAGCACGCGCCAGAAATCCAGAGCGTCGCCGGGCCGGATGTCGGTGGCGTGCCGTCTGCCCCGCCGCAGGCCCACGCCGCCGATCCATTGGTCCAGCAACCCGCGCAGCCGCCACAGGGTCGAACCGAAATACCAGCCGGTTTTCCCGCCGATGCGCGCCACCAGCGGCCAGATTTCCCCGGGGGAAGCCTCCATGACCACGCGATAGGCGCATTGCAGGATGGTCCCGCCGCTGTAGTCCGCGTCCCCGCAGTAGACCCACTCCGGCGGCAGCAGACAGGCGGCATCGGACCAGCAGGTATCCACGCGGTCTTCCCGGATGCGCCCGATGGCCAGACGCAGAGTTTCCCGGCAGCCGATCAATTCCTGGGGAATGAGATCCCGGATGCGGTTGTCGCCGCAGACCACCTCGTTTCGCAGGCCCTCCGCCAGGGACATGGCGATGGCCGAAGGGATCGGCGTGATCAGGTGAATCCAGCGGGCGCTAAGCCCGATGGTCAGGAAAGGGATGGGAATGATCCGGCGTTTCGCCAGGCCGGCCTCCTCGGCGTACATATCGAACAGGTTGCGGTAGGTCAGGATATCCGGCCCCCCGATGTCGAAGGTTTCCCCCAGCACCGCATCGGTTTCCAGACAGCCCCGCAGATAATGGAGCACATTGCGGATGGCGATGGGCTGGTTCAGGGTGTTTACCCACCGGGGAGTGATCATCACCGGCAGTCTTTCCACCAGGTAGCGGATGATCTCGAAGGAGACGCTGCCGGAACCCAGAATCACCGCCGCCCTCAGGAAGGTGGCGGGAACCCTGCCGGACTGGAGAATATGGGCGACCTCCTGCCGGGACCGCAGATGCTCGCTGAGACCCGGCCGGCTCATATCTCCCAGGCCCCCGAGATAGATGATCCGTTCCAGACCGGCGGCTTCGGCCGCCGCTACCATATTGCGGGCTGCCTGCCGGTCCCGCTCCGCGAAATCATCGGCATGATCCAGCATGGCATGGACCAGGTAGAAAGCGGCCCAACAGCCGTCCACGGCCCGGCCCAGGGATACCGGGTCCGACACATCCCCCTGGGCCAGGGTGAGATTCGGATGCGACGCCCAGGGCCGGCCCTTCAATTTGGCCAGGGAACGGCCCATGGCCCGCACGCGGTAGCCGGACTCCAGCAGCAGCGGCACCAGCCGGCCGCCGACATAGCCGGTGGCGCCGGTGACCAGCACGGGTTTATCCTTCCGGACGGAATTCGCCATGGTCCAGCCTCACCCATTGATCCTATACATGAAAGACACCGGATTCGATATAGACCGGGTCTTCCTTTTCAATGGCGTCCACAATGGGTTTGTTCATGCGTTTCTTCATTTCCGCTACCGTACTGCGCTTCTTGTTCAGGCTTTTGGCAAATGCCAGGGCCTCGGGCAGCAGCTCGGGCATTGGGCAGGCGGTCCGGACAATACGATTGGTCCGGCATTCCTCGGCGGTCAACCGACGGCCGGAAAACACCATGTCTTCCAGGACCGTATAGGGGATCGCCTTTTTCAGCAGCGCCATCATTCCGGGCAGGAACGGGATGCCCAGATCCACCTCCGGAAAACAGAAGAAACCACGGTCCGCGCGCATGAACCGGTAATCAAAGGCGCAACTGAAAATGGCGCCCCCGGCAAAGGCATGGCCGGATAAGGCGGCGATGGTGAGGAGCGGATAGGTGGCCACCCGCTTGAACGTATCCATCAATAGATAGAAAAAGGACTTGGCGGTTGCGGAATCCTGTTTCTGGATCACCGGCACGAGCCAGTCCAGATCCAGGCCGTTGGAAAAAATCTTCTCATGGCCGGAGGTGACGATCAGGGTCCTTGCCTCGGTTTCCGTTTCGATGGTGTCCAAAACACGGCGCAGGGCATTCAAAAAATCCGGATTGAACCGGTTTTCCCCGCTGTTCATGGTCAGCACGGCGACCGATTCGTCCAACTTGAAATCCACGTTTGACATGCTGTGACTCCCTTCTGTTAATGGTAGCATATTTCCGAACCGGAAAGACTGTCCTTCCGGATCTTGAGCAAAGAATCTGTAATCACTACAAATAAAATTTGACGATATCACTTCGCCCGTATCAGGTCAATCCCATTTGATTACAGAATTCAGAAGGCAGAATGAAATAGTTTACAAGGATATATTCACAGGCTATGCTTCCCCTGCAGAAGTCAATGAAGCCAGAAATCCCCGAATGGAGGAAAAAATCATGCCGATTCGAATCGTCAGATTGGGAACCAAACGGTTGGCCGATGAAGGCCTGCGCCTGGGCACGGTCCGCAGACCGCCCCGGGGCGTGCCCAAATCGGAATTCGCGCAAAGGGATTACTATGATGTCTGGCTGCCGCTGCTCTCGCCCAGCCCGGAGTTGATGCAGGCCGGCCGGACCGCGACCGACGACAAGGCCTGGAACGCTTTCCGGAAACAATTCATGGCGGAACTCAAGGCGTCCGGCGCCGACCGGGTGCTGGATCTGCTGGCGGCCCTGTCCCACCAGACCGAATTTTCCCTGGGATGTTACTGCGAGGATGAAAAGCGCTGCCACCGGTCCGTGCTGCGGGCGCTGCTGGAGGAACGCGGCGCCAGCGTCGTTCCCGAAACGCCCTAAGAACGCAAGGTCAAAAGGTCATTTTTCCTTGCACTTATCTTCATTCTTGTCATATTATCTCGCTGAATTGTTGATTATCAGCAATCAATTTAAGCTGGTACAAATCGTTCGGCGGTCGCCACAACGGTGAATGCCGCCTTAACCATGCTCTATTGGCGAATCGACAAGCGCATTAATGAGGAGATTCTCAAGGGGAGCAGGGCCGGATACGGCGACCAGATTGTGCCTGAACTGAGTGCGCAATTGCATCAGGATTATGGGAACGGATTTTCCGAGAAAAACATGCGCCGGACGATCCAGTTCGCTGACGTTTTTTCAGACCAAGAAATTGTCGTATCGCTGATACGATAATTGAGCTGGACCCATTTCATCGCCCTGATTCACCTCGCCAAAAAAGAAGCCGCCGTGAAATGGTGTATCAATGCTATGGAACATGCCCAAAGCTATGGCGGCAAGGAATGGCGATATATCCTTATCCCTCATAATGAAATCGAGATTAACATCACTTTGGATGCTTTAGTGGAAAGGTTTGATGGGGCATAGCCGATGGCTAAGGACCAAATCCATCGGTGACGCAGATGGAAGGGGGGTTAAAATCCGTGTAACCCGTGAATAGAGAACCGTCAAGATGGATTATCGCGATATTTGTCATGACTCCCCCGCTTTCATGAAGAGCCGCTCCGCTTCCTCGGCCATGTAAAGGGGGAGGGATATCAGGTGGAATTCCACATCCATGGTGGCCGACGCCTGCCGAATGGCATGGCCCACCTGCTGGAGGCTCGGCGGGTTCAGATCAAACCGCATGGCGGTCGATGTCTTCTTTTCAGAAGCGAATTGAAGCAGTGACTTCAGGGAGCCGCTTTTGCCGGCCTTTACTTCAACGGGGACGATCGTCTGCCCGAATTGCACGACAAAATCCACTTCGGCATTGGAAGCCCGCCCTTCCCGGGCCCAATAGGTCAATGCCGGACGTTTGTTGGTTTTTCCGGAATAGGCCAGATGTTGGGCGAAGAACTGCTCCGCGACCCGGCCCTTGTTAATGAAGTCCCTGGATTTCAGTTCGCCAGGAGAAATCCACTGGATGCCGCACATGCTGTTCATCAAACCGCAATCCATAAAATAGGTTTTGAATTTCAGCGGATCCACTGTGGCCTGCAACGGCAGGCCCGAAGCGTCCGTATGGAACGCCTTTAGAATCACCTGGGCTTTGGCCAGTAAATCCAGGGCGCGCCGGAGATCCCTCGCCTGCTCATGGGGATCGATGTTGGCGTATTTGATCCGGTTGCCGACGGCGATGGGAATGTGATCGAAAACCCGGTGAAGGCGAAGAAGATCCGCCCGGGTTGCGTATTTTGAAAAATCATCGCGGTACGTTTCAATAATCGAGACATGCACGTCAAAAACCTGATTCAAGTCCCGGGTGTCGATATAGCGTTGAACCGCCTCGGGCATTCCCCCTGTCAGGAAATAAACCCGCAATATCTCAAGTAGACGCTCATGAGCCACGATTGGAAACGAATCCGGCAGGACATGTTCGCTGACTAAACTCAGAAGATCGGTTTCATTCATTTCGGCCAGGGCTTCCTTGAAGGTCACCGGACCGAGAAACAGATACTCGATCCGCCCCACCGGCATGGAAAAAGAATGCTTCGAAAGGGAAAATTCCAGGAGAGAACCCGCGGCAACCACCGGGAGATCTGGACAATCTTCCAAAAAATATCGAAGGGTTTGAATGGCGATGGGAACCGCCTGAATCTCATCGAGGAACAGCAGGCTTCCCGTGGTATGTATCGGGCCTTGTCGGCAAATATATTCGAGTTCTTTTAAAATCCTGCCGGTATCATGGGTGGAGAAGACATCCTGGAGTTTCGGATAGCGCTCCAGGTTGATTTCATGCAGGGTAAGGCCGTTTTCCCTTGCAAACTGCCTGACGAGGGTCGATTTGCCGACCTGCCTTGCGCCCCGGATCACCAACGGTTTGCGCGTTTCGCTCCGCAGCCATTCAACCAATCTGTTTTCAGCCAGTCTTTTCATCAGCTATAGCACATAAAAAGTATATATTTTATTCTTTATATGAATAAAATACACCCTTGTTTTGATCGATGTCAACATTTTATTTGGCCATTACTTTCAACTGGGGGATGAACTGATAATTTGGATATCGATCCAAATTATCACAAATAATTTGACCCTATATCCAAATTAGGAGAAGACAGGCAGGAACGGCCGCCGCAACCAGGCCGCGGGCCGTTCCATGATCGGACAACAGCGGTTTAATCAAAGGCCATGGTGGTTTTCCAGACCTCCCACACTTTCCCCACCAGATCCGGACCCGGTTTCAGCGTGAGTTTGCCGGGTTTCCAGCCGGAGGGAGTGGCCTCCTTGCCCTTGCTTTCCCGCACCAGCTGGAAGGCCTGGACCTGGCGGATGGATTCGCCCACGTTCCGGCCCACCGGCGGTGTCAGCACTTCGTAGCCCTGGACTACGCCGTCCGGATCGATGATGAAACGGCCGCGGGTCTCGACCCCGGCGTCTTCATCGAACACGCCGAAAATCTTGCCCACCCGGCCGCCGGCATCGGACAGCATGGGGAAGGGCACGCCGCCGGCCACCATCTTGGACAATTCATTGTCATTCCACATTTTATGGACGAAAACGCTGTCGATGCTCATGGACAGGATCTCGACCCCCAGCTTCTGGAATTCCGCATGTTTTTCGGCAACTGCCGAAATCTCCGTCGCTCAGACGAAGGTGAAATCGCCGGGATAGAAACATAACAGCACCCATTTCCCCAGATACTCGGACAGTTTGACCGACACAAAGGCCCCCTTGTGATAGGCGGGCGCGATAAAATCCGGCGCTTTTTTTCCAACACGTATCATCGGCGTTGCCTCCTTCTGAATGGTTTCCGCTGGGGTAACGATTTCTTTCGGCTCTTCCCCCACGGGTCCGCCGGTGGGGCGGGCGCACCCGACTTCCATTTTTTCCGGCATGGTTACCTCCTGTGATGGTTGCAGGTGACTATTGATTTTATTAATGAGCAATAGCCCAAAACATCGATTTTATCAATGCTCTTTTGAATGGGATATCAGGTTTCAAACGGAACTCCGGCGAAAGCCGGAGTCCATAACCAATTGTAAATACTGGATGCCGGATCGAGTCCGGCATGACGGAGACCGAGATATCCGACTTTTTACGATTTCATCAATATTGATAACCTGATAAATGACCTGATGAATTGTTTGAAGACTCCGTCAAAGGAATATCCACTGATTAGTTCTCGGAAGGAGGCAGCTGGTCGCATCAGAAACCACTGCTGTCTTGCGGGGCTTTGCTCATGGGAATATCCCATTTCTTCATGTATTTCCAAATGGCGGCCCGGCTCACGCCGAAGTGCCTGGCGGCCTCGGCCTTGTTCCAGTCGCCGGCGGCAAGTACTCCCACCAGGCTGTCGCGGGTCAGGTTCTGTTTTTTCCGGGGGTGTTCGATACCTCCGTGATCATTTTGGACAATCTCCGGACGATATCCCAGCTGCCGGATTTCAACCGGAAGATCGAAAATGCCGATATAGTCGCCGGCGCAGAGCACAAAGGCATGCTCCACGGCGTTCTCCAGTTCGCGGACATTTCCCGGCCAATTGTAATCCATCAGCACCCGCATGACCGAGGGATCGACGCCCTTGATCCGTTTCCCGGTCTTATGGTTCTGATGCTGGATGAAATGACTGATGAGCAGCGGCAGGTCCTCTTTCCGCATCCGCAAGGGGGGCACATCGATGGGAAAAACCTTCAGCCGGTAGTAGAGGTCTTCGCGGAAAACGCCCTTTCCCACCTGGGAAAAAAGGTCCTTGTTGGTGGCGGTGATGATGCGGATGTCGATCTTGCGTTTCTTGGATTCACCGACTCGCTCGATGATGCGTTCCTGGAGAACCCGCAGCAGCCGGATTTGAATGAAGGGACTGATTTCCCCGATTTCATCCAGAAACAGGGTCCCGCCGTCCGCTTCCTCGAAGCGCCCGATGCGATCCCGGTTGGCGCCGGTAAAAGCGCCCTTGACATGCCCGAATAATTCGCTCTCCAGCAATGTCTCGGGCAAGGCGCTGCAATTGACGGCCACAAACGGCATCTTGGCGCGCTCGCTGTTGTAATGGATGGCGCCGGCCACCAGTTCCTTGCCGGTCCCGCTCTCCCCCTGAAGCAAAACGTTCGCCTCGCTGGCCGCGGCGGATCGGACGGATGCGAAAATTTGCAGCATGACCTTGCTCTTGCCGATGATGTTGTTGAGCCGGTGGATTTCGCACAATCGCATGGCGGCGTCCTCAGCCTTGCGCCGGGCTTTTTGCAGCTCCGTCAGGTCGGTGATGGTTTCAACCACGCCGCGCACATGACCGGCTTGGTCCAGAACGCGCCGGGCGCTTTTGGCCACCAGGACATCATGACCGTTTTTATGGCGCAGAAAGCATTCCTTGTCATCGCCCTGGCCGTTTTCATATACCCGGCATTCACCGATACCGGACGGACATCGCTTGCCGAAGCAGAGATTGAAGTTGAGTATGTCGCAGGTTTTCCCGATGGCCTCCCGGGCGCTGTAACCGCTGATCCGTTCCATGGCCGGATTCCATGAGGTGATCACCCCCTGCTCGTCGAGGGTAAAAATGCCGTCGGCGATGGCGTTGACCATCAAGGTGGCGAATTCCGGATCCACGGAATATGGTGGCATGGGTTGCATATTCGCTTTGCCTTCCTTTTTTTCCATGAGCGCTGCTGCTGACAATCAGCACCCGCCCCCTTTTTGTTCCCGCACCCCTCCGGGGGGGGGTGGCGCAACCTCCTGGTTACATCGGATCATAAGTTGCGCCACCCCTGCTGTCAATGCTTTCCATGGGTTTTTTCCTTCACCGTGCAAAACCCGCAAACCTGCGCCGACAATCGGCCGATGCCGCGCCCTCTCCTTTTCCATGCCTCTTGAGGGGGTTGGCATGCAAATTGAAGTCCGATCAAATCAGTGTGACAGCCGTATCCCGAAAATCGACCCGCAGCAAAGGAGGCCTGGGACATGGGGTTTCAAGAAATCCATTCAAGAGAAGCGTTCGACGCATTGATTCAGTCCGGCGGGGTGGCCCTGATCGATTACAATGCGCCCTGGTGTGCGCCATGTCGTTTGCAGGAGCCCATTCTGAAAGAGCTGGCGGTGCAGTTCGAAGGCAAAGTCCCGATTGCGGCCATCAATGTAGATGAACTTCCCAAATTGGCCGCCGACCTCGGCATCCAGAGCATCCCGACCCTGATTATATATAAAAACAGTAAGGAAATTCAGCGCTTCGTCGGCATTCAAGCCCAGAATGTTCTGGCCGAAACCCTCAGTCGCGCCATGGCGTAAGGAGTGTCGCATGGGAAGATGTGTCAACCACCCGGATCGCGAAACCGGCTATGTCTGCATGAAGCACGATATCTATTTATGCGAGGAATGCCTGAAATGCCGCGATCCGAATATCCACTGCAAGTTCCGGTCCGCCTGCCCCATCTGGTTCATGGACAAACGGGGCGGAAAAGATATCGACGCCATGCCGGAACGGAAGGAAATGCATGAAGTCAGCGTCAGCTTTGAACCGGCGGCAAAAACCGTGCGGGTGCCGGAAGGTGCTTCCCTGCTGGAGGCCGCCCGGGCCGCCGAGGTGCCCCTGAATGCATCCTGCAATGGGAAGGGAGTTTGCGGCAAATGCAAGCTTGTTCTGGTTTCTGGTGCGGTGGAGGCAGCGGCCACCCCGCTGTTGAGCGACGCCGAAAAGGCCAAGGGATATGTCCTGGCCTGCCAGGCCGCCGTCCGGAACGATATAACGGTCCGGATACCGGAAGAGACCATTGAACGGAATCTCCAGGTAGCTGGTATGGGCCAGGCGGCCACGGATCGGCTGAAAGGGTTGGTATCCCAAATCAGCCCCATGTCGCGGAACTTTCGTCTGGAATTGAATCCACCCACTCTCGACGATCCGGTGAGCGACCTGGATCGCCTGAAACGAGGCCTGTCGCAGAAGGGTTGTGATGCCGCCCGCACCACCATGGGGCTGAAAGTCATGCGCGAACTGGCAGCGGCCATGCGAAGCAACAACTTCAAAGTCACCGCCGCCGTCATCGACAGCGACTGTTCCAGCGAGGTGATCCGTGTGGCAGCGGAGGATCGGCCCGGAAAATCCCTGGGGCTTGCCATCGATGTGGGCACGACCTCCATTGTGGTGTATCTGGTGGATATGCTGGACGGCGCCATACTGGCCGCCGCCTCGGGGCACAACCGCCAGGCGGCCTGTGGGGATGACGTGATCAACCGGATTATCTGCGCGGAAAAGGACGGGGTTCAGAAGCTGAGCAAAATGGCCCTGGCCACCATCAACGGCCTGATCAATGAAACCCTGGGCGCCACGGGCGCCGACCGCCGGCAGATCGACAACGTCGTTTTGTCCGGCAACACCACCATGATTCATCTGCTGCTGCGCATCGAACCGCGCCACATCCGGCGGGAGCCATACATTCCCACCGTCTCCGCGTTTCCGATTTTGCGGGCGGGACACATCGGTCTCCAGACCGATCCGGAAGCAGCCGTTTTCGTCATGCCGGGACCCGCCAGCTATGTCGGGGGAGATATTGTGTCCGGCCTTCTGTATACCGGATTTCACCGGGAAGCGGCCCTGACGCTGTTCATCGATATCGGCACCAACGGCGAGATCGTGCTGGGAAACAACGAATGGTTGCTGACCGCCTCCTGTTCCGCCGGCCCGGCCTTTGAGGGTGGCGGCGTCCGTTGGGGCATGCGGGCGGAGGAAGGGGCCATCGAAAAGGTACGCATCGATCCGGATACCCTTGAACCTTCCTGGGCGGTGGTCGGCAAGAAAAAACCGCGCGGCATCTGCGGCTCGGGCATGATCGACCTGATATCGGAGATGTTGCTGGCCGGCATCATCCACCCCAACGGCAAGTTCGCCATGGAACCCGTTCACCCCCGGATTGTGCGGGAAAAAGATGAAACCGCCTATGTGGTGGCAATGGCGGACGAGACCTCCCTCGAACGCGAAATCCTTTTCATGGCGTCGGACGTGGTCAATATCATGCGCAGCAAGGCCGCGGTTTATGCCGGATTTTCCGTTCTGTTGCAGCATGCCGGGCTTGCGTTTTCATCCGTGGACCGGATGATCATCACCGGCGGTTTCGGCCAGTACCTGGATATCGAAAAAGCCGTCACCATCGGTCTGTTGCCCGATGTGGAACGCTGCAAGTTCACTTACATGGGCAACAGCTCCATTGCCGGCGCGTATATGGCGCTGCTTTCGGATCACAGCCGCCGGGAAGCCCTGGAAGTATGCAACCGCATGACCTATGTCGATTTTTCGAGCAACAGCCGGTTTATGGATGAATTCACTTCCGCCATGTTTCTACCGCATACCAATCGGGAGGCCTTCCCCTCCGTGAAAGCGAAATTCGAGACAGATCGGCCTCCCATCCATCAAACCAAACCACCCGTTTTCATAAACTGACAGAATATCGAAAGGAGAGAGAGGATGATAAAAAAGCAAAAAGTAGTTGTCGTCGGCGGCGTCGCCTGCGGCCCGAAGGCGGCGGCCCGGATCATGCGCCTGAATCCCGAAGCGCAGGTCACCATCATCGAAAAGGGCGAATTGCTTTCCTACGCGGGTTGCGGCCTGCCGTTTTATATTGCCGGAGAAGTCGAAAGCCACAACGAACTCATGGCCACCCCCACCGGCGTGGTTCGCGACACCTTCTTTTTCCACACGGTCAAGGGCATCGAGGTCCGGAATCATACCCTGGTGAAATCCGTGGACCGGAAACGGAAAAAAGTCTGCGCCATCAACATTCATACCGGTGAAACAGCAGAGTTTTCCTATGACGCCCTGGTCCTCGCGGTGGGCAGCCGCTATCAGGTCCCCCCCATTGAAGGCACGGATTTGAACGGGGTCAATTTTCTGCAAACCGTCGAGGACGCGCGCAAGATCAGGAATGAGAGCGGCGCCCTCGAAGGAAAAAACGCCGTGATCATCGGCGCCGGACTGATCGGCATCGAAGTCACCGAGGCCTTCAAAAAACAGGGGATGAACATTACGGTGATCGAACGGCTGGACCGGGTCATGGGTGAGTTGCTGGACATGGAAATCGCTCATCACCTCCACAACGAAATGGCCGCCAACGGAATCAACGTCCGATTGAGCGAATCGGTGGTCAGAATCAACGGCGACGATCGCGGCAACGTGAAAAGCATCACTACCGACAAGGGGGAATATCCGGCGGATCTGGTGCTCATCGCCGTGGGCGTGAAACCCAACACCCTGCTGGCCCGGGAAATGGGCCTGGAAATCGGCCCGACCGGCGCCATCAAAGTCGACCGGCACATGCGTACATCCGATCCGGATATCTATGCCGGTGGCGACTGCGTCGAAAACATCCACGCCATCACCGGCAAACCCTTCTATGCCCCCATGGGATCCACGGCCAACAAACACGGCCGGGTGATTGCGGACAATATCTGCGGCCTGGAAACCGAATTCAGGAGCATGGCCGGCACGGCCATCTGCAAACTGTTCAACTGCAATGTCGCCCGGACCGGCCTGACGGAAAAAGCCGCCAGGGAACTGGGCTATGACTATATCACGGTTCTGAGCCCGGCGCCGGACAAGCCCCACTTTCTGAGCGAGGCGCGGATGATCGTCATCAAGCTGATCGTCGACCGGAAGACGGAAAAACTGCTGGGCGCCCAGATCGTCGGCCCCGGTGACGTGGCCAAACGAATGGAAGTGGCGGTCACCAACATTCTTTCCGGCGGGAAAGTGACGGATATCGGGCAGTATGATCTGGCCTATGCACCGCCGTTCTCTCCAGCCATGGACAATATCATCACGGCGGCCAATATTGCCGAAAACAAGCTCCGCGGCCTCGGAAAATCCCTCACGCCCATGGAAGTGCATGAAAAAATCGAAAGCGGCGACGACTTCATCTTTCTGGATGTGCGCTCGCCGCAGGAGTTCTCGCAGATGCGGATCGAGGATCCCCGGGTCAAGCTCATCCCCCTGGGCAAGCTGCGCAACTGTTTTGACGAGCTTCCCCGGGAAAAAGAAATTATTCCCTTCTGCAAAATATCCCTGCGCGGATATGAAGCCGAGAGGATTCTGACCGGCGCGGGATACACCAACGTCAAATATATGGACGGAGGGATTGTCTGCTGGCCTTTTTCAAAGGCAGTCTCCTCATAGGGAAACCCAAGGAGTTTTACCATGCACATCAATCGCCGTTTTTTTATGAAAACGATCGGCGCCGCCGGGGCCGCCATCGTGGCAAAACCGGCGCCCGCCCGATCCCAGTCCCTCAAGGCGCCGCCGGAGGCCTACGGCTGTCTCGTGGATCTCACCCGCTGCATCGGTTGCCGGAAATGCGAACAGGCCTGCAACCAGGTGAATCAACTGCCGCCTCCGGAACAGTCCTTTGAGGACCCGACGGTGCTCAACAAAAACCGGCGGCCGGATGAGAAATCCTTCACCGTGGTCAATCGCTATTTTCCCGGTCAGGTCGACGCCCAAAACCAACTGGTTCCGACCTACGTCAAAATCCAGTGCCTGCACTGCCAGGATCCAGCCTGCGCTTCAGCCTGTATCGTGGGCGCGCTGACGAAGACGGAAACCGGTTCCGTTACCTATGACGCAACCAAATGCATTGGCTGCCGCTATTGCATGGTGGCCTGCCCCTTCGAAATACCGGCGTATGAATATCATGACCCCGTCACCCCCCGGGTGATGAAATGCACCTTCTGCCATGAACGCATCGCCAAGGAAGGCGGACTTCCGGGCTGCGCCGCTATTTGTCCGGTGGAGGCCATCACCTTCGGCAAGCGGGCCTCCCTGCTGGAACTGGCCAAAAAGCGCATCAAGGACAACCCGGCCAAGTATATCAAAACGATTTACGGCGAAAAGGAAGTCGGCGGGACTTCCTGGATGTATATTTCCGGCATCCCGTTTGAAAAACTCGGGTTCATCCGGGTTCCGGATAAACCGACACCCACCTTGTCCGAAACCATCCAGCATTCCCTTTTCACCTATTTGTGGTCGCCCATTGCCTTGTATATGCTGCTGGGCGGCTTTATGTGGGTTTCCAAAGAACGGCAGGACCGCGCCGACAATCATGGGGGAGACACAAAATGAGTCATCAGGCATATCCGTTGAAACGGAAATTCTGGACACCCGGGGTGCTGGCGCTGTTCGCCGTCATGGCCGCGGGCGGAGTCGCCATCCTGGCCCGCTTCGTCGGCGGCATCGGTTATGTCACCAATTTATCCACCGCCAGACCTTGGGGAATCTGGATCGGAATCGATGTGGCTTCCGGAGTAGCCCTGGCCGCCGGCGGGTTCACCACCGCCTTTCTGGCCCATATCGCCGGGCGGCATTATTATGAACCCGTGGTGCGGCCGGCCCTGCTGACCGCCATGCTGGGGTATACTTTCGTCGTCCTGGGACTGATGGTGGATATCGGAAGGTCATGGGCCATCTGGAAACCCATGATCTACTGGAATCCGAATTCGGTGCTGTTTGAAGTGGCCATGTGCGTGATGTTCTATCTGAATGTTCTGTATATCGAATTTTTGCCCATCGTGGTGGAGCAATACAAAGGCCGGGTTTCCCTTCCGGGTCCCCTGGCCGCGTTGAACCGCCTTGCCGAAGTGCTCCTGGCCCTGGCCGACAGAATTCTAGGGAAAATCATGTGGGTCTTCATCATCCTCGGAGTGGTGTTGTCCTGCATGCACCAGTCGAGCCTCGGCTCCCTGATGCTGGTGGCACCCACCAAGCTGCACCCCTTGTGGTATACGCCGATCCTGCCCCTGTTGTTTCTGATTTCGGCCATTACCGTGGGATATCCCATGGTGGTCTTTGAAACCACCATCGCCACCGCTTCCCTGAAACTGGACGGCGAGATGAAAATTCTGACGCCCTTGACCCGGATAACCATCATTCTGCTGGGGCTGTATGCCTCCCTCAAAATCGGCGACATGGTTGTCCGGAAAACCTATGTCCATCTGTTAGAGGGCACGGCCCAAACCAATTCATTCCTGGTGGAACTCCTGTTCGGCGTCCTGCTGCCCTGGTTCATGCTGCTTTCCGAAAAGGCGCGGCGATCCCGGAGATTGCTTTTCACCGCCTCCACGTTGATTGTCGCCGGTGTCATGCTGAACCGGATCAACGTGTTCGTGGTCGGTTACCGGCCGCCGGTGAGCGCATCCGCTTATTTCCCGGCCATCGGCGAACTTCTCACCACCGCCGGTCTGATTGCCGGCCTGATGCTGCTCTATCGCCTGCTGATCACGCATCTGCCGATCATCAGCGCCAAACGGGCGGAGGTGTCGTCATGAAACATCCATTGATAAAATTCGGCCTCTGCATGGGATTCGCCCTCATAACCGGCTTGCTGTGGATCGGAATGCATGCCGACCGGACATCGGCGGATGTAACGGAAACGCCGGCCGGAAAACCCGCGCCGCACCCTTCCGGCAAGGCCTTGCCGCCGGAAACGGCCTGGAAAGCCCCGGACCAGGAAGCAGCCAAAGAACGGGCATGGGAGACAGTACCCTTTGTGGATACCGTGATCGACGAATGCCAGCTTTGCCGGCAGCAGAAACTCCGGGACAAAGGCTTGAGCCCGGCCGATATCCCGCACAAATATGTCCTGCTGGACAGCCCCATCATCAACAAGCGGGAAAACCATTATGAACCGGTCCGCTTCATGCACGCCAAGCACGCCAATCTGTTGAAGGATTGCGCCGTGTGCCACCATTACCGGCCGACGGATCCGGCGGCGGCGGAAACCACCCGATGTTCGGCCTGCCACCAGGAGTCCTTCCGCACCGACCACCCGGAACGTATCGGGTTGAAGGCGGCCTACCATATCCAGTGCATCCAATGCCACCGGCAAATGAACCGGGGGCCGTCGGACTGCTCCGGCTGTCACCCCAAAAATGTCCCGGATCATCAACATCTCGTGCAATTGCCCGCAAAACCCGAACCCACGGAAGTAACCCGGGAATGCCTGCGCTGCCACGAGCAGGCCGGGGAGGACATGCTTTCCAGCGTGCACTGGCTGTGGAAAGGTCATTCCCCCTACACCATGGAGCATCGCAAGGAAGTACAACACGGCAAGGCCACCACCGCCATCAACAATTTCTGCATCGCCACGCCGAGCAACGAACCCCGCTGCACCTCCTGCCACGCCGGATACGGCTGGAAAGACAATACCTTTGATTTTTCGGACAAAAGCCGGATCGACTGCCTGGTCTGTCACGACACCACCGGAACCTATAAAAAAGCGCCGCCGGCCGCCGGCATGCCGGAGCCGGATGTGGATTTGAAACACGTGGCGGAAAATGTCGGCCACAGCAGCCGCCGGTCCTGCGGGGTCTGCCATTTCAACGGCGGCGGCGATGAAGCCGTCAAGCATGCCGATCTTTCCCGCCAGTTGCTGCATCCCGAACGAAGCTGCGATATTCACATGGGAGGATACGATTTGCAATGCAGCGAATGCCACCAGACCCGCAACCACAAAATCAGCGGCCGAAGTTCGTCCGCTCCTCCGGCGGAAGGCGCCCTGAATTGCACCGACTGCCATTCGGATCAGCCGCATTACGCCAATAGCCTGCTGGATCATCATTTAAACAACCACTGCCGGCACATCGACTGCAACACCTGCCATTCGCCGTTATATGCCAAGTGCAAGCCGACCAAAGTGTATTGGGACTGGTCCCGGGCCGGCGATATGCAGCGGCAGCCGAAAAACGACAAATACGGCATGCCGGACTACAACTGGATGAAAGGCGAATTCCAATGGAAGGAATCGGCCAAACCCACCTACCGCTGGTTCGGCGGGTTCACCAAACGGGTGCTCATCGGCGACAAACTCGACCTGACGTCCCCGGTAATCCATCTGACGGAGCCGGTGGGCGCCATCACGGACCCCGGCTCCAGAATCGCTCCCTTCAAGCTGATGGACGGGATTCAGGCAGCCGATGCCGTTCATACCTATTTGCTGGTGCCCCACCTGTTTCCCCGCAACGCGGATGACACCACGGCCTACTGGAAAAACCGGGATTGGCAGAAAGCCTTTACCGATGGGATGAAAACCGTGGGATTGCCTTACAGCGGTTCGGTTCAGTGGATCAAAACCCGGATGTTCTGGAGTGTCAACCACGAAGTAATGCCGGCCGGCATGGCCCTGTCCTGTTCCCAGTGCCACGGCAGCCTGAAAGAGGAAGGCCGGACCTGCAACCGCTGCCACCAGGACAACCGCAATGTGAATTTCCGGGAAATCGCCCACAAAGGAACCGATTTCAGCTATATGGCTGAAAAAGGACGGGATGTCGGCCATCTGATCGGATCAACGGATTACATCGATTTCAAGGCCTTGGGCTATAAAGGCGACCCCATCGTCCACGGCGGTCGTTTTACGAAATTGCCCATGGGATATGCCGGAGACAAAAAATAGGGCTTCGTCGCTTACAGCCCCATCAAGGGTTGTAAGCGATTCCCAGCAGGCTGACGTCGTCCTCGAAACCTTTGTCCAGGCTGAATTGTTTTGCCGCCTGGTAAACCCCGTCCACCATCCGCTGGATGCCCTCGGAGCTCCGTTGCGCCAGGGCTTCCTGAAACCGTTTCTGACCGAACAGCCGGCCTTCCGCATCCTGGTTTTCGAGAATCCCGTCCGTATACAGGATCAGTTTCTCACCGGGGTTGAGCCATATTTTTTCCCTGGGATAGGAAATGGCCACATCGCTGCCGATCACCGGTCCTTTAGCGGCCAGGGGCGTCATGTCACCGTCTTGCCGGAGCAGGATCGGCGGCGGATGACCGGCGCAACTGTATTCCACGGATGCTTCGGTCAGGTTGATAACGAGATAGACAATCGTGAAAAAGGTGTCGAAGCGGGAAAAGGGGAACGTCCGGTTCAGCCGGTTCAGCACCTGGTCGGGCGGGATGACTCCCATGCGGTTGGCGATGAAGGGATTCCGGTTCTGGAAAAACTGGGAAACCGCCACCGCCACCAGGGCCGCGGAAACGCCGTGGCCGCAGACATCGATCATGAAAACCGCCACCCGGGTTTCACTCAGGAACATCACATTGAAAATATCCCCGCCGATGCTTTTGCAGGGCTCGAAACACCAGGCAAAATCAAAATGGGCGAGCTTTGGCAGCCGAACAGGCAGGAGGCTTCTCTGAATACCCGCGGCGGCCTCCAGATCCGAATCCAGTTGACGCTGCTTGGCGATCAGTTCCAGGCGTTGCCGCTCGATTTCGGTGATGTCATAAAACATCATCAAAATCATGTTGCGATCCTGGTAATGGATACGGCGGGTGGTGAATTCGAATATCTTGATCTGCTGCCTGCCGTTGATGATGAAGGTTTTTTCAATTCGCACCCTGTCCGCCGGAATGTTTTCCATGGCCGCCTTGATGAGGGAATTGCGTACCAGACAGGTCTCGCAATGCGATGTTTCACCGCAGGCCCGCCCTTCGCGATGGGTATGGATGCAGCCCATGGCCTGGCCATAGGTCTTGCCCACGGTCTGGTCCGCCGTTCCATCGAACAGGCCCAGAAACGACCGGTTCACCCGGAAAATACGCAGGTTCTCATCCGCGATCATCACCGCGGAATTGATATTGTCCAGCAGGATGTTCAAGAATTCATTGGAATCCCTGAGTTCTCGAAGTTCTGTTTCCATGGATCACTTCAGTCATGCCGCATTGGTTGAGAATTACCGCCGGCGTCGCATGCCGCACCGTCCGCCTGCAAGCCATAAAAAACAAGCCGAACCGTCTTTACCGGTCCGGCTTGTTTTTAGGGAGGTATTGAGTGGAGGGAGTTCGCCAAGCTTCGCTCCTTACCGTTTTAATAAAAGCAAGTTAAATGCCATGTCGGCTTCGGGCAACTGCCGTCAATCAGAATCCATCTGCCGATGGCCGACAATATGTCAATAAAATAGGCTCATGCGCGATAAAGTGATTCATCTGTTTTTTTCTGCGTTTGGTCAAGAGAAATCATTCCGATGCGAAGTCACGGTTTCAGGCTTGCAACCATAGCGCCACCCGCCGTCACCATGCTGAAAGTAGCGCCACTCCCCGGGATTATTCGATGCCTCCATCCATCGATCTGCGGAGAAGGAGCTATTTCCCAGCGATTTTTCTTCCGCTTTGACTGCTGCAGTCTCTTCGAGTCGCAGATCTGACATGCATGAGGCGCAATTCCGCTTCTGTCCATCATCGTAAAACATCCGGGGCATATCCTCTGCGGATGTAATTTATTTTATTCATTGTCAAAACAATAGTCTCTGTTCCCTTGCCAGCATGGCATATCCTTTGCTGTTGTGACAGTGAGACAAAGCCGGCACTATTGCAAAAAGGGCTTTTCAAAATAGCCGGAACTGGGTGTGACCATCCGCACGAAAGCAGGGCCCCGTGGACAATTTTGATGATTTTGTAAACAACCTCCAGGCGGAAATCTTTGAAGAAGCCAAATCCGCTTATGGCGAAAAAGGATTCCAGCGCTGGCGCAACCCCCGCTACCATGGCAGAATGGAGCAGCCGGACGCCCACGCCCGCATCACCGGGAAATGCGGCGACACGATTGAAATCTATCTCCAATTCAATAACGGTTGCGTGTCCCGGGCCTCTTATTTCACCGATGGCTGCGCGTCCAGCAGCCTGAGCGGCTCCTTTGCGGCGGAATTGGCCATGGGTAAAAATCCGGACGAACTTGCCGATATTACCGGCGAAGCAATCTTACAGGCCATCGGCCGACTGCCGAAAGAAGATCATCATTGCACCGAACTCGCCGCCGCGACTCTCCAGGAAGCCCTGCACCAGTATATGAGCCGCGGAAAGCAGGCGGGCTGATGTTTGAGAATTCTGAAAACCAATCTGTTTGGAGGGGAACATGACCAAAGTCGCCATCATCCGTTGTGAGAAAAACCAAGACCGGTGTCCGTTGACCAGTTGTCTGACGAGCATGCTGTCCGCCAAGGAAGGCTTTGCCGAATACGAGTCCTGCTCCCCGGCCGGGGTGTTTACCTGCAGATGTCCGGGCGACAACGCCGTCAATCTCGCCAAAATACTTAAATCCAAGGGGGCCGAGGCCATTCATTTCTGTACCTGCGCCTTTGCCCGCAAAACAGATACGGGCTGGCAGAACGGCGACGGCTTCTGCGACCACCTGGACGACATCATGGACCGGGTTCATGCGGAAACCGGTCTGCCGTGTGTCAAGGGAACCGCCCATCTGCCCAATGGATACCAACCTGAAATCAAAGCAAAAGAAACCCTCTAATGAATCACTATTTATTCGGACCCGTGCCGTCCCGCCGGCTCGGGCGGTCATTGGGCGTTGATCTGACGCCGTTCAAAACGTGCAGCTTCAACTGCGTTTTCTGCCAGCTCGGCCGAACCCGGCAGCAAACGATCATACGCAAAGAATATGTTCCCATTGACAACGTGCTGGACGAAATAGGGTCCTGGCTGCAAACAGAAGGTAATGCGGACTATGTAACGCTTTCCGGTTCGGGTGAACCGACGCTTCATACGGGCTTCGGCCGCGTTCTTGAGTTTTTACAAAGAAAAACGAAAATCCCTTCGGTGTTGCTGACCAATGGATCGACCCTGGATTCTTCTTCCGTGCGGGAATCGGCAGCGCTTGCCGATATCGTTAAAATCTCATTAAGCGCCTGGGACCAGGCTTCTTTTATAAACATCAACCGCCCGCATGCGGCGCTCCAGTTCAGCCGGATGGTGGATGGACAAATCCGTTTTCGCTGTCAGTTTAAAGGGAGTTTATGGGTGGAGGTTTTTTTGCTGGAAGGGATGAATTCGACTCCCGATTCTGTTGCTCAAATCGCGGCACATATCCAAAAAATCAAACCCGATCGTATTCAGCTGAATACCGTCTCGCGGCCGCCGGCGGAAAACTTCGCGGTGGCCGTACCCCACAATCATCTGAAGGCGCTATTGCCCCTGTTTGACCCGCCTGCTGAAATCATAGCTGAATTCCGATCGGATCACCATAAAACCGCTCAAGCGAAAGAAGCGGGTATTTTGTCCATGCTGCAGCGCAGACCCTGCACCATGGAACAAATTCTGGAGGCATTCGATCTGCACCGCAATGAGACCGCGAAATATATCGGCAAACTGATGCAGGCAGGACTCGTATTTTCAGTTTACAAAAAATCGAACGTTTATTATACGGCCAGCCATAAAGATAATGATCCGGACCCGGTGAATGAAACAACATAATCGTGATGACCACATGTCCAGTTACGTTCAAACAATTCGATCCATGGTCGGCGCTCAGCGCATTTTCGTCCCCGGCGTAAGGGCGGTGATCGTGAATCAACCATCAGAAATTCTGCTTCAGCGCCGTACGGACTCATCGTTGTGGGGCCTTCCCGGCGGGGCGGTGGAACTGAATGAAACCGTCTACGATGCGCTGGAGCGGGAAGTTTTAGAAGAAACCGGACTGACGGTAGTCACCGCGCATCCCATGGGGTTGTATTCCGGTCCCAACCAGCAGATAACTTACCCAAACGGAGACGAAGTCCAGTGTTTTGCCCTGGCCTTCATCGTCAGTGAATGGACGGGCCGACCCCGCGCCGATGGTCGGGAAGGCTCGGATGTACGCTTTTTCCCGCTGGAACGACTGCCGGCGGCCCTCGTTCCAATTCATCGGAAAACCATTGAAGATTATGCCGGCTATGACGGAACTTTTTTGTTATCCGGTTAGGTTGCGGCTTGCATCTGAGGCCGTCCATATAATACATCAACTGTAAAGAAGCACGGAAAGGAAAAGACCTATGCGCGTTACCCGGCTGTACGAAAACAAAAAACCGGTCATTTCAATGGAATTTTTCCCGCCGCGAAACGAAAAAGCCGCGGCGACATTCGGCGCTCTGATCGACAAGCTGGCCGTTCATCAACCGGATTACATGTCCGTCACCTTCGGCGCCGGGGGATCCACCCGGGATGGTTCCTATCAGACCGTAAAAGAAGTGATGATCGATAAGAAACAGCCCACCGTCGCCTATATCGCCGGTTTCGGCCTCGGGCCGGATGACATCCGGGCCGTTTTGGATAAATACAAAGAGCTGGGCGTTGAAACCATTTTCGTCATCCGCGGGGACCAGCCCCGGGAAACCGAATTCACGCCGCACCCCCATAGTTTTCCCTACGCCGCGGACATGATCGCTTTTATCAAGAAGCATTATGATTTCACCCTGGGATGCGCGGGATATCCCGAAGGGCACATCGAAGCGCAAAGCCTGGAAAACGACATCGCCTGCCTGAAGAAAAAAGTGGACAACGGCGCCGATTACGTCGTCACCCAGTATTTCTATGACAATGCCTTCTATTATGAGTACGTTGACAAATGCCTGGCGAAGGGTGTGCAGGCGCCGATCGTACCGGGCGTTATGCCTGTCTACAGCGTGAAAATGACCCAAATGCTGTCCAGCGTATGCGGATCGTCCATTACGAAAAAACTGCAGCAACGATTGGACGCCGTGGATGCCGACAACAAGGACGCTGTCCAGAATGTGGGGATCGAATTTGCCACCGAACAATGCCGGGAGCTGCTGAAAGCAGGCGTTCCCGGACTTCATTTTTATACCATGGACCGCAGTCAATCCACCTGCGAAATACTGAACCGCCTCAAACAGGAAAAACTCCTGTAAAACGTTTTCTTCCAGCAGGACCGGCGCCATGAAGACCTATTACGACTGCATTCCCTGTTTCATCCGCCAGACGTTGGAGGCAGTGAGATTTGCAACGTCGGATGAAGGCATTCATGAATCGGTCCTGCGGGAGGTGCTGGCCGCGGTCAGCCGGATGGATTTGAGCCGGCCGCCGCCCATCATGGGCCAGCTCATCCATCGCATCATTCGAACCGTTTCCGGTATCGACGATCCGTACCGGGCAGTCAAGGACCGCTTCAACCGGCATGCCTTGGCCCTCTATCCCTCCCTCCAGGCCATGGTTGATGAGTCCAGGGACCGGTTTGAAACCGCCGTCCGCCTGGCCATCGCCGGCAACATCATCGATTTCGGCGTGAACGCCGAAATCGATGACATGGTCATTCAGAAGACCATTGAGTCGGCATTGGCCGAATCCATGGTCGGGAATGTGCAGGAGCTGCGGGAAGCGGTGGCGCAGGCCCGACGCATTTTGTATCTGGGAGACAACACGGGTGAGATTGTTTTCGACCGGCTGCTCCTCGAACAGCTTCCCATCCACAAGGTCACCTATGTTGTCAGGGGCCGGCCGGTTATCAATGACGCTACCTTCGCCGACGCGGTGGATACCGGTCTGACCAAGATAATCGACGTGATCGACAACGGTTCGGATGTGCCCGGAACGATCCTTTCCGGCTGCTCGGAAGCGTTCCAAAGCTGTTTCCAGGAGGCTGATGTTGTTATCGCCAAAGGCCAGGGAAACTACGAGACCCTCTCGGACAGCGATAAACCCATTTTTTTTCTGCTGAAAGCAAAATGCGCCGTCATTGCCCGCGATCTGGGGTGCGCCGTGGGCAGCGCCGCCATCGCTCGAACCTGCATCCGATCTTCATCATAGAAGATTTCGATGAAGATGGAACAGATCATAGATATTAAATATTGGAAAAATCCATGACGTCGATGTTATGAACTTTTGCTCATAACAACCTGCGCCGAGAAATTCGGATATCAAAGGAGAGACGACATGGATGCAATCAAACGCTTTTTTGCCAGTCGCTGGGGAATCGTCAGCGTGGGCGCGGCCATCGGAATTCTGGCGGCTTTACTGCAGAAATGGGGCAATCCGGGCAATATGGGCATATGCGTAGCCTGTTTTGAACGGGACATTGCCGGAGCCCTTGGACTGCACCGCGCCGCGGTGGTGCAATATATCCGGCCGGAAATCATCGGTTTTGTCATCGGCTCGCTGGCAGCCGCTTATTTGTTCAAGGAATACCGCCCGCGCGCCGGATCAGCGCCGATTGTGCGTTTCATTCTCGGCGCCCTCGCCATGGTGGGGGCTCTCGTTTTCCTGGGATGCCCATGGAGGGCGGCCTTGCGCCTGGCCGGTGGCGACGGTAACGCTATTTTCGGCCTGGCGGGCCTTACATTCGGCATCTGGATCGGGACCCTGTTTTTAAAAAACGGGTATAACCTAGGGCGCAGCCAGAACACGCATGCGGCGGTAGGCTGGATGATGCCGATGATCGTACTGGGGTTGCTGGCGTTACTGTTGATCTATCCCCGGATCAAAGAGCTGCCCAACAGCGGGATTCTGTTTTACAGCGTCACGGGCCCGGGCGCCATGCACGCTCCCCTGACGGTTTCCCTGGCGGCGGGCCTTACCATAGGATTTCTGGCCCAGCGCAGCCGGTTCTGCACCATGGGCGCATTGCGGGACCTCCTCCTTTTTCGTCATCTGCATCTGTTCAGCGGCTTGATCGCACTCGTGGCCGCCGCTTTCATCGCAAATGTATTGCTCGGACAATTCAAACCGGGATTCATCGGACAGCCGGTGGCTCACACCCAGCATGCCTGGAATTTTTCCGGCATGATGCTGGCCGGACTGGCCTTTGCCTTGGCCGGGGGATGCCCCGGACGCCAACTTTTCCTGGCGGGCGAGGGGGATGGAGATGCGGCGGTATTCGTGCTCGGCATGATCGTGGGAGCTGCCATCTCCCATAATTTCGGGTTGGCCAGCACGCCCGAAGGGGTTGGCCCCCATGGCGTGGCGGCGGTGATCATCGGCATGCTGACATGCCTGTTTATCGGCTTTTCCATGCGGAATGCCTCAAAATAAGAAAGGAGCTGGAAAAATGACGACCACAATCGACGCCAGGGGCTTGTCTTGCCCGCAACCGGTGCTCATGACATTAGATGCCATTCAATCCGGGTCGGATACCGAATTTATCATCCTGGTGGATACGGACACCTCCAGGGAAAACGTCACGCGGGCGGCGACAAGTAAGGGGTTTCGGGTCGCCGATCTGCAACCGGACAACCAGGGCTACCGATTGACGATCCATAAAGGCTGACCATGTCCCTTTTTTCCTTTAAAAAGCAGGAAAAAAAAGGGCCGGTCGCACCTGAAAAAAACCGGTTACAGACGGATCGCGGAATTCTGGTGTTCGAAAACACGTCGGAAGTCATCCGGGCGGAAAAAGGCCTCCGGAAGGCGGGTTGGCTTATCCGGGTCATGGGGCCGCCGGCGGAAATTCAACGGGGATGCGATCTGGTGATTGAATTCCCCTTGATGGAAAAGCTCAATATTCTTCGGACGCTTGCCGAAAATGGAATCACCCCCCTGGAAACCGTACCGGTAACGGACGTGCTGTTGAAACCGGTGGATTTGTATCAAATCACCGATTTCGGCGCCTACCTGATGGTCCGCGCCGCCAACATGAAAATTTGCATCGAAAAATCCTCACGGCTCATCGTGAATATTTCGGGCGGCGGATGTCCGGATGTGCCTTTTCTGGCCGGGGAACTGGTGGGAAAGACCTTGCGGGAAGCCCCCGAACCAAAAGAAATCGGTCATACCCTCTGTGGCTACGCCCTGCAGCTGGCCTACGAAGAAATGGTCCGACAATGTTCATCGTAGGCACTGTCCCGGAACCGGGCTGCCCGCTGGTGATGGGAGCGGCAGAAATGGATGCCGGACATATCTTCATCAGCGGCAGGAGTTTTCGCATCAACCGGGGAACCCCCGCACTGATAGCCGCGGCCATCCAGGCCTGCCGCACCCTGGGCAAGCCGATGCCGTTGGTCTGTCTTGCGGGCGATGTCGGTTTAGGTGATGGCAGCCGTCTGTTATACCGGTATCTCGATGAAAACATCGGACGCCTGATGCCGGGCGGCGTCGTTGTGTTTCACTACCTCCAGCCGGATGTGGACTGGCATAACCGGGTTCTTTTGTCTTTTGCGGAAGAGTGTCCCCGAGCCCGTCTCGTCGCCGATGCAGGCTTCATGTACGCCGCCAAAATGAGCGGCCAAGCTTCAGCTTACCACCTGTTTACTCCCGATGTGGGAGAATTGGCTTTTCTGGCTGATGAGAAGGCCCCGCACCCGTTTTACACGCGCGGATTCATTCTGCATATGGAGGACCAGGTACCTGAAATGATCGCACGCGCCTACCGCTTTCAAAACGCGGCAAAATGTCTGTTGGTGAAGGGGAAAAAGGATTACGTGGCAGAAGACGGCGATATTCGCTTCGTCATCGATGACCCGTCTGTTGCGGCGCTTGAACCCATCGGCGGAACCGGCGACACGGTAACCGGTATTGCCGCGGCCCTCATGGATGCGGGAATGCCCACCGCTGTGGCCGCCAACGCCGCCGCGAAAATCAACCGCCTGGCAGGACGATATGCCGATCCGACACCCGCTACGCAGGTTTCGGAAATCGTCACCCACATCCGCCGGGCCGTTCAAACCGTCATCCTGGATTGAACAGCCCGCGACTGTTTCTCAGAACTCGAAAACCATCCCCGCCGCTCCCACCGCAACCCGTTCGCCCAAGGCCGTCTGAATTTTTATGACAGCCTTTTCGCCGGTGCAGTGACAGGGAACAATTTTTTCCGGTTTTACGGACTGCAATGCGGCGATGGTGCCCGCCAACCGACGGTTGTCGGCATTCAATAAATGGAAACCGCCGATGACAGCGCGTATGGCAGCGCCGTTGGTCAGGCTCTGGATATGGTGCAGGGTGTTCACCAGGCCGGCGTGGCAGCAACCGACCACAACGATCAGGCCGGTCTTTGTGACGATATACAGGGCGAGATCATCATCCAGGGGATCGCCGCGCCTGCCGTCCGGATCCAGAAAAAAAGGCCCGCCGGTGTCTTCGAATTCCGTTTTGCGGGGGATCGGACCGGTCAACGCCGCGGTCGGGGATATGGAAACAGGCTGTGAAACCCAGTGAAGACGATTCGCGGGAAGCTTGTCAATGGCCGCCATCTGCTCCCAGGGCATCTGGATCGGCTTCGCCTTCCTGTTCACAATGCTGTACCGCGGTTTCATCACCCCGGGATGGCAAAAAATCTCGCTGTGGCCGGCGCATTCCAACACGTCGGTGATTCCGCCGGTATGATCGTAATGGCCGTGGCTCAATACCAGCATATCGGTCTCGGCCAGGTTCACGCCCAGCTCCCGGGCGTTGGATTTCAACGCGATTCCCTGCCCCGTATCAAACAAAAGATGTTTTCCGCCGGTTTCAATCCAAAGGGACAGCCCATGCTCGGCGGTCAAATCCGGAAACGTTTGATTGTCGACCAGGATGGTGATGCGTACGCGTTCGTCTTTCAAATCCCACGCCTTTCCTTGTTTTGACGTTTTGTTATCTTATACTTCGGGGCTGTTCCATGACGGCCATCAGCGGCTGAATGATCTCCCGCATGATGCCGGCGGTCGGCGTTTGGGAGTAGTGCTGAACGAACGCCAGGCCCTTGTCGCAAGCCTCGGCGACTTTCGGGTCCATGGGGATGGCGCCCAGAAAAGGAACCGCCATATCCACAGCGATTTTCAGTCCACCTCCGGTTTGCAGTATCGGCGTCAGCTCGCCGCATTTGGGGCAGACGAATCCGCTCATGTTTTCAATGACGCCGAGCACCGGAACCTCAAGGTGCCTGCAGAAAGTGATGGATTTGCGCACATCCACGGCAGCCACTTTTTGCGGGGTGGTGACGATGACGGCTCCGTCCAGCCGACCGATGAGCTGACAGATGGAGAGCGGTTCGTCGCCGGTTCCCGGCGGGGAATCGATGATCAGGTAGTCCAGATCCCCCCACACCACATCCTTCAGGAACTGCTTGATCACCCCCATTTTCCTGGGGCCTCGCCAGATCACGGCTTCGTCCGGGCCCTGCAACAGGAAGCCGATGGACATGACTTTTATCCCATCCGCCTGAACCGGCAGCACCCCTTCCTCGCAGCCCTGAAGCGCCTGTGCTTCCAGCCCCAGCATGGTCGGAATACTGGGACCATGGATATCGATATCCAGCAATCCCACCCGCTTTCCGGCCATCATCAATGCGACGGCAAGATTCACCGAAACCGTGCTTTTGCCGACGCCGCCCTTGCCGGAGAGCACGGCGACCTTATGGCGGATACGACAGAGTCTGGATTGGAGCTTCCGGCGGTCTTCAAATTCCTCCTGGCTCTCGTCTTTCTTGCGACTAGCGGCGGAACAGCTTTTATCTCCACAGGCGTCGCAGCTCGTTTGTGTGGTTTCCTTGGCCATCCGTATATCCTGTCGGATGAGGTACGAATCGAAAGCAAAAACAATAGCCGCACTGCATTCCGGATGCGCGCGGCCATTGTCACGAACCCATCGATGACGGCTATTCGGTTTCCATGCCTTTTTCGACTTCGGCAAGACGCCTGTTGATGGAATCCAGTTCCGCCTTCAGTGCGCTTGCCTGGTTCTGCAGCGCCTGTTTTTCCATCGCCGGATCAATGGCCGGATAGGGCGCCGGGGTGCCGTAAAAACCGGCTCCCGCCCCGCGCATCCAGCCGGGTTGTCCGGTGGCATAAACCATATGCCGCCATCCCCGGCCCCCGCCGCCATACCCGCCGAATGAGCCGCGGCCTCTCCCAAAAGCCCTTCTGGGAGCCGAATTCGCGTATCCCGGCATCCCATAGCCCGCGCAATACCCGGATGCACGGCCCTTCATCGAGCCCATTCCCAAAGGTCCTGTACGATCTCCTCTTGGCATATCGCCTCCTTTCTTCCGGAGTTCAGGCTGCGATACCTCCGGTTTTCCGAACATGCAGCCATGCCTTATTGTACAGCATAGAGCGTGCCAATGCTCAAAAGCCGTTGGAAAGCGAGATAACATAGGGAAAACAAATGACTCCGGGTAGTCATTATAATAACAAAACCGCCAGCGGGTTGCTGTACAGCGAGTGCCTGTATGCGAAGAGGCGCGCAAAAGCGACTGCCGACGCCCTCCCAGCCGACGCTATCGACGGGTTGTCGGTCTTCCTTTCCGGCTGCGAAAAAAATATTTCCTTGACAAATTGTAACAACTGTTTCATTGATATGTTACATTTGTACACGAGGTTGTCATGACATCTACTGATACAAGAAAATGGCTTTTGCTGATCCATCAAATCCCTCCGAAGCCCGACGCCCTGCGCGTGAAAATCTGGAGGCGCCTGCAACAAGTGGGGGCTGTGGCGATCAAGCAATCGGTGTATGTAATGCCCCTGTCAGAAATAGCACGGGAGGATTTGAGCTGGACCCTCAAGGAAATTGTCGCGGGCGGCGGGGATGGCTCCCTTTTAGAGGCGCGCTTTGTGGAGGGCCTTTCGGACAATCAGATACTCACGCTGTTCCATAATGCCCGCAAATCGGACTACGAGAAACTGATCCAGGAGGCCAAAGCCTTGCTCACCGAGTGGTCATCCACAGAAAGCGATCCCCGGGACCCCGCTGTTAAGAGAGCGGCCCAGTTGACTAGATTGAAGCGACGGCTGGACGAAATATCGGCCATCGATTTTTTCCAGGCACCGGATCGCTCCACCGCGGAATTGCACCTCAGGGAATTGGAAAGCCGTTTGTCCGGGCAGCCGCCCGCCGACCGTTCCGCCACAGAAGAAATCAAAGACTTGACGGGAAAAACCTGGGTAACCCGCGCCAACCTTTTCGTCGACCGGATCGCCTGCGGCTGGCTGATCCGCCGGTTCGTCGATCCGGCGGCGGCATTCAAATTTGTTCGTGAGCCGCGCTATCGCCCTGGTCCAGGCGAGATCCGGTTTGATATGTTCGAAGGGGAATACACCCACGAAGGGGACCGCTGCACTTTCGAGGTCATGATCCAACGTCTCCAACTGCAGGACCATGCAGTGGTCCCCATGGCCGAAATTGTCCACGACCTCGACCTGAAAGACGGTAAATACGGCCGAAGCGAAATCTCCGGGCTTGAAGCCCTCCTTACGGGGCTGACGGCCGCGCATCCGGATGATGACCGGCGGATGACGGAAGGATATCATCTTTTTGATAATCTATACTCGTATTTCAAAAGGCGAAGGCGAGACCCTGCCAAATAAAACCCTGGCTAATTTCGGAGCCCAAAAACAATAGGAGCACACCAATGAAATGGATAACCCGATCCCATGTCCACGTGGATCGCGTGGCCTGTCCCTGGCTGATCACCCGGTTCGTCGATTCGGATGCCGAGTTTCTTTTCGTTCCCAAAAGCAAGGTGATGGAAATCGCCGAAAAAACCGGCGCGATACCCTTTGACACCGAGGGAGCCGGACTGCACCACCGGAATGACCGTTGCACCTTCGATGCGATCATTGAGGATTACCGCCTGACGGATGCGGCCCTGCTGCGTATGGCCAAGGTGATCAACGCGGCCGACACCGGCCGCTTGGATGCCGATCCCCTCGCGGCCGGTTTCGAGGCCATCGCCGTGGGCTACGGCCTGCGGTTTCCGGACGACCGGGAGAATATCGAAAGGCAGTTCGAGGTCTACGACGCCCTGTATGCCTGGTGCCGGCTGGATGTTGCCAAAAGGGAGTCATAGGGAACAACACCATGTCCACTTCCGAACCCATAAAAACCCGCGCCTCAAGGCTTACCGATTTTCTCGGCCTGCAGCGCGGCACCGTCGGCGTGCTGTCCATGGTGGTGCTGGTGGGCATGGGCGAGCGCATGGCCGAGCGCTTCCTGCCCATCTACATGCTGGCCCTGGGGGGCGGAGCGCTGGCCATCGGCTTGCTGCAGGCCATGGACAACCTGCTGTCGGCCCTTTACTCCTTTCCCGGCGGATATTTGTCCGACCGTATCGGCACAAAAAAGTCGCTGCTGATTTTCAACCTGGTGGCCATGGCCGGTTTCGCCCTGGTGATCCTGGCCCCGGCCTGGCAGGCTGTGCTCATCGGCGCGGTACTCTTCATTTCCTGGTCGTCCATATCCCTGCCGGCCACCATGAGTCTGATGTACAAGGTGCTGCCACTGAACAAGCGCACCATGGGGGTCAGCATGCATTCGCTGGTGAATCGCATCCCCATGGCCCTCGGCCCCCTGCTTGGGGGTGTCCTTATCCATGTCTGGGGCGAACAGGTTGGCGTCCGCCTCGCCTTCGGAGCGGCCCTTGCCATGGCCGTTGCCGCCCTGTTTTTACAACAGCGGATGATCGAGGACGACACGCCCCGCAATGATCCCGCCTCCGAAACCAACGCTCTCAGTCCGGGGAAAAATCCGCTGAAACTGCTGCGCCTGATGAATCCGGCCATGAAAAACCTGCTGGCAACCGACATTCTCATCCGTTTTTGCGAGCAGATTCCCTATGCCTTCGTGGTGATCTGGTGCATGAAGACCATTGCCCAGCCGGTTTCTGCCGTCCGGTTCGGCCTGCTGACCGCCATCGAAATGACCACGGCGGTGCTTGTCTACATCCCCGTGGCCTACCTGGCCGACCGCGGCGCCAAAAAGCCGTTTGTCCTGACGACCTTCGTCTTCTTCACCCTGTTTCCCCTGGTGCTGCTGTTCAGCCGCGACTTCGAGTGGCTGATCGTCGCCTTCATCTTGAGAGGGCTGAAAGAATTCGGCGAACCCACCCGCAAGGCGCTGATCATGGATCTGTCTCCGGATCATTGCAAGGCGGGCATGTTCGGCCTGTATTATCTGATCCGTGATAGTGTTGTTTCCCTGGCGGCCCTGGGCGGCGCCTTCTTGTGGCAAATCAGCCCGCAAACGAATCTCCTTACCGCATTTATCTGCGGGGTCTTCGGCACCATTGGATTTGCTGTTTTTGGCCGCGATATTCCGGTGCCTGCAAACAACCATGGGGTAGTGGACCAACCGTGAGCTGTTTCATCATCAGTCAGTCGGCAATCATTGTTTCAGCTCGGACAATCCAAAGAAAAGACGTTTCTGCTTTCAAAACTTGAAAAGAAGAATGGTGGTTTGAGCGTTTCAGCGCCGATCCCCTGTGGGGAAAGGGCGATCCCAAAAAGTGAATATCCGGAAAGCGATAGCGCGGGGTAAATGGGGCCGGCCCCACCAATTCAACCCTGGGGGCACAGCCGCTCTCACCAACGGGCTTCGGCCGGCGTTCTGGTACTATTCGCCGACAGCCTTCTCGGACTTCGGGAGCTGGGCCTGCCTGGGCTTACGCTTTCTTCAAAAAACTCAGCCAGACACCCCGGAGCAGGAACAAAAACAAGGCGATAGCACCGAACGAAAAGATGATGTCCGGGACCATCCGCGCCCAGCTCAGCATGCGGATCACGTCGCCGGATGCGATTTCCGGGCTGCGGGCGAACCACAGGCCATGCTTGACGGCGAAATAAAATTGATAAAAGCCCGATGGGATCAGACTGAAAACCGCCATTGCCGCGAGCCCGCCGTTCAATCCCCAGAAACTCCATTTGAGCATCTGATCGGACCATGCCGCCCGGGATACGATATGCCGCACGGAGAAGAGCAGTAGGGAGATGGCCAGCATGCCGTAGACCCCGAAAAGTGCGGTATGGGAGTGGATCGGGGTGGTGTTGATGCCCTGGGCGTAGTAGAGCACGATCGGCGGGTTGATCAGGAAACCAAAAACACCGGCGCCGACAAGATTCCAGAAGGCAACCGAGACGAAAAAATAAATCGGCCAGCGATAGGCATAGGAATTTCCACCGGCCTCGATGACCCGCAGGTTGTGGGCGGCCTCGAAACCGAGCAGGGACAGGGGAACCACCTCCAGGGCTGAAAAAACCGCGCCCAGGGCGATAACGGCCGTCGGACTTCCGGACCAGTAGAGGTGGTGGAAGGTTCCGACGACACCGCTTCCGAGGTACAGGAATATGGTGAAATAGACGCTTGTCAAGGCGAATTGTCTGCTGACCGCGCCGATATGTGACAGCAGAAAGGCCATGACCACCGTGGCGAAAACCTCGAAAAATCCTTCCACCCAGAGATGGACGACCCACCAGCGCCAATATTCCGCATCGGAAAGATGGCTGCCTTTTCCATACATAAGCCCGGCCATGTAAAAGAGCGGGATGCTGATCGAGCTGTAAAGAAGCATGTGGGTCAATCCGCCGCTGTCGTTTTCATCTCGCAACGCCGGCCGGATCGCGCGCCAGACCAGCACCAGCCAGAGAATCATCCCGACGATGAGCAACAGCTGCCAGAGCCTTCCGAGCTCGATGTATTCATAGCCCTGATGCCCGAGAAGAAAGCCGTCCCCGCCGAGCAGGCCGGCGATGGAGACCCATGTTCCCGACAAGGTCCCGAGCACGACCACTACCAGGGCCGCGAAAAGAGCAAGCGCCAAACCCGCCTGACCTTTGGGCTCCCTGCCGACGAACGGGCCGATAAACAGACCCGCGGCAAGGAAACAGGTGGCGATAAAGAAAATGGCCAGTTGAAGATGCCAGGTGCGCACCGCCGCGTAGGGCAGGATTTTGGCCAGCGGAAGACCGAAAAAGGCGCTGCCTTCCACCGTATAATGGGCGGTCAGGGCCCCCATGCCGATCTGGATGACAAACAAGGCGATGGCGGTCAGAAAAAAGACCAGCGTGGCTTTCTGGCTCGGGGTCGGGGCCGGTTCGGCAAAGTCGAGGTGCAGCTTTGCGTCGTATTCATCCCGGCCGACATATCGCTGGTAGATGAAAAGCGCCGCGGCAATGCCGAAGATCAGCAGGACGACGCTCACAATCGACCAGATCAAAAACTCCGGCAACGGTTCGTTGCCGACCAGCGGGTCATACGGCCAGTTGGTGGTATAGGTGTGGTCCGCGTCAAGACGAAGCGTTCCGGCGGCCCAGGCCAACCAGGCAAAAAAACCGGTTACAAGGCGCCCCTGGGCGGGTGTCTGAACGATGCCGGGTTGCAGCCCCATCCGTTCATTACCGTTCGTGAAAAGATCGGTATAATATCCCGTCAACACGCCGAGCGCTTCGGCCTGATATTCGGTGAAATGCAGCACGTCGCTCGCAGGATCGTAGCGGTTGGTTTTCATTTCCTCTTCCACCAGGGACTGGAGCCGGGCCCGTTCCGCGGGCGCCAACCGGTCATACGCGGCCTGGGAAAAGGCTTTCGCCTGATCCGGCAAAAGGCCGTGATGGCGGGCAGCCAGGTAAAGACCCATGCGGTGAAGAAAATCGGCCGACCAGTCCGGAGCCAGGTAGGAGCCATGCCCCCAGATCGTTCCGATATGCTGGCCGCCGCGGCTGAAATAATAATTCTGCCCGTCGCGAATATCCTCGATGGATATCAACGTATCGCCAGCGGGACCGACGATTTTTTCCGGAATCGGCGGCTTTTCCCTGTGGATCAGATAGCCGCCGAAGATCAGAATACCGAATGTCAGGGCAAGACAAAATAAAAATACCGCTTTTACTCTGGGTGATGTCATGGGAGCCCCTCCGTTACTATGGTGTTGGTTGAACGCGCGCGCCGCCGATCGGCTTCCGGAGGCAGGCAGAGACCGCGCGTCCCTGCCTGCCGGAAGGTTATTTGCCCGCCATCATGGCCGCGATATCGTCGGCCACGCTGCCGATGGGCTTGATGCCGAATTTTTCCACCAGCACGCCGGCCACGGTGGGTGACAAAAAGCCCGGCAGGGTGGGACCGAGGCGAATGCCCTTGACCCCGAGAAACAGCAGCGCCAGCAGCACGGCCACGGCCTTCTGCTCATACCAGGCGATATCGTAGGATACGGGCAGCTCATTGATGTCGCTCAGTCCGAAAACCTCCTTGAGCTTCAGGGCGATCACCGCCAGCGAATAGGAGTCGTTGCACTGCCCGGCGTCCAGAACCCGCGGGATACCGCCGATATCCCCCAGGGCCAGCTTGTTGTACCGGTATTTGGCGCACCCGGCGGTCAGGATCACCGTATCCTTGGGCAGGTTTTCGGCCACCTCGGTGAAGTAGCTCCGGGATTTCTGGCGGCCATCGCACCCGGCCATGACCACAAACCGCTTGATCGCGCCGGACTTGACGGCAGCGACCACTTTATCGGCCAGCGCCAGCACCTGGTTATGGGCAAACCCGCCGACGATCTTGCCGGTTTCGATCTCGGTGGGCGGAACGCATTGTTTGGCCCGGTCAATAACCGGTGAAAAATCCTTGACCCCGCCCTGTGCCCGATCCGCGATGTGCGCGGCGCCGGGATAGCTGACCACGCCGGTGGTAAAAAGCCGGTCTTTGTAGGTATTGTCGCTTTTGATGGGAATCAGGCAGTTGGTCGTCAGAATGACGGGACCGTTGAAGGACTCGAAATCCTTGTTCTGGTGCCACCAGGAACTTCCGTAGTTGCCGACGAAATGGCTGTATTTTTTGAAAGTCGGGTAGTAGTTGGCCGGCAGCATCTCTCCGTGGGTGTAAACGTCAACGCCGGCGCCCTCGGTCTGTTTGAGCAGCTCCTCCATGTCTTTCAGATCGTGGCCGGAAATCAGGATGCCGGGTCTATTGCCGACGCCGATATTGACTTCCGTGATTTCCGGATGGCCATAGGTCGCCGTGTTGGCCTCGTCCAGCAGGGCCATGGCGGCAACGGCCGTCTCGCCGGCCTTCATGACCAGGGCGATCATCTCGTCCACCGAAAGCGTTTTGGTGGTGGAAGCCAAGGCCTCCATGAGAAACGCGTCAATGCTGTCCTTTTTGTAGCCGAGAATGGCGGCATGATCGGCATATGCGGCAATGCCTTTACAGCCGATGATCAGCAGCCATTTGAGGGATCGCACGTCCTCGTTTCCATCGGCGGTGATGCGGACCTCGTCGGACAAAGCCTTGGCCAGAATCGCCTGCTGATCCTGCGCACTCCAGACAGCGCAATCCGGCAGCGCGCCGGAAACGGCGGCCCCCGCATTTTGCTTGACCGCCTCCCGGATCGTGAGGCCCTTCCTGATCCGGTCGACGATCACATCGTCATCCCAGGCCGCATTGGTGATGGTGGTAAACAGGGCCTCACGGATAAATTGAGCCGCGGCTCTGTCAGGTGCTCCCGCATTCGCTGCCTTCTCGCCATAAACCGCGATGCCCCTGCATATATAAATGAGCAAATCCTGTAGATTAGCGGTTTCCTCGGGTTTGCCGCATACGCCTTTGACCGTACAGCCCTGATTTTTAGCCGTTTCCTGACACTGAAAACAAAACATGGCAGCCCCTCCTCTTTGTGAAGTTAACGGTTTACAAAAAACAGGGGGCGCTGACAGACGCCCCGTTTCAAGCATAGTTTTATGCGGGTTCCGCGGCTTCAATGGCCCTGGCAATGATGTCAAACAGGGCCGACGGCTCATATCCATATGCCCGGGCAACCTCCTCCAGGGTATGAAACGCCTGGGCCGGGCACCCGATACAAACCATATGGTGCCTGACAAGAACGTCCATCGCCGCGGGATGGGCGACAAGCAACTCCTGGATTGTCATTTTCCCGTCCAGCAGAATCATGCGCGGACTATACGTATCCTGTTTGACCATGTCTTTGCGCCATCGCAAACAGGAATCACCATGGTTTGGAAAAGAATGATATCGGCGGTCAGCGTTCCGAAAAAAGTACCAGTGCGTGGGGATCGGAAATGGTGATTCTTTCCCGCCCGGACAGAATCCAGCCCTTCTTTTCCCAGGCGCTGAGAAGGCGGCTGACCGTAAACAATGTGGTGCCGGTATAGTCGGCCAGTTCCTGGCGGCTAAGCCTGAAATCGATTACAATGCCTTCATCTGTTTTGCGCCCTGCCTGGACCATGATGCGCAGCAATGCCCGGGCTACGCGCCGATCCACCTGTTCGGCCTGCAATTCCAGGTAGCGGTTTTGGATGTCGTCCAGCCGGTCGACCACCACCCGCAGCAAATTGCTTGCCAAATGCGGATGGACCGCCAGCAGGTCGAGCATGGTGCTCCGGTCCCATGAAACCATATCGGCGGAACCAACGGACTCCGCTGTGGCCGGATAGGTTTTCCCGCGGAAAACCGCCACCGCCGCGGCGATTTCGCCCGGATTGATGTACCGGACGATGGTCTCCCGGCCCCCTTCGTGCAGCTTGCTCAACTTGAGCCGGTCGCTTTGAACGAAATAACACCGCAGGGCGGGCTCCCCCTCGCGAAAAACAATGGCGCCGGGTGAACATTCATGCCGTCGGCCGCGCTTCAGTATGGCGGCCCGCTCTTCCGCCGGGATGCCGGAGAAAACTCCCTCTCTATTGAATATGTCACCGCTGTTCATGGCGTTGCCCGTCCTTTCGCGGGCATCGTCGATCAGGCCGAAAATGGCAACCATTGGTTTTTTCTTGTCGCTTTTTGGGGTCAATCCACATGCAGCACCACGGAAAAACCGTTAAACAGGGCCCAGACGTCATCCCCCTCGTTCAACGGAATGTTTTTCATTCCTTCGGTTGAGACGACGGCGCACAATTCGATTGTATTCGAAATCCGTACAACGCATTCCGTATTGATCCCGCCCCTGCTTATGCGTATCAGCACCCCTTTGAATCTGTTTTCGGCGCTGCAGGCGGGCGCCTCGTCGCCTGCTGCTTGCAGGATCACCCAGGGGGCCTTGACCTCCGCGGTGACGAGGCCGCCTGGCTGTAAGCCCAACCGCTCCACGCTATCGTTGGTAATGACCGTGGCGATGAAATGCCCCTCGATGGTCCGCAGCACCACCCGTGATTGGATGTCGCCCTGGCGGATTTCCTGAATCTTGCCGAAAAAAGAGTTCCGGGCGCTGGTTTTACGCAGCGACTCCTTTTCCATGAAACGCCTGGCTACCTGCCGGATTTCATCCTCTGAAAAGGATACATAGGCGGATGTCAGATTCGGCGTCGAGTGACCCAGCATCATTTGAACCGCCGGGAGCGGCATGTTGCCCTGCATCAACTCCACGGCCCGGGCCTTGCGGATCATCTCCGGACCCGACGACTGCCTGGAAAAACCACAGGCCTCGGCGCGTTCGTAAAATTTGCGGCGCACAAAACCGGGATCCAACTGGAGGCTGTCCCGGCTTTCTTCGCGAATATCCCGCAGCCTGTCCCGGACTTCCCTCAATACCTGGTCCGCGACCTGAACCTCCCGGGGAGCCATTTCCGGCCCGGCGGCGTTGCCACGGAAAAAAACCGCCGACTTCTCCGGCCGAATGTCTTCCCGGGGATTCAGGGCCAGCACCTCGCTGAGCTTGGCGCCGGTGTACCGGATCAGGAGGAAAATGACCAGGATGCGCTGCCGGGAACAGGTGATATCGGCCCGTTTCGAACGCTCCACCCATTCCCGGAAGGCCTGCTCCAACCGGTTCAACCGGACCGTATCCAGACACAGACCTTCATCCGGCGCAGCGACGATGCGTCCGTGATTCACGCTTTTTGACAGCGCTATGGGTGAGGCGCGCCGGCCCCTCTTGATTTTTTTAGGTGATTTCATGTGAATGCGTCACCGGTTGTTTACGTTTTCGGCATCGGCTTCCCGCATATTCCTTGTAGCATATCGTCTCTGTAAAACGCCATGGTTAAAACAACTTGACTTGGGCATCACTGGCCTGGTATTTATTATCACGAAATATTTAATTTTCGTGATAATAAAATTCGCATCGCTCTTCATGGGGGCGGAGCGGACCGAATCCGGACAATATAGCAAGGAAGATCCGAATGGAAAATGAAACCCGTAAAACAACCGGAAACCGGTACGACAAGATGGAATGGGCGGGAGCCTTCGGGGATCTCGGCACCCTGATTCCCTTTGTGGTTGCCTACATCACCATCGTGAAAGTACCGCCCCTGGGCCTTCTGTTCATGTTCGGCATCACCCTGATGGCGTCGGGGCTCTACTACCGGACGCCGGTTCCCGTCCAGCCCATGAAAGCCATCGGCGCTGCGGCCATCGCCGGCGGCATAAGCCCAGCGGCTCTATATGGTTCGGGCCTTACCACCGGCCTCTTCTGGCTGTTCGTCGGCCTCACCGGCGCCTTAAAGCCCGTCGCCAGACTGGCAACCAAACCGGTGGTGCGCGGCATCATGCTCGGGCTGGGGCTCTCCTTCATGGTGGACGGTGTCAAGCGGATGAGAACCGCGCCGGTCCTGGCGGGGATCGCCCTTGTCGTCACCTACCTGCTGCTGACCAACCCCAGGTTTCCGGCCATGTTCATGTTGATCGTCATCGGACTGGTATCCGCCCCCATCCTGAATCCGCAAATACTGCCGGAACTGGCCAGGATTCATTTCGGCTTCAAGCTGCCGGTCTTCAGCTTTCCCCTGATCACCTGGAACGATCTGGTCACCGGCACCCTGCTATTTACGATTCCGCAGATCCCGCTAACCTTGGGCAACGCGGTGATCGCCATCACCGCCGAAAACAACGAACTGTTTCCCGACCGGAAGGTCACGGAAAAAAAGATCGCCGTTTCCCAGGGAATTATAAATCTGATATCCCCCATTTTCGGCGGCGTCCCCATGTGCCATGGCGCCGGCGGCATGGCCGGCCATGTCCGCTTTGGCGCTAAAACAGGCGGGTCCCTGGTGATTCTGGGATGCCTGCTGATTCTCGCAGCCCTGTTTCTCAGCGACTCCATCGCCTTTCTTTTTTCCGTTTTCCCCAATGCCGTTCTGGGAGTGATCCTGTTTTTCGCCGGTTCGGAACTGGCGATGACGGTGAAAGACATCGGAAACAACAAATCCGATATTTATGTGATGCTGATCGTGGCGGCTGTTGCCATGTGGAACATGGGGGCGGCTTTCCTGGCGGGGGTCATATTGGACAATGCCCTGAGAAAAGAATGGATCCGGATTTGACTTGACCTGATCTGATCTAGCGGCGGCCGGCGCGTTTAAGGTTTGATTTTCTCCCCCATCCGCCGCCTGGAAGAAAAAACAACCAGCGTCATATACGCCGATACGACCAGAAAACCCACATCCCGAAGCACGGGCCATAAACCGGCGGCGCCGGCCTTGGCTTCCGTTGAAAAACAGCCACAATAGACGTCCAGGCCCCGGATCTGATTGAACGCCAGAGCGCCGATGAAGACGGTCAACAGGCCGGTGGTCGTCACCGTGGCCCCCGGCAGCCAGAAACCGGTAATAAGACACAATCCCAGGAGGAACTCCAGCCAGGGCAACGCAATGGCCGCCAGGTTCACCAAGACATCCGGAAGAATTTGATAATTATAGACCGCCTTGGCGAATGCTTGGGGATTCAGGATTTTGTCAAAGCTGGCGTACAGGAAAACAGCGCCCAATCCCAGACGCAGGAGCGTGAAAATCATCGCCTGCCGGTTTGTCCACCCCGGCGGTTTGACGACTCCAGCACCTCCCTTGGCACCGTTCGGCAGGCAACTGTCCCCCTTGCAGGTCATTTCACAGAGCAGTGTGCCCTGGCCGCAATCCACGGTTTCGAATTGCAGCACCGGGTGATCGATATGAAACCGGTTCAGCAGTTCCCGCCGGATTCGTTCGGATAAGCGTTCGGTGCTGCTGACCGTCTGGTCGGGCACCACCACATGGCAGGAGAAAGCCGTGCTGTGCGCGGACACCTGCCAGACGTGCAGATAATGAACCCCCAGGACCCCCGGCAGATCCGCCAGAAAGCGCCGGACCTCTTCCAGGGAGATGTGACCGGGGGTGGCGTTCATCAGCACCGCCGTGGATTCCCGGAACAGCTCCCAGCCGTTTTTCAGAATCAGGGCCACGATCAGCACCGACAGCAGCGGGTCCAGCCAATACCAGGGATAAAAGAGGAGCACCGCGCCGTTGATCAGCACCACCACGGACGTCAACAAATCGCCCAGCATATGCAGAAAGGCGCCCCGCATGTTCAGGCTGTGGGCCGCATCCCGGTGCAGCAGCCAGGCCGACAGACCGTTGCCGATCACGCCCACTCCCGCCAGGATCATCACGGCGGCGCCATTGACGGCCTGGGGGTGAAGAAAGCGAGTCACGGCATGATAGAGGATCACGGCGGCGGCGCCGGCCAGCAGCAGCACGTTGATCAGGGCCGCCAGAATCTCCGCGCGCCGGTATCCGAAGGTATTGAAAACCGTTGCGCCCTTGCGGCCGATGCGGTAGGCCATGTAGGAAATCAGGATGGCGGTAAAATCGCTGAAGTTGTGAACGGCGTCGGATATCAGCGCCACGGAGTTGGCCAGCAGGCCGCCGATGACCTGGGCCACGGGGATGAGCAGATTCAGCGCCAATGTGGCCAGCAGCCGGGAACCGCTGGTATCCTCGGACACCGATCCATGGTGGTGGCCGGAATGCGGATGACTGCCGGCGTTTTCCCCGCCACCTTGATCACGGCATTCAGAAAAACAAACGTGGTGTTCCATCTTACAGTCGGTCATGGTTGCCCGCTCCCCTCTTCCGTCGGCAGTCCCGCCTGGCGCCAAACGGTCCAGCCGTTGACCAGCACCCGCACGTTGGCAAACCCCATTTCCTTCAGGAACAGGGCCAATTCATGACTCAATTCGCAGGTCTCTCCGTCGCAATAGGTGACAATCTCGTTGACGTCCGCGAGCCTGTCCGCCGCCGCGTCAAAATACCGGTCCACCTCCTGCCAGGGAATGCTCAGGGCCCCCTGGATATGCCCCTCGGCATACTGGCTTTCCGGCCGGGCATCCACGAACAGGGCGGTTTGTTCTTCGAACAGGCGCCGGGCCTGGTCCAGGGAAATGACCAGGCTCCCCCCTTCGGCATCGGAAAAACGGGTTTCTTCCGACCAATCACCCACGAGCGGGATGCCGTCGGCCCGGAAATGGTTGACGCCGACGGCAATGCAGCAGGCGATGACGATAAGCGCGGGGATTTGCCACAGGGATTGTTTCAGCGAATTCATTTTTCCCTTATATCCATATGACAGCGGATTGTCACTCCTGAACCAGCCCGGATCGCGGCAACGCCGGCTGGATTCCGCGGGGCAGAATCATGGGAACCTGTTTTTGGTATGTTTCATAGGCCGCACCATAGGATGCCATCAGATCGCGCTCCTCGAAGCGCATGCCGATCAAGATCCAGATGGTGAAAAGCGCGTTGAACAGCAGGCGATCCACGGTGATGGTGGGGCATGACCAGATCATCAGCAGGGAGCAGAAGTACAGCGGGTGGCGCACCCACCGGTAAGGTCCTTTGGCGGCGAAAGGCAACGGCTTCGCGGTTGCGCCGCGCACGTAGGCGAGAACCGAATTCAACCCGAAAGAGTCGAAGGAGCCGAGGGCCAGATTCCCCCAGACCAAACCGGCGATGGACAGGAAATACGCTCCCCGGAACAGCCAGAACCCCGCGCCTTCCGACCACATCATGATAACGGACGATTTCTGCCATACCGTCACCAGCAGGATCAACGCCATGGCGGAAGCGATGGTGTACAAGGCCGCGTGAAATTCCATCCGCACATGCGCCGCCAGCCATTTCCGGTACCGCTTGCGCACCATGAGGCTGTGCTGCGCGAAAAATACCAGGCATAAACCGGCATCGAGGAGCAAGGCGCCCATATCGCCGAAATTCAGCATAACAATATCCAGGCCGCCGAAATACAAAAACACTCCTAATAAGATCAGGGAAGTTTGCCCCGCCAGGGCTGCCAGTAAGAGCAAGGCGTAGGCCGCGATCTTTTTCAACATGGTTTTTTCAGGAATATATTGTTTTGCTTCCATATAGAAACCCCAATACAACCATACAAGATGGCTGTCAAGCCACCCGGATGCTTCGTCCACCGTAATTGTCCTTCAGATTGGAATTGAATCAAAGCGCAAAAACGGAAACATCGTATCTGCTGAATATGTTGTCGCGGGTGATGAGGCACAGTTTTTCCAGCCGGGCCTGGGCGATAATCATTCTGTCAAAGGGATCGCGATGATGCATGGGCAGTCCTCCTGCCGCATACGCATGATCCGTGGTGATGGATAAAAGTTCAAATCCCTGATTTTGGATAACGGGATAAAAATCAGCTGGAATTTGCAGTTTTCCAAGCGCCTGCTTGATCTGCATTTCCCAGATCACGGCAGCACTCACCGCAATCAGGTTTCCAGGGTCAGAGATAGCATTTCGTTCAGCATCGGAAAGATAAGGACTGTCGTCCAACCACCACAGCAACACATGGGTGTCGAGAAACAGATTCATTTGCCCACCATGCCGAATGCTTCGGCGATATCATCCGGGAGCACATCGAAATCATTTGCGATCTTTATTTTCCCTTTTAAAGCGCCGGGCTGGCGCGGCTGCCGGTTATTCTCATACTTGATGATGCGGGCCACCGGCTTTCCAGCCTTGCCGATGATCACTTCTTCTCCGGCCATGACTTTTTCAATCAAGGCGGATAACTGCGCCTTTGCTTCTGAAATATTGGAAATCTGCATGGGCAACCTCCCTTTTACAAATATAGTCTGACCAGACCAGACCATTTTGTCAAGCGGTTTTTGTAACGAAAAATCCGGGATGAATTGCGATGGCGCATTGAAGCGGGCCCCATGAAATTAATCGGTAATGGCTTGAAAAGATTATTGTATGCGACGGGGATTTACCAAATGCCCTGAAAACCAACCGCCTTGTTGTTAGCATTTGTATTGCAATAAATACCTATTTACAATGCAAAACCAATGCAATATATTCGGGACATGGACAAGCTAAAACTAAAAGAACTTATAACCCTTCACAAGGACCGATTTCTCAGCAAGACCGACTTTTTCCCAAGAGAATTACAGGAAAAGACGCGGCCTTTCCTGGCGCAACGGGAAATATTGGTTTTCACCGGTGTGCGGCGGAGCGGAAAATCCTCCCTCATGCGGCTTATCTGCAGCGACCTCATGGAACTTCACGGTGTGGAACGCCCCAACATTCTCTACCTGAATTTCGAGGATGAACGGTTCGCCGGATTCACCGCCGCCGACTTTGATTCTCTCTATGAATCCTTCCTGGAACTGGAGGCGCCAAAGGGAAAAGTCTGGCTTTTTCTGGATGAAATTCAGAACGTACCGCTTTGGGAGAAATGGCTGAATCGTCTTTACGAGTTTGAAGCGGTAAAAATCTTTGTCACCGGCTCCAACGCCTCTCTGCTCGGCTCGGAAATAGCGACGGCTCTCACCGGCAGGAATCGCCGGATTGTGGTCTGGCCCTTATCGTTCGTTGAATTCGTTCGCACACGCGGCTTTTTCCCCGCACCAGCGGAGTCATACCATCGCGACACGCGGATAGAATTGAAGCGCCTCCTTCAGAAATACCTGTTGATCGGCGGATTTCCCGAAGCGATCACTACCGGCGACCCCACGATTTTGGAGCACTATTATCAGGATATTCTCTACCGCGACGTCATCGCGCGCAACGGCATTCGCAACACCAGGGAAATAAAGGAACTGGCGCTTTTTCTCGCCTCTAACTGCGCGTGTATCCACAGTTATAAATCGCTGCAAGGGATAATCGGGGTAAAGAGCCAGAATACGATCAAGAACTACCTCCAGGCCCTATCCGACGTCTATCTTTTCCTGTTCGTGGACTTGTTCGATTATTCCTTGAAGCGCCAGATCTACAATCCTTCCAAGGTGTACGGCATAGATCCCGTGCTGATGCAATCGATCAGCTTCACGATCAGTCGGAATCTTGGCCATGTCTATGAAAACATAGTGTTTTTGGAGCTGCGGCGCCGGAATAAAGAAGTGTATTATTGGAAATCAATCGCGGGCAAAGAGGTAGATTTTGTGGTCCGCGAAGGGCGCGCCATCACGGAGGCCATCCAGGTATCGCTCAGCCTTGCGGATAACACAACCCGGGAACGGGAAATAAACGGGCTCCTGGCGGCCGCCGGGACATTCCCGACGGCTCGGCTCAGAATCCTATCCGAGGACGAGGAACGGAAAATCAGTCATAATGGAAATTCCATCGATATCATTCCCCTCTGGAAATGGTTGTTGGGCCTGGGGAATGATGTCGGGGAATAGAATACATAGGCTGGTTTTCATCAGCGCCGGCAAGAATTTCCAGGGGGTGCCGGACCGGATAGGGCAGCACCTGTTGAAATTGCAGCCGGCAACTCAGGCAATCGGTGACGATGAGCTCCGGGTCGGCGGCTTTGATCTTGTTGAACAAGGGCGCTCCCAGGGTGAGTGAAGCGTCATGAAATTCCGTTTTGAGACCCAGGCTGCCGCCCATGCCGCAGCAGTCCATGGCGCCGCCCACCGGTTGGATGGTAAGGCCGGGAATCATGGCCAACAATTTTACATAAGGACTGCCGATTCCCTGCTCGCGTTGATGGCAGGGAGCGAAATACACCATGCGGACGTTCAGCCTGTCCATCCGGCTGCCCGGATGAACCTTTCCAAACAGACCTTCCAGATACTCCCCCAGGTCCATCATGGTGTCGGACAAGGCGATCCGCTCCAAGGGGTCGAAAGAGGAGAAATACCCGTCGTCTTTCAGGATGCTCCTGTAAATGGATTTTTTCAGGCGCACAACGCCGTCCGTTGCCCCGGGGTCCGGGACAACGATCTCGTCCCGGCCGGCGCTGACCGATTGCTGATAAGCCGAGGAGAAACAGGCATTCTCCTTGAGCATAATTCTCATCAGATAGCTGCAGGTGGGGCAGGAACTGACCGGACGGTATCCGGACCGCACAGCCGTCATAAGGCTTTCCAGATTGAATTTCGCCCGCTGCAGGGTCGTTTTCGCATCGCCTTCCAGGAGGGTGGGCATGCCGCAGCATTGCTGGGGCGGGACATAAACAGAGACCCCGCTTCGTTCCAGAAGCGAAACCGCGGACCGGGCCACTTCGGGGAAAAAATATCCGGCCGTGCAGCCCGCAAAATAGGCGACTCCGGGCCGCCCCCGGGGCTCGCGGTCCAATCCCCGCTTGCGCGCCCAGGCAAAAAAATTCTCCCGGGCGACCCGGGGCAGAAACCGGTGGGGATGGATTCCCACGATTTTTTTTGCCAGGCGGTTCACCGGAGCAAATGAAAGCGCGCCGTTAAAAGCCTCGGGGGCCAGGCTGCCCCAGCATCCCACGCGTTGGATATCGGCCAGCAGACGGTTGCGCAGGGCCATCCCGTCTCTGCGCACGGATTCTGCCTTGCTCCGGATCAGATCCGCGCGGATATTGGGGCAGGGGCACAAACCACAGAGGGTGCAGAGCCCGGAAAGCCGCCCGATCTCCTCTTTATCGGCCGGACGGCCATCTTCTTTTTCCCGGTCATACAGGCGGTACAGCTCCGGAAAAAACAGGCAGCTGCCCGTCATCAGATACCGGCAGGTGTCGCAGTCGGCGCAGGCATCGATAATGCCACGGAATGGCCCGCCCTTCGTCTCTGGTTTCATGCGCTTTTCCCCTGATGGCCAGGCTGTGGAACATCACTCGAACCAATGGCGCGTATTGGTGCAGATTTTAACCAGCATGAGCATCACCGGCACTTCGATGAGCACCCCCACCACGGTGGCCAGCGCCGCTCCGGAAGACAGGCCGAACAGCATGGTGGCGGTGGCGATGGCCACCTCGAAATGATTGGAGGCGCCGATCATGGCCGCCGGGGCCGCATCCTCATACTTCAGCTTGAGCACCCGGGCAAGCCAATATCCCAGAATAAAAATCAGCATGGTCTGGAGGAACAACGGTACGGCAATCCACAGGATGGTCAGTGGATTGGATATAATCACCTCGCCCTTGAAGGAAAACAGCAGCACCAGGGTGGCCAGCAGGGCGATAATCGTGATCGGGGTAAGTACATGGAGAAACTTTTCCTTGAACCAGGTCTCCCCTTTGGCCGCGATGATCCAGCGGCGCGACAGGTATCCGGCCACCAGGGGCAGGGCCACATAGATCAGGATGGAGAGCAGCAAGGCCTGCCAGGGCACCGGCAATTTTCCCACACCCAACAGAAACCCGCCCAATACGCCATAGAGCACCAGCATGGTCAGCGAATTGATGGCCACCATCACCAGGGTCAGCCCGTCGTTTCCCCGGGCCAGAAAGCCCCATACCAGCACCATGGCCGTGCAGGGGGCGATGCCCAAAAGGATGCAGCCGGCCAGATAGCTGCGCCACAACGGAATTTCCAGCATTTTGACCCCTTCCACCAGCACCACCGTGCCGGCCCCGTGGGTGGTGCCCACCGGAAGATCCAGCCCGAACGGCATCTTGACATGGTCCACTGCATCAGGACCGATGAATCCGTGAAACAGAGTCCCCAGGAAAAACAGGGCGATGGCGTACATGGTGAAGGGTTTGACGCACCAGTTGACGAACAGGGTCAGCAACACCGGCTTGCCGCTCTTGCCGGCCTTGATCACCGAACCGAAATCGATTTTCACCATGATGGGATACATCATGAAAAACAGACAGATCGCGATGGGAATCGACACCACCGGCGCGCCCTTTACGTAAATGGCCATGCCGTCCAGGGTGCGGGCCAAGCCGGGGGCGATTTTCCCCAAGAGAATGCCGGCGATGATGCACAGCAACACCCAAAAGGTCAGGTAACGCTCGAACACGCTGGTCATTTTTCGATCATTGGTTGTTGCCTTGGTAGCGACGCTCATACTCTCTTCACTCCTTCTCTATGGATGTTTCCGTAACAGGTCAGATGATGAACGGAGTAAAAACATAATACACTCCCAGCAGGGCTATCATCACTCCCGCGCCCTTGCGAAACCACAGCCCCGCCCCCTGCCAAGCGCTGCTTTCCGTGAGTCTTCGCACCAGGGCCGTGGAACTGCCGGCAATGACGATGGGCAAGCAGTGACCCAGGGCGAAAAGGATCATCATCACCGAACCGGCCACGACTTTTTGTTGCACCGTAACGATGGCCAAAATCGGTGCGATGAAGCCGAAGGTGCAGGACCCGGACAGAATCCCGTAGGCCAGACCCAGGCCGAAAGCGCCGAAAAGGCCCCGCAGCTTGAGGCGGTACAGCAAGGAACCGGACATGGAGCAGGCCTGGACCCCCAGCATGCCCAGGGCCACCCAGATGAGCACGGCCCCCACCGCCACCTGCAGCCAGACGCCCACATCCCCGAACATGCGCCCCAGCAGCGCGCAGACGATGCCGATGACGGCGATGGTGATGAACAACCCCAGGGTGAAGGCCCCGGCGTACCAGCCGGCCCGCCGGGGATTGACGGCGGTTTCCTGGCCGCCCACATAGGCCACGATCAGGGGAATGGAGGCTAGATGGCAGGGGCTGAACAGCACGCTGACCACCCCCCAAAGAAAGGCACCCATGCCGGCGATGACGGTTCCGGTGTTCATCCACTCGTTAATTGTCAGCAGGAAATCATGATTCATCGGCCTTAACCTTTGCAACACCCAGGTTCTCGAGAGTCGCCTCAATGCTCTTTTTGTCCAGGAAACCCATATGCCGACTGACTTCCTTGCCGTTCTTGTCATAAAAGATCTGGGTGGGAATGCCCCGGATGCCGAAACGCCGGGCCTCCTCCTTGTGTTCCCAGACATCGATGAAAATGATGGAAGCCCGGCCTTCGTACTCTTTTTTCAGCTCCTCGATGATGGGCGCCATCATCTTGCAGGGAATGCATTTGGTCGCCCCCAGATCCACCATGGTGACCATGCCGGGGGTCGGCACTTGAGGAATTTCTCCCGGTTTTGAATCGCCGGCGAAGGCCGGTGCTGCTGCAAGGCAGGCCAGCAGCATCCCGATAACAGACAAACCGCAACTTTTTTTCATAACGACTTCCTTTCCTTATTTTTTCGGTCCAGGGTATATAAACCATAGGCCGCGACCTGTTTTCCCCACTCCATGGCCGGGTCGCATTCGAACTGGGAAGCGGCGAAGCATTGGCAATCTCCCGGGGCACAAAATACCCCCTTTACTCAAAATCATACGACTCCAGGTATTCGGACAGTTTTGTCCGGTTCTCCTCATTCAGGTCCGGACAGCTTTCCGCCCCCCGGCCGCCTTCCATTGCCTGGGCGGCGAATACCATGCAGGTGGGCAGGCCGCATTTTTTGCAATTGGTTTTGGGCAGCAGTTTGAGGATTTCGATCAACTGAGGCTTGGGCCGGCCACGCTGGCTGGGAACAATCCGGTCCCGTTCCACCCAGGCAGTGTTGATCTCGTTTTTCAGCCATTCGACGATCTTCCGGGCCTCCTGTTCGTCCTTCAAAGCATTCACCGCGATTTTCCGGCCCTGCAAGGTAATGAGTTTCCCCTGGGAGCGCAGGGTGAGAGCCGGTGGATCCACCAGATATTCAAAACCGCCCAGAACCGTATTCACATAGGGCAGGGCTTCGCTGATATCCTGATCCAGATGGGCGAAACAGTGCACCCCCATGGCACCCGGCTGGCATTTGGAGTTGAAAATTTCGAGCGTATAGGTTTCCAGCAGCATGCGGCGTCTCCTTGTTCCTTATTTTCCGTCAACGGCTTCCAGGACCTGCAGAATGAATTTGGTCAAATTGTCATTCCATTTGTCATGGCTCGCCCCTTCACGATTGATGACCTGATAGAGCTTGCTTGCGTTCATTTTTTTCCATGCCGTCGCCAGATCATCTTTCTTCTTGAGAGCATCCCTATTCGAGGGCATCAGCTGAATTTCCGGCATCCATTTATCGGAGGTTTCCGCTGGATGGAGATTCTGAAAATCGGTTTCGATTTTTATCACGGATGTATCCTGAAGGGAATTGATGGCCACCAGGTGTTTATAGCTGAAGACCAGCAATTCGTAACCCTCATCGGGGTCTGTTTCCGATCCCACCGGTTTATTCCCATCAAGATCAATCTTTATTGTCTTTTCATATGCTTCTCTGTTTTTCAATTTTGTCAGAAACCGCAAGCTGTCAATACCCAATATGGTTTTTGCCTCTATGCCCTCGTAGCTGATCACGGTGGGACAGGCCTTGCAGTCCGGATTCAGGGGTTTCACTCTTTCCGCAAAAACTATTGAGGGACCCGCAAGAAATATCACCATACAGGTGAAGAACATAGTGACCCGACAAGGAAACAACCATAATCCTGCATGCCGGCCTCCAGATCGGATCCAGGGAGGGCGCTTATCCGTCATCCGGTATCCGGTGTATTTCATTGCAGCAATAGTAGTTGTAAACGATGGAATCATGTATCCCGCTCCTTCAATCAAGTTTTCGATGAAATGATAAAAAGTCCTTCTATCGTCGCTCCCGCGAAAGTGGGAGCCCAGAACAAATTGTATTTAATGGATGCCTGATCGAGTCCGGCAGGACGGAAACCGAGAAGTTCGACTTTTTACGATTCCATCAATTTTTGAAGCCGTCAGGGGTTATCCACCTTTTGATCCAGGCGCCCATTGTTTTTTTTCATGTACTCCATGAATTGCTCAGGTGACATGTGCAAATATCGCGCAAGTTCCCGTTGTTTATTTTGTTCAGCCGCCCTTTTTTTCAACTCTGCTTCAAACGCTTTTTTCTCAGCCCTGAAATTTGATTCGAGATCCGTATATTCGCGTTTTACGGGAATTCTGTAATCAAGGAGATCCAATCTACTCTGAATCCGGGGAGCCCCTCGTTCGCCGTTCAGCCAGATCTCGACGATACCCAGCATGCCACCGTCGAATGCATTTTTCACGATCAGGGTATCGTTGACCGTTTCCGGATCGAATGTGGGGTAATCATCATAACCGACAATGGCCACATGAATGCCCGGATGGTTCTGGACGATTTCCTTGGTTTTCTCCCAGCCGATATGTGACAGCAAGACGATGATGTCCGCCTCTTTTTGAACGGCGGGCAGCCATCGCCGAACAGCCTCCTCGGGCTCCGCAATCCGGAAGCCGTCCGCTTCCGTCTGCTTTGTCAGCCCCATGATACCGATGGTGACAAGGCCTGCTTTTTTGAGGCGGAAGGCGGGCCAAAGATTTTTCCGATCCGGATTGGTGGAAACGACATTCGTGCTGACCAGGGGCATGGCCGCATCGTTTTCGAACAGTTTCCGAAACGCCTCTCCGGCCGCCATCTCCCCTCCGGCGATATTGAGCACATCATACCCGATGGCGGCAAGTGCGCGGTGAACATGTTTCGGCCGGATGTCATATACCGCGTCCCCGGGTTTCCTCCGCAGACAATCGCCGGAATCCACAACCAGCAAATGCGGATGTTGCTTCCGCAGGTCCGCAATCCGGTTCGCCCGGCGAGCCATGCCGCCGGTTTTGAAGCAGCAGCCCATCGGCTCGATTTCCGCGTTTCCGTTGCCGGTGTACAGGATCACCAGATCCGGATTATCCGGCGAGCCGGCCTGATCCCCAGCCGCTGCAAGAAACGGAGCGGCAAGCAGCAGACAGCAGCCCATCAACCATGGTTTCATTCAAGGTTCCCTTCTATTTTCGGGACAAGGCCTCCGGTAATGTTTCCACGAACGCCCGGATTTCATCCCGCACGCGACGGTAGTGCCCGAGAGCCTCCTCCTCGGTGGCCGCATTCCGCGCCAGCCGGGGCGGATCGTCGAAACCCACATGCACGATTTTCGCCCTGCCGGGGAAATACGGGCAGGTTTCGTGGGCATGCCCGCAGACCGTGACCACGTAATCGTACTCCATGGTCGGCAGTTCCTCCACCCGCTTGGATTCGTGGTCGGAGATATCCACCCCGGCTTCGGCCATGACTTTCACGGCCGTAGGATTGAGTCCGTGTTTTTCAATGCCGGCGGAGAAGACTTGCATTTCAGCGGCTTTCAATTGCCGCGCCCACCCCTCGGCCATCTGGCTACGGCAGGAATTGCCCGTGCATAGAAACAGGATTCTCGGTTTTTCAATCATCTTTAGCTGTCTCGCTTATGGTTATTCATTATACCAACCCGGAAATTTGTTCATTCTCCTGACCCAGGAGAAGGCGGATTTCCCGCGAACATCAACGGCCCCGGGGATTGGTTTCCCGGCAGCGCCCCTGGGTGCAGGCGGTGGTGGCGGCTTTTATTTCCGAAAGGGATGTCGCCCCCCGCGCCATGGCACGCAAGATACCGCCCTTGGTTACATCGGAACAATAACAAACCATCTCCGTGTCCGGGGCTTCGCGGATATCCTCGGTGTACCCCTTACAGTTCAAGCAGTCCATTTCCGGCTCAACAGGAACTGCAGCCGCAAGCGGCCGGTTTTCCTTCGGAAGGCCTGGATTCCCCAACCGCCTTCTTGACGGCGGCCTTGACCCGGTCGATATCGACGCGCTGAAGATCGAAATTCTTGTTCTTCTCGATCCCTTCTTCGGTGATCACCACATACGGCTGCAACGGCACCTGGTTTTGCTCTAGAATCGCCTTGGCGCAGCCCACCGGACAGCCGTCGATGGTTACCAGGATGGGCACATCCTTCGCTGACTGCACGAATCCGGACAGCCGTCCGCCGATGCCCGCCAGGCAGAACATTTTGCCGAACCCCTCACGGGTCAACTCCACCGCCGCCTGGTTGGAGAGCTGCCCCACATTGGAACCGCCCGAACAGGCCAGAATCATAACCTCTTTTCCTCCCGAACAACATGTATCGATCATCACATCCTCCTTATTTTTAATCCATGATTTCAAATAGCTGCTTCCGGGTATACCGCCTTCCGCGGATTACATGATAAAATTAAAAATATAGCCAACAAGCATGATACCCGTGCCGACGACGCCGACAAAAGTGGCGATCAAGCGCGGCTTCAGCACCTTGCGCAGAATAATTATTTCCGGCAGGGACAAGGCGATGACCGACATCATGAAAGCCAACACCGTTCCTAACGCCGCGCCTTTTCCAAGCAACGCCTGGACGACGGGGATGATGCCGGCGGCGTTGGAATACATGGGAATTCCGATCAGTACCGATAAAGGCACCGACCACCAGGCGGCTCTGCCCATGAAGGAGGCCATGAGCCCTTCGGGGACATAGCCGTGAATACCCGCCCCAACCGCGATTCCCAGCATGACATAGAGCCAGACCTTGCCGACAATGTCGCGTACGGCCTCAATACCGTACCGGATCCGTTCGGCCCAATTCTTGGGGCCGTCTTCCAGATCGATTTTCCCGGCTTGAATCTGATAGACCCACTCCTCTAAATGGCGTTCCATTTTCAAACGGCCGATGGTCCAGCCCGCGATGATGGCGATGGCCAGACCTGTCCCGAAATAGATCGCAGCAATTTTCCAGCCGAAAAGCCCAAAAAGCAGTACCAGGGCGATTTCATTCACCATGGGAGCTGAAATCAGAAAGGAAAAGGTCACGCCCAGCGGTACGCCGGTGGTCACGAAACCGAGAAAGAGCGGCACCGCCGAGCAGGAGCAGAACGGCGTTACGGTTCCCAGCAACGCCGCCAGCACATTGCCGGTGGACTCCCGTTTCCCTGCAAGAATGGCGCGGGTGCGCTCGGGCGTGAAAAAGGAACGGACGATCCCGACCCCGAAAACCACCAGGGTCAGCAGCATGATGACTTTCGGAGTTTCAAACACGAAAAAAGCAATCGCGCTGCCCAGGTGGCTGTCTGGTGAAAAGCCCGCCAGGCGGGACAGCGCCTGGGTAAAAAAACCGGCAAAAGCGGCCAGATCCCGGTAGATCAGCCACCACACTGCGATCAGAATAACACTCCCCATGATGTATCCAGAGGAAGTTCCCCGAAATACATCCGCAACCCTTATAAAGTATGGCCGTCTCCTTGTGGAAACCATTCCACTATTTTTTTCATCAATCATTTTCAAGCAGTGCCGTCCTTATTTTTTCAACCATGATTTGACATCGTCTTTACTCGGAATCTTGCCCACCGACTTGACCTCGCCGTCCACGACCACCGCCGGGGTGCCGAACACGCCATAACCGGCGATTTTCATCAGGTCGGTGACTTTTTCGACATTGGCGGCGACGCCGGCTTCGGCGACCGCTTCCTTGACCACTTTTTCCGTCTGCCGGCATTTGGCGCAGCCGGGACCCAGTACTTTGATTTCCATTCTGACACTCCTTTATTGGTTTTGTGTTTGGATAAACCGATGGGCCGCCTCCAGAATCATGGCGGTGGGTACCGCCTCGAAGGTCTGACCATTTCGTTCAAGCGTCCGGCACATGGTGGGCGCTCCGAGAATCTCGCCGCACGGGACGCAGCAGTTTTCCGATCGGCGCGTGTCGGGCAGCAACGCTTCGATGACGATCCCGTTCACATAAATACTGTTCGATTCGGGAATCTCCTGATCCGTCAAAAGCGTCTCCTTAAGGGTCACGCTCCAACCTTCAGGTTCCAGTTCCTTGACCAGTTCCGCATAAGCGCTGCGGACCGTTTCACCCGTATCGGCGCACCGGTCGCAGGTTTTCCCCTCCTTGTCCAGATGGCGCCATTCAATTTCAAGATGTTTCATTTTCTTATTCCTTATTCCCTAAACGAAAAACGCGCCATACAGCATCCCGGCGATGGTGGACATGATCACGATGATGCCACAGAAGGTAGCTGTTTTTTTGACGCCCATGACACTGCCGATTACCAGCATGTTGGGCAGCGACAGCGCCGGTCCGGCCAGCAACAGCGCCAGGGCCGGTCCCTGGCCCATGCCCGATCCGATCAATCCCTGGATAATGGGCACCTCGGTGAGGGTGGCGAAGTACATCAAGGCTCCGGCCAGCGCCGCGATCAGGTTGGCCCCCAGGGAGTTGCCGCCCAACAGGGTTTGCACCCACTCCTCGGGAATCAGGGCCGGATGGCCGGGACGTCCCAGCAGGAAACCCGCCACCAGGACCCCGCCGCCCAGAAGGGGAAAAATCTGCTTCATGAATCCCCAGGTGGATTCCACCCAGGTCTTGCATTCCTCCCGGGTGAACCAGGCTTTAAGCATGATGCCGAGCACGATGAGCAGGACAACGGTAATATACCATTTGGCGGCGAAGATGGCCGGCCACAGGCCGGTGGATCCTTCCGCCGGTCTGGCGAAGGCCGCGAACACCAGAATCAGCACCATGGTGAGAAGATACAGGCCGTCCTGCACCAGGGTACGCTCCTTGGCCCCGTCCTCCGGCACATAGATCTGCCCGGCGGTCCGCGCCACGTCGTCCTTGCGGAAGATCAGGGCCATGAGCAGACCGGTAACCACGGCGAAAAGCACCGCCCCGACGGCCCTGGCCAGACCCAGCTTCCAGCCCAGGATTTTGGCCGTCAAGGTGATGGCCAGGACATTGATGGCCGGCCCTGAATACAGAAACGCCGTGGCCGGTCCGATGCCCGCCCCGCGGGTGTAGATACCGGCAAACAGCGGTAGCACGGTGCAGGAACAGACCGCCAGAATGGTTCCGGAAATGGACGCCACGGAATAGGACAGGATCTTGTTGGCCTGGGCGCCGAAATATTTCAGGACCGACGCCTGGGAAACGAACACGGCGATGGCCCCGGCGATGAAAAAGGCCGGGATCAGGCAGGTAAGCACATGCTCCCGGGCGTATTCCCGGAGCATCAGGAAGGCTTCCAACCCGGACTGACGGATCAGCGGGTGATCCCAGGGAATGTAATAGGCGGCCAGAAAAATGCCGACGATCCACAACAATTTGGTGCGTTCTTTCATCACTGCAATCCTTCCGATGAGATGAATTACGGTCACCGGGACGCGCAACCGTCATGTCCCGGGAGGGCCTGTCCCCCCGCGATCCGGTGTTTATATTTCGCCATACGGCGATATACTCGTCACAAAAACATTACAGGCCATTCCCGCAAATGGTTTCCCGCCGAATGTGGGGCAACTGCTTCACCAGTTGTGCAATTTCCGCATCCTCCTCGAGCCAGTGGCGCAAATTCCCCAGCAGGGTGGCCACATAGGGACTATTCGACCCATCCGTTTGGCGATAATTGACCCACAGCCCTTCTTTTGAATAGGTAATTAGGCCGGCCTCCTCCAGAATCTTCAGATGCTTGCTGGCCGTCGACTGGGCCAGACCCAGCGCTTCCGTGATTTCGCACACGCAGAGCACCCGCCGCTGCAACAGCTTGATCATCTTTACCCGATTCGGATCGGAAAGGGCCTTCATTACCTTGATAAAATCCCTCATACTGCCTCCATATCGTTAAATCGGAATATAATGAAATGGCGCCCGCTTGTCAAGCCGGTAACAAACCGCTCTGATAAGACCCAATAAATCGAAGCACCCAGGTCGCCGGAGCCCCCCTCCCGGCAGGGTTTTTTCCCACCTTGCAACAAATCGCTTGCTTTTACTGAAAATTGGTCTATGATGTCGCCATTCAACCAGGCCTCCACCATCAGGGAAGCAGTGAGGCGATTTTTTTCTGCAGGAACCATTCAGTAACTACATGAAGCATCCTCCAGGTTAAAATTTTGAATACTACATGAAGAAAGGAGGGTGTTATCATGGCCAATGGCATCGTAAAATGGTTTAACAGCCAAAAAGGTTTCGGTTTCATCGAACAGGAAAACGGACCGGACGTGTTTGTTCATCATTCAGGCATAATCGCAAGCGGTTATAAGAGCCTGAATGAAGGCGACCGGGTAACCTTTGACATTGAACAGGGAAAAAAAGGTCCTGCCGCAGTCAATGTCAAGGTAATCTAAGGTTTCGTTTCACTGCCAAAACGGAAAACGGGGCATGCCTGCCGACAGGAAGGCGTGCCCCTGGAAACTCCTACCGCGAAATTTCCAGGATACAACAAACCACATGGCGGCAAGCCCCGGAATTGATCCGTGGGATATGCCGACTTTCGTCCGGAAGCGTTTCCAACCAGAAGCATGGACGTGCGGAATCCTTGCGGACACAACCCGGGATCGACACCATCGATCTCAAGAAAGGATTATATTCATTTGAATTTTAACGATTTTTCATTCAACTCCGCTGTTGCCGAAGGCATCAAGGCAGCCGGATATATCACTCCCACCCCCATTCAGACACAGGCCATTCCCGAAGTAATGCAAGGCCGCGATGTAATGGGGCTGGCCCAGACCGGTACCGGCAAGACCGCCGCTTTTGCCTTACCGATTCTTCACCGGCTGATCAACGGCCCCCGCGACCATGTCGGCGCGCTGATCATTGCCCCCACCCGCGAATTGGCCGAACAGATCCATGTTGCCATCGAGACTCTGGGGCGGCAGACCCGCTTGCGCAGCGCGGTGGTGTACGGCGGGGTGGGGATCAATCCCCAGATCAAGGACCTGAAACGCGCGAACATCGTCGTAGCTTGTCCCGGCCGTCTTTTGGACCATATCGCCAGACGGACCGTCGATCTTTCCAGGCTGGAAGTACTGGTGCTGGACGAAGCCGACCAGATGTTCGATATGGGTTTTTTCCCGGATATCCGCCGCATTTTGACCCACGTGCCGGCCAAAAATCGCCAGACGCTGCTGTTTTCAGCCACCATGCCGGAAGCGATTCGCAGCCTGGCAACGGACATCCTGCGGAATCCGGTTACGGTCCAGATCGGAACCACGGCCCCCGCGGAGACCGTCAGCCACGCCATGTACCCCGTCGCCCAGCATTTAAAGACCGCGCTGTTGATCAAACTGATCGGCCAAACCCGCACCGGTTCGGTCCTGGTGTTCACCCGCACCAAGTTTCGCGCCAAGAGTCTTGGTGAAAAACTGGCCAAGGCCGGCTACCGTTCGACCTCGCTGCAGGGCAACCTGTCCCAGGCGCGGCGCCAGGCGGCCCTGGACGGCTTCCGTTCCGGTGAATTTCAAATTCTGGTGGCCACGGATATCGCCGCCCGCGGCATCGATGTTTCCAATATTTCCCATGTCATCAATTACGACATTCCCACCACGCCCGAGGCTTATATCCATCGCATCGGCCGCACCGGGCGGGCTGAATGCAGCGGAGAAGCGTTCACCCTGATTACCGAAGATGATTCTTTGATGGTGAAAGCCATTAACCGGGCCGTCGGTTGTCATGTGGAGCGCCGCACATTGACCAACTTTAATTACGAGGCCGCCCAACCGGAAAAAAAGACCGCTGCCCCGGCGCGCCGGCGCCAGCCCTCGGTTACCAGGACCGTTGCCAAACCCAAAACCGGTGCACGGAAAGACAGCGGGCCTTTTGCCTGGCTTTCACCGAAAAAAGAAAGGCCTGCCGCCGCCGGGAAGATCTAATCCGGGCGACCGGATCAGGAGGGTTCAAGTCGCTTTCCACGCCATTCCCAAAAAGGTGAGCCCCTCGTGTAAAAGAACGACGGCGAAACCGCATAGCAACAACCCGAGGAAACGCAGCGTGTATCGGTACACCTTGCCGCTCAAAAACATTTTTGATTTGCCGACTAGAATGGCCAGCACCATTTTGGAGCCCACCAGAAATACATAGAAACCACCGATGAAAGCCAACGGCGCCATACCGTCGACTTTCATCGCGCTGGCCATTGTCGGCGCGCCGACGCTGAGCCAAAACAGATAGGGATGCGGGCTGAGGGCATTGGCCACGATCCCTTTTGTCAAGGATGCCGGCTTCTTCTCCTGAACGATCTGCAGTTCCGTTCCTTTCGAGCGGATGCCGGCGACGCCCAGCCGCAAAACAAAAAAACCACCAGCCAGAGAAATAAAACCCAGGATGGCATGAAAGTTGACCAGCTGTGCCGAAATGAAGAGTGTCAAGAGGATGATGGGCAAATCGGTGACCAGGGGGGCGACCGCTACCCTTATGCCGGAGGCGATATCATGCCGAAGCGTTTCCGAAATGACCAGGGTCAATAGCGGCCCCGGTGAGCATCCGGCGGATAATCCCAATACGATTCCGATGATCAAGAAATGAATCATGCCTGTATTTCCGCCCCCGCTATGCGTGGGGGTTGCTCACCCCGCCCAGGCACAGGTATTTGATTTCCAGATATTCGTCCATCCCATACCGGGAACCCTCCCGGCCGATGCCGGATTGCTTCATGCCGCCGAAGGGCGCCGATTCCGTGGAGATCGAACCGGTATTAATGCCCACCATTCCGTATTCGAGCGCCTCGGCAACGCGCCAGATGCGGCCCATGTCCCGGGTATACAGATAGGCGGCCAGACCGTATTCCGTCAGGTTGGCCAGACGGACGGCCTCCTCCTCGGTTTGAAAGCGGAAAACCGGGGCCACCGGCCCGAAGGTTTCTTCCTGGGCGATACGCATGTCGCTCGTGACCTCGCCGAGCACGGTGGGCTCGAAAAACGTCCCGCCCAGGGCATGGCGGTTGCCACCCAGGAGGATTTTGGCGCCTTTGGCTACGGCGTCCCGGATCTGATCGGTCACTTTTTGAACCGCCGGCATGTCGATCAGCGGTCCCTGCTGGGCGCCTTCCTCGAATCCGTCGGCGACCTTGAGCCGTCCCGCCGCTGCCGCGAGCCTCTCGGTGAAGGCTTCATAAATCGGCGCCTGAACCAGAAACCGGTTGGCGCAAATGCAGGTTTGTCCGGAATTCCGGTATTTCGAAGCCATGGCGCCGGCCACGGCCTCATCCGGATCGGCGTCGGCGAAAACGAGAAACGGCGCGTGCCCGCCCAATTCCAGGGAAACCTTCTTGACGGTCCCGGCGCACTGTTGCATTAGCAGCTTGCCGGTTGCGGTGGAACCGGTGAAGCTCAGCTTGCGCACCAGTGGATGACCGGTCAACACCGGACCAACGCTTTCCGAGCGGCCGGTGACGATATTCAGAACCCCGGGGGGAATTCCGGCCAGGACGGCCAACTCCGCCAGCGCCAGGGCGGAAAAAGGCGTCTGGGAGGCCGGCTTGACGATCATGGTGCAGCCGGCGGCCAGGGCCGGCGCCGCCTTGCGGGTGATCATGGCGGCCGGAAAATTCCAGGGCGTGATGGCGGCGCAGACCCCCACCGGCGCCTTGAGCACCAGAATCCGGCTGTCGTGCATGGGGGACGGAATGATGTCGCCGTAAGCGCGTTTGGCCTCCTCGGCGAACCACTCGACAAAGGCGGCGGCATAGGCGATTTCGCCGCGGGCCTCCGCGAACGGCTTGCCCTGTTCGGCGGTCATGATCGCGGCCAGATCGTCCTGATTCCGGAGAATCAGCTCGAACCACCGCCGTAGAATTCCGGACCGTTTCTTCGCGGTCATGGAGCGCCAGTTCCCCAAGGCCTCATGGGCGCACTGGACGGCTGCCTGGATTTCCAAAGGCGCCAAATCGGGAACCTTGCCGATTTCCCGGCCATCGGCCGGATTGAACACCGGGATAGTGTCGCCGGATGCGGCCGGCAGCCAAGCACCGTTGACAAAGGCTTCTTCCTTCCACAGGCTCTTGTCTTTCAGGGGTAAGGTCATGGTTCCTCTATCCTTTTCCAGTGAGGGGAATCATGGATGCATTGTTGAATGAATCGCGACGGCTTGTCAATCGTTTCCGTCGCGTTGATCGAGAAAGCGAAAATCGCATGATGAAACCGCTGGAACAACCTCTTTACAATCCCAATATATATAGAGAAGGAGCTGTGGCGGATCCGGAAACAATTATGGATGGTTTATCGAAAGAGATCAATTCAGCATTGAAGGCAATGCCCAAAGCAACAAGCAAAATATATGTTTCCATAATGCACACATTGTGCTAATATATAATCATGAAATACATAAACTGGAACACAGAAAAGAGCGTCGCGCTTAAGTCGTCTCGGGGCATCTGTTTTGAGGATGTGGTGTTTTTTATTGAAAGAGGTGACTTATTAGATGACTACCTGCATCCCAATCAAAAAGATTACCCCGGACAGCGAATTATGGTTATCAATATTTCCAATTATGCCTATCTCATTCCTTATGTCGAGAATAATGAAGAAGTATTTCTCAAAACCATTATTCCCTGTAGGAAGGCAACACAAAGATATCTTGGAGGAAATAATGAAGACAAAATTAACGAAAGAAGAAAAAGAAATACTCGATAGTTTCGAGAAAGATGAGTGGGTGCCAGTTACAAACCTCCCAAAAAGAAAAAAAGAATTAATAGCCTATGCACGTAATACGTTACGCAAGGATAAGAGGTTAAATATACGGATTTCGGAAAAAGATCTTCTTGAGCTTCAGAAAAGAGCTGTTATTGAAGGCTTGCCGTATCAGACTTACGTATCCAGCATTATCCACAAATTCATCAACGGAAATTTGGTTGAAGTGAAAAAATAAACCGACCGAGATTCCGCTTGTGTGGGACGCGCAAAAAGAAAATTTGGGACAGGACAGGAGAATAATTGACTTCTGGGATATTGCATCATTATTGATAATCCTACATGCGGGACGCTGTATAAAAACCTAACCGTTCGCATCAAAAATAGAAAAGGAGCTGTGATGGATCCGGAAACAATTATGGATGGTTTATCCAAAGAAATCAATTCAGCACTGAAGGGAATGTCCAAAGCAAAAAACATAAATGAAAAAGAAGCCTATAGCCGAATCATAAAGAATTTGTGTGAATCACAGGGGGTATTTTTACAGCTCGCAACTGAAATGATGCCTTTCGATGAGGATTCTGAAGAGGAAGACATCCCTTTTTGAAAATCCACATGGTTGCAATGGCGCTATCAAATCAACTGCTGCCGCCCCCCATAGGAAGCCAAACAAGTTGGCGCCTGTGAGTGTTGCGATGGTAACTCCTTATCCGAACCTGAGCCGGGCGATCAAATGGATCAACGCGGGTTATTCCGTGTATTTGAAAGGAATCGAACAGCAAGGAGAGCCCCCAAACTGAAAATCTTGAAACCCCGCCCAACGGCCGATGACCTTTTTCAAGCGATTCCCGGCGAATTCGATTGCGGGATAGAAAGCCTTGACTCTTCCCCTCGCCAACCTTATCCGGTGAATAATACTTGAAATCCACCCTCATGAAAGGGTATGATTTTTCAATACGGCCATCATGCAATCTCGTTCGCTTTTCAGAAAGGCGGTCCATGTCCATCACTCTTTACTGGATTCAATGCGGCGGGTGCGGGGGCGATACCTGGTCCCTGTTCAATGCCGAAACACCGGATGTGATCGAACTGTTCCGGCTCTTGAACATCGACGTGCTCTGGCATCCCTCGATCTCCGCCAAGTCCGTCCGGCAGCAGGAACACATGATCGAGCGCCTGATTGCCGAGGAGGAAAAGCTCGACATTCTGTGCGTGGAGGGATCGATCATCCGGGGGCCGGGCGGAACCGGCATGTATGACGAAGCCTATGGCGCGCCCAAAAAAAACCTGGTGGCCTCCCTGGCCAAAAAAGCCAATCATGTCCTGGCCATCGGCACCTGCGCCAGTTTCGGCGGAATCGGGGCGGACGGTGAGATCGAGGCCACGGGCATGCAGTTTCATAAATGGGAAAAAGGCGGGTTCCTGGGGGAGGAATTTCGCAGCAGCAGCGGCATGCCGGTCATCAACCTGCCGGGATGCCCCTGCCATTGCGATATCATCTGCGGAACGCTGGCGGCCCTTGTGACCGGCCAGGAACTCGTGTTGACCGGTTACCATACGCCGCTGGAATGGTACGGCATGATGGTGCACCAGGGGTGCACGCGCAATGAATATCACGAATTCCGCGTGGAGGAGAAGCAGTTCGGCGAAAAAGGCTGCATGTTTTTTCATCTGGGCTGCCACGGCCCCCTGGCAACCGGCCCCTGCAACAAACGCTTGTGGAACCGGCGTTCGTCCAAAACCCGGGTGGGTGTGCCGTGTTTCGGCTGCACGCGGCCCGATTTCCCGCAGCATTATTCCTTCTTCGAAACCCGCAATATCGAGGGGATCCCGATCGAGCTGCCCGACGGGGTCAGCCGGGCCCATTATCTGGCTTATAAAGGCATGGCCGCGGCAGCCGCCCCTGAACGACTGAAAACCAGGAAAACGGAAATTTGAGCACACAGCGAAAACATATTCAGATCTATCCGCTGAACCGGGTGGAGGGGGATCTCAAGGTTCGGCTTGAAATCCAGGACGGGGTGGTGACGGATGCCTGGAGCGCCGGAACCATGTATCGTGGATTCGAAAACATCCTCCGGGGCCGCGGAGCCTTGGACGGATTGGTCATCACACCCCGGATTTGCGGCGTTTGCAGCACCGCCCACCTGAAGGCGGCGGCCAAGGCCCTGGACATGATCACCGGCGTCAAGGTCCCGGGGGGCGCCCGGCGCATCCGCAACGGCACGCTCATGGTGGAAATGCTTCAAAACGACATCCGCCACGGCTGTCTGTTGTTCATGAGCGACTTCGCCCGCCCGATTTACCGGAATCACTCTTTGTATGACGAGGCCGTGCGCCGTTATCCCTTCCTGACCGGCAGCGTTACCCGGCAGGTGATCCATCATACCAAAAAGATACTGGAAATCGTCGCCATTTTAGGCGGGCAATGGCCGCATTCCTCCTTTATGGTGCCGGGAGGCGTCGTGTCCCTGCCGAGTCGCAACGAAATCATGCAGTGCCGGTATCTGCTCAGCAGCTTTCGCTCCTGGTATGAAACGGAATTTCTGGGATGCCGCCTGGAACGCTGGCAGGAGATCGCCGGCCGGGCCGATTTGGATGCCTGGCTGGACGAAAATCCCGACCACCGGGAAAAGGAAATCGGTTTCTTCATCCGTTTTGCCCGGGAGGCCGGTCTGGAACAAATCGGCAGGGGGCATGGAAATTTCTTGTGTTACGGGTTGCTGGACATGCCCCAGAACACCGCGGTCAAACCGCCCAACGGCGGACCCAACCTGCTGCCCGCCGGGTTTGCAGGCAACGACGGGAAGGTGGAACCATTCCGGCCGGAAAACGTGGCGGAAGACATCACCCACTCCTGGTTCAGCGGGTATTCCGGAGCCCGCCAGCCCATGGAGGGCCTGACCCGCCCGTATGCCACGGGTAGCGAGAGTGAAAAATACTCCTGGGCCAAAGCACCCCGTTACGACGGAAAGCCGGCGGAAACAGGGCCTTTGGCGGAAATGATAATCGCCGGAAATCCGCTGTTCACGGATTTGGTGAACAACGGCGGCCCGACAGCCTTTTCCCGTCAACTGGCGCGGCTCGTCCGGCCGGCCCTGATCATGCCGGTGCTGGAGCAATGGCTGAAAGAAATCAGCCTTCAGGAGAAACGCTATTTTCAATCCTATGACCGGATCGAAACCGGTGAAGGCTTCGGCCTCATCGAAGCACCGCGGGGCGCCTTGGGGCATTGGGTCAAAATCCGGGACGGGAAGATTGCCGCCTACCAGATCATCACCCCCAGCGCCTGGAACGCCTCCCCCCGGGACTCCGGAGGGATAAGGGGCCCATGGGAACAGGCCCTGATCGGCGCGCCGATCAAGAACCCGGAGGAGCCCATTGAGGCGGATCATATTCTGAGATCCTTCGATCCCTGTCTGGTCTGCACCGTGCACGCCGTCCGATTGGAGAAACAGCGGAAATGCCCCAAGCGGTCAATTACCGGCTGACGCGTCATCGAAGACGCTGGGAAACCCCCATGACGGACGAAGACATTCGCGCCGTTCTGGAGGAAAATCATGCCTTGCGAGCGGAAATCCGGGTGGCGCGCCAGGCGGCAAAAATCACCGCCGACCTGGTGGTGAAACAGTTCGAGGAGACCGAAAAAATCCTGCACCGGTTTCAGATGGCCAACGCCATGCGCAAGGCCGTACTGGACTCCGCCTCGCAAATATCCATCGTCGCCGCCGACAAAAGCGGAATCATCATCGTTTTCAACACCGGCGCGGAAAATATTCTAGGATACCGCGCCAGGGACGTTATCGGCAAGGTAACTCCGGAACTGTTTCTGTCCCGGGAGGAGCTCGCCGACCACGGCCTGGAATTGAGCCGGCAATCCGGCCGCGCCATCGGCGGAATCGACGTATTGCTCGCCTATGCCGCCCAAGGCGACGACAACCAGCGCGAATGGACTCACGTACGCAAGGACGGCGGCGTTTTCCCGGTGCGCATGTCCATCCATGCGCTGCGGGATGCGGAAGGCGCCATCAGCGGATTCCTGCTCATCGCCAACGATATTTCCGAACAGAAACGCTCCGAAAAAGCCCTCACCGAGAGCGAACGCAATCACCGGCTGCTCCTCAAAAACCTGCCCAACGTGGTTTTCAAGGGCTACGCCAACGGCGATATCGATTTCATCGATGATAAAATCATGGCCCTCACCGGCTACGGCAAGGAAGAGTTCCTGTCCGGTCAAAAAAAATGGATGGATATCGTTGTACCCGAGGATCATGAATATGTTAAAAACACCTTCCTTCAGGCCCTGAAAACCGACAAGTCCTTCATCCGCGAATACCGCATCCGTTCCAAAAGCGGGGAAATTTTCTGGATAGAAGAAGGCGGCCAGATCATTTGCGATGAAACCGGAAAGATCGATTTTGTCATCGGTGCTTTTCTGAATATCACCACCCGCAAGCTGGCGGAAAAGGCCCTTTTCGAATCCGAGGAAAAATACCGCTCCCTGTTCAACGCCGGCCCCAATCCCATCGTGGTTCTGGATAAGCACAGTTTCGAAATCCTGGACGCCAACCCCTGCGCCGCCGAGACCTTCGCCCAGGAAAAAAAGGATTTGATCGGTAGGATTTTCACCGACTTCGGGACCTTCGAATATGACGACCGCAGGCCGGCGCGGATCCATGTGGACGGCTGGCCCGCCAACGGCATGGTGATCCAGCGGCTCCACGATCCGAAAACGGACCGCCTTCACTATATCAAAATCAAGGTTAGCCCCGCGATTTACAAAGGGCGGGAAGCCACCATTCTCGCCGGCACGGACATCACGGAAGTGATCGAAAAGGACGCCCAGTTGATCCAGGCCAGCAAAATGAGCACCCTGGGGGAAATGTCCGCCGGCATCGCCCATGAACTGAACCAACCGCTGAACGCCATCAAGCTGGGCAACGAATTCCTGAAAACCATGATCGCCCGCAACATCCCCATTCCGGATCAGGATCTGTATCATGTCGTGGCGGAGGTGAACGAACAGGTGGAACGGGCCTCGGACATCATCAACCGGCTGCGGGCCTTCGGCCGGAAAACCGATAACAGCAAACAGGAAGTGGATATCAACGAGCCGGTCCGGGGCGTGCTGAAAATGATCGGCGAACAGCTCCGGCTGGAAAGTATCCGGGTGGTGCTGAATCTGCTGGAGAACCCGCCGATGATTCTGGCCCAGCACAACCGTCTGGAGCAGGTCCTCTTCAACCTGATCACCAACGCCCGCGACGCCATCAATAAAAAGAGACAGACCGACCCGGCCCCGACGGTTCATACCATCACCATCGCCACCTTCTGTCAAAACGACCGGGTGGGGGTATCCGTCAGCGACACCGGCATCGGGATCCCGAAACCGATCCACGGCAAGGTTTTTGAGCCGTTTTTCACCACCAAGGAAGTCGGCGCCGGCATGGGACTCGGACTGTCCATTATCTATGGAATCATCCGGGACTACGGCGGTGATATCGAACTGCGCAGTGAAGAGGGAAAAGGCAGTACTTTCCGCTATTCGTTCCCGCGGGTAGAAAAGGAGTGATCGTATTCGGTTTTATCCGCGAAGCCACTCCTCCAACAGAGGCGGCGATGTCAATCGCGCCGGGGTTGCCCGCCATTCGTTGATCAGGGTGAACTCCCGGCCTTCCTGAATCACGGAAACCGGACGGTCGGCGGAAACCACCACCACCAGGATATGGTCGTGCTCGGCGGTGAAGCGCAGCGCCGAATTATAGCGGGCGCCCCGGGAGCGGTCCTCGGTCTTGAGGGCATGGCCGTCCAGAATACAGGCGAATCCATGAAGTTTCAGATCGGAACTGATATGCAGGGCGCCGTCCAGTTTGGCCAGCGACGTGGTCAATGAAAAAACCACCGGATCGCGCAGATCCAGGGGGACTTCCAGGTGCTGACCGGCGATTTCGATGGGTTGCCGATTGATGTCGATCACCAGGGTGCAACCGAACTTCTGGGCTTCCGCATGATGGACGATATCGGCGATGATTTGAAACAAATCATGGGCCAGGGAAGGCGGATCGAAATCGGCTTCCAGTAGGAATTCCTCCAATTGCACCATTTTGGCCCGGCGGGTAAAAGAATGAAAATTCCCGTCGGAAAAGCTGCAAATCGGATCGTTGTTGAGTTTCAGGAAGCCGTGCCCGCCCCTGAAATCCGCCACCAGCCTCACGGATGGCAACTCCTTACCGCTGATTCCAACAATGCTGTCGCCGTCGGAGATCAGTTTTCTGTCCGAATTTTCCACGGCTTGCAGCAATTTTCTCACATGCTTGAAATTTTTCAGCTTGGGTTGCTCGGTTGACGGGAAGCGGGCCAGAAATTTCAGGAAACTCACCGTGCGGGGTTCCATAACGACCAGCTCGCCCCGGGGCCACAGGCCTTCCTCCATGGTGCGGGATATTCCCAGCACCGCATCCAGGATCGGATAGATGCGAAGCTGGATGTCCATGCCGATCCGCCGATTCAGTTCATTCACCAGATAATCCCGCACCGCATGGGGAGCATACTCACGGATGACATAGCTGGATTCACCGGTGTAATCCGCGTTATCCCTGGCGATGTCCTGGGACAACAACCAGGCGGCCCTGACCAGCCATCGCTCCGTTGGCCCGGTGGAGCACATTTCCGGGTGATGTTCGGTAAACCACATTTGATAAAACATGGAGTGCGAGCGACCGCCCATGGAGATCAACCCGGCCAGCGGTAGCCCTGTCTCGATGATGGGCTGCCGGAAACGATCCAGGGTACGGACCGGGGTGGACGTTTCCCGCCAGGCATTCGACTCCAGGTAGATTTCCTTCAATTTCAGCTCATGACCGCGCAGCAGCTCCTGGGGATCATACATGCGCACGGCATCGTTCTCTTCGGCGGCATAGATGATCGCCACCCGGCTCGGACCGGAGAAATGGGAAAGGGCCTCCCGCAGTCCTTCCGAGATATGATAAATGCTGATATTTCCAATAATCGGATCCGACATAAGGTCTCGTCACACCATTCCCGCCGGGGATGGAACGCCCGCCGCGGACCGAATGTCCGGATCAGGCGGAGCGGAGCCGTTCCTCGGCTTTTTTCAAGGCGGTTTCAAGGGCTTCTTTTTCAATTGGTTTGTGAATGAAGTCACTGGCCTGTAAATCAAGGGCTTTCCGGGCCAAATCCATGTCGCCATGTCCCGTTATGACAATGACTTCGGCCGACGGATCGGTTTCCTTGATCTTTTTCAGCACGGCGAAGCCATCCATCCCCGGCATTTTAATGTCCGTCAGGATGATGCGGGGGCGTTCCCGCGCGAATATTTCAAGCCCCGCCGGGCCGTTTTCGGCGGTCAGCACGGAATACCCGAGCGCGCCCAAAAACAGGCGCGACATGGCGAGGGTCGGTTTTTCATCGTCGATAATCAAAATTCTTTCCATTCTGTGAACTCCTTCGGTTAAGGGGCGGCCGGAAAACTCAGGTTAAAAACAGTCCCAAACCCTTCCCTGCTTTCCACGGAGATGTCCCCGTTGTAGTCTTTCACGATGCCGTAAATGATGGAGAGGCCGAGTCCCATGCCCTTGCCGACTTCCTTGGTGGTGAAGAACGGTTCGAAAATTTTTCCCCGGATGCTTTCGGGAATGCCGATGCCGCTGTCCTCCACCGTGAGGGACACCCGGTTGGCGTTCCGGAACGTCCGGATACGGATGATCCGTTTATCCTTCGTGTCGGCCGCATCCTTTTCGCGGTTGATGGCGTCCATGGCATTGGTGATCAGGTTGAAGAGGACTTGTTCCAGACGGTTGTTGTGGGCCATGATTTCCGGCAGATCGCGGTTCAGATCCATCTCCACGGCGATGTTTGCCAGTTCCAGCTGCCGACCGATCATTCTCAGTACACCCTGAACCGGCGCATTGATATCCACCCGCTCCTTGGCAAAATCGGTTTTCCGGCCGAAGGCCCGCAGCCGGCTGATAATCTCCGAGGCGCGCATCACCTGATTGTTGACCTCCGTGGCCACCTGCAGCAGGTCTTCTTCCGGAATCGCCCGTTTCTGCTGAAGCATGGTTTTCAGGTATTCGTTGCCCAGCTTGATGGCATTCAGCGGTTGGTTCAGTTCATGGGCCACACCGGCGGACATTTCCCCCAGGGTGCTCATTTTACTGGCCTGGATCAACTGTGCGTCCTTTTCCACCATTTCCGTGATATCCGTGGCCGCCAGTATCAGGGCCTCCCGCCCCTTATATTCCGCCGGACAGGCCTTGAAGCGGATGTATTGGGGCCGCCTGTCCCCTTTGCGGTAATAGCGCACATTTTCGGTGAGGGTGTATCCATCCGGCCACCCATTCTCCACGGTTTTTCTAAGGTTCTTCTCCTCATACTCGAATTGGCCGAAATCGGTAAAGAACTTACCGAGCAATTCTCCTTTCGGGTATCCGTAGGTCTCCTCGGCGCTGGGATTGGCGTCCAATATTTCCAAGGTCTTCCGGTCCAGAACAAAAATCGGGATCGGACCGCTGTTGAACAGCGAGCGGTATTTCCCCTCGGACTCCTTCAGCTCCTTCTGACTGCGGGACAGCTGAGCGGTCATATTGTTGAACGAATGGGCCAACTGCATGACCTCATCCCCGGAATAGTGTTCCGGCAACGGGCAGCCGTCCCGGTCCAATCCCGCCATTGCCTGGCTGCGGCAGATTTCATTGGAAATCTCCGTCAGCTGGGAAATCGGGCGGGTGATATAGCGGGAAAGCATATGGCTGATGGCAAAAAAGAAGATGGTGATGAAGGAGAGAAAACCGACGAAGGTGGTGCGCAGTTTGCCGATCAGGCGGTCGATGTGTTCCTTTTTGATCCCCACATGGACGTTGCCGATCTCATAAATCCCTTCCCGGATGGGCATGGCGATGTCATAGGCGGAAATCCCCGCGACGGTCACCAGTTTGGTGCTGTAGGAGGCCCGGGGAGGAATCTCGTTGGCGTTCCGAAGACCGGCAGGAAACTCCTCCATGAAGGTGTGGGCCATCAGTTTTTTTCGGGCATCGACAATGAAAATGTAGGCGACTAGAGACTCCCGAAGCCCCAGCCGGGCGTCAAAAATCAAATGGGTAAGCTCCGGAATGTCCTCGGTCAGAATATATCCCCGGCTGCTGTCCGCCACTCTTTCGGCGATTCCCCTGCCACGCATTACCAGTTCCGCCGTGAGGCTTGAAATCAGGACCCAGCGGGTGAACAGGGCGATGACAAAACTGAGGAGCAGAATCACCGTGAGGGAAGAGAAAAACATCTTGTTTTTCAGGCTGGCTTCCCGGATTTTTCGGATGACGAGATTCATGGCCATTGGGGGTCGGAAACCGGATGGTGTCGTCAATTCGTTTCTGCCTTATCCATCAGCAGGAATTTCCCGTTGCGCAGCCGGGTGAAATAGACGCGATCCAGGCCCTGGTGATCCGCCGGACCGAAGTTCAGATCATTGTCGATTCCCAGGTCGAACCGGGTGATGGATTCCACGGATTCGATAAAACCCTCGCGCTGAAGATTTCTTCCGCTCCGTTTCAGTCCTTCGGCCAAAACCATGGCGTTCAGATATCCTTCCAGTCCCACGAAACTGGGCTCATCTTCCGGGAAATACCGTTTCAGATTCAGGGTATACTGTTTCGCGCCCCACAGCATTTCTCCGGTTTCCGGCTGTTCCGGCGGCGGCACCACCTGGGTGACGATGATGCCATCATCTTCCGGGGCAAGTTTTCTTGCCAATTCATCCGATCCCACGAAAGACACGTTGTAAAAGAGAGGCCTATATCCCCGCTGCCGGGCCTGGATAATGACCCGTGCGCACGGGTCGTACGTTCCAATCAGAACCACGGCCTCCGCCGCCGAATGGATGATTTTATCCAGCCCTTCCGACACATTAACCGTCCCCCGGATATAGGTTCCGGTAGCCACCGGAGCCAAGCCGTATCGCTGAAGCGCCAGCTCGGTTCCCTTGAGGCCATCGAAGCCATAGGCATCGTATTGATAAAAAACCGCCACCCGCCGAATACCGAGTTTTTTCACCATGTATTCCACCGCGGCCCCGGTTTCCTGGTAATAGGAAGCGCGCACATTGATAATATACCGATGAAAAGGTTCACGCAAGGCGTTCGCGCCGGTAAACATGCCCACCAGAGGAATCCGGGCCTCCGCAACCAATGGGATGATTTTGACTGTTGTGGGGGTGCCCACATAGCAGAACAAGGCGAAAACCTTGTCCTCCACGATCAATTTCTGGGTGTAATACACGCACTTCCCTGGATCATAGGCATCGTCATAGGCGATCAGCCGGATTTTCCGCCCGTGAATGCCGCCGGATTCATTGACGGAGTTGATATATGCAAGGGCTCCGTGGAGTGTCTGCGTACCCAGGTAGCCGGCGTGGCCGCCCAGGGCCAGGGAGGAACCGATGAGGATCTCGGAATCCGTGACGCCGTTGACCGCCCCGGCAGCTCTTTCCCGGCCGTCTGGCCGCTCACAGGCGGCCGCGCACCAAAGGAGCTGAGCCGACAGAACCAAAACGGCCGCGCTCAGAAAGCGGCTATGCCTCACGGGTCGGATTGGCGAGCGCAAGGGTTGTTCCTACTCCTTCTTGACCGGTGGCAGCCATGCGGCCGTAATCCCGTTTGACGATTTCGGTTGAACCCGAATGGGACGGAGAAGACCGAAGTCTCCCCTTTCCGCAACATATCGGTGGTTTAAAAACCTGTCAATGGGTAACTGCAATCCCCGCTGGCTGCCGATTGCGTATTGACATATCTTCCCGGTAACCGGTAAGGAGGAGACATCCGCTGTCAAACCATGGAAAAACAAGGAGGCGCCGCCATGATCGGAAAAAGCTACGAGGAGTTGTCTGTGGGTGATACCCGGGAATTCAGCAAGACCATTTCGGAATCGGATGTGTATCTCTATGCGGGCATAACCGGTGATCTGAACCCTGCCCATGTGAACGCGGTCTACGCCGGTAAAACCTTTTTCAAGACCCGAATTGCCCATGGCATGCTGGTGGGGGGGTTGATTTCAACCGTCATCGGAACCATGCTGCCAGGGCCGGGAACGATTTACATGAAACAATCACTCAGCTTTCTTGCGCCGGTGCGCATGGGCGACACCATCACCGCCCGGGTGGCGGTTTTGGAAAAACTTCCGGAAAAAGGCCGGGTCAGGTTGCAGACGACCTGTGTCAACCAGGATGGGACCATTGTACTCGACGGCGAGGCGCTGGTCAGTCCGCCCAGGCCATCCAAACCATAGCCCGCCGCGGTTCAAGCAGGCTCTTCCTGCCTGTCCCTCATGCGCACGGAATCGGAAGCCGCCATCATGACCGAATCAGACTGATGCACGGCTTCCGGATTCCGACGGGTCCATTACGGGACCGCGACGGCCCGCCGGATTCATTCCCGGTCCGGGGGTTTGGATGTGGAGGCGGCGTAATGGAAAAACTTCTCCGAGTTTTTCATGAGTTCCTGAAACTGCTCGGTCTGTTCGGCGATCATACGCTGGAAATCCTTGACCAACGTGCTTTGGTCCGCATTCCCCTCGCGCTGCATCAACCGCAGGTGCCGGATGGTTTCCTCCTGGTCCGCCGACCGTTGTTTCAGCGCTTCGTATTTCTGTAAAACCCGGACATGCTCCTGCTTGGGTACGAACCCCATGAGGTCGCAGAACCAGTTGATCGAAGCCTGGAGATCCTCCATGGGGATACCCCAGCCCGGAATCCGATTGGCGGTGGCTTCTCCGGCCGGAGAGTTCTTTTTTTCCTCGGCCTTGGAACCCAGCCCGAAGAAACCGGTGAAAAAAGCCGGCCAGGCCTCCATGCCGCCCAGACCTGTTTTCATCCCCTGGTCCATCAACCGCGTCATGGCTTCCAGCTGTTCCTGGCTTTTGGCCATATGGATCAGCGCGTTACCCCAGAACTCCAGTACCTGTTTATTCATTGGGCACTCCCCGGATTCAGTCGATCCTTGTCCTGTCAGCCCGCATTCTTGAAAAAAGCTTCCACTTTTTCAAATGCATTGTCCACCAGCTTCTTGTACTCCTCGCGACCTTTTTTGCAGGCGTTGACCCAATCCTGAACCGCCTTTCGGCCTTCCTCCGGCAGCCATGCCGCCTGGCTCATCATGGAACCGGCCATGGTCTCGGACTGGTCCTGCACCATTACCATGGCATTGTACGCATTGGTAAAAGAAGTCTTGTTGAATTCCAGCATTTGCTTGAAAACCTGTTTCGGATCCATCTGTTCACCTCCTCCTTGTTTGTCAATCGTTTCTCGCCGGCTGCGTCGCTGATCGCGGCTGCCGCAATCCGGCGAATTCCTATTTGGCCGCGCCGAAAAATGCTTCCATCTGTTTAAATCCGGCCTCGGCTTTGGTTTTATAATTTTCCCGTTCCTTTTTATACGCCTCGATCCACTCGTTGACCAGGCTCTTTCCCTCTTCGGGAATCCAGGTCACCTGATCGAGAAATGTCCGGGACACCCTTTCGGCCTGATCCTGGAACATCACCGCGGCGTTGAACAGATTGTTGAAAACATTCTTATTGAAATCGATGCTCTGTTTGATGAATTTTTGTTGATCCATGTTCATTTCCTCCCTTCCCGTCATTTGGTCTTTTCCCTGATCCGGAAGTTCGTCAGTTCCCGGCCTTCGCGCGTTTCGGTTTTTCCGCATCCGGCAGGGTGAAGAGCCCCAGAATCTGCTCGAAATTGTCATCCATGGCCTTTTTGGCGGCGATCCGGTTCTTTTTGGATTCCTTGGCCCATTCCTCCACAAGACGGCTGCCTTCCTCCAGCAAGGCGTTCCGTTGATCCAGAACCGCCCGCCCGGTTCTCTCCACCTGATCATGGAGCAGGGTCAGGGTGTTCCATACGTTCTCCAGAAACAAACGGTTTATATCGACGACCTGTTGCGTGATGAATGTAGTTTCCATGGTAAGCCTCCTTTGAGTTCGGTTCATCTTCATTTTCTCTTGTCCAGAAGATAGCACGCCCGGCAGGGATGTCAACCCCGAATTGTTGCAATGCACAATTTTTTTATTTTTATTGCCACCACGCTTAATAGTGTATATTATTCCAAATAAAACCGGTCCACGTGACAAATACGCATCCACCGTAAAAGCGATTGTGCAGAAATCACGATCCGGTCATCCCGAGGGGGGCGTCATGACAAACACCATCCTGCTGAAAAAATACACCAATCGCCGTCTGTATGACACGGAGAACAGCTGCTACGTCACATTGGAGGAGGTGGCCGATATGATTCGGACGGGAAAAACCGTGGCCATTGTGGACGCCAAAACCAAAGAGGATGTAACCGCCTTTATTCTGACCCAGATCATCACGGAAGAGGCCAAGAAAAAAAACATCCTGATGCCGGTTCCGGTTCTGCACCTGATCATCCGCCACGGCGACAACACCCTGGGTGAATTCATGGAAAAATATCTGCAGCGGACCATCCAGAATTACCTGACCTATAAAAAGGCCTTTGATGACCAGGTGAAACAATGGCTTGACCTGGGCATGGATATCTCCATGCGCGCACCGAAGCCCGGCCCCACCCCACCCCCCTTCGGGAACCTGTTCGATTTGTTCCCCTACGGACCGGGAAAAGGCCGGCCGGAAAACGCGCCGCCTGCGTCCGCAGCGGAAAAAAAAGCGGATGGCAATGAAGAACCTGAATCCTGAAGCGCTTTCCGATGCAGTGAAGGGGGCGGCGTTGTCGATCCGACACCTCCCCCCGGCCCCGTCCATTTCCAGGTTCTACAAAATATACTTCATGTAAAAACAACCAGATGATCCGACATGAAGCCGTCAGGAGGGACTCCCGGATTGACAGTCCCGGTGGCTGGTCATATCTTTGTTGCAAAGCACAAAAGGGGCAAACGCGCAGGATCAACCGCAAGGAGGGCGAAAATGAACCTCATGAATTCCCATCAAAAATTGTTCGCACAGTCGAATTTTGTCAAGGACGCCTATGATTATCTATTGGACTCCGGCCAGCGGTCGGTGCTTTTCATGGATACCCTGAGAAAACGGGGAAATATTTATTATGAACAGATTCGTAACGGCAAACCGCCGGTATTGACCTTCGGTTACGACATCATTTTGGACGGCAGGACGCTGGAACGGCCCGTGGCCTTTTCCCTGGCGCGGATCCATGACCGGCGCGATTCCGTCCAGCAGGCCTCGCCGGCGGAAAAAGAAAAACGGCACAATCCCGAAGGCGGGGGCGTGCCGGACCCTAAAAAACGGCCGGTCATCATCATCGACCCGCGGGCCGGTCACGGACCCGGAATTGGCGGCTCCAAGCGGGATTCGGAGATCGGCATGGCCCTCAACGAAGGACATCCGGTATATTTCGTGATATTCGAGGCCGATCCGCTCCCTGACCAAACCTTGACCGACGTACACCATGCCCAGATCCGGTTCATTGAAGAGGTCATTCGACGCCACCCGGAGGCCCAGAAACCCGCGATTATCGGCAATTGCCAGGCCGGCTGGGCTTCCGCCCTGGTGGGCGCCGACCGGCCCGACATCGCCGGCCCCCTGGTTTTCAACGGCTCCCCCTTGTCTTACTGGGCCGGCGTGGACGGGAAAAACCCCATGCGCTATCGGGGCGGGCTGACCGGGGGCGTCTGGCTGACATCGCTGATGAGCGATCTGGGAAACGGGATTTTTGACGGCGCCAACCTGGTGGCCGGCTTCGAGGATCTGAATCCCGCCAACACCTGGTGGAACAAGCAGTATTACGTCTACGCCAATGTGGATAAGGAGGCGGATCGCTACCTGGAATTCGAGCGCTGGTGGAACGCCTATTTCATGCTGACCAGGGAGGAAATTCATTACATCACCCAGAATCTGTTTGTGGGCAACAAACTCGAAATGGGCGAGCTCGAGCTGGAGGGCCGGAAAATCGATTTAAAAAACCTCAAGGACCCGGTGTTGATCTTTGCGTCCAGCGGCGACAACATCACACCGCCCCAGCAGGCCTTGAACTGGATCGCGAAGGTGTGGAAATCCGTTGCGGAGATCAAACGGCATCAACAGGTGGTGGTCTATTTGTTGCACGACACCATCGGACATCTGGGAATTTTCGTTTCCGGCAAGGTTTCCAAGAAAGAACACAAGGAAATCATCGCCAGCATCGATTTGATCGGCTATCTCTCGCCCGGATTGTATGAAATGGTTATCGAAGACGGCGCGACCCCCGGTGAGTATCAAGTGCGTTTCGAGGAACGCGAAATGCAAGAAATCCTTACCCTGGACGACGGCGCATCGGATGAAGAGGAGTTCCGCCCGGTGGCGGCCATCTCGGAGATCAACGACCGTCTGTACCGCACGTTTATCAGCCCCTGGGTACGGTCGGCCATGAATGACTGGTCGGCGGAATGGATTCGCCAGCTCCATCCGTTGCGGGTTTCCCGCTATGCCTTTTCCGATCGCAATCCATGGATGCTGCCATACAAATACATGGCTCCGCTGGTCAAGGCCAACCGCAGGCAGGCGCCCCCCGGCAATCCCTTCGTGAAGGTGGAAAGGGGGGTGGCGCAGATGCTTTCGGATGGCCTCAACCTGTACCGGGATATGCGGGATCAGGCCCAGGAATTGTGGTTCAAGGCCGTTTACGGCAATCCCTGGATGTTGGTCCTGTTCCGGGACTACAAGTCGCTCCTTTCGGAAGGCGACCGGGACGAGAATGCCTGTCCGGCCCAATGGCTGGAGGCCGGAAACGTCGGCGGATTCGCCGAGGGAGTGGTTCGGATCATGGTGGCCATGGCCCATGCAGACGAAGGATTGCGTCGAACGGTGCTGAAAACCTATGACCAGGTCGTGGCGGCGGATGAACGCCTGCGGCATATCCGGGAAGAGGATTTCCGGCAGATGATCCGCCAGCAGGCCTGCATTCTGGATGCCGATGAGGACAAGGCCCTGGGAGCTCTCGCCAAACTGATTCCGGAAGCCGGCGACAGGATCGCCGCCTTGGAAATCGCCAGAAAAGTAGCCTTGGCGGATCACCAGATGAACGATGAGGAAAACCTGATTCTGGAACACCTGAAACGGGTGTTGAAGGTCTGACCGCGTCGGCCCGGCTTGGGGCCGGGCCGACATCACTCTACAGCAATGCATTCGGCAGGTAGCACACCCCGCTTTCAGGCAAATCCAGGCGTTTGGTCACATAACACCCGGGTGCGTCCTCCAGCGTCGTCGGACTGTCCTTTCCCACCTCTCTTGCCGGAATGAGGCCGCCGGCATGCGGTTGGTTCCAGGCCAGCCAGTCCAGCCACCAGGAAGCCTCGTGATAGGTCGCGCCCGCAAGCCAGTCCCCGGCGGAATCGGGCAGCCCGGGATTGGTCCAATGGCCGTATTTGATCCGGGGGGGCGGATTGACGATCCCGGCCACATGGCCCGAAGCTCCCAGAACGAATCTCACCGGCCCGTTGTGAAGTTTTGTTCCGGCGTAGGTCGCCTGCCACATGGCAATATGGTCTTCACGGGTGGATATGAAATAAACGGGAATGGTGATCCTGGAAAGATCGATGGGCGTTTCCTTCAGAACCAACGCCCCTGGCACCCGTAACCGGTTATGCAGATACATGTTGCGCAGGTAGAAGCTGTGCATCCTGGCCGGCATGTTCGTGGCGTCCGAATTCCAGAACAGGATATCAAAGGCGATGGGTGCCTCGCCCTTCAGGTAGTTGTTGATCACATACGACCAGACCAGATCGTTGGCCCGCAGCATGCTGAAGCTGTTCGACATGGCGCATCCGTCAAGATAGCCCTGGGAATCCATCTTGCGCTCAAAGGCATCGATCTGGGCTTCGTCGATGAACACACCGATATCTCCGGGAATGGAAAAATCCAGGAGGGAAGCCATATAGGTGTTGCTGGTGATCCGGTCACCTTCGCCCCGGGCCTGCAGATATGCGGTGGCGCAGGCCAGCAGGGTTCCGCCCATGCAGTAGCCGATGCAATTGACCCCGCGCTGACCCGTGATGCCTTCGATGGCTTCCAGGGCCGCGATGGGCCCTTCCGCCATGTAGTCCTCGAAATCCTTATTCTTCAGGGTTTCATCCGGATTGGCCCACGAAATCATGAATACCGTATAGCCTTGATCCACCATCCATTTGACCATGGAATTTTTCTCGGTCAGATCGAGAATGTAATATTTGTTGATCCAGGGAGGTATGAACAGCAGGGGCCGCTGAAATACCTGCTTCGTGGCGGGCTGATACTGGATCAACTGAATCAGGTCGTTCTGATGGACGATCTTACCCGGCGTCACCGCCACGTTTTTACCCACCTCGAAGGCGTTCATGTCGGTCATCCGGATTTGAAGCTGGCAGGGACTGCGATCCAGGTCCTCGAGAAAATTGTTCAGACCCTTGAGCAGGTTTTCGCCGCGGCTTGCCAGCGTCAGCTGCATCAATTCCGGATTGGTGGCGATGAAATTGGATGGCGACACGGCATCGAGATACTGATTGGTGTAAAATTCCACCCGCTGACGGGTCTTCGCGTCCAGCCCCTGGACATTTTGGACCGTGTTCCGGATGGCGCGGGCGGACAACAGGTAGCTCTGCTTGATGAAATGGAACATGGGATTCTCGTCCCAGGCCTCATGACGAAAGCGTTTGTCCGCTCCGGCGGATGCAGCGGTCTTTTCGGGTTTCCGGCCGAGAAAGTGGAACGCGCTGCTCCGGATCAACTGCCAATAATCGTTCCAGTAAGACATCTGTGCGTTGAAAAGCCGGGTCGGGTCGGCGGCCAGCCTGGCAGCCAGGTCTTGAAAACTGCTGGCGATGACCTGAACCTCGGTTTGATCTATTTCCCTGGCGTTTTCCTTCTTCTGAAGAAATTTCTGCACCAGGTTGCGGCTCTTGGCGTTCACCTCGGCCAGAATTTCGGTCAGTTTTTTCATATCCGGCTGTTGCGTCGCGGTGGTGTTCCGATCCGGCATGGTCATATTTCCTTTCTGTAATAGCTGAATGCCCGGGGTTGTTTTCCCATCAGGAGGTCCTTGTTCCAAGATAGGCGTTCTGAACGTTCCGGTCGGCCAACAGGGCTGCGGCCGAATCCTCCAGGATGATCCTGCCCACCTCCAGGACATAACCGCGATGAGCGGTTTTCAGGGCGATCCGGGCATTCTGTTCCACCAGAACAATGGTGACGCCGGATCGGTTGATTTCCCGGATGGTGTGAAAGATCTGTCTCACCAGGATCGGCGCCAGCCCCAGACTGGGTTCATCCAGCAGCAGAATCCGCGGTCGCGCCATGAGGGCCCGGCCGATGGCCAGCATCTGCTGTTCGCCGCCGGAAAGCGTTCCGGCAAGTTGGGCGGCCCGTTCCTTCAGTCGTGGAAACAGTCCGTAAATCCACTCGATGGATTGCCGGTTGCGGATTTTGTCCCTGGATGTGAAAGCGCCCAGATTCAAATTCTCCCCCACCGTCAGGGTTCCGAACACCCGTCGGCCTTCCGGGGCCTGGGAGATGCCGCACCCGACGATTTCATGGGCGCGCATTTCATGTAACCGGCGGCCTTCAAAAACGATACTGCCCCTGTTCGGCCTGATCAGTCCGCTGACGGCCATCAGGGTGGTGGACTTACCGGCTCCGTTGGCGCCGAGAATGGCGACGATCTCTCCCTCGGTCACGTGCAGGTTGATTCCGTGGAGGGCCTCCACGTTTCCATAGGACACGTGCAGTTCCCGGATGGAAAGCAGGGGCTCAATCATCTTCCACTCCCAGATAGGCCTCGATCACGCGGGGATCCCGCTGTATGGTCCGGGGATCGCCTTCCGCGATCTTCCGGCCGTATTCCAGCACCACGATATGGTCGCAGGCGCGCATCACCAGATTCATGTCATGCTCGATCAGGAGCACGGTAATTCCCCGGTCGCGAATGCTGAAAATGGTCTGGATCAAAGCGGCGGTTTCCAGATCGTTCATGCCGCCGGCCGGCTCGTCCAGGATGATCAACCGCGGCCCCGTGGCCAAGGCCCGCGCTATTTCCAGCAGCCGCTGATTGCCGTAGGACAGGTTCGCGGCCGGTTGCTCGGCCTTGTCTTGCAGGCCGACAAAGGCCAATTCCCGCATGGCCGTGGCAAGCGCCGTGCGTTCCTCTTCCTTCTGGGAACGCGATCGCAGCATGGCGGCCACTACACCGGATGCCATGCGGCAGTGGCATCCGGCCAGGACGTTTTCGAGCACCGCGAGCTTCTGGAACAACCGGATGGTTTGAAAAGTGCGGGCGATTCCCAAGCCTACGATTCGATGGGGCGGGAAGCCGTGGATAAAGGCGCCGTCAAAGGCGATCCGCCCTGCATCCGGCCGGTAGTTGCCGGTGATCAGATTGAAAACGGTGGTCTTGCCGGCGCCGTTGGGTCCGATAAGTCCCACGATGGCGCCAGCCGGAACGTCGCAGGAGACGCCATCCACGGCCGTCAAGCCGCCGAAGGATTTGGTCACGCCGGTCAGTTGCAACAGACTCATGGATGCGCCCCCCTGTCCGGCAATCCGCCGGTGGGGTAGCGCCGGGGCGATGCGGGAATGATGCCCTCGGTGCGGAAAATCATCATGACCACCATGACGGCGCCGAAAATCAGCATGCGGGCCGAAGCGAATTCCCGAAAGATTTCCGGCAGTCCGATCACCAGGAACGCGCCCAGGATGGTTCCGGGAATGCTGCCGCGGCCGCCCAGGAGCACAATCATGAACATAACCACCGATTCCCAGAAATTGAAGGATTCCGGTGCAATGATGGTCATCTTGGCGGCGTAAAGGGTCCCGGTCATTCCGGCCCAGACCGCGCCGATGACAAAAGCGATCAGTTTGTAATGGGCGGTGTGAATGCCGCTGCCCTCGGCAGCCACATCATCCTCGCGCAGAAAATTGAGCGCCCTGCCGAAACGGGAGTTTTCCAGCCGCTGGAACAACAAGACGGTGACCCCGGCAAAGGTCCAGATCAGGTAGAAAAATTCCTGCGGTTTTTTAATCCGGTAACCGAAGACCAGGGGCCGGTCGATCCCGAAGATGCCGTTGGCGCCGCCGGTGATTCCGAACACGTCATTGATCAAGGCGATGCGGACGATTTCCACAAAACCGATGGTGACGATGAGCAGATAATCGCCCCGGAGGTGAATGATGGGTCTTGCCACCACCAGGGCCGTCAGCCCGGCCGTGAGTCCTGCCAGGGGCATGAGCCAAAGGACCGGAATGCCGAAACGCTGGTTGAGGATCGCCGTCGTATAAGCGCCCACGGCATAAAACGCGGCATGCCCCATGTGAAACAGACCGGCGTGCCCGAGGATGATATTGAGGCTCAGGGAGAGAATCGCATAAAGTCCGACAAGGTTGAGCACATCGACCCAATACGAATTCAGCACCATAGGGGACAGGGCCAGCAGGATGACTCCCGCGGCATATAGGATGTTTCGTCTGCTTTGCTGCATGCGTTCCACACCGGCCCGTCTAAATTTTTTCAGCCACCTGCTCACCCAGAATTCCCGTTGGTCTGACGATCAGAATGACGATCAGGACGCAAAAGGCAATGGCGTCTTTCCAGGCGATGGAAAGATAGGCCGCGCCCAGGGCTTCGATTACCCCCAGCAGCAACCCGCCCACCATGGCGCCGGGAATATTGCCGATACCCCCGAGAATGGCGGCCGTAAACGCTTTCAGACCGTAAATCCACCCCATGGTGAAATTGATCTGGCCGTAATACAGCCCCACCATCAGCCCGGCGGCGCCCCCAAGACCCGGCCCGATCATGAAGACGATCATGATGACCTGGTCCACGTTGATCCCCATAAGCCTGGCCGCACCCTGGTCAATGGCCGCAGCCCGAATGGCCGTGCCGATCCGGGTTTTATGGATGTAAACATACAGGCAGATCATCATGACCAGCGAAGCCAGCAGAATCAGGATCCGGATCATGGGGATGCGGAGACCGAAAATATCCACGGCCGCTTTCGGCAGAATGTCGTGGGGATACACCAGCGATTTGGCTCCGTAGATCAGCATGACGCTGTTCTGAAAAAAAATGGAGGCGCCCAGAGCCGATACCACGGCGGACAGGCGGTGGGACGATCGAAGCGGTTTGTAGGCCAGCCGGTCCAGAATCACGCCGATCACGGCCACCAGCCCCATGACCATCACGATCAGGGAAACCACCACGCCGAACGCATTCATGTGGTGGGTCAACCCCATGGAGGTCAACAACGAAAGGCCCATGAACGCGCCGATGGTGAACAGGTCGCCGTGGGCGAAATTGATCAATTTCAATACCCCGTACACCATGGTATACCCCAGGGCGATCAGGGCATAGATCCCACCCACGGCCAACCCGTTGGTCAATTGCTGCAAAAAGAAATCCATGGATTCCCGCTAGGGTTTGAGGATGAAATTGCCGTCGCCGTCCACCGTGTATACCCGATAGAGATCGCCCACCCGGTCCCCCTTGTCATCAAAGGAAATCGCCCCCGTGAGCCCTGGCAGATCCTTCAGTTCCTTATGGAGATAGGCGGCCACGGCCTTGGAATCCGTGGATTTGGCGCCCTTGATGGCGGCGGCCAGAACATTGAAGCCGTCGCCGGAAAGAACGGCCCATACACTGCCGGGTGCGCCGTCATATTTTTTCCGATAGGCGGCCATGAAGGCTTTGGCCTCGGGGGAAGGCAGATCCTGGGGAACCGGTGGACTGAGGAAATAGAATCCCTTGGCCGCATCCTTGCCGGCGATCTTGACCAGATCCGGATTATTCGTGGCGTCACCGCCGATAAAAGGCACATTCCAGCCCATTTCCATTTTTTGGCGCAGCAGCAGCCCGGCCTCGGGATAGTAGCCGGTGAAAAAAACCACGTCCGGCCCGCTGGCCTTGATTTTGGTCAGAATGGTATTGTAATCCCGCTCCCCCGGCGTCAGGGCGTCGAAGAAAACCGGACTGCACTTTTCCTTTTCCAGCAAGGACTTGGCCTCGTCAGCCAGCCCCTTGGCATAGGTGGTGTTGTCGTGCAGAACGGCGACCTTGGTAAACCCCAGCCCCAGAATGGTCTTCACCGCCACCTTGCCCTGTTCGTCATCCCGCGGACAGGTGCGGAAAAAATATTTCAGGCCCTTTTCCGTCAGACGGATGGCAGTCGAACCGTTGGCCACCTGGACGATCTCGGATTCGTCGAAAATGTTCTGGGACGCCTCGGTGATGGACGACCCATAGGTTCCGATCACCGCCGAGACACCCTGGGTGGACAGTCGCTGGGCGGCCAGGGCCGCGGTTTTCGGGTCGCCGCCGTCATCGGCGGGAATAATTTCCACCTGCCGGCCCAGCAGACCGCCGGCCTTGTTGGTTTCCTCGGCCAGGAGCATGACAATCTGCTGCATATCCTTGCCCTCACTGGCCCAGGAGCCGGTCAGGGGCGCCATCAATCCGATTTTAATGGTTTCGGCGGCCATGACCGGTACGGCGATGGCTGCGGCATGCAATACCAAGGCGATTATCCATAGCTTCTTCATGATACCCCTCCTGTAGTAACTGATGAACACCGGTGAGTCCGTCTATATCGAATTGGTAGGGTGAAACTCTAACCGAGGCCCGCAGGTGTGTCAAGCATCTTGGAATCCCGGACGAATCACGGGGGTATCCATCCCGGACATTTATGATCTTGCAAAACCGAATCCGGATTCGGTAAATAGAAGCCGGGGTGCGAACAAACAATCCATTTGGCTAACATGGGGTGGACAATGGGAACACGGGAATGGCGTTTATTCGTCCAGGCGGCTGTGTTGACGGTTGTTGTGACGCTCACGGCCTGTTGGCCGGTCCAGGATACCCGGCAGGAAGACAAACCGCCGGCGGCGGATCAGAAGCGGTTGCCGAAGGTGGGCATCGCCCTCGGCGGCGGCGGAGCGCGCGGTTTTGCCGAAATCGGCGTCCTCCGGGTGCTGGAGCAGGAAAAAATCCCCATCGATCTGGTGATCGGCACTTCGGTGGGCAGCTTGATCGGGGCCATCTATGCCGATACGGGGCGGGTCCTGGACGCCGAGTTCATCGCCATCGCCATCCGGGAGGAGGATATTTTCGACTACAGCGCTTTTTCCATTTTTTCAGGTGGTTTTGTCAAGGGGGAGAAACTGGAAGCCTTCCTGAACACCCATCTTTCCAGCAAACGCATTGAAAACATGAAAATTCCATACGGCGCCGTGGCCGTGGACCTGCGCACCGGGCAGTCGGTCCTTCTCGAGCGGGGACCGGTGGCCCGCGCGGTCCATGCCTCCTGCGCCATTCCGGGTGTTTTTGTGCCGGTTACCATCGGCGGACGTGTTTTCGTCGACGGCGGCGTCACCGATCCCATACCCGTGGATTTTGCACGCCGGAAAGGCGCCGAGGTGGTGATCGCGGTGGTCATCGACCCGGCGATCCCCTCCCGGGCACCCGAGAATCCCCTGGAAATCGCCTATCATGCGGTGACGATCATGTCTTCGGAAATCGGGGTACTGGGGGTCAAAGACGCCGATGTGGTGATCCGCCCGGAAATCGGCAACGTGGCCTACAATGATTTTTCCCAAAAGAAACGACTGATGGAAGCCGGCGAAAAAGCCGCGCGGGAGCAACTGCCGAACATCCGGGCCGCCATGGAAGCCAAAACCGGTCACTAAAGCAGGCGCCCCCGGACCGCTTTTTCCGCCAACAGGGCTTCCGCCCTGGCACGATCGTCGGGCGTGTTCACGTTGAAAAACGAGAGCAACTCCGGGTCCTTTTCCCGCAGGAGCGCCTCGTCAACTGTCCGGACCCTCACTTTTTCGAACAGGTCCATGATTTTGAAGAATCCGCTTTCCAGGCAGGACGCCACTGCCGGAAGGCATCTGGTGGAATAGGCGGCGCACAGCGGCTCAAAACCGGCACGGGTCCGGGGGACAACGATATCCTTCTGGGAATCGATATGATCCAGAACCAGCCGGATGACATCCTTTTGTAAAAACGGTGTGTCGCAGGCTGTAAAGAAAGCGTTCGGGCAGTTGGCGTAGAAGAGGCCGGCATGCAGGCCGGTCAATGAGCTGCGGATATCATACAGATCCGTCACCACCTGGATATCCCGGTCCGCATACGCCAAGGGATCGTTGGTCACCAGGATCACCTCCTCGAACAGGTCGGAAAAAACCTCGCAAATCCGGCTCAGTATCTGCCTGGCGCCGATCGCCATCAAAGCCTTGTTGCGGCCCGAAAACCGGGAATTGAGGCCGCCGGCGAGAATGATGCCGCTGCAGGATGGTTTCATCGGAATCGTTCCTGTACCCTCCTTAAAATGGAAAACGGAATTCCCCGTTGCCGGGATATAGGCAAAAACAGAAATCGAAAGCAAGGGGATTCTGGTTACGGGAAGGGAATCCCCCTGTGATATTCTGCTTGATCTCAGACCGGGGCATGATATATCGATCCGTGAGAGCTGCCGTTGCGGCGGGAAACAACCATCCGCGGCGGTCCTTCGTCGCATGAAAGCCCTATCATCCCAACCGGAGCGCAGATCATGGCAAGCAGCATCACCATATTGGAACCCGCGGATATCGGCCGGATCATCACCCGCATGGCGTATGAGATTCTGGAAACCCACAAGGGGACGAGCAATCTGTCGCTCATCGGCATTCAGACCCGCGGCGTATACCTGGCCAGAAGGATACAGGAAAGCATCCGGAAGGCCGAAGGAACGGAAATTCCCACCGGTGAAATGGACATCACCCTGTATCGGGACGACTGGACCCGCATCGATATAAACCCGGTGGTGCGGAAAACGGAAATCCCCTTCAGCGTGAACGGAAAACAGGTCGTGCTCATCGATGACGTGTTGTTTACCGGACGCACCATCCGGGCCGCCATGGATGCGGTCATCGATTTCGGCCGACCGGACCGGATCGAACTGGCGGTCCTGGTGGATCGTGGCTTCCGGGAGCTTCCCATCCAGGCGGATTATATCGGTAAATACGTCAAAACCCAACGATCCGAAACCGTAAACGTACTGCTCAGCGAGCACGACGGGGAAGACAGGGTCGTCATCGACCAGGGAGAATAGCGGGATGGGCACAGCCGAACACAAACAAAATCCGCCGGCGGCATTATCCATCGGCATTTTAACCGTTTCCACCACCCGAACGCTTGAAACCGACGCCAGCGGCCAATGGATCAAGCAGTTCGCCAAAAAGGAAGGCCATGTCATCGCCGTCCACCGGGTCATACCGGATGACAGCGGCGTCATCGCCGCCACGGTTCAGGATATTACCGCGGTCCTGTCCCCCCAGGTGCTGATCCTCACCGGCGGCACCGGGATCAGCCCCAAGGATCTGACCATCGAGGCCGTACGCCCCTGTTTCCAAAAGGAATTGACTGCCTTCGGCCCGATTTTCGCCCAGCTCAGCTATGAAGAAATCGATTCAGCGGCACTGCTTTCCCGGGCCACCGCCGGCATCATCGGACACACGGTGGTTTTTTGCATCCCGGGCAGTCTGGGCGCCTGCAAGCTGGCATGCAAAGCCCTTATTTTTCCCGAACTGGCCCATCTGGTCAGACATATGGGCGAATAAACGCGCAACCGGTTTTACCGCAACAACATCCCCAGGAAGGACAGACCCCATGGATGATCTGGTATTTCAACCGGCCCTTACGCAAATCCGGGCCATCCGAAACCGCGCCATTACCTCGCGGGAACTGCTCGACCTCTATCTGGAACGGGTGACACGATTGAATCCGGGAATCAATGCCGTCGTGGCCATGGATGCCGACGGCGCAAGGAGACAGGCCGATGAAGCGGACGCGGCCCTTTCCAAAGGACAAATCCGGGGCCCCTTGCACGGACTGCCCATGACGGTCAAGGATTCCTTTGAGGTCGTCGGCATGCCCTGCACCTCCGGGGCCCCCGAACTCCGGCACCACCAGCCGGCTGAAAACGCCGATGCGGTCCAGTCCCTCATCGACGCCGGCGCCGTCGTGTTCGGTAAAACCAATATGCCCCTCTACGGGGCCGATATTCAGACCTATAACAGCGTGTACGGCCGGACCAACAACCCCTGGCGAACGGACCGCACGCCGGGCGGGTCCTCCGGCGGCGCCGCAGCGGCCCTGGCCGCCGGTCTTTGCGGTCTGGAAATCGGCAGCGATATCGGCGGATCGATCCGCACTCCGGCTCATTTTTGCGGCATCTTCGGCCATAAACCCAGCTATGGAATCGTACCGGACCGCGGTCATATCCCGCCGCCCCCCGGCATCTTCACCGGCAAACACAGCCTGTCGGTGGACATCCTCGCCAGCGGGCCCCTGGCCCGCAGCGCCGAGGATCTGGCCGTGGCCATGGACATCCTTGCCGGGCCGGAAAGGGCTGAGCGCAAGGCCTGGCGCATCCGGCTGCCCGCGCCGCGCAAAAAAAACCTGAAAAAATACCGCATCGGATTGTGGCTGGATGATCCGGTCTGTCCGGTGGATGCCGGCGTCGGCGATGTGATCCAGAATGCCGTGGACGCTCTTTCCAAAACCGGGGCCCAAATCCGCGACATAAAGCCCCAGGTGGACTTCCACACCAGCCATCAGATTTTTCTGTCCCTGCTGGCTGCCGTCATGGGCTCCGGCGTGCCCCAGGCCATGTTCAACAAATGGCTGGAAACCTCGGAAAAACTGGATGCGGACGACCGGAGTTATCTGGCCAGTCACATCCGCGGCGCCACCCAGTTGCACCTCAGCTGGATCCGCAATGACGTGATCCGTCAGATTCTGCGCCAGAAATGGGCCGATTTTTTTGAAATCTGCGATGTGCTGCTTTGCCCGCCCGCGCCGGTGGCCGCCTTTCCCCACGACCACCAATACCTGTACGAGAGAACCGTGAAGGTCAACGGCTCGCTTCGCCCTTACCTGGATCTGATGGCCTGGGCCGGACTGGCGGGCGTGTCGTACCTGCCGGCCACCGTGGCTCCGGTGGGCATGAACCCGGAAGGCCTGCCCGTCGGTATCCAGATCATCGGCCCCTATCTGGAGGACCGTACGACGATTCACGTCGCCGGACTGATATCCGAGGTCATGGGAGGCTTCCGGCCGCCGCCCGGTTTCTGAGCCGGCGGGTGTTGCAACCACGAATCACCATGCCCGCATTCGAGGTGATCATGCCCGAACCTGTAATGACAACCGAAAAAGGCGACGGAATCGACATGCGGATTGCCGTCTGGCAGGGGGCGGACGGCAGGGATGTCCTCTGCATCCACGGCTTGACGGCCAATTGCCGCTGCTGGGATCTCCTGGCCGAGGCCATGGCCCCGCCCCATCGGATCATCGCCCCGGATCTGAGGGGCCGGGGGAATTCGGACAAACCCCCGGCTGGATATTCCGTTGCGCATCACTGCCGGGACCTTCTTGCCCTGATGGAAAGCCGGAAACTCGCGCGGCCTGTACTCATGGGACATTCCCTGGGAGCCCTCATCGCGCTGGCGTTTGCCGCCCGGCATCCCCGGCGCGTGGACCGACTCGTCCTTTTGGACGGCGGCGGAGTCCTGCCGGAGGAACACCGCGAAAAAGTCCTGGCCGGCATCAAACCGTCCCTGGATCGGCTGGGGAAGCTGTTTCCATCGGTTGAGCGTTATCTGGCAAGCCTGAAAACCGCGCCTTTCTTTCACCCCTGGTCGCCCCGGCTCGAGACCTATTTCCGCTATGAAATCGAGACCTCGGCGGAAGGCGTGCGTTCCAACATCCATGCCGCCCATATTCTGGAGGAAATCGAGAATATGAAAACCACGGATCCGGCGGAGCTTTACCCCCGGATCACCTGCCCGGTTCTGATCCTGAGGGCCCTCAAAGGCCTGCTTACGGAAGACGACATTCTCCTGCCGGAGGAAACCGCCCGGGCCATGGTCCGGGCCATGCCCCGGTCCGCCTGCGTCGATATCCAGGACGCCGATCATTATTCCATTCTGTTCCGGCCGAACCGGGTCCGTGATGACGCCATCGCCGCCTTCCTGGAACCGGACGGACGCTTGACACGGTGACAGTCCCGGCATATGCTTTGTCCCGTGGTCAACGATGAATATCATTTCAGCATGCCGTGAGGGAATCCATCATGAAGAACCGTTCCGCCGCCTTTTCGACCATTCACTTCCGGGGTTTCCTCCCGGTACTCCTTGTCAGCCTGTTGCTGCTTCCGCCGGCCCCCCTGTCTTCCGCGGAAACGAAATCACCAGCGAAATCACTGGTGGTTATCGGCGTGAAAAACGAAGTCGACCGGCCGGAATTGGAAAACCAGCTCATCGGCCACGGGATCTCCTCCTTGCTGCTGCAGAAACTGTTCGACACGGGCGGATATGTTCCCATCGAGAACAATCCGGAAATCATCGCAGCGATCAATGGCATGATCCAGCGCCAGTGGGCGGGTAAGGATCAGTTCCATACACCGGCCGACGCGGCGCGGATCTCGGAGGAACTGCATTCCGATGCCGTGGCCTACGCCAAAATCATTCATTGCGGCATCAGCCGCTCCAAAGGGATGATAGGAATTTTTTCCAAGGCGCGCACCATGGTGAGAATTGAGATCGAGATCTATCTGCAGGAAAAGAACGCGGAGATCAAGACCGCCCGGGGAGAAGGAGAGGCGGCCACCGACTCCTCGGCGCTGTTTTATGACATCCGGGACAATAAAATCTATTTCGACCAGACCTCTCTGGGGCGCGCCACCCAGAAAGCCATTGACGCCGCGGTGGAACAACTGTGGTAGAATCCGGCTATTCCAACCGTTGAACCATGGTTAGGACGGCGGATTCGATGGCGGCCCGGCTGGCATCCCCCCAGTCCATTCCGTATTTGATGGCCGAAGCCGGGATATATTCCAGGGTTTCCAGATCGACCATCCGGATCTGGACGCCCACGCGCACCCGCGGCGTCGTTGATTTGCTGAAGCCGGAGATGCTTTCTTCCTTACCTTCCGAATAATCGAACACTTCGCCGTACACCACCTTCTTGGCGCCCAGCATTTTGCCGATATTGATGGCGTATTCCTTGTCCACCAGGCCCGTCATGCTCAGTTTCTGGCGTTCGAGCATGTCCTTGATCACCGATTCCTTGTCCTCCACAAAACGGAAGCGGCCGCTCTGATACAAAGTATCCGACAGCACGTTGTGGATGCCGAGCCCCACTGATTTCTCCAGCAGATGGGGATACCGCTTGGCCGCTGCTTCCGACAGTCCCATGGGCAGAACAGCCAGGGGGGTTTTGGGCCCCGTGTAGGCGGGAAAGACAACGGGTTGACCCGCCGGGTTCGCCAGATCGTTTTCCGCGACTTCGGGTGTGGTCGTGGCGCATGACACCAGCAAACAAACCGAAAAAAACATCATCAGGAGAGTCTGTTGGCGCAGGGGAGGTTCTTCTTGAAAAGCAAGTTGCCGAATGCTATAGTTCATCATTGTCATCCTTAATTCGTACCAACCGATTATAACCGTGGTAAATAATATTTTTCGATTGTTATCCATATCATAACAAAACCAACCATGACAACAGTATTAGGAGGGGCGATGAGAAACAATCTGGTAAAGCGGGGTATTCTGTTTGCGGCAGTGGTTTTCATGGGCGTCTGGGCCGGTCCGGCCGGGGCCGAGGATTTTTTCGACCTGATCGATTACAATGTGTCGGGTACGGGCGTAGAAAAATCCGTCTCACCGACAATTTACAGCGCCAAGCTCTCCGCTGGCTGGAATGACACGAATCTGGACGGCAAATGGGATGATACCGAGTTCATGCGGGGGCCTCTCCAGATTTACGACCGCAAGGGCAACCTGGCGCTGCAAACCCCTCCGGGTGTTACCTCCCGGGCGCAGTTGGAAACCTGGGCCGAGGATAACGCCGACGCCATCCTGAATGTCATTTTCCCCGGCGGCATAGCTACGGCCATGGGCATATCCGACGACGCCATCATGTCCCAGGGGATGTTCTCGGGACGAATACTGAAAACCGCGGTTCCTGCCTCCAAAAGGGACCAGATCGAAAAACTGAACAATGATTTCAAAGGCGCCCTCGAATACCATGTCCTCGAGGTCAACAGCAACGACGGCCAGGCCGGTTCCCTCATGTTGGGCTATACCCATACAGCGGAAAGCGATCTGGAATTCGGCTTTCTGCTGCCCTACCGATATATGTCCGTCGATGATGAAATCGACTCGTCCTCCCATTTTCTCGGCCTGGATTTATATACCAAATATCCGGTGATCAAGGGCCGGACGGTCACTTGGAACATAGGCGCCGATATCATGGGCGATGTTTATAATCTGCAATCCGATATGATCGACCAATCCGGCAATTACAAATACGGCGGCGGCGTCTTCACCTCCGTGGAAATGTTGTTCGGATTCGGGGGCTGTCTGAATCTGGGGCTGGATTATAAAATCACCAAGGCGAGCCTGGATTCGGGAATGCTGGATACAGACAATGAATTCGTGGAAGAGGCCATCGACTGGCTGAACGACCTGGATCCGGTGCAGACCTTGTCCTACGGGTTCAATTTCGGCCTTCCCATCGGTGATTCCTTTTCCGTGAACATGGAAGTGATCCGTTCCAATTTCATCAGCGACGATATCGACAGCGACCGGAGCGCCCAGACCTACACTGGCCTTTCCGCGTCCTATTTCCCGTCGGAAGCCTTTGAATTCAACCTGGGCATCAATAAAACCTTCGAGCTTGATGAAATCGAAGCAACCGGGATCACCATCGGAACGATCTATCGCTACTAGCATCCCGCCGGTAACAACGGTCCGGATCTCCGGTTGCCATCCACCACCCGTTGTTTTTTCACGTGCCCGTGGACGGACGCGTCCACGGGCACGTTCTCTTGATCACGCCCGCCCGCGCTTCGAAATATATTCCTTGATTTCCGCTTCCGGTGTCGATAGGTTTGGAACCGATATACCGGATCTAACCTAATAACGAAACAGTCTGGAGGTTTCCGTGCAAATCCGTCTCACCAAAAGCAGACAGCTCAACCCACATCCGGAGGATTCCCAGCTGACCTTCGGCACCGTCTTCACCGACCATATGTTCAATATGGACTATGATTTGAAAAACGGGTGGCATAACCCGCGCATCGAGCCGTACGCACCCATTCAGGCTGATCCGTCCACCATGGTGTTTCATTACGGCCAGGCCATCTTCGAGGGTCTGAAGGCCTTCCACGCGGTCGACGGCGATATCAACCTGTTTCGGCCCCGGGACAATTTCAGCCGGTTCAACCGCTCGGCCAAGGCGCTATGCATCCCCGAATTCGACGAATCCCTGGCCCTTGAGGCCTTGAAACAATTGGTCAGCCTGGAAAAAGACTGGGTCCCGAAGACCGTCGGAACCTCCCTGTACATCCGCCCCACCATCATCGCCATGGACCCGTTTCTCGGGGTCCGGGCTTCCCATACCTATCGGTTTTTTATCATCCTGTCGCCAGTGGGGGCCTATTACAAGGAAGGCTTCAATCCGGTGAAAATCTGGGTCACCCGGGAGCATGTGCGCGCGGTCCGCGGCGGCGTCGGACATGTCAAAACCGCCGGCAATTACGCCGCCAGTCTGTACGCCGGCGAGGAGGCCCACCGTAACGGATTCACCCAGGTTCTCTGGCTGGACGGCGTGGAACTGAAATACGTGGAGGAAGTCGGTTCCATGAACATTTTCTTCGTGATCGGCGACGAACTGGTAACCCCCATGCTGAACGGCAGTATCCTGGCCGGCATCACCCGGGATTCCGTCTTGCAGCTGGCCAAAAAATGGGGCCTGAAGGCCTCGGAGAGACGCATCGCCATCGATGAAGTATTCGAAGCCCACCGCAACGGGAAATTGCAGGAAGTGTTCGGTTCCGGCACGGCGGCGGTCATTTCGCCGGTGGGGCTGATCCAATTCGGCGAAAAACGGATTGAAATCGGTCATGGAAACGTCGGCCCGGTGGCGGAAAAATTTTTCAGCGCCATTACCGACATCCAGTATGGCAAAGCCGCGGCTCCCGACGGCTGGATCGAAAAAGTGCCGGTTTGAACCCGCACCCCGTCCTACTGAAATTGCCTTCGCCCGCGTTTCACCGACATTTCCTTACAGGGGAACGCGGGCGGCTTTCTGGGATTGCCATCCTCGCCGAAAAATAGTATGATGAATCCATTCGGCAGGCACCACACGCGTTTGCGCAGCCACGACCGCCCCGACCGATTCATCTAAATTTCTTTTTATTTCAATATATTTTTTCAGGCGGTTGCGCCGTCAGCCCGGATCGTTTGTTTTCATCCCCGATAGCGAATACCGGTGTGATATCGCCATGAATCCATTAGCGCCCAGGACCATCCCTATCCTCATCCTTACAGTCGCCGCGGCCTTGCTTGCGGCCGATGCCATCGCGGATACCATGGACGGCGAACAGTTGTTTTACGGCAAATGCGGCGCCTGTCACGCGGAAGGCGGCAAAGCGCCGGTGATGGCGCCGGTCAAATTCGCCGCGGTTCAATGGGAACGCTTTTTTTCCCGGGAAAAACATCAGCGCAAACAGGATATCCATCAATTGATCACCCCGGAAGAGCGATCTAAAATTCAACAATATCTCATGGAACATGCCGCGGACTCGGACCGCCCCATCGCTGCCGGAATGAAATAGTAACGGAGGTCATGTATGCACAAATGGGTATGGTCGTCTCGGGCGGTGCTGACACCACTGTTCGCCTTTTTGATCTTGATCGCCGCCGTTCCGGCCAAGGGCGACCTTTTGGAAAACAGCCCGGATTCGGGTCCGGACCGGATGGATTCCAGCGCCCCGCCCGTTGACCCGGCGTCGCAACAGGAAGGACCCAACCAGACGGAAACCCGGCCGTCCTCCACGGAGCAGGCGGGGATCCTTCAGGAGGAACTGGACGACATGTCCTCCCGGCTCGACACCATCGAAACCAAATCGATTCTGGATAAAATCAAACTCACCGGCGAATTCCGCACCCGTCTGGAGACCATCCGGCACCAGGACCTCTCCTTCGCGGGCGAAACGGTCGACGGCAGCGCCGAGGAAGTCTGGTCCAACCGGCTGCGTATCAGCCTTCGCTCGGACATCCGGGAGAACATCATTTTTCACGGCCGGCTGTCCTACTATAAATTGTTTGGCGAATACACCTTCGACCAGGAGCCGTCCGACTGGAGCTACCCCAGCTTCCCGGACCCGGAAGGCGACCTGCATGTGGAAAGGGCTTACATCGATTATTTTATCGAAGGAACGCCGCTGTCAATCACCTTCGGCCGGTTACCGGCAAGTGACGGCCCTCCCAATGAATTGAAGGACAACACCACCCGTAAATCCACTTGGCCGGTGATGCTGAACGATGTGGAGGCCGACGGTCTCATCGCTTCCCTGTCGCTGGACCGCCTGACCGGTCTCAAAAACAGCATGTTCCGGCTGGTCTACACCAAATTCCAGCAGCACTACCTGCGGTACATGGGCCGCACGCTGGATTTTGATGATGTGCGCGGCATGGGGGCGGCTTTTGAAACGGAAGTGCCATACGTCCGCAGCTCCCTGCTCTGGCTGAGTTACGTCCGCATGGATCTGGCCCCCCTGAAAGACCTGCCCGGAATAGTAAGCTATCCCGAAAGTACCGGCTACGCGGATATGGCCACGCTGCATCTGCAGTTCAATGATCTTGCGGGATCGGGTCTGGACTGGTTCGGCGCCTATACCCACATCAGCATGGATCTGGCCCCCTCCGGAACCCTCTTCGAAAATGGGTATGAAGCCAGCATCTATTCCGACAACATCAGCGGAACCATCGGCGATGATCTGCAGGGCCACGGTGTGTTCACCGGCGTCCGCTACCAGTTGCCGCTGTCTTTTCTCCGTTTCCCCAGGGTCGGCCTTGAATACAATTACGGCTCCGAATACTGGCTGGGGCTGCTTTCTTCCGGCAGCGGCAGCCTGTTCAACAAGCTCGCCACCCGGGGGCATGCCGGGGAACTCTACTATATCCAGCCGCTGCACAAGAACACCATGTTCCTGAGAGCCGGCGCGATTCTGGCGGACCATGATTATTTCAGTCCGTTGTACGGCGAGCCCCGGGAGAGCGATATGAAGACAACCAATTATTACCTGCTGGTAGATATCCGGTTCTAGACGCCCGCTCATGAAAATCAGCCTCCGAAAACTGAAGTTCACCGGTTATGTGCTCCTGGTTTTTCTGTTTGCGCTGATGTCCGCCATTTCCATTTTTCAGGCCAAGTCCCTCGAGACCCGCGTCAACTTTCTGACCAGGGAGGTTTTCGCGAAACTCAGCCTGGCATATGAAATTGAAACGGTCATCCTGGGCATGCGCACGGCGGTGGAAAAATTCCTCTACCTCAACAAGGAAGAGGACAATCAGGAAGCGGAAAAAAAAATGCGGGAAGCGGAAACCATTCTGCGGAGCGCCGCCCAACGGATTGCCGATCCGAAAATCCGCGATTCCATCGAGCGCATTCGGGCGTTGACCGGACACTACATTTCCAAATACCGCAATGTCGTCATCCGCTACCGCGCCCGCAACAGCAATAAGGAGGCCTTGTGCCGTCTCGGGAAGGAAATCCACACCGATCTTCAGCGGCTGGCGGCCGAAAACCTGGCACCGCCCGACTGTCATCACCGCTTTGACGAGGCGCGTTTCAGCTTCCAGCAATATCTGACGGAATTCAATCCAGCCCAGGCGGAGGAAACCCTGGCACTCCTGAACACAGTGCTGGCCGAACTGTCGCCGCTGTCGGACAGCCGCGTGCGGAAACTGATCCTGGCGGTGGAGGATTACCGGGATTATATGGAGGGAATCGTCTCGGTTTCCCGGAAAATGGAAGAAGAGGTCAATACCACGATTTTGCCCATCGCTCCGGAAATCGCAGGCCTGGCCAACAAAATTTACATCGGCGGCTGGAAGGAAATGCAGCTGGCCCGGAAGGCCGTGGAAAAAGATGTCGCCGCCACCCAGCTGGTGGTCGTCCTGATCATGGCTTTCGCCATCGGCCTTGGAATCATCGTGGCCTTTACATCCGCCACCCACCAGCGCCTGCAGCGGGAAAAAGCCGCCAGTGAAGCATCGGCCAGGGCCAAAAGCGATTTTCTGGCAAATATCAGCCATGAAATCCGGACGCCCCTGAATGCCATCATCGGCATGTGTTCCCTGGTCATGCGCACCTGTCTGCAGCCGAAACAGGCCGAGTACCTGAGGATCATCAGCGCTTCCTCGCAATCCCTGTTGACCTTGATGAACGACATCCTGGACATTTCCAAGATCGAGGCCGGGATGCTCGCCTTCGAATCCATCCCTTTCTCCGTCCGGGAGGTGGTGGAGGTCACCGCCGAGATGTACCGCCCCCAGATAGCTGAAAAAAAACTGGACTTTATCGTATCCATCAGCCCCGCCCTTCCTGATGTGGTCGTCGGCGACCCGTTCCGCCTGCAACAGGTGCTGCTCAATCTCGTTTCCAATGCCCTGAAATTCACGGATACGGGTGCCATCCGCATCACGGTCCAGCCGGAGTTTCAATCCCGGGAACAAACCGGGATTCTGTTCCACGTTCAGGATACCGGCATCGGCATTCAACCCCAGGCACTTGAAAAGATATTTGAAGCCTTCACCCAGGCGGATGGAACCACCACACGCCGGTACGGCGGAACCGGACTCGGCCTGGCCATCTGCCGCCGGATCACCCGGATGATGAATGGCGACATCCGGGTGGAAAGCCAGCCGGGCAAGGGCAGCACCTTTTCCTTTGCAGTCGCTTTCAAAACAGCCGCGGCCGACGACATTCAAGCCATGACGGCAAAAATGCCGGCCGCCCCGCCAGCGGATATCCAGCCGGATCACCGCCCCCGTCCCGAAATGACGCCCACGGCAACGTTTCAGCTTCTGTTGGTGGAGGACAATCCCGTCAATCAGATGGTGGCTTCCGAAATGCTGCGACATCTCGGCTTTTCAGTGGATGTGGCCGGCAATGGCCGGGAGGCAGTTGACCGGATCAAGGAGCGCACCTACCATGCGGTTCTGATGGACATCCAGATGCCGGAAATGGACGGTTTGGAGGCGGTCCGGTTGATCCGCAACCGCCTCCGGCTTCGGAACCTTCCAGTCATTGCCATGACAGCTGGCGCCACCCCCGGCGACCGTGAAAAATGTCTGGGCGCGGGAATGAGCGACTATATCACCAAACCCATCAATGCGGACCAGTTGTTCACCTGCCTTGAAAAATGGCTTCCGGGATTGCGGGCCCTTCCCGTGGATTCGGTGGATCTGCGGCCCCGGCCGCCTGATTCGGAGGAGGTCCTTGATTTCCGGTCCGGCCTGGAACGGGTCGGCAGGAAAAACGACCTCTATCGCAGCCTGCTGGAAGCCTTTTTGAAGCAATACCGGGATTCCGCCGACACCCTCCGGCATGCAATTGAACATCAGGACCTCCGGGCGGCCGGTGAGCTTCTTCATACCATCAGCGGTGTCAGCGCGAATCTGGGAGCGAATGCGGTGCGGACCGCGGTCAAAGAAATCGAGGCCGCCCTGGCCGAACCGAATCCCGAATTTGCCGCGGCGAGGGTTCAGGAAAGCCTGGAACATTACCGGACGGCCATCGGCCGCCTGGGGGATGCCGTATCGAAGATCGGACCGCTGCTACCCAAGGAGCCGGGAACCGCGCAGGTGGAATCCATGATGGCGACGCCGGTGACCATCCCCGAGCTGGAACAGCTGAAAACCTTTCTGCTGGGTAACAACTATCGTTCGTTGGCGTATTTCAATGCCATCAAGAAACGGCTTTGGACACAGGCCACGTTCCACGATGATTTATTGATTCTCCAGCAGCAGGTGGAGAGCTTTGATTTCCGGCAAGGAGCCGCCACGGTGCTTGGCCTGATGAAAAAAATCCAACCCGAGGAAGAGACCCCGCGGCGGGTAGCTGTTATCGCCGGAACAAATGGAGAGCGCCATGACCGATCCTGATAAAAAAGCGGAAATCCTGATTGTGGACGATGAGCCCCTGAACCTGATCCTGCTTGGGGAAATGCTGTCCCATGACTACGAGATCCGGGTCGCCGCCTCCGGATCGACGGCCGTCGAAATCGCCATGTCCGAGCATCCGCCGGACTTGATTCTGCTGGATATCGTCATGCCCGGAATGAACGGTCATGAGGTTTGCCGTCGGATCAAATCGGAACCGGCCGCTCGCGATATTCCGGTGATCTTCATCACCACCCGAAGCGATACGGAAGACGAAGCCATGGGATTTTCCCTGGGTGCGGTGGATTACATCACCAAGCCGTTCCGGCCCGCCGTCATCGGGGCGAGAATCCGGACCCATCTTGATTTGAAATCACACCGGGATCATCTGGAAAGACTGGTGGCGGAAAGAACCCGGGAGTTGATCGAAAAAAGCGCGGAGCTGAGGAATTCCGTCGATACCATCCAACAGGCCAGGGATCAGCTGATCCTGGCGGAAAAAATGGCGGCCCTGGGGAGCATGGTCGCCGGTGCGACCCATGAAATCAACACGCCCCTCGGCATCGGCCTGACCGTCACCTCCCATTTGCAGGAACTCACCCAAAAACTGCACCGGGAGTTTTTGAACGGAGCCCTGAAACGAGCGGATGTCGACAAGTTCTGCAAAACCGTTTTCGAGTCGCTCCATATGCTCCAGCTCAATCTCGGCAACGCTTCCAGGCTGATCAGAAGTTTCAAGACGGTGGCCGTCGACCAATGCAGCGATGAACCGCGGGCTTTTGACCTGAAGGAATATTTGGAGGAAATCCTTGTCAGTCTGTCCCCCCGTATGCGCACCCCTCCCCATGCCATTCGGGTCGAATGCCCCGAGAAAATGGTGCTCACCAGCTTCCCGGGCGCCCTGTGCCAGATCATCACCAATCTGGTGACCAACTCCCTGGTCCATGGTTTTGAGACAACCCAAGGGAATGAAATCCGAATTCAGGCAGCGCCGGCCAATGGTAACGTCCGCATTCATTATCAGGACAACGGTCGGGGAATCCCCCGGGAACATCTAGATAAAATTTTCCAACCGTTTTTCACGACCAGGCGCGGCAAAGGCGGCAGCGGCTTGGGACTGCACGTGGTTCATGAATTGGTTGTCCGAAAACTGAAAGGCGAACTGCGGTGTGAAAGCATCCCCGGCCGGGGTGTGCACTTTTATGTGGAATTCCCTTCCAGATCATCTTGACGGATGCTCCCGCTCAAGGATCATTGGGTTCATTCCGCAGCAGTATTTCAACAATTTCATTTATATAATCATCGGCTTTGCTGTAATGGAAGCTGCAGGCTCCGGCCCCCCTGTGGCCGCCGCCCTCGAAGGCCGACAGCATCTTTCCCACATTCACCCGGCAATTGCGGTTGAAAATGCTGTGACCCACGCTGACGATGATTTTTTCCCGGTTCCGATCGTCGTACCGGATTTTCACGCTGACCACCGCCTGGGGGAAAAGGGAATACACCAGGAAGCGGTTGCCGCTCGGCGCCCGGTCAAAGGATCGCAGATCCGTGATGGATACATGCCGGTCCACCGTGGTGTGCCGTTGCAGGATTTCTCCGAACAGCCGGTTCTCGCGGATAACCGCCTGGCATCGGGCCTGGACTTCCCCATGCCCGCAGATATCCGATAGTTCCTGTTCCCGGAACAGGTCGACAAGGGTGTTCCAGTAGGGTTCGTCCTCCTTCTGGTGGCCCTTGACGGTCATGGAAACCAGGATATATGGATATTTTTCCGGCTGGAGCACTTCATCGCTGGAAAGATCGGCGGAATCGATTTTATCCGCCGCCGCAGCCAATTCGCCGAAGTCTTTTTTGAATCTTTCCTTATAATAATCAAAAACAATCCCGGCGGCGGACGGGGCGATCCGGTACTCTCCCTGGAACGGGGTGTCGATCCGATTGGAAAAATGATGATCGAACCACAAGGAGCATGCGGGATGATAGGGCAAATTGGCGATTACATCGCCCGGTTGAATGACCACCCGGCCTTTCTGCATGTCATTGGGTTCAACCCATGTAACCGGTTCCTGAATGGCCAGCGCCTCATGGAGCAGCACCGCGCAGGCGATGCCGTCAAAATCGGGTCGTGTCACTATTCTCATGGATCCACAGTTCTTTCATCTCGTTTCACAAATAAAATAAATTTCATACGACATGCGACCCACTTCCGTCAACTTGGATTATTCCGCAAATCATAAATTGACCAAACCGTTTGGATCTGTTATGAATATAAAATCCTGCGGAAGTTTTTCGGACCGTTTGGGTGAGTTTATCATCAAACATGCCAAATCATCTTGAAAAATCGAGCCCCAGTTCAAATTTTATTACAGCTTGTTGATATCACACTGATTTTTTATGTTTTCTTCGGTGTCGAGAGCTATTTTTCAACCAGCGGGATTCCGGAGCCTGCCGGATTGCTGGTACGGCAGGCAACCATTGGACAGTTCCTGGTCATGACGGCGCTTGCCCTTTTCTGGATAACGATTTTCAACTGTCTGGAGCTGTATCCCCGGGACATGCTTCCGGAACGGCCTCAATGGACCAGAAAACTGCCCCTGGCGGTGACGGCAGGCGCAGTCGTTCAGATTGTCGGATTGCATTTTTTTGACATTATCCCGTTTCGGCTTCTGCCGGCATGGGTCTCCTGGTGCATCCTGATAACGGCGTTCTTCCTGTACCGCTCCCTGGTTTTCGGTCTTCAATCCATGCTGGACAAGCGGATGATCCGCCAGGTGACCATCGTCGGCATCAACGACCGTTCCCTGGAAATGTACCGGTCGCTCCTGAACCCCCAGACCCGGGTTGCTTTTTTCGATTTTGTCGAGAATCCGTCCGGATATGAACAGGCAAAAACCATCGGCGCCCAGGCGAAACTGGGAACCCTTTCGGATTTCAATTATGACATCTCCAATCAGCCCACGGATACCGTCATCATTGCCCTGCCCATCCGAAGCCATTACGACCGTATTCAAAAAATCATCGAACTCTGCGCCCGCCAGGGCGTCAACGTGCAACTGGCCGCGAATATCTTCACCTTGCAGAAAAACGTCCGGCAGATGGTCCAGCCGGACGCCGACCACCCGTTGCTCTATTTCGCCACCCGGGGATACGCCACCAAACTGCAGTACGACATCAAACGCTGGATCGACATTGTCGGATCATTGGTCGGCCTGATCCTGCTGGCGCCGGTTTTTCTGATCATCTCCATCTGGATTGCATGGGATGACGGCTTCCCGGTTTTTTACACCCAGGAGCGAATCGGATTGAACAAGCGTAGATTTCGGATTTTCAAATTCCGCACCATGGTCCGCAACGCCGACCAGATGATGGAAAGCCTGGAAATCCATAATGAATACAGCGACGGGGCCGCCTTTAAAATGACCAACGACCCCCGCGTGATCCGAAGCGGACACTGGCTCCGCCGGACCAGCCTGGACGAACTGCCCCAGCTCCTGAATGTGCTCCTGGGCTCCATGAGCCTGGTGGGACCGCGCCCCCTGCCGGTGCGGGATTTCGAACTTTTTTATGATGACCGGCATCGTCTGCGCTTCAGCGTCAAACCCGGCATGACCGGTCTGTGGCAGATCAGCGGGCGCAATATCGTCAAATTTGAAGAATGGATGGGCCTGGATATCGACTACACACAAAATTGGAATCTGCTGCTGGATTTGAAAATCCTGTTTTACACGATCCCCGTGGTATTGTCCGGGAAAGGCGCCAAATAGGAAGGGCTTTCCGGATATCCATCCCGCGGGCGGTCCGGAAAAAGGAATGCGATGATCAAACGTATATGGTCAAAAGGTAACCGCAGATTGTATGACCGGGCCATCGGCCTGTTCAATCAGGGGCATTACCGGCAGGCGATCCCGCTGTTTCAGAAGATCATCACGGACACCACTAGCGGCGGATTGAGCTATCGTCTGGCATCCTTTTATTGCGCCCAGGCCCATTACGATCTGGGAAGAATCCTGTTCTCCATGGGCAATTATCTGGGCGCCCTAAGTGAATTCGAACAGGCCCTGCGGATCGATCCGGAAAGGAGCCGGGTCTACGAATACATGGGACATTGCCATGAAAAAATCGGCGCCCGGGAGAACAGCCCGGACCTGTACCGGCGCATTGCGGAAATAAATCCCTATAACTACCCGCCGGGTCTAAAAATCATCGCGGCGTTTCATCGGCTCGGGATCTGGGACCGGGTCGAGGATGCCTGCCGGCGGCGACTCCGGCAATATCCCCATCACGCAGATCTGCATTATACCCTGGGATTGACGTATCTGGGCACGGGAAAACCCATGCTGGCCATACCATCTTTTGAGCAGGCCGTCGCCATCAATCCGCATTATTGGCCGGCAAGGATCAAACTGGGCACGGCGTATGCGAACACGGGAGCACCGGATAAGGCTGCGGCTCAATTCTCCCTGCTGCTTGAAAAATTTCCGGATTATGTGGACCTGTACCATCACCTGGGGTCTGTCCATTCAGGGTCGACGAGTGGGGATCAAACCGCGGCCCTGGAATGGTTTCAAAAAGCCCTGTCCGCAAATCCCGGTTTTTCCGCGGCCCGGATCAAGCTGGCGATGCTCTTGTTTTCCAGCGGGAGACATCCGGAGGGCATCCGGCTCCTGAGGGAAGGAAGCCGGGTGTATCCCGATGATCGCTCCCTGAGGCTGCTGCTGGAATATTTCGACAAAACCGGTAGGGTTCGCGAATCGGAAACCAGAGACAACGGAACGGCCGAGGCACTGCTCCATCAAACCATCGGCACCTATGGCCAAAACCTGGCGGCGGCTCCCAATGTCGTGGAAATGCTGATGCTGACGGAGCCCATCGAGGATGAAAACCTGCCCGGGCTGCTGGATCAGGTGATTGAGGCGGTCCGGTGCGCTGCTCATCTGTATACCCGCTATCCGGATTTTCAATTCGGCATCGGTTCGCTTCACTACCGGGCCGGAAAATTGGCGGAAGCGGAAACGGCCTTCCGGGAAGCCCTCCAGCTAAACCCGACCTATACCCGCGCCCGGATCATGCTGTTCAACACCTTGAAAACCGCTGGTAAATCCCGATCGGCCCTGGAGATCGGCGATTTGCTGTTGAACCGCCAGGTCGGATATCCGGATTTCCTGTTGAGCTTCGGTGAGTTGTGCTTCCGGTTGAAGGACTATGACAAAGCCGGGAATCTCTTCAAAAGGGCCCTCGAGCGGAATCCGGGTGATGAAAAAGCCCGCCGGCTCATGCAACAACTGCTTGAGAAAAAAAAAGAACCATGATAGGAGAACATCCATATCAGGTGGTTCGATCCAGGACTGTTCGACAGTTCCACCGGAAATGGAAGCGACATGCAGAGACACTGGTTTCTTGTTATTGGCTTGGGCGTTTGGGCGACAATGTTTTGCGGATGCCATCCTTCCCACTGGCAACGTTCGGAAGAGGGCGTCAGCGGGCATATCCGGATTGAATCCGCCACCGCTGATGCGGACATCACCGTCAATGGCCGGGAAGCCGGCCGCACCCCCCTGGATCTGCCGGTTTCCTATCTGGGAACAACCCCGCTGCGCATTACGGCGGTAGCCGTCAACCATCCAGAATTAAAACAGGAACTGACGGTGGAATTGCCGCCCATCCCCGAAAAAATCATCGTCCTGAATTTTGACGCTCCGGCTTCCCTGGAAGACCAAATGGACGAGGACGGTTACGACGATGGAAGTCGCAAGGGAACCGATGCCGGCGGCGGCAAACCCGAAATCATCGAAAAAACCATCGTCACGGAAAAGTACATTCTGCCGCCGGTGGTTTTTTTCGATACCGACCGCTACAACGTGAAAAAGCGCTACCTGAAGGAACTCGAGCAGTTCGCCGCATTCATGAAGAACAACCGTTTCAGCCTCGAAATCATCGGCTTTGCGGATGAACGTCATAACGTCCCCTACAACCAGGTTCTGTCCCTCCAGCGCGCCCAGGCGGTGTACGACGCGCTGAAAGGGTTCGGTCTGGAGGAAAGCCGGATGCGGGTGGAGGGGCGCGGCAAACTATATACCATTGATCATCAGGGCAAACGCTTCGCATGGGAACATGACCGGCGCGTGGAAATTCAGCTCAGGGAAGTTCCGCAATAGGATCAACAGGAATCGAAGCATGGCATTGCAAAAAGGGAACCCCCGTCCCTGTTACTGCAGGGAGAAAAGGCAACAACCGATCATCACCGTTCTGGCGGTCATGGTCTTGGCCCTGTCAGGATGCAAGTCCGCTCCTGAACCGGCAAAACCGCTGGCCGCGGAACCCGAAGGCGCGAAACCCGTGGTGACGGCCTCCTACCTGATCGGCATGGGCGACGAACTGGAAGTGCTGTATCACATCGACCCGGGGACATTGGCGCCGGAGTATACGATCGACACCGAAGACATGCTGCGGGTCGATTTCTATTATTATCCGGTGATGAGCCGGACGGTCAGGGTCCGGCCGGACGGAAAAATCACCCTGTCGCCCGTCGGGGACATCCGCGCCGTAAGGAAAAAACCCACCGACCTGGCGCTGGAAATCAGTGAGCGCTACACCTCGATCCTGACACGACCGGTGATCACGGTGGAGGTCATCGGGTTCAACGCCAAGGTGGAAGATCTGAAACGCACCATCTACAACCAGGAACGGGGCATGTCCCGCCTGGCGGTGGTCAGGCCCGACGGACGCATTTCGCTGCCCTATATCGACGATATCAGGGTTATAGGCCTCACCACCCAGGAATTGCGGGACAGGCTGGAATCACGCTATCAGAAGCTCATCAACAACCTGACGCTTTCCGTCGTCATGCTGCGAGCCCGCTCCAACCGGGTATACGTCATGGGCCAGGTGGAGCGTCCGGACTTTTATGAGCTGCCCGGCCCCATCACCCTCACCCAGCTGATTTCCATGGCCGGGGGCCTGGGTCCGGAGGCCGAGACCGACCAGGTCGTCATCATTCGACGCAAGAAAAACGGGCAGCCGGATGTCCAAATGGTTTACCTGGGTGAAGTCATCGACCGGAAAACCGTCATGGATCCCCTTATCCAGCAATACGATGTGGTCTATATTCCCAGAACCGCCATCGCGAGCGCAGCCTTAACGGCCGACGCCCTGTGGCGCATCATACCGTTGGAATTCAACATTTCGGGTGTCTACTCCCTTGGCGGCAAGGCGGCCCAATAAGGCGGAAGCATATGATCGATACTCCTGTACAGCAACCCCTGCGCGTTTCGTTGCGAGACGTTCTATTCATCGTCTTTTCAAAACTGCGCGTTCTGGTCGGCACCTTTGCCGTCATCGTGGCGCTGGTCGTCGGCCATTCCTTTCTCGCCACCCCCCAATATCAGGTGAAAGGCAGCGTTTTGCTGAAACCGCTGCTGGATTCACGTCAGCAGCTCCACACCCTGGAACGATTCGAGGTTCTGCCGGTTTCCCAGCAGGATATCAACTCGGAAATCCAGATCATGACCTCCGACACCCTCTTGCGGCTGGTGGTGGAGCAACTGAACCTGCAGGCGGAATATCAACCCTCCGCTTTTCATAAAGCAATGATCCGGCTGGGAATCGCCGGGCAGGTTCATCCCACGGAAGCAGCGGTGTTATACCTGCGCGAGAAACTCGAAATCGAGCCGGTGACCATGTCCAACATCATCGAAGTGCGCCTGAAAGGCAAGGACCCGGCCCGGATCACCGAAATCGTCAACACGTTCCTGGACCGCTACATCGACCGCCACATCGAAGTTCACCGGACCGGCGGTGGGGTGGATTTTTACAGCCGCCAGACGGAGACGGCCCGGATGAAGCTGCTGGAAGCCGAAAACAAGTTGAAGGAGTTTCAGAAAAGCGGCGCCATCATTCAAATCGAGGCCCAGCGGACACAAAATGTCCGCTATCTGCGGACCTTGCAGGAAAATGAAAGCGAAACGGCGGCCAAAATCGCCGCAACGGAAGTGAAAATCCGGAACATGGAAAAAGCGATTCAACAAACCGGCGAATTGCAGGCGGTCACCGAGGAGGCCCGGATGTACGAAGTCATGGTGGATCTCGAAAAGGCCCTGACGCCCATCCTGGTGGAAAAGGAGCGTATCGCCATCTTGTATCCGGAAACCTCCGTGGAATATCAGGACGCCCAACGCCAGGTGGATAAAGTCGTCCACCGGATCCGTAACGAACAGAAAAAGCTGCTGGACGGGATGCAGCTGGAGCTGACGGCCCTGCTGAACCAGAAACAACTGCTGGAAACGGAAATTCAACAGATAGCGGCCGACTCCGTAACCCTTTCCCTGAAAGAAGTCGAGTTGAACCAGCTCCTCCGGGAAGTGGATCAGAACAAGAAAAACTATCTGCTGTATACCGACAAGACGGAAGAGGCCCGTATCGAAGCCCAGCGCGATCTGTCGCGCGTCGCCAACATCTCGGTGAACAACTTCGCCGTGGCCCCCTCAACGCCGGTATATCCCCGCAAGTTGCTTATGGCCGGCCTGTCTATTCTGGCGGGACTGCTGGCCGGCATCGGCTGCGCCTTCGCCGCCTATTATCTCGACCATACGGTCAAACGGCCGGAGGACATTCTGCGCTGGTTCAACATTCCGGTTTTCGCAGCCATTGAAGACATCCCCCAGGAAAAAGAAGAGAAGCATGAACCCTGACAACCGCGACGTAAAAACCGTACCGACAACCTTTCCCGGAACCCTGGGGAAGAAGAGCCGGCCGCAGACGGGCGGACCGGCCCTCTGGATGCTGGAACAGGATCGTCATCTTTCCGTGGCCGAGGAATTCAGGAGTTTTAAAAACAAACTGCTGGCGTTGCAGGCGGAACGATCCTTCCGGGTCTTCATGCTCACCGGCACCGAAAGGGGGGTCGGGACCTCCGCCACCGCATTCAATCTCGGCCTGACCCTGGCATGGGATCTGGCCGGTGAAAAAACCCTCCTGGTGGATACCCACCTGGACCGCCCCACCCTGCATACGGCTTTCAAAATCCCCGCGACTCCCGGATTTCTGGATTGCGTGCTGGGCCAGAATCCGCTTGCGGAAACCGTTCACCGCTCGCAGCTTGCCGGGCTGGATCTGATGCCGGTGGGCCGGCGCTCGTCCCAGTCCTCGCTGCCGTTCGACATGACGGCTTTCACACGCTTTCTGTCGACGGTCCGGGAAACATACGATATCGTCCTGCTGGATGCAGCGCCTGTTCTGCGTTCCAGCCTGACACGGATGATGGCCGCAAAAACCGACGGCGTCATCCTCGTGTTTGAAGCAAACCGGACACGCTCGGAGGTGGTGGGCGCGGCCCGATCCCTGCTGAGCAGCGACGGAGCGCACTTGCTGGGCGGCTTTCTGAACCGACGGCGATTCGTCATTCCCAAATGGCTCTACCGGTATGTATAAGCCGACACGCATCCACATAGGCGGCCGGACCATCGGCATGGACGTCCTCCTGACCCTTCTCGTGGGGTTCGGCGCGGCTGCGGCCCTGATCCTGTCCTCCGGGCAGCCCGTCAAATGGCTGATCTTCGCCATGACCGGTATCTTCGTCTTTACCGCCACCCTCATTATCCCCGACCGGGAACGGTTTTTCCTTTACTGTACCCTTTTTTTTTGCCCATACGCGTCGATTTCCATTTCGTCTATACCGAAGGCGTCTGGATAAGACCCATCAACGGTTTCGGCGTCAGCGCCTTTGATGTCTTTTTCCTGCTGGCCATGGGGTCCTGGATGCTCCGGGCGGTTCTGGATCATCGCCTGCGGATCCGTCTGTTCCCGGGAATTTCCATTCCCTTCCTGCTGGTCTGGATCATCGCCATTCCGGGTGTTCTCCGGACAACCATGCCGGATATTGTCATGGCCTCGGTGATCTGGACGGTTTTCAAGAACTGGCTGGTATTTATTTACATTGCCAACAATATCCATGTGGTCGGCTCCATCCGGCAGGTGGTGGTCCTCCTGCTGGTCGTGGGCATGCTCCAATCCCTGATCGGACTCGCCCAGTATGTCACCGGCGGAAAACTGGGATTGGCCATGTTCGGTGAGGCGGAGCGCTCCTTTTTTGAAATGCGGGCCGGCGCCGGAACCGTGAGCCGGGTGGCGGGAACCCTGGGACATCCCAACAAGCTGGCGGTTTTTCTGAATCTGCTGCTCCAGATGAATTTTGCGCTTTTTTTCGCTGGTCTCTCCAGAAGGGTCAAGCTCGCGCTCTGCATTCCGTTTGCCCTCATGGGATTGACCATGCTGCTGACCTATTCGCGGGGCGGCTGGCTGGGACTGGCCCTGGGCGGAACCGTGGTTCTTTACTGGTGCCTTGCGAAAAACAGCCGGAACCGCTTGTTTTCTGTGGTGCTGATGACTGTTTTCCTGGGCATCTTCCTGATAGTCGTCATCGGCAGCGTTCAATCCGTCAAGCGCCGCTTGTTCGAGGACGACTACGGCACCGCGGCCCTGCGAATCCCCATGAGCGTCGTGGCCCTCAACATCATCCGCCATTTCCCCCTGACGGGCGTCGGGCTCAACAACTACACCGCCGTCATCGAACGGCACGACACCACCGCCATGGCGGTCAGCTATGACTTTCCCCGGCCGGTGCACAACGAGTTTTTGCTCATCGCCGCCGAGCAGGGGTTGATCGGTCTTGGACTGTTTCTCGTCATATTGGCGCAGATGTTCATCGTCCTGTTCCGGACCGCCCGATCGCCGGGCGCCCCGTTTCGCTCCTGGGTGACCATCGGATTCTTCGGTGGCTGGCTGGGCTGGTGCCTTCATCATCAGTTCGAGTACGAATATGTATTCTTTTCGGAAATCACCTGGGTGCTGTTCGGCCTGTTTCAGGCCATGACGCTCCTGCAGGACTCCCAGCCGCAGGAAAACGACTGTGTCCGCCCATGAAGATTCTGTATTTTTCGTATGCCGATTTAGACACGCCAAGCGCCTGCCAGACCCACACCCTGGGGGTTCTGCGCGGCTTCGCCGCCAACGGCTGCCGGGTTGACGCCGTGGTTCCCCGTCCGGTTTCCGATCTCCCGGAGCTCCCCGGGGTTCGATACCGGTATATCAGCCGGTACCGGGGCAAAAGACGGTATCTGTTGCGGGAAATTCCCTACAGCGCGCTATGGCTGATGGCCCTGTGCCTGCGCAACCGCTACGAGGCGATCTATGCCCGGGACATGGATGTATTCATCGGGCCGCGTCTTTGCTCGCGCTGGTTTCGGCTGCCGTTGTTTCTGGAAATCGATGACAGCCCCGTCGAAGGCAGTTATCCGGCCATCGTCCGCAGGATCGTCAAGGCCAATTTGCAACTGGATTATAATGCCGCCGCCGGCTTGATCGTACCCTCGGTGCCGCGTTGCCGGCTGATTGCCCGGGATTTCGGCATCCCGGCAGGCAAAATTCATATGATTCTGAACGGGACCGAACCATGGAACGGCGACGTCCCCGCCAGGGAGTCCGTGCGGGAATCGCTCGGGCTGCCCCTTGATTCCTTCTGTCTGGGCTACGTGGGGACATTGACCGAACGCTATGACTTTTCCACCCTGCTGAAGGCCATGGCGCGCTGCCGGGAGCATATTCCGCTACTTCGACTGATCGTGGTCGGCAGCGGCACGGAAGCCCCCCGTCTCCTGCAGCAAGCCCGGGCGCTGGGACTTGGGGAGAGCCTCACCATGACCGGATGGCTGCCGCAAGAAGCCCTGCCCGGCGTGCTGCCGGCCATGGACGTCGGCTTCATGACGCTTACCAAGGACGCCCTGCGGGAACATGGACCGATCCACACCAAGTTGGGCGTCTACGGGATCTTCCACCTGCCGGTTGTCACCGCCGGAACCTCACTGGACGGCTATCCTCCGGAAATCCGGGAAGCGGTCCGGCTGGTGCCGCCCGGCGACGACGAAGCGCTTGCCGCGGCCATTATCCGGCTTCATCGGCATCCCGCCGAGCGCGAACGGATCGCCGCCCGGCTCCATGATTTCGTCAACCGCAGGCTCACCTGGAAGGCGGTGACCGCCGACATTCTGGCCGTCATGAAAAACCCATGAAAGCCGCGGAACGAAGAATAGCCGTCAACACCATTTTGCTCAGCGCCACGGAACTGCTCAGCCGCATGGTCAGTCTGCTGCTGGTGATCGTCGTGGCCCGCCGGCTCGGTCCCCAGATGATGGGCATCTATGCCTTCGCGCTGACCTTTGTCGGCCTTTTCGAGACCGGCATCAATTTCGGCCTGGACCGCTTCATCCAGCGGGAAGTCGGCCGGCGGCGGGAATTGGCCGGGGCCCTGTATGCCACGGTTTTTCAACTGAAAGCACTGGTTTTCCTGATCTCCATCGGCCTGATCCTCCTCCTGGGCCTGACGATGGTGGACAGTGACATGAAACGCTGGGTGGTGATCATCCTCGGTCTCTCCCTGTTTTTCCGCGCCAATATCGCCTCCGGTAACGCTTTTTTCCGGGCCTGCCAGAAAGCCGGTTACGAAGCCCTGGTGGTGATGAGCTTCCGGCTGGTATACGGCATGGCGGGACTGGCGGCCATTCTCTCCGGCCGGGGTCTGATCACCCTGGTCCTGCTGGAACTGATCGCCCAGGCAGGTGCCTGTTGCCTCTCCTGGTGGCTGTTTTTACGAAAAATCGCCGCCCCTCTCCCTCCCTTCGATTCCGTCGGCCCGCAGCCAGGGAAACCGGCAACAAGCCCCTGGAACCGAATGCTGGAACTGGGCAAAGCGGCGAAGGACTTTCTGCTGATCCGGGTCATCCTGTCCGCCCTTGCCTCCGCCAACATGCTCATGCTGCCGGCCCTGGCGGACGACGCCGCAACCGGGTTCTATTCCGCGGCCCTGCGGCTGACATCCGCCTTCGATTTCCTGCCGGATGCGTTCACGGGCGCCTTCCTGCCGGTCTTGAGCCAATGCGCGCTCCAGAGCTGGCCGGCTTTTTCCCGGACGTTTCGGCATTATTTCAAATATCTTCTCCTGACGGGATTGTGTCTGGCGGCGCTTCTCGGAGGCCTCGCCAACAGCTTCATCCTGGTGGTCTATGGTACCGCCTTTCGACCGGCCATTGCGACCATGGGTCTCATGGCCCTGAATCTGGTGCTGGATTTCACCGCCTTGTCCTTTGCCAGCGCCCTCATTGCCATGAACCAGGAGAGGAAAAGCCTCCGAATCTTCGGTCTGGCGCTTATCGCCAACATCCTGCTCAATCTGGCCCTGATCCCCGCTTTTCAGCAAAACGGAGCGGCGATTTCAACTTTCCTGTGCCAGGTCATCGTGCTCGTGCTGCAATTTAAAGCCCTGGGATGGGATCGGAGCGTGCGCTTCGAACTCGCTGGAACAGCAGCGCGGCCGGTGCTGGCAGGTCTCCTGGGGTTCCTCCTGGGACGGGCGATGATGATCTGGGAGGTGGATCCGTTTGTGACTTTTCTGGTGATGCCCCCGGCGCTGCTGGCACTGCTGCTGCTTACCGGGGCCTTGTCGCGCGATGAATTCATGGCCGTCGTAAATCTCATACCCTTCCGGAAAAACCGCTGAACTGCCAGTGAGGGAAAAACGAATGATTCGGAATAACCTGTCATGCAATCAGAGCGACAGTCGGTTTCAGCCCAAGGAGGACCGGCGGAAAACGGCGGCAGGAGCCGCCGGCGCGTCAGGGAGTACTTCCGGGAGCGCCCCCCATGGCCAAGTACGGCTGCGGCCGATGCCGTTTCCGTATTCGGCCGCCTTGTCGATCTGCTCCGACATCGACGACTGCGACCGCCGGACTTTCCTGGAATTACACCGGTTCATCAATCATCCGGGTGACGGCCTGGGGCTACCGGTGGCCGATTCATTCTTTGCCGTGGGCCAGACACCGGGGCAACTGGCCTATTTCCTTCCGGACGGCCGGAGTCCGGGACCCGACGCTGCCTTGATCATCGAAGCGGTCCGGGCCGGTTTGATCGATTCCCTGCACTCATGGGGAGATTTTAACCACAACCCGCCGAATCCGGCGGCCCTGAGGGACAGCGCCCAGCGCCTGACCGACATGTTCGCCCGCAACGGGTTGTCTCTCAAGACCTGGATCAACCACGGCGACCCCAACAACCGGCAGAATCTCAAGGCCAGGCTCCAGCCGGGATATGCCGGCGACAATCCCGCCTCCCCCTTTTTCACCCTTGACCTGATACGGGTTCTCGGGATTCAATATTATTGGTGGTCCGAACTGGTGGACTGGCCGCTTTCGGGCCGCCGGCCGCCGAAAACCATGCGTGTCGCCATCCAGCCTCATATCAACCTGATGAAAAACCTGATGAAAAATATAGTCGGACGCCGGCGGTTGACCCGTACCACCGCCCAGATCAACGAGCTGTGTCAGCCGGCGCGACTCACGGACGGCACCCTGCTCATGGCCTTCACCCGTCATCTGCGCCGGTTCAAGGAACCGAGCACCCGGCACACACTGCGCTACGCCCTGGCTTCCCGGGTGCTGGATGAACTCATGGCCGAGCAGGGATACCTGATCCTCTATACCCACCTCGGCATGCCCCGTTTCGCGGACGGCGCGCTTTTGCCCGAAGCTGATCTCGCGGCCCTGCGGCATCTGGCCGATCTCCACCGCCGGGGGAAAATCTGGGTCGCTCCCACCACCCAACTGCTGGATTACTGGATGGTAACGAAATATCTTGACTGGCAGGCGTTCCGGGAGGAGGACCGGCTGGTGGTCGAATTGGGACCGATCCGCGATCCCGTCACCGGCACCAGGAATTTGGATCGTTCGGAAACAGCCGGTCTTTGTTTTGATGTGCCGGCCGGCCAGGAAGTGTTCTTCCGGATTGCCGGACAAGACCTGGCTCCCAGGGTTTTCGAAGACGATCGCAGCGGGCTCCGGGTTGTGGGTTTCGATCCCCCCGCACCGCCTGAAACGGATTTTCTGCGCCAATTTTGAAAGGCCCTATAGGAAAAAGCACAGCGGAATCACCCTGAATTCCGGCTTGGCCGCTTCAGGCAGACCAGCCTTCCACCGGGCCCGCAGGAACCACCTGGCCGCCTTGACACATACCGGCCGGATGCGGTATCACTTCATTCGGAACAGAGCGATTTTTCCTTTTCCGCCGGGAAGGCGCATCATCACACCGGCCGGTAAGGCGGGCCGCCATCGGAAAGCCGTCGGCCCGCGGAGGATTTCATGCCTGGAATCAATGTGATCCAATGCTTTAACCCGGAATCATCCGACATGCAACCACCCGAAATCCTTTATGAGCGGGCGGGCCGGTCCCTTTTCCTGCTTCCGGGTGACAGACACCGAATCCGCATACGGACGCCCGGGATGGTGCTGGGAACAAAATCCTATGATTCCTATCCCGTCACCATCATGGAAGACGATGATTTTAACATGGTCCTGGAAGGCCGCATTTACGATCTTCCCCGATGTGATCTGCAGAAAACCCTGGCGGGCGTGGTGCGGCAGGTTTTCATCGCACCGCCGGATCATAGCTCCCTGGGACACCGGCTGCATGAAATGGACGGAGATTTCATCCTTTTTATGCATGAAAAGCGGAGCGGCAAAACCGCTGTCCTGAATGACCTGTTCGGCCGTCTGCCGCTGTACTATCGTTGCGGGAAGACCGGTTTCGCCCTGTCCCGGGATGCCCGTTTTCTGTATTCCCTGTGGAACGGATTGAGCGTCGACCGGCTTTCCCTGGCGCATTTCCTCATGCTGGGTCATGCCCTGGAAGAGAAAACGGTTTTCCGGGAAATCCGGTTGCTGACACCGGCCAGCCTGTTGCAGGTTGATCCATTGGAACGGCAGGTCACGGTGCGGAGGCTGCACCGCTTTGACTTCAGCCAAAGGGATTCGGAGCATGAAAGCGGTGACCGAAAGGCGGATCGGCTTGTGGAAGGCTTTATCGCCGCCTGCAAGGCAAGAGCGGGCGGCGACGCCTGCCATGTCGTTTCCCTGAGCGGAGGACTGGATTCCCGTGCGGTGGCGGCCGGACTCCACGCCGCGGGAAGTCCGTTCGTCACGGCGACATTCTTTCGCGCCGGATATACCCCCGATTCGGAAACGGCCTGCGCCCGGCGGGTGGCGCAGTCCCTCGGGGCACCATGGAACCTGATTTCCCTCCAGCCGCTGCGCTGCCGGGACGCCCGCGAATTGCTGTATCTGAAAGCCGGTTTCAGCCCGCTGTATATGGCCTTTATTTTGGAATATTTCCGGGAACTGCGGCGCCGATATGGCGGCGACATCGTCCAGTTCACCGGTGACGGCGGCGATCAATGTCTCCCGGCCCTGCGCCCGCCGGTTCCCATGACCGGTCTGCCGGGTCTTGCGGACTATATCGTCCAGGACAATTATCTGGGCGGCCGCCGCCTGGGAATGAAATTGACCACCGCCCTCACCGGAATACCAGAAGCGACCCTGCTCAATTCCCTGGTGGAATACCTCGAGGCGCTTCCGGAGAAAAGTCTGGAGGCCAAGTGGCTCCACTGGCAATTTTACGGCATCGGCGTCAAAATCTGTTTTGAAGCCGAGGACCGCAACCGCTGCTATTTCTGGAGCGCGAGTCCCTTCTACAGCCTGCCCTTTTATTCCGATGCAATTCATTGCCCCCAATCCCGGAAGTCGGGATTCGATTTGTACCGGCGGTTTTTACAGCGGTTGTCGCCCGCGACGGCGGCCCTGGAATACAGCGGCTATCAGGGGCCTCTCGGATCGGCGCGGTTTCGCCTGAACCACTGGAAGAAAAGGATCAAATTCATCCGTCCGGCCTGGACCCTGAACCTGAAGCATCTGCTGAAAGGCGCGGAAGCCCTTCCGGCCGGCGCCCCGCTTTTCGGAATGATGGCCCGCGAAGGGGCAATGCACCCGATCCTGCGGGAAGTGATCGACTTCGGACAACTCCAGCGCATTATCGCCGGGGGAAACCGGCACGACCGCTATCATATGATCCATCTGTTTACGGCCCTCGCCATGCTGGGGCTGGGACTTTACGGTGACAGCGTGATGGATCGCCATCCGGATGTGTTGCTGCTATGACCCGCCGAAGCCGGCGGACACGAACAGCCTGACGGGAATCGGGGAATTGCTTCCGATCCCGGAAAAGAGAGGTGACCTGTGCTGAAAAACGCGCTTCATTGTTTTGCGGGAGTATTGATCTGTCTGGGCTTGCTTGCGCCGGTACTGGTTCAGCCGGTGGAGGCCCAAACCTGGTATGTGAGTCCCGACGGCGATGACGGCAATCCCGGAACCGCCCGGGAACCGTGGAAAACCCCGGCCATGGCCGCCCGGCAGGCCCGGCCCGGCGACACCGTGACCATCGGCGGCGGCATTTACCCCGCCATGCTGGAAATAACGCGCTCCGGAGCCCCCGGGGCAATCATCGTCTTCCAGGGATCACCGGACAACCCGCCGGTTATCGACGCCGCGGGGAGGCGGCACGGGGTGATCCTCTGGAACGCCTCCCATGTCTGCATCCGGGGACTCGTCGTCCGCAATTCCCTCCGCAACGGGATCCACCTCCACGACCATCTGGATGCGGAGGACCATGGAGCGGACTACAATGTGATCGAGGGCAATACCATTCAAAACTGCGGTCTGGATGGATACAGCGGCATATACGTGGGCGGTCATCATAACCGCATCGAAGGCAACCGAATCCTGGAAAACGGCCGGAACCGGACCGGGACCGGCGAAGACGGCCACGGCGTCTATATCCTGGGGAACGACAACGAGGTGCGCGCCAATCAGGTGTCCGGCAACGCCCGGGTGGGCATCCGCATGGAAGGCGACCGGAACCGCATTGAAAGGAACCGGCTGCTGGAAAACGGGGACTTCGGCTTGTCCGTCTGGGTGGATCCACCGCTGACCTGCAGCGACACCATCATTTCCGGCAATGACTTCGAAAACAACCTCCGCGGCGGTATCTCCCTCTACGGCCAGGGGCAGGGGGGAAAACCCCAGCGTATCCATATCGCCGGCAACCGGCTCCACCATGTAACCGCGGACTGCGGCATCCGCCTGATGGCCGGGGTCCGCCAGGTGAGAATCAACCTGAACCGGATCATCGGCCGGTACGAGGACGGTTTTCTGATCGTGGAGAAAGGCGCCGCAAGCGGTTATTCGGAAACCAACAACCTTTTTTGCGGGAAGGGCGCGTTTGTCTACCTGGACCGGGAATATTCCTCCTTCTCGCAATATCGGGCCGCATCGGGACAGGGAAAGGGGAGCCGCCGGATTATGTCCGAGCAGCCCGCGGACTGTCAATAAATCCGGGATCCAATCGCAACCGATGATGAACCTTCCGGAACTAAAAATCGCCTATTTTTTCTCCACCTTTCCGCACCTCAACACCACCTTTCTGCAGCGGGAAGTCCGGGGTCTGAACAGCGTCGGCCTCTTTCCGCTGCTGGCGGCCAACCGCCCGCCGGCGACGGGCGCCTTCCATCCCGGCGACCGGGACCTGGTGGATGGGACCTTCTATTTAAACCCCGTTCGTCCCCTGCCCTACCTGAAGGCCAATTTGGGATGGCTTGTTCGACATCCCCGGCGGTATCTGCGGGCCATCGGACTGGCGCTGAAGGTGACGGACGCCTTCCCGGGCCAACGCTTCCGCAATCTGGCCCGACTGGCCGGGGCCGCGGTTCTGGCGGAACACCTGCGGAACAACCGCGTCGTCCATGTGCATGTCCATTTCGCTTTTGGCGCGGCCGGCGTGGCCATGCTGCTGGAAACGCTCAGCGGTATTCCTTACAGCATCAGCATTCACGGCTCGGACGTACTGCTGCCCCAGCCCATGACGTTCGAAAAACTGCGGCGGGCCCGCTTCGTGGTATCCAACTGCCGATATCATGTAAACTTTCTGCGCCGGCGGTTTCCCGCCCTGGGCCGACAGCGCTTTTTCGTGGTCCCCCTGGGACTGTCCGTTTCGCAGCCCCCGTGGCGGACGGTTGTTCCGCCAGCGCCGATTCCCCCCTTGCGCATTCTGAACGTGGCCCGGTTCGATCCGGTGAAAGGCCATGAGTTGCTGCTCGAAGCCTGTTCCCGCCTGCGGGACTTGGGAATACCGTTTGTCTGCCGCCTGGTGGGGGACGGCCCCATCAAAACCCGGATCTCCCGGCTGATCGAGGCCCATGGTCTTGCCGGCCGGGTTGCAATGACGGGGCCGCTATTCGAAGCGGAGGTGGCCCGCCAGTTCGACTGGTGCCATGTCATGGTGTTATCCTCCAGAAGCGAGGGCACGCCCATGACCGTCATCGAGGCCATGGCCAAGGGGCGCGCGGTGGTGGCGCCGGACATGACGGGCCTGCCGGAAATGGTGATAACGGGCGAAACCGGCCTGCTCTATCCCCGGAACGACCCGGCGGCCCTGGCGGACTGCCTGGCCCGGTTGTCTCAGGACCCGGAGCGGATGGTGGAAATGGGCGCCGCCGGACGCCGCCATGCGGAGAAACGCTATGAGGCTGCCACCAACACCCGCATTCTGGAAAGGATTTTCCGGGAGGAAATCAAAATGGAAAAACCATGAGACAGCCATCCTACGCCATCATAACGCCGGCCCATAACGAAGCGGCTTTTCTGCCCCGGGTCATCCGGGCCGTGGCCGCCCAGACCTGGAAACCAAGCCGCTGGGTCATCGTGGACGACCGCTCCACGGACGCCACCTGGCGGCTCCTTACCGAAGCGCGCCAGGCATACCCGTTCATCCATCCGGTCCGACGCACCGGGAAAGTCCGGCGGGAACTGGGCGCCCACGTTGTCCGGGTTTTCAACGACGGGCTCCCCCATCTCCATCAGGAAATGGAGTATCTGGTCAAACTGGACGCGGACATTCTATTGCCGGAAGACTATTTTGAAACCCTGCTGGCGCGATTTCAGGCGGACCGCAGCCTCGGCATGGCCTCGGGCAAACTCTTCATTGAACACCGGGGCGCCTGGATCGAGGAGCGCTTTCCGGATTTTCACGTGACCGGGGCCTGCAAAACCTACCGGATGACGTGCTTTCGAGGGATCAACGGCCTCCTTCCGATTTACGGCTGGGATATCCTGGACGGCGCCAGGGCCCGCATGCTGGGCTGGGAAACGCGCTCCTTCCGGGATTTGGCCATCCGGCATCTGCGCATGACCGGCTCGGAAAAAGGAATGCTTCGCGGCCATATCGGTCACGGCCGGGGCATGTACGCCGTGCGCGCCCTGCCGCTGTTCGTTCTGGGACGGGCGATCTATCGCGCGCTGGAGCCGCCCCATGGCGCGGGCCTGCTCATCCTGCTTGGCTATGCGCTGGCCTGGATGCGCTCGGAACCGCGGCTGGAAGATCTTCGTCTGGCGGAGTTCCTGAGAAGGGAACAACTGAAACGGTTGTTGGGGAAGAACATCCAACAGGAGGTAGTCCGGGCCCGCAGGCGACGGCAGATATAGAAGGAGACCCCATGCGGCAATTGGAGATGTTGGGAATCAAAGTGACGGCGGCGGGCATGGTGGAAATCCACGCGGAAATCGACCGCCTCATCGGCCGGGGCGGCCCCGGTTTCATTCTTTCCGTCAACGCCCACGCCGTCAACCTGGCCCGGACCCGGCCCTGGCTGGCGGATTTTTTCAAACAGGCGGACGTGGTGCATGTGGACGGCGGCGGGATCATTCTGGCGGCCAAGGCCTTCGGCTATCGTATCCCGCAGCGGATCACCTGGGCCGATTGGTGGCCGCCCCTGTCCCGGCACATCGCGGACCGGCAGTACCGTCTGTTCCTGCTGGGCGGGCCGGAAGGGCTTCCGGATGCAGCCGCCGCGCGCATTCGGCAGGCGTTTCCCCGGATCCGGATCGTGGGAACCCAGCATGGTTTTTTTCAAAAACGAGGTCCGGAAAACGAAGCGACAATCCGGCTCATCAACCGGGCCGCGCCGGACATCCTGTGGGTGGGCATGGGCATGCCCCTGCAGGAAAAATGGGTGCTGGACAATTGCCGGAAGCTGAACGTCAAGGTGTTCATGATCTGCGGCAGCGCCTACCGGTACATGGCCGGCTTGCGGACCCGGGCGCCCCGCTGGATGCTGGACAACCACATGGAATGGCTGTGGATGCTGTTGGAGGAACCCCGCCGGGGACTGGTCCGTTACCTGTGGGGGAATCCGTTGTTTCTGATGTACACGCTGGTGGAACGCCTGAAGATGAAAAATACAGCGTTCAAAGCGCGGAGGTGACGGAACGGACTTATTTTTTCCGTTCCAGGACGCTCACCCCCAAGGTGCCGCTGGTGGCCCTGAACATGATCCGCGGACAATCGGTGTAGGTGTTATCGCACTCCCGGTCGTCCGGCGACCAGAACCGGTCCGTCCAGAACCGGATGGGTTCCGTGATGTTGTCGTGGGCCCAGACCGCCTTGAGGCATCGGGGCGACCCGGTCTCGCTGCCGAACATGATCACCCCGGCCGAGGCTGTCACCGGCGTTATTTCCAACAGCAGGGTGCGGTCCTTGCTCATGACGTAACCGAACACCTGATCCCACCGGGTGTCGGATACGCTGATGGTGTAAGGCTCATACAGCACCGGCTCATAGCCCTGGAAGCGGTTGTAGCGGTCGATGATATAGTCTCGTTCGGTGTAGCCCCGCACGGCCTCGGCCGGACGGGACGGCAGGAAGAGCAGAGCCAATAGACCCAGGAGGATCGTATACCGGATACCGGGCATGGGGACTCCTTTTCATGAAACCAAAAAGAGATGATACCGTCGGCCTGCGCGCAGCCCGATCCGCGTTGGCCGCTTCCTTCGCGAGAAACGGCCGTGCACGGGATGAACTCAAATTATCTTTTTACCGGACGCTTGTCAACCGGTCCGCCGGTTTCCGCAAGTGGCCCGAACCGGAGAACAAGTCATGGCGAACCTGCCGGTGTATACAATCCACAGAACGGACAACCGACCGGAGCTGAAGGGGCAATGGGGCGGCGAAGTCTGGGGAAACGCCCCGTTCCTGGAAATCGCGGCATTCAGACCTGAGAGCGGCACCCACCGCCCCGTCACGCGGGTGAAAATCCTGTCGAACCCGGAAGGGTTGTTCGGTCTTTTCCAGGTGCAGGACCGGTTCGTTCGCTGCGTCCGGACAGGGTTTCAATCGGAAGTTTACAAGGACAGCTGCGTGGAGTTTTTTGTCCAGCCGCGGCCGGACTCCGGGTATTTCAATTTCGAATTCAACTGCGGCGGGGCGGCCCTGATGTATTATATCACCGACCCGCGGCGAACACCGGACGGTTTCCGCGCCTTCACGAAGCTGACACCCGGGGAGGGCGGCAGCGTTGACATTTACGCCTCCCTGCCGCCCATAGTGGAACCGGAGCTGACCCGGGAAACCTGCTGGCATCTCGAATTTTATATTCCGTTCGCGCTGCTGCGGAAATACGCCGGAGATTTCAGCGTTGACCCCGGAACCTGCTGGCGGGCCAATTTCTACAAATGCGGCGATGAAACCTCCCGGCCCCACTGGGCCGCCTGGTCGCCGGTGGATGAGCTGAATTTTCACCTGCCCCGCTGTTTCGGCGAGCTCCGTTTCGCTCCCTGACCGGATTCCAAAACGGCAAACGGTCCGGGGGGGGACATCAGGCCGAAAGGGACAGCCAGAAGGAAAAGGTCACCGCCGACAACAGGGTGCCGGCCGATACGGCCCCCACGGCGAAATCCGGATCACCGCCCATCTCCCTGGCCATCACATACGTAACCGTAGCCGTGGGACTCGCCAAAAGAATGATCGCCGGCAGGAAATCCCGGCCGGGAATTTCCAGGAACCGGAAGGCTGCGTAGGCCAGACCGGGAAGCAGCAGCAGTTTCACCGCTCCCGCGCTCCAGAGGATTGCCCACAGATGGCGCCGGATCATCCGGAAGGACAGGGAGGCGCCGATCAGGATCAGGGCCATGGGCAGGGCCATTCCACCCAGGATTTCGAGGCTCCTGTCCGCCACGGAAGGCACCGGAATGCGCAACAGTGAAAACAGCATGCCGGCCGCCGCGGCCAGGAGAATGGGGTTCCCGAAAATGTTGGCGACGGTCCGTCGCCATTTCTGCCCGCCGGTTTCCTCCCGGGCGTAATAACTGAGCACCGCCACGGACAGCACGTTCTGCAGCAGCATGAGAAAAGCCGCCAGCATGCCGGTTCGCGCCAAGCCCTCGTTTCCCAGATAATAATAGGCCACCGCCAGAGCCATGTAACCGATATTACAGTGGTAGCCGCTCTGGATGAAGGTGGACAGACGGCCCCGGCGGAATTGGATCAGCTTGCCGGTCCCCCAGGAAAAGGCGAAGGTCGCAGCCATGGCAAGCCAGGCGATCACCGTCACCCGGCCCTGAAAACTGGAGCTGAAATCCGTCCGGGCCACCACCTTGAAAATCATGGCCGGGATGGCCAGGTAGTAGACAATGCGGTTGGCGGGAACAATGAATTCGGCGGGAATGAACCCCCGGCGATGGGCGATCCAGCCCAGCACGATGACCGAAAAAATGGGGACAATGGTGGTGGCGATGTTCATCATGATTATTCAAGATGCCGCGATATCAGTATCATATAGCATACTCCATTGTATCCCAAAGCAAGCTTCAACTTTGTTTTAACACTAAATTCTCATCCATGAAAATGCGGACCAGCCGATGCGTCTGGCCGATCATGGTCAATGGAATCGACAGGATTCGATCGTGATAGGACAGTTCATGCAGGGAATAGCGGATGCCGAGCGGTGTTTTGGGATATTTTTCCAGAAAGAGACGCATACTTTTCAGAGAACCCCCGGCGCCGGATTTCACTTCCACAGGCACCGGCCGGCCGGCGATTTCCATGAGATAATCCACTTCGGCACTGCTCCCACGTTCTTCTCTTGTCCAGAAATGGAGTTTTTTATCAACGTACGAATCCGCATGGGCGATCAGTTCCTGGGCAACGACCTGTTCCGCGAGGCTGCCGGCGTTGATCCGCATGACGCTGACCTCGGAAACGATGTCGGCCTGAATGCCCAGCGCATTTTGCATCAAGCCGACATCGAGAAACGCAATTTTGAATTTGCGTTCATTCATGGTTGAAGCCAGCGGCACGCCTTCACCGGATGCGTGGCAGATTCGATACAACACCCTTGCATCAACCAGCAGTTCGACCGCCTCTTTCAGGAATTTGGACTCGATGTCCGGGTTGACCTGCGAATACTTGTAACGCCTGCCCACCATCCTGGGCGCACCGGCATACACTTCCTTCAGATACTTGTGCCTGGCGGTGGACGCATACTTGGCGAAATCATCGGAATAGGTGCGAATGAGGCTGGATTGCAGCCGCTGCAATTCCTCCATGAACACCTTTTCCCGGAAGGCGTCGACGATCCTGGGCATCCCGCCCACCAGCAAATACTGGCGGAACAATTGTTCCAGCCTTTCGGAAATGATCGGCTCCATCCCGGTTGTTGCATCAACACCGCCGAGATACTCAACGAGCCGCTCTTCCCCCATGGCGGTCAGAAATTCTTCATAGGACATCGGAACCATGTACAGACTTTGCACACGTCCGACGGGCATGCGAAAGCCCTCCGAGCGCAAGGCGAACTCCACCAGCGACCCGGCGCCGACAATATGAAGTTCCGGCATATTTTCGTCAAAATACCGCAAGGCGGTTATCGCCCGCGGGCATTCCTGGATTTCATCCAGGAACAGCAAGGTTTTCCCCGGCCGGATGGTTTCCCGGGTCAGGATGGACAGGCGGTCGATGATCCCCTTGGGATCGAAATCCGAAAAGCAGCGGCTCAACTCGGGCCGTTCTTCAAAATTCACCGTCACGATGTTGTCAAACGCCCGCCTGCCGAAATCCGTTATCGAACGGGTCTTGCCGACTTGCCGGGCCCCCCGGACCAGCAGCGGCTGACGCACGCGACTGTCTTTCCATTGATCGAGAATCGGGTCGATGGCTCGTTTCATGCCCCCAAATTACAGCCGATTTCGGAAATGTCAACCATTTTTATTGATGTTTATTCGTATTATTCAAGGTTGTTTTGTGACAAATTTTCATAATTTACAGGAATGAGCATCCATACAGGTCGATTTAAAGCGTTTTCAATCGATCGGCTCACCGGCCATTTGCAAAATCCCTTTGCAAAATTGTTGAAATGATATGGATTTATTTGCAAACGCGCCTTTCCACTTTGTTGTCAAATGCCTGCCCATTATTCCGGCCCAGCGCACCTTGTCATCCGAAGTCTCTCTTATTGCTTCCATGAACAATTCCCAAGTGCCGCAAATGCTATCCTGAATATATGTGTCCAGAAGCGATATTCTCGCCTTTGGAAAAGCGGCCCGGATAGCTGATCGATCACCGAGATAAAAAGCCTCGGTTTCTTCGATAGCAATCCGGAAAAGAGCGACCGGCGGGGTATCGCAGTAATCAAGCAAATCAACCATCTTTTTCTTAAGGATCAGACAATCATCGTGATCCAAATCAACAAGTACAATAATTCTATCCGTATCGCGATGCAATTCCTTTCCATAGGCCCTGAGTTTTGCCGGTAATTGATCCAAAAGTCCTTGCCGTCTTGGATCCGGCTTCTTACCCGGATCGCCGGGAATTTTGCCTTTACCCCTGTGAGGAATGATCTTGAAAGAGTGGCTCGCAGGCAGAAATCTAGGCAACCATACTTGCAGAAAAGTCTTTTCCGATAGACCTTCAACAAAAAAATGAATCCTCATCCCGCGAATCTTTCCTCAAGGTGATTGCTGTACCATAGGCTGCCAAGCGGTATTCCTTCTTCGTCAAGGGTTTTTATGATGGGCATATCGGCTGTGCGCTTGACTTGAGTGAATCCGTTTTCATCCTTTTCCATCAGCCAAACTTGTTCGGGGCTCAATGCATCAACAAACTGTGGAGAATGGGTTGTTATCAATACCTGAAGTTTGCCTTTCGATTTTTCAGAATACCGGCGAAATTCGCTGGCGAGTTGTTCCACCAATCTATGATAGAGTCCGTTTTCAGGTTCCTCTATTCCAACAAACGAAGGCGGTTCCGGATCTTCAAGAAGCAGCAGATAAGCAAACATCTTTAATGTTCCATCGGACATGTTCTGTTGAAAAAACGGATCCTGATAGCCTGCTTCATTGAACTTCAATAACAGCCGGCCATCTTGACTTTTTTCTGTTTCGATTTTTTCGATTCCAGGAATTCGTTGCCGTATTCGTTCCAAAATGCTATCAAAACGAGTCTTATGATTCCTCTCAAGAAACTGGACCACGTTCCCGAGATTTTCACCGGTTCGATCAAGATGCTTTTGCGCCCCTGCCGGCGGTAACCGCCTGGCCGCATCCGGGATAAAATAAGAAAGGTACCAATTCTCGATATAGGCACGCAATCCTACGATGCGCGGATGTTCGGATAATTGACCAAGCGTTGTAATCCCGAGCCGGTCATTATCTTCCAGTTTGATATCCTGTTGGGTTGCGCCTTCCTCGTCTTCGGTTTTTTCTCCAGCCCATACAACTCCCTTCCCTCTTTCAAGTCGAAGGAATGTAAATGGTTGTCCATGTTTTTGGCCTTTTCTACGCTGGCGGAGATGTTCGCGAAGAACGATGGGGACTCCTTTGTCCTCGGTAATTTCAAAATTGTACGTTATTGGCCTGGCGGTCAAATTCTCCCGGTAATAAATGTCAAACTGTATCGATTCATCACACCCTTGGGTTCGTAATCGCCCGAAACCTCCGCGTTGCGGCTTGTCGCAGGCAGCCTCCACCCCTTCTCGCAGGCAATCAGAAAGAAATCCAAATGAATCCAGCAGACTCGATTTGCCGCTTCCATTCGGACCGATAAAGCAACTGAGCGGCGGCAGGGCATCTCCTTGCCCATATCCGATCTGCCCCAGTGTGACAGACTTTAGTGATTTATAATTTTTAATGCGGATGCCCAGTAATTGTGGCATTGCTTTCCTCCTGATCCAAAAGGATCCCAACAACAGTCTGAACACACGGGACACAGGTCTTGTTCAACAGGTCGTTTTCCTTAAAGTACTTCTGCCCTTCGTCCGTCGTCAACTCGCAGCCATTCAGCAGCTTGCGGCAAATGAACGTGCCATGCTTCGCGGCAAACCGGTCCATAAGCTCCCGGGTTTTCCGGTATGTTGATTCCATGGCCGAGCGATCATCTTGGCCGCCCCGGCCATGCCGCAATCCCAGGACAAGAATCCCGCCGGTCACGGCGCCGCAGACCTCCTCTTTTCGCCCCATGCCCGCACCCAGGCCACACGCGATCTTCAAGGCTGTTTCCCCCGGCAATTCGCTTTCGTCCCGGAAAGCGTAAAGGACGGCCTGGGCTCAGTTGTATCCACTCAGGAATTTTTCCGTTGCCATGGCGGCTCTATCGGACATCACTTTTTTTCCATATCAGCGGTGCATAGAGGTTTTATGTGAATGGTTGGGCATTCATAGCGGTCAAACAAATCTTCAAGCGGCATAACGAATAATTTCTAGCTCAGCATCTGCGCTTACCCGTTCCAGGATTTTTTCAACATGTTTCATCACCGAATCATCAATCAGATACTCACCACAATTTTCACATTGCAAAATCGGCATACCTTTCAAAATGGCAATGGTCGTATCGCTGATTTTGAAAGGTAGGTCGGTGATCAAAGACTCCAATTTTGATCCACACAAATGGCATTTCATCAAGATTGCCTCCTTATTCTAAAGCCCTCTTCCCATTCTCCCAAAGTCGGGCGATAGGCGGTAATAATACGAATATTATCATCTTTCACATCAGCTGCAAACAGAATATGTACTATATCATTATGGTATTCAGAACGAACAAGATAGCTTGGAAAATATTTATCATTCTGATATTGTTACAATATTTCATAACTATCGTGAGAATTGATAATTGCATCTCGGGAAATGGAACGGCCTTTCAAACGCATATTCACATGGTATGTCCAAAATATTTTCCTTTGGATTACATTGCGTTGGATAAATTGTTGGGGGTCATCTGGAATTAAGTGTTTTATCGACATGCCTTTTCCTAAACTCTTTTTTGCCCTCAAAAAATCGGTTATGGGCTAATTTGAACAACGTTTTTACTACTTATTTATTTTACGTTTAACTACTTATCGTGGTCCGACCATATACTATCCCCTTCAGCCCCTTCAGCTGATTTTATGAAAGCGAATGTTCAGTATAACCGGTTGGAAAATAGCTGCAACGCGAAGCGTAGCAGCTGATTCCCAGTCCGAGTTCATGCTGGGTCAGCCGATATTTTTCTTCCGTGCCCCAATTTGGAAAACATCTGATTCGTTGCCATTCATTGTGCAAACTCTGATGACCTCTTCCCAAAGGATTTCAAATCTCGATAGGAGTTGGTATATCCGACTCATATCGAAATGGCGAAGGATAGCATTCTCAGTCCTAAAAATGCCAAAAGTCCCAAATTGTTTTTCGAACTCACGGTATCGTTTTTGGTTCCTCTCGTCCTTCCGCAGGGGATAATCACTGATAAATACCATGCCACCGGGTCGAAGCAACCTGTGTACTTCATCTATGGTACGGTTTTGCCCTCCATCATATGGTATGCAGGTGAGTACCGCCAACAAAATACAGGCGTCAAAGGAGCTATCTTCGAAATCAACTGACCTGCCGTCAAAAATATGAAGGTTCAGATCGCCATTCAGCCACCTACCGCGTCTTATCATTTCCTCAGAGATGTCAATCCCGACTACATTGTGATAACCGGCCTCTATCAATTCAGAACATGTGCGTCCATAGCCGCATCCGGACATACTTGGCCCCGTCCATCTCCAAGAAATGGAGCTGGGCATCGGGAACACGTTCTTGATGTTTCTTGCGGACATCGGCAATGCAGTGGGGAGAGAAATCAACGCCTGTCCCTGTCATTTGCCGGTACCGCTCTGCAAGCTTGATGAGAAACTCGCCCTTGCCAGTGGCGATATCAAGCACGCGCGCCCCGGGTTTCAACGGCAGAAGTGTGATAAGCTGTTCAAGTTTCTCAAGACTCATCGGATTGCAGAGAGTGTGCTCCCGATGCGTGATGTTAAAGAACTTCCACATGTCCATGCGTATGCTTCCTTTTATGGATCCGCGTTTACTGATGAACGGTATATTCATCCAAAAGTCTGCGGATCATTTTCTGATATTGAGTGTTATATTTTTTGGCCTCTTTTTTAAAAAAATCGACACTTGCTTTGCTTAACACAATTGTAACCTTCACGGTCTCGTCTTTCAGAGCGAGTTCTTCTGGGGATGGGAGAAAATCAGGAATAACCTTGACCTTCCCAATGGGCTCATCCGTGTATTTGATTTTCCCTTTCATATATTTTCTTTCCTTTCCGCCAATATCCGGCGCCAAAAATTCTGATTTTGTTTTTTCTGTACGTAAATCGAACGGTCATTATTCCGGCAGAGACTCTGCCAAGGCAATAGTACCGTTTCTCATCATCCCCGTGCTCAAAATCTTCAAGGATAACACGGTCAGGGTCCAGAAACGCAAGTTGTGCCAGAGCAAACGAAACGCCATGCTTTTCCTGATTGAGATTGTCTTTGTCGGCATCCCAATCAAAATCAGATTGTTTTTTTATTATTTTATAGTAGGTTGGAAAAGAAAGTATGTCAATATAAAAATATGGCTTTTTATATGGCTTTTTTGATCTATAATACCCAACCTCTGCAGCGAGGGAACAGAATCCGCAGCAGGCCGGGTGGGGCACATCAACCGATCAAGATAGTCGCGATTGCACCGAGGATTGCACCCACAAACCCAAAAATCAAGTAATCCTTCCATTTGCTCTTCCAGCTATTGCTGACCCGTATTTCTTCTCTCAGCTCTTCGATGAGCGTCGTCTGCTTCTCGATTGAATTAGCAAGCGCTTCTATAGTCTTTGTATCTGGTTTCTCCGGTAGCTTAAAGCCATTGGCTGGGTAAGGTACCGCTGCGGACAAAGGCACTGCCATCAGCCAGAACGACAGAGGCTGAGCGTGGTACACCAAAAATGGCTACTCTCTTGCCCTCGATCTCTTGAAACGAAAGGGTTGCCCGTATCCGCGGCGTGAGCCGCTGAATCGCTATCTCAAAGATCCTCTTGAGACGCTCTTCATCAACACCGACGATTCTGGACGGTTCTTCTACGCCAACGACAATCTGCGGATAGTCCGTTTTTATCCACCGATTTTTTCTATCCTCAGATTACACCGATTTACACAGATTATTCATATGGCTGTGTCGCCGGAATCCCGCTGACAAAACAAGCCCAGCAGGCAACGTTCTACCTTTCTCTTCCTTCTCGAATTATATCCACAATCGTTTGAGTAGTAATCTTTGCTTTAACCGAAGGAACATCGAGAGGGGATGAAGCTGTTTTTTCTGGTACCAGTGCGAATGTTCTACCGTCTTTTCTTCGAATTAACACCTTACCTGTGTTTTCTGCTTGCTCCAATACATATGCAAGTTTTTGTCTTGCCTCCGAATATGTATAGATTTGCATCCTAAACCTCCAGTATTTGAATATTTATGCTTTGGGCCGCCGCAACTAATTTGCGGTCTAAAGTCAGCAAAGATGCGTTATATCTAATTGCGCAATCTAAGACATAGGCGTCATAGGCATACATATTGATCGCTTTAGATAATTGTAATGCATTAGCGAAATCCACTTCGACATACCGTAACGGGATGCTGTTAAAAATGATTAAACCTTTCCGGGCTTCCTCAAGTGTCAGCCTATGTACAACAGGCATGGATATTGTCAAGGAGTATAAGGCAAGTCCTGTTGCCTGACGCGCGTTGATTTGGAGATACCGTCACTCGGGAAGGATTTCCGGAGAGAAGCCGGCCGTCAGGCGCTGCGATCCAGCAGGGTTCCGGTGGGGGTGTGCAGGAGCTGTTTGAGATCTTCGATCCGGGATTGGAATTCCGCCTCGGTGATGTTGCCGGAATCCCGCTGCCGGAACAAGTCCAGAATGCGGGGGGTCACCAGCTGCCCGCTTTGGATGTCCGGAATCCCCTGCCGGTCCTGACCGGCCGGCAATGGAGCGATATCAAACCCGGCTTTTTGAAGCAGCTGGATGGTTTCCCGGTTGCGCGGAATCCCGGCGGCCTTCAATTCCGCCCACAGGCGCGACTGCTCCTCCGCGGAAATATTTTCCGGATGATATCCTGCAAGAATTTCCTTGAGTTGCTGTTTCCGCTCATCGCCCAGCAAGGTCTGCTCATTTGACAACCTGCCGTTTTGATATCCGATTTTACTGATTCCCATGGCGGTATCCTTTGTTCACGGGGCTCCTGGAAGGTCTTTCGGAGGTTAAAGGAAGCAAAAGAGATGCCATGAACCGGCCGCGGGAAGCTATTCAGGAGTCAGAAGACAAAATAAAATCGGTCAGAAAACCTTACAAGTCAAAAACTTTCGTATGTCCGCGAAGTGGTTCCGGCAAGGCCGGAGAAAACCGCTTAATCCTCATCCGTGCCATCCGTGCCATCCGTGGTTTACCTATCTTTTTCGAAACATATGGGTGGACCAGGAGATAGGTTCCCGGCCCAGACCGTCCTGGCTCTGGATAGCCACCTGCTGGTCAAAGCCAGCCAAGGTGAATCGATGACAGATGTCCGTAACGGAACGCTCGATGATCAGGCGATTCTCAGGATCGCGATCCCGGTGCAAATTCCGGCGGCCTGAGGAATGGGAGAGGATCAGGGCCCCGCCGGGTCGGGTGATCCCGGCCGTCTGGTGGGCGAAGCGTTCCAAGTCCGGATCGGTCAAATGCATGATGAGGGCGAGGGCCAGCACCAGGTCAAACCGCTCTATCAGTAGCGGGTCGTCATCCGGCAGGGGGAAATCGGCTGTTCGGGCGTTGGCGGCCAGCTCGGGATGCAGCCGGATGGCCTCTGCCAGCATTTGCGGGCAGCCATCGGTAACCGTGACCCGGCAGCCGGCGGCCTTCAGTAGCGCCGCCTCCCGTCCGGAACCGGACCCGATTTCGAGCACACCGCACCCCGGCAGGGCAACAGAAAGAATCAGGCGGTGGAGCGCCGGCAGTGTGGCCTTTTCATACTCATCGGCACAGTCCCGGAATCGTTGCCGGTAAAATTCCGCGGTAAGAAGGTCCATGGGGAGATCGTCGGCGCCGAAAAATTATCCGGCCGCCACGTGGGTGCTGGTGATTTCCGCCAGCAGACGGTCACCGTCGCCGGTGAGGCGCGTCCGGATCACGCTCACTTTCCGGCCTTTTTTCACAAACCGGGCTTCGGCTTTGATTTCGCCCTCACGCTGGTTCCCCACCAGGGAGGTGTGCAGATCCACCGCCAGGGGAAACCCCTTGCCTTTTTCTTCCATGGGCTGATTTTCCAGGATCAACACCGACGCGGTGACATCAGCCAGCCAGACCATGGCGCCGGCCTGGACGATGCCATAGGGGTTGAGCATCCCGGCTGCGACCGGCATCCGGCTGATGACACAATCCGGCTCCCGTTGAACAATGAAAAATTCGATGCTCCCACTTCTTTTTGAGGACCGGATATGATCTTCCATCACCCCTCGCCTTCCGGATCTCCCCGCCGATTATCTGTGCCCGGGAAACATTTTGCAAGGTCAATCAAACGCCATCCGCCATCGTTTCCGGGGATCCCAGAAAACGACCTTCCGGGGATCGAAAACCGCCGGATCGTATTTTCGGCCGACCCATTCCAGAATTTCATCGTATTCCGGATGCTCCTTATCCTGAAGCACCGCAAGTAGATCGTAAAATCCGGGAATCCCGCCGCAGTCTTCCGGCGGGCAGGCGCCCTGGCCCTCCAGGCAGCGGGGATATTTCTGGGATTTGCGGCGCTCGAGAATTTCTTCCAGGACCACGCTGTGCCGCCAGTCGTCACCGAAGTCGTAGAGATATTCCGCCGCCGGGTGTTTCAGGGAAAACAGCTCGCTGATCGGATACCGCCATCCGGCGGCGGTGGTCTCTTCCGTCTCATCCATGCCGGGAATGCCGATTTCCAGCAGCTGGCCGGTTTTCGGGTGATGGATTTCAAACCGGTGGAGATGGTTGTCCTGCCACCCCATGGCGTCCTGAATGGCCACATGCAGATCCCAGAAGGTGTAGTTCTCCGGAACCTCGATCAGACGCCAGATGCGCGGCTCCGTTTCTTCCAGGGTGATGCGGAACCGGTAGACCCTGGCAAAATTCCGGTCCAAATCGGGAGGCGCCTGCGGGGATGCGGTCGCCCGATTTTCCGCATCGGGCTCCTCATCCCCATCGGCATGCTCGTCCTTTTCTTCCAGAAAAAGTTCGAATTCCTCCAGGGAAAACAATACCGCCCGGCCCCCGTTTTTGCTGCGCAATATTTTCGGTGTTCCTCCGGAGGAAATATCATCGATCAAGCCATCCAGTTCCTTGGCGGCCACACTGCTTTCCACTGTTTCGAACTCCAGTTCCAGATCGTCGAAATACCCCGTCTCGTAAAGCTCCTCCTCCACCAGCTCCGGAATTTTTTCCGGTTTCCGATTTTTCATTTTGTTGAGGATGGCGCAATACGTTTCCAGGTCAAATTCCTTGCCGGATCGAAGCACCCGGAACACCATGGGGAAAAGAATATTGGCGATCAAGTGCAGCGCGTCATGACGGCCGCACTTTTTTTTGATCATCGCCTGGTAGAAGTGATAGACCTCGGGAGGCTCCCTTTCCGCCAGCTGATTTTCCACCACGGCATGGAGGCAGATATGCATGAATGGATTGATTTCCTCCTCGTCGACGGTCTTTCCTTCGACCGCCGCGGCCTGTTCGAACCGGCTGCGGAATTCCGCGGCGTGATCCAGCATGATCATGGCGATCTGCTTTTCGCTTTCATCCAGTTCGTCCAACCGGCGGTTTTTGGCCTTTTGCCAGACGGCCTGCATAAATTGCCGGTTCATGGCGCGCAATACGCTGGTCCAATCTTGTTTCATCCTGCTACTCCCTTCCGAGTCGATTGATATGAGAATTTCCGTTTACCAATCCATCCGATTGCCCGTCATACTCCCGCCGTAAACACAGGCGTACTCATTCTGCCGGAACAAGAACCAGCCTAAGTCCAGTTGTATCGCTGCGTCTTTCCGGTTTGGCGGATAGGCGGGTGGCGGAGCGGCAGTTCGATGCATCACTCGTCATATTTCCACCGCGCATGACACGCAAGGTGCCAGCCGAAGGTCCAGCGGGATCCGTTATGGAGTAGGGTGAATATTTACCCATCCAGTCCTGGCACCATTCCATCACATTGCCGTGCATATCCTGAAAACCCCATTCATTGGCCTGTTTGAGACCCACTGGATGAATTTGCCCCTGCGAATTATAGATGTACCACCCCATGAGATCGAGATTTTGATCGAAGCCCGATCCAATGTGGGTGATGTTTCCGTTCGCAAATGCCGTGACGCTTGCGGATCTGGCTGCATATTCCCACTCCGCTTCGCTGGGCAGACGGTAGACAGAGCCGTCTGTCGTCATCCCATTGAGAGCGGCGATGAACGCCTGGGCATCGTCCCAGGAAACGCTCTCCACCGGGCAGTCGTCGCCACATCGATAGAACCGGGAAGGATTGGCGCCCATCACCATCCGCCACTGGCCCTGGGTCACTTCGGTTTTCTGCAAATAATAATCCTTCGTCAAAGTCACCTGGTGACTGATTTCGTCCGATTTCCGCCCCGGTTCATCAGGGGGACTGCCCATCATGAATGAGCCCGGGGACACCAGGATGAATGCCATGCCGAATTCGTTGGTGACGGTATCCTGATGACTGGAAATCGTGATGGTTGTCGTGTCGACGGTTTTTTGCCCATCGCTGTCGGAGACCGTCAGCGTGATGGTATGAACGCCTTTCGACAACGCCGCGGTCTGGAAGAACGAGCCCGTCCCGATTCGGCCATCCATGTCGGATTGCCATACCAGCTTTTGACCAGACAGCTTCCCGTCCTCCGCATCCTCGGCACTGGCCTGGAATGAAACCGATCCCCGATACCTATGTTCCGATCCACTTACCGGGTTTATGATGGTCGCCGCAGGCGGAAACATCACAATCGTTCGAAATCCGTTGCCGTCGCTGCGTTCACTCGGCTCGGCGGCGGAGCGATAGGCCGACCGGCAGAAGGCGCTGCGACTGTTCCAGGCGCCGCCGCGCAAAATCCGCAACACCCCTGACGAGGGGCCTATGGGATTGAGGGCCGAACTGTTCGGATACTCATCCTGCCAGTCCTCACACCACTCCTGCACATTTCCATGCATGTCATAAAGACCCCAGGCGTTGGGCATTTTCATTCCCACCGGCCGGGTCATGCGGTTCGAATTATAGGCATACCATCCGATCACGTTCAGCCGGGGATCACGGCCCGTGCCGATATGGGAGATATCGCCGTTGGGAAAAGCTTCCGTACCGTTGGCCCTGGCGGCGTATTCCCATTCCGCTTCCGTCGGCAGCCGATAACGTCGGCCTTCGCGGGTGCCGAGCTGAGCGATGAATTCCCGGGCGTCATTCCAGGAAACGCTCTCCACCGGACAGTCAACGCCGCAGCCCGCAAACCCGGCGGCGCTGTATCCCATCACGGTTCGCCACTGCTCCTGGGTCACCTCGGTGGTCTGCAGGTAAAAATTTCTCGTCAGGCGAACCGGATGCTGGGTTTCATTGACATAGCGTCCCCCTTCCCCGGTCGGACTCCCCATGGTGAATTCGCCGGCGGGAATTTTCATGTAGGTCATTCCCAGTGTATTGACATAATCCCCATCGATCCAATCCGCGGTTTCCTCGACCTTCACGGCGCTGCCGGAAATCGTACCCCTGGGCTCCAACGGGTCATCCGCATCGGCATTTCCACTGATGACGATCCCGCCGGTTGCCGCGGAATATTCAAGCACGAGATCGTAGGTCCACCCGGTTCCCGATTGTTCGATCGCCACGGTGTTCCCATCGACGTTGACAGCCACCTCCCGATCTTTTACGGTATAGGCTGCGCTGCTCTCCGCTGCGGGAATATAAAAATAACCATCCTGGCCCTTGAAATTCGGATCGCCGCCGATGGTCGCAATAAACGTCTCCTCCGTGCCGGCTCCGATCTCCAGATCGACCTTGTATTTGCCGTAAAAACCTGAATTATCGACCTCGGCCGGTTTTTCGAAGGAGACGGACTCCGGCGCGGAATCGCTTCCACTGCATCCGATCAGAGCGGCGAAAACCAAAAACCAGACCGCTCTTCGCCCGGTCGGCCCATGGCTGGTTGTTGAAAAAAACGCTTTCATTGTCATCCTCAGACGAAAAACAAATCCCAACGGTGGCTTCAGACGCCCGTCTTTCATTCCTAATGGATCTTCACCACATCGCTCCCGGGATTCCTGCCCCGATATTCCTCTAATAGCGATTCCGTTCGATCCAGCAATTCCCGGGTATACAGCTGGCCGACCATATTCTCCCTGGCCTTTTCGGCGGCTGAAAGGACGAATTGCATCGCCTCGCTCTGCGTATCGAAGGGGACGACGGAAATCCCCGCCTTCTTCAGAACCTCAATGCTTTGATCGTTTGACGCCCTGCGCTCTTTCACCATTCCGGCAAACAATTCTTTTGAGAATTCCTGAATCTTCTGCCGGTTGTCCGCCGAAATTTTATCCCAGACCTCGCGGGTGACGACCACCGCGACGATTCCGTTGGCGATGGGGTACTCCCCCATGAACTTGAAGCGCGTGTACCAGCGGAAGGCGACGGCCCCGAAAGGGGTCGTGGCAGCGGCGTCAATCAGCCGCGTGGACAGCGAGGTCATCACATCCGTCAGGGAGAGGGACACCGGGCTGATGCCCATAGCGTCGAACGTCGCCTGCTGCATGGGATCGCCCTCCCACATCCACCATTTCTGTTCCCGGGCCACTTCGACGCTTGTAATCGGGACTTTGGAAAAAACATACGCGAAACCGGTCTCATACCAGCCCAGCACCACGTATCCTTCCTGAAAAAAAAGGCTGTTCATGGTTTCTTCCAGCTGGGAGCGCACGTATGACAGCTCGCCGTAGTTTTTAAACAGATAGGGGAGTTCCGTGATTCTCACCGCCGGAACGATCCTGCCCAGGCCATGGCCGGTGAAAGAGCCCCCATGGAGCTGCTTGTACTGGATTTTGCGCAAAACATCGAATTCATCCCCCTGGACCCCGCCGTAATAGATTTTAATACGAACCTGGTTGCCCGTTCGATGGGCGACCTCCTTGCGGAATTTTTCAAAGACGCCCCCGGAGTCTTTGGGCAGCAGGGTGGCGAGTTTGATGGTCACGCCGCCTTCTTCCGCCGCAAAGGCCGGCCGCTGGACAGCGGCCAGGCACAAAAAGACGAGCAAAACGATCAGGCTTATGCGTTTCATGGTCATACCTCTTGGTTATTCGATCTTCTCCACGGCGCTTTCCGGGTGCAGGTCGCGATATTCCTTCAGATAAGCAAGCATGCGATCGAGAAGTTCTTTTGAGAACAATTGCCCCGTCAAGGCTTCCATTGTCCGGTTGGCCGTATCGTCGATGAATTTCTGATAGCCCGCGTCATCCTGATTTCTGACGATGGAGATACCTGATTTTTTTAACAGCTGAATGCTTTTTTCGTTTTCCTTCTGGTGTCCTTCCTGGATTTTCAGGCAATATTCCTGGCTGAGCGCCAGCATTTTCTCCTGACTTTCCGGGGAAATTTTATTGAAAATTTCCTTGTCGACCACCAGGGCGCCCAGTACGTTGGTGGAAGGATATTCCGTCATGTACTTGAATTTCGTGTACCAGCGGAAAGCCACCGCCGCCAGCGGCGGTGCGCTGGCGGCATCGATCAGGCGCGTTGAAAGCGATGTCATCACATCCGTAATGGAGAGGGAGACCGGCGTGATCCCGATGACCTCGTAAACCTTTTGCGCCAAGGGATCGCCTTCCGGGGCCCAGAATTTCTGCTGGCGGGCGACTTCCACGGAAGTGATCGGCACTTTGGAAAAACTGTAGACAAAGCCGATGTCATACCATCCGAGGGCCACAAAACCGTTGGCTTTCATCGAATTGTCCATGTGATCCTTCAATTTCTCCCGCACATACCGGACTTCCTGGTAATTTCTGAATATATACGGCAGGCCCGTCACGCGGATGTCCGAAGCGATCTGCCCCAACCCGTAGGAAGCCAGCATGGCCCCATGCAACTGCTTGAACTTGATTTTTCGCAACACATCCTGCGCATCCCCCTGCACGCCTCCGTAGTAAATTTTAAAAGCCACCTCCCGATTGGTCTGCTCCATGATCCTGGTGTTTAGTTCATCCAACATGTTGGCCGACATGGAGCCTTTGGGAGCCAGGGTGGCGATCTTGATGACCGTCTTCGCGTTTTCCTTGGCAAGGCCCTCCGGACAGAGGGAAAAGCACACCATTATCGCTGCTACCAAAGCGACCGGATTCGGTTTCATCATCGGACTCCTTCCAGACAAACAGTGGGTTAATTGGTTTTGCGGCGCGGGGACCGGCCTGAAAACATCACCATCGGACTACATGAAGGCCATAGTATGTTTCCCGGGAAAATGCAAACAGCTTGTGGTGATCTTGTTACAGTTCCTCCGCCACCATGGCCACGGCCCGCACCCATGCGGCCGAGGCCGATTTAATGCGCACCGGGAAACAGGACACCTTGAATCCATGCGGCCGCGGAATTTTGTCCAGGTTCGCCATTTTTTCCATATGGCAATACCCTTTTTCAATGCCGGCGAAATGCGCCTCCCAGATCACCGCGGGATCGCCGGTTGCCTGGAATTCCTGGGACAGGAAGGGCAGCGGACGATCCCAGGACCAGGCATCCGTTCCCACCACCTTCACCCCATGGTTCAACAAAAAAAGCGTCGACTCGCGGGTCATGCCGGCGCCCTTGGTCAGATACTCCGCCTTTCCCCAGACCTTGTCCGCACCCGTTCGGATAAGAACGATATCCAGCGGCTTCAGCCGATAATCGATGCGGGATAATTCGGTTTCCACATCAGCGGCCGTAATCCTGTCGCCGTCCGCCTTGGCGGAAAAATCCAGCACCACTCCGTCGCTGAAACACCATTCCAGGGGAATCTGGTCAATGGTGAGCGCCGGTTTGCCTTTGTCCATGGTGGGGTGATAATGATGCGGCGCATCCAGATGCGTCCCCGAATGGGTGGTCAGGGCCACGAATTCCACGGCCCAGCCCAATCCTCCAGGCAATTGATCTTTTCTAACACCCGGGAAAAACAGCTGCATCTGTTCCGCTCCGGATTCATGATCCAGATAATCGATTTTGGGAATCATCATGGGCGGATCGCTGGGAAGATCCGCCTCGATGGATATGCTCAGGTCAATGAAACGGGTTTTCCGGTCCATGGCCATCCTTTCCGTATGAATCGGTTTATAATGTTTCCGGGGTAAAGGCCACCACATCATCGATCCGGGACGTATCCGCGAACAGCATGACGAGACGGTCGATGCCCAGGGCATTGCCGGCGGCCGGGGGCATATGGGATAAATCCTTCAGAAATTTTTCCGGCATGGGATACACCCGGCAGCCTTCGGTCTGCATTTGACGAAGCTGGATTTCAAATCTTCGGCGTTGCTCCAGCGGCTCCGTCAGTTCGGTGAATGCATTGCAAAGCTCCAAACCGCCGATATACAACTCGAAACGCTCGGCCACCGCCGGGTTTTCGGGGCAGACCCTTGCAAGAGCCGCCTGGGAGACCGGGTATTCGCATAAAAAAACCGGTTTTTCCAGGCCCAGTCCTGGTTCGATGCGGCAGCCGACGAGTTCATCGAAACATCCTTCGGACAACGCGCGTTCCGGTGTAACATCGGTGAACCGGCGAAACGCCTCGGCAACCGTTACCCGGGGCCATGGCGGCGACAGGTCAATGTCGTGGCCCTGATAACGGATGCGGCCGCCCAGACCGAGCCGGACGCTGATGTCATGGATCAGTTCCTCGCATTGCGTCATCATGCCGTGATAGTCCATATGGGCGGCATACCATTCCAACAGGGTAAATTCCGGAAGATGCCGCTCACCGCGTTCGTTCTGCCGGAAACATCGGCAAAGCTGAAAAAGCCGCGGGATTCCCCGGGCCAGAAGCCTCTTCATGCAAAGCTCCGGCGAGGTATGCAGGAACCAGTCTCCCGAAGGCGGGGCCGCAATATGCGCCTCGGGAGCCGGCGCCGGTATTCGGTAAGGGGTTTCGACCTCCAGAAAATCCCGGCTGACAAAAAAACGGCGGATCTCTTGAAGAATTCGCGCCCGCAGGGTCAGATTATGCGTCAAGGAGGTGTATATGGTTCTATCCGTTGCTATTACCGACTATTTGATCAGATATTCATCCTTGGGTCTGTCTTGCAGATGCACCATCTGGTAATCATTTCCGGTGGCTTCCCCATACCAGCGATAACCGGTCTCCCGGCAGGCGCGACAGGCATAAAGGGGAATATGAATCGCCAGGATATTGGCGCCGCTATCCGTTTGGGAATGAATGCGCAAGGCCCCGCCGCAATCCTTGCAGATCCGGACCTTTTCCGTCTGTGACTCAGCGATGCCGTCCGTATCGTAAAAAATTCTGCGGGGTCGTTCGCTGTAGGGTCCATCCGGACGCATTCTTTCCTGGATTCTCTCCCGCTCCCGCCAGTAGTTCAAAACCTTGTCGCCGGTTTCCTTGATCTGCTGGGTGACGCTGCGGGCCTGGCGGATGCGGTCCGGATCATAATCCGGTTCATGGATATGACTGTAATCGAGTCCGGCCATGGCCAGAATAATGCCGGCATTCACATAGGGCAGCGCTCCCTCGATGGCATACCCGCCCTCCAGGACAGCGATGTCGGCCTTGAGGAGATCGGTCAGGCGGGCATATCCCTGGGCGGAAAAATTCATGTTGGTGATGGGATCGGAGTAATGGTTGTCCTGACCCGCGGAGTTGACGATCAGCTCCGGTTTGAACTCCGCCAGAATCGGCAGGACCACCTTTTCAATGGTGTACAGGAATCCTTCTTCCGCTGTATAGGGGGGCAGCGGGATATTGATGGTGGCGCCGAACGCGTTGGGGCCGCCGAGTTCGTTCACGAATCCGGATCCGGGATACAGGGTCCGGCCGTCCTGATGCAGGGAGATGAACAAGACGTCGGGATCATGCCAGTAGATATCCTGGGTACCGTCACCGTGGTGACAGTCCGTATCCACAATGGCAACCCTCCGGATACCGTAAGCCTTGCGCAGGTATTCAATCATGACGGCTTCGATGTTGATATTGCAAAACCCTCTGCAACCGTGGACCACCCGCATGGCGTGATGTCCCGGGGGACGTACCAGCGCGAATCCACGCTCGATTTTTTTTTCCATCACGGCCATGCCGATGGTTTTGGCGCCTCCGGCGCTGATAAAATGGGACTCGGTGGTGACGGACCATACATCCGGCACGCAAAAATGGGCCCTCTGGACATCCCGGACCGTCACCAGGTCCGGCTTGTATTCGATGATACCGTCAATATCCAGGATCCCTTCCTCAAACACCTGATCCTGGGTGTAGAGCAGCCGTTCTTCCCGTTCCGGGTGGGTGGGATCAATGGCCCAGTCAAAAGCGGGAAAAAACACCAACCCGGTTCGGTTTTTGCTTTTAATCATCTGCGTTCTCCGGCACTCCTTGCCATCCGCTTCCCTCGGACAGAAACCCGCAGCCCGTCAGGCCTCTATGGGGCTTCTTTCTTCGACAGCCTTTCCGCCACCGCACCGTACCCATGAATCAGTCCGGGCTTGACCTGCGCCTTGATGCGGATATTTTTCCCGGTGGTGTCAAACCCCCTCACCATATTGAACTGGAGATCCTCCAGCAATTCGATTTCGAGATCCCTGGGGTTTGCCCCTCTGACAAAGGCTTTCTCCTTCAACAGGTCAAACGCTTTTTCAACCGCCTGTTCCCGGGAGAAATCCCTGGATACATTCTTTTTGAATTTTTCTTCCGGGGCTGTAAGAATTCCCCGCTCGGTATCGGCGAACAAGGTGACTTCGCAGGTGGTCCGAGCCAGCGCCGCACCGATGGCGTTGGCCACTTTCCATTTGGGGACCGTGTTGACCCTGAAACTGCTGTTGGCGGCCAGCCGTTCCGCAAAATAGGGCGCGGGTCCGCCCAGGACCATCATTTTTTTGGGATCCACCCGATAGCCTTCCCGCAATTCATGGATGGTGTATACGGGTTTGGAATTGATCTGTTCCACCATTTGAACGGCTTCCGTCAGGATTTTCTGACAGGCGAGGTCGAAAATCCGATTCGCTGTCTCTTCCAGACTGATTCCCAAAGATGCGGCCAGCGGTTCCAGACCGGCAACCGCCCGATCCCTTTCACCATCCGGCATGATGCCGAGAACCATCAAAGCATCGGTGGGTGTGGGCGACGGTCCGCCATACCCCATAGCCATGCCGCACCGGTCCGGCCCTATGCACAGCTCCCCCCGGATAATGCGCACGACGCTGTCGCCGCCCACCCCGATGGAACGCGTATTCAACGATCGAATCAGGGTTTTGTATCCGCAGAGTTCGATGCCGAAAGGGTCGAGCAGGGGCGCGCCACCGATGAGGACCGCCATGTCGGTGGTGGTGCCGCCGATATCCAGGACGATGACATCCTCATCCACCGGTGCGAAAGCGCAGGCGCCCATAACGCTGGCCGCGGGCCCGGAAAGAATGGTCTGGCCCGGAAAATCAATGGAAAACTCGAAACTCATGGTGCCGCCGTCGGCCTTGAGTATATGAATGGGCACCTTCAATCCATGGCGATCCAGGGATCGCTTGACCGCCGTGAAGAATTCCTTGTGAATCGGGTATACCGCCGCATTCAGAAAGGTGGTAGCAATACGCCGGGGGAAATTGAGATTGCCGGAAATACGATGTCCGAGGAAAATATGCTCGAAATGATCACGCAGGATTCGCCGGATCTCCAGCTCATGGCTCGGATTGCGGGCGGAAAATTTACCGATCACACCCACATGACGGACGCCCGCGGCGGCCAGGGTTCTGCCCACCGCCTTGATCTGTTCCGGATCCACCGGCGTGATACGACGGCCGCGATGGTCGATGGAGCCGGACACCGGGTAATACTGTTCATTGGTGCGGTAATATTCCGGATCGATACCAGGACCGCTGGAAACAATCATCCCGACATTCGGCACGGCGCCCTGGACGATGGCATTGGTCGTCAATGTCGTGCTCAGCACCACCCGTTCAATTTTTTTCGGGTCCACGCCGGCGGTTATCCGTTCCAGGCCTTCCAACACGCTTTGGAACAAATCCGATGAATCGGTGCGCACCTTGATTTCATTAACCAGGCTTTCCTGATCGAGCAACACGACATCCGTATGGGTACCGCCGACATCCAGCCCTATAATCATTCTGGTTTCCCTAATTCATGGCTGTAAAAAACATCGCTAGCGTCGATGAACTATCGTAAAATTCCATCGGTGTCAATAAGCGGTTTTGATCCCGCGAAGCCTTGCTTGACATGCAGCGGCTTCCCTTCTATATATACTCAGGCATGCTTCAGGGTCGACCGGCCGCCCTGGGAAACCGGCTGGATAACAGGGACCCTTTCTAAATGGGGAAAAACAAATGACCCTACCCAAACGAATCTTGAAAAAAATAAAACAGATAATAGTGGCGGTAACCCTGGTGTCGCTCGGCGCCGCCGCCGACGGGCATGCAGCGGCAACGAACCTGGACGCCGGTTCCATGGTGGCTGATACGCTGATCGCAAGGCCGCTGGGTCTGGCGGCGCTGGTCTTCGGCAGCGCAATGTTCGTTGTCTCCCTGCCGTTTTCCGCTCCCGGCGGCAATATTTCCTTGGCTGCCGAAAAAATGGTGGTCAATCCGGCCAAGTTCACCTTCGCACGCCCCCTTGGGAAAAAAACAGACGCGGGAAGGTCAACGGACTCGATCCTGTCCGACAACGAACTCTGATACCCGGCGAAAGAGATCGGCCGAATCGATGGTCAGCAAGGAACGGTTTCTCACCAGCGGTTTCCCGGCGACGAACACATCCCGGACATCCGATCCCCGCGCCGCGTAGACGAGATGGGAAACAGGATGGTACATGGGCACCAGGTGGGGTTTTTGCGTATCGATGACAATCAGATCCGCCTGCTTTCCCACTTCAAGCGAACCGATCTCCCGGTTCAGACCGATGGCTTCGGCACCTCCGCTGGTTGCCATGGTCAACACCTCACGGGCGCTGAGCAGCGTCGGGTCAAGGCCGTTGACCTTGTGCAGCTTGGCGGCTGTGTCCATCTCCCCGAAAAGGTCCAGGTCGTTGTTGCTGGCACATCCATCGGTGCCGAGACCCACCGGAATATGGGAATTCAAAAATGCCGGCACCGGAGCGATACCTGCGCCGAGTTTCATATTGCTCTCCGGGTTGTGGGAAATCGTAGCGCCCCGCAGGGCGATCAGCCCGATGTCCCGTTCATCGAGCCAGACGGCATGCACCAGCAGCGTCAAGGGATCCAGCAGCCCCAGACCGTCGAGATATTGCACCGGCGTCATCCCGTGTTGCGCCCGGATCTGCTTTACCTCGGCCCGGGTTTCCGCCGCATGGATTTGAAACAGCAGGCCTCTCTCCGTGGCGGCCGCCTTGGCTTTGCGCAAAGTTTCCGCCGAGCAGGTATACGGAGAATGACAAAAAACGGAAGGCCTGATTTCGGGGCAAATCTCCTGCCAGCCGTCACAGAAATCCATTGCCCGGCGGACATTTTCCCGCGGGTCCGGAACACCGGGGGCCGGATAGTCGATCACCCCATGTCCCAGAACCGCCCGTATTCCGGTTTCCTGAACCACGGCGGCCACGATGTCTTCATGGAAATACCCATCGCAGCAGGTGGTTGTTCCGGACAGCAGCATTTCGGCAATGGAAAGCCGCGCGCCGATTTCCACGGTCTGGGGGTTGATCCGGGAGGCCTCGGCCGGGAAAATATGCTCGTTGAGCCAGGTCATCAACGGAAGATCATCCGCCAATCCCCGGAAAAGGGACATGGGCAGATGGGTATGCGTGTTGACAAGGCCCGGCATGACAATGCCGCCGCCGGCGTCGATGACTTCAGCGGCCGTCCAGTCCGCGGTTTCCGCGGCGCTTCCCACTGCGGCAATCTTGTCTTTCCGAATGACGATCGTGCCGTTTTCGATCAGATCACCGGATGATGGCCGGGTCAGAATCCGGCCGTTCCGGATCAGGAGATCAGCTTGCCGGTTCATGGATACGCTCCACAATGGTACCCAGGATCGGCGCAAGAACGGCTGCCGACCGCCGGGCGACCTGGAGCACGCTTTCCAGGGTCGTCCTCGCCGGGTGCTCCGGGTCATTCAGGTTGGTGATGATGGATAACCCCAGGACACGCAGGCCCGCGTGAACCGCCGCGATGACCTCCTGAATGGTTGAAAAGCCCACGGCATCCGCCCCCATGGCGCGGAGCCATCTGGTTTCCGCCGGCGTTTCCAATGCCGGCCCCGGCAGTCCGGCATACACACCTTGACGGAATCGGATTCCATGGTCCCTGCCGGCTGAATCCGCGAGGCCGCGAAGAGGTCCGTCATAAACAGCGCTCATATCCGGGAAACGAATGCCCCAGGTGTCCTCGTTGGGACCGGTAAGCGGGTTGCAGGCCGTCAGATTGATATGATCGGAGAGCAGCATGATGTCTCCTTCCCGAAAGCAGGGATTCAAACCGCCCGCCGCATTCAAGATGATCGCGATTTCAATGCCCAGGGCTTTCATCAGGCGGATGGGAAAGGCGACCTGACGCGGACTGTAGCCTTCATACAGATGGAACCGGCCCTGCATGACCAGTAACGGATTGTTTGCCAGGTTTCCGCTAAGGAGCTTCCCGTAATGACCTGCCACGGTGGCGGTGGGGAAATGCGGAATGGCCGCATAATCCACGGCGCGGATATCCGCCATACCGGCGGCGACTTCGCCGAGCCCCGTGCCGGTCAGAATTCCCACCCGGTGCCGGCCGCCGACTTCCATGCGAATGAATTCCGCGGCTTCTTCGACGATGCGCTTTTCGATAACCGTCCCCCTTTTATGTGCATATTCGCTTTGTCAACTCATAATCCAGACATGTCGGTGCGTCAAGACGGTTCCCTTGACACGGCTTGATTTTGGTACGATAAGGAAATCCCTGAACATCAAGATACCGGAAAGGACCATGTGATGAAATGGATGGAAGCAAAGGTTGTTTACGAGGGTGATCAGCCCCGGCCGGCAATCGAACTGATCGCCGACCTCTTTGACGGCTTCGGCCTCCAGGGAGTGTGGATCGAGGATCCGTCCGAGGAACCGGCGGAAGGATGGGGCGAGGACGCCCTGCCCCGGCCGACCCATCATGCCGTGATCGGTTATTTTGTCCTGAATGAGTCCTTTGAAGGACGCAGGCTGGAACTGGAGGCCTCCCTGAAACGGCTGGCAGACAGGGAAGGCATTTCCACCCGGGTTCACTATCGCCAAGTGGATGAGGAGGATTGGGCCGAATCCTGGAAAGAATTCTTCTGGCCGGAGAAAATCACCGACCGCATAGTGGTCAAGCCCACCTGGCGGGACTACCTGCCGGAACCCGACGCCGTTGTTCTGGAAATCGATCCGGGCATGGCTTTTGGAACCGGCACCCACCCCACCACCGCCATGTGCATCCGCCTGATCGAACGGCATCTCCGGCCGGGAGACGATTTTCTGGACGTGGGCACGGGCTCCGGCATCCTGATGATCGCCGCGGCCAAATTGGGCGCCCGCAGTGGATTGGGCATCGACCATGATGAAACCGCCGTGGGCATCGCCGCCGGCAATCTATCCCTGAACCATATCGATCCGCTGCGCTTTTCGGTGGCTGCCGGAGACTTGATTCAGGAAGTCCCCCGGCGCTTCCATTTGGCGGCCGCCAACATCCTTTCGGAAGTGGTGCTGACGCTGCTGGATTCCATCGGGTCGGCATTATCGGATGGCGGCATTTTGATCTGTTCCGGAATCGCCGAGGAGCGGGGTGGAACCGTGATCGCCAAAATGGAGAGCGTCGGTTTCCGGGTTCTGGAGCAGCTCCGCGATGACGGCTGGACCGCCATTGCCGGTCGACTGATCGGACAGCCCCGCCAATGAGCCTGACAGCCGGCGGCGGGTTTATCCTCCGGCACCGGCGGATACCGATGAATTATTCTTGACATTTGCCATTTTTAAGACTATTGGTCTGTAAAATTGGTGATTATAAGAATGATAGACGAAATTGGCATTAAAATTCTGAATATTTTGCAGGGGCAGGCCCGTATTCCCAACGTGGAGGTGGCCCGACAGGTGGGCATGGCGCCCTCGGCGGTCCTGGAGCGAATCCGCAAGCTCGAAAAACAGGGCGTTATCGATGGATACGAGGTCCGCCTGAATCCGGAGTTTTTTCGGCGCAGCCTGGTGGCCTTCGTTTTGTTGCGGACAGATCCCGCCGATGGGACGAAGGACTGGGGACTTTGTTTTTCCGCCCTGCCGGAAGTTCAGGAAGTTCATTTCCTTTCCGGCCTGGACGGGTACCTATTAAAAGTGCGCACGGCGGATCACCGGGAACTGGAACGATTGCTGCGGGAAAAAATCCTGCCCCTCGCACCGGTGCGTTCCCATAAAACCCATATCGTGTTGTCCACCCAAAAAGAAACGGCCAAAATCCCGCTGCATTCCATCGATCCGGCGACACTCCAGCCGGATGAGGGGTAAGCGTTTTTTTTGATTCCGGAAGGAGATATGACCTTATGCCCATGAGCAACGATTTTTTGAACCGCCTGGACCCTGTTGTAAAAAAGGCGGCCGCCCATTTCGGGACCCCTTTTCATATATATGACGAAATCGGCATCCGCGCCACCGGAAGGAATTTGAACGCGGCTTTCAGCGCCATCCCCGGCTTCCGGGAATACTATGCGGTCAAGGCCCTGCCGAATCCTCGCATCCTCCGCATCATGAAGGAGCTGGGGTTCGGATTCGATTGCAGTTCCATAGCCGAAATCGCCCTCAGCCGACAGGCAGGAGCTGTGGCGGCGGACATCATGTTCACCTCCAACAACACCAGCAGGGAGGAGTTCGAATATGCCTTGAAAGACGGCGGCGCCGTCATCAATCTCGATGACATCACCCTGCTGGAAAAATTACCGGAAATGCCGGAATTGATCTGCTTCCGTTACAATCCGGGTCCCCGGCGCAGCGGCAACCACATCATCGGCAATCCGGTGGAGGCAAAGTACGGACTGCATCACGATCAGATGATAGCGGCCTACCGGAAGGCCCGGGATCGCGGCGCCGCACGCTTCGGGCTTCATACCATGCTGGTCTCCAACGAATTGAATTACCGGTACATGATCGATACCGTCACCATGATCCTGGATTTGGCCGAGTCCATAACGGCGGCCCTGGGGATTCGATTTGATTTCGTCAATATCGGCGGGGGGTTCGGCATCCCTTACACCCCGGACCAAAACCCCCTGGACATTTCCGCCCTTGGCCGGGAAACCGCCGCCTGCTTTGACGCGTTCGGCCGGAAAAACGGTTATGCCCCGGCGCTATACGTCGAAAGCGGGCGCTATATGACCGGTCCTCACGGCGTTCTGGTCACAACGGTCATCAACGAAAAAAACACCTACCGGCGATATATCGGCGTGGATGCCTGCATGTCGGCGCTGATGAGGCCCGCCATTTACGGCGCCTATCATGAAATCAGCATTCACGGGAAGAACGGCGCACCGGCAAAGGAGCCGGTGGATGTGGTCGGCGCGCTCTGCGAGAACAACGACAAATTCGCCATCCAGAGATGCCTGCCGAAAATTTCCCCGGGAGACCTGCTGCTGATTCACGACACCGGGGCCCATGGTCACGCCATGGGATTCAATTACAACGGACGGCTGAGACCCAAGGAACTGCTGCTGCGGGCCGACGGGAACATCGAGCTGATCCGGCGGGAGGAAACCCTGGCGGATCATTTCGCCACATTGGATTTCAAGCCGGATGTGATGCCCTCGTAACGCATCGGATCACAATCAACAAGGCGCCAACCTGGGAGGAATGCGTATGGATTTCAAGACCATTCTGTTTCATATCAGCGGTCACGTCGCCACCCTCACCCTCAACCTGCCGGAAATCCGGAACACGATCACCGGCGCCGACATCATCGGTGAAGTGGAAGGCGCCTGCCGTCTGGTCAATGCCGACATGCACATCAAGGTGCTGATCATCACCGGCGCCGACCCGGCTTTTTCCGCCGGCGGCAATATCAAGGACATGTATTCGAAATCGGGGATGTTCGCCGGTTCACCCCTGCAAATCATGGAGAACTACCGCCGCAATATCCAGCGCATACCCCTGGCGCTTCACGGAGTGGAGGTGCCCACCATCGCGGCGGTCAACGGACCGGCCATCGGGGCGGGATGCGATCTGGCGTTGATGTGCGATATGCGCATCGCCTCGGTCCGGGCAAAATTCGGGGAGACTTTTCTGCAGGTGGGCCTGATACCTGGCGATGGCGGCGCGTATTTCCTGCCCCGGGTCGTCGGGATGGCCAATGCCTGCGAGCTGACGTTCACCGGCGAGGTGATCGAGGCCGAAAAAGCCCTTGCCATCGGTCTGGTAAACCAGGTGGTCGATCACCATGTCCTGCTCCAGAGCGCCCAGGCATTGGCGGCAAAAATCACCGACAAACCGGCGGCGGCGCTTCGTCTGTCGAAACGGCTTTTATACATGGGGCAGTACATGGCACTGCCGCATCTTCTGGAACAGTCCGCCGCCTTCCAGGCCCTGTGCCATTCCAGTGAGGATCACCGGTCGGCCCTGGAACGCATGCTTCAGAAGCAATCCGGCCGTTAACAGCGGGAGGATTCAGTTTGACCTTTTTCATTCGGCTCTGGTATACTTTTTCCAGTGTCCCAGTCGTATCCGACTCCATATCCGAAAGGCAGGCTCCCTATGCCGCATGTCCTGATCATTGACGACGAACCCCAGATCCGCTCCATGCTCCGCCAGATGCTTGAACGCATCGGTCTCAGGGTATCGGACGCCCCGGACGGAAAAGCAGCCCTGGCGCTTCAGCGGAACGACCCGGCCGACCTGATCATCACCGATATCATCATGCCGGAAAAAGAAGGCCTGGAAACCATCATTGAAATGAAACGGGCGTGTCCTGGCATCAAAATCATCGCCATGTCCGGGGGGGGACGAAACAAACCGACGGATTATCTGAGCCTGGCCCAAAAACTGGGCGCAGTCCGTACATTCGCCAAACCCATCGCCCAAAAGGATTTGATTGCCGCCGTCCAGGAACTGCTGCCATAACCATCATGCGATACGCACCTGTCGATCCGACGCTTTTCATCACCAACCGCAGCCGCCTGGCTCGTGGTCTCAAATCGAAAGCCATCGCCATTCTGCATGCCAGTGATGTATCCCCCACCAGCGGGGACGGTACCCGCCCGTTCATTCAGCAGACGGATTTCTTCTATTTGTGCGGCATCGACCAGGCCGACTGTATCCTGGTGATCTGCCCGGACGCGGTGGAGGAAAAGCACCGGGAGATGTTGTTCATTCCGGAAACCAACGCGGAAATTGCGCTTTGGGAGGGCGAAAAATACTCCCAGGAAGAGGCCCGGACGGTATCCGGGGTCCGGACGGTTTACTGGACGGGCATGTTTGAAAAAATCCTGCGGCCGCTGCTGATCGCCTCCGATCATATCTATCTCAACACCAACGAACATCTGCGGGCCGACACCGCTGTGGAAAGTCGTGACAGACGCTTCATCGACTGGTGCCAACGGTCCTTCCCCCTGCACCATTACCAGCGTCTGGCGCCGTTGATGCGCGATCTTCGGATCATCAAATCCGAGATGGAAATATCCCTGATCTCCCGGGCCTGCGGGATTACGGAAAAGGGTTTTCGGCGGTTGTTCGGCTTTATCCGTCCGGGTGTATGGGAATTTGAAATCGAGGCGGAAATCGTCCATGAATATATCCGCAATCGCTCGCGGGGGCCGGCCTTCGAGCCGATTGTCGCATCCGGAGCCAATTCCTGCGTATTGCATTACGTCAAAAATCATCATCAGTGCCGGGAAGGCGATCTGGTGCTGATCGACACGGGTGCGGAATACGCCAATTACGCCGCCGATGTCACCCGGACAATCCCGGTGGACGGTCGTTTCACTCCCCGGCAGCGCGATGTGTATGAATCCGTCTTGCGCATCCAGCGGGCGGCGATTCAGGAACTTCATCCCGGAATCACCCTGGACCAGTATCAGCGACAGGTGGGGGAATATATGGAGGGAGAACTTGTCCGCCTGGGCTTGTTGCAGCGCGGTGAGGTAAAGCGGCAATCCAAGGATGACCCCCTGTACCGGAAATACTTCATGCATGGGGTTTCCCATCATCTGGGGCTTGATGTCCACGACAACGGGGACCGGAATCAGCCGCTTTCGGCCGGCATGGTGCTGACTTGCGAACCGGGCATCTACATCCGTGAAGAAGGATTTGGAATCCGGCTTGAAAACGATATCCTGTTGACCGCAACAGGTCCGGTGGACCTTACCCGGAATATTCCCATCGAGCCGGATGAAATTGAAGAACTGATGAACAGGCGGTCCTGAGAAAGAGTGATGAAATCAATTCTGCTGGTCATGGCGGGAGGATGCCTCGGCGCCGTCTGCCGGTTCGGACTTTCATGGGCCGCCGCGGCTGTTTATAACGGCCGCTTCCCGCTGGGGACCCTGGCCGCCAACCTGATCGGCTGTTTTTTCATCGGTGCGGCATTCGCCATGGCCGATCGCACCCCGTTTTTCGGTCCATCGGCGCGCCTGTTCTTCATGACCGGGTTTGTGGGGGCGCTGACGACATTTTCAACCTACGCCCTGGAATCCATTCAAGCCTTTCGCGGCGGCGACCCGCTGACAGCGGGCATGAACATCCTGGCAAGCAATGTTTTCGGCTTTGCTTCTGTTCTGGCAGGCATGTGGGTGGTGAAACGACTCCTTGCGAACGGATAGATTCCATGACTTTTCCATACAGCATGATTGAAATCTTTATCAGCGAAAGTGCGCGTTCCGGCCGCAAATCCCTGGCCGAGGCCCTGGTGGATTATACCCGGGATCTGAAAATCGGAGCCCGCTGCATGGTTTTGAAAGGGACCGACGCCTGTTATGAAAACGGGGACCGGGCCACGCGCAATATCCTGGAATTGTCTTATAATATGCCCATAAAAGTCGAAATCCTGCTGCCGTCCTCTGAACTGGCGCGGGTCTTGCCGGAAATGGAAGCCATGGTCGGCGAGGGAATCGTCACCAGCCGGGAAATCACCATCCATCGCTACCGGATCCGTCCGTCCCTGATTCCCAGCCACCTGCGTGTCCGGGATATCATGACACCCGCCCCAAAAGCCGTATCGAGAAAAACCCCGGTTAGCGACACGGCGCGACTGCTGTGCAATGCCGACTTTCGTGGTGTTCCGGTGGTGGATGAGCAGAACCGGCCGGCGGGCATCATCACCCAGACGGATTTGATCTACCGGGCGAACCTGCCCCTGCGGGTCGGCCTGATGCCGACAGCGGATCGATCGGCAATGGATAGATTGCTGGCGGAACTTGCCGGAAAATGCGCCGAGGAAATCATGTCCCACCCGGTGGTCACCATCAGTGCCGATTCCCTGGCAACGGACGCCGTCCGCGCCATGATCCGGCACCAGGTGAAACGCATGCCGGTGACGGATGGAGAAGGACGGTTGGCCGGGATGCTGTCGCGGATCGATATTTTTCAGGCCATCTCCAGGGATTTTCCCAACCGCCAGGCCTTGCGGCAGAGAAATGTCGCCACCGACGATCCGCGGTTCGTGTCCGACATCATGCACCGGGAAACCCGCAGCGTATTACCAGAAACGCCCGTGCTGGAGGTGATCCGACTCATCGATGCCGACCGGATTCAGCGGGTGGCGGTGGTGGACAAAGCCGGACGGTTTCTGGGAATGATCTCGGACCGGGATCTGCTGGCCGTTTTCGACCGTCACCCCAGGGGCGTTTGGGAGTATATCGCCGCCTTGACGCACCGCAGGGGTCAGTCCCGTCCGGACAGGGGCCCGGGCGGAAATCTGCTTAAAAAGTCAGCCGGCGAGGTGATGCAGAGGAATCTCCTGACAGTTTTGGAAGAAACCGTTCTCGACGAGGCGATTCACCTCATGACGGCCAAGGGAATCAAGCGCCTGCCGGTGCTGGATCAGAATGGATGCTTCAAGGGCATGATCAGCCGCGAACAATTGCTGCGCATGGTGTTTCCGGATTCATAATTCACAGGAAGGCGGATATCCCCCATCGCCTTGGCCGTTGCTTTTGCGACCGCTTTTTTCCAACCGGACCCCACCCTCCCGTCGTATACCGTGCGATTGGGGAAGCGGTTTTTACTGATTACTCCATCCCGATGTCGCTTGAATCTTTATTCTTGTATCTTCCGTTTTTTGTGTTATCACAAAGTCATGGGAGCTTTCCGGACAAGACTTTTGTTTCCTGCCGTGATCTGGATGATGACACTCATCATCACGCCGGTTGGGGCGGGAGAGCCCGGGATGGTTCTGGAAAGTCTCTCTGATCCGGGACCGGGCGGTCATCCGGAAATCCTTCTCGTCCCCACAACCCTGGCCCGCCGATATGATCCGCTGGTGGTGCCCGGCGATCTGCTGCCCCAATTCCATGGCACCCGGATTGAAAACCTGCGGCTGTTCGCCCACGACGGAAATCGGTTCAAGGTCATCCCCTTTCAAATTGATGAGCGGGACCCGGAGGGAGAGTTCATTTTGACAAACGGCAAAGCGTCCGGGCGGGATGTTGACAAGGGCCGCTTTGATTACAACGACGAGATGGTATTGATGGCCAAGGATGCGGGCGGGCAAGTGCTTCCGACTGCCTGGGAAACACTGGGCGACAGGGGGATGGAAATCATCGTCAGCGATCCCAGGGATGCCTCCCGGAAAGGCTGGATCTACCTCATTCATTTTCCGGAAAACGCCCCGCCGATGTCCCCGACCGATTATGTGGAATACCTTCCGGAAAAAGAAATCGTCCGGAGCGCTTATTACCGCCTCAAATACCGGAAGGGCGCTCCTTTCTACATGGACATTGTCTATCCGGAATCCGCGGGCGGCAACGGCCGGGATTTTTTCGACCGGATCAAGGTCCGCCTGTCGGTGGATGCGTTCTTCCATCTCATTCACATCCATAAAACCGAGGAGGATTTCAAATCCCTGGTCATCGGCTGGAAGGACGGACCGGTACGCGTGCTGCGCCGCGTGGAAAACCATTTCCGCATTCTGTTCAACCTTTCCTCGCCCTCGATTTTTTCCATCAATGAATACTATGAGCGCCTCACCTATACGCCGGTCCAACTGACCATTCCGTTCCGGCTCAAATGGGTGTTCAACACCTTCGGTATCAATGACTGGACCTGGAAAATATACGGCGACTTTCCCGGCCTGAAGGGCGGCATGGCCTATACCGACCGGAACCGCGACGGATTCCGCTTCACCGGGAATCATTCTCCCGACTATTTTACAAACAACATCGACCTGTCCCGCTTCCAATGGGGCTTCAACACCAAAGCGGGCGTTGGCGCCTGGTTTCCGAATCTGTTGTTGCCGGAAATGCTGTACGGCATCATCACCCTGCACGTTGTGGATGACGAACGATTTCTCGATCCGCCGGATGATGTACCGGGCCTGATCGGCGGCGGAATGAAAGGCTGCTGGGAGGAATTCAATCCGGACCTGATGAGAAAGCTGGAACCCGGAACCTATGAGCTGTCCCTGGACACCTACTTCCCTCATCCGACCCTTCAAATCGCCGATGTGGAAGAATGGCTTCAAATCCGGGACTTCCCTCTCTGGCTGGAAATCGGTGAGACCCGCATCAGCCCCCGGGCCTCCAAATCCGGAAAGGACGATTATCCGGTTGTCGCTGCGGCTTTTGGCGCAGCCGCCGAAGAGCAGGGGTTTCGCGGACGTCTGACCGATACCCGGGGCCGGGAGTTCGACCTTCACCAGATCTATTTCTATTCCGGCTCCTACCGGGTAACCCCCCGGACGAATATCTTAGGAAGGGTTTTCACCAGGGAGGAATACAAGTTGCTGCCCTTCGAGGAAATCCGACGGCTCGATCACGGCTTTGAAGCCAGGGACCCGGTCTCGGAAATGGGCCGACCCATGGTGCAAACCCTGGTCATGAGGAACGGCGAAGTGGTGAAACTCCTGGGATGCAAACCCTGCGGGTTCAGCGGCCGGTTGCCGGATGGACGGAAACTGTTTCTGTGGAATACCCAAATCCGGTCGCTGGTGTTCCTGGAACAGGAGGAAGCGCCGCGGCCTTGACAGCGTCCATTTTTTGTCATAGAGAGATAACCAATCGGATAAAAAAGAAATATTAAGAGGAGGCGTTACCCAGATGGCACCGATGCTCAAACCGGGCGACAAAGCCGAGGACTTCCGTTTCGAGACCCCGTGGGACATCAGCCGGAACTTCTATTCCGCCACAGCCGGGAAAACCGCGGTGCTGGTTTTTCTGCGATATTTCGGCTGCCCGGTCTGCCGGATGGAGATGGCCGATTTGAAGCGGGAGATCGGCCTGTTCAACCGCAAGCAGGCCGAGGTTTTGGTATTCCTGCAGAGTCCGCCGGCCACCCTCGCCATCCACGCCAACCCGGAAGACTGGCCCTTCACCATCGTCTGCGACCCGACGGGAGAACTCTTCCGGCTGTATGGGGTCGAAACCGGCGGAATCTTCAAATACCTTCATCCGGCCGGTCTTGTGGCTGCCGTCAAGGCAACCGCGCGCGGGTTTCGCCATGGAAAATTTGAAGGCCGGGAGACCCAGCTTCCGGCGGTTTTTGTGGTTTCCCGGGAAAAGACCATCGCCTGGGCTCACTATGGGAAAACCATCGGCGATGTCCCCTCGCCTTTGGCCATCGCCAACCACCTCGGATAGCCGGCTGAAAAACGGAAAGGAGCGATGCCGTGAAAATCCATATCGTCTGCTTCTCCCAGACAGGAAACACCCGCAAGGTGGCAAAGGCCATCGCCGGTGTCTGCCAGGAGGCCGGGCATGCCGTGAAAACCATCGCGTTCAAGAAGGCCACCCATGCCGATGTTGCCGCGGCTGATCTTGTCGGCGTGGGCGCCCCCTGTTTTGAAAGCCAGGCGCCGACGCCGGTGCGGGAATTTCTCCGCGGCCTGCCTTCCCTGGAAGGCAAGAAGGCCTTTGTTTTCTCGACTTCCGGCGGCGCTCCCGGCCGGGTGTTGTGGGATCTGGCCGGCCCCTTGAAAACCAAAGGCGCCAGAGTTGCAGGGGGGTTTTTATGTCGGGGGACCTGTTATTATCCCATTCCTTGTCTCGTGGGCCGTTTTCCGGGCCGCCCCGATCGATCCGATCTGGAACAGGCCCGGCGATTTGCCACGGCCCTGTTGAACCATCTGGCATCGGATTCATCGGGGCCCATGAAGGATAGCCGCCCGGAAGCATTCCGGCATGGGTTGGGTCTGTACCATTTCATGGGCGCAATTCTGAAGGAGCCGCTGATGCGGTTCCTCATGCCCATGCCCAAAGCCGGAGATCGCTGCAACAGCTGTGCATGGTGCGTCAACGAGTGTCCGACGAAAAGCATCCGCCTCAATCCCAAACCGGAAATCGCCGCTACCTGCATCCGGTGTTACCGGTGTTTGAATGGCTGCCCGGAGCAGGCCTTTTCGGTCCAGTGGGGAATCTCCAATTTTTTAACCTGGACCCTTTACAATACGACCTTTGAGCGCTGGTTCGGAGATGTCCAGGCCGACGAAAGATTGTATTGACCTCCGCCTTTCGATGGATGGCCGGATATTCAGGCGGCCGGTAAACGGACAAAACGGATGCGCGCCTTTTTCCGGCCGGCGACACGTTGGTATGTTTCGGCAGGATACCCCACGGCGATCACCGCGTAGGCCTTTTCATCCCGGGGCAGCCCCAGAAAGCGGCCGATCCCCTTGTCCGCCTTCATGGCCGCGACCACAAAGCCGATCAAACAGGTTCCAAGCCCCAGGCTATGGGCACCCAGCAAAATATTTTGGGTGGCCAGCAGGGCGTCTTCCGCGGGACAGCTGGCATCCTGGCTGGCGCCCACGATGATGGCGGCCGGGGCGCCGTGAAACAACAAATCCTTTTTTCCAGTGTCGTATTTCACCAGACCTTCCTGAACGCTCTCGAAATAGGCCTGATAATACTCTTCCAGTTCCGGTTTGCCCATAACCCTCAGGGCGGCACGCAGCCAGCTCTTTTCCGCCATCCGGTTCAGCTTGCGAAAAAACTGCGCGGTTCTCCTTCCCAGGGCATCCACGGAATCCCGGTCCGGCAGAATCGTGAAGGTCCACGGCTGACAGTTGGAGCCGGAAGGAGCGGTAACTCCTATTTTCACGAGGTCTTCCAACAAATCACGAGCGACCGCATCGGATCTGAAATTCCGGCAGGAACGCCGGGAGAGCATCAGGTGGACCAGGTCGGCTGTATCCGGCCGGCCGTGGGGCAGCCACTTCTCCTGCAACGAAAAAGAGCTAAAACTTGTCAGTGACGGATCGATGCCGGCGACCGATATGGCGCCGGTGGGACAAACCGCAGCGCAGTGTCCGCAATTCAGGGATGAAGCACCGGTAATGACGGCCTTCTTGTTCCGCAGGCTGATGGTCTCTTCCGGACAAACCTCGATGCACAGACCGCATCCGGTGCAACGCTCCGGATCGATTCGGGTGGTGACGGTTCGGTCGACTTTCATGGCGTTCTCCCCCATTCTTGGTTGCCCTTGTTATTTGACAGATCCCGCAAGGCCCGGCGCCAAGCAATCAGAATGTATGGATATCAGGAATCTTTACCGCGGTAAAGCCCTGCTATCGTGTTTACAAGCCCCATGGATCTTGATACAGTGCCCCGGCACAGGGCAAGGGTCGCCACATTCGGACACTATCATAAGGAGAAATAGTTATGCTCGGACTGATTGCGAAGTTACCGATACAGGAAGGCAAGGTGGAGGAGGCCATCGGACTTTTCAGGGAACTGATCCAAAACGTGGCCCGGGAGGAAGGCACCCTCGGCTATACCTTGAATCGGGCCAGGAAAACGCCCAACACCCTGGTGGTCATGGAGCGTTACAAGGACAAGGCCGCCCTGGACGCTCATTCAACAGCGCCGCACTTCCAGTCCTTCATGACCCGGATACTGGGGATCCTGGACGGCAACCCGGAGATCACCGTCATGGAAGAGATCGCTTCCATCTGAGCGCCTACCGCCCAAAAACAAAGGCCCGACTCAACGAGCCGGGCCGGATGTATCGATATGGCGGAGAGAGAGGGATTCGAACCCTCGGTGCAGCTTTACACCACACACTCGCTTAGCAGGCGAGCGCCTTCAGCCGACTCGGCCATCTCTCCGCAAAGTCTGGCGGAGGGAGTAGGATTCGAACCCACGGAGCTTTGACACTCAACGGTTTTCAAGACCGCCGCCTTCAACCACTCGGCCATCCCTCCTCACATGGACTTTTGTTGATAGCATTCCGATTGCTCAAGGTCAATAGTTTCTTGAGCCGGCCCCAGGGGGAATTGCCTGCAATTGAAATAGGGCCTTTCAGTTTTTTGAACACGCCATAGGCAAGATTTTTTTGGGATTTATCAGCGGCAAGTTGCATCATCGGCGGCTTTGTTGCTTTATTATTGCAAAAACAGGAAAAGCTCCTATAATAGGCGCGCATTATATTTCGGCATGATTGCCCGAGGAGATACCAAATGAGACATAATTATTTAATTTTAAACGGCGAAAATGAAAACGAGCTCCGCATCAAGGAATCGGCGGAACTCGACAAGGGCATGATGACACTGGTTTTTGAGGAAGTGTTTGACCGGTCCAAGATCGAAGCCGCCCAGAACGACGATATCGCCCTTCTGGCCGCCATCAGAACACCCAGTTTTTATCCCGCCCGCAATTGCGCCGTCCGGCTGGCGGAAGCCGTCCGGACATTTCTGCAGTCCGGGGGCAAGGAACCGGTGGAAATGTCCTTTGATGACAGTGAGTTCCTTTCCAAAATCCGGATCGAAAGGGAACCCCTCCTGGATGAACTGGATACATCCGTTGAAATCGATGACCTGCTGGAAGACGAAATCGAGGATGAAAATTTCCTGGAGGAAAGCGACATCAAATCCATCGCCTCTCCTCCCTCGGCCCTGCGCGTGGCGGACGACGACGATGCATTGCTGGCAGAGGATGAGGAGAAATAAACCAACGCCGCGTTTCGTCCATCACGATCCATACCAATCCGGAAAGCCCTGCCATACCGACATGACACCATCCGTGTAGCGGAAGGCGCTTTTCAACAAGCGCCTTCGATAAAGCCCGGCTGGAATTCCGGTCCATACGCGACGGATGCCTTTGGGGTGCGGTGAGGGCTGGAGGTTGAATTCATTATCCTGGAATTATGGCGAAGATGAAAGAGAAACTACGAAAGATGATCCATGCGGCGGCCGGGGCCGCCCATAAAAGCGGTCAGCTGCCGTCCGCCGCTGTCCCGGAAGTCACCGTGGAGTTGCCGAAATCCGCGGCCCATGGAGATTACGCCACCAATCTGGCAATGCAGATGGCCGCATCCCAGAAAATGCCTCCCCGCAAAATCGCCGAAATCCTGCTGGCCCATCTTCCGGATGAAACCGGGATCATCGCCAAAACGGAAATCGCCGGCCCGGGGTTCATCAATTTTTTCATCCGCCCGGCGGCCTGGCATGCCCTGCTGCTGGAAATGCTGCGGGCCGACATTCAGTTCGGACGCGCGAATATCGGGGCGGGCAGAAACATTCAAGTGGAATTCGTTAGCGCCAATCCCACCGGCCCCCTCCATGTGGGGCATGGTCGCGGCGCGGCCGTGGGCGATTCGGTGGCCAATATTCTTTCCTTTTGCGGCTACAATGTCCAGCGGGAGTATTACATCAACGATTCCGGACGCCAGATCCGGACCCTGGGCCTGTCGGTTTTCCTGCGCTGCCGGGAGCTTCTGGGGGAAAAGGTGGATTTTCCGGCGGATTGCTATCAGGGGGCCTATATCCGGGAACTGGCGGCTCAGGTCCGGGAGGAAAAAGGGGCGGAATTGCTCCGGATGGAAACCGGAGCCGCGGTGGATTATTGCGCCCGGTTCGCGGCGGACAGCATCCTGAAAGGGATCCGGACGGATCTGACCGATTTCGGCGTCACCTTTGACCAGTGGTTCAGCGAGCAGTCCTTGTACGATAACGGGACGGTGCAGGCCGTGCTTCAGGATATGGAATCCCGCGGCGTGGTCTATGGAAAAGACGGCGCCAAATGGTTCCGGACCACCGCATACGGCGATGAGAAGGACCGCGTGGTTGTCCGGGAAAACGGTTTGACGACCTATTTCGCTTCGGATATCGCTTATCATCAAAACAAGTATGAGCGCGGATTCGAACGGGTCATTGATGTCTGGGGAGCCGACCATCACGGATATATCAAGCGCGTCACCGCCGCCGTGGAGGCTTCCGGCAGACGGAAAGACCAGTTTCATGTTATTCTGGTCCACCTGGTCAATCTGCAGCGCGACGGGATGCCGGTGGCCATGTCCACCCGTTCGGGAGAATTCGTCACCCTGCAGGAAGTCGTCCAGGAAGTGGGGCGCGATGCGGCCCGCTTCATTTTTCTGACCCGGCATTATGAAAGTCCGCTGGATTTCGATCTGGCGTTGGCGAAGAAAAAAACCAACGAAAATCCGGTCTATTATGTGCAGTATGTCCACGCCAGGATCGCCAGCATCATCCGCAAGGCCCGCGAGGAAAACCATATCCAGCCGGTGGAATGGAATCCGTCGGCGCTGGCCAGACTGGAAGCGGCCGAAGAGATTGATTTGATCAAACAGCTGGGCTATTATCCCGAGGTCGTCCGAACGGCGGCCGAATTGCTGGAGCCCCACCGGATCACCTATTATCTGATGGAGCTCGCTGCGGCATTTCATGCCTATTACAACAAACACAAGGTGCTGACCGAGGATGCGGAGCTGACAAACGGCAGGCTCAGTCTGGTTCTGGCGGTTCAAAAAATGATCCGGAACGGTTTGACGCTGTTGGGTGTTTCCGCACCGGAAAAAATGTAACGCTGGACATGAAGCAATCGTGCGGCAAAGCAACAAATCAACCGGATGAGGACGAGCCGTTTCTGCAGCTCAGCCGGAAACGGGCGGCGGGATGGGCGGCGGCCGTGCTGTTCATTTCCGCCTGGACCTTTGTCCTGGGTGTCCTGGTGGGTCGTGGAACGGCTCCGGTGCATTTCGACATGGACCGGCTGCAAAAAGAATTGCTCGCCCTGAAATCCCAGGTATTGGAAAAGGAACGGGAAAGCATCCGGGAAGATGCGGAGGCCCTTGCCGAAAGGCCGGCTGTCGATTTCTACGATGTACTGAAAGAGGAAAAAATCGACCCATCGGTAAGCCTGCCTCCTCCCCCGGCTCCCTCCCAACCCAAATCTCCGCCGAAACCTCCGGAGACGGCGGCCGCTCCCGTCGTGCCGACAAAAGAAGAAAAACCAGTGAAAACAGCGGCTAAAGACATAAAGCCGAAACCGAAAACCCTGCCGGTTGAGAAAAAGCCGGTTGCCGATTCACTGAAAAAATCTGTCCTTGACAATCCGGAAACCTTCAATCAGGTTATTCAGGTGGCCGCCACGCGGGATTCGGCCTCTGCCGACCAGTTGGTATTGCGGTTGAAAAAAAGCGGGTACCCGGCTTTCATCGTCGCCGGTCAGAATGCCAAAAAGGAAAACTGGTATCGCGTGCGGATCAGAGGCTTCAGCAACCGCGAGGAAGCTGTCGGCAAGCTGGCGGCCATCCGCAGGGAATTTCCCGGCGCGTTGCTGATAAACCGATAGCCGCATGGGCGGCCCATGGTGTTGCTCCCGGAGGAACATATGAAAATCAAAATGGAGGAAGTCCGGCATGTCGCGGACCTGGCAAGACTGGACATCGCCGATGAAATGCTGGAAAAATTCGCCGATCAGATCGGAAACATTCTGGAATATGTAGCGACACTGAATGAGGTCGATACCGGCGGAATCGCGGGTACATCCCACGCGATCCCCTTTACCAACGCTTTCCGGGATGACGTGGTTCGGGACCATCTGGACCGGGAAACGGCCCTTGCCAATGCACCGGAACAGGAAGAAGGTGCTTTTGTGGTGCCCAAAGTCGTCGGATAAGGAGAGTTATGAAACTGCATGCATTGACCATCCACCAGGCCCATGAAATGCTGCGGAAACGCGATATTTCCGCCGTGGAATTGACCCGGGCCGTGCTGGAAAGGATTGAGGCGGTGGAAGCCGGAATCGGCGCCTTCCTGACCGTTTGCGCCGAGGAGGCCCTGCAACAGGCGCAGCAGGCCGACAAGGATCTGGCCGCCGGACAGGGCGGACCGCTTACCGGCATCCCCTTGTCCGTCAAGGATCTGATCTGCACCAAGGGGTTGCGCACCACCTGCGCCTCCCGCATCCTGGAAAATTTCGTTCCGCCGTATGACGCCACGGTCATCCGGAAGCTGAAATCCGCCGGCGCCGTCCTTGTGGGGAAAAACAATATGGATGAATTCGCCATGGGTTCCTCCACGGAGAACTCCGGCTTCAAGCTGACGCGAAATCCATGGAATCCAAAGCGGATTCCCGGTGGCTCCTCCGGCGGTTCAGCCGCTGCCGTGGCGGCGGACATGTGTCTCGGATCACTGGGCTCGGACACCGGGGGCTCCATCCGGCAGCCCGCCTCCCACTGCGGCGTCGTGGGCATGAAACCGACCTACGGCCGGGTCTCCCGTTTCGGTCTGGTGGCTTTTGCCTCCTCCCTGGACCAGATCGGTCCCCTGACCAAGGATACACGGGACTGCGCCCTGCTGATGAATGTCATCAGCGGATACGATCCCCAGGACTCCACGTCCGTGCCGGAAAGCGTTCCGGACTATGCCGCTTTTCTGGGCGGAAGCCTGAAAGGTCTGAAAATCGGCATCCCCGCGGAATATCGACCCTCCCGGGGACTGGATGCGGATGTGGCGGCCGCCATCGACCGGGCCGTCGCAACCATGACGGAGTTGGGCGCCGAATGTGTCGAGGTTTCCCTGCCCCATACCCGTTATGCCGTGGCGGTGTATTATGTCATCGCACCCTGCGAGGCCAGTTCCAATCTCGCCCGTTACGACGGCGTGCGGTACGGATTCCGCAGCCGGGAAGCCGACGACCTGATCCGCATGTACCGCCGCACCAAGTCAACGGGTTTCGGGCCGGAAGTCCAACGGCGGATTATTATCGGCACCTATGCCCTCTCCGCCGGATATTACGATGCTTATTACGGCAAGGCCTCCCAAGTCCGGACCCTTATCATGGAGGATTTCCGCAAGGCCTTTGAAAGCTGTGACCTGCTGTTGTCGCCGGTGGCGCCGACACCGGCATTCGCCATCGGCGAAAAGACCGACGATCCACTCACAATGTATCTTTCCGACATATTTACCATATCCGCCAACCTGGCCGGCATCCCCGGCCTGTCCGTGCCCTGCGGTTTTTCCCAGGAGGGCCTGCCCATCGGTTTGCAGTTCATGGGCCGGCATTTTGATGAAGGGACCTTGCTGAAGGCTGCTTATCATTTTGAACAAGCGACGGATTTCCACAAAAAACGGCCGAAGTTGTAACCGCCCCATGAACCGGGGACGGCTTGAACCAGGGGCTGAAAAGGAGTTGTCATGAATATCATACCCGAGGGAGAAGATATCCGCAAAGCGGTGAAATGGATTTCCGAAATGCGTCAGGACGCGCCGGGCAGAAAAATCAGCGAACTGGTGGGAGAGGCCTGCCTGAAATTCGACCTGTCCCCGGCCGAAGCCGAGACCTTGATGCGCCTGCTACAGGAAAAAAACCAGTAACCGGGACTGCTGACCCCGGGGTTGCCAACTTCATGGGATGATCGGACGCCGTGCCGAAAATACAGATACTCCCTGAAATCCTGACCAACAAGATCGCCGCGGGCGAAGTCGTGGAACGTCCGGCTTCGGTAGCCAAGGAGCTGATCGAAAACGCCATCGATGCGGAGAGCGCCAAAATCATCGTCGAGATCGAAAACGGCGGTCGCTCCCTGATCCGGGTGGCGGACAACGGCGTCGGCATGTCCCGGGACGAAGCCCTGCTTTCCCTGGAACGCTACGCCACCAGTAAAATCCGCACCGACCAGGATCTGTTCCGCATCAGCACGCTGGGATTCCGCGGCGAAGCCCTCCCCAGCATTGCGGCGGTTTCGCGGCTTGAGATGATCACCCGGGACGCCGCCTCCGAAACCGGCACCGCCGTTCAAGTGGAAGGCGGCCGGATCAAACAGGTCACCGCCGTGGGCGCTCCGGTGGGAACCATGATTTCCGTTCGTCACCTGTTTTACAATACACCCGCCCGACGGAAATTTCTCAAGTCCGGCCAGACGGAGATGGGTCATCTGGCGGAAACCGTGGCCGCCATTGCCCTGGGATGTCCCGGGATCCATTTTCGTCTGATCCACAACGAAAGACCGTTGAAAAGCTGGCCCTTGAGCGCCGATCCCCTGGAACGGGTCCTTTCGGTATTGGGGCATGACCTCCGTCATGACCTCCACGCCATCCGGGCCGAGACGCCGTCGGCCGCCGTCAGGGGCTGGATTTCCTCTCCGGAACTCACCCGCAGTTCCTCCCAAAAAACATATGTATATGTCAACGGCCGCTATATCCGCGACCGCGGGCTCCAGCATGCCCTGTTTGAAGGGTATCGCGGCCGACTGATGAAAGGCCGTTTCCCCGTGGCCGTGATCTTCATCGAGGTACCCTTCGACCAGCTCGATGTCAATGTGCATCCCACCAAACACGAAGTGCGGTTCTCTGGATACCAGACCGTCTATGATCTGCTGAAACAGGCGGTGACGGATGTCTGGGCCAGGGCCGCCAGGCCGCCTTGGCAGCGGCAGCCCTCTCCGGTCCCCGGGTCGGTTGAATCCGGAAAGCGCTTCCCCTCACCCGCTTCGGTTCATGATTGCCGGACCGGGGCCGAAAATGCATTCCCGTTGCCGGCGGGGAAACCCGAAGGTTTTCCGCATTGTACTGCCGCGGATTCCAGTCCTCCAGCCGTTTCCGAACGCTTGCCATCCTATGGGGGTGGCCGGAACGGTATCGAATTTCCCGAACCTTCACCGGCATTAAATCCATCCCGGCGGGAACCCGCTCCAGTCAAACCGCAGCAAACCCTGTGGGAAAAACCGGAATCCGTTTCCTTTCGCGTGATCGGCCAGGCCCACAACACCTACATTATCTGCGAATCCGATGAGGGAGTGATTCTGGTGGACCAGCATGCGGCCCATGAACGGATCCTCTTCGAACAGTTGAAGGCCGGAGCCGAAAGCGCCCGGCCGGCTGTTCAGCGGCTGCTCATGCCGGAAATCATCGACCTGGGATACAAGGAGGCGGCCATTCTGGAGCAGCTCCTGCCGGATTTGCAGCAAAACGGTCTGGCCATCGATCCGTTCGGCGGCCGGTCCTTCGCCGTCAAGTCCGCCCCGGCCCTGATCGCGGACCGGGAAATGCGCCCCCTCATTCTTGCCATGATCGACCGGGTGGCGGATGTGGGTTTTTCCCGGGGAATGGAGGCTGTCATGGATGAATGCCGCATCCTGATGGCCTGCCACGGCGCGCTGCGGGCCCATCAGCGGCTGAGTGAAAAGGAGATGGATCACTTGATCCGGCAGTTGGAACAATGCGGAAATCCATCCCACTGCCCCCACGGCCGTCCCATCTGGATTCGATGGTCGCTTCCGTCTCTTGAAAAACTGTTCAAACGGATCGTATAGGAGCCTCCAACACCGTGTATGCGACAGGGGAACCATGGCCGATCGGTCCTTCAGACATATCCTGATTGCCGGGGTCTTTTTCGGGCTTGTTTTTCTGGCGATGCTGGCGTGGCGGCTGGGTGTTTTTGAAAACCGGCCGGATTCGACACTCCACGCCCCGCTTGCCGGCGATGCCGCCCAAAAAGAAACCTGGATGAACGTGTACCAGAACGACCGCCGGATCGGCTATTCCCATTCGGTGTTTCAGCGTACGGAGACCGGCTATTCCCTTCGGGAGAACGTCTTCCTGCGCCTCAACACCATGGGCCTGACCCAGGATCTGGAAATGGGCACCTCGGCCCGCCTGTTGCCGGATATGACCCTGGATGCCTTTGATTTTCGAATCGCCTCCGGCGCTTTCCGTTTCAGTGCGACCGGCAGGATCGTTGATCAGGCCATCCGCATCACAACGGATTCGGGCAACCCCGGCCGCACCGTCGACATCCCCATCCAGGAACGACCGTCTCTCTCGGCAGTCTTGATTCCCGGGCTTGCCGCCAGGAATCTCCGGGAAGGTGAACATCTCCGGTTTTCCATTTTCGACCCCACCGCCATGGCTATGCAGCCGGTGGTGGTTCAGGTGGCGGCGGAAGAAACCATTTCCCACCGCGGTCAAATCGTGACCGCCCGGAAACTGATCCTCCAATACCGGGAAACGAACCAGACCGCCTGGATCGACGCCCAAGGAAACGTGCTGAGGGAAGAAGGCCTTTTGGGGTTGCGCCTCGAAAACACCAGCCGGGAGGACGCCTTGTCCGACATACCCCGGGAAGGCGGCCGGGATCTGACCCTGGCGGCCGCGGTACCCTCCAATGTCCATATCGAGGCCCCGGCGGGACTTGAAACCCTCTCCGTCCGTATCGGCGGCGTTCACCTGGAAGGCCAGACCCTGGGGGATGGGCGGCAAAGCTATTCAAACGGTCTGCTCCAGATCCGCAAGGAATTTCTCGGGGATATTCCCGACCGGCTGCCGGAGGAAGCACTGCCGGAAGAAGCACGTGCCCTTCTTTCCCCTTCGCTGTTCATTCAGTCGGATCATCCGCGTTTCCGGAAATTGATCGGGGAAATCGTGTCTCCGGAGGACGCGGTTTTGATCCGCATCAGCAAGATCGTTTCCTGGATCAGGCAACATGTGGAGAAAAGACCGGCCTTGTCTATACCGGACGCCCTGGCAACACTTGAAAACCGCGTGGGGGATTGCAACGAGCACGCCGTGTTGTTCGCGGCCCTGGCCAGGGCCGCCGGTATCCCGGCGCGGGTGGAAGCCGGCCTGGTGTATTTGAACGACCGATTTTATTACCATGCCTGGAATGGGGTGTATGTCGGACGCTGGATTACGGTGGATCCGCTGTTCGGGCAATTCCCGGCGGATGTAACTCATCTGCGTTTCGCCACGGGTGAGCAGAATCTCCAGGCCGTGCTGATTTCCCTGCTCGGCCGGGTGACGATCCGCGTGGAGGCCATGGATTAGAACCCTCGGCGCGATAGCCTGCTGCCGTTAGGGAAGGAGGTGCCCCGGCATGATCGAATTGAAAAATCTAACACGCAAATTCGGCGGCTTTACCGCCGTGGACCGGCTGAATCTGATGGTTCCCCGGGGTGAAATATTTGGTTTCATCGGACCCAACGGCGCCGGCAAGACCACCACCATCAAAATGATCGGCGGTCTCATCGCGCCCACCCAGGGCGACGTCGTCATCGCCGGATTCAACATGGCCCGTGACCCGGTGGCCGCCAAACAGCGCATCGGTTTCATCCCGGATCGTCCGTTTCTGTATGAAAAACTGACCGGCATGGAATTCCTGCGCTTCATCGCCGACCTCTACGGAGTTCCGGAGGACGAATTTCACGTCCGGGCCGAGACTCATCTGCAAATGTTCGCCCTCCTGGACTGGGCCGACGAACTGATTGAATCCTATTCCCACGGCATGAAACAGCGCCTGATCATGGCCGCGGCCCTGCTGCACGATCCCGATCTCATTGTGGTGGACGAGCCCCTGGTGGGGCTCGATCCCGAGGGCATCAAAATGGTGCGGGAGTTGTTCCGCGAACTGGCTGCGGCGGGAAAGACCATTTTCATGTCCACCCACACCCTGAAAATCGCCGAAGACATCTGCCACCGCATCGGTATCATCCACCGCGGCCGGCTCATCGCCGGCGGCACGGTGGACGAGCTGAGGCAAACCGCCGGAAACGAAACGGGCGATCTTGAGGAAGTCTTTCTGCGCTTAACCCGTGCTCCGCATTGACGGAACCATTTCACATATTGTATTTTTGACGATATGCGTCTATATCAAGGCAACGAAGTCAGCGGAGACTTTTTCCCGTCAATTTTCGCATCAATTTCAAAAATTCAAAAACGGAACCGCATGCATTCCATTGCCGACAACCTGATGCAGATAGACCGATCGAACCATCTCCTGGCGGAGGAACTGGCCAAACTCCCAGAGCTCCGGAATCTCGAATCGGATGCCACGCGTCAGGCGCTCGACAATCTGTTCCGTATGTATCAGCTATCCCCTGACCGGTTCGATCATATGCTCGATCAAATGCAGACAGTCGGCCTGCCTGCCTTTCGGGAGTATTGTTCGCCACTGCAGGCCTTTTTTTGGCTGCTTCAGGATGAAAAACTGGAGGCCTCCGGCAAGCTGCTCGGTCTGAATGTAAGTAAAACCGTTGAACCGAACGGTCGCTGCCTTCCCCGGAACCTCCCCGTACCCTCTGCCGGATCGTCTGACACCGGCTTTTCAAAAAACGATCCGGCCTATTCCTTGACAAAAATCCTGGACGCCGCCTGGAATGGGGAACCCGGATTGATCATCAGTTCCGTCATCCATGACATAATCCAACGGATGCCCCCCGATGCGGGAAAAACCGAGTATGCGTCACGCATAAAACGAAGCACGGATCGACAGTTGCAAAGTCATATCATGGATGATTTTCTGAAAAACAAGGAGTTGTTTGACACCCATGACTGGAATATCATAGAAAAAGCGATCCGGCAATCCCGCTGGAAGCAATTCCATACGGTCGCCGACCGGCTGAATTCTCCAGAACTCGTCAGTTATTACATCAATAAATATTTTCTTTTCCGTAAAACGCCTTCCAGCGGCGTCTATTTCACCTTTTTTGCCAAAACCGCCCAATGCACGGATGCGGCCTATTTCACGCAGTACATGCTGGGACGAGCCGGTTACAAAACCTTTATGCGCAGCGTTAAATGGGATGAGGATCCCTGGGACGGGCTTCACACCGGAGCTGGGGTCATCCAGGATGACGGCAGCTACCTGCTTGTTTCCAGCTACACTGGAATCAACTCCATGAGCGGCCCCTATACGGATCTGGAAAGCCTGGACCGGCAGCTCTCCTGCGATAAAAAAATCATCGGCAGCAAATGGGGGGCCTACTATCCGCCGCGCTACTACTGAAGACTTTTTACGGTTTTAAAAACCTTGGAAAAGGAAACCGCAAGTGAACAGACTGGATATGGGAAAATACAGCGCCTATCGTGAAATGGGGAAGTCTTGCGAGTTGCGGGAAATCACCGACAAAAAAGTTATTTGGCCGAATATCGGTCACGTGGACATTGCCGACAAGTCTTTCCGGTTTCGGTTATTGACCCGCGGCGACATTGACGCAGCGGCTGAATTATGGCGGGCTTCGTATCCGGAAGTGTATGGATCGGTCCACGAATGGATCCTGTTTCCAGAAGAATATCCATCCAGATTCGCGCTGCCGGAAAATTGGGAAAAAGACGCTACAGAAAAGGATCATATCATGATCGTCGGGGAGGATTTGGGACTACATTGCCTCGTCTTTGCCACCATCCTGACGAAGTGGGACAAAAATCTCCATATTGAAATGAGTTTCGTCGCTATCCATCCGGATTTCCGGAAAGGCAGGATGTCGGTTCGCATCTGGTCCGAAATGGCCCTGATGTATAACTGGCTGAAGGAAAGCGGCGCCGAATATGTCACGGTTTTCTGCGAAACCTGGCACAACATCACCCAATATATCTGGTTTAAGCAAATGGGATGGAAAGTGGCCGGTATCTTCCCGGGGAATTATACTCGCTGGGCGGAAGGCCGGCTGGAATATCGGGCCTGTACGGTCCATTTCTACCGCTTCATCAACAATGGCGAACGCCACGCGACGATGCCGAAAGAATGGCAATTGCTGCCGGAAATACTGGAACTGTGGAATTGTTTGGAGAAAATCAACCAGTTGTCATCGGAGGACGGGTTAGAAGGAAGCTCATGACTGAATTTAAAGGCGTCACGGTTGTCAAGAAAGCCAATATCTACTTTAATGGGAATGTCGCCAGCCGTTCCGTTATTTTCCCGGACGGTTCCCGAAAGACCCTTGGGATCATGCTTCCGGGAGAATATGAATTTACTACCGACGCCAGGGAAATCATGGAAATCATGTCCGGAGAACTGGATGTGCTGCTGCCGGGACAGGTGGAATGGAAAACGATTCAAGGCGGCGAGTCCTTTGAAGTCCCGGCGAAATCAGCATTCGGGCTGAAAGTGAAGAAAATCACGGACTACTGCTGTTCCTTCGTTGCCTCTTCCCTTCCAATCCAATCTTCTTCAAATAATATCCGCATCTGATTCGGAATTGTCCTTGTCTCTATGGTGGTTTGATCATCTTTGCCCGGAAGCTGTATGGAAAGCGCCCGGGCATGCAGGGCCAGCCGGTCGAATCCTCGCTGCTTTCGGAGAAAATTCACCGCCCGGTCCGAGCCGTAGCGCACATCCCCGACAACCGGGTGGCCTGCTAGTTTTGCATGCCGCCGGATCTGGTGGGTGCGCCCGGTGAGCAGTTCCAGTGACACCATGGTATAATGCTCGCTGTGGCCAAGAACGCGATATCTGGTACTGCTGGGGTGGCGGCGGCCGACCCCCTGGGGCCTGCTGCGACCCGCGGCTGTTTTTGAAAGGGGCCATTCCCAAATTCCCCATGAATCCGCCCCTCCGGGCATCTCCAGACGGCCGTGCACCAGTGCAACGTATGTTTTTATCACGGTTCGACTAGTAAACTGTTTTGAAAAAAAACGAAAAATCTCCCGATCAGCGGCAAGCAGCACCACACCGCTGGTTTCCCTGTCCAGGCGGTGAACCGGATGGATATCCGCTCCGAAGCCTGTGTTCGGCGGGTCGATGCCAAACAGCTCGCCGATATCCGGCCGCTGTCGAACCTTTTCCGAAACCAGCGAACAAAGGTCTTCTCCCGGCGCGTTATGAATGCTCATACCCGCGGGTTTATCCGCCACCATCCATCCGCGGCCGACGGCAAGAATCGGTATCTGATCGAAGCCATGCTTTCCCGGATTGAAACCGGCCTGTTCCATTCGAGCAATCTCTTCATCCGGGCTGCTTTCCGCTTTAGGCTTTTCGCTTCGCACCATTACAATTTTACTTCCTCAAACGGGATATTCACCGCCTCCGACACTTCCTTCCGGGTGAGCTTGCCCCTGTAGACGTTCAGTCCCTTGGCCAGGGCCGGGTCGGAATGCAGGGCTTTTTTGAGCCCCTTATTGGCCAGTGCCAACGCATAGGGCAGGGTGGCGTTGGTCAGGGCGAAGGTGGAGGTGCGGGGCACCTGGCCGGGCATGTTGGTTACGCAGTAATGCACGATGCTGTCGACAATGAACATCGGGTCATCGTGGGTGGTGGGCCGGCTGGTTTCGGCGCAGCCGCCCTGATCGATGGCCACATCCACCAGGGCCGAACCCGGTTCCATCTTCTGCAGATAGCTCCTTTTTATCAGCTTGGGAGCCCGGGCGCCTGGAATCAACACCGTGCCGATCACCAAATCGGATTGAGCGATGCAATCCTCGATGTTGGTGGGATTGGACATGAGGGTGACCACATGGGAATGAAACAAATGGTCCAGCTGGCGCAGCCGGTTCAGGTTGATATCCAGAATGGTCACATAGGCGCCCATGCCCATGGCCAGCTGAGCCGCGTTGACTCCGGCGATGCCGCCTCCCAGGATGGTTACCTTGGCAGGCCCCACGCCCGGAACGCCGGACAACAGCAGCCCCTTGCCGCCGTTGCGTGTTTCCAGACAATTACAGCCCACCTGCACCGCCAGGCGGCCGGCGACCTCGCTCATGGGGGTCAACAGGGGCAGACTGCCGTCACTCAGCTGAATGGTTTCATAGGCAATCCCGATGATGTCGCGTTCCAGCAGTTTTCTGGTCAGGGCCTCGTCCGCCGCCAGATGGAGATAGGTGAACAATATCTGGCCGGGTTTCATGCGGTCGAACTCCGGATCGATGGGTTCCTTCACCTTGATGATCATGTCCGCCGCCCCCCAGACTTCGTCCGCGGTATTCAGGATGCTCGCACCCATGCGTTTGTAGTCGTCATCCATGATTCCGGAGCCGATGCCGGCACTCCGTTCCACAAACACCTCATGGCCTTTTTCCGCGAGGGCAAACGCACCGGCAGGCGTCAGCGCCACACGTCTTTCCCTGATCTTGATCTCATTCGGCACTCCGATTTTCATGACAAGTCCTCCTTATATTGACGTTACGATGGGGAACGACGCTGCCCAGTCAGGAACGGGGCGCCAGCGCACCGCGGATGAACCGCATCATGCCCCGGATGATCCGTTCATCGTCTTCCAGGGCATCCTCACCGGCGAATATTTTCATCCGCTCCCGATAATAATCCGTTGTATACGAGTATTGCAGCATCAGGATCAGGTTATCCAGACAAAAGGCGGTGACGAAATCATCCGCTGCCGCATCCACCAGCCCCTTCTGCTTGGACAGGGAAAGCATGCTCCGGTAAAACGCGGCGGAAATGGACTCCATCTTTCGCGAAAGCATCACCGACAGATGCGACAACCCTTCGGAGGCGATATCCACGTAGATCTGGTTCAGCTCCGGGTATTTTCGGGAATATTGCTGGGCCGCCCGCAGCAGCCGCTCGATTTTATCGAAGATGTCGCCGGCATTCAAATCCACCTCCGCCAGTACGTCGGCCAGCACCTGGTAGCCGTGATCGATGATCGTCAGAAACAGATTTTCCTTCGACGTAAAATATTTATACATGGAGCCGATACTGATGCCCGCCTTGCGGGCAATCACATTGATATTGGCGGTCCTGAAGCCGTTGGCGGCGAATTCGGCGGCCGCGACCCGCAAAATGGTGGCGCGCTTATCCTCAGCGATCTTTTCAAATGTTTCCGTGTAATGCTTTTTAACGGTGTAGCCGCCGTTCTGGAACTGGGTTTTTTCCCGGGTCATATCTTTCATCCTGAGATCCGCAACGTAACCGAAATACAGGGGTGAAACGGGTTGGGGATCTTTTCCCTTGACTTTTTCACCCCGGCCTGGGTAATAGTGAGCAAGCACTCACTCACATGCCTACTATACTCCGGGCGAAACCGCTTTGCAAGGGGGCATTTTCACATGACGGCCGAATTGATCAAATCCAACCTGAATTTATACGCGGTCCTGCAGAACCTCGAGGATGTGGTTGCCTGGGATCCGGAAATGAAAGCCTTTACGGCCAGTTGGCGCATATCCATCCAGTTCAGCGTCTGGAACGGACCGCAGGCGCACATTGTCTTTGAAAACGGCGGCTGCCGCGTGGGTCGTGGAATCATTCCCGCTCCAACGGTAAAACTGTTCTTCCTCTCCCCGGCCCATCTGAACCGCATGATGGCGGGCAAGGGGAACCCCATTCCGCTGAAGGGCTTCACCAAGCTGCCGTTTCTCGCTAAAGATTTCGCCACGCTCACGGCCCGGCTGGAACATTTTCTCAAGCCCACGGAAAAATTGCTGGCGGATGAATTCTATCTGACCATGAATACCCGCCTGACCATGAACACGGCCGTCTTTGCCGTGCCAGAGCTGGCGAAGCTGGATCCCATCGCCCGGCTGGCGGTGGGTCACATGCGCAACGGCCCAATTTTGATGAAAATCCTGCCGGAAGGGCCGGCGGTTCATGTGTTTTTTAACAACGGTGCCATCGAGGCGGGACGCGGGGATGTCGACAAGCCCATGGCCTGCATGTTCATGCGGAACGTACAGGTGGCCAACGCCTTTTTGAACGGAAAGATGGATGCGTTCAGCGCCATTGCCGCGGGCGATGTGGTAATCAAAGGCCAGACCCCCATGCTGGACGCCATGAGTCTGGTGCTGGACCGGATCCCCCTGTATTTGTCCTGACATCGGAGGCCCATTTCGGCTTTCAAGCGAGTGACATGGAAATTTTTCCCGGAAGGACCCTGGATATGCAAACCTATCAATACCCCAAATCACAGGAATGGTTCAAACGCGCCGCCAGGGTGATCCCCGGCGGCATTTACGGTCATTTCAGCCCGGCACCCTTGATTCCGGCCACGGATTACCCTTTCTATACCGCCAAAGCCTCCGGGGCCCGCTTCTGGGACGTGGACGGCAACGAATTCATCGATTACATGTGCGCTTACGGCCCCATGGTGCTGGGATATAACCATCCGGTGGTGGACGCCGCCGCCGCCGGGCAGGTAGCGGCGGGCAACTGCACCACCGGCGCCTCTCCGGTCATGGTGGAGCTGGCCGAGCATCTGGTCAACCTGGTGAGTGGCATGGACTGGGCTTTTTTCGCCAAAAACGGCGGCGACGTGACCAATTACGCCATCATGGTGGCCAGGGACGCAACCGCCCGAAAAAAAATCGTCATGATCGACGGCGGCTATCACGGGGTAGCCCCCTGGATGCAGGCCCCCGGCCACCACGGCCTGATTGACGAAGACTGGACCAATATCATCCGGATTCCCTGGAACGACACCGCGGCATTTGAACGCGCCATCCAGGAGCATCCCGGGGAAATCGCCGCCTTCATCGCCACACCCTACCACGTGCCCGCCTTTGCGGACAACGCCCTGCCGGTGGATGGGTATTGGCCGCGGATGGAAACCGTATGCCGTCAAAACGGCATCCTTCTCATCAGCGACGACATCCGCCACGGTTTCCGGATGGACATGCAAGGCTCCCACCATTATTTCGGCTTTCAGCCCGACCTGGTCTGTTTCTGCAAGGCCATCGCCAACGGCTATCCCCTGTCGGCCCTCATGGGCAGGGAGTCGCTGAAGGGTATCGCCGCCCGGGTTTTTTACACCGGCAGTTACTGGTTCCAGTCCCAGCCCATGGCCGCGGCCCTGGCGACACTGAAGGAACTCCAGTCCGTCAACGGCCCGGAAAAAATGCGCGACATCGGCAAAAAGCTGTGCAGCGGTCTGGTGGCCGCCGCCGCCGCGCACGGCTACAACCTGAAAATAACAGGCGCGCCGGCCATGCCGTATCTGCGGATCACCGATGACGAAAGCCTGATGTTGCATCAGGAATGGTGCGCGGAATGCACCAAGCGCGGGGCCTATTTCACCCCGCATCACAACTGGTTCGTGTCCACGGCCCATACGGACGCGGATATCGAGCAAACCTTGTCCATCGCGGCTGAAGCCTTTCAGGCGATTGAAAAAAAATACGGCCATTAACCGAAAAACACGGCGCTCCGGATCGGCGCCGCGAACCCACGAACAACCGGTTCAACAGGAGGAACATATGCCCATCACCGATCAGGACATCACCCGGCTATCGGCCGTCGCACGCCAGATGCGGAAAGACATCATCGATATCACTTACTGGGCCGGCGGCGCCCATATCGGCGGCGCCATGAGCATGGTGGAGATATTGGTGACACTCTATTACAAGTATCTGAACGTCAAACCCGACAATCCGGCCTGGGAAGACCGCGACCGCATGGTACTCAGCAAGGGGCACGGCGGGGTCGGGTACGCACCGCTTCTGGCCCGCAAGGGCTATTTCGACTTCGACCAGCTGCAGGAATTCAACAAGTTCAAATCCCCCTTCGGCATGCATCTGGATTGTCTGAAGGTCAAGGGAGTCGACGTTTCCACCGGCTCCCTGGGCCACGGTCTGCCCATCGCCGCCGGGCTGGCCCTGGGCGCCCGGGTGCAGAAAAAAAACTGGCGGACCTATTGCATTCTCGGCGACGGGGAGTGCAACGAGGGCACCAACTGGGAGGCGGCCATGGCCATCCGTCACTATAAACTGACCAATCTCCTGACCTTCGTGGACCGCAACAAACTGATGATCGACGGTACCACCGAGCAGATCATGGGCCTGGAACCCTTCGCCGATAAATGGAAAGCCTTCGGCTTCATCGTCCAGGAAGTCAACGGTCACGATTACCGGGAACTTTGCGGCGCCATCGACTACGCCCTTTCGGAAACTTCCGCGCCGGTGGTGATCATCGCCCACACGGTCAAAGGCAAAGGCGTCGAGTTCATGGAAAACGAAGTCAAGTGGCATTACGGCGGCCTGGATACGGAAACCCGGGAGAAAGCCAAGCAGTCCGTGGACCGCATGTACGGCTGAAACGACTTCCATCCATCATTCGTAATTCCCGATTCGTAATTCGTAATTCCACAAAGGGGGGTATATGACCGAAGGTTTAACCTGGAATGTATATGACGCCAACACCATGACCCAGGCGGACATCTATGGCGAGGTTCTTTGTGTGCTGGGAGAGAAGTATCCCAAAATCGTGGGGCTGTCCGCGGATCTGGCCAAATCCACCAAAATCGGAAAATTTGCGGACAAATTTCCGGAACGCTTTTTCAATGTCGGCATCGCCGAACAGAATCTCTTCGGCATGGCCGCCGGGCTGGCCAAATCCGGCCTGTTGCCCTTCGTTTCCACCATGGCGGTGTTCACCACCCTGCGAGCCGCCGAGCAGGTGCGTACCGACATCTGCTATCAAAACCTGAATGTAAAAATCATCGCCACCCATGCCGGCACTTCCTTCGGCGCCGCCGGAACCACCCACCACTGCACCGAGGATCTGGCTGTCATGCGGGCTTTGGCCAACATGACCGTGATCGCGCCGGCCGACGGGGTGGAAACCGCCAATGCGGTCAAGGCCTGCGTCGATTACCCGGGCCCGGTATATATCCGCATCGGACGGGGATTCGAACCGCGCTGCTATGAAACCGATGACTATGGTTTCCAGATCGGCAAGGCCGTGCTGATGCATCCGGGCACGGATATCACCCTGATCTGCTGCGGGGTCACCGTCCTGCAGGCGCTCGAAGCCGCCAAATTTCTGAAACAGAATGACGGCCTGAGCGTCCGGGTGCTCAACATGCACACCATCAAACCCATTGACGAGCAGGCGATTCAGGAAGCCATCCGGGAAACCCGGCGGATCATCACCTTCGAGGATCACAACATCCAGGGCGGACTCGGCAGCGCCGTGGCCGACATCATCGCCGCCTCTGGAAAAGGCTGCGCCTTCGAAAAGGTGGGCATCCCCGATTGCTTCTGCATCGTCGGCTATCCCGAGGATCTGTACAGCCATTATCAATTCGATACCGACGGCATCATCAAGAAGGTGCGGGAAGTCATGGGCAAGGACTTTGAAGAAGACGACGACTGGGAAGATGAGGTGTGATATGGCTACTCCGACTGAGTTGATGAGCGCCCGGATCTTTCTGCGGGCCCTGTTTCCGGTGATGAAGGTGGTCCTGTCCGACGATCCGGCCATGAAACGGAAATTTGAAGGGGTTACGGCCGACGTCCAGTTCATTGCCAAAGACCCGGCCGGCGATGTCGGCGCTTTTCTGCGGTTTCAGAACGGCGAACTGGAAATCGTCCAGGGAGTAAGCCCCAAACCGGACATCACCTTCGCCTTCGGCAGCGTCGCCAAACTGAACGCCATGTTGGCCGGCAAACCGGTGATCCCGGTCATCAAGGGGCTTTGGAAAATCGGTCTGTTGATCAAGGTCTTCGCCCTGCTCCTCTACCTGAAGGTCCTCATGCCCAACGCGCGGCCCAAGGATCCCTTCAAGCAGCGCATGAAAGTCAAGCTGACCGTTTACATGATCACCACGGCCCTCAGCCAGTATAACAAGGGCGGCGACCCGGAAATGGCCAAATGGACCGCCAAGCAACCCGAACGGATTTACCAGATGTCCGTGGACGGCGAGCCGGATATCGCCGCCTATTTGCGCGTAAAGGCAGGGAAATCAAAATCCGGACGGGGTTTCTATTCCCGGCGCCATCCGTTCGTGCACATGAAATTCAACGGGATCAAGGGCGCCCTGCCCATTATTCTGAACGATGTCAATATGGTGGAGGCCGTGCGCAAAGGCTATCTATCGGTGGAGGGATCGCCGGAATACGGCCGGGATATCGGCGACTTCATGATGCGGATCCAGGCATTGACCACCTGAGCGGGAATTGCGGGTCTATGCCCAAAAATCCGGTCCACCCAATGCGAGCGCCGATTCCAAAGCCTCGCCGTGGAAACGTGTCGAAAGCGCCGAGCGCAGCATTTCCGCATGAATTGCCTTTTCAAGCCGGGCCATGACCCACAGTGAAGCGAGCGCCCAGTCCTCGCGTTTGACGCCGTGTTTGGAAAAATCCGCTGGAATGTCCGTTCCCGGATGCGGCGGCAGCTGGATGCCCGGTGCTTTCACGACAAGGCTCTCGGCATCCAGACCGGCGAACAGGTTGCGGCGCGCATTCACCCCTTCCTGGCCGATGGCGATAACGACCCCGGGCCGGACAATCCCTGTATAGTCGATATCATCGGGTGACAGAACGATCTCACTGATGGACGGCCCCCGCAGCACCGTAATGTGGTAATCGTTTTTCTGGGTTACACGGAGGCCGGCGCTCATGCCGGCCAGGCAGAGAATCTCACCCGCCGTTAGCACCCGCTGGCCGGCATCGCCGAGGATGATGATTTCCTGCCGGATGGTCGAAGGCGGGCGATGCCGGATCGCCACCCCGATGGGCGGGGCGGCCGGTTTCTGCGCTGCGCTGAGCTCCCGGTAATGACGTCCGTATTCTTTTCTTCCCGCCCTGGCGCGGATTGGGGGCTGTTTGGGCAGGCAGGCAATTTCCTGGTCGATGGAGCGGGGGGAACGTTTGTTGTTGCGGGTATAGCGTCCCGGGCAGATCCCGCGGATATCCATCACCGCAAAGCCTTCAAAGCGGATGGCCCGTTCCAGCTCTTCCGGAAGATTTTTCTGATAACTCGAACAGTCGGCGACATAGCCGGCGCCGGCGCAGAAGGCCAGTTCCGTCACCGCCAGGGGCGTTTCCAATCGGTTCAAAAAGCCGGAGTCCACCTGGGCGTCCTGGGGCGTCGTCGGCGAGCATTGCCCGCCGGTCATGCCGTAATTCAGGTTGTTCAGCACCAGCAGGGTGATATCCAGGTTGCGGCGGCAGGCGGCCAGCAGATGGGCCCCGCCGATACCCAGGCCTCCGTCGCCCATGGTCACCACCACCGTCAGTTCCGGGCAGGCCAGCTTCAGGCCCGCGGCATAGGTCAGGGCCCGACCGTGGAGCCCGTGAAAGGCATGGGTGTTGAAAAACGTGTCGAACAGGCCGGAACAGCCGATATCGCTGACGATGGCGATTCGTTCGCCGGACAGCCCCATGTTCATGAAAGCCGTATTCAAGGCGTAGACGACCTTCTCATGGCTGCATCCAGGGCAGAAAACCGGCGGCCGACTTTTATTCAGCAGACTGTCCGGCATGGCGGATGACCTCCTTGATTTGCTGCGGGGTGATCAGTGCCCCGTCCATTCTTCCGAAGAACCGCACCGGCCTGTCGGGGACCAGACGTTTGATCTCGTGGACATACTGGCCGAGGTTCATCTCGATAACGGCAATTGCGGCCGCATTCCTGGTATATCGCACAATCGTTGTTCCAGGCACCGGCCAAAGGCTTTTCAGAATCAACAACGCCACATGGATGCCTTCTTCCCGCAATTCCTTCGCAGCCGCCCGGGCAGCCCTGGCCGTGACGCCGTAGGTGATCACCACCGGATCGGTTTCCGGACGGTCCGGCTGTTGCTCGAACGAGAAGAAATCGGGTGCATCTGCCAGTTTTTCCATCAGGCGCTTCCGGTTGGCGGCGATTTCGGCCGGATCCGCTGTGATGTGCCCGTCCGGTCCGTGAGTGGACGAAGTCTGCCGGACAATGACATTGCCGCCCATGGGCCGGAAGTCCGGGACATACCGGCCTGTTTCCACGGTAAAGGGCAGATAAGGTTTCTCCCCCTTGGGCGCCCGACGCCGGACAATCTCCGGGATTTTTAGAATATCCGTATCGAGGCTTTCCCGGGTCATGGCCACTTCCTTGTTGGAGGCGATGAACACCGGGCAGCGATGGATTTCCGCCAGATTGAAGGCCTGAACCGTCAGTTCATAGCAATCCTGGACATCCACCGGAGCCAGCACGATCACCGGCATACCGCCGCTGTTGCCCCAGCGCAGAAACTGAATATCGCCGTCGGCTCCGCGGGTGGCGGAGCCGGTGGAAGGCCCCAGGCGCTGCACATCGACGATGACAATGGGAATCTCGCTGCCGATGGCGAATGAAATCTGTTCGCTGTACAAACTGATGCCGGGTCCCGAGGTGGCGGTCATGACCTTCATCCCGGCCATGGAGGCTCCCAGGCAGTAGCCGATGGAGGCGATTTCATCCTCTCCCTGCAGGCAAACGCCGCCTGCCGGCGGCAGCAGGGCCAGCATGCTGTTCAGAATTCCCGTGGCCGGCGTGATGGGATACCCTGCAAAAAACCGGCAACCCGACGCCATGGCGGCCCGGGCCACGGCCTCGTTTCCATCCATCAGACAATAGGTCATGGCGCTGCACCTCAATGATTGAGAAAAGCGGACATCGACAGGGCTTTCATTGGTTGCCCATGGATCTTATACCATGTCACAGCAGTATTTGACGAGTGTTGAGTTTTCGTGCCAGGGTGCTTAATCCGCCACCTACCCGCATTTTGCCCAACGCCATGGCCATTTACAGCCTGCGCCCGAGCGACAGGGCCTTTTCCATAAGAGCGGAATCGCTTCTCGCCGCGTTTCGGTCAACGTTCGCGCCATACTGATGAAGCAATTCAACTTGTCCGGCGTTCAAGGAAAGCGGAATCACGTTGAGCCATTCGTCGAGCTGCCGGTAAAACTGGGGAAACATTCCCGGCGGCTCTGCATCGCCGCGGGAAACGATGATAACGAATTTCTTGCCCGCGGGAAACACGAAGCGGTAATAGTCTTCACCCGTCTGCGGATCTCTGCCAAAATCCAAAAAACAGTAGAGCCGATCCACCAGCATTTTAAATTGGGCGCTGACATGAAACCAGTAAACCGGCGTTCCCAGAACGATGGCGTCATAGTCCGCCAGCTCCTGCAGCAACGGGGTGAGATCGTCTTTCTGCGCGCACTTGCCGATCTGCTTCTTACAGCCCTCACATCCCAGACACCCGTTGATCGCGAGTTCCCGCAAATTGACCAGACGCGTTTCCGCCCGGTTTTCCGCAGCACCCTGGAGAACCGCCGCCACCAGGGTCTGGGTATTGCCGTTTTTCCGCGGACTGGCGTTGATGCCGATCGCTTTCATACCCCCTCCTCTTCTAATATTGTCGTGTTCGACAAGCCTTTACCGAGAATATCCACCACGAGCTCGATGCGATGGGCCAGGGCCGCATCCACGGCATCCGGTTCGGAAAAACCATTCTGGATCTGGGTGGACATATGGAATGCCTGGATCGGACCGATGAAAAATCCGTAGATCAGATCGACAATCGCCTCGACGTCATGGCGCTGAATCAAGCCCTGCCGCATGGCGGTTGAAAAAACCGCCCGCCCTTCGTTGACGTTGACTTGCATTTTTTCCGTAATGATCGAACGGTACCGGTCATTCAGGGCTTTGTAATCCCCGGATTCGCTGATGAGATTCACCAGACGGAAAGCCTCCGGCGACTTTCGGTAGATGCGGAAAAGCGCATCGAAATGGGCCCGAATGAATGCTTTTCCGGATTTGAAATCCCGGCTTTTCAATTGCCGGTCGATGGCGGAAATCTCTTCGTGGATGACATCGATGATCGCTTCTATGAAGGAAAAAAACAAATGCCCCTTGCCGTTGAAATACCGGTACAGCGTCGGCTTGGAAAGCCCGGCGGCCAGCGCGATGTCGTCCATCGTGGCATTGTGGTAACCCTTCTTCAGGAATACGGCTTGCGCTGCGCCGAGAATCCCCGCGACCCGGAGCTGTTTTTCATTGCGCTTCCGATGTTGCAGCGCCTGTTTGCGTAATTCGATCTTGTCCATCCCGGATGGTTATCCCGTGTTTTTCGGTTACATCAATGGCCGCAATCGCGGCCTACCATTCATACACTCACTTTGGCCCGGCGGTAAAGATTCTTTTCCTGTTTTGCCGCCTTTCCTGCAGCCCGCCGTTTCAAAATGCTTCCAAGTGATCCAGGCAATGGCGGTTTTTTTGGTTTGACATTTCATCGATGGTATTATAGCAAACTTTACTGTTTGGTAATATTTTATAAACAATTGGTAACATAATTGGCGGGATTTGAAATGCAACCAGAGCAGGCAACCCCTTATGACGTAATCGTTGTCGGCGGCGGATTCGGCGGCGCCGTAGCGGCCTGGAAATGCGCACGCGCAGGCCTGAAAACCCTGATCGTCGAACGGTCCCGGGAGGTCGGCGATAAAATCATTTCCGGCCTGACCATCCCGTTTCACGGTTTTTTGTTCGGACCGGATTTCATCCGGGACGGGAATCCGCCCATTGAACGACCGGTGGACGGAATCGTCAACTATATCATCACGGATATCGACAGAGGCGAAATCCACATTGACGACACCCTGATGGTACCGAAACCGTTTTCACCGGTCTTTGCCGTGGGCTACAATGCCTACTGCAAGGACTTCTGCCGCTGGGAAATGCAGCAGGCCGTGGCGGCGGGCGCGGAACTGCGGACATCCACCACCATCACCGCCTTGACGCGCCAGAACGGCCGGGTAAGCGGCATCGAAACCGAGTTCGGCGAACGCATCGGTGCCAAAATCGTGATCGACGCCGAAGGTTCCCATGGGCTCCTGGCCATCAAAGCCGGTATCCGGGAAAAATATCCTCCGGACACCATTTCCCTGGCGGATGTCTATGTGTACGATATGGACAAGCAGGATATCGACCGGATATTCGGGTTTTCCCTGCGTTTTTGCTGGGGATGGGACGAACAAAAGATCGCGCCGCCACTGGGCCACGGAAACGGCTTGATGGTCTGGCCCTACCGGGACAGCCTGCACCTGATGCAGGATCAGTGTCTGCGAAACGACGACGGCCCGGTTTACAATGTGGCCGCCAGCCTCAAAACCTATCACCAGAACATCACGGCCAAGCTGCCGTGGTGGCGGGACCAGGTAGCCCCCCTGACCCGCCTGAGGGCCCGCATGTGGGACGGATTCGAAATTTTCGTGGGTCTGAACGAGCGCCTGCGCCGGATGCCGAATTATGCCGCGGGAATCCTGTTGATCGGCGATGCGGCCGGGTTGGAAAATACCGAACTGTGCGACGGCGTACCGGCGGCCTGGTTTTCCGCCGAAATCGCCGCCGATGTGGCCATCGAGGCGGTCCGGCGGAACGACACATCGGCGGAGTTTCTCAGACGGTACAACGATCGCATCCTGGCGCATCCGATCATTCAATGGGGCATCACCTCGACGAACCGGTACAATCTCCGCCATGCCCAGGCGACCCGCGACGAAAAACGACTCCGGCGGCATATCCATGACGGCTGGGGCCTGGGTTTCTGCAGGTACGGAAGTTCAGCGCTGATGCGCATCGTTCTGGAATTCGTCAAGCGCGATCCCGCCGTGATCGGCAAATGGCTTCGCATGTATTGTCGGTACTACTACAACTGGCATCATGGGCATTTCGAATCCGACAATACAAACCGATCCAGAAAAACTGGCGCCGCGAGGGAATTGGGACGTTTTTTCAAAGGCCTGGACGCCATTCTTGTGGTCAGCGGCCCGCTGCTGCGTCTTTCGGCTGCGTTGCTTCTGCCCCTTTCCCCGGCGGCCAACCCCATCATGCGGCTATTGCTGCCGGTGGTGGAACCGGTATATTTGCGATGGAAGCGACGCTTCGAGCCGCGTTTAGAGCCGCTGAGCCGGGCGCTGGTTCAACGGATTGTCCAGTCCGATCCTTCCGTTTTCGAAGCGCAGTCATCAGGGAGCGAGTGATCATGGTACAACAGTTTGCCGAGATACCGGGCGTCGAATGGGTGGCAGACACCGGCGAGTTTATCCGGATCGCCAGCGATAGCTGCATCGGCTGCGGCAATTGCCTGAAGGTCTGTCTAGGCGGTTGCTTTGCGCTGCGGGACAAAAAGGCTTTCATCAAAAGCCTGGAAAAATGCATGGAGTGCGGTGCCTGCTGGTATGTTTGCGAGCCGGGAGCAATCGTATTTGAATGGCCGGCCGGCGGAAAAGGGTTTCGAACCATGTGGGGGTGAAGGCGCGGATTTTGTCGCTTGTTTGCCCACCGGGATGCACGACCGGCCATCCTACCAGGGACGCAGGATTCCATGCTTCTTGATCCGCGAACGGATCGTGCTCGGAGGCAATCCGAGCAGGACCGCTGCGCCGCGGCTTCCCTCAATTTTCCAGCGGGTTTTCTTCAGAATGGAAACGATGTAGTCTTTTTCGATTTCCGACAGGGTTTTAGTGGAGGCCATGGGCAGATGGGGCTGCGAGGAAACCGGATCGGGAAGAGACAGGTTCAGTTTCTCGGCAAGATATAACCTGTCGCCGTTTGCATTGATGACCGAGCGCTCGATGACATTCTGCAGTTCCCGCACGTTCCCCGGCCAGGAATAGGCCTCCAGCTCCCGGATTGTTTTCAGGGGAATTTTGTCCACCTGCTTCCCCAGGCGCTTGCAAAATTTATTGAGCATCCAGTTCGCCAGCAAGGGGATGTCCGCCGCTCTCTGCCGCAGGGGCGGCACCGTAATGGAAAAAACGTTCAACCGGTACCACAGGTCCGAACGGAAGCGTCCCTCCCGGATGGCCTTTTCCAGATCCCGGTTGGTCGCCGCAATGATCCGCACATCCACCGTAATGGTGCTGGCCCCCCCCACCCGCTCGAATTCGCCGTATTCCAGCACTGTCAGCAATTTCCCCTGGGTTTCCAGCGGCAGCTCGCCGATTTCATCCAGAAAAAGGGTGGCGCCGTCGGCCAGCTCGAAACGTCCCTTCCGCCGGCTGTGGGCGCCAGTAAAGGCTCCTTTTTCATGCCCCAGCAGTTCGCTCTCGATCAGATTCGCCGGCAGACTTGCGCAATTGACCTTGATCAGCGGCGCATGGCTGCGCGGACTCTTCTGATGAATGGCCCGGGCGAAGAGTTCCTTGCCCACCCCCGTTTCTCCCAGGATGAGGACTGTCGTGTCGGTGGGCCCGACCTGTTCCACCTGGTGAATGGCCTGCATCAGGGCAGGGCTGCGGCCGATGATGTTTTTAAAGTTGTGCTCCTGCTGGATCTCCTCCCTCAGGTAATTGCGTTCACTTTCAATCCGGTCCTTCAACTGGTTGATCTCTAAAAAAGCCTGCTGGAGTTTTTCGTCCGAACGCCGCTTGATCAACAGGCTGGAAAGCACGTCCGCAACGATCTTCAACCGCAGAATCAGCTCCTCGCCCCAGGAACGCTCCGCTGAAACCTGGTCCAGCATGAGACCCCCGAATACCATCTGGCTGTCCGCCAGAGGAAACATCAACATGGATTTGACCCCGTATTTCCAGGCCAAGGCTCTATCGATATCCGCCTCTTCCGGCAGTTCCTCCGGACAACGAAAATGCACGATCTGCAGATTCAGCAACTGGCTGCTCATCCAAGGCGCTTCTGTATCCTTGATTCCCTGCGGCAGCGGCGGAACACCCTGCCTGGCCCAACTGTGGGTGCTTACATACCGGTTGGTTTGCTCATCAAACTGAAACAGGTTGCAGCGGTCCGTGTTCAGAAAGCGGCCGATGGAATGCAGGGCATGATTGATTTTTTGATCGATCTCGTTGGTGGGAACATGGATAAAGGCGGCAAAAATGGTGGTAAGCAGTTCCTCAAAACGAAAGCGTTCCGACCATGAAAAATCGCCGACCGGTTCCGGCCGGCGCCCATCATGAGTCTCCAGTGGCATTCGGATATCCCGGTTTTCCAATCAAAAACTCCTTCAGGCGAACCCAAATTCCTTCGGTTGATCCAAAAACGCCCCCAGACCACGGCGACATATAACGGTTCCGCGAAATATCGTGGGTATTCCCGCGCGGTCGTTGGAAGCTCCACCTGCCCGGAATGGATCGCCTTTCCGCAGCCAACAAGCGTTCGGATACCTTGAAACGTCTCCCGGAACTGGTTGGCACAAAACTTGATAATACACTCGTAACTCATTCAAAACAGTGTTTCTTCCTTAAAACGGATTCATCAGGAATGTCAAGCCGGTTGATCCTGCTTAGCGAAACAGCGGCGACGCTGCCGTCGGAAAGATAGCGGGAGAAGACCGGCAATGGAGAAAGGCAGGTAACAACATGGCGGATAAGATGCTGGCCTGTGTACGCAAGGAGCCGGACGTACTTGTTCTGGAAGAGCGCGACGTGCCGGTTATTCGGGAACCGGAGGATGTGATTCTGAAAGTTCGCCTATGCGCCATCTGCGGCACGGATATGCATGCCGCCGAACTGGCCATTCCGGACGTAGTGATGGGTCATGAGGTGGTGGGTGAAATTGTGGACATGGGTTCCGGCGTGGAGGATTTCCAAATCGGTGATCGCGTCGTCCCTTCCTGCATGTTGTCCTGCGGCCGCTGTGCGAGCTGCCAGCAGGGTGATCCCAGCGCCTGCCTGAATCCCGAAGGGCGCGTGCAGCACGGCATCGTTCTGGACGGGTGCCAGGCGGAGTATGTGCGGATTCCCTTTGCGCCTTTCAGTATGTGCAAGATACCCGATTCGGTAAGCGATCAGCAGGCCATCGTGGCGGGGGATATTTTTTCCACCGCCGTCGGCGTCCTGGAGCGGGCGTCCTTCCAGGTCGGTGATTCCGTGGCGATTTTCGCCCAGGGCTCCCTGGGACTATGCGTCACTGCGGCGGCCAGGGCCATGGGCGCCGGGCTGGTGATCGCCGTCGACCCGGACCCTTTCAAACGCGAGACGGCCCGGAAGATGGGCGCCAATGTGGTCGTCGATCCCGGTGACTGCGATGCCGCCCACCGTATCCTCGATCTCACCGACGGCTTCGGTGTCAACATCGCCGTGGAGGCGGTGGGAATGGAAAAAACCCTTCGGGGGGCCTTTGCCGCCACCCGAATCGGCGGGGCCATCTCCAGCCTGGGGGTGTACGGTTTTGAATTCGGGGATCTGGCCATCCCGGTGGCCCACGATTCCATGGTGCCGGATGCCTTCTATCACCGGCGCTTCGTCACCACCCTGTGTCCCAGCGGCCGGTACCGGCTCCAGCGCCTCCTGGACATGATCCAATACGGCGGCATAGACCTCGCGTCGATCTGGACTCACAGTGTCGCCCTGAAAAACATCATCGACGCCTATGCCATGGTGAAAGATCGCGCCGCCGGCGTCATCAAAATCGGAGTGCTACCGGAATGAACGACTACGGACTTTACATCAACGGCAAATGGGAACGGTCAAGAAGCGGACAATCGTTTCACATGGTGAATCCCGCCACGGAAGAAATTATCGCCCGGGCGGCCCACGGCGACCGCGACGATGTGGATGCAGCCGTGCAGGCGGCCCGGCGGGCTTTTGATAAAGGCGAATGGAGCGGGATGCACCCACGGGAACGGGCGAAATATTTTTTCAAACTGGAAGAACTCGTTGCCGCCCACACCAGTCATCTGGCAACCTGCGAAACCATGAACGCCGGCATGACCATCCGCATCACGGAAGGCATGGTGGTCCCCCTGGTGGGCCTGTACAGCCAGAAATTCGCCGAAATGGCGGAATACCTGGCAGAACCGCGATCTCTGGCCCAGGCCGATTTTCCGGCTCTATACTGGGATTACACGGTCCGCGAACCCATCGGCGTGGTCGGTTGCATCGTGCCCTGGAATTTCCCGCTGTTTCTGGCAGCCTGGAAACTGATTCCGGCCCTCATCGCCGGCAACACGGTGGTGCTCAAACCGTCCTCCCTGGCTTCCTTCAGCCTCCTGGAATTCACGAAACTGCTGGAATCCTTGGGTCTGCCGGACGGCGTTTTCAACCTGGTGACCGGGCCGGGGGCGGAGACCGGCAACGCCCTGGTGGAGCATCCGCTGGTGGACAAAATCAGCATGACCGGTTCAACGGAAGTCGGCCGGGAAGTCATGTGCCGGGCCGGCCGGTACTTGAAGCGGGTGACCCTGGAACTGGGCGGTAAAAATCCGGCCCTTGTTCTCGATGACGCCGACCTGGAAATGACGGCGGACGGCGTCCTTTTCGGCGGCCTGGTTCATCAGGGCCAGGTATGCATGTCCGGCAGCCGGGTCTATGTCCCCCGAAGGCTGTATCCGGATTTTCTCGATCTAATCGCCCGCCGGGCCGCCACCCTCGTGGTCGGCGACCCCCTCAATCCCGTCACGGACGTGGGACCGTTGATTTCCAGGAGTCAACAACAGAAAGTGTTCGGCTATATCGAACAAGGCAGGAAAGAAGGCGCCCGCCTGTTGTGCGGCGGCAGCGGACCGGCAGGCCGGCAATTTGAAAAAGGTTTCTGGGTATCCCCAACGCTGTTTGCGGATGCCGGCCATGAAATGACGATCTGCCGGGAAGAGATTTTCGGGCCGGTGATCGCTCTCATTCCTTACGACGATGAGGATGCGGCCGTGGCCATGGCCAATGATTCGGTCTACGGACTGACGGCGGGCGTCTGGAGTTCCGATATCGAACGGGCCAACCGGCTGGCCCGGAAACTCCGCGCCGGAACCATCTTCGTCAACGACTGGCATATTCTGAACCCGCATTTCCCTTTCGGCGGCTATAAACAGAGCGGCATCGGCAGGGAAAGCGGACTCGAAGGTCTGTATGAATTCACTGAAATCAAGACAGTGCACATCAATATCAAACGAACCCGGGAAGAGAGCTTCTGGTTTCAGTTCCTTCTCGGCAATGCCGACAATTGACATCGTCCTAGGCATAACCCCGTAAAGGAGGCTTATCATGTCCGAATTCTGGAAAAATACGGAAGAAGTTTCAACGGCGATACTGGGAATGTTCGACAAGACCTTCGCCGATGAGGCCGTCAAATCAAAAGTGGCCGGTCTCAATGTCCTTCTGGCTTACTGCTATTCAGATCCCGACATCACCATCTGGTTCGACAGCCGGGAAGGAAAAGTGACTTACGGGGCCGGTGAACCGCCCGGAAAACCGGATGTCAAATTCACCCTGAGCGCTGACGACGCCCACCGGGTATGGTCGAACAAATTGAACGTCATGGTGTCCATCGCCAAACGAAAAATCAAGCTGGAAGGCAATGCGACCCGCATCTTAAAATTGACCCCCCTGCTGCGCACCTTTGCGATGAATTACAATGCAAAACTGACTGAAATGGGTAAAGCGTCAATCATTCTGGCGTAAACCGGCGAGCGGGATCATCAACCGTGAACATGCTGCAGGAGGAAACCATGAAATTATGGTCACGAGGGTTGGGAAAAACAGAACTGAACATGGATTTCAAATACTATAAAGTCGCAAGGGACCCGGAAAAAGATGACGTCTATATCGTCGGGAAAATTACCGACCCCGTTAACTGGGAATTCAAGATCACCATCGGTCCCGAGGATATCGCCGGACTGACGAAGATCTTCTTCAGCTGGGGCGTCATCAAACTGGTCTGCAAGCATCTGTACAAATATCTCCTCTACCTTGTCCATCGCCACAACTATGAAGACGCCATTGAGCATGACATCGAAACGAAAGTGAACGACGCCTATGCCAGCATGATGAAAGGCCGCCAGCGCCCCACTCTGGCGAGAACGCCGGGTGATTCGTACAAACCGCCGATGCAGGCGACCACACTGCAATAACGATATAACACGGAACAGGAAGGAGTCACCATGGAGGACTACGATGTCATCATCATCGGTGGGGGCGTCAACGGCTTGACCGCCGCTGCTTATCTGGCCCGATCCGGCCTCAAAACCCTGGTTCTGGAAGCCAGAGGGGAATGCGGCGCCCACTGCGATTCGACAGAGCCAGGCATTCCGGGATTCGTTCATAACCTGCACGCTACCTGGCTGATTCAGGCCATGAGTCCCTGCATCGAGGATCTGGAGCTGGTATCCCGGTTCGGCCTGGAGCATGTCACCACGGAATATTGCTATGCCAAGACATTTCTTAACGGAAAAAATATTTTGATGGGAGTGGATCCCCTGCTGACTTTCAACAGCTGGGAGAAGCATTCGGAAAAAGACGCCCTATTCTTCATGAAGGCCGCAGATTACATGCTGAACAATATGGAGGACACAAAAAAAGTCTTTCATGATTTCCTGTATTCAGCGCCGAGCGAGGAAAATTTCAAATCCACGGGACAGGTCATTGAAAAACTCATGACTGCTTGTGACGTGGACCTGACCTTTAAGCAGATCTGGAACATGAACGGGTTCGATTTGACAGGCATTCTGTTCGAATCCGAATACGTTCGAACGCTGATTCAATCCTTCACCTGGATAGCGGGCATGCCGCCGATTCATCCGAATGTGGGCTCCACCGGGGCATTATTGACCATGTTGTGCGGTCCGTTTTTCCCGGTGCATCAGACCAAGGGCGGCTCCCACGCCCTGACCCATGCGCTGGTGAAAGCGGCGACGTTTTTCGGCGCCAAAATCCTGCCCTGCTGCCCGGTGAAGGAAATCCTGATCAAAAACGGCGCGGCCGGAGGCGTGCGTCTGAGCGACCATGCCGTTTTTCCCGGGGAAACCATTTCCGCCAAAAAGATTATCAGCAATCTGACCCTGATTCCGACCTTCCGCCATTTGATCAGGGAAGACCATATCGGGGCAACAATGGCCGCCCGGATCGACCAATTCGATTACAACGAACAAAATCTCTTTGCCACATATTGGGCCTTGGACGGGGCGCCCCAATTCGCTTCGGCGGAATACGACGACGGCATTCAACGATGTTTCACGGGATATTTCGGCGGGAAAGACACCGAGGCGCTGAGAAGTTTCAACGCGGATCTGGTTAACCGGATCATCCATCCGGACATCCGGGCCAACTGGTTTGTTCCGTCCCTCACCGACCCGACCCAGGCCCCCAAAGGCTGCCACACCGCCTTTGTGTGGCTGGATGCGCCCCCGCAACCGAAATCCTGGAAGCACGGCGCTCTCAGCGGACTGCCGGCCTGGGATGACATCAAGGAAAGAATGGCGGAGCAGGTGGTGGACACCTTTGAGCAATATGCGCCGGGATTCAAGAAATTGATCAGGGACCAGATCATTTACACGCCATTCGACATGCAGCGGAACAATCCTTCGGCGGTCCTGGGAAACTGGCTGGGAGGGAGCGTGATACCCTCCCAGTGGTACATGAACCGGCCGGTCAAGGGAGTCCTCAAAGGCGGCGGATCGCGGACCTTCATGAAAAACCTTTATCTGTCCAATTCCATCCATTTGTTCAGTTACAGCGGCCTCAGCTCCGGCTATATCGCCGCCAGCGAGGTGGCCGAGGATTTCGGGGTCCGGTCCCAAAGCTGGTGGACCCATAAGGCCCTGGAATGGTACATCGACCATATCAACGAAATTCCGCAAAACTTGGGAGTGAGGTGAATGCGATGAAAGACAAAACATATGATGTCGCCATCATCGGCGCCGGTCCCAACGGACTGATCTGCGGCGCCTATCTGGCCAGAGCCGGTTTGAAGGTCATTCTCCTGGAGGCCCGCCATGAAACCGGCGGCGGTCTGGATACGCTGGAATTCGCCGGATTCAAATACAACCCCCATGCCATCTACCATATGATGGCGGAGCTGATGCCGGTGTACCGGGATTTCAACCTGCGGCAGCGGGGTGTCCGGTTCATTTATCCCGAAGTGCAGGCCGCCTATATTTCCACAAAACATGCCCCACTGGTCCTGTATCGGGACCCGAAGAAAACGGCGGAGTACATCGGAGCTGCGTTTTCCGCCAGGGACGGCGAGGCTTATGGACGCATGTACCGTGATTTCCGGGAATATTCGGAAAAAATTCTGATTCCGCTGACCTATGTTCCGGCGATTCCGCCCGTCGAACAAGTGCAGGTCCTGAACAACGCCCGGGACGACGTGGGACGGCGGTTCAACGAAATCGCCGAGCTTCCACCCATCGAGATTCTGAATCAGTACGATTTTTCCGACCCGGTCAAGGCCGCGGTTTTGAACCTGTTTACCATGTGGGGGCTCTCACCCCATGAAGCCCTGGGCTATATCTTTCCCCTGTATGTCTACCGGATGACCCAGGCGGCCCTCTGCAGCGGCGGCTCCCATCGACTTTCCTCGGCCATTCATAAATCCATCGTGGCTGCCGGCGGCGCGATATCCGATGACTCCATGGTAGTCAAAATTCTTAGTCATGCTGGAAAAATCAAGGGAGTTCTACTGGATGACGGCACGGAAATCCATGCCACCGCCGTGGCTTCCACGGTGGACCCACATCAGACCTTCCTGCGATTTTTCGAACCGGATGAACTGCCGGAAGAATTAAGAAACGCCGCAGGAAAATGGGAATGGGAGAAGATCACCCTGTTCGGGGCGCACCTGGCCCTGCGTCGGGCCCCGCAATACATTGGGACCGAATCCTGCGCCGACGCCAACCGGGCCATGATCACCTTCCTGGGCATCGACGACACGAACGTTCTGCTCGACCACCACGCCGCCCTGGAAAGCGGGCAGGTCCCCCGGAATAACTTCTTCGGCCATACCACCTGCGCCTCGATCTTCGACCCCATACAGGCGCCGGAAGGATATCACACCGGCCGCTGGGAATGCCTGGTGCCCTATGAAAATGACTGGGAAAAAGAAAAATGGACCTACGCCGAATCATGCGTGAAGCAGTGGAAGCAGTACGCGCCCAATCTGGATCCGATTCACACCCTGGTGTATCCTCCCACCTATATCGAAAAAAAGATCATCAACATGGTCCGCGGCTCCATCAAACAGGGAGCGTATGTGCCGCTCCAGATGGGATATTTCCGGCCCAACGACGCCTGTTCCCGATGCCACACTCCGGTGGAAGGGCTTTATGTCTGCGGCGCCAGTGTCTACCCCGGCGGCATGATCATCGGCGGGCCGGGATACATCGGCGCCAATACCATCGCCGCGGATTTCGGCGTTGCAAAATGGTGGGATGAGATCGACCTGGTGAAACAAGCCAGGGCCAACGGCATCATCACCGATTGATTGAAAGCTTACCAACCCCCCGCGTCACCAGAGGAGGAAGTGTGGAAAAGCGTATCTGGCACCAATCGTATCCACCCGAGGTTCCCCGGTCCATCGCCTATGAAGATGTCACCATGCCCGAAGTGCTGGCGCGAACGGCGCGCATCCATCCGGAGCGGATCGCCCTGATTTTCATGGGCAAAAAAATCACCTACCGGGAATTGGACCGCCTGGCGCATCAGTTCGGTGCCGTCCTCCGTCAAATCGGGGTCAAGCCCAAGGAACGCGTCAGCCTGCTCCTGCCCAACATCCCCCAGATCGTAATCGCCTACTATGGGATCTGGCGGGCGGGCGCCGTCCCGGTGCCGAATAATCCCTTATATACGGACCGGGAACTCGAGCACCAGTTCAATGACTCGGGTTCTTCCGTCCTGATCACCCTCGATATCCTGGCGCCGCGCATGCTCAAACTGCGGGCCAAAACCAGGATAAAGTCGGTGATCTGCTGCCATATCAATGATTATCTTCCGTTCCCTCTGAAGCAGCTGTTTCCGAAATTAAAAAAAGAGATGTATCGGAAGTTCGAGCCCACCCGCGACTACTATGATTTTCGAGAGCTGATGGCTTCCGCTTCTTCTGCATTTTTCGGCGGTGAAACGGCCATGGACGAGCTCGCTCTCATTCCCTATACGGGAGGCACCACCGGCCAGGCCAAAGGGGTGGCATTGACCCACCGCAACGTTTCGTATATCACCCAGAACTTCAAGGCCTGGTTCCATGATCTGCACCACACCTGCGAACGCAATATGGGGATTTTCCCGTTTTTTCACCTGGCAGGGTTTACGGGAGTCATGAATTCCTGCATCCTCATGGGCTGGACGGATATTCTCATCCCCAAACCGGAGCCCAAGGCGGTGCTGGACGCCATCCTGAAATACAGGGCCACCTTTGTGCCGGCGGTGCCGACCATCTACACCGGCCTCCTGGGGCTTCCCGAATTCGGTAAGAAGGACCTGTCCTTTGTGAAAGGGTTTTTTTCCGGCGCCGCTCCGCTGCCCCTCGATACCATCGAGCAGCTCAAAAAAGCGGCCGGCGCCGACATCATCGAAGCCTACGGCATGACGGAATCCACCACCATTATCACCCTGACTCCCTGGCGCGGGAAACTGAAAGTCGGCAGCGTCGGCGTTCCGATTCCGGATACGGATGTCAAGATCGTGGACCTCGACGAGGGAAAAGAGGAAATGCCCACCGGCACCGAAGGCGAAATCATCTTCAAAGGCCCACAGCTGCTTAAAGGCTACTACAACAAACCCGAAGAAACCGCAGCCGCCCTCCGGGACGGCTGGTTCCACACAGGCGATATCGGCAGGTTCGATGAAGACGGCTATCTGTATATCGTCGATCGAAAAAAGGATATGATCATCGCCGGCGGTTTCAATATTTATCCCCGGGATATCGAGGAAGTGCTCTTCGAGCATCCCAACATCCTCGAAGCCTGTGTCGTCGGGGTTTTCGACCACTATCGCGGGGAAACCGTCAAGGCTTTCATCGTTCTAAGGCCGGGCGCGACCGTGACGGAGAAAGAGTTGGACGCCTTCTGCCGGGAACGGCTGACAGCGTATAAGGTGCCCAAAATTTATGAATTCATGGAGTCACTGCCGAAATCGGCCGTGGGTAAAATCCTGCGGAAGGACTTACGCATCCGAGAAACGGCGGAAAACAGCGGCCGATGAAAACAAGAATCACCAAGCTTTTGGGCATCGTTTTGGATGCCCGGCAGATCCTCGACATATTGAAAAAAATTAATTTATTTTTTTCAATATGTTATCCATGTACACCTGCTCAATTCGGGACACAACCGGGGTTCCTCTCCTCACCAAGCGTTCCTCTGATTTTCAAGACAAATGTCATTCCGGCGATTGACGTTGGCAAAAGAATCAGCATACAATGCAGGTGATTCTTAGGCGATGACTGATGACTATCGATGCCATCCATGACCAAACCCATCCCATGGAGGCTCTCAAAGGCGTGCATGCCTTACTGAAAACCGAAGGCTGCTTCTCCATGGTGGGCATCGCTGCCAGCAGTATCCTGGCGGAAAACCGGAACCATCCGATGGGCGCTTTCTTATATACCGTCAGCCTCATGCATTGCATACCCGTCGGTCTTGCCGACGGCGGCGCCGGCCTGGGGATGATGTGGGGTCGCCAGCAAGCGACAAAAATGCTGCAAGCGGCCGGGTTTGCGAATGTCTCCGTCGAAGCGATTCCAGGCGATCCGTTCAATTTGCATTTTTGTGTCACAAGTCCATAAAAGAGCGGCGTAACAAGGGCTTTTCCGCCTCTCCTGTTCCTTGTCACCGTTCACCCCCTTTCGGTGCGGAGCTCGGATATGAACCTTACCAAGAAAGCGACATTCGGGATCATCTGCGGCACCCTGGGCGCCCTGATCGGCCTGGGTTCCACGATATACATCCAATGGCAACAAGAGCGAAATGCGGCCCCCCCGTCACTGGTTTCAACTCCTCTGGAAGTCTCCATGGACAGCAGGGGGCCCTATCTGATCCTGGGGACCGAAAAGGCGGTCGCAGCCTGGGAACAGGCGATTCTCGCAGCCCGCAACCTGCATCCAGGGGCGGAATGGATGGTTTTCGATCCCCTCCGGTTGCAGGAGGTAAAGGAACGACTCGCGCGGATTTCGGCTCGCTATGCAATGGTCTTCATCCGGCCGGAGGAACTGGATGTAAACCTGGCCTGGGCCTGGCTCAGAATGGTTACGGAGATCGATGCGGATCCCTTTGTGGATGTCCGGACAGGCTTCATCACCGGCGAGACGCCGGAATCGGTTCTGCGCTTTGTCCAGCGGATTGAACGGGCGGCCAATGGGGCCATTCGCCTTCCGGCCCGTTTCGTGGATAACCTTGGGCCCAATTCCGACATGGATCGAACGGACTGCGCCACCTATCCTTCCAATTTCATGATTCCGGCGCTGGGAAAACGAATGGCGCTTACCAGCATCAGTCATGGTACCCAGGGGTTCACCCGGGACAGACTTACCTTGATGCAGAACGCCGGGCTGGTGCACTACGGTGGACACGGCTACCCCGACCGGATCGTGGATTCACTCAATGGGGTTTTCGTCCGGCGGATCCGATTTGCGCCCCATATTTTTTTCAGCGGCGCCTGCTACACCGGTGTCACCCATACCTGGTTCGAAACGGACGGCGGTCGGATACGTGAAAAACAGGTGTCGCCGGCCACATCCTTTGCCTTGGGGGTCCTGGGGGGCGAAGCAGTGGCATATCTGGCGGCCGTGCATCCGGACCACGGCATCCCGGTTTATCAGGAAATGGAATATCTGGCATATTCGGGCGCCAGCCTGGGAGAGTCCATGAAATACACCCATGATGGAGTGGTTCTGGCCGCGGGTGGCAAACTGCCGGAATTGAATCCGCTGGCGGACGGCCAACCCGCTCCGGAAATGACGGCGGCCGAAGTAATGCTCAACGGCACGGCTTCCCGAATTTTGTTTGGAGATCCCGCTCTTCGGGCCATGGCGGCCTTTGCGCTGCCTCCCTTCACGATTTCCGCCACGCCACGGGCCGGAGGAGAAATCATCATCGAGGCTGTTTTGCGGAATCCTGATTTGAAAAGTACATTTACGGAAGCCTATTACAGTGATTTATCCCGGACCGGTCAATTCAACGACCGGGCACTGGTGTCTTGTCCATTGCCCAAAAACAATCAAGTAGTCCGGCAAATAGAAATTAAATCCGTAACCGCAGGGGGAAAAACCATCCCATCCCGGTTGGTGGGATTCGGCCTTGAAACGGATCAGGATGGAATCTACCTGCACATTTTACTGGATCTGCCCAGCACCGGCTATCAGGAGGGGCCCATACGGGTTTCCGATGCGAAACTGATCCTGGCGGCCAGGCCGTGACGCGCCGGAAATGCAAACCAAATTTCATTGGCAATCCGGGCAAATGTCTTGTATTCAAGCAGCCATGAAGAACAAAAAAAAAACTCCAGCGAGGCTTACGGAACCTACCGGCCGATCCGCCCCGGCATCCGCCGGCGATCATAAGGCTATCCAACAATCGTTGCGCATGCAGACGGCAGTTTTTTCGTTTCTGGTGGGCTCCCTGATCATGGGCCTGAAATTCCTGGCCTATGACATAACCCGTTCATCCGCCGTATTATCCGACGCGTTGGAATCCATCATCAATGTCGTGGCCAGCGCATTTGCCGCCATGAGTATCTGGATGGCGGCAAAACCGCCGGATATGGATCATCCCTATGGGCATGGGAAAATCGAATATTTCTCGGCCGGTTTCGAAGGCGCCTTGATTATCGCCGCAGCATGCGGCATATTCTACACTGGTGTCCAGCAACTGTTGCATCCCCGGCCATTGCCGCATCTTCACAAAGGCGTCATCCTGCTTCTGATGGTCACCATGGCCAACCTGCTGCTGGGATTGTTGCTCGTCACCATTGGCCGGCGCACCGATTCCATAGCTCTTTCGGCCGACGGCAGACACATCCTCACCGATGTCTATACATCGGTGGGTGTCGTGGCGGGTCTGGGGCTGGTTCAGATCAGCGGCCAAGTCTGGCTGGACGGCGCCGTGGCCTGCCTGGTGGGTCTGAATATCCTCTTCACGGGCGGACGGCTGGTATACCAATCCTATTCCCGGCTGATGGACGCCTCGGACCCGGACCTGCTGGATGGGATCACCCGCCTCTTACAGGAGCAACGGCGACCGTCCTGGATCGATATTCATCAACTGCGCGCCTGGCGTTCCGGCAGCTTCATCCATATCGATCTCCACCTGGTGCTTCCCATCGACATCTCCCTGCATGAAGCCCACCACGAAGCCAAGAATCTGGAAAGAATCCTGGTCCATCGATTCCAGGGCAACGCCAGCGTGTTGGTTCACATGGATCCCTGCGAGGCCGAGGATTGCCCGATCTGCAACCGCCCGGACTGCGATTCCCGGGAGCACCGCCAGACTTCGAAAGCCGACTGGAACAGGGAACGGCTGACGCAATACAAGGAAGAAGCCGAATCATAATCCTCCGCGAAATCCATGACGGTATATATTATGGTCTGTTTTCAAGCATCTTTCTCTTTACATCCACGCCAACGGAGGTAGATTCGCCGATAAACGAAAAAAGATAATAAAGGACCGCGAACAGAAGCAGTATGCCCAAGATACGAACCATCGCCTTGCTGTTCCAATAAAGGAGCCCCAGGACGGCGGCGACAGCCAGGATGGCGATCCATGGATGAATCGAAAAGTATTCGGTGCCCAATGCAATGATTTCCGATATCGACATATCCACCTCCTAACAACCGGAATAGGGATCACGCAGTAACGATTTGAACCAGGCGCTTTACCTTGTCCACGTATCCTGCCATATCGCATTTCCTTTCAAGACCCGCGGCGGTCATGCAGCGAATTTTTCCGAAAACCGGGCGCTCCTTCCAGGGCCGGTCGTGTAGGCCGAAGATCCAACCGCAACCGGCATAGGAATTGGGATCGCGACCGTCCAGAAAATACTTATTGTTGAATCTCTGGATGGTTGTAAAGGCCGCTTCGGGGCTCTCCGACCATTCCAGTATTTTCTTGCCCCAATACATACGCATGTAATTGTGCATGAAACCGGTGTGCTTCATTTCCAGCATGGCGGCATTCCAATAAGGATCATGGGTTTCGCCCTGCTCCAGCCGCTCTTCCGTGTAGAGGAACTCCCGCTTGTCCTGCCGATGAAAATGGAGAGTTTCCCGGGCCCAGCCGGGCAGACTGGCAAATTGATCGTAATCCGGCGTATAGTGGGTAAAATTGAAAGCCAGCTCCCGTCGGACAATCAATTGCTCCAAAAACGCGGCCCTGGATTCAGCTGGAGAATCCTGGGCCTGCTGAACCGCCAGGGCCAGATCAATGGTCGAGATCTGGCCGAAATGCAGATGCGGGCTCAAATAGGAAATGGAATCGGTCTGGGGCTGATTGCCGTTGACGGCATACGCGGTCAGTTCTTCCCGGACAAATCGTTGCATCCGCTCAGTGGCCCGGCTGGTCCCCCCCTGGAACAGCCGGCTGACCGGAGGGACGCGCCGGTCGACGCCCAGGGTCGAAAGAAGACCGTCGATATCCGCCAGATCTTCACCCGGCAGGTTCAGCTCCAGGGACGAATGCCGGCTCTGTTGGGGTATGGGCCGCTTCAGATACTGCGACAGGTTGCGGTGGATGTGGGGCCGCAGAAACCGGGCGGCATATACCTTCTTTCCGGAGGCGGTCTCCACCGGAACCACGGCGTCGCTCTCCACTTGGACGACCCGGCAAAGGGCGCGACAGGCCACTTCTTGACGCCACCGGTTCTGGTGCCGAAGGTAGCCCCGGTCGCACACCATCAGGTCGGCTTTTTTCCCGAATTCCATGGCCACCCGGTCCGGCTCGCCCAGGCGTATGACCATGGCGATTCCCCTGGCCCGGAGACTTTCCCGCACTTCCCGCAGGCCTTCTATCAGGAAAGTATAATGCCGCGCATTGGCCTCCGGATATCCGCCGGTAAGACCGAATACAACCAGAAGCGGCTTATTCCGGGCGTTGGCCAGTTCAACGGCGTATTCCAGGGCATGGTTGCCCACCGCCCGCTGGGATTGCTGCATCCAGTAAAGGACATAGTTATTCGGCAGGATCGGCCGCTGGTTCAGGATTTGAATCCGGGTGCTTTCGACCTGGGAGCGGATCATCGTATATCCCTTTCCGAAGGCGCTGAATCCGTTGTTTCTTTCCGTGGTATCGCCGGCAAGGAATTGACTCGAGATATCCAGTTATAACGGATTATACATGACCCATACTGCCTGTCAATCCGCTGCCCCTTCCCGCTGCCCCTTACGGATTCAATCGTTTGACATGCGCGCGGTTCTTGACTATACACCTGTGTTGTGATCCTGCCCCGTTCGAGAAGGGCATTGATTGAGGATGATATCCACATGGATGGGTTCCGATTGTTTGACATACACCTGCACTCCTGCGGAAGTCTTCTGTCCCAGGGTGAAAGCCTGCCCGACCATCTTGATCAGCATCGGGTTGACCTTAAGGAAGATGACGTAAAACCCATGGCAGCGGTCACACTCAAAAAGGGACGCGAAGATTCGCTGTTCCGCAGGCATCCCTGGATTTTTTCCGGCGCGGTCGCCCGGGTCGACGGAAATCCGCGGAGCGGTCAGACGGTCGCCGTGCAGGCAGCGGATGGCCGAATTCTCGGATACGGGGCCTACTCCCCGCATTCCCAGATCATGGTGCGACTCTGGTCCTTTGACGCCGGGGAGGAAGTCACCGAAAAATGGATGTACCGGCGGCTGGAATGCGTCATCCGTCATCGAATTTCCTGCCTGCAGAACGCCGGTGACGACGCCGGCAGGCTGGTCTTCGCCGAGTCCGACGGATTTCCGGGCTTCATCTTGGACCGGTATGGAGAATTCCTGGTCTGTCAGTTCCTGTCAGCCGGTGCCGAATCCTGGAAAGATAACCTTGTTCAATTCCTGACCCGAATGGTTCCCGGCGCGGGCATCTACGAGCGCTCCGACGCCAAGTCCCGCGCCAAGGAGGGACTGCCCCTGCGCTGCGGCGTTCTGTCGGGGCCTCCGCCTCCGGATTTCATCCGGATCAAAAGTGGCGGAGATCATTTCCTGGTGAATGTCAAACAGGGGCATAAAACCGGGTTTTATCTGGACCAGCGGGACAACCGCCTGCGTGCCCGACATTACATGCAGGCGGCCCGGGTGCTGGACTGCTTCACTTACAGCGGCGGTTTCTGCATCGCCGCCCTGAAAGGGGGTGCTGATCATGTCACCGCTATCGACAGCTCGGAAGCAGCCCTGGAACTCACCAGCCGGAACCTGGCCTTGAACCAGGTCGATCTCTCCAAGGTCGAACTGTTGAAAAACGATGTCTTCGCGGCCCTGCGTGGCTACCGGGATTCAAACCGCCGATTCGACGCTGTCGTTTTGGATCCCCCCAAGTTCGCCGCCTCCCGACGGGATGTGGAACGGGCCCTGCGCGGTTATAAGGACATCAACCTGCTGGCCTGCAAGATTCTTGCGCCCGGTGGCGTCTTGGTCACCTTTTCCTGTTCCCAGCACATTTCTCCGGAACTGCTTCAGAAAGCCGTCGCCTTCGCGGCCCTGGACGCCGGTCGCAACGTGCAAATCCTGGAATGGCTACAGCAGGCCTCCGATCATCCCACGGCCCTCAATTTCCCCGAGGCCAATTACCTCAAGGGGCTGATCTGCCGGGTGTGGTGATGCCGGATCACAACAGGATTTCCAGATCGCTCAGCGGATAGGCCATGCAGGGATGAATGTAGCCGAACTGCCGGTCCGATTTCCGGAGACGCACGCCCTGGGGATGAAAAACCTTTCCGGACAGCATTTTGGTGCGGCACAGGCTGCATTCCCCGGATCGGCAGGAAGCGGGAACCACGATACCCTGTCTCTCAAGAGCGTTCATCAGGGGCTCTGCCGCCTTGGCCGGGATGCTTTTTCCGCCCCGCAAGGTCACCGTGAACATGTCCCCCGGTCCGATTTCCGGCGGCCAGCCGGGCTGCCGGGTCACATCACTTGGAGGACCATAGGCTTCCACACGGATCTTCGCCCTTGGAACCCCTAGTTGGACCAGCTCCCGGCGGCAAAAATCATACATGATTTCCGGGCCGCAGATATAGAAAGTTTTAGCGGCGGGCGGCCCCACGGTCTCCCGGATCGTCTCCGCGGTCAAAAGACCCCTGGCGCCCCGGTAGTCCCTGGCAGGATCCGAGATCACCGGTTTCCAGGAAATATTGGCGTGACGGCCGGCGATGGCCGTCAACTCGTCCTGAAATATCACGTCCATCTCGCTCCGGCTGCCGTAAAGGAGTTGAATCCGCCTGGATGTCAGCCCCCTTTCCGCCGCTTCCCGGATCATGCTCATAAAGGGAGTGATGCCGCTTCCCCCCGCAAGAAATACGAGATCCTGGCCGTGAAACAGGGGATTGTAGGTGAAATTCCCGGACGGGGAGGTGCTTTCCAGTTCGTCGCCGACCTTCAATTCGTCCAGAAGGTAGCTCGATACAAATCCTTCGGCGACGCGGCGGATGGTGACATCATAGTATCCGGTGCGGGTGGGCGGAGAAGAAATGCTGTACGGTCTGCTCGTTCGGATTCCATGGACATCCACGAACAGATTCAGGTATTGGCCGGCCTGGAAGGGCGGCAGGTTGTGATTTTTTCCCGTGAAGCGCAAGGTGCGGGTCGAATCCGTTTCCGGGATGATTTCGGTAAGCTTCAGGACGATCTTGGGGGGATGCAACTGCGCGATGATCTGATCCACCACCCCTTTCGAGGATTTATAATCGGAGCCGTATTTTTTCAGCACCCGGATTTCGCCCTCGATCTCCCGGTATCCTTCTATTTCTTGAACCACATCCTTTAGCGCCATGATCGTATCGTCCTCATTTGTTGTTCATCGACTTCAGGATCGCCCGGGCCGTCGAACGGCCCGACGTCAGGGTGGGCTGAAATCCGCCGCCCGCCGCCCAAGCGCCTGCATGATACAGTCCTTGGATGGAGGATTTATCCGACCGGAAATACGGCGAATCCTTGGCATACTGATCGAAGCCGTAGATGGCGCCGCCCGGGTGCCCCAAATAGCGGAGGTGGGTGAGCGGCGAGGCGACTTCCGCTTCCTCGATGTGGCTCCTCAGATTCGGAAACAACTTTTCCGCCAGTTTCAGCAGTTCCTCCGCGTAACGATATTTCGTTTCCGTATATTGCGCGGGTGGAACGCGATACCAGGGATCGGCGTACTGCAGGGATACCAGGGCGGCCTGACAGGCGCCCGGAGGCGAAAAGTCCGGGTCGGGAACATCGTAGCAGGTGAACAGCGCCCATTTTTGCGGTTCCAGGGTTTTCCATAATTCAAAGGCCCGGTTCATGTCCGTGGTGGTCAGGATGAAATTGGTCGCCTCCTTTATGCCGAGCTCGGCAGGTTCGCAATCCAGTCCCAGGTAGATGGTGAAGGCCGACGGACCGATGGTCTTGCTCCGGAAGTACTCGAACTGGCTGTCGGGGACTTCCTCGGGGTCCATGAGATCGATATAGGTCTGAAGCATGCTGGCGTTGGAAACCACGTAGCGGGTATCGATCCGGTCGCCATGCTCCGTTACAACCCCTTTCACCGCGCCGTCCTCGACAAGAATTTTGCCTGCGGCGCAGTTGAAACGGACTTCGCCGCCCAGTTGCAGAAACGTATCCAGCAGGGCGTTGGAAAGGGCCTGGGAGCCACCTTTCAGATGGTAGGGTTTGAATTCGATATAGGCCCACAGAATGACCGCCAGATCACCAAAGGGCAGCCGGCTGGGCGGAACACCGACATACCCCCAGTAAATACTCAGAATGGCTTTCAGCAACGGATCGGCAAAATGCTCATCCAGGACTTCCTGGGTGTTCCGGAAGGCATATTGAAAATACAGCGGATATTTTTCCCTGGAAATCTGCGGGTCACGGAAAAAAACGCCCTGAACAAGCTGGAGGCTGAATCCATAGACCAGATCGAAGAACCTGACGATGGCGTCCCGTTCCTTGGGAAATCGCTGTTGCAGGGTTTCGATAACCGCTTCCCGCTCCGCTTTCAGGGTGAGATCCACAAGGCCCGGATACGTGACCCGATAGAGGTCCTGCATTTCCACGAACGAAAGTTTGTCGACAACCCCCATTTCCGTCAGGATCGCCCGCAACGGCCCGGGCCGCGTCTCCGAACCCAGACCGCTGAGCTGATGGAGGGCGACTTCGAATTCGAACCGTCCCCGGACAAAACTGGTGGCGCATCCCCCGGGCACGTTATGTCGTTCCAGCAGTAGAATTTTCCGCCCCGCCTTGGCGAGGGTGAGGGCCGCCGTCAATCCACCGTTTCCCGCTCCAATGACTACCGCATCATAGACGGTCATACCTTGTCCTTTCCGATACTCTTTCATGGCATCTGTTTCCCTTGTTCATACGCTTGCGGTTTCCCAAAGTCAAGGCTGGAGGATTTTCCGCGTCAGGGTTATCGCAGGTAACAAAACACACCACCGGCGTTTGAAGGGTGAAACTCAACAAGAAAAATCTTGATGCCGGGTCGGATTTGCCATAGAAGCAATTCAGAATTCCACCATAACGAAAGGAAACCGCCATGCCCCGTACCATACTGATCACCGGAGCCACTTCCGGTATCGGCAAAGCCCTTGCCGTCGAAATGGCCGGCAGAGGGTACGCGCTGGGACTCGCCGCCAGACGAAGGGAAGTGCTGGAACAGGTTCGTGAAGATATCCGGAAGCGCCATCCAAAACTCACGGTCGTCATTCAGCCCGTGGATGTCACCGATTGCGACGCTGTTCCGGGCGCCATCCGGGCCATCGATGAAAACCTGGGCGGCGTGGACATCGTCTTCGTAAACGCGGGGGTGGGGTTGGGAGAAAAGGTCGGCAACGGCCAGTTTGAAAAATCGAAAACCACCCTGCTGACCAACCTGCTGGGCGCCGCCGCCACCATCGACGCGGCCGCCGCCCTTTTTATCAAACGCGGTTCCGGCCATATCGTCGGTGTTTCGTCAGTGGCGGCCTTCCGGGGGATGCCGCGCAGCGCGGCTTACAGCGCCTCCAAAGCCGGACTGGCCGTCTACCTGGAAGCCCTGCGCGCCGAGCTATACGGGAAGAATATCGACATCACCGTTCTGTATCCGGGCTATATCGACACCCCGCTCAACAACATGCTGCCCAGCCGGCCGTTTTTGATTTCCGTGGAAAAGGGCGCATCCATTATCGCCGATCTGATTGAAAAGAAGGTGAAGCGATCCACCGTCCCTGTCTTTCCCTGGAATTTCATCGGCGTGCTGCTGAAACTCCTTCCCACGGGCTTGATCGCCAAACTGGCGGGATGATCCCCCGGATGCCCTGCGGACATCCGGGGGATCATATCAACGGCGGGGAATATTAATGCTGATGATATGGGAGAATTCAATCTGGAAATGGGCTCGCCCGGCGTTGATCACGCCGTTAATCGATTTCAAACGCACGCTCTCCGTGAATGGCATTGTCCAGACCCAGAACTTCTTCGTCGCGGCTCACCCGCAGCCCGCCCGTCAGCTTGCCGGTAACGGTTATCACGATGAAGGTGCCGACAGCCGTGTATGCAGCAGTGGCGGCTATGGAAACGACCTGTATCCACAACTGTTTGGGGTTGCCGTAAAACAAACCCGCCGTGTTTTCCATAACCGCCGGATCAGCGAAAAGCCCAGTGGCTATCGCCCCCAGCATGCCGCACATGCCGTGAACACCGAAGGCATCCAGGGAATCGTCATAGCCGATTTTGTGCTTCAGGATCGCGACGCTGAAAAAGCCCAGCACGCCGGCGAGAAGTCCGATGATCAAGGCTCCCAGCAGATTGACATAGCCGGACGCTGGAGTGATGGCGACGAGGCCGGCCACGATGCCGGAAGCGATTCCCAGCACGGTGGGTTTTTTGTTATGGATCCATTCCGCCAGCATCCACGCGATTCCAGCCATGGCTGCCGACGTGTTGGTCGCCAGAAAGGCCGATGCGGCCACACCGTCCGCCGCCAGGCGGCTGCCGGCATTGAATCCGAACCAGCCGAACCAGAGCAATCCCGCCCCGAGCGCCGTGAGGGAGATGCTCGAGGGAAACATGGCTTCCTTGCCGTAACCGATCCGCTTGCCCAGAACCAGCGCCAGGACAAGACCGGCGACACCGGCGTTGATGTGAACCACGTTGCCGCCCGCGAAATCCAGGGCCCCCATGGTGGCCATCCAGCCGCCACCCCAGACCCAGTGGGCGATGGGGCAGTAAACCACGGTGATCCACAACACACTGAACACCAGCCAAGCCGAGAATTTCATCCGGTCCACGATGGATCCCAGCACCAGGGCCACGGTGATGCAGGCAAAAGTCATCTGAAAAAGGGCAAACACAAAGGTCGGAATTGTTCCGGTCAGGCTGGAAACACCGATGCCTGCCATGAAAAGATGCTTGAGGTTACCGATGACGCCGGATGTGTCCGGACCAAAGGCCAGGGTGTATCCCCACACGACCCAGACGATGCTGCCCACGCAATAGGAAGCGATGGTCATGGCAAAAGTGTTCAGCAGGTTCTTGTAGCGGGACATGCCGCCGTAAAACAGCGCCAGGCCGGCTGGGGTCATCATCATCACCAGGGCCGTGGATACCGTCACCCAGGCAGTATCGCCCGAATTCAGCGTCGCCTCGGCCGCAAACGCCATCGGAACATTCCAGAGCAAGCTTGTCAATACTGTAAAAAATGATATTCGTTTCATCCGTCTATTCCTTTTTCGTAATGGTATGGTGGGTTATATGGCGTCCTTGCCCGATTCGCCGGTCCTGATGCGCACCGCTTCCGTCACCGGCAGCACAAAAATCTTTCCATCGCCGATGGTCCCAGTGGAGGCTTTTTCCAGAATTGTCTTGACAGCCGCCTCCGCCAGGGAGTCATCCACCACGATTTCCAACTTCATCTTGGGAATGAAATCCACCTGATATTCCGCTCCCCGATAAATCTCTTTGTGCCCCCGCTGACGTCCGAACCCCTTGGTTTCGGTTACCGTCATGCCGGCAACGCCGATGGCATTCAGCGCATCCTTGACCTCATCCAGCTTGAACGGCTTGATGATCGCTTCAATTTTTTTCATTGGTTTCTCCTTCCGGTTGTTCGATGATCCTCGTTTGTCTGAAAAGGGTATACAGCAAAGCATATGCCAATGGTCGCCGCCGCAATAATTAATTGATAACTAATCGATATTTAATATAAAAATAATTTACCAAAGCGAGAGCCAATCGAATAAAAAAATACATATTTGTTTAAAAATGATTTAAGCATACAAATATGTTATTTTGATTGTATTTTCCAACGTAATGATTTTGGCATTGTCTGCTTCGCCCGAACCTGAAATAGCCATGTCCGGTAATGGATGATCATTTCGACAACCGCACGGATCCCTTTGGTCTCCAGGCGCGACCTTGTTTTCTGTTTTCATGGGATGGAAGAAGCAGCGAGAAAGGCGATTGAAAACAAAAAAGCCCATCGCTGACGCGACGGGCTTTTGGAGAGTGATTTCGAATTAAAATCAAATATCGAAATACAGGAAGAACTCATGGGGATGTGGCCGCAACCTGACGGCGTCGGCTTCATGCTTGATCTTGTAGTCGATCCAGGTCTCGATGACATCCTTGGTGAAAACATCGCCTTTCAGCAAAAAGCCGCAGTCTTCCTTCAGGGCCGCCATGGCTTCATCCAGCGAGCCCGGGGCCGAGGGAACCATGGCCAGCTCTTCCGGCGGAAGGTCATAAATATTCTTGTCCAGCGGCTGTCCCGGATCGATCTTGTTCTCAATGCCGTCGATCGCCGCCATCAGGATGGCGGAGAAAGCCATATATCCGTTGCAGGAGGGATCCGGGGTACGGAATTCGATGCGTTTGGCCTTGGGCGAGGAGCTGTACATGGGGATACGGATGGCGGCGCTACGGTTACGGCTGGAATAAGCCAGATTCACCGGCGCCTCGAATCCCGGCACCAGGCGTTTATAAGAGTTGGTGGTGGGATTGGTGATGGCGCAAAGCGCTTTGCAGTGTTTCAGGATGCCGCCGATGGCCCAGAGGGCTTCCTGGGAAACGCCGGCGTATTTGTCTCCGGCAAAGAGCGGCTTGCCGCCCTTCCAGATGCTCAGGTGGGTGTGCATGCCGCTGCCGTTGTCTTCGAAAAGCGGTTTGGGCATGAAGGTCACGGTATGGCCGTTGCGGACAGCGACATTTTTCAGCACATATTTGAACCAGACCAGCTGGTCGCCCATCTGCAGCAGGGGCTTGAAGCGCATGTCGATTTCCGCCTGACCGGCCGTGGCCACCTCATGATGCTGGCATTCCACATCGATACCCAGTTTTTCCAAGGTCAGCATCATCTCAGAGCGCAAATCCTGGAATTTATCCGTGGGCGGAACCGGAAAATATCCTTCCTTCAGCCTGGGTTTGTAGCCCAGATTGGGTGCTTCCTCCCTGGCGCTGTTCCAGACGCCTTCCACGGAATCCACTTCATAAAAAGCCAGATTGCGGGACGATTCGAAGCGCACGCTGTCGAAAATGAAAAACTCGGCCTCCGGACCGATGAAAGCTGTATCACCGATGCCGGTGCTCTTCAGAAAAGCCTCGGCTTTCTTGGCGATATTGCGCGGGTCGCGGGTATAGGGCGCGCGGGTGATGGGATCGACGATGTCGCCGATCAACACGAGCGTGGGCTCTTTAAAAAAGGGATCCATTTTCGCCGTTGCCGGATCCGGGATGACCAGCATATCGCTCATGTTGATGGGTTGCCAGCCGCGAATACTGGAGCCATCGAAACCATAGCCGTCTTCGAAATTGGATTCCTCCAGCTCACAGATGGGCACGGAAAAATGCTGCCAGATACCGGGAAAATCCATGAAACGAATGTCGACGACCTTGGCGCCGTTCTCTTTTGCCATTTGAAAAACATCTTTTACTGTCATTTAATTATCCTCCTTCATCCATTTGTTATAAATCAGCCCATATCGATTGCCACCCGAGGGAATTGCTTCCGGCAAGCCACCTGACACGCCGGTTGCCGGGGTCAGATGGCGTCCTTGCCTTTTTCCCCGGTCCGCACGCGGATAGCCTGCTCCACCGGGAATACAAATATTTTACCGTCTCCAAGTTTGCCGGTATTGGCGGCCCCGCGGATGGTGTCGATCACTTTTTCCAGCATGGCCGATTCCACGACGATTTCGATTTTGATTTTCGGTATGAAGTCTACGACATACTCCGCACCGCGATAGATCTCCTTATGCCCTTTCTGGCGGCCATATCCTTTCACTTCCGTGATCGTCATTCCCTGGATGCCGATCTCATTCAGCGCCTCTTTGACGTCATCCAGTTTGAACGGTTTAATAATCGCTTCAACCTTCTTCATGGTAACTCCTCCTTTCGATATTGGGTCGGGTGGCCTGCCGGCATTCCGTTTGATGGCGCCGCATCCGGCTTTTCTTCACCGGAACCGGCCTGATGGAATGGGTGTAGGGAGAATAATTGCGATTCTTACCATAAAGCCGCGTGCAGCCGCAATCATTCTCTTGTACCACCGACAGCGGCGACAGTCCTGTCGATTTCAAACGGCCATGCGCTCTTCCGGCCAGCCGACCATGCTGGCAAGCGCGTTTTCAATTTCCAACCTGACCCGCTCCACCCGGTGGGGATCATCCACTTTTTGCCCGAACAAATCCCGCACGTAAAAAACGTCCACCACCTGGTCCACTTTCGTGGCGATTTTTGCTATCCATACATCCAGCTCCTGCTTGAACAGAACATCCGTGATGCGGAAAAGCAACCCGGGGGCATCATGGGTAAACACCTCCACGATGGTAAAAAAGCTGGATCCTTCATTGTCGATCTCCACCCTGGTGGGACGCTTCAGGATAGGTCGCACGACGGTTTTCTGCTCCTCGATTTTTTCCCGCACGGCGGCACCCAAATCCAGTTCGCCCGTCAGGGCCGCCTGCAGATGTTTCTCCGCCCGGGCCCAGCGCTGTTCTTCAAAAAACAGATCCACGGGCGGCCTGACCGTAAAAATATCCAGGGCGATGCCTTTCCTCCAGGTATGAATTTCGGCATTCAGAATGTCCAGGCCGTTCAGAGTGAATACGCCGGATATCCTGGAAAAAAGGCCCGGACGATCCTTTGCGCAGATGGTGACGGTACGGGTATTCAAATCCAGGTCCCGATCGATGCGCCAGATGAAATCCCGGCCGCCCAGCCTGCGATACAGCTCCATATGAACCGGAATCACGGCGGCAGGCGTATACAGCAGGTAGCGCGGCGGCAGCAACTCGAAATGCCTGGTGAGCGCCGCCCGGTCCTCCCTGGTGGAAGCCGACATCACAATGTCGATTTTTTTCTTCCGGACCTCTTCCACCGCTTCCCGTGAAGCCAATTCACCTTGCTCCAGAATGTTCAACACCTTGAAAAAGAGATCCCGTAAAAGAGCCGCGGACCAGTCGTTCCACGCCTTTGGACCGGTTGCGATGGAGTCGGCCACGGTCAGCAGATACAGCATTTTTAAAAGCCGGATATCCCGGATCCGCCGGGCGCAGAAAATGGAGGTCTCTTCATCGTTGATGTCCCGCCTGGTCGCGGTTTTAATCAGAAACAGATGCTCCTTGACGAGAAACACCACGGTGGCGATCTGGTCTTCGTCATACCCGGTTCGGGCAAGGATCTTTCCGGCGATTTCCGCTCCTCGCGCCGAATGGCCATGCCCTTCTTCACCCTTGCCGATATCGTGGAGCAGAGCGGACCACAGCAAAAGCTTTTTATACTGCCCCAGTTCCTTGTACAGGCTACGGCATAAATCCGTGGCCGGAGACTCCTCCTGGGAGCCGAAGCTCTTCAAGGTCCTGACGGTATGAAGCGAATGGCGGTCAACCGGAAACAGGTGGTATTCATCGAATTGAATGCGGTTGACGATTTTTCGGAATTCCGGAATCAAGCGCACCAGCAGGCCGGTGTTCAGCATTTCGTTCAGCACGTTAAAGGGTGCCGCCGGGGTCAGCAGAATCGTTTCAAAAATCCGTATGTTCCCCTTGTCCCGGCGGAACTGTTTGTTCACGAGATAGGCAAACTCCCGCACTACCCGTCGCGCTTCGGAGCTCAAGGGTATCTGCAGCCGGGCGCTTTCCTCGAAAATCCGGATCAGCAACGCGGGCGCGGCCAGGATATGTTCCAATGATACAAAATTGATCATGTTGCGGATCACTTCCAGACCCGGCACCTTGCTTTTTTTCATCGGCGCCCGCCGAAAGATCGTGGATTTTCGCCCGCAACCCATTTCCGCCAGAAAAACCAGGTTATGCTGCTTGATATACTCCATTTTTTCATGCAGACAGCCGAGAAAACGCTCCACAGCCAGTTGCCCGTCTCCGTCCCGGAACTTCAAAATTTCCGCGATCTTCTGCTGATGCTCGAAATGCAGCTGGTCGGTTTTCCGGCCGCTCAGCTGGTGCAGGCGGTTTCGGACCTGCCAGATGAATTCCAGGGCCTGCCGGAAGGACTGATATTCGTCATGGGACAGATAACCATGATATTCCAAATCCCGGGGAGATTTCAGGTTACCCTTGATCCGTGCGATCCAGAGCATGGTATGATAATCCCTCAGACCGCCTTGTCCTTCCTTCAGATTGGGCTCCAGGCGATAGGTGGAATCCCCGAAACGGAGATGGCGCTCCCTGTTGCGTTCGATCAGCCCGGCGGTCAGCTTGTTGGTATTGCCGCTGATCAGACGCGTCGACAGGCGCTCCATCATTTCCGTATAGAGCGGCGACATCCCGCAGAGAAAGCGGGCATCCAACATGGCGGTAAAAACATCCAGTTCCTTGCCGGCAAGTTTGATGGATTCCCGCAAGGATCGTGTCGCGTGTCCGACCTCCATTCCCAGATCCCACAACGGGTAAATCATCTCCCGGATCAGCTCTTCGGCCTCCGCCGGCACATTTTTCTCGAAAAGGAACAACAGATCCACGTCGGACCGGATGCATTGCTCCTGACGTCCATACCCCCCCAGAGCGATCATGGCATAGGGCTTTTTATAAATATCCATGCGGGGCCCCACCATGCTGTGCTCAAAACTTTGGATAAAATATTCATCCAGCAGGGATGACAGCTTCAACTGAAAATCCGCATCCCCGCTTTTCAGAAAGGCGGAGATCAGTTTTTCCCGTTTTGTCCGGAGTTGAATAACCGAATTGTTGTGCGCTGGCTGCATGGGGTTCCCGTTCCTTTGTTGTTGTAAAACAGTGAGCAACTCTTGTGCCAAATTTTTATCATACTGAAATTATATGTTTTTATATAATGAAACATCCATGCTCGGGAAGATCAAATACAAAAATGTAATAAAAAAAACTCGCAAAAGACGAAATTGTATGCGGACGGGCCGAATGGAAACCATGTCCAGCCCAATGATTTATTCTTCATTTTTACGAGTATGGCTTGACTTGGATTGAAACCTTCCTGTAAATATAATCCATGGTGAAACTACGGAAAAGGTTCTTTTTTTGTCGCTCCGGTGCGAACCGGGGTTGGAACCATGGTCGACGAACAGGTGGTCGAAATGATGAAGAAAAAAGATCTTGAATTTTTTAGGCAACTTCTTACGCAGCAACTAGAGGATCTGCTTCGTCGGAGCAATGATACGGTATCGCAACTGAAGGAGCAGGAAAGCTCTTATTCCGATTTGATCGATCAGGCTTCGGCCTATACGGATCAGACTTTCCTGCTGCGCATCAAGGATCGCGAAAGCCGCCTGATCAATAAAATCAGAAGCGCCCTGGAGCGGATAGAAGAAGGCACCTTCGGCATCTGTGAGATTTGCGATGAGGAGATATCCATCGGCCGCCTGAAGGCCCGGCCGGTGGCAACTCAATGCATTCAATGCAAAACCAAAATGGAAGCACTTGAAAAAGCAGCAAGTTTCTGATGTCCGATCGCGACGATAAACCAGAAGGCGACCACCGCCCGACCGTATTTACAGGAGGACATGACGAATCAAAGCTCGACATGATTCTCGATATTCAATTGGACTTATCCGTCGTATTGGGCGGTTGCAAACTGAATGTCAGCGATCTGATCAACATCCAGCCTGGTTCCGTGGTGGAATTGGACAACCTGGCCGGCGAGCCCTTGCGGGTATATATCAACAAAAAGCTGGTGGCCTTGGGGACCGCTGTTGTCGTTAATGAAAAATTCGGCATCAAGCTTACCGAGATCATAAATAAAAAGGATGCCATCGAGCAATTCGAATCCGATTAAAGCCACCGATCGGGCCCCCTTTCGGCTTCAGGAAACCATCTTGGATCACAACAGTCAGCCCCGGAAAATCTTTGTCCTGGACACCAATGTCATTCTGCACGACAGCTCCTGCATCACCCAATTCAAAGAGCACGATGTCGTCATTCCCATAACCGTTCTGGAGGAACTGGACCAGTTCAAAAAAGGAAACGGCAGCCTCAATTTTCACGCACGGGAATTTCTGCGAACCCTGGACGCCCTAAGCGGCGACAAGCTGTTCAACGGCGGGGTTTTATTGGGAAAGGACCGCGGCAGAATGTTCATCAAGCTGGAACAGAACATCCACCCGGACCTGAAGCTCAATTTCTCGGAAAAAAAACACGACCATAACATTTTAAATATCGCCTACCACCTGTTCAAGGAACGGCCCAGGGAGCAGGTCATTCTGGTAACCAAGGACGTGAACCTGCGAATGAAGGCCAAATCCGTCGGCATGACGGCTCAGGATTACACCACGGATCATGTCAAGGACATAGCGGCGTTATACACCGGATGCCGGACGTTGGAAAATGTCCCGGAAACGGTCATCGATTCCATGTATCAGCCACCGTATGAAGCGGCCCTGGAGGATGTCCCGGAACATGAAAAATTTGTGGCCAATGAATACTTCGTCCTGAAAAATATAAAGAAATCCGTTCTGGGGGTCTTTGACCCGTTGAGCCGCCGCATTGCCCGGGTTGAAAAAAATTCCGTATACGGAATCACTCCACGAAATGCGGAGCAAACCTTTGCGTTGCATGCCCTGTTGAGCCCCCATATCCGGCTGGTAAGCATTTCCGGAAAATCAGGCACGGGGAAAACGCTCCTGGCCCTGGCCGGCGCCCTGGAAACGCGAAAGCAGTATCGCCAAATTTTTCTGGCCCGCCCGGTGGTCCCTCTCAGCAACAAGGATCTCGGCTTTCTCCCCGGAGATATTGATTCGAAACTGGATCCCTATATGCAACCGTTGTATGACAATTTAGGGGTCATCCAGAACCAGTTCGGGGATTCCAACCCCCAGAACCGCCAGATCAAGGATTTTCTGGAAAAAGAGAAATTGATCATTTCCCCCTTGTCCTACATACGAGGCCGCAGCCTGGTAAAAATCTTCTTCATCGTCGATGAAGCCCAGAACCTCACCCCGCATGAAGTCAAGACCATCATCACCCGGGCCGGGGAAGGGACCAAGATCGTCTTCACCGGGGACATCTTTCAAATCGACCACCCCTATTTAGACAGCCTCTCCAACGGATTGAGCTATTTGATTGAAAAAATGCAGGGCCAGATGATTTATGCCCATGTCAACCTGGAAAGGGGGGAGCGCTCGGAACTGGCCGACCTGGCGAGCGACCTTCTGTAACCCCCCTCACATTGGAATCCGGCTGTTTCCCTACAAGTTGGCGACGGCCTCAATGATGCGGTTGCGGATGTCCAAATCCTTGTTTCGAAAGGCGACACCGATTCCCTTCCCGTCCGTTCGGACAACGTTTCCGCTGGTTTTGATATAGGTGTGCTGGTCGGGCAGGGTGAATGTCAGCGAGATGGGCTGACCCACCGGAAGCGGCTGACGAGTTTCGATATAGACGCCGCCCCCGCTGATGTTGAAAATAAATTCCTGGTAGAATCGATCGTCCGTGGCATAATCCACGGCCATGAAATACGGTTTGCGAATGTCGCGTCGCTTTTCCCCCAGCGCCGCTTCTACCCGCCCATGGGCCTGCTTTGCGGATTCCAGTTGCGGCTTCGCCGGTTGCTGTGATTGTTTCTTGCTGTCCATATCGTCACGGTCTCCCCAAACAGGCCCTTATTGATGAACTGCTTTCAGCATAAAAAAGATCCGGCGGTATGTCAAAAATAAAATGAAAGAACAAGGCTATCGATAATGCCGATAGTTGACATTGAACTTTTGAGCTTTATAGGAAAATTTCCGGACCGTGGTATCGAGCATTTTTGCCGCCAGCGATATGTTTCCGCGGGTATTCTTGAGGGCGTCGATGATCATTTCCTTCTCCAGGCTGGCGACGGCGGCTTCGAGAGAAAGGGCCGGAAGCGTGTTGGATTCCGTGCCGGTTTGCAGGGTAGCCGGCAAATGGTAGCTGTGAATCACCCCCTCCTCGCAAAGAAGCACGGCGCGTTCAATGACATTTTCAAGTTCCCGGACATTGCCCGGCCAGTGATATCCCATCATCATGTCGATTGCCGGCGTCGACAACCGCTTTATTTCCTTATCGTTTTCAACTGAATATTTTTCCAGAAAATAATCGGCCAGAAGCAGGATATCGGTTTTTCGTTCCCGCAGCGGCGGCATGTAAATCGGAAATACATTCAAGCGGTAATACAAATCGCCGCGAAACGTTTCATTTTCCACCGCCTGTTCCAGATTTTTGTTGGTCGCGGCAATGATCCGAACATCCACTTTAATGGTATGATGGCCGCCAACACGTTCGAACTCCCGTTCCTGGAGAACCCGCAGCAGTTTGACCTGCACGTCCAAATCAATGGAACCGGCTTCGTCTAGAAAAATCGTGCCCTTATTGGCCAGTTCGAATTTTCCGATTTTTTGCTTCACCGCGCCGGTAAAAGCCCCTTTTTCATGTCCGAACAGTTCGCTTTCAATCAGGTTGGAGGGCAACGCCGCGCAATTTACTTTTACAAAAGGGAATTTGGTCCGAAGGCTGTTGTAGTGAATGGAATTGGCCACCAGTTCCTTGCCGGTGCCGCTCTCGCCCCGGATCAAAACCGTGGCGTTGCTCTTTGAAACCTGTGAAATCATTTGATAAACTTCACGCATCTTGTTGCTGTTGCCGATGATGTTATTGAAACGATATTTTTTTTCCAGTTCATTTCTCAGGCGCTTGTTTTCATCCTTCAGCTGTTCCTTTTCCATGCTGATGGTTTCCAGGTTGATCACCTGGCGTTCGATCATGGTGGCCACGACCGACAATATTTTCTCTCCTTTTTTCAAGGGGAAATTCTCATCATAGAGCCTGTCCACGCTGAGGGCTCCGATTACTTTTGTTCCTTTTTTAATGGGAACGCAAATAAAGGACGCCTCCTTGAACTGTGAGCCCTTGCGGGTGGCGGTGCGATCCAGGAAAAGCGGTTCTTCGCTGATTTTAGGGATCGAGATGGATTTGCCCGTCTGGATCACCCGGCCGGTAACCCCTTCTCCCAGTTTGTATTTCCCCCGGTCCATGGCGCTTTGGGAAAGACCGTGGGCTACTTCTATATTGATCTCGTTCCGCAGCGGATTCAGCAGGGTGATGGTGCCCCGAATCATATCCATACCGCTGGAAAGAATGTCCAGCACTTTATAAAGGGATTTTTTCAGATCAAGGTGCTCGCTCAGTGCTTCGCTGATCTCGTAAAATAGGGTGATCTCTTCTATTTTTTTCATTACAGGCTACCTTCCGCCGCCGCGAATGTCCAAAAATCCGGGTCGTATCCCATGAAAAAATGCGGTCCTGACAAAAAATAACAATTTTGTAACAGGCATGGAATGCATTGTCAACCGCATACAGCGACCCGCCGCGATGGAATCTGGGAGTGACGGAAGCAGTCGACCGTATGATCGTTCACCATTCCCACGGCCTGCATGAATGCATAACAGATGGTGGGGCCGACAAACGAAAATCCTCTTTTTTTCAAATCATGGCTCATGGCAACCGAGACTTCGGTCCTGGTCGGGATGTCCGCATGGCGTCGCCACTCATTCCGAATGGGAACACCGTCCACGAAGCGCCAGATATACCGATCAAAACTTCCGAACTCGTCCGCCACTGCAAGAAATGCACGGGCATTCCGCACCGCCGCCTCGATCTTCAAGCGGTTCCGAATCAAGCCCGGATCGGTCAAGAGGTGCGCGATCTTTTGCTTGCCGAACCGCGCCACTTTTTCCGGATCGAAATGACAGAAAGCGGCCCGGTAATGCGGGCGTTTTTTCAATATGGTTATCCAGCTCAGCCCGGCCTGGGCCCCCTCGAGAACCAGAAATTCGAACAATCTGCGATCGTCATGCAGCGGGACACCCCATTCCAGATCATGATAGCGGATATACAGGGGATCGTTTCCAGCCCATATGCAGCGGTTTTTTACCATGGTGGATGACGGCATGCTTGGTCCTTTTCAAAGAGGGAAAGTTGCGTTATCATAACGCCTGGATGAATATGGATCAAGGCCTACGGCTGGTATTCGGGGGAAGGAAGGAAAATGGGGAACGGAAGCATCGAATCGGCCGATTGGCGGGAACTGGTGTCGGCCAGTATGGTATCGGCGGAACAGCTGCCAGACCTGCCGCCGGCTGCGCGGGAGGACATCCGGAAGGTAATCCGGCGTTATCCCATGCGGATCAACCCCTATTACTGGGAACTCATCCGAAAAGCCGGTAATCCCTGCTGGCGCCAGGCAGTGCCGGACATCCGGGAACTGGATGACAATCGGGGAATGGAAGATCCCTTTGCGGAAGAAGAACAGTCCCGGGCGCCGGGGGTGATTCATCGGTATCCGGATCGGGTGGTGATGATCGTTTCCAATCGCTGTGCATTGTATTGTCGTCATTGCATGCGCAAACGCAAAGTCGGCTCGGACAGGCCCATCCGGGGAGAAATGATCCAGGCGGGATTGGACTATGTAGCCGCTACCCGTACGATCCGGGAAGTCATTCTTTCCGGCGGGGATCCCCTGATGCTGCCGGACGATGAACTGGATGGAATCCTTAAGAAACTGCGGGCGACCCGCCATATCGACATCATCCGCATCCATACGCGCATGCCCTGCGTTCTGCCGCAACGCATTACCAGCCATCTGTTGGAAATGCTGCGGCGGTATCATCCACTCTACATCATCACCCAGTTCAATCATCCGGATGAAATCACGGAGTTGTCGGCCGGAGCCTGCGGGCGACTGGCCGAGGCGGGAATTCCCCTGGGGTGTCAGAGCGTGCTGCTGAAAGGCGTCAACGACGAGGTGGGGATCATGCGCGAACTCATGCGCGGGCTTGTCCGGATCCGGGTCAAGCCCTATTATCTGCATCATCCGGACCCGGTGCGGGGGGCCCTGCACTTCCGGCTGCCGCTTGCCAAGGGACTGGAAATCATGCAAGCCTTGCGGGGACACGTTTCCGGTCTTTGCGTTCCCCACTACATGATCGATCTCCCCGGCGGCGGCGGGAAAACGCCGATTCTGCCGGAATACGCCCGACAGGAAGCCCCCGGGCGCTGGTCGGTCCGGAATTTCCAAGGACGATGTTTCCCATATGAGGAATAAGCGTCTCTATTCCATTGGCTTGCAGGCGAGGCTGTGTTTGATCCGGAGGATCACTGGTTTATACTCCGCCCGGCCCGCCAGACGGTTCGCCATTCGCCGGACAAAGACCATGGCGATAATGAAAAACAGAAAGCCCATGCCGGCTGAAACCAGCGAGTTGTTCCAGCTCAACAGCGGGGCCAGTTCCTGGCCGATGACGGCGCCCATGAACAAGCACAAAACGGGAAAAACATACAGCAGGAAAGTGACCTTGAACAAGGGAGCGGCTTCGATCTTCAGGATCACCGTATCCCCGACCCGGGCACCGACAGTATTGAGCGCCTCCACTTCCATGTCGTTCCCCCCCCCCATGGCATTGCAGGAGGATCGCGAGGCGCATGCTTCGCAGGTCGCTGATTGCCTGGTCCGAACCTTGGCGTTGTTGTTTTCGACGGCGACGACGATTCCTTCCTCCATGGCCATGCAAACATCCTCCCTGGTTGCCCCTATTTCCCCCCGGCCCATTGCTTCAATTTGGAAATCGTGGACCAGGAAAACGGCTCTTCCTGGCAAGGGGAAATGGCGTTATTGGTAAAAATCGGATCAGCCGCGAGATCATAACGGGACGATGCCACCGCCCGGTCCCATAACGGGGTGTGGGGTATGGGGCTGTAATAAGCGATAATGGGCGTGACGCCTGTGTCCGCCACAATCCGAATGGACCGGAGAACGGCCTCAAGCTGCTGCCCCGGCAATCCGGCCAGCAGATAGGCGCCGATCTGCTCCTTCCGGAAACCGGCCGACCTCAAGCAACGGATGGCCCGCTGGAATTCTGCCTCGGTGAGTTTTTCATCCAAATCCCACTGTTTTGAAAATTCGGCGGATTCGAGTCCCAACCGGATGGTCTTGAAGCCGGCACGATGCATGAGAACTGCCGTTTCGTCATTGATCTCGCGGACATGCAGCGCATTCGGGGTGTGAAAGCGGACCCGGAGGTCAGAGCGGATAACACTTTCCAGCAGGGGCACGATATGCCGCCCGGCACCCACCAGCAGCGCATCATCATAGAAAACAAAATCATCCACCCGGTGGTTGCGATGCCAGTGGATCAGCTCCATCAAAACCGATTCCGGCTGCCGCCTCGCATGCACGGGGTTTAAAAACGACGACGCACAATAAGCGCAGGAGAACGGGCAACCTTTCGAGGTGATCACTGGAACATAACCGATTCTGGTTTGCAGATCAAACGCCGGGTATGGCAGGGAATCCATATTCCCAGTCTGCCATCCGGAACTGACCGGATATCCGGTGAACTCGGCAACCAGCGCCGCAATCTCCTCCTCCCCCGGTCCGGCAACCACCCGGTCGACGCCCGGGACGGTTGCCGCGTGCTCCCGGCAGAGACTGGCATAGATTCCTCCCAGAATCAGCGGCGTTTCCGGGAAAACCCCCTTCAATAACCGGACGGTCTCCGCAACTCCGGTATACCAGTAGGTCATCAGGGAGGTCACCAGGATCAGGTCCGGGGGCCGCAGGATGGATAGATCCTCTTCCAGCCATTCCTTCCGTATGCCGTAGCGTGAAAAATTCCGGGCGACGTCGACAAGTCCGGGAGGTGTTTCAATCCGGGTTTTCAGGTATGGCCCCCTGCCGTTCCGGGCAAGGGGATCGGATTGGGGCGCCCGGGGGTGGAACCTGTCGAGACAGTCGATATAGGTCACCGCCACCCCGCTCTGACGCAGGATCGCCGCCAGCTGAAGGAGTCCCAGGGGTTTGGCCCAGAAGTCGTACGCGGCAAAATCATGAATCCAGGGATTCACCAGCAATATATGGGGAACGTCTCGAAGCATGGGCTGCGGCGCATCAGTCAACGGTGAAATACGCCATGGACGTCTTTTTCAGTTCCTTGCGGCTGAACAGCAGGGCATAGGTGTCGACATTGGTTTTTTCCGCTATCTTCCGGGCGATTTTCCGGCAGACTTCCGGGTCGCTGGCATGCACCATGGTATAAAGATTGTAAGGCCATCCGGCAGTCGGATTCCTGCGGTAGCAGTGTGAAACCTGCCGAAACGAAGCCATTATCACACCCACCTCTTCCACCCGGTCTTCATCCACCTGCCAGGCCACCATGGCATTGGCTTTGTATCCGGATTTCTGATGGCGCAGGGTGGCGCCGAAACGACGGATGAACCCCCCATCCGAAAGCCGCCTCAAATTCGCGAGCAGGCTCTCTTCATCGATGCCCATTTTTTCGGCGATTTCCAGGTACGGCCGCGGGCTAATCGGAATATCTCCCTGAATGGAAGCAATAATTTTTTTTTCCAATTCGGTCAGCACCGGGGGCGCCGGCGTTGACGAATTGCCCGAGTGGTCATTCATTCCCTTAAAATATCCTCTTCCCCAGGCCGCGGCGCATCAACGGGCCGGGCCTCCTGATATTTGGTTTCCGTCACTGGTCCTTTGACATCCCTTTTCCGGCGACACAGGTCACCGGCGTCTTTCCGGGAAAAGTCCCTGAATGCCTTCCATGGAAGCCTTGCAGACCCCCCTTTCCGTGATCAGGCCGGTGACCAGCCTTGCCGGCGTGACATCGAACGCGTGGTTGATGGCCGGACTTTCCGACGGAGTCACCAGCACGCTTTGAATCCGGCCCTGGGACAGTCCTTGAACATACCGGATCTCATCACCGTTGCGGTTTTCAATGGGGATATCCCGGATACCATCCGAAATGGTCCAGTCGATGGTACTGGAAGGCAGGGCGACATAAAAAGGGACGCCATTGTCCCTGGCTGCCAGGGCTTTTAAATACGTACCGATCTTGTTGGCCACGTCCCCGGTGTAGGTAGTCCTGTCCGACCCCACAATGACCAGGTCCACCATACCGTGTTGCATCAAATGCCCGCCGGCGTTGTCCGTGATCACCGTATGTCGGATCCCGCGCCTGCCGAGTTCCCAGGCCGTAAGACGGGCGCCCTGGTTGAGGGGACGGGTCTCATCCACCCACACATGAATATCGACCCCTTTTTCATGGGCGATGTACATGGGGGCCGTGGCCGTGCCATACTCGATGCAAGCCAGCCAGCCGGCGTTGCAATGGGTCAGAATATTCACCGGCGCGTCGCTTTTCCTGCGGCGGATGGCTTCCACCAGCATATACCCGTGTTCGCCGATCCTGCGGCAATTATCCGCCTCTTCCGCGGCGATTTCGGCTGCCGCTTTTCGGGCCGCATCCATCCGATGCTCCGGCGGGGCCTGTAACACCTCGGCCAATGACCGTTCCACGGCCCAGCTTAGATTGACGGCGGTCGGCCGGGCGGCCTTGATCCGTTCGGCTTCCCGCAGCAGATATTCATCCGATGGAGCGCCATGGGGCGCGTTCCATGCGGCGAGAAAGATACCGTACGCTCCGGTTACGCCGATCAGGGGTGCTCCCCGGACAAACATATCGGCAATGGCCGTAATGGCATGATCGACCGTTTTCAGTTCAGCGATCACGAAATCGTGGGGCAATAACCGCTGATCGATGATATTCACGGTTGCCTGATCCGCATTCAGCCAGATGGGTCGAAGTTCCTTACCATCCATTTTCATCATGGGTTTCCTCCCCTCTTCATCGGATCTTCTCAGGCGAGCAGGATCGTCAGCAGGCCCGCCGCCGCGCAATAACCGGCGAACAGGTATAATGAATGCCCGCTCAGGTAGTGAATCAGCCATTTCACGGCCAACCAGCCGACCACCGCCGAAACGACGAAGCCGATGGCAATGGTGGGTAGCAATTCAATCATATCGGGCATTCGCAGAACATCCAACATCTCATACACGCCGGCCGCCAGCATCACCGGAACGGACATCAGAAAGGCAAACCGGGCAGCCGCCAGCCGGTCGAATCCGCAGAACAAACCGCCGCTGATGGTCGTCCCGCTGCGCGAGGCCCCCGGAAACACGGCGATCACCTGAAAAACCCCGATGATCAGCGCATCCCGCCAGGTCATGGACACCAGCTGACGATTCTTTTTCGATACCAATTCCGCCAGGGTGAGTAGAATCGCCGCGGCGAAAAGACGAACCGGCGCCTGCACCATGGGAGCCTGAAACATGGCTTCCACGGCGTCCTTCAGGCAGTACCCGGCCAGCAGGGCCGGAATCGTCGCGAGAAGGATGTACCAGCCCAGTTTTGCCTCCAGACTCATTCCCCCTTGCTTTTTAAAGGAGCGGAAATCCAGCGCGGCGGTCATGATGGCCAATAGGTCATGGCGATAAAAAACAAACAGCGAAACCAGGGTTCCCAGTTGCACCAGGACCAGAAACGAGAACATGGCCGGGCTGGAGGACAGGCCAAGCAGCTGTTGCCCGATCAGCAGATGCGCGGTGGATGAAATCGGTAAAAATTCGGTCAAGCCCTGGATGATACCGAAAAAAATCGCCTGAAAATAACTCATGGAAGTATGGATTTTCCGTCCCTTCGCGTCATTGGGGTGATGGCAGGCGGTGTTTTCATCGTTTCCGCAACAGTTCTTTCGCTTCTTTGGCCATGGCGCTGTCCGGTTTGAGTTCAATGACTTTTTCCAGGGACCGCAAGGCGTTTTTTTTCTGATGCGTCAGGGCCAGGGCCTTGGCCAATTCAAAATGCAATTCAGCGTATTTGGGTTCTATCTCGATGCCCTTCTGGAGAACGGCGATGGCCTGTTCCGGTTTTCCGGTTTGAATATAAATCCGTCCAAGGCCCAGCATGGCGGGTGTGTATTTCGGTTCAAGGTCCAGAGCCTTTTGAAAATACTTCTCCGACTCGACATACTCCTCTTTGAGATAATAGGCGCGGCCAAGGCCGTACAGGGGGTAGTGGGGGGTGCCATAGATGTAGTTCTCGGTCAGCTCTTTGAAATGGACGATGGCCGTATCATATTCCCCCTTGGCCAGATACGCGAGTCCCAGATTGTTGCGCACGGGAGCGAAATTCGGCTCCAGCTCCAGGCATTTGTTGTAGGATTCGATGGCCTTGTCGTATTTCTCCTTATTAAAATAAAAAATGCCGAGGGCGTAATATACATTGGGATCATCCGGATTCAATTTCTGCGCTTCCGACAGTTCCTTGAACGCGGCGGCGTCCTTGCCCTCCGCCATATAGGCAATACCAAGGCGCCGTTTGGCCTCGGCCCGCTTTTTGGTGCTCACTTGTGAACTCGTGGCGCATGCCGCCATGCAAATGGCGACAGCCAGGAGTATCCAGATCGATTTTCGAGCCCTTTCCATTACACCCTCACTTCTCCATTTCGGAATGCCGGAACCGGTCGCAGCGGTCCTCGAATCGGAATACGTCATTTGGCCCGCAGTTTGAGAACCGAGGCGATTTCCTCGGAAACCCGGCGGACAAAAAGGCCAAAGGATTCAGGATCAAGGGGTTGTCCGGCTTCCGGTATTTGTTTCAGGTCATCGGGCCGGATATACAAGGGAGCATTGATCAAATCCGGGTTCGGTGAAATCCGGTAGGCCTCGGGGAACTGATTGTCAAAATACAGTTGCTGGAAACCGGAGAATTTCAGGGCATGGGCCGTCGAATCGATCACCGCGACTTCATGGTCTTCGATACAGCCGCCGGCCTTTGCCGCAACCAACCCTGCCAAGGTTTCCCCTCCATGGGTGCAGGCGATATGCCCGTTGCGGTTGGCTTGTAGCTCCCAATCCATGATCGCCTGTTCCGAAACCTGGACAAAATGAATTTTCTGCCGGCCTGCCGCCGCGTTGTATTGATCCACCAGATGAATCACCCGGGGCATGGAAACCGGATTCCCAATCATGGCGGCCTGGGCCACGCTGGGTTGAACGGTCACGGGTACGAACTGCCGCTTGGCGGCATCCGGTTCGCGATAGTATCGGAATACGGGGTCGGCATGTTCGGATTGCACGCCGACGATTTTCGGAAGCTCCCGGATAATGCCGGCGGCGTGCCATTTCAGAAAGCCATTGATCACGGCGGTGATGTTGCCGGCATTGCCGATGGGCACCACCACCACCACGGCGGAAACATCGTAATTGAATTCCTGGGCGATTTCATATGAATAGGATTCCTGGCCCAGAATCCGCCAGGCATTCTTGGAATTCAACAAGGCCACATTGTATTGTTCCGACAAGGCTTCCACGACCTTCATGCAATCATCGAAAACCCCCGGAATTTCAAAAACGGTCGCCCCGCTGCCCAGGGGTTGGGACAATTGTTGCGGTGTCACTTTTTTGTGGGGCAGCAGCACGGCCGACTTGACCGCTGGCTGCATGTAGGCGGCATACAAGGCCGCCGCCGCCGACGTATCCCCGGTGGAGGCGCAGATGGCCAGTACGTCCCTGGCTTTTCCATCCTGAATCAAATAGTTGATATAACTCATGGCGCTGGCCATTCCCCGATCCTTGAAGGAGGCGCTGGGGTTTTGGCCGTCATTTTTATAAAAAAACCGCATACCCGCCATTTCCTGTAAACGGCCGTTGGCCTCAATCATGGGGGTATGCCCTTCCCCCAGGTAAATGATGGAGGAGAGCGGCAGGACCGGGCCGATGAATTCGTGATACCGGTAAATGCCTTTCAATGCCGGATTCCGGGTCAGCTTGCGGTAATCGAAAATCCGTTGCCACCGCTCGGCGGGAACCGCTTTCAACCGGTCGAACTGCGCGTCAACCAGCATCAGCACCTGGCCGCAATCCGGGCAGGTGTACAGCAGCTGCTCAATGCCGAATTCTCCAGCGCAACCCAGACACCGATACATCATTTTTCCGGCCGGCAGGGGCACCAGATCCTTATGGATATCTTTCGGAACCAAATCGTTGTTCATGGCGTTATGCTCTCCAGTCCGTGCATATACGGTCTCAGGGCTTCCGGAATGACCACGGAACCGTCGGACTGCTGATTGTTTTCCAGAATTGCCGCGACTGTTCGGCCCACTGCCAGTCCGGAGCCGTTCAGCGTATGCACCAGCTCCGTTCCCTTTTTTCCTTTTCTGCGAAAACGGATATTGCCGCGCCTGGCTTGAAAATCCTCAAAATTGCTGCACGAGGAAATCTCCCGATATACGCCCTGGGAAGGCATCCAGACTTCAAGGTCATAGGTCTTGGCTGCCGAAAAACCCAGATCCCCGGTGCACAGGGATATCACCCGGTAGGGTAGCCCAAGCCGTTCCAGAATGGTTTCGGCATTCGCCAGCAGGCTTTCCAGCTCGTCATAGGATGTTTCCGGCAATGTGAATTTGACCAGTTCAACCTTGTTGAACTGGTGCTGGCGAATCAGCCCCCGGGTATCCTTGCCATAGGAACCGGCTTCGGACCGGAAACAGGGGGTATAAGCCGTATACAGGATGGGCAGGGCTTCCTCATCCAGAATTTCATCCTGATGGATATTGGTAACCGGCACCTCGGCCGTGGGGATTAAAAAATACTCCCAGCCCTCGATCTTGAACAGGTCGGCCGCAAATTTGGGCAGCTGGCCGGTGTGGGTCATGGTGGCCCGATTCACCATGAAAGGTGGCAGAACTTCGCGATATCCATGTTCCCTGGTATGGATATCCAGCATAAAATTAATCAGCGCCCTTTCCAACCTGGCGCCAAGGCCCAGATACAGCGGGAAACGCGCGCCCGTAATCCGGGCCGCCCTTTCAAAATCAAAGATTTTCAAGCGTTCGCCGATGGTCCAATGGGGCAACGGTTCGTTCTCAAACACCCGGGGCCGGCCGACGGATTTTTCCACCTTATTCTCGGTTTCATTTCTGCCCACCGGAACGGATTCATGTGGAATATTGGGTATCTCCAATAACACCGCGTTCAATTCCGTCTCATTCTCAGCAAGCTGCTTCTCCAGTGTCTTGATCCGGGAGGACACGTCGCGCATTTCCGCCATCAACCCATCCGCGTTCTCCCCCTTTTTTTTCATGTCAGCGATTTGATCCGAAACGGTATTGCGCCGATGACGCAACTCATCGATTTCCAGCATGAATCCCCTGCGTTCCGCATCGCTGCGCTTCAGCGGTTCCACATCCAACGGATTGTTCCGATCTCTCAGAGCTTTTTCCAACTTGGAAAAATTATTTCTTATCCACTTGATTTCCAGCATAACAGTACCTATATTGACAATTTTGCATATATTTGTTTGATAGGTTTGTCGATTTACGCTACCAGCGTCGGATCGGCGTCGGGACGCATCTTCACCGCCTTATCATTCGGCGTAATCGGGGAAATTATCATGCATAATTTTTTTGGTCAATAATTATTACGAGTTGCGAGTTGACTACCGGGAGGTCGGAAGAGCATATTTCCCCTATTTTATTGCCGATCATACCTCGGAAAACCTGGAAGATCCGGAGAGGGCTTATGGAGGATATACGAGAGAAAAAAAACGAAATTCGAAAAGAAATGATCGCAAGGATCGAGTCCATGCCGGAGGCGGAAAAAACCAAAAGCATGCGGAAGCTTGAGGACAGTCTGTTCGGCTTTGCCAATTTCATGGAGGCCAACATCGCACTGTTGTTCACCAATCGGAGCGCGGAAGTGGATACCCGGAAAATCATCCAGCGCGGTCTGGCGAATCAAAAGATCATCGCCCTGCCGACCTTCGATGCGGATCAACGGGAGATGATACCGATGAAAATCGACAATATCAAATCGGATTTGATCGTCGGCCCCCAGGGGTACCTGGAGCCGGATCCCGGGAGATGCAAACGCATCCCCATCGATTGTATTGACATCGCCATTGTACCGGGACTGGCTTTCGATGAAAAAGGCGGTCGTCTTGGAACCGGTGACGGATATTACGACCGCTTGATGCCCAAATTGCCCATAACGACCCGTAAGGTAGCTCTGGCGTTTGAGAAACAAATCATTCCGCATGTCCCCATGGAAAGCCACGACAAATATGTGGACATCATCATCACCGACACCCGCATAATCTATAAAATCTGATGCATAAAGATGAGATAAAATACCAGCGCCGCCGGGAGGAAATGGTCCGGGAACAGATTGAAAGGCGTGACATAACGGACCGGCATGTTTTGGATGCCATGCGAAAAGTCCCCCGGCACCTCTTCGTAAGCGAGGCCCTGATGGACCAGGCCTATGGCGATTTTCCGCTTCCCATCGGCGAACAACAGACCATCTCGCAGCCATATATCGTTGCCGAAATGACCCAGGCCCTGGAACTGAACCCCGAAGATCGGGTGCTGGAAATCGGAACCGGGTCCGGCTATCAGGCGGCGATCCTGGCCAGCATTGCCTACCGGGTCTACACCATCGAACGAAAGCATTCCCTGCTGGTGAAGGCGCGGCAATTATTCGATACGCTTCGCTACCATAATATCGTCACCCGTTATTCGGATGGGACATCGGGCTGGAAAGAGGAAAGTCCGTTTGACGCCATCATCGTCACCGCCGGATCACCGAAAATCCCGGCGACCCTGGTGGAACAACTGGCCCCGGGCGGCCGCCTGGTCATGCCCGTCGGCGACCAGCACACACAGGACCTCATCAAGTTGGTCAAGAATGACAACGGCATTCAGACTCGAAATCTGGGAGGATGCCGATTTGTCAAGCTCATCGGCGAGCACGGTTGGCGGGAATAAACCCGGCGGCTTCCGCTATTCCGGCTGCGGCGCTGTTGGCGAAAGCAGCAGCCCGGCGCTGGCTTTTTCAATAAATCGGATAAACAACTGACACAACGGCGAAGCGGTTCGCTGCCGATGCCGGGTGAGATAGAAGTTACGCCGCAGGTTCCAGCCCTCGACATCGAGCGCTTTCAGCGTACCCAGGCGCAGTTCCTCCTCCACGGCGATGGGCGAAAGGATGGAGACGCCGATTCCGTTCTTGATGCCCTGACAAACAGCCGTGGTGCTGCCCATTTCAGCCACGACATGCAATTCCTCCATGCGGTGTCCGCCTGCCGCCATGCAGGCCTGGATGGATTTCAACGTTCCGGAGCCCTTTTCGCGGACGATGAACGGTTCCCGGGACAAAAGCGCCGGACTGACTTGGTTTCTTTTCGCCCAGGGGTGATTGGCCGGGACCACCAGCTTCATCTCGTCCTCGATCAGCCTGTCCTGCCGAATTCGCTTATCGTCCACCTCCGCCCCCACAATACCCATTTCCAGCTCTCCGGCGGCCACCTCACCCAGGATGGTCTGGGTGTCGCTGATCCGGATGGACACCGTCACCTCCCGGTGCTCCCTGACAAACGGTCCGATCAGACGGGGCAGGATGTATCCGCCCGGAATGGTGCTCCCGCCGATGTTCAGCCGGCCCTTGATGACCCCCTGAAACCCGGCCAGGGCGGTCTCCATTTCATCCCGAAAGACCAGGAGCCGGGTCGCATAGCCGTACAGCAACTCGCCGGCCTTGGTGGGCAGGACTTCCTTGCCAAGCCGATCCAGCAGCCGGCACCCGAAATGATCTTCCAGGTATTTGATGTGACTGCTGACCGTCGGCTGGGAAAGGTTAACCGCCTCGGCGGCTTTTGAAAAGCTGCGGTGGTCGATGACCTTGCGGAAAATGTGGAGCTGCCAGAGATCCATCAGAACTTGCCGTTGAATTTTTCCTTTACCTTTTGACTCACGATGGCCGGCACCATACCGTCGATATTGCCGCCGAACCGGGCCGCTTCCTTGATAATGGAAGAGCTTGTGAAAATCCAGCGCAGTCCGGTCATTAAAAAAACGGTTTGAACATCCCGATTGAGCCGACGGTTCATGAGGGCCATCTGGAATTCGTATTCAAAATCGGACACGGCGCGCATGCCTCGCAAAATGGCGCAGGCCCGCTTTTGAACCGCATAATCCACCAGCAGGCCCTGGAAGGAATCGATTTCAATGTTCCCATGCCCTTTCAGGCTCTCCTTCAGCATTTCCATCCGTTCCTCGATGGTGAACAGGGCCTGTTTTGCAGGATTGTGCAGGATCGCCACGATGATTTTGTCAAACATGCGCAGACCCCGCTTGATGATATCCATATGGCCGTTGGTCAACGGGTCAAATGATCCGGGATATATAGCTGTTTTTTTGTCCATCCGCATCCACCTTTGCTTAAATCGAACGAGATTGGGCAATCCGCCATGCCCATGATCATCGTGACGGCCCGGTTGCCTCCAGTTCCGCTTCGGTCTCAACCGCCGCCATGCCTCGCGAACGTAACCATGGCGCGACCGTACCGCCGCTGATCATATACGATGTACCCGGGGATGTCTCCCGGCAGCGGGTCGGAATGGTCATGCTCAATGACGATGACAGCGCCTTTTTCCAAGGCCCCCGCCGCATCCAGATGGCGCAGGGTGACTTCTACATAATTGCGGCCATATGGCGGGTCCATGAAAACCAGGTTGAAGGGAGGAGCCGCCGCCCGGATGCATTCCAGATTTTTCAGGATGTTCCAGCCAATCAATCTGGAACGGGATTCCATGTAACATGAATGCACATTTTTTTCAATCAACGCAAGGGCCTGGCGGTCATTGTCGATGAACAGGGCGAAAGCGGCGCCGCGACTGAGGGCCTCGATACCGAAAGCGCCCGTGCCGGCGAATAGATCCAGAACCACCGCTTCTTTCAACTTTGCCGAGATGATGTTGAAGATGGCTTCCCGGGCCCGGTTGGCAGTGGGCCGGGTCTTCCATCCGCCGGCGGTCAGCAGTTTTCTGCCTTTGGCTGTACCCGCAATGATCCGCACACTCATGAACGCTCGAAACCCATTTTTTTCAGTTTTTTGTGCAGATGGGTCCGTTCGACCCCGATGGATTCGGCCGTTTTGGTGATGTTGTTCAAATTGAGCATCAATTTGCGCCTGACAAACTCCTCCTCAAATGCCAGCCTGGCATCCTTCAGCTGATGGATGGCAAAAAACCGGGAATCCCCGGAATTCATTTTTTCCGCAAGGTTCGGATTGTACGGCGCCGGAAGATCCATGACGCCGATTTCATCCGCCGGCACCATGATCACCAGGCGCTCCACCAGATTTTTCAGCTCCCGGACATTGCCCGGCCAACTGTGAAAGGCCAGTGCCCGAAGGGCCTCCTCCGTAAGTTTTTTGACCCGGCTGCGATTCTGCCTGGCGAGTTTGGCCAGAAAGGTTTCCACCAGTACGGGAATATCTTCCAGGCGCTCCCGCAGGGGCGGAACTTCGATGGGAATCACATTCAAGCGGAAATACAAATCCTCCCGAAAATTTCCGGCTTCGATCTCTTTTTCCAGATCTTTATTGCTGGCCACGATCACGCGCACATCCGCCTCCAGTCTTCTGCTGCCGCCCACCCGCTGGAAGGTCTGCTCCTGGAGGACCCGCAGAATCTTGGCCTGCATCTTCAGACTCATGTCGCCGATTTCATCCAGAAAGATCGTTCCCTTGTTGGCCATCTCGAATTTTCCGCGGGACTTGGTGGCGGCGTCGGCAATGGCGCCTTTTTCGTGACCGAACAATTCAATTTCAATTAATTCTTCCGGAATGGCGGCGCAGTTCACATCGATGAGCGGTTCCTCGGACCGCCGGCTGAGCTGGTGAATGGTCCGCGCCACCAGTTCCTTGCCGGTTCCGTTTTCTCCGGTGATCAAAATCCAGGCATCCGTGGGCGCGGCAATGGCGATCTGCTGTTTCAGCGCCACAATCGGCGGACTGTTGCCGTCAATGGAATGCTTTTCGATGGTTTTTCTTCTCAGATAGCGGTTTTCTTCCTCCAGTCGCCGGAAATTCAAGGCATTGTTGATCGCCACGATCACCTTGTCGATGGAGAGCGGCTTTTCGATAAAATCAAAAGCCCCTAGTTTGGTGGCATTGACCGCCGTTTCTATGGTACCGTGACCGGTGATCATAATGACCTGAACATGGGGGGTTACCTTCTTGATCTCTTTCAGGGTCTCGATGCCATCGATTCCGGGCATCCAGATATCCAGCAGGACCAAATCCGGCGCATCCGTGTCGATGATCTTGAGGGCTTCATATCCATTGGCGGCACTGAGCACCTCGAAGCCTTCGTCGGACAGCAGTCCGCTCAATGATTGGACAATGGATTGCTCGTCATCTACAATTAATACAGTTGGAAACATAGTAACTCTCCTTCACAACCGGCGGCAGCCGGGGCAGCCGATGGTCACGAGAATTTCGGCACCGGAAGCTCCACCACAAATTTGGCCCCGCAGGGTTTGTTGTCCTGAACACTGATCATGCCGTCATGATCGGCGATAATGGTGCTGACGATGGTCAGCCCCAACCCCATCCCGGTTTTTTTGGTGGAAAAATACGGCTCGAACAATCTGGTTTTTTCACTGTCGGATATTCCCTTGCCGGAATCGGCGACTTCGAGCCGGACTTTTTCCAATATGGGGTCATGACTCACGGTTACGGTCACCTTGCCGTCCTGGTCGATGGAGGCAACCGCATTGTCCACCAGATTAATCATCGCCTGCTTGATCTGCTGCCGGTCCAGGTTCAGCCGGGGAATTTCATGGTTCGTAACGATATCAAAACGGACTTTGGGATGTCCCTCCCGGTAAAGCGCAATGGTCTCCTCGATGATCGGCAACAAGTCGCACAGCAGCGGTTTGGCGCCCGGAAAACGTGCAAAGGCGGAGAACTCATTCACCAGGTTACGGATCAAATCCACATGGTCGATGATCATTTGGGTACACTCGTTAAAAACCGGATCATTGACCTGGGCGGCGTATTTTCGCTTTAAGCGCTGGGCCGACAGGGAAATGGGCGTCAACGGGTTTTTCACCTCATGGGCGATTCTCCGCGCGACTTCCCGCCAGGCCGCCATGCGCTGGGCTTTTTCCAATTCCGTGAGATCATCGATGACCATGACGATCCCCAGATGGTGGCCCCCGTCATCCTTGAGGGCGTTCAGATGCACCAGAAAACTGCGCGGCCTGCCGCTGATGGTAAGTTTGAAGGGCATTTCCAGGGAACTGCTTCTCGAGTTGGAGAGCCGGTCCACGATCTCGTCGGCCAACTCCAGGTGGGGTCCCTGGAGCAGATTTTTATAGCTCTTTTTGATAATGTCATCCGGATGAAGCGACAGCATGCGTTCGGCCGATTTGTTGATGGTGGAAATCAAACCGCTTTTGTTCAGGGAAATGACCCCGGCGGAAACATTTTTGAGAACAATTTCCATATACTGGCGGCGTTCTTCGATCTCCACGTTTTTGTCATGGAGCGTCCGGGCGGATAGCTCCAGCTGCTCCCGGCTTACCCGCAAATCACGCGTCATCTTGTTAAACGATACGACGAGACTGCCGATCTCGTCATCGGCCACCAGATCGATATTGAAACTCAAATCTCCATCCGCCACCCGTCTGGTCCCTTCGGCCAGCTCCATGATCGGAATGGTGATGGATTTGGCCAAATAAAAGCCGAACCAGACCGCGCAGAAAACCACCAGCAAGGCCACGATGGACAGCGTGATGTAGTAGGTTGTCTGAATCGGCGTTTTCAGCATCTTGATCTGCTGGTATTCCTCAAAGCCCCTTGAAATGGATGCCATGTTGTCGGAAAGATCCCGCGGAATGAGCATGGAAATGACCACGAAGGCTTCCGCAGCGTTCCGGTCGACATTGAAGGGCACCGTCCCGATGGTCCGGATCAGTTCCCCGCCGGGGATGACATCGGAGATGGTGCGCACCCCCGGCGGCGGAGTCGCTTTCAGCAAATCATCGGGCGACACGGTGGCGAATGACCGGTTCTCCATCTGGGGGGAAATCGCATAGGCCAGTCGGTTGGCCTTGGCGCTGTAGATTTCCACCAGATCGTGATTGAATTCCCGCTGCACCACCTGGATGTAACGGGACAATTCCTTTTGCTTCTCCCCATGGGTGTATTTTTTGGTCTGGATCTGGTAGGCAGCCCTCTCCAGAAAAAACATGTTGTTCTTTTCCACGTGCTGATAAAAGTGGCGCCCCACGGTAAGAGAATTTTCAAGAGCCTGCTCAATCGGCACATTGAACCAGAATTCAATGCTGGCCGTGATGAAATTGAGGGAAAAAAAGAACAGCACCGTCGTGGGCAGCAAGGACAGGGCAATGAAGGCCACCACCAGCCTTGTCCGCAGCTTGGCGCCCATGACTTTCCGTCTGCGGTCGTATAACAGCTTGACGAGATTGCGAAACACCAGAAACAGGATCAAAATCAAAAGCAACACGTTGATATTGATCAAAATGAACATCAGGATCGTATTGGAGATGGGGAAATCTCCACCGAACTTGATGATGCGGGTTTCCGCAAACGTGAGGACGATTATGAAGAGAAGACTGACAGCGATCAGGATAAGCTCACGCTTACGGCGGCGCTGCTCGTCCGTGGACAATGGAGGTCTTTTTGGCTTTCGTCTGAACTGAGTCATCATTCATTGTCAGGCCTCGCCGGCGTATTCCGCCTGTCAATAACCAAACGAAATGGCAGACCAGTCTGTTTCAAAATCCCATAACGAAACAAAAAAGAAAACATGGTGAAGATACAGCGGCAGCGTCATTTTGCTGAGTTCCGCCTTGGCTTTGAGTTCATACTCGGAGCCTTTTTCCAGCTGACTCAGCTGGACGACCTTCAGTCCTTCAATAACGCTCATCAGCCGCTGCATTTCCTCGAAAGAATCGGTAATGGCCGGTTTACCCTTATCCCAGGAACGGGCCACGACAAATTCTTTTTTTAAATTGTTGTATTTGACGGTGTGGGTTACGCTGAATTCCGTTATTCTCTCGTTCAACCAGAATGTCCGTTTTCGATACAGACTGATAAAAAACGAAAAGGAAGCCGGCACCCCATTTATAATCGCCTGTTCCATTTCAGCGGTGAACGCCCCCTGCACGTCCAGGTACAGGAGCAGATCATCACGAGTATTGGTCACCACCAGGTTGTTCAGCACCGCTTCGGCTGAAAACGCCGTTTGGTAAAACAAAAGCAAACTGAGGAAGACGCCTGCCCATGCCATATATTTCTTCTGAAATCGACCCATTACTCACTCATATATTTGGAATCCCGTCAAGCGGGGATTGTCGTTGAACATCATCTTGTCGGAACATATTCATGTGCCGGAGAATCGAATGTACCGGACCCGGCCCGGGCCGTGACGCCCGGACTTTCCCGTCGATCTTGCTAACCAGCTTAATTCATAGCGGATAGGTTGTTAAATGGCAAGCGATTTCGATACATCGCGATATCCGTCCGCCAAAGGTTCCACGGGTTTGGTTTCCCAGCAATTTTTGCTGGTAAAAAACTGCTGCAAGAATGCCTGGTGAAACGCGTGGCCGGACTTGTGCGCGACGATATGCCCCAGAACCGGCATCCCCAGCAGGGAAAAGTCCCCGATGCAATCCAGAATTTTATGCCGGACAAACTCATCCGGATATCGCAGACCTTCTTCATTGAGAATCCGGTCCTCACCGATGGCAATGCCGCTTTCCAGACTTGCCCCCCGTCCCAGTCCATACTGTTTGAGATAATCTATGTCCTGGATGAAACCAAATGTCCTGGCCCGACAGATCTCCTTTTCAAATTCGCTGTCCGAAAGCTCAATGGTGTAACTCTGTCGCTGAATAAGGGGGTGGGCGTATTCAATGGTACAGGTAATCTTCGGTGTTGCTGAAGGATACACCGCCACGGAACGGTCCTTTTCCTCCAGGATGATGGGTTCTTTGATGACGAAAAACTGCCGGGGGACATCCAGTTTTCGAATGCCGGTCTTTTTGATCAGGGACGTGAAATAGCCGGCGCTGCCGTCCAGGATGGGCATTTCATAGGAATCGAGTTCCACAATGGCGTTTTCAATGGAAAGTCCCGCGAAACTCGCCATGAGGTGTTCAATGGTCGAAACGATAACGCCATCCTTGCCGATCACCGTGGCGAGACTGGTGTCCACCACCATGGTAAAAAGTGCCGGCACGCTCGGGCTGTTGGGCAAATCCACCCGGACGAATTTAATTCCATTATTCGCCGGCGCCGGCCGGATGGTCAGATTGACCATTTTCCCCGAGTGAACGCCAACGCCGGAACAGGACACCGGTTTTGCGATAGTCCGCTGATACACATGCATATTCGTAAATGCCAATCTGTTTCCGCAATAGTCATACCTGCCGAATTACCAAAGGAAATTAGGATGATTTTGCAAAAAAAGCAAGCATGAAGGCGTCCGGGCAAGCTGGTTGCCGCGGCAAACCGGCTTCAGTCCCATGGAATTATTATGTTTTTCGTGTACATTCTTCCGGCGGGCTCGCCGGCAAACCCGCCGTTTCATAATAAGCCAATTTTACGTTGTTTTTTCATGTGGCTTTGATAGGGTGGGCCTGCGTTTGTCCTGACCCGATCCAAAGGAGGGGAAATGCTCGCCAAGGTATTGAGCAGTGCCGTTCTTGGTATTGATGCCTATCTGGTGGAGGTCGAGGTTGACATCACCCAGGGCCTGCCGGCGTTCACCACCGTCGGCCTGCCGGAAGCCGCCGTCAAGGAAAGCAGGGAACGCGTAAAATCCGCCATCAACAATTCCGGCTATACCTTTCCGGCGGATAAAATCACGGTCAACCTCGCGCCCGCGGATATCAAAAAGGAAGGCACCGGATTCGATCTGCCCATGGCTCTCGGAATCCTGTCCGCCACCGGACTCATACCCCAGGACGCTCTTTCCGGATACCTGATCCTGGGGGAGCTGTCGCTGGACGGCCGGGTGAAGCCGGTGAAGGGTTCCCTGCCCATGGCCATCGCCGCCCGGGATAACGGGTATTCCGGCATCATCGTGCCCCATGGAAACCGCCGGGAAGCTGCCGTAATCCGGGATATTCCGGTATATCCCGTTCGCAATCTGTTTCAGGCGGTGGATTTCATTCGCGGCATTCGCGCCGTCCAGCCGGAACAGGTGGACCTGCATACCATTTTTCAGACGGATGCGCCGCTGGAACTGGACTTCGCCGAGGTGATCGGCCAGGGCCATGCCAAGCGCGCCATGGAAATCGCCGCCGCGGGCTCCCATAATCTCCTGATGATCGGTCCGCCGGGTTCCGGCAAGACCATGCTGGCAAGGCGTCTGCCCGGGATTCTGCCGCCCCTGACCTTCCGGGAGGCCATCGAAACCACAAAAGTCTTTTCCGTGGTCGGCATGCTGAAAAGCGGCCAGGCCCTGATCACCCAACGGCCATTCCGAACCCCGCATCACACCATCTCCGATGCCGGATTGATCGGCGGCGGGCATATCCCCCGCCCCGGCGAGGTGAGCCTGGCCCATAACGGGGTCTTGTTTCTGGACGAGCTGCCGGAATTCCGCAAGCCGGTCCTGGAAGCCCTGCGCCAGCCCCTGGAAGACCAGCGGGTCACCATTGCCAGGGCCGCCTCCACCATCACCTACCCCTCGTCCTTCATGCTGGTGGCGGCCATGAATCCCTGCCCTTGCGGCCACCTCGCCGATCCCAAGAAGGAATGCCTGTGCACCTTCCAGAAAATCCACAAATACCGCTCCAAAATCTCGGGGCCGCTCCTGGACCGCATCGATCTTCACGCGGAAGTCCCGGCGGTTTCCTACCGGGAGCTGCTTAAGGACGCCAAGGCCGAACCCTCCGCCGCCATCCGGGAGCGGGTCACCGCCGCCCGGGCACTCCAGAGCCGGCGTTTCCAGCACGAAGCGGTTTTCTGCAACGCCCAGATGGGCAACCGCCATATCCGCCAGCACTGCAAGCCGGACGAGGCTTCCCTGCGTCTGCTGGAAAACGCCATCAACCAGCTCGGGCTTTCGGCCCGGGCCTATAACCGCATCCTGAAAATCGCCCGTACCATCGCGGATCTCGCCGGCGCAGCCGACGTCTCGGCAGACCATGTGTCCGAGGCCATCCAGTACCGGGCCCTGGACCGCCGGAAGCAGTCGGGGATGATGCTTTAGATACGGATAAAAAAAGGAGTTAAATAATGAAAAGTATATAATCGGGTTATAAACCGGCAAAACAGCATACGATCTTAACTACCGGGGAAGTGATCACAATGTTGCGCGAATTAAACGGAATAGCTATGCGAAGCCTGATACCCGGCTCCCCGCCCTGATACCTTTGACTGGGTTCGGCGCGGTGTACCGGCCTTATTGTTTCGCCATATCGTTGCGCGCCTGGATCCATTTCGCAGCTTCCACACAGGCGTTTTGCGCCTGGGTCTGGATGAGCAGGATCTGATTTATCGCCTGGCCCTGCATCTGACTGATAATGGTTTTGCTCTGCGCGTCCACCGATTCACCGAACCTTGATTTTTCAAGTAGTTGATCGCCACGAACGAGCAGCGGTTTTATGCGTGCTACCCGCTCGGCAAGAACCGCCTTTATGGTTGCAAGTGTTTTTATTTCCGCTTCAATATGGTTATCAGCTCCGGCAACATTTCTTGCCTTGATACAGGCCGGATCTTGTGCAGACATCTCGCCGGAGGAAGTCCATGGACAGGTTTTTACCGCGGCGGCGGTTTCGCGATGGATGGCATCATGGACGGCATCTGATTCTTTTTCGGCCTCGCCGAGTTTCGTATGAAACGACAGGTCTCCGCCCAATGCGGCCAATTCGTTGGTAAGCGCAATGCAATCGCCCCACAATTGTGTGTCGGCCACCTTCATGGGAGCGCCGCCCATTTGTGCCGCCATTTTCATGGCCATGGCGATTTTATCTTGCTTGGACATTGCTTTGATTGATTTTGCATCCCCCTCGCTGATGGTTTTCCCATCGTCCATGCCATAAGGGACTGCCGTTTGTTTAATAAGGCGTTCCAATTCCGTTGTTATCTTCTCCATGGCAGGCCCCGCTTTTACAGCCCCTTCGTCAACCGAACATTGCGCGAATGCCTGCGCGGCCGTTGCGGGTATGGACGTTACGTTATCCAGCAGACTTTCCAGCTTTGTTTTTGCAATGACGGCATGCGCCGCTGACCCGATCGACATAAGATACATCGCCAGGCCAACCAGTATAAATCGTGTTTTTCTCATCTGTTTTCCTCTTTATGACATGACGTTCCGAATGTTCTTACCTTGGATTTGTATCCGCATATCGCTGGGTGCGGTGCAGGTCGATCTGGGACAGGACCCAGGCATTGTTGCGCATGGTGGATAGAAACATGCCGTAACCGGAATTTTTTTCATAAATAAACCGGACATAGGTCATCTGGGATGTGCGGGTTTCCTGGGTTGTTACGATCTGATAGCCCTGATACCGGCCGTAAAGTTTTTCGATATTCTTGAAATAGGCGATGCGGGAAACCATGAGGGTAGCGTTCGCCCAGGGGCTGTCCTTCAACCAGACGGCGACAGCCGCTTCATACCCTTCCCGGCGATAGGTCTGCAGGCCGTTCAGGATATACCGGGGGACGGCCTCTTCCTTGCCCGCGGCCATGGCCGGTCGATCATCATGCAGGCACAGCAAAGCGCCCAGGAACAGGAGAAAAGCCGCGGCGGACCGCCCGCCAACCGACGAAACCATTCTAGAACCAAAATCGCTCATAGCCGTCACCATGACATGGAGTAGGGAGTGTCCACAACCGGCTGGAAATTCCGCCCTGGACGCAACCGTACCGCATATCCGGAAAAAGTACAAAAGAATTATCTCACCTCGCACGATGTTCCGACTGCCGAATCCCCGGGGCGGAACCGGCCATGGTTGTACCAAGATTAAATACAGTTGCCTTTTCCTTCCAATTCATTTAGACAGGTCAACAGAATTTCCTCCCCATAGCGAAAGCGAAGAAACGCCATGTCATGGGATTATGTAGTTGAACTCATCAAAGGCATCCTGTTCACCCAGACCGGCATTCCCCACCTGACCGGCGGTCAATTGCTGATGCTCCTCATCGCCTGTTTTTTCCTCTATCTGGCCGTGGCCAAGAAATACGAACCCCTGCTGCTGTTGCCCATCGGCTTCGGGATTTTCCTGGTCAACTTCCCCTTGGCACCCATCATGGGATTCACGGAAGGCGGCACCCCGGACCTGATCCGGGCTTTTTACAAATACGGCGTGGAATGGGAGGTCATCCCCTGCGTGATTTTCCTCGGTTTAGGGGCCATGACCGATTTCGGCCCCCTCATCGCCAACCCCAAAACCCTGATCATCGGCGCCGGTGCTCAACTGGGCGTGTTCGTCACCTATATCGGCGTCCTGTTCTTCGGGTTTACCCTCAAGGAGGCCGCCTCGGTGGGAATCATCGGCGGCGCCGACGGTCCCACCACTATCTATCTGACCACCAAGCTGGCTCCCCACCTGCTGGGTGCGAACGCGCTGGCGGCCTATTCCTACATGGCCATGGTGCCACTGATCCAGCCCCCCATCATGCGCCTGATGACCACCCCGGAACAGCGCCGCATCCGCATGAGCCAGTTGCGATCGGTTTCGAACCGGGAAAAGCTGCTCTTTCCTCTGATCGCCACCATCCTGATCGTGCTGCTCATTCCGGCGGTGGCGCCCCTCATGGGCATGTTCATGTTCGGCAATTTCATGCGCGAGAGCATGGTGGTGAAACGCCTGGCGGACACCTCCCAGAACGCCCTGATGAACATCGTCACCATTTTCCTGGGGCTCTCCGTGGGGGCCACCATGCAGGCGGAGGTGTTCCTCAGCTGGAAGCCCCTGCTGATCTTCGGCTTCGGACTACTTGACTTCATGATCTGCACCATGGGCGGTATTCTGACCGTGCATATCATGAACCTGTTCCTGAAGGACAAGATCAACCCGCTCATCGGTTCGGCGGGGGTTTCCGCGGTGCCCATGTCCGCCCGGGTTGCCCATGGGGAGGGGATGCGGGCCGATCCCTCCAACTGGTTGCTGATGCACGCCATGGGGCCCAATTTGGCCGGAGTCATCGGTTCGGCCGCCGCCGCCGGCATGTTCATCGCCATGTTTCAGTAAGCCAAGGAGATCCTGTGTCCAAAAAACTTCTTTTTCAATGGCTCCACCTCCTCCTGCCCGCCCTGATGATCCTTTCGGCTGCTTCGGCCTGGGCGGCTTTCGGCGAGGATCTGGAAAAACCGCAACCCCTATTCAGCCGGGCCGCCAGCGACTGGGACGCCCGCCTGATTCCCCGGGGAAAAAGCACCAGCGTGCTGATCCGGTTTCAATCCAACGCCGCAACCATCACAACCGTCGAAACCGCGGAGTTTCCGGACGACCAGCAACCGGATCTGGACATAAAGGATTTCCGTTCCGGCTTTTTCAAGGTAAACCTGAAAGCGGAAAAGCCCGGCGGCGAAGCCGGGCTGATACTGTCGTCCGACTGTTTCACCACCTCCACCCAGCTGTGGGGCGGTGATCCGAAGAAAAAAGACTCCTGGAAGGACCTCATGGGAACGGTGGAACGACTACCGGACCGTGTCAAAACCCTGGGCATTTCCGTGCGGGATGGCGGCCCCCTGGATACCGACGGCGCAGCCGACGGCCGGATCGAATTGATTGTCGCACCCCGGGATTCCTTTTGGGGCTACGCCATCGGCACTCTGTTCATCCGCTTTTTCGGGGTCTTCATTGTGCTGGGGGTCCTGATGATCGGCATGCAGCTCTCGGGCCTCATCTTCCGGCATATCGAAAGCCGCAACCCGCCGAACGAGAATGATCTGGCGCAAGGGACGTCCAGCAACCAACCGGCAGCGGTTTCGGAACCGATCGCTCCGGCGGCACACATGGAAACAACGGCCGTCCAGGCGGCTTCGCCGGAAGTGGCCGTCGCCATCGCTTTGGCATTGCACCTGCGTGCCGGGGAAGTGGCAGCCGCCATCACCCTGGCATTGCACCTGCATGCCGGATCGGAACAACACCCGGCCGGCCGGATCACCGCGCCTTCGGCATCCAGGCCCCGGGAGACGCGCACTTCGGCCTGGGTGCTGTCCGGCCGCAGCAAACTCATGGCCGACCGGCTCCGGCCCTTTGATCGAATCCATCTTCAACCCGTAAGGACAAACAAATGACCCGCTACGCCTTTACCATCAACGAACAGGCCTTTGATGTGGAAATCATCAGCATCCAGGGCAACCAGGCCCGGGTGATCGTCAACCGCGTGGCCTATGACGTGACCCTGGCCGCCGGCGGCCAGGCGGCAACCCCCGCCCGGTTCCAATCCGCGCCCGCATCTCCGCCCCGATTACAGCCGGCCGCCGCACCGGCCCCGGTCATGGCGCCGCCGCCCGCCGCCGCACCGGTTTCGGCGGCGAAACCCCAAACCACGGGTGCTGCTGCCCAAGGTGCCGGAACGGTTGCCGCCCAGCTCCCCGGAAAAATCATCCAAATCATGGTGAGCGTCGGGGACTCCGTTTCCAAGGGCCAGGTACTGGCAGTGATGGAAGCCATGAAAATGGAAAACAATATTTTGAGCCCTCTGGACGGCACCGTCAAGGAAATCCGGGTGAGCAAAGATGCGGATGTGGCCACCGGCGATGTCCTCATCCTCATCGCTTGATATGCTGTATAAACAACAGGGATAGGCTTTTGATCAGCAGCATTTGTTCTTCCCATGAGGCGACCATCTTGGGATGGAAGAACAGGTCTTTCATGGAATCGACGCCCAGCACCTGGTGAAGCAGTCCGCTGTCGGCATCATTTCCTGCCAGACAGGAAAGAAGCAGGCCGCCCCTCAGCCATAAATGCTGCTCCGCTTGCAACCCCAACCCGACCAATGTAAATCCGCTGATGACAATACGCTCCATTCTGCAGGCAAGGCTTTCCGGCGTCTGGCGCATGCGCGGCAAAACCGGTTTTCAATGGGCTTCCGACAGAACGGCGTGGATTTTGGCGCCCAGTTCCTTGATGGAGAACGGTTTCTGGATGAAATTGACCCCTTCGTCCAATACCCCCCGGTGAACGATGACATCAGCCGTATATCCGGACATGAACAGATACCGGACACCCGGCCGGATTTGCTGGATGCGCTCCGCCAGCTCACGCCCGTTCATTTCCGGCATGACCACATCGGTGATGAACAGGTGAATCTCGCCGCCGCCTTCGGAAACCAGACGAATGGCTTCGCTCGGAGCATTTGCGGCAAGAACCTCATATCCTAGACGCCGCAGCATCATCTGGCCCATTTCCAGGAGAGTTGGATCATCCTCCACCATGAGAATGGTTTCGCCTTTGCCCCGCGGGATATTTTCGGGACTTTCCGTCTTCTCGGCGGTGCTTGCCGCGGCATGACGCGGCAGGAAAATGTTGAAGGTGGTCCCGACGCCCGGCTCGCTCTGGAGAGTGATAAAGCCTTCGTTTTGTTTGACAATTCCGTAGACAGTGGAAAGTCCCAGACCCGTGCCTTGCCCCAAACCCTTGGTTGTAAAAAACGGTTCGAAAATATGCTCGGAGGTTTCCTTGTCCATACCGCAGCCATTGTCGCTGACAGCCAGATGCACATACTCTCCCGGCATACAATCAAAATAGGACCCGCAGGATTTATGGTCGAAAGAAACAGTGGTGGTCTGAAGTTTGATTTTGCCGACATCGGATATGGCGTCCCGGGCATTGACGCACAGGTTGGCCAGTATCTGGTCGATCTGGGAGGGATCCATTTTGACGGTACACTGTCCCGTTCCGGGCATCCATGCCAGTTCGATATTTTCACCGATGAGCCGGCGCAGCATTTTGAGCATGGTCTCCACCGATTCGTTCAGGTCCAGCAGGATGGGAGCGACGGTCTGCTTGCGGGCAAAAGCCAGCAGCTGGCGGGTAAGATTGGCGGAACGACGCGCCGCGTCCAGTATTTTCCCCAGATTGTGGCGGAGCGGATCATCGGCTTCCATATTTCCCATACTGAGTTCCGTGTATCCGATGATGGCCCCCAGCATGTTATTGAAATCGTGGGCAACACCCCCTGCAAGAATGCCGATGGCCTCCAGCTTCTGGGATTGGAGCAACTGCCCTTGAAGTTTTTCCCTCTCCTCTTCGGCCCGCTTACGCTCGGTGATATCGAAAAAACTGACCAGGAAGCTCTTCCCGATCAAGCTGGCGCTGATGATCATGGTCCGCACCTGCCCGTTTTTACAGGTCACCAGGCGCTCATCGTTCACCAGAATGGTTCCTTTTTCCATGGCCTGCGTCACCTTTTTTTGCCAGGTTTCCATCACCTGACGCCGATAAACGGGATCCGGATAGGCAAACCGCCACCAGGTCTCCATATCCGGCACCTCCTCGATGGAATATCCCAGGGCCTCCTTCAGGGAATCGTTGACCTCGACAATTCGTCCGTCCCGGAAAACCTCCGCCAGGGGAAGGGGCGCCATTTTAAACAAGGAACGGAATTTCGCTTCGCTCTGGGCCATCTTTTCCTGGGCTTCGATAATATTCTGAATATTGATATCCAGCCCGATCAGGCGGACAGGCGCCCCATTTTCATCCCGGGCCGCCACGCGGCCTTTTGAAAGCACCCAGCACCAGGCGCCGTCGGCCTTGCGCAGGCGGCATTTAACCTCGAAAGCGTCCTGTCCTTCAGCGCCCAGGCATTTCTCCACCGTTTTTGTCAGAACGGGCAAATCCTCCGGATGCACGAATGCACGAAACTCTTTTAACGATATACTTCTGTCCGTTTCCGCATAACCGAGCATGCTGAACCACTGCCGGCTGAGATAATTCTTTCCTGTGGCTGGATAGTAGTCCCAGATACCCGCCTGGGTCGCCTCGGTCGCCAGCTTGAGAAGTTCCGTCCGCTCCAGGAGTGTTTGCTGCGATTGTTTCAGATTGGCCACTTTCTCCTTCAACTTGCGCTTGAGGAAATAGCTGGCACCGGCCAGGCCCAGCAGCAGCAAAACGGTAAACATGGCTGTCAGCTTGAGCAGCAGGACGGTTTCCGGGGACAACCCCTTGTGCAGCGCAAGAGATATCCAGCGCTTCCGGACGGTTTCGAGTTCAGACGGCGGTATCGTGTCAAGGGCCTTTTGAATGGCGCTGTATAGCAGGGGATATTTCCGACTGACGCCGATGCTGAAGGCGAAGACGTAATCGGTGCTGCCGATCACCTGAAGATTCGGGATGCCTTCCTGGTCGATATAGTGTGCGGCTACGGCGAGATTTTCCACATAGGCGTCCACCTGACCAAAGGACACGGCCCTCAGGGCTTCGGGAACATTTGTAACGGCCGCCACTTCGAACCGGCTGTCGGCGCGGTCGCGGAGATACTTTTCCGTTGCGTAACCGGAAACCACGGCTATGCGCTTCCCGGCAAAGTCCTCAAGGGACATGCCTGTGCGAAATCTCCGGGTACCAATGATCACCACAGGCACCGTTGCGTAGGGGGTGGTGAAATAGGTAAAACGCTCCCGTTCGGCTGTGCGCACAATGGTCGGCGCAATGGCGCATTCCCCGCTTTCCAGGGCCGCCAGATGATGGTTCCAGTCATCGGAAGGGTTTTTTGAAAACGTGACACCGAGGCGCTTTTCCACCATGGCGATCACATCGGCGCCGATCCCGACGAAGACGCCGGCAGGAGATGCGAATTCAACAGGCGGAAATTCAACATTGAAAAGCAGCTGTAGCTTTTCCGCATGCTGGTCCAGCCAGGTCCGCTCATCATCGGTCACCGGAGCCAAGGATGGTTCCGCAGCGCGCGTCTCAAGCACGGCGACTGTCAGTAAACCGGCAAGCAACAGAAAACCGCCGAACAATTTTCCAGCAATGGGGAAATGATTATCCGTTTTCATCGATCACCTCCCGCACTTTGCCGGATAACCCCTGAATTCGGTGACAGAAATTCGGACAGTCGATGACCATATGGGGCATGGATGTTTGTAACGACTATACCTGTTTTCCAAAACCCGGTCAAACCCTGTTTCCGATCCCATAATGCCACCATTTCCTCTTCCTGTTTCCGACACAATTTTTTCTGTTGTAGTTCCCCGTTGCACATGAGATAAAATTGACCGGTATGCACTTTAACGAAAGGAGTGAAACAGACAGGGATATGATGAGCGCCCCATGGCGAAAGACGCTGTTTTTGGGTATCGGCAAACAATTGGTCATCGGCCTGGTGTTCACCTTCTTTTTGGCCTGCGGCAGCGATGACTCGTCATCCACAACCGCTCAAAATCCGAATTCACCGCCTACTGCCCGGATTATCAGTCCGGCGGACGGCAGTACCTATAAGCAAGGGGACTCCATCCAGTTCACCGGTGAGGCCAGTGACAAGGAAAACGGTACACTGAGCGGCGCCTCCCTGGTCTGGACCTCGGATCGGGACGGGCAGCTGGGAACCGGAACGAACCTCACCACCACGGCCCTGACAGCCGGAACCCACCAAATCACCCTGACCGCAACGGATACGGGCAATGCCGCCGGATCGGCGGTCATTACGGTTATCGTCACCCCGCTTTTCCACATTTCCGGCACGATTTCAACCGCCGGCCGCAATGCGGTGGACGGCGACACCAACGATCCGAATGAAGATTATACCCCCAACAACACCCTTGCGGCCGCCCAGCAATTGCCGAACCCGGCCACCGTCAGCGGATTTCTTACCAAGTCCCCGACAGGCGGCGGCAGCTCCGGCGATGACCGCTTCGCCCATCGATCGGACAGAAGCGATTATTTTCGCATCACCCTGGTGGCCGGCCAACTCATTTATCTGCAAATCGCCGACTGGCTGGTCCAGGATGTCACCGCCAATGATCTTGACTTGTACCTTGTTGACAACAATGGGAATACCATATCTTCTGAAGGAACCGGAAGAGCCGAGGAGATAGCTGTCAGCCAGAGCGGCGAATTCTACATCGTGGTGTATGCCTTCGAAGGCGCATCCAATTACGTACTGAACGTCTCCGATGCCGGCTCCCAGGCGGATATTTCCGGGGAAAGGCTCAATGTCGCGGACGATTTTATCATAGGGCAGGCGCTGGTAAAGTTTCGCGCTGGAATCACCGGGAAGACCGCCGGCTCCCGGGCAAATCTTGCCGACGCATCCACGGACTCATTGGGCCTGCGGAGGGTGACCGACCTTCCGGGGCGGGCCAATCTGATGGCCTTCGATATCGACCGAAAAGCATCCCGTCTGGAAACCGGCGCTACCGGCAGCCATTCCATTGTGCAGGATCTGCAAACCGCCGGATTTGAGCTCGCGCCGGAAATCACGGCCAAACTGGCCACCATTGAACGCATCAAGGGACTTCGGAAGGAACCGGGGGTGGAATTCGCCGAGCCCAACCGCATCCGCCGGCCCGTGCTCACCCCCAATGACCGGTTCTATTCCCAGCAATGGGATTTCCCGGCCATTCAGGTACCGGATGCCTGGGATATCGCGGACGGCAGCGGGGTCATCGTCGCGGTGATCGATTCGGGCGTGTATCTCCTGCATGAAGATCTCAGCCCGCAACTGGTGGCCGGCTATGATTTCGTTTCCGATCCTGCCGCTAGCGGCGACGGCGACGGGATTGACGGTAATCCGGACGACCCCGGGGACAGCGACACCATCGGCTCCAGCACCTTCCATGGAACCCATGTGGCCGGCACCATCGCGGCCCGGACCAACAACACCGTCGGCGTGGCCGGAATCGCATTCGGCGCGAAAATCATGCCCCTGCGGGCCCTGGGACCGGCGGGCGGCACCGACGCCGATATCGCCCAGTGTATCTATTATTCAGCGGGGCTGGCCAACATTTCCGGAACCGTCCCCAGCCAAAGGGCCGACATCATCAATATGAGCCTGGGCGGTCCGGGGGCCTCCCAGACCCTGCGGGAAGCCATCAACGCCGCCCGCAATGCCGGCCTCATCGTGATCGCCGCGGCCGGCAACAACAATTCCGATGAATTCTTTTCCCCGGCGGATGAAGAGGGGGTCATCGCGGTGAGCGCCGTGGGCCAGAACGGGACAAAAGCCTCCTATTCCAACTACGGTCCCCATATCGACGTCGCCGCACCCGGCGGCGACTTCACAAATGATCCCGGAATATTGAGCACCTCCGCCAAGGATGGCGGAACCGGGTTGAGGGCTTCGGCCTACAAGGCCCTGCAGGGGACATCCATGGCCGCGCCCCACATGGCCGGTGTCGCGGCCCTCATGAAAAGCGTCCATCCCGCCATGACACCCGCGGAATTGGACGCCCTGCTGGCTGAAAACAACCCTGATTTGAAAATCACCAATGACATCGGTGCCGCGGGACGGGACGATCTCTACGGATACGGACTCATCGACGCCCTGCGCGCCGTATCCGCCGCGCAACGGCTGGGCGGCGGTGAAGGCGTTCCCGGTTATCTCAGCCTCAACCCGAGCACCTATGATTTCGGCGTCACCAATGAGCTTGTCGTCACCGTAAGCACCAGCGACGATGCCATCCGCGTCGTCCAGGTCGTCGAGAATGCCTCCTGGCTCTCCGTAACAACTCAAGATGTAAAGGAAAACGGCACAGGAACCTACCTGCTTCAAATCGATCGAACCGGTCTGACACCGGCGCGCTATTCCGCAACCGTGGCATTCGCGGCCGACAACGGCAACCAGTCCGAGTTGCAGATTTATATGACTGTTCTGCAAAGCGATACCCATGCCGTCGGAAATCTGGGGCTGATCTATGTGCTGCTGCTCGACGAAGGCGCCACCCAGTCGCTGTACGAGGTCTCGGCCGCCCGCGATGGGGATGGTTATCATTTCCGAATCGACGGAATTGCGGCCGGCAACTACCGGCTGATCGCCGGCACCGATCACGATAACGACTATCTGGTCTGTGATGCGGGCGAGGGCTGCGGCGCTTTTCCGACCATGGACAACACCACCCTGATCAGCCTCACCCAGGATCTGGATGACCTGGAATTTCTGGTGCATCCGGATACCCAGATGGTGGAAAAAAATGCGACCGTCATGAAATCATCACCCGGGCGTTCTCAAAAGCCCACGGTAAACCAAACCCAATCACCGAAATCGCTGCCTTGAAAAGACATGAAACCCGAAACACCCAAACGATTTGAAATCATGCTGGCCGTTCCCTTTCACGACCTGGATCCGCTGCAGGTTGTCTGGCATGGCAACTATTTCAAATATTTTGACATGGCCAGATTCGCCCTGTTGAAAAACTGCGGCGTCGACCTGCATGCCTATTCCCTTGAAAACCAGATCATCTTCCCCATCACCCGCACATCCACCAAATACATCATTCCGTTGCGGTACCAGGACGAATTCAGTTGCCGGGCGACGGTGACCGAAGCCAGATACAAAATCTCCCTGGATTTTGAAATCCGGCTTGTCCGGAGCAATACCGTCTGCACCAAAGGGAAAAGCGAACAGGTGGCCGTGAAAATGCCGGAAATGGAATTGCTGTTCGAAATACCGGAGGACATCCGGATGGCGCTGGAGGCCAGCTGATGGATGGACGGCTGCGGCAGGCCTTTGTCACCGGATATGAATGCCTGGTCTCCTGGACCGACCTGCTGGATCAGATCAATGTATTCCCCGTGGCCGATGCGGATACGGGCCGGAATTTGAAAATCAGCCTGGCGCCCCTGCGCCGGATGAACGACAACCTGGAAGCCGTGGCCGGCAACCTGCTGCGCGCGGCAACGGGCAATTCCGGCAACATCGCCAATCGCTTTCTCAACGAGCTGCTGGCTTGCGGCTCGCCCGCGGATTTGCATGCAGCTGCCAAGACGGGTCGGGACGCGGCCCGGAAGGCAGTGGTGGCTCCCAAACCCGGCACCATGCTGACCGTCTTCGACGCCCTCGCGGAATTCATGGGCCGGCAGCAACACCGCCCCATTCCCTTCGAGGACGAAGCCCTCTGCCGCTCCTTGATCGACTATCTGCAGGCCACGGTCCGTTCCACCACCGATATGATGCCGGTGTTGCGGGACGCCGGTGTCGTCGATGCCGGGGCGCTGGGGATGTATATTTACCTCGACGGCTTTTTCCGGCATCTGGCGGACCGATCCGTCACCGTTGCGCCCGTCACCGAGATTTTTTCCGGCCGGCTGCGGATTGCCCGGAACTTTGAGGCCGTGGCAGCCGAAGGATATTGTGTCGACACCCTGGTGAAGATGAAACGCATGTCCGATACGGATGTGAAGGCCCTGTCGGCCTTGGGCGAAAGTGTCGTCGTGATTCCGGAAGAATCCCGGATCAAGATTCATCTGCACACGTCGGATCGTCATGCGGCCCGAAAAGCCATCGAATCCCTGGGGGATGTTCTGCAATGGTCGGATGAACCGCTGGACAACCGGGTCGGCGGCGCCCCCCTGCCCGACGAGGCGGCGGTTCACATCATGACCGACGCCGCCGGCTCCCTGACCAAGGAGGATGCCCGCAAGTACCGGATGACCCTGCTGGACAGTTATCTCGTCATGGGTGAGAACTGCCTTCCGGAAACCCTGGCCGACCCGCGGGAACTCTATGCCGCCATGCGCCGGGGGGTGAAAGTCTCCACGGCCCAGGCTTCGGTTTTCGAGCGCCATCAGTGCTATGCCAGCGCGTTGAGCCGCTACCGCCGGGTGCTCTACCTCTGCGTCGGCTCCGTTTATACCGGCAACCATGATATCGCCACCACCTGGAAGATGGAGAATGATCCCGAGGATCGCATGACCATCATCGACTCGACGGCCGCTTCCGGCAGACTGGGGATGATCGCCCTGGCAACGGCCCGGCTTGCCCTGACGGAACCGGATGGTCGCCGGGTTTTGGATTTCGCCGCCGCCGCCATCCAGCGATGCGAGGAATATATTTTTCTGGAACGGCTGAAATACCTGGCGGCCGGAGGCCGGTTGTCCAAAACCAGCGGGTTTTTCGGCGATCTGCTGCACATGAAGCCGATTATCAGCCCCCGGGCGGAAGGCGCTCAAAAAGCCGGGGTGGTGAAAAACAGGAAGGAGCAGGTCCTTTTCGCCCTGGAAAAACTCCAGGCGACATTCACGGCGGCCGACAACCCGATGATCATGCTGGAATACTCGGACAACCGTCCCTGGGTGGCGGAAACCGTTCTGCCCGAGATCACCCGACGGTACCCCAAGGCGGAAATCCTCCTGCAACCCCTTTCCCTGACATCCGGAGCCCACATGGGTCCGGGAACATGGGGCCTGGCGTTTTTACCATGACAATGGGAAGCCGGATGCGGTACCAGTCAACCATGAGAGGCCGGCTGCTGACATAGCAACCGCTACCATATGGCATTGACGTGCGGGTAGGAAAGAATTTTCTGATCGGCGGTCACCAGCGTATAGTTGCGAAGTCTGGCGGTCGCCGTAATAATTCGATCGGCTGGATCCGCATGAAACCTCTCCGGTAAAGAATAAGCCTCCTCCATGATCGCCAAATCAATGCTTTCCACTCCCCAGCCGTTCAAAGTGACAAAGTGACGGAACCATACCTTCCAATGACGATCCAGCTCGATCTTGCCTCTCTCGGTGGCGCATGCGATCTCGGCGGAACTGATGGGTGAAACAAAAATCTCCGCTTTCTCGTCCTGCAGCAGCAATCTGGCGGTTTTGGACAGGGAATCCGGATCGGATACAGACCAGAGGATACAACAAGTGTCGAGAATCAGCTTCATTCCGTCAACATGTCCCAATGATCTTCCGGTATCATCGGCAGGGTCGGGTCGGCTTTGATCTTCACACTTTTCTTTCCGCAGCCGAGTTGCGTACGGTTGGAAATATTCTTCCGCTCAATGGGCACCAAATTGGCGATGGGAACATTGCGCTTGCATATGGCAATCTCTTGTCCCTTTTCGACCAAAAGCAGCATCTGGCTGATGTTGTCTTTAAATTTTGCGATATTGACATGAATCATGGCAATATAATAGGCCATCAATATGGCCATGTCAAGGTCTGAAAAAATTGTGGATCGTCGTATTCCGAAAGGCCCTGCTTTTAACTGCATCAGGACCCGCTATCCGCCTCCGAGGAATCCATAGAAATTTACGGTCCGGCGTGTTATAGACAAAATAGAACTGGACCGCTGCGGTTCAACAAATCGTAATTCTTGATAAAGGTATGCCATCATGAAAACCCATCCCGGCAGAACGATCCTGGTCTTGGGGATACTGCTCACGTGTCTCGGAGGCTGCGCCTATGTCAACACCAAAACCCCCCTGGATATCGATCTGGACCGGACGGAGCTGGGAACCAAGGTCGGTACGGCGGAAGCCTACAGCGTTCTGTGGCTGGTGGCCTGGGGTGACGCGGGTTACGCCGCCGCGGCGCGCAACGGCAACATCACGGTCATGCGCCATGCCGACCAGGAGATTTTTCAAGTCGCCCTGGGGCTGTATACCCGCTGGCGGGTGGTGGTGTATGGCGACTGAAGGTTACCCCAAGAGCAACCCTCTGACTCTTTTGACCATGCTGGTGCTCCTGCCGCCCCTGCTGATGGGATGCGCAGCCAAAATGTTGCCCGGCGCGGTGTTTACCTGGGTGACGGTTCCGCTCACCACCAATCTGAATCAAACCCCCACGGTTGTATCCAAGGATTATAACGGCCGGATGATCCAGGTCAAAGAGCCGTTTTCCGGTTACGGGTTCTATGCTGAAATCGACTCCAATGGAATCGGGGATATCGCCCGGAAGCACCACCTGCGTACCGTCTATTTTGCCGACAAGGAAATTTTTAATATTCTAGGCGTCTGGAAGACCGAAACCGTTACGGTATATGGAGAATAACCGGGAAAGCGCTGGGGCCGGAAACCGCCCCGCCCCTGCCGAGGGGCATCCATCGGCCGCCATGGAAGGCGGCGCCCCTGTTTCCCGTCACCGCATCGCAGTGGTGATTCCGGTTTACAACCATGAAAGCAAGGTGGCGGAGGTTGTCCGCGAAACCTTGAAGCTGCGGCTTCCGGTGATCGTGGTGAATGACGGCTCCACGGACAAGACCGGCGACATCCTCCGGACAATGGACGGCATCCGGATAATGAGTCATGACCGCAATCTGGGCAAGGGCGCGGCCATCGTGACCGGTCTTGTGAAGGCCGCTGAAACAGCGGACTGGGCCGTCACCCTGGATGCCGACGGGCAGCATAACCCCGGGGACGCACGGTTATTGATCCGGGCCAGCATGACGGAAGGACGCGCCCTGATTGTGGGGCGCCGCACCGGCATGCGGACCGAAAAAGCGCCCTGGACCAGCCGCTTTGGCAGGGGGTTTTCCAATTTCTGGGTATGGGCCGCGGGCGGACCGCGCATGACGGATTCCCAAAGCGGATTCCGGCTGTATCCGCTGCCGGAGACGCTGCACCTGGGGGTTCGCTCCCGGAGGTTCCAGTTTGAGGTGGAAGTGCTGGTAAAAGCGCAGTGGAAAGGACTGCCCGTAACAGAAATACCGGTGGGGGTGGTCTATCAATCCGGCGGGCGAAGAATCTCCCATTTCCGGCCCTTCGTGGATTTCATGCGCAATACCGCCACATTCGGACGCCTGATCGTCCTGAGACTGTTTCTTCCGGGGCGCCTGCGCCGACGGCCCGCCCCCTGCCCGATACGGGAGTCTTGACATGCGGGCGGTCTTTTATCGTCTTCTGGCCCTGCTGTCCGCCGTCCTGGGTGACTGGCTGTTCATCCTTGTCGCGCGAGGAATCGCCGCCGGATATTTCCTGCTGTTTCCCCGCAGGGTGGGCGTGGGTCTCCGGTTTTACCGCGCCCTTTTTCCCGGCCGATCCGTGTATTATCATCTCTGGTGCACTTTTCGGCAGTTCCAGCAGTTCACCACCGTTTTCTGGGATCGCTGCCTGGTGCGGACGACGGATGCCATCAGCTTCACATCCGAAGGCCATGACCACATCGAGGCCGCCATGCGCGACAAAACCGGCGGGATCATTTTAATGTCGCACCTGGGCAACTGGGATGTGGCCGCCCATCTCTTGCAGCGCCAATGGCAGGACATGCGTCTGCTGATGTATATGGGAATCCGCGACAAGGAGGAAATCGAACGCCTCCAAAAACAGAACCTTGCGGAAAGCGGCATCCGCATCCTGGCGGTGGATACAGCCCAGGGGTCTCCCCTGGACATATTGGAGGGGGTCCGTTTCATCCGGGAAGGCGGCCTGGTCCTTCAGACCGGAGACATCATCTGGAAACCGGAGCAACGCTCCGTTCCCGCCCGTTTTCTGGGACACCCCATCCGGCTCCCCATGGCGCCCTTCACCCTGGCCCAGGTCTCCGGGGCGCCGTTGTTCATTTTTTTTGCCTTCCGCCTGGACGCCCGGAAATATCATTTCGTCCTGTCGCCGCCCATGTTTCTGAAAACAACCGCCCGCGCGGAAAGGGAGGCCGCCATCCAGCGGGCAGCCCAGCAGTACGCGGACACCCTCGAGCAGGCCCTGCGCCGTCACCCGTTTGAATGGTATCATTTTGAGCCGTTTCTGGAAAACAACGGCACGGATGGATGAATCCGCCACTTTTCTTTTGAATTGAGTCGGGTTGTGTAGTATTGAATCGGGGGTTTTCGCCGATGGACATCGCCGCTGGCCTTTCATCGGCAGACAAGGCCCATGGTTGCGGAGGACGGAATGGCCGGGCTCGGGACGGCGCGTAAAACGGTTCATTTATTCAATTTGGAAGATCGGGCATTGATGACACGGGAAGAAATACAAACCAGGATACGGGGGATTTTCAGGGATTCGTTCGAGATCGACAACCCGGGCCTGGACGATGATTTGCGGGATATGCATGGATTTGACAGCATCGACGGCATCGAACTCCTGCGGGAGATCGAGATCATGTTGGACACGGAATTAAGCCGCGAAGAAAAGGAAATCGCCATGGAGGTTCGCACCATTCGCCAGATTCTGGATTATATTGAATTGATGGCCTCCCGCAGAAGCCGGGGGTGAACGCCTTTTCCGCTTTGGTTTAACGGGGCAAACATGGACAGAAGAGTCGTAATTACAGCATGTTCTGCAATAACACCCATCGGCGACACCCCCAAGGAAATTTGCCGGCATCTACTGGAAGGCATTTCCGGCGTGAAACCGCTGAGGGACGACGGCCTGCTTTCACAGTACATTCAGTCCGGGGTTTTTGGCACCGTGGATTACCCCATCGCTTACGATTTCAAGCGCCAGTACAGTAAAACCATGGGTCCGGTGGCGTATTACGCCTGTCAGGTGGCCAAGGATGCGCTGGCCCAATCCGGTCTGGAACCCACCTTCATCGGCTCCGGCCGCCTGGGAGTGGCCTTCGGCTCCACCCACGGCAGCCCCACCGTCCAGCGGGATATTTACAAAACCTTCTTCAGCGGCTCCAAAACCAAGTTCTCCTCCATCGGCGCGGTGGACTATCTGAAATCCATGGTGCATACGACGGCCGTCAACATCACCAAAATGTTCGGCATAACCGGCCGGGTGATCTCCTCCTCCACGGCCTGCACCACCAGCAGTCAGTCCATCGGCTTCGGCTATGAAGCCGTTAAATACGGCCTGCAGGACGCCATGCTCTGCGGCGGCGCGGATGAATACGATACCACCACCGTGGCGGTTTTCGACAATCTGCTGGCCTGCTCCACGCGCTTTAACGACACGCCCCATTTGACGCCCAGGCCGTTTGATGTTCAACGCGACGGGCTGGTGGTCGGCGAAGGCGCCGGCGCCGTGATGCTGGAGGAATATGAATTCGCCCGCAGGCGGGGTGCGCCGATCCTCGGCGAAATCATCGGCTTTGCTTGCAACAACAACGGCGGGGACCTTGTCCTGCCCAATATCGACGGCATCACCCAGACCCTGAAGCTGGCACTCACGGAAGCCAAAATCACTTCCGACGACGTGGATCTGATCAGCGCCCATGCAACGGCCACCAAGATGGGGGACGTCATTGAGGCCCAGGCCATTGCCAGGGTTTACGGCGACGGACCCACGGTCACCGGCCTGAAAAGTTATATGGGGCACACCATGGGCTCCTGCGGCGTCATCGAAACCATCCTGACATTGTACATGATGGCGGAAGGCTGGATCGCCCCGACCTTGAATCTGGTGGAAATCGACAAACGCTGCGCCATGATCCGGCACGCCACGAAATTGCAGGAAGCCGACATCCGCGTCGCCGCGATTCAAAATTTCGCCTTCGGCGGCGTGAACACCTGCCTGTTGCTGAAAAAAGCGGACTCCTGACATGCAGCGAACCATTCCGCCGGTCATGGCCGCATCGCTCCGGATCATTCCCGATCTGGCCATCACCCTGGTGCTGTGGACCTATTACACGGCGGGATTTTTAGTGTTTTTCGCCCTCTGGTACCTAGCGGCGTTTCCGTTCGCCGGCTGGCGGGAAACGGCCTATCAACGCTTGAATCATTTTTTTTACAAGGGTTTGTTCCTGCTGATCCGGCTCCTCATGCCCTGGCGGAAACTGCAAATCCACCCGGATGTGAAAGCCGTGCGCTCCTCGGTGGTGGTGAGCAACCATTTGTCATACCTGGACCCGTTGCTGTTGATGTCCATTTACCCCAGGCACAAGACCATCGTCAAAAGCGGGCTGTTCGGCATCCCGGTTTTCGGCCGGATGTTGAAACTTTCCGGCTATATGCCCTCCGAGGCCAAAGGGGACTTCGCCGACATTCTGATCCGCCAGATGAACCGCATGCCGGCGTTTCTGGCATCCGGGGGGAATCTGTTCATCTTTCCCGAAGGCACCCGCAGCCGTGACGGCCGCCTGGGCGAATTCAACAAAGGGGCCTTCTCCATCGCCAGAAGACACGGCGCCCCCATCGCTGTGGTCCGCATCCGGAATACGGATCAATTGTTTCAGCCGGGCCGTTTCTTGTTTCATACCTGCGGCGGCAGTCCCATCCGGGTCGACCTGATGGGCATCCTTCCCCCGGACAGGCAAGGGCCCTCCGGGTCGACATCCCAAGTAATGGAAAAGGTTAGGCAGTTGCTGGAGCCCCAGACCCGGAACCCCGGTCCTGCGGATACGGCCGGTCCGGACTGACATGCCGGTGAGCGTACCGAAACCGATACAAAGAGAGGAACCATGAAAGTCATCCTGATGTCCATGCCCGATGTGGCGCCGATGATCATTCACCATTCCGCCATCCACATGCCCGGCCACGGAATCGCCAGCGTGGGCGGCAACATCGATGACCACCATGAAGTCTACATTGTCGATCTCATCCGTGAGCGCCGAAAGCTGCGTCGGTATGTGACCCGGATCATCACCCGCATCCAGCCGGACCTCGTGGGCCTGTCGGCCATGGCCTGGCAGTATGACACCTGTGTCCGCCTGATCCGTCTGATCAAACAGCTCCGGCCGACAGTCAAGATCGTCATCGGCGGCTATCATGCCACCTTGATGAGCGAGGAAATCGCCGCTTCCGAGGAGGCCCGCTGGATCGATTTCATGATCCGGGGGGAAGGGGAGGAAGCTTGCCGGCGGCTGGTCAACGCCCTTGCCGATGAAGACGACATCCGCGCGATCCCTTCCCTCTCCTACAAGGAGAACGGCGTGTTCGTGCACAATCCGCGATCGGAAAACCTGGACCTCGCCGCCCTCAAACTGCCCATCCGCGACAAACGCCGCCTGACCTGGGGTTATCACATCATGTATTCCAGAATTGAGCTGATGGAGACGTCCCGGGGCTGCACCCGCAACTGCAATTACTGCAGCATGAAGCATATGTACGGAAGATCCTTCCGTGTCTTTCCCCTGGAGAGGGTCCTTTCGGATCTGGACGACATCTACCACAACCGCAAGACCCGCTGGGTTTTTATTGTGGACGACAACCTGGTATTGGATCCCGGACGGGTCATCGAGCTGTGCGACGCCATTATCGCGAGGAAATACCGAAATCTGAACATCGTGGTCCAGGCGGACTGTCTGACCATGGCCCGGGAAGAGGAGATGGTCCGGAAAATGGCCCTGGCCGGGTTCAAATCCGTTTTCCTGGGAATAGAAAACGCCTCCCAAAAAAACCTGGAAGCCGCCCAGAAGGGCAATATCGTGGACGCCTCCCGCAAGGCGGTTGCGAACTGTCACAAATACGGCATCATGGTCATCGGCGGTTTGATTTTCGGCTTCCCGGACGACGACGAAACCGCCATCATCGAGAATTACCGGTTTCTCAATGACATCCAGACGGATGCCGCCTACGTCCAAATCCTGACCCCGTATCCCAAAACCGGCATGCGCCAAAAACTGATCGACCAGGGTCTGGTGGCCAACCGTACGGATTATAAGCGCTATAACGGGCTATGGGCCAACGTCCGGACCCGCCACCTGGAGGCGGAGGACTTGCAATATCTGTTCTGGTATCACCGCCAGAATGTGCTGGGCTGGTGGGATCCGACCCGGCGCACCCGCGACCAGGGCAAGTTGTGGACCGCCATCTGGGTGTACGCCTTCAAACCGTTCCTGAAGCGCCATTACGAAAGACTTGTCCGCAAAGTCGGCTGGAAGGCATTATATAAAAAGGACATGGAGGCATTGGCCGAATTGAATCGCTTCCGGGATCTGGATCACTAGTCCGGATTGGCCTGCCTCCGTCACCACCGGCGGGACCCGGAGAGACAGGCCCTTAGGGGCGTGGAAAGCGCCCTATCCATTCTCCAGTTTATGCCGCAGCCGCGTAAAACGTTTCTGGGCCGTGTCGTTATGCAGGGCGATGGAAAAAGCCTTGGGTGATCCGATGAGCACCACCAGTTGCTTGCCGCGGGTGACCGCCGTATAAAGAAGATTGCGTTGCAACAGCGGATAGTGCTGGGTGACCAGGGGTATGATGACCGCCGGGTATTCGGATCCCTGGGATTTATGGACCGAAATGGCGTATGCCGGCGTGACCTCGCCGAGTTCCTCGGTTTCATAGCTGATGGTCCGGCCGTAGTAATCCACCAGCAACCTCCCGTTTTCCCCGTCGCAATCCATGATGGTGCCGATATCTCCATTGAAAACATCCTTCTGGTAGTTGTTTTTCAGGTGCATCACCTTGTCACCGATCCGGAAGGAGGCGCCCATGTGTTCCATCAATCCGGCGGATGGGTTCAGGGCCGCCTGCAGCAACCGGTTGAGCTGCAGGGTGCCCACGACGCCTTTGTGCATGGGCGTGAGCACCTGAATGTCCCGGATGGGATCAAAGGAAAACCGTTGGGGGATGGTGCTGCGGCAGAGGTCGATGATCCGTTCCGGCATTTCCCGCGGGTCATCGGTCGAAAGGAAACAGAAATCGGTGTCCGCCGCAACGGCTTCCGTCGGTTGGATATCCGGGAATTCCCCCTGCCGGATCAGATGGGCGTTGACGATGATGGCGCTTTGGCGGGCCTGCCGGAAAATCCGGGACAGATAGAACACCGGCAGCCTTCCGGAGCGGATCAGGTCGTCCAGCACGTTACCCGGCCCAACGGACGGCAATTGAAAAACGTCCCCCACCAGCACCAGCCGGGATCGAAGCGGCGTCGCGTTCAGCAGGTGATGCATGAGCAGGGTGTCGACCATGGAGGCTTCATCCACGATGACCGCATCCGCATCCAAGGGATCGTCCTGGTTCTTCTCGAATCGCCCCTCCTGGAAATGATAACCCAGCAGACGGTGAATCGTCTGGGCCTCCCAACCGGTCACTTCCGTGAGGCGCCTGGCCGCCCGGCCGGTGGGAGCGGCCAGTATGGTCCGCCGGCCAGCGGCCTTGAATACGGCGCAAAGCGCCCGGATCAAGGTGGTTTTTCCCGTACCCGGCCCCCCCGTGATGACCGCGACCCGCTGGGCGAGAACCGCCTCCAGCACCCCCAGCTGCTCTTCGGACAGCCGGATGGCCAGGCTGTTGAAGACTTCCGCGGCGAGCAGGGACGCGTTCTGATCCAGGGATTCCACCGGAATCGACACCATGCCGTGAATACGGCCGGCGATGCCTTTTTCCGCCCGATGAAGCTCCCGGCTGAAAACCGCCCGGGCCTCGCCGTCCTCGATGCCCTCCTCGACGACGATTTCGCCCCTTGCGGCCATCCCTTCCAGCGATCGGGCGGCCTGGTCCGCATCGATCTCAAAAGAATCGACGCGCTGGATCAGCCGGTCTTCGTGGACAAACACATGCCCTTCAGCGGCGGCCTGGTCCAGCAGATAGAACAGACAGGCCCGGATCCGCCCGGGATCATCCTTGGGGCGTCCCATATGCCGGGTGATGGCGTCGGCGATGAGGAAGCCGCCCTGGGGCAGGTCATCCACCAGCCGGAAGGGATCCGCCTGGATGGCCGCAACGGCGTCCTCGCCGTAGATTTTCAGGATTTGAGCGGCATAGGCTGCCTTGACGCCGTGGGCCTGGAGATACCGCATGATGTCGATCAGGGCATGATGCTTCTTCCAGGCCCGGTGAAGCGCCTCGGCCTTCTGGCCGCCGATGCCCTCGATTTCGGTCAGCCGCTCGGGCTCGTTGGCGATAATCTCCAGGGTGCGGGGACCGAAGGAAGCCAAGAGTTTCCCGGCCATGACCCTGCCGATACCCTTGACGGCATCGGATTCGAGATATCGGCGGATACCCTCCACCGTGGCAGGCAAGGCGATTTCGAAGGTGGTGATCTTGAATTGCTGGCCGTACCTGGGATGGGTTTCCCAGGAGCCGCCGATATGGAGATCCTGCCCCGCTTGCACACCGGGCATATATCCCACGATGGTGACAAGCGATCTGGATTCGCGGGTGCTGATGCGGGCGATGGTGTAGTGATTCTCCGGATTGTGGAAGGTGATCCGTTCCACCTGCCCTGCCAGCCGGATCATGAACGAGTTTCCCCTTCCATTCCGCCTCCGGTGATCCAGCGGGCGGCCGCCAGGAGATCGGCGGCGACATGGTCGGGTCGTATCCCCTTGCGTTCCAGGATCCCAACAGCTTCCAGGCCGCTGCCGGTCAGGACAAGGATGGCGCTGCCGCAACCCGCATTCCTGGCGCATTCAATATCCTTGGCGTTGTCGCCCACCATATAGGTTCTGGAAAGATCGAGCCCGTGGATGCGCCGGGCCTTCTGCAGCATGCCGGTCCGCGGTTTCCGGCAATCGCAGTCTTCTTCCGGCCTGTGGGGGCAGAAAAAAATATCGAGGATGTCACCGCCGGCCTCCCGCACGGCCTGCGTCATGCGCCGGAACATGTCATCCAGGATTGCCGGCCGGACCATGCCGCGGTTGATGATGGACTGGTTGGTGACAATGATGATTCGAAACCCGTTCCGGGTAAGATGGGCCATGGCCTCCAGGCTGCCCGGCAGGAATTCGAACTCGCTCCAGCCCTTGATGTAATCCGGCGAGTCCCGGTTGATGACCCCGTCCCGATCCATGAAGACGATCCGATTGAGGCCTGCGTTCATTTCCATGGCGGTGTTTCCGGGCTATTCGGCCACAATAAACGCATCCGGATATCCGTCCCGGGCCAGTATGGTTTCATCCGCAGCGATCTGTTCCAGGTTCGAATATCGCCCCACGCGAACCCGGTAGAACACGTCCTTTCCATTGTCCCATTTGAAGATGTGCGCGTTTGGATAGGTTTTGCCCAGTTTGGTTTTCAGCCGCTCGGCATTGGCGAGTTCCTTGAAAGCGGCGACCTGGAACGTGAAGTTGCCGGAATAATAGTCGCCGGGTATATACGCCGGCGAATCGGAACCGGATCCCCCGGCCGCCCTGCCCAGGGCCACCACCTGAACCGGGGCCGTGCCGATGTCCACGATGCCCAGTTCCTTCGCGGCCGCATAGGAAAGATCGATGATCCGCCCGCTGACGAAAGGCCCCCGATCATTGACTTTGACCACGATTTCACGCCCGGTTCCCTGGTGGCGGACCCGCACGAATGTTCCCAGCGGCAGGGTTTTGTGAGCCGCCGTCATGGCATGCATGTTGTAAATTTCGCCGCTGGAGGTTTTGCGTCCATGGAAATCTTCCCCATACCAGGAGGCGATGCCCAGTTGCCGGAAGTCCTTTGCGTTGGGGATGGGTTGATACCATTCACCGCCGACCTTGTAGGGCGCCGGATAACCGGGCGGCGCCACGGGCGGCGCCTTGGGCAGGCATCCCAGGGAGATCGCCGGCAGCAGCCAGAGGAAAATCCGGGCGCCGGTCAGCAGCGACCGGAATCGCGCAAGGCCGTTCCTTCCGTCCCGTTTTGACATTCCGCCTGGTTGCCGCCGCACCGGGGCTTCGCTGTGTTCGATGAATCCTATCCGCATGGTTCCATTTTACAGAATATCGGCACTACCGATTTTCGTTCCTCCGGATTTTATTTGCGCAGGGCGATCTTCAGCACCTGACTCATCTTGTCCACAAAATGGAACTTGATGCTTTTGCGGACATTGGCCGGAATATCGAACAGATCCTTTTCATTCCATTTGGGCAGGATAATGGTTTTGACTCCGGCACGATGGGCCGCCAGCACTTTCTCCTTGATGCCGCCCACCGGCAGGACCTGCCCGCGCAGGGTGATTTCTCCGGTCATGGCCAGTTTTTCCTGGATCGGCTTGCCGGTCAGCAGGGAGGTCAGCGCCGTCAGCATGGTGACTCCGGCGGAAGGACCGTCCTTGGGAATCGCGCCTGCCGGAACATGCACATGGATATCCCGGTTTTCAAAAAAATCTTCCGGCACGCCGATGCTTTTGGCGTTTGATCGGATGAAGCTCAGGGCGGCCGTGGCGGACTCCTTCATGACATCGCCCAGTTGTCCGGTCAAGGTCAGACCGTGCTTGCCCTTCATGGCCGTGGCTTCGATGAACAGCAACTCTCCTCCGGCGGGCGTCCACGCCAGACCCATGGCCACGCCCGGTGTTCCGACCCTGGTGATTTCCTCGGAAGTGAACCGGACCGGTCCGAGATAATCGGCTATATCCTTGATGGCGATGGAAACCGATTTTTTCTTCCCCTCGGCGATGTTGGCGGCCACCCCGCGGCAGATGGCGGCGATCTCCCGCTCCAGATTCCGCAAACCGGCCTCCCGGGTGTAACCGCTGATGATATGCCGGAGAACCGGGGTTGAAATGGCCAACTGCTTGGTCTTGAGTCCGTGCTCGTCCCGTTGACGCGGAATCAGGTAGCGGTTGGCGATGCTGATCTTCTCTTCCTCGGTATAACCGAGCAGCTGCAAGACTTCCATGCGATCCCGCAGGGCCGGCGGGATGGTGTCGAGGACATTCGCGGTGGTGATGAACATCACCTTGGACAGGTCGAAGGGCACGTCCAGATAATGATCGGAAAAGGAAAAATTCTGCTCCGGATCCAGGACTTCCAATAGGGCCGAGGAAGGATCTCCCCGGAAATCGCTGCCGACCTTATCGATTTCATCCAGCATGAAAACCGGATTTTTCGATTCCGCCCGCCGGATGCCCTGGATGATGCGGCCGGGCAGGGCCCCCACGTAGGTGCGGCGATGCCCCCGGATCTCCGCCTCGTCCCTCACGCCGCCCAGGGCGATGCGGATGAATTTCCGGCCCAGGGCCTTGGCGATGGAATGGCCCAGGGAGGTTTTCCCCGTGCCGGGCGGGCCGGCGAAACACAGAATCGGACCTTTGGAATCCGGTTTCAGCTTGCGAACCGCCAGGTATTCGATAATCCGTTTCTTGGCCTTTTCCAACCCGTAATGATCGTCGTCCAGGATCTTTCTGGCTTTGGCGATGTCCAGATTATCCTCCGTGCTCTCGTTCCAGGGAAGGCTGGTCAGCCAGTCCAGATACGTGGAAGAAACGGTATATTCGGAGGAGGACGGATGCATGCGACCGAGCCGGTTCAATTCCCGCTCGGCCTCCTTCAACGCCTCCTCGGGAAGCTGTTTCTCGTTGATTTTCGCCCGGTATTCATCGATTTCGACACTGGATTCATCGGTTTCCCCCAGTTCTTCCTTGATGGCCTTCAGCTGCTGGCGCAAATAGTATTCCTTCTGTTTCTTGTCCATGTCTCCCTTGACCTGGGATTGAATCTTGCTTCCCAGCTCCAGGATCTCCAGCTGGTAGTTGACCATGCGGGTGACTTCTTTCAGGCGTTTTTTTACCTCCTGTATTTCCAGTATTTTCTGTTTTTCCTCAATGGAAGAGTTGATCGTGGAGGTCACCATGTCCGCCAGAATGCCCGGATCCTCGATGGAACGGGCCATGTTGCTGATATCCTGGGGTAGACTGGGGGAGAGCTTCACCACCTTGCTGTAGAGATCCACGAGATTGGCCATGAGCGCCTTCGACTCCTTGTCGTCGGCCGCCTTGTCCGGAACCGGGGATACCTGGGCCTGCAGGTAGGACTTGCCGTCCACAAAGCGCTCGATTTTAAAGCGGCTGATCCCCTGGACCATCAACTGGGCCTTGTTTTCATCCGCCTTGGCCATTTTGAGGATAACGGCCGAGGTGCCGACGGTATAGAGGTTATCCGGCGTATAGGATTCGCTGACTTCGGATTTCCGCGAGGAGACCAGCCCGATGATGCGGTCCTTTGCCATGGCTTCGTCGATGAGCTGGATCGACTGCCCTTCCATCACCACCAGCGGCAGCACCATCTTGGGAAACAGCACGACCTCGAATAGAGGCAGTATCGGCAATTGTTTCGGCATAGTATTCGGATCAATTTCCATCGATAGCGGATTGTCAGACATTTGTTCCTCCTGGTTACTGGATCAGAATCGCAAAAAGCGGAGAGTTCATCCTCATGTTCCCGTGATCCCGGCATGCGCGTGAGACACTGGGCCCTTCAGCCATCACTGATGGGAATGGAATGGGTTATATCCCTGGGCAGTTTGGAAAGTCGAACCTGCAGCAATCCGTTGGAATAGGACGCCGACACCTGCTCCGTATCGATGGGGGCGGGTAAAAACAGCATGCGTTCGAAAAAACCGTACTGGATTTCCGCGAGCCGGAACCGGGCATTCTCCACCGGCGGGGAGCAGCGGCGCTGTCCGTAAATTTTGACCGCCTTGCGATTGATTTCCAGTTCCAGGTCCTCTTTGCCCACCCCGGCGATCTCGGCCAGGATATAAATTTCATCGGGCGTCTCGTAAATATCCATCAGCGGTTTCCATGCCCGTTCCGAAATGGTGAACATGGGATTGAGGGACTGAAACATTTCGGCAATGGTTTTCTCAAACTTTTGACCAGGTTGACTATGGTCATTTCCAAAACGGATTTTAATGAATTCCATTTTCAGCTCCTTAGAGAGTCGGGATGAAACCTGCTGCGCCAAGGTTACAACAAAACCGGGTTCTGATCCGCACGATTAGCAGTTGAAAAAGCATCGGGAAGAAGCTAAATGGAACGCTTGAATCGACGACTTTCTATTTCCGCGGTGAGCGATGCCATTTTGTATTTTTCAAACAGAACGGCGAATCGGAGGGAATTTAGCATTCCCGCTCCGGTTTGTAAAGGGGATGGGCCTGTTTTTCCAATGAAACGAATCCAGTCACCGCACCGGTACGTGTTCCTCGGGGGCCAGTATTCCCTGTATTTCGGCGTTCTCGGTATTTTTCTGCCCTATTTCAATCTCTACTGTCATCACCTCCGATTCAGCGGATTTGAAATCGGAATCCTGTCGGCGATCAGGACCGTGGCCACGGTCTTGTTTCCCCTTTTCTGGGGCGCCCTGGCGGATCGCTACAAGACCAGAAGGCCCATATACATCGGCTGCAATTTCATCAGCGCCCTGGCATGGGGATTGTTCCTCTTAACCTCCGATTTCCACTGGATGCTGGTGATCAGTCTGGTCTACGGTTTTTTTTATGCGCCCCTGATATCCTTTCTGGAGGCATTCACCATGGACATCCTGGGTGCGGAAAGAAACCGGTACGGCCGTATCCGGATGTGGGGGTCGATCCATTTCATCGCCGCCGTGATGCTGGTGGGCTGGCTCATCGATCTCTATTCCGTCGATATCGTGATCATGCTGATATTCGCGGGTTCCCTGCTTCAGGCAGTGGTTTCCTGCGGGATCCCCCGCTCGGCGCCCTCCGCCGTCCTGCCCTCCGCCGCCGAGGCGCCGCGTCTGCTGAAGGGCCGCCTGATCGTCTTCCTGATCTGTGCCTTCATCATGCTGGTCAGCCACGGCATGTACTATGGATTCTTTTCGATCCATCTGGAGGCTCTGGGATACGGCAAGACCTTCGTCGGCATTGCCTGGGGGCTGGCATCCCTGGCCGAAATCGTCGTAATGATCAAATCCGAGGCCATTTTCCGGCGCTTTTCCATCGAGAAAGTCCTTCTGGTCACTTTCGCGGCAGCCGTGGCGCGATGGTTGATCCTCGCATTCGCCAGCTCGCCGGCGGTGATTCTCGCCTCACAGGCCCTCCACGCCCTGACCTACGGCGCCTTTCACGTCGCCAGCATTCTGTACATCGACCGCATCGTGCCGGCTGAAGCCAAAACCGTGGGCCAGGCCGTCAACAACGCCGTGACCTATGGCCTCGGCATCACCATCGGCTTCGTGGTGAACGGGTATCTGTTCGACCGGATCGGGGCCTTCGGCCTTTTTGCTTTCAGCGCCGGTGTCGCGCTGTTCGGCGGCCTGCTGTTCGGCGGCTTTCTTGCGGTGGACCCACGGTTCGGCTATGAGGAAAAGCCGTAACTTCGCTTTGGTTCAGCCATGATCGCGCTTTCCCTGCGGAATATGAAATCCATCAATACCGCTCAAAACCGTCATCCTCCTCATCCTGCAGATGGAGGGCAACCCCCACCTTTTCGCCGACTCCCTTGCCGGTTTTCGGTCCGACGGCACGTCGGGCCGCCAAGATCTTGGGAGCCTTGAGCCTGCGAAGCGGCTCGGGTCGATCTCCCTTTCCGGTTGCGGAAAATTCGGAGATCCGGGAGGCCGTGTAGATTTTTTGCTCATCCACCTGAAAAATCGAAATGATCTCCTTGAGACGTTCGGCCTGGCCGGAAAGTTCCTCGCCGGTGGCCGCCATTTCCTCCGTGGCGGAGGCGTTCTGTTGAATGATCTGATCCAGCTGATCGATGGCGCTGGTGACCTGCTGAATGCCGCTGGCCTGCTCGGAACTGGCGGCGCTTATCTCCTGAATGAGTTCGGAGGTTTTTTGAATATTGGGCACAATGCTCTCCAGCAGCCTGCCGGCCTTTTCCGAAACTTCCACACTGGAAGTGGAATACTCGCTGATTTCCTGGGCGGCTTTCTGGCTCCGCTCGGCGAGCTTGCGGACTTCCGCCGCCACCACCGCAAACCCTTTGCCGTGTTCGCCGGCCCGGGCTGCCTCGATGGCGGCATTCAGGGCCAGCATGTTGGTCTGGCGGGCAATTTCCTCTATGATTTTGATCTTTTCGGAAATATTTTTCATGGCCGCCACCGTCTCCGCCACCGCCCGGCCGCCCGTTTCGGCGTCTCCGGCCGCCTTTTGGGCGATCACGGCCGTCTGGCGGGCATTGTCGGCATTGCCTTGAACCGTGCTGTTCATCTGTTCCATGGAACTCGATACCTGCTCTACGGCGGCGGATTGTTCTGTAGCTCCCTGGGACATCTGCTGTCCGGCGGAGCTGATCTGCTGGCTGCCGCTGTTAACCTGATCAGCCGCCGTCTGCACATCCACAACAATTTGCGTCAGATCTTTCACCATCCGGTCCAGCGACTCCATGAGCCGATCTTTTTCAGACCGTTTCTCCACGTTCACGATGAGATTGCCCTTGGAAATCTCCTGGGAAAGATTGGCCACGGTGTTGGTGGCCTCAATCAACGTATTCAGATTGTTTTTAATTTCATTGAAGCCGCCCTTGTATTCTTCCTGGATCGCCTCGGGAATGTCGCCTTTGGAAATTCGGTCGATGTAGGAAGCCGTCAGGTTGAAAGGCCTGACAAAGGCCTGGATAAGATCATTGACGCCGGTGACCAGCGTTCCCCAGTCGCCGAAGAATTTTTTGGCATCCCCTCGTTTATCCAGATCCCCGTCGTTGACCGCTTCGATGAGTAGGATCACTTCGTTCAACAGCCCCTGCATGATGTCCACGCACTGATTCAGGTTTTCCTTGATGACCGTAAAATCGCCCTTGTATTCGGCGGTGATTTTTTCCGGGATATCACCGTTGGAAATACGCTTGATATACTCCGAGGTCATGTTGATGGGACCCACAAAGGACGCGATGAGTTCATTGATATTGTTCACCAAATGCCGCCAGCCGCCCTGGAATTCATCGCTCTTCCCCCGGACCTCCAATTTGCCGTTGCGGATATCTTCCGACAATTGATTGATGTCATTGGAAAGCCGATTCAGATTCGCGATCATCACGGCAAGGGCTTTCCCAAGGATGTCCTCTTCGGACAAGATATCCACCTGGGTGGACAATTCACCGGCGGCGATTTTTTCAGCCACATCCGCCTTGTTTCGCAGACTGTCGCGCATGCCGGCCATGGCGGATAGCAGGATTCCGATTTCGTCGGTTCGGGTTACCCTAGCTTGTTGGGCTTCCCCCTCTTTGGTTTTATGACCCGACGCGTCTGTTCCGAGGTTGGCCCGTAAATTTCCGCTTCGCAGCGATTCGGCGAATTTGACCACCTGGATGATCGGCCTGGAAATGCCCCGGCTGATGATCCAGGTGAAACCGATGCCGATCAGAATTCCGACGAGCAGGACCGTGAACAGGAATATACTGGTCTTTTGAAAATTGGCCTTCGCCGACTGGTCCGCCTGCTTGGCGATCGCGAGATTGATGCCGGTCAACTGATCGATGAAATCCCGCATTTCCTCGAATTTGGTTTTGGCCTCGCTTTTGGTCAGGTCGATGGCTTCCCGCCTGCCGTCCCGGGTATCCGCAATGCGGCTGTCCACGACTTTCCTGGACACCTTTTCCCAATTGCCCCTGGCTTCCTCGAATTTGGGGATCAGCACCGATTCCTCCGCCGAGGTTGCCAGGGCCTTGTATTTTTCCCAGCGCTCCCTTGACTGTTTCAGGTTGGTTTCATATTCCTCCACAAGTCCTTTAAACTCATCGGTCTGCACATCCACAAAAATCATGGAGCGTTCCGCCACCAGGAGCTGTTGCAAATCCCTGTCCGCCTCGATCAGATAATCGATGCTGGGAAGGCGCACGGTAAAGATGGCGTTCAACTGGTTCTGAATTTCCTTCATGCTCAGATAGCCTGAAAACCCGATCAGCGCCATCAGGACGATCATGGTGGAGAAGCTGATCAGCAATTTGGTTCCGACTTTTAAATTGGCAAATGAAATCATCCTGTCTCTCCTTTTTCTTCGACTTCTATCCTTGAATTTCGGACAACCGGACGCCATGTGAAGGGTTGGTTTGAATAGGTTTTTTTTGACGGCAACGGCAGCGGAACCCGATTGAAAACGTCAGATTCCCGGATTTCCACTGTTATCAAGCTTTATTGTGGATGTCGGACATATCATCAAACCGATAATCCACGGTTCCGGTTTCAGCTCGATTGTTTTTTAGTGACAGCACAGGTAATGATGAAGTATAGAGGAATGGCCTTATTTACCATAAATCAAAAACAGATGCAATCATGGAAAAAGCGGCGGCCCATATCCATTGACGCACTGTTTTCCGGTAAAGGAGAAGGTGCGCATATGAACCAAACCGCTAACACCCCTTTGATCGACACCATTTTACGGATCGTTGTCCTTTTCGCGCTCATCGCCTGGTGTATCGGGATCATCCTCCCCTTTCTCGAACCCGTGATCTGGGGAGCCATTATTGCCGTCACCCTCCACCCTCTCTTTACGAAGGTAAAACCGTGGCTGGGAAACCGGAATACCCTGGTGGCCATTCTGTTGACCCTGCTGATCCTCGCCATCCTCCTGCTGCCGACCGCCTTTCTCATCAAATCGCTGCTGGAGGGGATACAAAACCTCGTTATCCAGTTCAGGGACCATGCCATTGTGATTCCTCCCCCCGACCCCTCCGTGGCCGGGTGGCCCCTGATCGGGAAACCCGTTTCGGAAATATGGTTGCGCGCCTCCGAGAGCCTGGGTTCGGTTATCACTACCTACCGGGAACCCCTGTCGAAACTGGGCAGGAATATTATCGCCCCGCTGGGCGGTTTCGGCAGGGGCGTTTTCATGTTTCTTGTCGCGGTGATCATTGCCGGCATCTTCCTTGCGAAGGCCGATACTTCGGCGGCTTTTATGCGGAAACTGCTCCAGCGTCTCGCCGGAAAGCGCAGCGAGGAGATGCTCCCCGTCGCCGGGGCGACCGTCAAAAATGTCGCCAAGGGCATCCTCGGGGTTGCCTTCTTTCAGTTTCTTGCAGCCGGTACGGTTTTCGTGTTGGCGGATGTTCCCTTTCCAGGACTCTGGGCCTTTGCTGTCATGTTTTTGGCCATTATCCAATTGCCTTCCTTCCTTGTAATGCTGCCCGCCATCATTTATCTCTTTTCGGCAAATGAGCTGCTGCCCGCTATTTTATGGACACTCGCGCTGGTTATCATCGGTCTCTCGGACAATGTACTGAAACCGCTGCTGATGGGAAAAGGTTCCCAAGTGCCCATGCTGGTCATCTTCCTCGGCGCCATCGGTGGGATGATCTTCTCCGGCCTGATCGGGCTGTTCACCGGGGCCATCGTTCTGTCGGTGGGCTACAACCTGATGATGCAGTGGATCGAAGAAGGGCGGAATTGACGAAAGCCTCCATCTAAACGGCGGCTTCGACTTCTGATGCCCTCGGCTGGCCGTCCTGGGGGAAAATCCGGGGTCCCCGGAAAAAGTCTTGCGGATCGCCTGCAACGCCTTGGCGTTGTTGGTCGGGGCGAGAGGATTTGAACCTCCGACTCCCTGCTCCCAAAGCAGGTGCGCTACCAGACTGCGCCACGCCCCGATTTTGGGCCTTTCCTATCACGCATTAGCCCTTTTCGCAAGCCCATAAAGACCGTTACCGCTTTTTGGAAAAATAGGCATCGATCCCCTGGCCGATGGCCTGGGCCAGCGCGGCCGCATGGCGTTCGTCTATCAGCTTGAGTTCCTCGGCCGGATTGGTCAGATAAGCGATTTCCAGAATGACCGCCGGCATATCGACACCGGCGAGGATAGCCAGCGGCAGCCCCTGGAGCCTCACGGCAGCCCCCCCGGCTATCCGGCCGAGACTTTCCTGAAGAGCCATGCCCAGGGATTTGCTTTCCGGATAATGGGCGCGCTGGGTGTTTTCCCAGGTGGGCGGGTCGTTGGTGTCAACCGGCGGCTCACCGTCTCCCGGCGGATGGGCCTCGTTGCCGGATGCGGTCTGATAATAGCTGACCGTCAGGTCTTTTACGGTGAAGCCGAATCCGGCGGATGCATGCAGACTTAAAAACAGATCGCCTCCCTGATAGTTGGCTTCGGCCGCGCGGCTGTTGAGATCCAGCCAGTAATCGTCCGAACGTGTCAGAATCACCTGATACCGGTTCTTGAGCTCCGCGACCAGTAACTGCGCCAATGCCAGGGTGACCTCCTTTTCCAACGTTCCCGCGGAGCCCCGACTGCCGGTATCGTACCCGCCGTGTCCTGGATCGATAATGACAATCGGTGCAATTTTCCGATGAAACCGGGGATGATCGATCCGGGCGGATGAAACCCCGCAGCAGATCAACAGCGGCAGAACAATCCCGCTGATTTTCAATAGGCTAGGCCAGATCTGGCTCCTGTTTCCAAAAGGATGGCGCTTTTCCAATTTCGCTTGACACCTGTGGGGATCGGTACTATTTATTGTAGCTTTATAATTAAAAGAATTTTTTTACATAAAAGTCAAGAACGGAAAATGATACCGCCTGTCATGGGAAGCAAAACAACAAAGAGTGCGACGAGCGATGCGAGAGTGGCGGAATTGGTAGACGCACTGGACTTAGGATCCAGCTCTGGAGACAGAGTGGGAGTTCAAGTCTCCCCTCTCGCACCATCATTAATCATTTAGGTCTCATCGAAGGTCTAATCATCGGATCTAATTCAGTTAGATCAGGAAAATGCCGATGAATGGAATTCCGTTCACGGCAGTTTCACCAGTTGGAGAGGAATGTGATGCAAGTAAGGGTCGAAAATCAAACCAGCGTGAAAAAAAACCTGCATATCGAAATCCCGGCGCAGCGGGTCAGCGAAGAAATCGACGCCGCTTACAAACAGCTGCAAAAAACAGCCAAAATCAAAGGCTTCAGGCCCGGGAAAACCCCCCGGTCGGTTTTGGAGCGGATGTTTAAAAAGGATGTGCATTCCGATGTGACATCCAAACTCATCCAGGAATCCTTCTTTACCGCCATCAAGGAGAACAGCCTGGCGCTCGTGGGAGAACCGAAGATCGATCCGACGATTCTCACCGCCGGCGAACCCTATCGCTATCAGGCCGCCATCGAAATCCGTCCTGAAATCAGCGCTATTGATTTCAAGGGGTTGACATTGAAAAAGTCCCGCTATCAGGTTTCGGATCAGGAAGTGGACGCCCAGATTGAAATGCTCCGCAAGAACATGGCGAAACTCAAGCCGATCGAGGAAACCCGGGCCGTACGCGACGGTGATTATATCATTATAGATTACGAAGGGTTCCATGAAGGCAACCCCTATCAGGAAACCCAGAAAACCGAAAATTTCAATCTCAAGGTCGGCAGAGGGGCCATCGCGGCGGATTTCGACCGGCAACTGATCGGCATGCATCCCTTGGAAGAAAAACGGTTCGATATCCATTTTCCGGAAGACCACCAGAACAAACAACTTGCCGGCCGGACCATCCAGTTCCAGGTGACCCTGAAAGAAGTCCGCGAGGAGGTTCTGCCGAATATCGACGACGATTTTGCCAAAAAAATGGGAAATTTTGAATCGCTGGTTGCATTACGGGATAAAATCACCGATAATCTGCGGCAGGGGTATGAAAAACGGGTTGAGCAGGAATTGAATGAGCAGATCTTCGAAGCCCTGATCGCCAAAACCGATTTCGAGGTGCCGGATTCATTGATTCAATATGAACTCGACGGTATTCTGGAAGAAACGGAAAGGGCCCTCGCCGCCAGCAACGTCACCCTGGAGCAGATCGGGCAGGACAGAGCCAAGCTGTCGGAACGCTATCGGGGCACCGCCGAAAAGCAGGTGCGGCGCCACCTGATCCTGGGGGCCATTGTCGAACAGGAGAAAATGGTCCTGTCCGACGAGGAAAAAGAAGCCGGTTTTCAGGAGATGGCCGAAACCTTCCGCCAGCCGCTGGAAACCATCCGGCAATACTATCAGGAACATCAGGACAGGCTTGAGCTTTTTACCCACACGCTACTTGAAAAAAAGGCAATCAGGCTTATCATAGAAAACAGTACGGTCGAAGAAATTGAACCGGAAAAAAGCGACGCCGCAACATCCGAACAATAAGGAGAGAGCAACGTGCCATTGATACCCATGGTAATTGAGCAAACCAGCAAGGGAGAGCGTGCATACGATATTTACTCCCGGCTTCTGAAAGACAGAATTCTTTTTGTCGGCACCGCCATCACGGATGAAATCGCCAATCTGCTCATCGCCCAGCTTCTTTTTCTGGAATCCGAGGATCCGGACAAGGATATCAACTTTTATATCAACAGCCCCGGCGGTATTGTGACGGCGGGCATGGCGATCTATGACACCATGCAATACATCAAACCGGATATCACCACCGTTTGCATCGGACAGGCAGCCAGCATGGCGGCGCTCCTGCTGGCCGCCGGGAAAAAAGGCAAACGCTACTCGCTGCCGAATTCACGCATCATGGTTCATCAGCCCATGGGCGGCGCCCAGGGCCAGGCATCCGATATCGCCATTCAGGCCAAGGAAATACTCCGGATGAAGGACAAGCTGAACGAAATCCTGGCCTTTCATACCGGAAGAGACATCAAACAGATTCAGGTGGATACGGACAGGGACTTTTTTATGTCCGGGAAGGAAGCCAGGGAATTCGGCATCATCGACCATGTCATCACCAATAGGGATGATTTGGACAAACTGGAACGCGCGGAGGACAAATAATGACGAAACAGGGCGACATCAATGACAATCTATTCTGCTCGTTCTGCGGTAAGAATCAAAAAGAGGTAAAGAAACTTATCGCAGGTCCGGCTGTTTATATCTGTGACGAATGCATTCAGCTGTGCAGTGAAATCATTGATGAGGAAAGCGAAAAAGGACCGGAGCCGTCCGAGCATCTCCTGGCGCCCAAGGAGATCAAAAAAATGCTGGATGATTATGTCATCGAGCAGGATCACGCCAAAAAAGTGCTGGCCGTGGCGGTCTATAATCACTACAAGCGGCTGGATTCGGCGGTCAGCACCAATGATGTTGAAATCCAGAAAAGCAATATCCTGCTCATCGGCCCCACCGGTTGCGGCAAGACCTTGCTGGCGCAGACCCTGGCGCGTTTTCTGAACGTCCCCTTTACCATCGCGGATGCCACCACCCTCACCGAAGCCGGTTATGTGGGGGAGGATGTGGAGAACATCATCCTGTCGCTGCTGCAGAATTCCGATTATGACGTGGAAAAATGCCAGCGGGGAATTGTTTACATAGACGAAATCGATAAAATCGCCCAACGCAGCGACAATCCCTCCATCACCCGTGATGTTTCCGGCGAGGGGGTTCAACAGGCCCTGTTGAAAATCATCGAAGGAACCACCGCGAGCGTACCGCCCAAGGGTGGTCGCAAGCATCCCCAGCAGGATTTTGTCAAGGTGGATACCACCAACATTCTGTTCATCTGCGGCGGTACCTTCACGGGGCTGGAAAAAATCATCCAGCGGAGACTGGGCGCCAAATCCATGGGCTTCAGCGCCAAGGTCAAGAAAAAGGAAGAGAAAAACATCGGCGATACCCTGCGGCAGCTGGAAACCGAGGATCTGATCCGCTTCGGCTTGATCCCGGAATTTGTCGGCCGGTTACCGATTATCTCGACGCTGGATGAACTCAACGAGGCCTCCCTGGTGAAGATCCTGACGGAACCCAAGAATGCGCTGGTCCGGCAATTCCAGAAACTGTTTGAAATCGAGGGGGTCAATCTCCGGCTCACCGACAGCGCCCTTTCCGCCATTGCCAAGGAGGCCATGAAGCGGAAATCGGGTGCCCGCGGATTGAGATCCATTATGGAAAACTGCCTGCTGAACATCATGTATGAAATTCCTTCCATCGATAATGTGAAAGAATGTGTCGTCAATGATGAAGTGGTGCTCAAAAAAGAAGAACCGATTTTGTTGTACGAGCAGACCAAAAAACAGGCATAGACGCAGCAACCAATTCGGCAGGTCACCCTGAACCATACGTTGCATGGGGATGTGGAACACTTGGCGCGCCCCAATCCCCCTTCAAAGCCGGAATCATCCGAGCGGAAACATCGAGCCAGCTATGATCAACATACCCAAATTGTTCAAACAGGACGACCACGACGAGACCCATATCACGCTTCCCCTGCTTCCCCTGCGGGATATTGTCGTGTTCCCGCATATGGTCGCCCCCCTTTTTGTGGGCAGGACCAAATCGGTCAACGCGCTTACCGATGCCATGAACCGGGATAAAAGTGTTTTTCTGGCCACCCAGAACAAGGCCAACATCGACAATCCGACGGAAAAAGATATCTACAAAGTCGGCACCATCGGAAACGTGCTGCAGCTGCTGCGTCTTCCGGACGGCACCGTCAAGGCCCTGGTGGAAGGGAAGGTCCGGGCCCGCATCGCCCGGTATGTTTCCGCCGAGCAATTCTTTCAGGTCGAACTTGCTTCCATTCCGGAAACCACGGTATCGGAAGCGGAAGGCGAAGCCCTCAAACGGGCCATCCTCAAAAGCTTCGAGGAATACGCCAATGTCAACAAAAGCATCTCCAAGGACTTGATTTCCAACGCGGCGTCCATTTCCGACCTGTCCCAGCTGGCGGACACCATCGCCGCCCATTTTTCCTTCAAAATTCAGGACAAACAGCGGTTGCTGGAGGACGTCTCCATCGGCAACCGGCTTTCGACCCTGCTGCAGCTGATCAAGGCGGAAATTGAGATTTACAACGTCGAACAGCGGATCAAGGGCCGCGTCAAGACCCAGATGGAGAAAACCCAGAAGAATTATTACCTCAGCGAACAGATGCGGGCCATCAAAAAGGAGATGGGAGCCGACGAAGGCCAGGCTGACGAGCTGAAAGAGCTGGAAAAGCGCATCAAACGCAAACGCATGTCCAAGGAGGCCACCACCAAGGTCCGCCATGAATTCAAAAAGCTGAAAATGATGACCCCCATGTCGGCCGAAGCCACCGTGGTGCGGAATTATATCGACTGGATCATCAGCCTGCCCTGGTTCGAAAAAAGTAAAATCCACCAGGATATTCAAAAGGCCGAGGAAATCCTCAACCAGGATCATTACGGCCTGGAAAAGCCCAAGGAGCGCATCCTGGAATATCTGGCGGTTCAATCCCTGGTGAATAAAATCCGCGGCCCGATTCTATGTTTTGTCGGGCCTCCGGGCGTCGGCAAGACATCCCTGGCCCGCTCCGTGGCCCGGGCCACCGGAAGAAAATTCGTCCGCCTTTCCCTGGGCGGCGTTCGCGATGAAGCCGAAATCCGGGGGCACCGCCGGACCTACATCGGCGCCTTGCCGGGCAAGATCATCCAGTCGCTGAAAAAGGCCGGGGTCAACAACCCGGTTTTCTGCCTGGACGAAGTGGACAAGATGAGCATGGATTTCCGGGGCGACCCTTCCGCCGCCTTGCTGGAGGTCCTGGATCCGGAGCAGAACAACAATTTCAATGACCACTATCTGGATCTGGATTACGACCTGTCCGACATTCTTTTCATCACCACGGCCAACACCCTGCCGGATATCCCCCTGCCGTTGCAGGATCGGATGGAAATCATCCGCATTCCCGGGTACACGGAATACGAGAAATACAACATTGCCAAGGAGTTTCTGGTTCCCAAACAAATCCAGACCAACGGCCTGGAAAAACAGGAGGTGGAATTCTCCAAAAACGCCGTTTTCACCATCATCCAGCAATATACCCGCGAAGCCGGTGTGCGCAATCTGGAGCGGGAGATTTCTGCCATCTGCCGCAAACTCGCCCGGGAGGTGATGGTGAAAAAAGGCGAAGCGGGGGCATTCCGCGTGACCTCCGGCTCCATCAACAAATACCTGGGCCCGCCGAAATTCCGCCACGGCCAGGTGGAAGAGAAGGATCAGGTCGGTCTGGTTACCGGTCTGGCCTGGACCCAGGTGGGCGGGGATCTGTTGACGGTCGAAACCGTCATCATGCCCGGCAAGGGGGAGCTGATCATCACCGGAAAACTGGGGGATGTCATGAAGGAATCGGCCCGGGCGGCAGTCAGCTATGTGCGCTCCAGGGCCCAGCGCCTGGGCATCCACCATGAATTCCATAAACAGTGCGATATCCACATCCATGTTCCCGAAGGGGCGATCCCCAAGGATGGCCCCTCGGCGGGTATCTCCATGTGCACCGCCATCGTTTCCGCCTTGACCCAACGGACCGTCCGGCGGGATGTGGCCATGACCGGGGAGATCACCCTGCGCGGCAGGGTGCTGCCCATCGGCGGGCTCAAGGAAAAAATACTGGCGGCCCATCGCGGGGAAATTAAAACCGTCCTGATTCCCAAGGAAAATGAAAAGGATCTGAAGGAAATTCCGACGGCCATTTCCAAACAGATCAAAATTATCACGGTGGAACACATGGATGAGGTGCTGGAACATGCCCTGATCCTGAAGGAAGGGGAAACCCTTTTCCAGGAGGTGGGCAACCCGTTTGAATTCATGTTTGAAAAGGCCGGAGCCGAAAATTAAATTGCTTCTTTTCGCTTGACATCACCGGGGTTACCTGGTAGAGGTTGCAATCGTTTTGGATGGACACAGGGTGGGTTCAACTGTGCGGGCGGGTAGCTCAGCTGGGAGAGCATCGGCCTTACAAGCCGAGGGTCACAGGTTCAATCCCTGTTCCGCCTACCATGTTTCAGATGCTGCCGTTTTCCTGTTTCGGCGGCATTCCCATGCGGGGGTGTAGTTCAGTTGGTTAGAACGCCGGCCTGTCACGCCGGAGGTCGCGGGTTCGAGTCCCGTCGCTCCCGCCAACATACCATCAAGGGCCCGGAGAAAATCAACCTCCGGGCCTTTTTGTATTTTCCAACTTGAGTCCCGATTTTCGAAATCAAATGATCATGAAATTGAATGATCTCGGATTTGACCACTGGTTTGAAGCCCGAGCCGATGCCATCCGCCACGAGGATCAAGGCATTGCACGCGTATCGGCGGTCGACCGCAATTCCTACATGATCCGGAATGAACACAAAGAGATTCCCGCCGAACTGGCGGGAAAATTCCATTTCCATGTTGAGTCGCCGGTCGAGCTGCCATGTGTCGGCGACTGGGTCACCGTGCGGTATCACAATGATGACACCTTCGCAATCATCCATGGGGTCTTTCCACGAAGGACATTCTTACGCCGGAAACGTGCCGGCGTGGAAGTGGACTACCAGATGATCGCCGCCAACATGGATATCGCTTTCATTGTCCAGGCATGTCATTTTGACTTCAATTTGCCCAGGCTGAATCGGTATTTGGTGATGGCGGCTGACGGCCATGTTGAGCCGATTGTCATTCTTACCAAAACAGACCTGATCACCCATGACGAGCTGCAACAGAAGCTTGCGGCGATCAGACAGGCCGGCATCACGGCCAGGGTTATGGCGATCAGCAACCTGACCGGCAGCGGCTTTGACGAATTTCGCCAGGTATTCCTACCCGGACGAACCTATTGCCTGCTCGGGTCATCCGGAGTCGGCAAGACGACCCTGATCAATCATCTGCTTGGGCGGGACGATCTGGATACCAAGGCTGTCAGCGGAACAGGGGAAGGTACCCACACGACGGCGCGGCGACAGCTCCTTGTCCTTGAAACAGGCGTTATCATTGACACCCCTGGAATGAGAGAAGTAGGCCTGCTGGGCGCCAGTGAAGGGGTAGCCAAAGAGTTTGACGATATTATCGCTCTTTCCATGGCTTGCCGCTATGCCGATTGCAGCCACACGCATGAATCGGGCTGCGCCGTTCTTTCCGCAATCACCAGCGGCGAGTTGAGTGAAGAACGCTATTTCAATTATTTGAAACTCCGGAAAGAGTCGGAACACTACGAGATGTCCTACCTGGAAAAACGAAAAAAGGACAGGGCCTTCGGACGCTTCCTCAAGACAGCAAAAAAGACAATGAAGCGATGACCATCCGGCTGGAAGATCCCATCGGCGGGGAAAAAACCGCTCCCGCCGGTTACATATGCCGGTGCGGCTGCTTGCCGTGCAGGTGGGCATGTTCGTGGCGGTGGACCTGAATTTCCTGGTCCGTGAGAATCCGTCCGCTTTCCATGGTGAAAATTTTGTGGGTGGTCGCCGCCAGGAATTCGAATTCATGGGATATGAGAATGTAGGCGAGATCCAGGGACAGCAGGATATCCTTCAAGCGGTTCTTGGTTTGGTCGTCCAGCCCGCTGGTGGGTTCGTCCAGCAGTAGAACGGCCGGCGACATGGCAAGGATGGTCGCCAGGGCCACCATGCGTTTTTCCCCTCCGGACAGCTTGTAGGTGATGCGGTCCTCGAAACCTCCCAAGCCTAACCGTTCAAGGGTCTTGCACGAAATCTCGATGGCCTCTTCCTTGGATTTGCCCATATTGAGCGGCCCGAAGGCCACATCCTCCAGCACGGTGGGGCTGAACAACTGATCGTCGGCATCCTGGAACAGCAGGCCGATGCGGTGGCGGATTTCCGCGAAATCCCGCTCCCGTTTGATTGGATTGCCGAACAAGGTGATGGAGCCGGCGGAGGGTTTCAGCAGCCCCATGATGATATGAAACAGGGTCGTTTTCCCGCTGCCGTTGGGCGCCACCAGGCCGATCCGGTCGCCGGGATGGACGAACAGATCCAGCCCGCTCAGGACCTCCCCCTGGCCCGGATATCCATAACAAATGCCTTCAAGTTGTATGAGGGGCTGGTGTGAACCCATGTCGCAACCGTATCCTCCGTATGGCCTGCATCCCGATCCTTTTCCAGATCACCACAGCAGGCGCCATGAAACCGCCGGAACCACGAGACCGCGCCGCTACGGCCAGTCTATACGCCGGAACCGGATCAAGATCAAGTGAAAGGCGATCGCATCCGGCACTCGTTGTCGCATGCCGGTGGTGGAACCGGCAAACCGGCTGGCTCCCAGGGCTCACGAAGTATCCGGTTACAGTACCCACTCGACACCGCCGAGCAGGACCCCCGCGGATAGCATCGCGACGGAAAAAATGAGCTGCAGGGCCGGATTCGACTGCAGGGTCTGAATGGTATGGAATTTCCCGCTGAATCCACGGCATCGCATGGCCTGATAAACACGGTCGGCTCTTCGTTTGGCGCGCACGAACAGCATGCCGATCAGATAGGCATAGGTTTGATAGGAATGCAGGTTGGTTCCGGGCCGGAACCCCCTGATCTTGGCGGCCCTGGCCAGGCGACGGTATTCATCCTCCATGACGAAAATATACCGGTAGGTCATCAGAAACAGAAATACCAGCTTGTCCGGCACACGGAGACGATTGAGTCCGCGTCCCAGGGCGGCAATGGGCATTGTGGATAGAAGGGCCATGAAAATCATGAGGATGGTCACGGATTTCAGGGTGATCCGGGTTGACAACATGATGCCGGGGCGGGTCCAGATCAACGGGCCGTATTGATGGAACGGTTCCCCCTCGTAGGTCAACGGGAGGATCCCCCACATGAGCAGCATGAATCCGGCCAGAACCGACAGCCGTTTGAGTACAGGCGCAAGCGGCAGTCTTGCCGTCAGAATGAGCAAGGCGGCAAGCAGGCCGGCGGTGGTCAGGGTTGAAAACCGCTCCGCCACGGCGATTTCCATGGACAATATCATCCCGGCGATGATTTTCACAGTGGGATCCAGGCGGTGAATCCAGCCCCTTCCGGTGGCAAAAGGTTCCTCAATCATGGCTGATACGCTTATCCTGCTTTGCGACGGGAACGGAAATAGGCCGCCACCCCCACGATGCCCAAAATGTAGCCGATGCCCCCCATGACATCCCTGAATCGCGGTTCCGATCCGGCCTGTTCCAGTTTTTTAAGCTCCCGCAACAGGGGGGCCATTTTTTTGTCCAGGGCCCGCTCAACAATGGCTTCGATACTCTCTTTATCACCGGCCCCGCCGCTCCCGGAGTCGGCATTTTCCGATATAGCCGATGGCGGCTCCGCCGGGGATGCCGGCACGCTCGCCGGGGTATGGAGAACGCCTTCCGCCTGCAGATCCTGCTCGGTGAATGTCCAATCGCCCCGGTGCCCCTGCCCGGCTGTCAGGACAATTTTCATGGCCTTCCATTCGGGGGGTGTAAAGGAAAAGGCACCGTTTTCATCGGTCCGGCCTTCCAGCAGCTTATGGTCTTGAAGATCGAAAACCTCCACCAGGGAATCTTTCGGGGCGCGGCCGCCGCTGAACTTGCTTTCCGTATGAACCGTCTTGCCTTCGATCCAGGCAAACACGGTTACCCGATGCGCGGAGGCCCTGCCCGGGGAAAAAACCATGGCGGCGATCATGATGACGACAGCCGCCGCGCGGTATCGCTTTGGTATCGATTGCAGTATATCCATTGACAAAATCCCGTCCTCCTTATTCGGCGCCGTTTCCACTCCCGCCCGCCGCTGCTGTTCCAAACCCCGGCAGCAAGGAGGGATCGACCTTTTTCAGAAAGCCCACGCAAAATACCGTGACCACACCCTCGATGGTCATCACCGGGAGATTGGCGGTGATAATAAGCCCCGCGACTTCAAGGAAATTTTCTTCCGTGAACAGAAGCGACAGGCCCAACAGAAGGGCCGACAGGCCCACCGACAGAAATCCGCAAGCAAAGGCGGCGGCGGCGGCCACCGGCCGGGTTTTCCAAATCAAGCCCCGGAAGACATAGTAACAGATCACCGGGGGAAGCGCCATGTTGACCGTATTGACGCCCAGGGCCGTAATTCCGCCGAATTGAAAAAAAAAGGCCTGCAGAACAAGCGCCACGAGTATGGCCGGGAAAGCCGCCCAGCCGAGCATCAGCCCCACGATTCCGTTCATGACCAAATGGACGCTCGCCGGCCCGATGTTGAACTGAATCAGGGAGGCGACAAAAAAGGCGGCGGACAGCATGCCGACCTGGGCGATCCGGTCGTAATCGAGATGCTTCAACCCCACGGCAGTGCCCGCGGCGGTGATGGCCGCGCCGGCAATCAGGACCGGCGCGGATAACACTCCTTCCGAGATATGCATTGCAACCCCTTGAATGTCAGGACAAAATAATTATATGGTCCATTTCGGGCCAGCCACCTTGCTTTTCCGATCAGTAGCCCCATTCATGAAAATATACCCAGAGGACGGCACCGATTTCAACCTCCTTGTCCTGGCCTTCATGTGCTATTTTTTTGTCGGCCGTGTTCAGGGCGGCAAACCCCCACCAGCCTTCCGCCGGCGTTGCATAGGTAAACACGCCGCTCGCGTCGGCTTTGACGGCCTGGGCGATCATGTACTCCGTGGGTGCCTTGGCTTTCCCATCCTTGTTGTAGTATTCGATTTCCACATCGGCATAGGGAACCGGCTTTCCATCCACCTTCACCACCCCCTGAAAGGTGTTTCCGGCATACAGCCCGAAAGGCCTGGCCAACGGCACGATTTCCGTCTTCAGTCCGATTTCCGCGTCCCAGCCCCCATCGTCGCCGAAAGCGGTGACTACGGTTTTGGTATAATGGATGATATAGCAGTCTTCCGCGGGTTCCCAATACGGCGCCGGTTCCATATAGAACATGTAAACCCCGGGTCGCTTCATCGGATACGCGAGCTGCCACGCGCCGTGACCCATCACCGCCGTTTTTTTCAACTGCGGCAGGAGGTCGGTCTTCTTTCCAGCCGTCATGACGCCGAACTGGGCGGGTTTCACCAGCTCCATGCCGATCCCCTCGAAGGGGTGCGAAAAGGAAAGGGTCAGATCAATACTGCGCTTGTCTTCCTGCATGACCATCGTGTCGCTGGGAATGACCATGCCGAAGTGCGCGGAAACACTGCTGGTGTAACAACAAAAAAAACCAAATACACAGGCAACGATAATAAATTGTTTCATGAAAGGCCTCCTCCAGCCGTAAAAACAAAAAAACCACGGGAAACGATCACGCCTTCGTGGCATGCGGTATCCATCGTGGTTTCAGATTATCTGGACAATCGGATTTTACAGTCGGACTTCAGCCCGCGATTATGCGACATCCTATAGTAAAAATTCCGGGGCTTGTCAATGTGATTGGTTCGCCGCAATTGGGGCCGGCAGATCAAGGAGGGGACCGGCATGAACAGCGCCCCATGATTCCGGATACATCCGCCGGTAGACACAATTGAAAAAAATATTCAGCAGCTCGAACCCATCGAAACGGATGGGTTCATTGTTGCGGAAGCGCTCGATGTAATCCTGGCATCTGGCGATGTGGCTTTTTTCCGCGAGCAGCGCCGTCAGGAAACAGCGCCTGCTTTCCGTTGTGTGCTGTTCCTCGGTCTTCGGGTCGGACTCCGTCATATTCAACAACAGGCTCTCAACCTGCTGGGCGGAGGCTTTCCACAACTGTTCCTGATTTTTTTCCGTTTTATAATACGTCTGGACCGCGATACGGTTGCGGATTCGGGTTTCGCTGCGCTCTTTTTCCTCCTGAAAAATTTCCATCATCAATGCGTTTGCGGTTCTGGGAACCACCGTCTCCACAGCCCGCAACATTTTTTCCCGCTGGGCCACATGCTGTCGGTATTCGGCAACGGCGCTCTTCCAGAAGGAAGCGCTGACCGCCTCCACCACCTCGATGGTGAACCGCTTTTCCCTGGCCGCTTTTTGAATCGTGCGGATAATTCCCGGCAGGGTTTTCGCCGTCTGCACAAACAGATTTTCATCGGTCACCACCTTGTACATCATCACCATGGCCGCGTACCAGTCCTGCAGGAAAAAAATCCGGGAAACGTCGCCAAACGCCTGGGCGAGAAGCTCGTTGGTCACCAGTTGCGACGGTGTTGAAAACAGCGGGGTTCCGCCGAGACGCGGCTGCGGCAGGGGCGTATCCTTTTGCGGATCGATGATGATGGCGGTCTCAACGTCAATCAACCCGAGAAAAAATGCGTCCGGCGATGACAGAAAATTCGGGTAGCGTCCCGGATCCCCCGCCACCAGCACATTGTCCGGCTTGAAATCCCGCATGGCCACGCGCTTTCGACCCAGATAGGCCAGCAGATCCATTATATTGTTTATGATGCTGGATATCTGGGTCCGGCTCTGGGAAAAGCTTTTTTTCATCAGGAAACGGCGGATCAACTCCCTATAGGCGCCCACCGCCTCCCCGTTCTCCTCCAAAACCGTTTTGATCAGCCGGTTCATGGCCGGAATGATGTCAACGGAAACGGATTGCTCCTTCGTTTCATCGATGACGGCGCCGGCCAAATGAGCGGAAAACCATTCCTGAAATTTATACTGGATCTTCGATACGGTAATCCGCGCGCCTTCCAGCAGGTTCCGCAACCGCTTTTCGTATTCACTGTAAACCGCGGCAAGGGCTTCTCCGATGCGGCCGGTGCCGTGCCCGTACCGACCCTCGAAATTATGGATATCGAACAGTACGCCGGAATTTTTCGTGATCTCGTCCTCCATCGAATCCCGGGTTCTTCCCCGCAGGCTGTCGAGTACATCGGCCAGGATGAAATATCTGGCCAGATCCATGAAAAAAACAAAACCGCCGTTGATTTTCAGATGGGACTGGGCATCGGGATTGTCGGCCAGCCATTTCACGTAAGCGGCCTCGGATTCTTCCGGTGAAAGGGTTTCGTTTTCGTCTTCCGGGAGTGGAAAAGCATGCTGCATGATAACGGAAACACTCGGTGTAATGCAGACCCGCGGCGCCAGGCGAACGGCGATCCGTTGCTCCACCTGGATAAAGCCGATATATTTTGAAAAGTCCGTGATGGGAACCGGCGGGATCTTCACCACCAGGTGATCATCGTAGATAACGTAAAAACATTTGCTTTTACTGCCGCTGCCCTCGCCCAGGGGCATGATGGTCATCCGGCGGGTTTTCCATTCCTCTTCCTGTTGGATTCTCAGCTCGTAGGTCCGGCGGTTGTTCTTCGCACCGGCCGCCCCTAGCAGCCGGCATTCCGTCTGCGCGTATGGAGAGGCTTTCAAATGCAGACGAAAGATGGTCAAAAAGTATTGCGCCACCGTCATCCCGAGGTCTTCCGGCTCGGATGGGGCTTGACTTTCCGTATTCGTATTCTCCATAGCATAACCCGCCTGGTTGGATATCCGTTTCTCCGCCTTCCCGAACGCCCTTTCGGGAATCGGAAAACAGCGCGATGACAGAAAGATGAGCGTAAAAACCCTCTATCATAGAATTCCACCGGGGTACAAGATGCAAATCCGGTTCCGACAGCGGCCTCTTCGGATTTGATCAAAATCGGGTTGTCTGGATGGCGGTGACGATATCCTTGCGGCGGGGATCAAAGCGGGTGACCTCGCCGGCGGACTCCATGATGACGAGGTTGTCTTCATCGTCGATGAAAAAGGCGATCAGATAAAGGTAATCTTTTGCGCCCACCGGAGCGGCCAGCTCCAGCAGATAGCCGGATTTACCGTTGGCCGTAATGTCGGTTTCCCGCTGGAAGACATAGCCCACATCGAGCATCCGTTTTTTCATGGCCTCCTTCCAGAAAGGCAAGCCGGCCCGATATTGCTTGTTGGGTTCGACCCTGACCCGGTACACCACCCCGTCCGGACTGACGGCCTTGAGCGGTTTTTCATTCGGATATACGGCAAATCCGGCTGGCGCGATCCATTGTTGCCGCGCGGGACAGCCGGCGCCAACGATCAGCAGCAGCAACAGCAGGAGCATCATGGCATGGGGTTTATTCGCGTTCATGTTGAAACTCTTCCAGAAGATCGGTGATGTTGACGGTATTCAGCCAGGGAAACGAAGAATTTCCGCTCACCGGCGGCGCGGAGCGATCCTTGAAGGTAAACTCGATGAGGGCTTCGGCAAAAGCCAGGCGATGCTCCAGCAGCCGGATCTCGCCCTGCAGGATCTCGATTTCCTGCACCAGTGCCGCGATCTCCTTTTCCACCATGACGACGGCGTCGGCCCGGGCGGTTTTCAGGACATCAAGATATTGAGCCTGCACGCGGCGTTTCGATTTCAGCCGGGCTTTTTTCTCGGTTAAAATCGAGAAGACGTCTTCACTGCTCAGTTCCCTGGTCAGGACCGTTCCCTTAGCCATGGCAAACTCGCCAAACGCTTCGATGGACGCCGACGGAATTTTGAGTCTGATGGAACGATTGTCGCGCTCGACGAAATAGCCCCCCATGGCAACGGCCTTTTCCGCCAGCAGGTCCGCGATGCGGTCCGGATCGCTCACCTTCAGAACCATCCTGGAAGTCATCGCTCCCGGGGACTGGGCGAAAACCGGCGTGCAAACGCCCGCAAGAACAGCCAGCAGGATCAGGCTTGCGGTAAATCGCCCCCGGCAGTCGCTGCGGCCGCTCATCGGGCACCTCGCGTGATGGAATCCAAAATTCCGGCGCCGTATCGCTCCTCATGGCTCTTGGAAGGGAAGTAGACCTGAACCAATTCCAGCCGCTTTTCCGCGATGTTCACCCCGATCAGATACACATAGGGTGTTTCAGCGTTTTCGACAAACCGGACGATGGTGAAGTCCCCGGCCTGCCGGGTGTCGACCTCCTTGAATTCAGGCGAAAGGCGCACCTTGATGGCTTCGATCCAGAAAGCGTTGTCCCCTTCCGGACGATTCGGGCGGGTCGTGGACCAGAAGGCGGCGCCGTCCGCTCCCTCGGCGATGAACAGCCCTTCCCGGTCGAGCGCCAGCATATCCGGCGGAACGGCAAAATCCAGACGCCGGGAATCCGGTTGCGCCTCCCGCTTGAACGGCGAAAGCAACGAAATCCATCTGAACTCGGCGATCTCCTCCGGATCGGCGCGGCCGGAAACCAGCCTGCGCTGCTCCACCAGGATCGTAAGCTTGGAAAAGGCCGCCATGGTCGACAGCATGGCCTTCAGGTTTTCCAGACTTTCGATCTGATCGTTCAGCCGCTGGATTTCCTTCAACAGCCGGATTTTTTCCTTTTCGTCCCTGGATTGACCCAGCAGTTCCACCAGCCGGTCCCGGGCCGCGACAGCCGTGCTCAACCGCAAGGCCGTATCCTGAAAAGACTCCGTGATATCCCGGGCGCTCACAGATTTTTCCAGCACTTCCGCCAGTTTCAAGGCCGCCTGGTAGACCACCTCGAATTGGGCCGCGGGAATCCGCAGAACGACCCTTCCCGGCCGCATCTGTTCCACGTAGCCGCCGGCCGATGCCGCCAGTTTCGAGGCGGCATCGATAACCTCTTCCGGCTTCACCGCCCGGAGTTTGACAAAACCGTCGTAGAAGATCATCCGTTGATCGACAAAAACCGCCGTTTCCGCTTCGGCCTTCTCGCTTCTTGCCAGGTCGCCTAAGTCAACCGCAGGTTCTGAGTCTGCAACAAAAGCCGCAGGCGACGTCGGGGTGGATTCGAATGTCATTTTTTTATGGCATCCCAATCCGGAAAGCACCAAAAGCGCCGTCAGCCATACCAAACCGGATTGGCCGAATCCTTTCGTTTGTCTACCGGTTTTCATGAACATCGCCTTTTACAATGATCGGACACGGTTTACCGGAAATTCGCCAACATCTCCCTGATGGGTCACTGTTTTTATCCGAACAATCCCGAAGATTCAATCTCGAAATAACCATTATTTATAAGCGGCCATGATGGCCGCAAGCCGGCCCTCGGTCTTCAGTTGCTTCAGGGTGGCGGAAAATTTATCGGCCAGCTCCTGGCTGCGGCCGCCCTTGGCTTTGGAAAAACCCACGTACATGGGGTCCTCGTTCAAGACAAATTGGATGTCGAAACGGTCCTGCAATCCGAGCTTGCGGCTGAGGTAGCGCATGACATGCTCGTTGATTACGGCGATGTCCATGCGCTTCGCATCCAATTTTTGCAGCATGTTTTCCGTGCTTTTGCAGACTTCCTTTTCAATTCCCGAAAAATTGTCGAATTCGGCGCCATAGGAATATTCCACCACCACGCCCACGGTTTTACCTTTTAAATCATCGAGCCTGGTGAGTTTCAACGGGCTGCCCTTGCGGACGATGACCACATTTTTTTCCGAGCTGAGCGGTTCCGCCGGGAAAATCAGAAACTCCTCCCGCTCCGGAGTGCGAAACAGCGAAAAAATGGCGTCCACCGAACCGTCCTTGACCTTGACCATGGCCCGTTTCCAGGGCCATTGCTTGAAATCCGCCTCAACGCCGATGCGGGAACAGACCTCCCGGATAATGTCCGCGTCAAAACCCACGACCTTACCATTCTCCATGTACTCATACGGCGGATAATCCTCGCTGACAAAAACCACTTTCTCCGCCCAAGCAATGACCGGCAACAACAGAAAAAAACACATCAAAGAAAACCGTTTCATGCACACCTCCCATGGTAAGGATATCATGGATATGGCCGTTACCCGAAAACGGCCCAACCTGTCGACGGACGGAACGTAAAAACGGTTGGAATGCAATCCGTTTGCCTGAAACGGATCGGCCTGGCGTGATTCTGATCAAAATACGAACTGCTCTTTTGATATTTATATTTTAATAACAGCCTGTTGTCAATCAATATCCTGGCACGGCAGCCGATGCGGAAACCCTCTTTACAGGCATGCCGTATCTTGATAGACAAGACCTGTTTCCGGACGCAGCGGATGTACCATAACCCAACAAGTCCGGCCAGGACCGGAGGAAAAACATGCAACCCCACGCCACATTAACCCCTGCCGGATTCGGCGGCGGCCTCACCCGTCTGGGCAAAACCCTGCTGCTGGTCTATGTTGGGATTTACGTCATCGAGCTTCTGGTGGAGCACTGGCTCGGCCTGCCCCTGGTTGAAACCCTCGCCATGTTCCCCCTGACCGATCCGCGCTTTCATCCCTTTCAGGTGATCACCCACCCGTTTATTCAGCCGCCCCAATTCCCGGTGTCGTTTCTATTCAGCTGCCTGGCTTTCTATTTCATCGCCGCACCCGTGGAACACGCCATGGGCCGCCGGCGGTTCCTGATCCTTTTCTTTCTGGCGGCCTTGGGGGGCGCTGTCCCGGGGCTCATCTTCAGCATGGTGCCCGGTCTGGATCAGCCTTTCATGGGCATGGTGCCCAGCATATTGGCCCTGATGGTCGTATTCGGCTTGTTGAATCCCGAGGCCACGATGCTGCTGATGTTCATCCTGCCGGTCAAAGCCAGATATATCAGCTACGGAACCGCTCTGATCACCCTTTTGACGTTTCTGGCCAAGACCAATCCGGCCGGCGCCTACCATCTGGGCGGTATTTTAATGGGCTACGCCTATTTCAAAGGATTCGGCAACCTCCATCCGATCCTCCGCCTGCGATCGGCTTACGGGAACTGGCAGTATCGCCGCCGCCGGGCACGCTTCACCGTCATCGACGGCCGGAAACGGGACGATGAGCCGAAAAAGCCGACAATCCACTGAATTCCGGGCGCTGATCCATCGGCGGCCAACTACATATTGACACCGGTTTTCCCCTGTATTACATAAACAGACTGTTCGGTATGTTTTAAGATTCAAATTGCGAGCCGGATTCAAGCTGCCAGCCGATGAATTACCGGCGAGCGAAGCAGAACAGAAGGAGACGTCCCATGGAGCCCCTATCACTTTTCTCGGAAATCGTCCGCTATCCCGACAGGTATGCGATGGAATGGAAACGAAAAACCGGCGGCAGCATCGTCGGCCACTTTTGTTCCTACACGCCGGAAGAAATCATCACCGCGGCGGGCGCCCTGCCCTATCGCATTTTCGGCAGCAGCACGGGCATATCCAAGGCCGACGCCCACCTCCAGGCCTATAGCTGCAGCCTTGTCCGCGGCGCATTGGAGGACGCCCTGGCCGGCCGCCTTGATTTTCTGGACGGGACGGTCTTTCCCCATACCTGTGATTCCATCCAGCGCCTGTCCGATATATGGCGTTTGAATATCAAAGGTAAATTTCATCTGGATGTGGTCCTGCCCGTAAAACTGAATACGGACAGCGCCGGGGCCTACATGGTGGACGTGCTGAACAAATTCAGGAGCGAGCTGCAGACAGCCCTGGCGGCCGAAATCGGCGATCAACAGCTCGGCGCGGCCGTCCGGACCTATAACCGCATCCGTGACGGACTGTCCCGGCTGTACGCCATCCGGCGCAACCATCCCGGGGCTGTCGGCAGCAGCGATGTCCATACCATTTTCAGGGCATCCATGATCATGGACCGAGCGGATTTCAGCTCGGTCCTGGAGGATTTTCTGGCTGCCCTGGACCCCGGCCGGGACTCCACGGCTGAAGGGAAGCGCATCGTTCTGACCGGCGGCCTGTGCAACATGCCGGATATTTACCGGGTGATCGAGTCTTCCGGCGGCCGTGTCGTATGGGACGATTTTTGCACCGGCGCCCGCTATTTCGAAGGCCGGATCGATGACCGGGGAGACATAGTGGCGGCCATTGCCGATCGGTATCTGAACCGCGTGGTCTGCCCCGCGAAACATTCCGGCAACACCAATCGGGGCGATTACCTTTTGAAACAGGTGAAGGAGTACGGCGCGAAAGGCGTCATCTTCGTCTTCCTGAAGTTCTGCGATCCCCATGCCTTTGATTACCCGTATATGAAAACCATGCTCGAAAAAGAAGGGATTCCTCACCTGATGCTGGAAATCGAGGACCAGACCGCTTCCGAAGGGCAGTTGCGCACCCGCTGCGAAGCCTTTATGGAAATGCTGTAACCCGAGTAGCAACCATTCATCAAGGAGCATACCATGTCACAAGCCGCTCAGGTCAAAGACCCGGAAAACGAAAAACGGAAAATCAAGGCCGTCCGGAAAATGAAGGATATCATGACGGCGTATTACATCGAAGCCAAAACGCCCACGGAACAAACCGGCAAAAAAATCGCCTGGATCACCAGCGGCGGACCGGTTGAACCCCTGATCGTCATGGATGTCATCCCGGTCTACCCGGAAAACTACGGCGCCATGATCGGAGCCAGCAAAATGGGGGTCGCCCTGTGCGAAAAATCCGAAGAAATGGGGTATGCCCGGGATTTATGCTCCTATGCCCGGGCCGATATCGCCAGCGCCATTGTCAACGGCGGACCCATCGGCGGTCTGCCCAAACCGGACATGCTGATCTGCTGCAACAACATCTGTGGCACCGTTCTGAAATGGTATGAAGTCCAGGCCCGCTATTTCAACGTCCCGCTGTTCATCCTGGATACGCCCATCTGCCACAAGGAATATTCCCCGGAAATCAAGCGCTACGTTGAAAAGCAAATCATGGAATACATCGCCTTTCTGGAAGCCGTCTGCGGCAAGCCGTTTGACTACGACCGCATGCAGGAAGTCGGCATGTTATCCATCAAGGGGCAGCGCCTGTGGCAGGCGGTCCTGGATACGACCATGCACAAACCGGCGCCCATGACTTGCTTCGACGCGTTTTTCCATCTGGCCCTGATCGTCACCCTGCGCGGCAAACAGGAAGTGGTGGATTATTACGAAATGCTGCTTTCGGAAATGAAGGAACGCATCGCGGCGGGCATCTCCATGCTGCCGAATGAAAAATACCGCCTGCTGTGGGATAACCTGCCCATCTGGTTCAAAACCCGCTGGCTATCCGAAAAGTTCGCCGCCCATGACGCCTGCCTGGTGGCCGACACCTACACCTCCGGCTGGTGCAGCTCCATGGAATATCTGGATGAAAATAATTTTCTGGGTTCCATGGCCGAATGCTATACCCGTATTTTCCTCAATACCGGAACGGATGAAATGGCTGCCCGGATCATCAAAATGGCCGACAAGTACCAGGTGGATGGACTGGTGCTCCATTCCAACCGCAGCTGCAAGCCGTATTCCCTCGGCCAGTATGATATCCAGCGGATCGTTCAGGAACAGCGCGGCCTGCCGACCCTGATGATCGAAGCGGATATGGTGGATGAGCGCAATTTTTCCGAAGGCCAGATCGAAACCCGGATCGACGCATTCATTGAAATGCTGAAATAATTCCCCTGACGTCTGTTGCACGACGCTGCGGAAGATGGTATTGGCCATAATTCATTGCATGTCTTTCAAAGAGGTGATTCATGATTACCGTCGGAGTTGATATCGGCTCCATCAGCGCCAAGGCCGCCGCCATCGACAACCATACCGTTCTCGGCACGCATGTGATCCTGACCGGATACAATGCCCGTAACGCGGGGCAGCAGGTCTACAACGAATTGTTGCGTCAGCTGAATATCCGGCCGGATGAGGTTCAGCGCGTCATCGCCACCGGTTACGGCCGCAACAGCGTGACCTTTGCCCACAAGGCGGTGACGGAAATCACCTGCCATGCGGTGGGTGCCCATTTTCATCACCCGGACACCCGGGGCATCATCGATATCGGCGGCCAGGACAGCAAGGCGATTGTCATCGACGCCGACGGCAAGGTCAAGGATTTTGCCATGAACGATAAATGCGCCGCCGGAACCGGCCGCTTTCTGGAAGTGATGGCCCGGGCGCTAGAGGTGGATCTGGACGCCTTCGGCAGCTTGTCCCTGACGGCCGATAACGCCGCGGTGATCAGCAGCCTGTGTACTGTTTTTGCCGAATCCGAAGTGATCTCATTGATTTCCAAAGGAGAAAAACGCGCCAACATCATCGCCGGAATCCATGAATCCATTGCCTCCAGGGTACTCGCCATGGGCAACCGCATCGGCATTCAGCCCCCGATCATGATGACCGGCGGCGTCGCCAAGAACATCGGTGTCGTCAAGGCCATGGAAAAAAAATTGAACGCCCCCATCATGGTCTATGACAACGCCCAGGTGAATGGAGCCATCGGAGCGGCGATTATCGCGGCAACCCTCTAACGCGAAAGGAAAGCAGCATGCATCAACCATCATACGGTCTTGTCGACAAAGTATTCGTGGTCACCGGAGGAAGCCGCGGCATCGGTCTGGAAATCGCGAAACTGCTGTTGCGGGAGAGCGCCCGGGTGGTGATCTGCGGGCGGAAAGAAGAAGGTTTGGCCGCGGCCAGGGAGGCGCTGGGCGCCGGGGATGATCGCTTGCTGACCGTATCCGCCCATGTGGGCAAGGAAGCCGATGTGGACCGCCTGTTTCAGCAGACTCTTGAACGTTTCGGCCAGGTGGACGGACTGATCAACAATGCAGGCATGAACATCGTCACGAACTTGCTGGACGCGGATCCGGCCCTCTGGCAAAAAATCATCGATTCCAATCTCGGCGGGACCTATTTGTGTTCCCGGAAGGCCGGAAAAATCATGCGGGAACAGAAAAGCGGTAAAATCGTCAGCATCTCTTCCATTGCCGGCCGCCGCGCTGCGCCGGCCATGGGAATCTATGGAATCGCCAAAGCCGGAATTGAAATGATGACCCGGGTGCTGGCCCAGGAACTTGCCGCTTTCAATATTCAGGTCAACGCCGTGGCCCCGTCCATGGTGAAAACCGGCTTCAGCCAACTGTTCTGGTCCAACCCGCAGCTTCACGAACAGATCGTCAAAACCATCCCCCTTGGACGGATTCCGGAGCCCATGGACATCGCCCATCCGGTTCTGTTTTTGTGCTCGGCTGGCGCCGGTTTCATCACCGGCCAGACCCTTCTGGTGGATGGCGGCGCCAGCGCGGTCTGACCGCCCATGGACAGCTATGGCAGATATCGATTCAAATTCCCGGCGACGGTTCCGTCGGTGATCAGCTCATTCCAGGCTTTCTCCATGGTGCTCTGATCCGGAATGGAAACCATGAAGAAACAACCCATCCAAAAGGCAGGTCATCCACCCGGAAGCGGCTCACCGATCATGCGGCGGATCTTTCGCGTGATCGGTGCCGCGGTGTTATTGTCGGCCGCCCTGGTGCTATGTCTTCGCTGGCTGCCGCCTCCCACCAGCGCCTTTATTCTGGAAAGACAGCTGCAAAAATTTTTCAGCCGGGAACGGAATCGGGGGCTCCATTACAACTGGACAGCCTGGGAATCGATTTCACCGCATGTCTTTTTGGCGGTGATGGCTTCGGAAGATCAAAAATTTCTGGATCATTGGGGCTTTGATTTTGAATCCATCGCCAAGGCGGTGAGACGCAACCACCGGGGCCGGCGGTTGCGGGGGGCCAGCACCATCACCCAGCAGGTGGCCAAAAACCTGTTCCTCTGGTCCGGGAAAAGTTATCTCCGGAAAGGCCTGGAAGCCTATTTCACAGTCCTGATCGAACTGCTGTGGAGTAAAAAAAGGGTCCTGGAAGTATACGTGAATATCGCGGAATTCGGCGACGGCATTTATGGTGTAGGCGCGGCGGCGGAAAAGCTGCTCGGTAGAAGTTCCGCCACACACATCTCCAGGGACGAAGCCGCCTTGCTGGCCGCCGTGCTGCCAAATCCGCGGCTTCTGAAAGTGCGTAACCCGTCTCCTTATGTACGGGGTAGAAGCGCATGGATCAAAAGGCAGATGGTGCGCTTGGAAGTAGACATCAAGCCGTCCGGTATCCGTCAACGCCCCTGACAATTGGTCCCCGCTGCCCCTGGAAACCGGGGCCGCCAATTTTCGGAAGTCTATCCTGTCAGGTCTTTTGCTTCGCCGGTTGGGTTGCGGCCAGGATGCTTTGGGCCAGCGGCCCTTCCCGCCGCCAAACCCAGCAAGTGTCGATCAGGAATTGATTCATGATCTCGACCGGGATGTTCTCATCCCGCGGCTTTTGAGAGCGGTTGCTCCAGTACCCCTGGACGGCTGCCGGGGCCATGGCCATCAACAAGGCGGTCAGGTGCGCGCAGCCGGTATTACCACCGATCAGATTCTTCACTTTCTGGGTGAACCCGGGCGCGATCTTCCACCCGATGAGTTGGGTCAGACTTCCAGCGGTCTTCGGGCAATCGGCCTGGGGGAAGGAGTCAAACCGTGCGGTGATATCCGTGATGGTGAGGTCATCGCCGGACACCTGCATGCGGATGGCCATGCAGTGAACGGTGTGGGGAGGGTGCTGTTCACCCGTCATCCGGTAATACGGTTTCAACCGGTCGTCCCGCAGAATCCCCTCAACGATGATGCATTTTTCTCCCATGGAATAGGTGGATACGTCGATATTGCGGGTATGGATCTTTTCACCCGGCAGAGCGTCATCTGGATTCATCTCGACTCCTTGGTCAGATCTTCAATTGATTGAAAACAACAGCCGCGGCCGTTCATTTCCCCCCTCCCAGATACCGCTGATCCAGGAAACCGGCGACACTCGGGAGGGCCGCCGCCGGGGGAGGGCTGAAGTCGAAGGCCATTTTTAAAAATACAGTGGTGATACGATAGGTTGCGCCCCAGAGAAGCTCCCCGCCGGAAGGGGTCTCATGGACAAAGCAGGGCAGGACCATCCCTTCAGGAACATCCCCGCTGTCTTCCTCCGATTGCCCGAGATACAGATGAAGCTGCCGGTATCGCTCCGGATCGAGCAGCGCACTCAGGGGAATGGATACGATCTTTTCCACTTCCCAGTTGGTATAAAAGCGCTGCGGGTGAGGGAGCCAAGCCACCATGGGATAAATCGTGCGCCGGAACATGACCAGCGGCTCGGGCGGCAGGACCCCCAAAAACCGTACCCGGAACGGATTCAACCGCATCTCTTCCACGCCTTCCCGCAACCCGGTGGCCAGCAACAGGGATAACAGCCTGGCTCTACGTGGCGTCCGCCGCCGCCATCCCTTCCAATAAGGCCATCTCCCGAGGGGGAGGAACGGAAGAGCAATCACTTTGGCCAATACCGGATCCAGACGGGAGTGTATGCCGCCGCCGGGACAACAAAGATCACCCGGCTGACGTACGTGTCGGGAGCGTTTGTTGAGAATCAGGCAGGGTTCCCCATTGCAGTCGCCCAGCAGAAAAAGAACGGAGGAAGCGGCGGCCTTGTCAGCTGCGTCCATGGCGAAAAATCCAGGCGCCCCCGCAAACGGATTCAGTTTTCCAAGGAGATGCCTGAACAGATCGGAGTTGTCTGAAAAGCGCCGCAGCATGAGATTCCGTTGTATCCATCGAAAAATAGCCGGGAAGGCATCGTCGACTGAAAGGCCGGCCTTTCAACCCGGCATCGCTGTGGGAACTATACGGGATCGATGCCGGCGCCGTCAAGGTCAAACCCCCGAATCATTTCAACGGCGCCGGTTGGGATCCGGACCCGGGGTTTGAATCCTGTTTGACGTTCAAAACAGATTGTGATTTATCTGGTGAACCATCCTTTCCAGCTTTTCTTGTAACACGGCAAGAAGTCACGGAGGATAGAAATGCGACATTTACCGGACATGATTCGGCAGCGCTGCCGGGTGGATAGTGAAAAAGCGGGATTCCTGATCAAACAGGGCGGGGATTGGCATCCGGTGACCTGGCGGGAAGTGGAATCCCGGGTGGACCAGATCGGCGCCGCCCTCGTCTCTTCAGGGGTAAAACCCGGCGATACGGTCTCGATTCTGGGCAATACGAGGCTGGAATGGACCTTGACGGATCTGGCGATTCTGTGTTGCGGCGGCATCAGCGTCGGCATTTACCAGACCCTGTCCGGCGAACAATCCGCCTACATTCTGGAGGATTCAAAATCCACCGTTCTGTTTGTCGAAAACGAAGACCTGCTGCAGAAGCTGCTTCCCTTTCTGGACAAATTGATTCATCTCCGCCAGATTGTCGTATGGGACGGCGGCACCCATCTGCCGAAGACCACCGCCTTGAAGGATTTCCTGGCAGGCGGGACGGAGGCCCTGAAACAAGACCCCGATATGGTCAAACGGGTTGAACAGTCCATCCGTCCCGAGGATGTGGCCATCATCATTTATACTTCCGGCACCACCGGCCCTCCCAAAGGCGCCTGCCTAACGCACAAAAATATCCTGGCCGAATTGAAAGCAGCGGAGGTGATCGGCGACGACAGGCTCGGGAATCTGATGATGTTTTTTTTGCCCCTCTCCCATGTGGGTGAACGCGTGGCCGGACAATACATGCGGATCTCAAGGGGCATAACGGCGGCTTATGTGAAAGACATCTCCCGGATTCTGGAGGATATCGTCGAAATCCGTCCGACCTTTTTCGGCAGCGTCCCGCGAATTTTCGAAAAAGCCTATGCCCGTATCCGCTCGGAAGTCGCCAATGCCTCCCCTTTCAAGCGCGGTCTTTTTCAATGGGCGGAAGGCACCGGCCGATCCGTGAGCAGGAGAAAGCAGAAACGGCTTTCGATACCTCTCTTGCTGCAGCTGCAATATCAGCTGGCCGACCGCTTGGTCTTTCGAAAAATCAGAAATATCTTCGGCGGCCGGGTACGCTATTTTTTGTCATCCTCCGCGCCCATATCGGTGGATATTCTCGAATTTTTTCATGCCTGCGGAATGCTGGTCCTGGAGGGATACGGCCAGACGGAAGTATCGTGTTTCTGCACCCTCTGCACACCGGAAGCCTATCGCTTCGGCTCCGTGGGCAGGCCGCTCCCCGGTATTGAACTGAAAATAGCCGCGGACGGCGAAATCATGGTAAGAGGGGATATCGTATTCCCGGGATACCTGAACCAACCGGAATTAAACCGGACGACCCTAACCCCCGATGGCTGGATTTATACCGGGGATCTGGGGAAATTGGACGACGACGGGTATCTGTGGATCACCGGTAGAAAGAAGGAAATCATCGTCACTTCCGGCGGCAAGAATGTGACTCCATCGAATATCGAAAATCTCTTGATGAATCACCCCCTGATCGAACTGGCCATGGTTCACGGCGATCGCCGGAATTATTTGACGGCTCTCTTGTCGCTCTCGCCGGAAAATCTTACGGCCTGGGGCAAAGCCAAAGGATATGGGGAACTGGAATTTCAGGAGTTGATCCGCAGCGAAAGCCTCATCGCGGAAATCCAACAGGCTGTCGATGACATCAACCGCCGCCTGGCCCGTTTTGAAACCATTAAAAAATTTTCAATTCTTCCCAAACCGTTGACGGTTGAAACAGGCGAACTGACCCCCACGATGAAAGTCCGGCGAAAAATCGTGGAAGCGAAATACAAGGAGCTGCTGGATGCCATGTATACAGACAACCGCGGCGTCATTGAACAAATCGGATAACCATATGATGAGAACAATACAAGGAGTGATGTTGCTGGTCGTGATAAGCTGCCTGACATTCGGCTGCGCCGCATATTCCTCCAAAAAGGCGTTGAAGCAAATCCGGCCCGGCATGACGAGGTCCGATCTGACCGAACGGCTGGATAAACCGGTGTGGTCCGGAAAAAAAGCAGACGGTTACTACTATATGAAATATTACCTGACCGACGATGCCGCCGTCGGGACGGCGTTTTATTTCGTGTTCGGTCCGGAAATGCGACTGCTGCACTGGTATGAAGACAAAACCGACGAAGTGGTGGACACTGGCGACGTGATCGGACATCTGATGACGCCCTGACGGTTTCACGGGAAGACGGATCGACGTGCGCCGCCCGGTGTCCTTGACGAAAAGCACCCCGTATATTTATAAAAGGAAAATTACAACCACGGAAATCGTTCGGCCGGAAGCTCCGGCAGCACTCAGTTGATACCGGCGAAACGGGTGGATGGAGGAATCCATGATTCCATGCATTTTGCTGAATGCGGATTATTCATTTCTCAATGTCGTGGACTGGAAACGGGCCATGCGCTTAATGATCAAGGACAAAGTGGAAGTCTTGAGCTATTCGGAAAGAATCATCAGAAATGTGGAGGGTCTGGCGATTAAAATCCCGACGGTCATGAAACTCGTCAAATTCATCCGAACCATTTACCGCAGCAAGGTCCCTTTCAGCAAACGAAACGTGCTGATTCGCGACGGCTTCAAATGCGCCTATTGCAGAACGGAATCCAATGAATTGACCATTGACCACATTGTGCCGAAACGGCAGGGCGGCGCATCCTCCTTTGATAATTGCGTTGCCAGCTGCCGGAATTGCAACAGCAAAAAGGGAGCAAGGACACCGCGGGAAGCCGGGATGGTGCTGTCCGTCAAACCCTATCAACCGACCATCTCGGAATTTCTTAGAATCCGGCTGACGCGACTTGGTATCGATGACCTTCTGAAAGATATTTGTTTTCAATAAGGAGACAAGCCCATGAATCAGCAACTCGCGGAAGTTGCCAAAGTGGAAATCCTCACCCTGCAGGATAATTTTATCGACCTGGTGTCCCAGGACAATTCTTCCGTGATTCAGCGGGCCATGCCGTTGAAAGGCCTCGAAATCAAAAACAGCATTCTGGCCGAACATGGTTTTTCCACCCTGGCCACCGTCACCGGCTCATCCGGCCGGCGATCCCTGCTGTTTGATTTCGGTTTTTCCGAGCACGGAGCCGCCTTCAATGCAGACGCCTTGCAGGCCGATTTGACCGGAGTGGAGGCCCTGGCCTTGTCCCATGGACATCTGGACCATGTGGGCGGCATGCGACCGTTAATCCAGATGACCGGGAAAACGGGTCTCGAACTGGTGCTTCATCCCGCGGCTTTCAAAAACCCCCGCTATCTCAAGATCACAGACGATTTTAAACTCGTTTTCCCTGCCTTTACCCGGGAAAAAGCCATCAGCGCCGGCGCCAGAATCGTTGAAACCGAACGGCCCTATTTCCTGCTGGACCGGTCGGCGCTTTTCCTGGGGGAAATCCCGAGGATCACCGAATTTGAAAAAGGCGCCCCGAATCTTTGGTGCGAAGAACAGGGCGAAGCCAAACCGGATCCCATTGAAGACGATTCGGCGCTGGTTTTTCATGTCGCTGGTAGAGGCTTGGTGATTCTATCCGGTTGCGCCCATTCCGGCATCGTCAACACAGTGCATCAAGCCCGATCTGTCACCGGTGTCGACCGGATTTGCGCCGTCATCGGAGGGTTCCATCTTTCCGGGGCGGATATGGACCGTGTCGTCAAGCCGACGGTTGAAGCCCTGAAAGCCTTACAACCCGAATATGTGGTTCCAACCCATTGCACCGGACGGTCGGCAGTCCACTATATTGAAACACAAATGCCGGACCAATTCCTGTTGAATATGTCGGGGACCAGGTTGACCTTTACAGCCAAATGACGGAGAACCAATCATTGGAGGATGTCGCAACCATGCCGGCCAGGAAAAAACGGGTTTCATCCGGCGTCAATCAGCTGGACCAGTTGCTTGGCGGACTGTATATTGGCGACAATGTGATCTGGTATGATGACGCCGGAAGCCTTGCGGCGGTTTTCTGTATGAATTTCATCCGGGAATCCCAGATTCAAAACAAACCGATCATCTATGTCAGTTTCGACCGTTCCCCGAAAAACCTGTTGGAGAAACTCGGCTCCCTGGGGGAAAACCAAAACCTGACGATTCTGGACTGTTTTACCAACGGTAAGGGGGATGGCTCGGAAATCTTCAACAAGTTTTATGAGAAAGACGGAGCCCAATGGCCGTATCAGATTATCAAGGTCAATGAACCCTGGAAGCCGGAAAAAGTCGCCGAAGCCATTTACGGCCTGCATAAAACCATGTTGGGGGATGTTCGTTTTGTCATTGAAAGCCTTACCGGCATGCAGGATTTATGGGAAGGGGAGGAACATGTTCTGAAATTCTACTCCCGGTCCTGCCCCCGTCTGTACGAACTGGATACCATTGCGTATTGGGTTGTTGAAAAAGGCGCCCATTCCAGCCGCCTGAAAGCCCATATCAATCAAATCGCCCAGGTTGCCGTGGATCTGGCCATTAAAAGGGGAAAAACCACCCTCACCATTCTGAAAGCGGAAAAACGCAACCCGGAAAACCTGAACGAACCGTTCCAGTACGTCAGCGAAGGCGCCGACATCGGTTTTGAAAAGAGCCGCCAGGCGTTCGATATCTATGAATTGGGTAAACGAATCAAGACGATACGACAAAAGCAGGGGCTCTCCCAAAAGGAACTGGCCAGCATGATCGGCGTGACGCCGAGCACCATATCGCAAGTGGAAAGCAATCTGATTTATCCGTCCCTGCCGGCTTTATTTAAAATGGCCGAAAACCTTTCCGTTTCCGTCGGAGCTTTTTTCCAGGATAAAAACGAAACGCGCCGGCGCTTGGTTTTCCAGGCTGACTCGAGCGTACCGGTCCATTTTACCGACCTGCCCAAGGGTTGCATAACGGGAAAAATGCTGACCCCTCCGGATTTCAACGGCAAGGCCGAGCCATACCTGATCCAGATTCCAGCCCGGAAAAAGCTGCCCGCCCATTTTTTCATTCATAAGGGCGAAGAACTGGGATATCTCCTTGAGGGCACCCTGGAGGTGATCATGAAAAACGAAGTACAGACGCTCCAGGCGGGGGATACCATCTATCTGGCGGAAACCACCCCGTCGCAATGGAAGAATACCGGCAGCCAGCCTGCCGTCATTCTATGGATCAAGCTGAAATAAAAAAGGCCGCCCGATGAAAGCGGACGGCCTCTCTTTAATGGATTCCGGGATGAGCGTTGCCTAGGAATTCAGGATTTTCCTGGCGGTTTCATCATTGATGTCGGAAATATGAGCAATGCCGGTCTCCTTGGCGGTTTCCCGGTTTGCGGCAAAAATGTCGCGGCGGCTCAACTGATTGACCGAGAATTTGCGAGCGCCGGCCATCAGCTGCTGCAATCCGCAGGACAGTTTATCCGCCATGGTCCAGATGGCGATGGCGCCGAGGGGAATGTTTTTCATTTCATTCTTGCCGACTTTTTTCTGGACATCGAAATAAGAAGCGAAAATTTCCTCCGCGCTGCTGCCGATACTGGTGACGGTTTTGGGCAGTTCAGACCAGTTCCCGTTCACTTTTTCCTTGCGGTCGGGATGCAACACACCCTCGATATTGGCACCCACAAAGCCGGGAACCATGATGGCGCGGCCCATGCAAATCAGTTTGGTATACGGCGCGCCCAGCGCCAGGCCTTTAAAAATGCTGTCTTCCAGCGCGAATCCGCCGGCGAACGAAAGATCGACCACGCGTTGACCCTTGGCGGCCAGAATGCTGGCATATTCGTATGCCTTGGCGTGCAGGTTGATGGAGGGTACGCCCCAGCTTTGCATCATGTTCCAGGGACTCATGCCGGTGCCGCCGCCGGAACCGTCGATGGTCAGCAGATCCATTTTGGCATCGGTGGCGAACTTGATGGCCATGGCGAGTTCTTCCATCCCATAGGAACCGGTTTTAAGGGAAATCCGTTTAAAGCCGAGGGATCTCAGGTAATCGACACTCTTCATGAAATCTTCGCGAACCAATTCGACCGTATCCAGATTGGTGCCACCGAGACGGCTGTGTCGGGCGAATGATTTGATCGCACCCTGTTTGAAGGCTTCCTGGACTTCGGGCAATTCCGGATTGGGATCCACCACATAGCCTCTTTTCTTCAGGAAAAGGGCATATTCCAGGCTGGAAACCTGGATCTCTCCGCCGATATCCTTGGCGCCCTGACCCCATTTGAGCTCGATAATGCACTTGTCACCGTATTTTTTGGCCACATATTCGGCCACACCATTCCGCGTATCCTCGACATTCATCTGGACAATGATGGCGCCATAACCGTCGTAATACCGCAGATAGGTGTCAATGCGGCGATCCAGTTCCGGCGATTTGGTGACTTTGCCGTTGGTGATGGTGGATTCCTTGTCCACGCCCACGACATTTTCTCCCACAACGATGGGAATCCCGATCAACGCCCCGCCCACTGCGAACGCATCCCAGTATTTGGCCGCGATGAAGGTGGAGCCAAGCGCTCCGGTCATCAACGGAATTTTCGATTTGGTTTTAACCTCGTAACCGAATTCGGATGTCAGATCCACATTCGGGAAAATACAGTCGTCCGGATTATTGGTCAAATTCTGGCTCAGTCCATGAGCTCCGTAGGCATATCCCTGAATGCGAAGAGAATTATAGGACACGCCGACATGGGTCGTATTGTTCGCACCGGCCGTCACAAAACCGAAATCCCTGGGATACAACAATTTACGGCCTACCAGGCTGGACAGCCAGGTTTCGCATTTGCCCTGGCAATCAGCCCGACAGAGTGTACAAAGACCTGATTCCGCAGGATTTCCCCGGTTAGCGGTACCCAATACATCGTTGCTTTTTTGAAATCTCATTTTTTTTCTCCTCGTGCATAATATCATACCGGTCAATAAAAAAAGGCGCCCCCCATCGTCCGAAATGAACGACAGGATAGACGCCTTTGTCTGGTTGGCAGGCGGCTCAGGTACGCCTTTGTACCGAACCTGAATCCTCTATGATCGATTAATTAAGTATATCTAAAATAAAATGTCAAGTATTAAGTTTGAATGCAAAAGGACGGCGCGTTATTGATATAATTCATCCGAAAGGACAATCGCTTCCGCGACCTGGCGCATGCTTTTGCGGGAATTCATGCTGCGCTGCTGCAACCATCGATATGCCTGGTCCGCCTGGATTTGATTGCGGAGCATGATGATTTCCTTTGCTCTTTCAATCAGCTTGCGGGTCTCCAGCTCTTCCTGGATAATTTTTTTCTGAACCATGAGTTCGGTGTTCAATATGGCCACCGCTGCCTGGTTGGCCACCGTGGCCAGAAGATTCACCTCGGTTTCGGAAAAATCATGTGGATGGGCGGTAAAACAATTCAATACCCCGATGACCTTCTCGTTTTTCAGCTGCAGTGGCACCCCCAGCATGGAAACCAGGCCCAACCTGCGGGCCATTTCCTTCTCCTTGAACCGGTGGCTCTTCAACACATTTTTAATGATATGCGGTTTTTTCCGCGTCGCCACATAACCGACGACGCCTTCGTTCAGGTTCAACGACCGGTCTTTCACGTATTCCGGATTAATCGCCTGGGTCGCTTCCAGTCTGATTTTGGGGGGATTTTCATTTTCGTTGATCATCCAGAGGGAGCAAATTTCCACGTTCATGACCTTGGCCGTAACCATCACGATCAATTTCAACAGATCCTCGAGGAACAGATCCGACGTGATGGCGCGGCTGATATCCATCAACGCCTTGATATATTTGTCGTAGGAGATGGGATCGGATTTTTCCATTTCATGACTCTATAAAAGAACGAAAAAAACTTCAATCTCTATATCCACAGACGAGGGAGGTTTAAACCCACTTATTCTTCTTGCCAATTATTATAACTTAATTTGTCGAATGAAACATCATGGGCAGTGATGTTCCGCCTCGTCCCACGGAAAAGAACCACTTGCCATCTTTGGGCTGTTTGGGTATAAAGAAATCTCATTTCATGGTTTAAATTCGAAGGCGAAGGACTGATAGCGGGACGTCCCAATCGCCGCCTCAACATCATCCGATTCGGGGTTTTGCCTCTTGAAAGCGCGATACCATCCCCAAAACGCTTCCGCCTTCTGATGAAACCGGGCAGGCCGGGGACCTTGCAGATGATTTTGCTGAATATGAAAAAGGATGAAAAATGAGTTACCTCCAAACCTTCCAGGTTTTTCCCAAAGTACCGGAATCGTTGTCATTTCTCGAAAAGCTGATCCGAAACATGTGGTGGTGCTGGAATCTCGATTCCATAGAACTTTTTCGGCGGATTAATCCGCGGCTTTGGGAAAAAGCCGAACGAAATCCAATCGTTTTTTCCACACTGATTTCCCAGGAACGTCTGGAAGAGCTGGCCCGGGACGATAGTTTTTTATCCCATCAGCAACGGGTCAGGATCGCCTTCGAGCGGCATATCGTCGAACCGGTTGACTTTACCGAAACGCCCTACGGAACTGACGGGAAAATTGCGTATTTTTCCATGGAGTACGGCATTCATGAAAGCCTGCCGCTGTTTGCCGGAGGGTTGGGCATACTGGCCGGGGATCATCTGAAGGCGGCTTCCGACAGCGGCCTGCCCATCGTCGGTGTCGGCCTCCTTTACCGTAAAGGGTATTTCCACCAATACCTCAACCCGGAAGGATGGCAGCAGGAAGAATATCCCGAGACGGATTTGTATCACATGCCGCTGCAACGCGCCAAAAACAGCGACGGCAAGGAAGTCTATGTCACGGTTACAGGACCTGACGGCGACATCCGGGCCTTGGTCTGGCAACTGCATATCGGGCGAATTCCCCTGCTGCTCCTGGATACCAATTTGCCGGAAAACCCACCCCCCATCCGCGAAATCACAGCCAGACTTTATGCAGCCGACTCGGCCATCCGTCTTTCCCAGGAAGTATTATTGGGCATCGGTGGAATGCAGGCCCTCCAAAGATTGAATATCAATCCACTCATCATTCATATGAATGAAGGCCATTGCGCCTTCGCCGGCCTGGAACGCCTCGCGCAGTTCATGCAGTTCCATCACCTTGATTTGAAAGTCGCCATGGAAATCCTGGCGCGCACAACCGTATTCACTACCCACACCCCGGTTGCCGCCGGGCATGACGAATTTCCGGTGCATCTGGTCCGCCCTTGCCTGAAACCCTTCGAGGAGCGTCTGGACATCGCTGTTGATGAATTGATTAAATGGGGGCAGCCCGCCGAGAGCCATGGATACGAAGCACCTGTTTCCATGTTTGTCCTTGCGCTGCGGATGTCGCGATATTGCAACGGGGTAAGCAAACTTCACGGCCGCACCGCCCGCCGAATGTGGTCGCACGTCTGGCCGGGACGCCCCGAAGACGAAGTTCCCATAACCCATATTACCAACGGAATTCATATCCCCTCCTGGATTTCCATTGAAAACTCGCTCCTGTTCGACCGCTACCTTGGCCCGGAATGGTACATGAAAACCCAAGAACCGGAGATTATCAACCGGATCGATCAGATATATGAAGAAGAACTCTGGCGGGCGCATGAAATGAGCCGTGCGCGACTTATCCGTACCTGCCGGGCGCTGATGGTGAAACAATATGGCCGGCGCAATGCTCCGAAAGCCCAAATGGAAGAGGCCGAGTCCGTGCTCGACCAGGACAGCCTCACGATAGCATTTGCGCGCCGTTTCGCCACTTATAAAAGAGCCAACCTGCTGCTGCAGGATCCGTCCCGCTTCGAAGCGATCCTTACGTCCGACAAATATCCCGTCCAGTTCATTTTTGCCGGCAAGGCCCACCCGAAAGACAATGAAGGCAAGGAGTTGATCCGACGTCTGATCCAGTTCGCACGAAAATCGAACATCCGTCACAAATTGATTTTTCTCGAAGATTACGACATCAACATCGCCAGGCATCTGGTTCAAGGCGCCGATGTATGGCTCAATACCCCCAGGCGACCCTACGAAGCCTGCGGAACTTCCGGGATGAAGGCCGCTATCAACGGTGTCCTGAATGTCAGCATCATGGACGGCTGGTGGGACGAAGCCTATGGGGAAGACCGGGGGTGGCGCATTGGAAACGGAGAGGAATACGGTGATTTCGTATATCAGGATGCAGTGGAAAGCCAGGCCTTGTACAATATCCTCGAAAACGACGTAATTCCATGCTTTTATGACAGAAAGCACGGAGATGTCCCCGAAACCTGGTTGAAAAAAATGAAATCATCCATGAAAATGGCCATGTGGCAATTCTCGGCATCCAAAATGGTGGGGCGTTATGAGGAGCACTTCTACCGACCGGCGGTGGAACGACTCCATCGCCTGTTGGCCAATCAGGCCGAGGAAGCCCGCAAATTGAACCGGTTGCGCGAAAGGCTGCAAAATGAATGGAAGCATATCCGCATCAATCCGCCGGTGAGAAAGGCGGAAGGCCCTTTTCAAGTGGGGGAAAAATTCCGCCTGACCAGTGAGGTATCCCTCGGCAACCTGCTTCCGGATGAAGTCGAGGTCGAGCTGTATTACGGGACCCTGAAATCGGTGGATTCGGTAGCACCCGGACTCCTGGAAAGAATGAATATGGAAGAAGACCGTGGTAACGGGCAATACCTGTATGCCTGCGACATTGAATGTCAGAACGCCGGTCGCTACGGATTCACGGCCCGGGTAACCCCCAGAGGTGATGACTTAATCCGGTTCACGCCCGGTTTAATCACCTGGGCGTGACAAAACGAGTGAAACGGAATGCCGAAAAATAAAAAATCACCGCGGGTTCTGATTATAACACCGGAAGTCACCTACCTGCCTCCGGGAATGGGGAATATCGCCAATTATCTGACGGCAAAAGCCGGTGGACTGGCGGATGTATCCGCCGCCCTGATCGGCGCCCTTTTCGAACAAGGAACGGACGTGCATGTGGCCTTGCCCGATTACCGCATGATGTTCGATAACGGCTTTTCCAATCTGATCAAAAACCAACGAAAGCTTTTCTGGCAAAAAATGCCCGGGGACAGGATTCATCTGGCGGAAGACCGCGCCTTTTTTTACATGAACCGGGTGTATTCCAGTTACGGCTGGGAAAATATTAAAATCGCGTTGGCCTTCCAGCGGGAAGTGATCAACAATATCGTCCCCAGGGTTCAACCGGATCTGATCCATTGCAATGACTGGATGACCGGACTGATTCCTGCCATGGCCAGAGCCATGGGCACGCCCTGTTTGTTCACGGTGCATAACGTGTATACCGTAAAAGCCCTTCTGGCGCATATCGAGGACCGTGGCATCGATGCCGCTTATTTTTGGCAGAATCTCTATTATGAATCCCGGCCGGAGCAGTATGAAGAAACACGCGAAACGATTCCGGTGGATTTTCTGGCCAGCGGCATTTTTGCAGCCCATTTCGTCAATACCGTCAGTCCCACGTTCCTGCTGGAAGTTGCTGAAGGCAGGCATCGATTTATCGAACCGCAGATTCAGGCCGAGCTGAGAAACAAGCACCTCGCGGGTTGCGCCGTGGGGATATTGAATGCCCCTGATCCGTCCTTCGATCCTTCCACCGACAAGAACCTGAAGACTGCCTACGGACCAGAGAATCATCCGGCTGGAAAAAAACGCAACAAACTGGCGCTGCAGCAATCCGTGGGCCTGATCCAAAACGAAAAAGCGCCGTTGTTTTTTTGGCCCCACCGCCTGGACCATGTCCAAAAGGGTTGTCAGTTGCTGGCGGAAATCATGTATGCCGTGATATCGAAATACTGGGACCACCAACTCGAAATTATTTTTGTGGCCAGCGGCGATTTCCGGCAGCATTTTGAGCGGATCGTCAACTTTCATCAACTGGAAGACCGCGTGGCCATTTGTGATTTTGATGAAAGACTGGCCTGTCTAGCCTATGGAGCCGCCGATTTCATCCTGATGCCCTCGCTTTTTGAGCCCTGTGGGTTGCCCCAGATGATCGGACCCATATATGGAGCGCTTCCCGTGGCCCATGATACCGGAGGCATCCATGACACCGTCAAACCATTGGATGTGGGCAGGCATACAGGAAACGGATTTCTATTCCAATATTACGACGCAAACGGCTTGTTCTGGGCTGTGGATCAAGCCATGGACTTTTTTCAACTGCCTTCCGACCTTAAAAAAATGGAAATCGCTCGCATCATGACGGAAAGCCTGGCCGCCTTCAACCACGATGTCACGGCCAGGCAATATATGGATTTATACGAAATGATGCTCCAGCGCCCGCTGATCGCCAGATGAAAACCATGCGCACCGGAACCCCCGACAAACGATGCGCAGCGTTGATCGCCGCCGATAACGGCCTGGGTGCCTATCGGACAATACTCCTGCGGCGGATCGAAAAAATCCAGTCAATGGAAAAGCGCCTGACACACCCGCAGGAAAACCTTTCCGATTTCGCAAACGGTCACGAATATTTCGGGATGCATTTCCGCAACGGTCAATGGATATTCAGGGAATGGGCCCCGAACGCCACCGCGATTTTTCTTATCGGCGAAATGAGCGCCTGGAAGGAAAAAAACGAATTCGCCCTGGAACCGAACGGCAAGCCGGGGGAGTGGGAGATCCGGCTGCCCGAAGATCGATTTCATCATGGGGATCTGTATCGGCTGAGACTTCATTGGCCGGACGGGCAGGGAGATCGGATTCCTGCCTATGCCCGCAGGGTCGTGCAGGATCCACGCACACTCATATTTAACGCCCAGATATGGCGGCCGCAGACACCATACCCATGGCGCCTGGACACCTACAGGCGAAGCCCCAGACCGCCCATCATTTACGAAGCCCACATTGGAATGGCCCAGGAGGATGGAAAAATCGGCAGCTATCAGGAATTCACGGAAAACGTGCTGCCCCGCATCATCGCGGCGCGATACAACACCCTGCAATTGATGGCGATCCAGGAGCATCCGTATTACGCATCCTTTGGTTATCACGTATCCAATTTCTTTGCCGCGTCTTCCCGTTTTGGAACACCGGAAGATCTCAAGGCCCTTATCGACGCCGCCCATGCGGCCGGCCTGGCCGTCATTATGGATCTGGTTCACTCCCATGCGGTCAACAATGAAGTGGAGGGGCTCAGCCGGTTCGATGGAACACCGTATCAATATTTCCACGACGGCCCCCGGGGAAGACATGAGGCCTGGGACTCCCGATGCTTTGATTACGGTAAAATCGAAGTACTCCATTTCCTTCTATCCAATTGCCGATTCTGGCTGGACGAATATCGCTTCGACGGATTTCGCTTCGACGGCATTACCAGCATGCTGTACCACCATCATGGGCTGGGCGTGGCCTTTACAGAGTACTCCGATTATTTTGATGAAACCGTGGATGAAGATGCGCTGACCTATCTTGCGCTGGCCAACCGGGTCATCCATCTCCTACGGCCGGATGCGGCGACCATTGCGGAAGATGTCAGCGGCATGCCGGGGCTTGCCTTTCCCGTTGACCTGGGTGGATACGGCTTCGATTTCCGGCTGGCCATGGGCGTTCCGGATTATTGGATCAAATTAACAAAGGAGACAAGAGATGAGGACTGGCCCATGGGCCATCTCTGGTATGAACTGACCAACCGCCGGCGGGAAGAAAAAACCATCGGTTATGCCGAATCCCATGACCAGGCCCTGGTGGGTGATCAAACCCTCATTTTTCGCCTGATCGGCGCCGACATGTACGAACATATGATGGCTGGAGATGGAAATCTGAGAGTCGACCGCGGCTTGGCCATTCACAAATTGATCCGGCTGATCACCCTGGCCACAGCCGGAAACGGATATCTCAATTTCATGGGTAATGAATTCGGACATCCGGAATGGATCGATTTCCCCAGACAGGGGAACAATTGGTCCTATCATTATTCCCGGCGGCAATGGTCGTTGCTCGACCGGACGGAATTGAAATATTGTCTGCTGGCCTGTTTCGACCGGGATATGATCCTCCTGGCGGAACAAACCGATTTGTTGTCGAGCAGCGACATTCGTCTTGTTTACGAAAATTCCCGGGACAAGGTGCTTGCTTTCGAGCGCGGCGGCCTGTTGTTTGTTTTCTGCTTCCATCCGACAGCTTCTCATACGGATTACGCCATACGGCTGGCCCCAGGGAAATACCGGATGATCTTTGACTCGGACAGACCTGCCTATGGAGGACACAACCGCTTGATGATGGATCAAATCCATTTCACTCAGCCTGCCAAGACCGGAAATGCGGCTGATCATCAAATCCGGCTTTACCTTCCTTCCCGCACCGCCCTGATACTTAAAAGGGAACACGAATTAGGATAACAGCACATGGACAGCATTCACCAATTTTTACGAAACATACCCTTTTTCAAATCGCTTCCCCCCGACGATATAACCGCCATTTGCGCGGCCTGTCATGAAGAACGGTTTGAGCAGGAAACTGTTATCTTCCGCGAAGGCGAAATCGGCGACCGGGTTTATATCATCGTGGAAGGCGAAGTAAGAATCTGGAAAAACCATGGCGGACCCCAGCCGTATACCCTCACCTTGCTTGCGCCCGGTGACATGTTCGGTGAAATGGCCCTGATTGATCAGCGGCCGCGCAGCGCCACGGCCGTGGTTGAAGGGCATGCCGCCCGCTTGTTATCGGTTTTTCAACATGATTTTGCCGCTTTCATTGAACGGAGATTCACCATTTCCCTCGCCATCATGCGCGCCTTGTCATCCACCCTCAGAAAAAGCAACGAAAACTACATTAACCGTCTGCGCGATGAAAAGCACCATCTTGAACTTACCAATCAGGCGCTTCAGGAAAAAATCGAAGAGCACCGGATAGTAGCAGCGGAATTAAAAACATACCGCAATCATTTAGAGAATCTCGTCGGTGACCGCACAGCGGAACTGATGGACTCCAACCGGCAGCTGAAAAAAGAAATCGAAGACCGCAACCGATCAGAGGAACTCCGGAAAAAAACCGAGACCCAGCTGAGGGAAACCAGCGTTTTACTCGAAACCGTATTCAATGCAATCCCGGATGTGTTGGGGGTGCACGGGACGGATAAAACGATTATCCGGTATAACCAGGCCGGAACTCGGTTTCTGTCATCTGGAACATCGAGTCTTGTGGGTCGGAAATGCTATGAACTGATTCGAAGAAACTCGCCGTGCGAACAATGCGCGGCCCTGGAAGTCCAGCGGACCAAAAAACCGGCCCGGGTCGTCAAATACATGGACGACCCGGGGGTCTGGCTGGACGCCCGGGCCTATCCGGTGGTCAACGATAATGGGGAAATCACACAGATTGTTGAACATTTCAGGGACATAACAGAGGAAAAAAGGGCCGACGCCGCCTTGAGGGAATCGGAGGAAAAATATCGCATGCTGGTTGAAAACGCCAGCGAGGCCATCTTTATTATCCAGGATGGCAAGATTAAATTCGCCAATTCGGTCACCGCGCATATTGGAAGCCGTTTATCCCTCGCCCTTGATCGTGAGCCCTTTTTTTCCTTCATTCACCCCGATGACCGCGAGGTTGTCGAAAGCCGTCTGCGCTCGGTGGAAAAGGATCCGCAGTCCCTGCAGGTTTTTTCTTTCCGCTTATTGAACAAGGAAGGCGAGATCATGTGGGCCGAACTGAATGCGGCTAAAATATCCTGGGAAGGGGAACCGGCGATGCTCCATTTTCTCAGGGATATCACCCACCATAAAAAAATGGAGGAAGAATTCTATAAAGCCCAAAGAATGGAAGCACTTGGAACCCTTGCTGGCGGTATTGCCCATAATTTCAACAATCTACTCCAAGTCATCCAGGGGAATGTCTCCTTTATTTTATTGGATCGGGATCATGGTTACCCTTATCAGGATGAAATGAAGAGTATTTCGCAAAGTGTTGAAAACGGGGCGAACCTTACACGCCAGCTCCTCGGGTTCGCCAGAGCTGGCCATTATCTTGTCAAACCATCCAATATGAACGATATTATCGACAAGACCGCTCACATGTTCGCGCGCACCTGTAAAGGTATTAAAATCCACAAATACTTCCAGAAAAATATTTGGACAGTGGAGGTGGATCACGGACAGGTCGAACTGGTGTTGCTGAATCTGTTCATCAATGCCCGTCAGGCGATGAATGAATGCGGAGATCTGTATCTGGCCACCGAAAATGTCATTTTAACGCCGCCCAAAGTCGAGGCCTACAAGGCGGCTCCCGGCCCCTACGTGAGAGTTTCCATTACCGATACCGGTATGGGAATGGATGAAAGCGTGCGCGTAAAGATATTCGAGCCTTTTTTCACCACCAAGGAAGAAGGCGAAGGCACCGGTTTGGGGCTGGCTTCAGCATACGGCATCATTCGCCGGCATGGGGGCTTTATTCATGTGCAGAGCGAAAAAGGCCGAGGCACCACCTTCAACATTTTTTTTATCGCCAGTGAAAAAGAGTCTATTTCCGTAAAATCGCCGGATGAAGATTGGGAGGCCGGATCAGAAACCATCATGCTGGTGGACGATGAGGACATGGTGGTTAAAATCGGGGAGTTGATGCTCAAAGAAATGGGTTATCAGGTCATTCTGGCCAGAGGCGGCCGAATGGCCATCGAAAAATTTCAACAGCAATACAAAAAAATCGACCTGGTTATCCTGGACATTATCATGCCGGATATGGATGGGAGATCAGTTTACGAGCGTCTCAAGCTCATCCATCCGCAAGCCCGGATTCTGCTTTCAAGCGGATACGGCATTGATGGAACGGCGGCCACTTTGCTGGAAAACGGCTGCGACGGCTTTATTCCGAAACCCTTCAATATGAGCCAGCTTTCCCGGGAAATCAGAAAAATTCTAGAAAAGAAGCGGCCTGGACAATAAAAAGCATGCTACATGGCGTATTGATGGTTCAGGTCCATGTCGCCATATTTTCCATAGCCCGGATTGCCCGGTATCCCGCCATAATGATGCTCATGCTGATCCAGATAATGCGAAACCGCACCGGAAAGGGCGTCCCCCGTCAAATTCGACCGCCGGTCCAGATCGCCAATGAAAAGACTGTCCGGGTGCAGAATCATCCATGGTTCGGTATTGCTCGAGATATCGGCAACCAGTATGGAATTGCCGAAAGGATTGTGACAGGGACTGTTGATGACCTTCACAAGGGCGCTGCCGAAGCGGAACTCGTCTCCCTCTTTAACAACCTGGTGGGTAGCCAGCTCCGGTGAATTCAGATAATAGATTTCGGCACCGGTCCGCAGTTTCAATTCCATGTTGACTTTCAGATTCCGGGCGTGGCTGCGGGTATCGAAAATATGGGTGATCTTCATTCCATGCGCCATTGCGGCATGGATATATTCATGAACACCCCGTTTGGGATCAACTACGCATGCCGTTTTCGTTTCGGTGCAGCCAATCAGGTAGGAAAGAGAGCCAGTGTTGTCCATGAACAATTTTTTGAAGAACATTCTCGTACCTCCTCCGAAGGTTTGGGTTGCTGGTAGGCGAACCGCCTCCAACCATATTATCGACCGCACGCCGTTCCTGCCGAACTGCTTCGAGAGATATTCAATTTCCTTGCCAAAATTTTGACATCCGGGACGTTTGTATTTTATCTTTACTTTTCAAATTGTTATATTTAATCCAGGTCTGCCTGGACCCTTCGGCATCCGGGATGCCGCAGCAGCTGTCCTGCAAGACAGGACGCACGTCCTATTTATCGGGACGCTCCATCAGAATCATTTCATTTCCAGGCGGTAATTTCGGGTTGGAAAATAGCGGCGCAGTCGGATTTTTCGGGGCAAGAACGGGAATTTTATCGGATACGGCCGAGACTTGTCTCAGCAATATCGATATTAAACCAAGGAGGTCTCCTCAATCAGCTTTTCGACCCCGCCGATGATAAAAGCAACGGCATCCTCGCCAATTGTCAGAATATCTTCGGAACGGTTCTGCCACAGCAGATAATGATACCCCACCCGCTCATAAATGCCGACAATGCAAACCGCCATGACTTCGACGGAAAGTCGGGCGCTGAAATCCGTTGTGCGCCGCATGATGATTTGCACCAAGGCATTCCGGATATCTGTTGTCAACTGATCAAATAATTTTTTCCGCAGTTCTTCCACTTCAACGCTTTGACCGGTGGATTCCCGAAACAGAATGGCGACTTTCTCCGGATGTTGCAGGCAGAACTCCCGGAAAAAAACAAGCCCCGCCGACTTGAACCCTTCCATGCTAGAATCGAATTTCCGGAATTCCGTTCCCACGAGTTTTCGTAAAAAATCACCGATTTCGGTCAACAAATGAACGAGCAGATCCGCCTTGTTTTTGAAGTAAAAATATACCGAACCGGTTGAAACCTCGGCCTGATCCGCTATCTGTTCCATGCTGGTCTGGTGGTAACCGTTTTTCGAGAACAGGGATTCGGCAGCTCTCAATATCGTCTGATAGCGCAATTCTTTTTCACGCTGTCTTCTCAGCGCGCTTCTGGATATGGCGGCATTGGACGGTTGCTTATCCATTTTATCCATTTTTCCAAGATGGTTGTTTTTCACCGAAGCGCCTGCATCCGCTGTTCTTCTGCGAAATGACACAAAGGCGTCCGGATGTTTCTGACAAATTTGCGGATATGAATAGCAGAGCCGGGATGATTTTTCAATCCTTCAAGAACCGAATACACCTCAAACCAAACAGGGCGCGCCATCCTAGCGCCCGGCGCTTTCGGTCCGCCGGTGATCGGCTGTTCCGTCCCATATCATTGGACACTCCGCCTCTGCCGGCCAAACGGAGTCGTATGGATGAAACGGTGCATATCCAATAGTCTTCCACAACCTTCAAATGGAATGTTTGCATTTGCGGGCAGATTGGCAGTGCCGGCGGTTTCTACCGCCGGCTGCTGGGGTGCGGTGACGGCTTGGCGATATGGCGCCGTTCAGCAGGGCAACCAGTCCATGCCGATAAACCTGGAACCGAGCTGCTCAAGAACCAACGCCAATTCTGCCATGATTTCATCAAAATCCCTGATAATTTCCGTGCGAATTTTCATTTCAACCCTCCTTCATCCAGATGGCAGTCCACATGCTTTTCCCAGATAACAAGGATTGTGCCACGGAGATGAATATAGTTATATATATTTGTATTTTATCATAATTTTTTTTAGCGACCGCCTCCGTTTCCGGTTGGCGCCCACGAACAAACAGACATATCTTGCATGCCGGGGGTACATGGAATGTATGATATTGCGTTTCCGGCCAATCCCGCGGAAGGGTTATCAGCCGAGGTCGACAGGCTTATCATCGATCTCCAGCTTCTTCAGCAGCTGATATACCAGCCGGCCCTCCCAAAGGCCCTGTCCGTCAGGTGCCTGGAATCCGGATTCATTCAACCGCCGGGCGATCTCATTGAACGGAAGTCTTTGGTCGATTCTCATGTTTTCAATTTTCGAAATGATCTCCGCCAGTTGATCCGGTTGATTTTTCACTGTGGGCTCAACACCAGGGGCTTCATTACTAATAACGTTATTCAAAACGTTATTCTTCCCCTTTCCGCAAAGGCCCATGATCGCCCGTTCCAAAATATCGGATAGCCGCTCACCCGTACGCTTTTTCTCCTCCATCAGCAGGGCATACGCAACCGACGAAATCATTCCAGCCACCGACTTACAACCCCGCTCTTTCTGCCGCGAACGCCATCGGCGCTGGCGATCCCGCTCACCGGCAAGGCGAGCTTTCATTTTTTCTGCCAGCACCCTTTCCGTTCCCTCCATGCGCTTCCCCTCCTGTACGGATATCATCATCCAACATGCATCCATACCTATCACAACGTTACAAATAACGCAACATATAGCAGACCCACTTTGACCCAGGGTGGACACCAGCCAGGCCTTTATCATCCCATGCCGATATGGCATCAAGCCGGCGCCAAAAAAACCAAGAATACAGGCTGGAGGTTGACAAGACATGAACACATTTATATATTCATGCACGCTACACCCCATACAATTCATGAAAGGAAATAAAACATGGCCGCAGGAATCATAGAAATTGACGACAGTCGCTTTGAAACAGATGTAATGAAATCCCAGCAACCTGTCCTGGTTGATTTTTGGGCGCCCTGGTGTGGGCCCTGCCGCGCAATGGCGCCGGTTTTGGAGGACCTGAGCAAATCATTCGGTGACAAGATCAAGATCATGAAATGCAACGTGGATGACAATCCGGTGACACCAGCCAAATTTGAAATCAAATCCATTCCTACCCTTATTTTCTTTAAAGACGGCAAAGTATTCGAACAAATAGTTGGCATCACTACCAAATCAAAACTCGAAGAAACAATAAAAAAAATGGTGTAGGGGCGAAACCGGATGAAGCAATTCGACCATGACCTCGTCATTATCGGCGGTGGCCCGGCAGGCCTTACAGCCGGTTTATATGCAGCCCGTGCAAGACTGAATACGTTGCTGGTGGAAAAAATTGTTCCCGGCGGACAGATCCTCGTCACGGATTGGGTGGAAAACTATCCCGGATTTCCAGAGGGATTGACCGGAGCCGAACTGGTTCAGCGCATGACGGACCAGGCCAAACGGTTTCAGTTGCCCATCGAGTCAAATGAAGTCCTGTCGCTTGATCTGAGCGGACCGATTAAAAAAATCCGATTGAGTGACCGGGAGATATCAACACCCACGATTATCATCGCTTCCGGAGCAGCCCCCAAACGGCTGGGAATTCCCGGTGAGGATAGATTTTATGGGCGCGGGGTTTCTTTTTGCGGAACCTGTGACGGCCCCTTTTTCAAGGACAAGATCGTTGCAGCGGTGGGTGGCGGCGATACAGCTGTCCAGGAAAGCCAGTATCTGACCAAATTCGCCCGCAAGGTATACTTGATCCATCGCCGCGACAAGCTGCGGGCCGCCAAAATTCTCCAGGAACGCGCTTTTGCAAACGATAAAATTGAAGTCGTCTGGGACAGCGTCATCACCGATATTGTTGGCCAAAAGGATGTTGAAAAGATTGAATTGCGGAATGTCAAAACCGGCGCGGCATCATCAATCAGGGTCGACGGTTGTTTTATCTGGATCGGCATTACCCCGAATACGGAATTCATTGGCGGCGCCATCGAATGCGATGAGTATGGATTCATCGAAGCCAATGCACGCATGGAAACATCCGTTCCTGGCGTTTACGCCGCCGGGGATGTCCGCAATACACCGTTGCGGCAAATCGCCACCGCTGTGGGAGACGCCGCCATCGCCGTTTCCTCGGCGGAACATTATCTTGAAAACATGACCCCATGAAAAAAGCGTTTTTCATCATTCTGGTCCTCTTCAGCATGGCCGGTTGTTCCTGGTTTCAAACCGAGCCGGATAAATCCGCCGAAGAACTTGCCCAAGAGGGAAAGGAATACTTCGCGTCCGAACGCTATAAAAAGGCCATCGATTCGTATAAGCGATTAAAAGACTGGTATCCGTTCAGCAAATACGCCACGGAGGCGGAATTGAAAATCGCCGATGCCCATTTTGAAATCGAGGAATATACGGACGCGATTCTGGCCTACGAGGAATTTGAAAACCTCCATCCCACCAACGAGAACACTCCGTATGTGATCTATCAGATCGGATATTGCTATTTTGTCCAGGTGGACACCATCGACAGGGATCAGAGTACGGCTCAAAAAGCGCTGGAGACCTTCGACCGGCTGATGAAAAGCTATCCGCGAGATCCCTATTCCATCCGCGCCCAGGAACACCGGAAGGTCTGTTTAAAAAACCTGACAGGCAACGAAATCTACGTCGGTCTTTTCTATTATAACGAAAAGCGCTACCAGGCAGCCATGCATCGTTTCAAGTCGGTGATTACGGATTACCCCGATGTTGGGTTGCATCAAACAGCGCTGCGCTATATGACCCTCTGCGAGGAAGCCATCCGGAAACAAGGGCTGAGTAAAAAAAAGACCGATACGGAACCGCGGCAGAAACCGACCGAGGGCTGATGGCCCATTGCCGACAAAAAACACTTTACAACCGTGGATTTTTAATGTACTAAGCCTAATTCTGTTGAATCGAAACCGTCTACGGAATTTGTTTCAGGGAGCATCAAGATGTCTAAAATGTGTGAAATCTGCGGAAAACGGCCAATGGTCGGCAATCATGTCAGCCATGCCCACAATGTCAACAAACGGCGCTTCAATCCAAATTTGCAGCGTGTCCGCGCCATTCGGGATGGTCACGTTCGGCGCATAGAAGTCTGCACGAATTGCATCAAATCCGGGTTTGTGGTTAAAGCACCGTAAGCGCGTTTTGAACACCGGCAACTGCGGTTTCTGATAACCACCGGGGCTAGTCGTCAAGCCGTTTTACGTCATGTACCTGTTTGATTTTGCGGATGGAAGAGAGGATCCGATTCAGATGCTCGGTATCCTCCACGGCAATGGTAAAATAGCTGTCCACCATTTTGCTTTCATGAATGTCCGCGTTCGCCCTGAGAATATTGGCCCCATTTTTACTGATATTGGCCGTAATATCCGCCAGCAGACCAAACCTGTCATATGAACGGATTTGAATTTTGACAGGGTAGGTTTCCGATTTTTCTCGGTTCCAGGTCACTTCAATCCGCCGTTCCGGCGTCATTTTCAAGGCGTGAATGCAGCCGGTTCTGTGGACCGTCACCCCTTGACCTCTCGTAATATAACCAATCACCGCATCTCCGGGAACCGGCTGGCAGCATTTACCGAAGCGAACCAGCACATCGTCGATTCCCTTGACCACCACCCCGCCGTCGTTCTTCTTCCGTCTGACCCTTCCGATCAATTTGCCGAATATGGAACGTTCATCTTTTTCCGCATTCTGCTCATCCTCCGGCTTGGGGAGAAACTTTCGCACCACCTGCAAAGGGGTAATCTTGCCGTACCCCACATCGGCGATCAGGTCGTCCACCTCCCTGAATCCAAAATCGGCCACGATTTTTTCCATCTCAGCCGATTTAACCAGATTGTTGAAATTGAGTCGGTATTTCCGAAACGCCTTCTCGCACATTTCACGGCCCAGAGTGATGCTGCGACCCTTTTCCTGAACCTTGATCCACTGACGGATGCGGGAACGCGCCTTGACGGTTTTGACAAAGTTCAGCCAATCCTTGCTCGGATGGCTCCCCTTTGTGGTGATAACTTCAACGATATCGCCGGTTTTCAGTTCGGTTTGCAACGGCAGCATGCGGCCGTTGATCTTTGCTCCGGTACAACGGCTGCCGATTTCCGTATGAATCATATAAGCGAAATCAACCGGTGTCGCCCCCTTGGGCAATGACCTGATATCGCCGCGAGGGGTAAACACGTAGATTTCATCGGGAAAAAGATCAATCCGGACGTTTTCCAGGAACTCATTCGGATCGTTAAATTCTTCTTGATTTTCAACCAGATTTTGAATCCAGGCAAACGTCTCACCCGTTTTTTCGTCAATACTCCGCCCTTCCTTATAGCTCCAATGGGCTGCGATTCCGGACTTGGCCACCCGATCCATTTCATGGGTCCGGATCTGAATCTCGATACGCTCACCGAAAGAACCGATCACCGTGGTATGAAGGGACTGGTACATATTCGCCTTGGGCATCCCGATATAATCCTTGAATTTTTTTGCAATCGGTTTCCACAGCGAGTGCAGAACGCCAAGGGCCTCATAACATTGCTGCACGGTGTCCAGGATGATGCGGAATGCGATCAAATCGTAAATTTCTTCAAATTCGAGCTGCTGGGTCACCATTTTCTGATAAATGCTATAATATTGCTTAAACCGGCCCACCACTTCACATTTCAGCCCGGATTCGTCCATCTTGTGCTGAATATAGGATTTGACGGTCTCAATGTATTCCTCGCGCTCTTCCATGCCGCGGTTGACCAGGGTTTTGATGTTGGCATACTGTTCGGGCATTACATATTGAAAAGAAATATCCTCCAGGTTCTGTTTGATCCAATAGATGCCCAGCCGGGCGGCGATGGGAGCATAAATATCGAGGGTCTCCTGGGCAATCGCCACCCGTTTTTCTTCACTCTTGTGATACTGAAGCGTGCGCATGTTGTGCAGCCGGTCGGCCAGCTTGATCAGAATGACCCGGATGTCGTCCGCCATGGCTAGAATCATTTTGCGGATGCTTTCCGCCTGGCGGGCCTGGGAACTGTTCAACGGGATGGTGCTGATTTTCGTGACCCCGGAAACGATATGGGCCACTTCCGCGCCGAACATATCCCGGATTTCATCGATACTCGCGTGGGTGTCCTCCACCACATCGTGCAACAACCCGGCGGCGACGCTCACCCGATCGAGTTTCATATCCGCCAGGATGTAGGCGACTTCCAAAGGATGCGCCAGGTATGGCTCGCCGGAAAGCCGGACCTGACCGGCATGCACCCGGGCGGAATAAATATAGGCCCGGTTGATGATATCCAGATCGGCGTCCGGATAATATTCAACGATTTTATCGATGATGTCGTTGATTCGAATCATAAGGAAACGGACTTACGAAAAAAATCGTTCTGCTTCAATAGGCCTTGGCGAAAATCACCCTTCGGCTGCCGGGGCTCCCGCAACAGACGCAGGGACCGGTTTCGTTCTCTCCCGGCTCAAACGGTATGCAGCGGATGGTCACCATCAGTTCATCCTTGGTCTTGGCCTCGCATTCCGGGGAACCGCACCAGCGCGAGAAAGAAAATCCCCCGTGAATCTCCGGTTTTTCCAAATTTTCCGGAGTAAAAAACCGCCTGAACTCGTTGGGATCATCAATGGTATGCGTATGATCCTGACGGTATTGCAAGGCCCGGTCAAACAAATTTTTCTGGATGTCGTCCAGTATTCCCGTAATTGCTTCCACAAAAATCTGGCGTTTCATGGCGGTTTTTTCCCGCAGGGACTTATCCCGCCGGGCGATGAAAACCGAGTCTTCGGCCATGTCCCGTGGACCGATTTCCACCCGCAGGGGGATGCCTTTCTTGATCCACTCCCACCCCCTGGCGCCGCCGATCTCGCGATCATCGATTTCCACCGTTAGTTTTCTGCCTGCGTAGGTTTTCTCCCCCAAAGCGGCGGCTACAAGCCGTACATATTCCATGACCGGTTGCTGATCAGCGGCGTTCCGGATGATGGGCAGAAGAACCACATGGGACGGGGCGACCTTCGGTGGAATAATGATCCCATCGTCATCGCCATGGCTCATGATCAGACCGCCGATGAGCCGCGTGGATACCCCCCAGGAGGTGGTCCAGGCATATTCCTCCTGCTTCTCGGCTGTCTGAAACCGGATGCCGGACGATTTGGCGAAATTTTGCCCCAAAAAATGGGAAGTGCCTGCCTGCAAGGCCTTCCGATCCTGCATCATGGCTTCAATACACAAGGTATCGACGGCTCCCGGAAATCTCTCGGACGGCGATTTCTCACCCTGGATCACCGGCATGGCCAGATATTCCTCTGCAAACGCGGAATACACCTGGAGCATCCGGCGTGTCCGTTCCACGGCTTCTTCCCTTGTCGCATGGACGGTATGCCCTTCCTGCCACAAAAATTCGCTGGTTCTCAGAAACGTCCGGGTGCGCATCTCCCATCGCACGACGTTCGCCCACTGGTTGATCAGAATGGGCAGATCGCGATAACTGCCGACCCATTTGGCAAAGGAATCCCCGATAATCGTTTCCGAGGTCGGCCGGACCACCAGCGGTTCGGTCAATTTACCAGCCGGCACGAGTCCGCCGTCCGGGCCTTTTTCCAGTCGGTGGTGGGTCACCACGGCGCATTCCTTGGCAAACCCTTCCACATGCTCGGCCTCCTTTTCCAGAAAACTCAAGGGAATGAACAAAGGGAAATAGGCGTTTTTCACCCCGGTGGCCTTGAACATCTCGTCCAGAATCCGCACCATGTTTTCCCACAGGGCATACCCCCAGGGTTTGATCACCATGCAGCCCCGCACGGGCGATTTTTCCGCCAAATCGGAAGCCTTCACCACTTGTTGATACCACTCCGGATAGTCTTCCTCCCGGGTGGGAGTAATTGCCGTCTGCACCGTTTTGCCCATCTCAGTCCTCTGCTGTTTCAAATTTCGCTGTTTCTTCCAACAACACTTCCACCAATCGCTCCTGGGGAAACCGTTTCACCACTTTTCCTTTTTTGAAGAGAATGCCGATACCGTCGCCGCCGGCAATGCCGATATCCGCCTCCCGGGCCTCGCCCGGTCCGTTTACCACGCACCCCATGATCGCGATCTTGATGGGTTTTTTACAGGAAAGCAACTCCTTTTCAATGCGCTCGGCAATATCAAACAGCTTGATGTTGCAGCGTCCGCAGGTCGGACAGGAGATAATCTCCGGCCCATGCCTCCTGATACCCAGGCTTTTCAGGATTTCATAACCGACCCGCACTTCCTCCACCGGATCCCGGGTAAGCGACACCCGGATGGTGTCGCCGATGCCCTCGGCCAGCAGCATGCCGATGCCTAAGGAAGACTTGACGATCCCTGCAAACAACCCCCCGGCTTCCGTAACCCCGACATGCAGCGGCAAATCCGTCTTAGCGGACAGAAGCCGGTAGGCGCTCACCGTCCTGCCCACATCCGAGGCCTTGATGGATATCTTGATATCGTGGAAATCCAGCTCGCGTAATAAGTCGATATTCCTCAAGGCGCTGGCCACCATGCCCTCGGGTGTTACCCCTCCGTACTGTTTAATGATATCTTTCTCCAGCGAGCCGGCGTTGACGCCTATCCTTATGGGCAGCCGGCGCTCGGATGCGCATCGCACCACTTCCCGGACCTTGCGGATGCCGCCGATATTGCCGGGATTGATCCGCAGGCCGTCGGCGCCGGCTTCCGCCGCCGCAATGGCCAGCCGGTAATCAAAATGGATATCGGCAATCAGCGGAATCCCGATTTGTTTACGAATGCCGGCGATGGCTGCGGCAGCGTCCTCATCGGGAACCGCCACGCGAACGATTTCGCAGCCGGCATCCTCCAAAAGCCGGATTTGCTTCACTGTCGCCGGGATATCATGGGTATGGGTATTGGTCATGGACTGCACCGATACGGGCGACGACCCGCCGATCGTTACCTTCCCGACGGCAATTTCCCGTGTTTTCTTGCGTGTGATCTCGAAGCTCATAACGGTATCATGGGCCCGGTTGTTGATGTTTCAAGCGTACCAGCTGTTTTTCTAACAAACCGCTCCGCTTTGTTCAAGGGAAATAGCATCCCCATCTTCCTCGCCGCCAGACACGGACGGTCCTGGACCGGCTTTTCTGAAACGGCAAGCGGGTTCCTCTTCCAGACCCCGGAAAATGGATTTACGATTATCCGGATTTGGAATATGCTGTCTTATCCCTTGCGCACCTGCACGATGATATTTCCCGTTGCCCGACACGAAAAAGGATTGCAATGACTGTCAAAACCGTTACGGCCGCCATCATTCTGAAAAGAAACACGGTGCTCATCACCCGTCGTGGTCCTGGAGAAAAACTGGCCGGATTCTGGGAGTTTCCGGGTGGCAAAATCGAAGAGGGCGAAACCCCCCAGGAATGCCTGGAGCGGGAACTGCTGGAAGAATTGGGCGTCTCCTCAACCGCAACCGAAATCATTGCGGAAAGCGAATACCTCTATGCCCATGGCGCCATCCGCCTGCTGGCGATCCTGACCACTCTCCGGGAAACTCGTTTCACCTTGAAAGTGCATGATCAATACTCCTGGGCACCGCTGGGAACCCTTCTGCAATACAAACTGGCTCCCGCGGACATCCCGATTGCAACCATGCTGGTGGAGAAGAAAAATGAACTATTTGCCGGTTTTCGGAGGAGTGCTGCTGTCAACTCTTTTCATCTCGATTCAGACCGGACAGTCAAAGGAGATGAAACCTGAACGAATCCCCATTATTTATACGGATAAATATAACATCTCCTTCCTGGGGTTCGAAAAATTCCATCCCTTTGATTCCAAAAAATACGGCCGCGTCTTCGAGCGCCTGGTGGAAAGGCGGGGATTGTCCCTCTTCCGGATTTATCAACCCGCGCCCGTGACGGATGCGGAACTCCGGAAAGTCCATACCCAGACATATCTGGACACCTTGCAGAATTCCGATACAGCGGCCCAGATAGCGGAAATGCCGCTGTTGCGTCTGGCACCGAATTTTCTGGTCCAGCGCTGCCTGCTGAAACCCATGCGGTATGCAACCGGCGGAAGTCTGCTGGGAGTCGACCTGGCCCTGAAGCACGGCTGGGCCATCAACCTTTCCGGCGGATATCACCACGCAAAATCAGACTCCGGTGAAGGATTTTGTTTCTATGCGGATATCCCGCTGGCCGTATACAGGTTCCTGGAGCTGCATCCCCAAAAGCGGGTCCTGGTTGTCGACCTTGACGCCCATCAAGGCAACGGCGTATCCACGATCCTGCAATCCGAGAAGCGGGTTCATATTTTCGACGTGTATAATGATCAGATTTATCCCAATGATGACTACGCCCAACGCTTTGTGGAATACAAATACCCCGTACCGGCCTATATATCCGATGAACCGTATCTGCAGTTGATAGAGCAGGAATTACCCAAGGCATTGGAACTGTCCAAGGCCGGCTTTATCATCTACAATGCCGGAACGGACATTTTCAGGGAAGACCCCCTGGGCGCCATGGGCATCACCCATGCCGGCATCGTGAAACGGGACGAAATCGTTTTCCGCAACGCGGTTCAACGCGAGATTCCCATTCTCATGCTGTTATCCGGCGGCTATACGAAAAAAAGCGCCCTGATTATAACCGATTCCATCGAAAATCTGCTGGAGACAATCCTGACCGCGCCCGGTGAGTAGAAGCCGGTCCCCGTTTATCATCCGCCCTTCGCCGCGGTTTGATAGGCCGCCGCCAATTTCAGATAACTGTGAACCGGCTCCTGATAATTACGGACCAGTTCCTCCGACAGGGATCTCTTGACTACCGCCGGTACTCCGGCAACCAGCTGAAACGGGCCCACGTGCTGGCCCTCTTTCACCAGTGAAGCGGCGGCGACCACCGTTCCTTTCTTCACCCGGGCCTCGTTCAGGATGACCGCCTGGATACCGATCAGGCAGTCGTCTTCGATGGTGCAGCCATGAATGACGGCATTATGGCCCACCGTTACATTGGAGCCGATGACGGCGGGCTTGTCATGGTCGGTGTGGACCGTGCAGTTATCCTGGATATTGGTGTTTTCTCCAATAACTATTCCGGCCAAATCGCCCCGGATGACGGTGTTGAACCAGACGCTGGCGTTATCCCTGATAACGACATCACCGATGATCACGGCCGTGGGGGCGATAAAAACATTCTTCCCGATTTTCGGAATTTTTTCGCAATAGGGTATCAGCATGTAAGCCCTTTCCGGTTTTGGATGAGAATTGTCCGACTATCTCCAATCCCTTTGCGAGTGTCAAGCAGATTGCATTCCAGGGAACGTGCGGACAGACACCTGCCGAATCTTGACAGCCCCGCGCCTTTTTCATACAACAAATAAAAAGTCACCGTCACCATAGTCGACCAAAAGGCGATACAGATGAAAAAAATCGTTTCCATGGCGCCCCTGCCCAAAGAGTTCATCGTCCACATCCTGCAAAGCAGTGGCATCCATGATGTCGAGGTGACGGACGCCAGCGCCTGGTCAGCGGAAAAAATACAACAGGCCGTGGTCGATGCGGATATCATTGTCGGCGATTTCACCTTTCGAAACAATATCACCGCCGATATCGTCCGGGCCGCGCGAAATGTCAAACTCATCCAGCAACCAAGCGCCGGATACCAGCATATCGATCTGGAAGCCTGCGCCCGGATGGGCATTCGTGTGGCCAACTGCCCCGGCGCCAACAGCGTCGCCGTTGCCGAGCATACCGTCATGTGCGGTCTCGGCTTGCTGAAAAAAATCCTGGCGGCCAACCGGAGCACCCAACAAGGCGAATGGAAACAGCTGGAAATCCGCCCGGCCGAACTCGGCGGGAAAACCTGGGGTATCGTGGGCATGGGCCGTATCGGCCGCGCCGTGGCCCAACGGCTGAAGCCATTCGGAGTGAATTTGATTTACTATTCCCGAACACGCTTGACAATCCAGGAAGAAAAGGAGTTGGGGGCCGCCCATCGGGTTCTGGCGGAACTTTTCGCCGTCGCCGATGTCATCAGCCTCCATTGCCCGCTGACCGATGAAACCCGGAACATGATCAATGCAACCACCTTGGCCTCCCTGAAACCCACCGCTGTTCTGATCAATGTGGGGCGGGGAGAGTTGGTGGACGAACAGGCCCTGGCGGATGCACTGCAGAAAGGTGGAATCGCCGGCGCCGCGCTGGACGTCTTCAGCGAAGAGCCGATCAGGCCGGGAAACCCCTTCCTGAACTCGCCCCACCCCAACCTGATTCTGACCCCGCACATCGCCGGTGTTTCCAATGAAGCCCAACTGCGGATCATTCACATGACCATGGCCAATATCGCCCGGGCTCTGCGGGGCGAACGGCCGGAAAACCTTTTAACCGGTTGATGTCGGAATGTGGTGGCTATCCATTCTTCATGAAAAGGCATTTCGACGCCTGATCATCGGCCTGCTGGTGCTGCTGGCCGCCCCCCCGGTGACGGGGGGAAACGCCGCGGACAGCCGGGATACCAGCTATCGGAAAATGATCCATAATATTCAATGGATTCTGGTGACTGTGGAAAATCTGGATCCCGGAACCGAGGATCCCCGCCGGCTCCTGAAGGCAATCCGTGATGATATCAAAACCAAAATGGCGCCCTACCTGGCGCGGATCCGCTTTGCCGAGCAGGCGGAGCAGATACCGGCGGCCAGCTACCTCTGGGTCCGGGTGCGGAAAATCGTGCTGGAACGCACGGTTTATTTAAGTTCCGTCGAACTGGTCGTCGACCAAAAGGCTTCTCCGCAAATCGAAACCGCTGAACTGGAAACTCCTCCCCGTTACACCAGGGTTTCCAATCAGCTCAAAACCGTTCGCCAGAAGATCGAATACCTGATGAACGATATCATTCATGATTATCTGCGGTAGGAAAATCATCATGGTTTTCGAGCCGTTACAATACCGTCCATCTTTTCACCGCTCCGGATCTGACGTACATCCGAAAATCCGGCGGCTTCAAGGTCGCCGGATATTTCCCGAAACGTATAGGTATCCCCGCCCTGGGTCCCCACCAGCATGTTCAGGGCGAAAACCGCTCCGCCCGGAGGAACCGTCCGGTTTTCATCCATGATGTGATCCCGGATCATCAGGGTTCCGCCGGGGACCAGCGCTGCATGAATTTTCCCATACAGTTCCCGGTTCTGGTCCGGGCTGTTCTGGTGGATAATGGCGGAGAGAAGGGCCAGATCACAGCCTTCCGGCAGGGGATCCGTGTAATAATTCCCCGCCGCCAGTTCCACCCGATCCAGCATGCCCGCCGACCGGATGCGCTCTTCCGCCAGGGGGATTACCGGCTCCAGATCGAAAATCACCGCTTTCATCGCGGGATTCCGTTGCAAGAAAGCAATGGTGTAGGTACCGGAGCTGCCGCCGATATCGACCATTTTTCGATAAGGAGAAAGGTCCAGGGCTCCGGCGATTTCCCTGGAAAGATGGCGACCCACCACGTGCATGGCTCCGATAAACGCCTTCCGGTTCTTTTCCGTTTTTTTCGATACGGACACCGGCTGGAGATTTTTCCCTGTTGTCACGACGGCGGTAAGGCCGGACCAATTGTTCCACAGTTCATTCATATGCAACATCATGGGCAGTGTCGATTCCGGGTGGTCGGCGGACAGAAAGGCGGCTTCCGGAGTCAAAGCATACCGGCCCCCCTGTTTGTCCAGCAACCCATAGGTCACAACGGCATCCATCAGCCGTCTGAGCGCGCGGAGGTCAAGACCGTTCTGCTTCGCAAGCCCCTCGGCCGTGTCCACCCCGCGCTGCACCTGGGTAAACAGATCCAGTTCCACACCGGTCAAAATGATCCGGCTTTTCATGAATCCCCGCACTTCTTCCAACAGCCCCATTGGATGTTCCATGGTTACCTCCCGATCCGGATTAAGCCTTCTCATCAGGACAAGGCGGCAGGATATCTCAAAAAATCCTTCTCCGCTGTCCGCCTATCTGTATTGCAACTGTTATCTCATCGGCAATTATAATGCAATCAATATGATAGATAAAGAACACCCGAAAATCGACCGGAAAAATCAACACCGGTTGGCATTTTCAGCAAAAATGGACTATAGTAGCGGCCATGTTCGGTTGCAGGGAATAACAAAGGCAAGGAAGCGATGAAGGTTTTCCTGGTTTCCGCCAATACGGAACAAATCAATATGCCGGTCATGCCCCTGGGTCTGGCCTGTGTCCAGCAGGCCGTGGAGAATGCCGGCCATGCAACACGGGCTCTCAACCTGATGACCCGGGAAAATGTCGGGAAACATCTGGAAAGCGCCGTTGCCGACTTCCAGCCGGATGTGATCGGCATTTCCGTACGCAACATCGATGACCAGTCCATGCGCCAGACCCGCTTTTTGCTCCCGGCGGTCAAGGAAATCGTCGATTCCTGCCGCCGGTTGTCGCGCGCCCCCATCGTACTGGGCGGGGCCGGTTACAGTATCTTTCCCCGTAGCGCTCTCGCCTATCTGGGCGCGGATATGGGCATCCAGGGGGAGGGCGAAGACGCCTTCGTTGAATTGCTGAACCGGATAGAGCATAGGGCCGACATCGACGGCATTCCCGGACTGTTCACCGGAAAAACGGAAGCACCGCCCGTCCATCCCGGATCACGGCCGGGTTGGGAAAGGCATCCCCTGCCGTCTCCCGCAAACGGATTGAACCTTCACCCGGATTTCAAGCCCGAAACCATTTGGCTGCCCTTCCAGACCCGGCGGGGCTGCCCCATGAACTGCAGTTACTGTTCCACGGCCGCAATCGAAGGACGGCGGCTGAGAAAACGGCCCCTGGAATCCGTCATAACCGTTCTGCGACAATATGCCGAAGCCGGTTTCGAACAATTTTTCATTACCGACAATACCTTTAATTTTCCGCTTTCCTATGCAAAAGCGTTTTGCCGGGAAATTCTCAAGAGCCGCCTGGACATCCGCTGGCAGGCGATTCTCTACCCTTTCGGCGTGGATGACGAGCTGGCCGATCTCATGGCTCGCTCGGGTTGCGTGCAGGTGTCCTTGGGATTCGAGAGCGGTTCCGCGGCCGTCCTTCGGGCCATGAACAAACGGTTCACGCCGTCGATGGTGACGGAAGTCTCCCGGTTGTTTAAAGACCGCGGCATCCGCCGCATGGGCTTTTTACTGCTGGGCGGTCCGGGGGAAACCCGCGCAACCGTCATGGAAAGCCTGGCTTTTGCCGAACATCTCCAGCCGGAGATGATGCGTTTTACCGCCGGTATTCGGATTTATCCCCATACCGAACTGGAAAAAATCGCGCGCACCGAGGGTCTGCTCGGGCCGGAGGAAGACTTGCTGGCACCCCGCTTTTATCTGGAAAAATCGCTGTCGGAATGGCTGCCGCAAACCGCCGCGGAGTGGGCCGAATCCCATCCGGGTTGGATCTTTTCATGAGCGGCGGCAGCGTCCGAATGAAATGTAGTATTGGGAGTGTACAATGATGGCTGTCATGGTTAAAGGAGAATCCGTCATGGTCATGATCACGAAACGTGCCATTCGTTGGCGTTGTCTGTTGGTGTTGTTGCTAGCCGCCGGAATCGGGTTCGGATTGCCGCAGCAAACAGCGGCCGAGGAAAATCCTCCCGGAGAGAACGAAGTCCAGGTGCTGGCCCATGGGCCGATTCACGAGGCCTTTGCCGAAACCGTGGCCTATGACCCCCAACCGGGCGCCCGGGCGCCCAAAGAGGCGCCTCCGCCCATCGAAGAGTCACCGCCGGAACAAAAACCGGAAGGCGACGTCAAATGGATCCCCGGTTACTGGTCCTGGGACGAGGACCGCAACGATTTCATCTGGGTCAGCGGGGTGTGGCGCGTCCCGCCGCCGGGCCGGCAGTGGATACCGGGTTACTGGCGGAAAAGCAACCAGGGATTCCAGTGGATTTCCGGTTACTGGGTCAGCATCCAGATCACTGAAACGGAATACCTGCCGGAACCGCCGGAATCCGTTGAGCTGGGTCCCAATGTCAATGCCCCTTCCCCGGAATACGCCTGGATCCCGGGATGCTGGCTCTGGAAACATGGGCGTTATGTCTGGCGGCCGGGATACTGGGCCAAAATGCAACCGGATTGGATTTGGGTCCCGGCCCGTTATTTCTGGACCCCCCGCGGATATGTCTTCATCGGCGGATACTGGGACTACCCGGTGGTCCGGCGCGGCGTGATCTTCGCCCCTGTTTTTTTCCCGCCGGTGGTCCTGACCCATGTGGCCTTCTCGTTTTCACCCGGATTCGTCATCGACCTGAATGTATTTTCCGACTGCCTTTTCATCCGGCCGGGATACCGCCATTATTATTTCGGTGATTATTATGCGCCCAAATACTACCAGAGGGGCATCTATCCATGGTTCTCCCTGCATGCACGGCGGCGCGGCTACGATCCGATTTTTGCCCATCAACGCTGGATTCATCGCCATGATCACGAATGGGAGCATCGTCTCCAAAATACATTCCAGGAACGCCGCCAGCACAAGGAAGCGCGGCCTTCCCGCTGGGTCACTTCATCCGTTCGCTATGGGAAGGACAGCGCCCCGGCCACGGGAAGAGGCCGACAGATCGCCATCCCCGTCGACCAGGCGATGAGTCGCAAGGATTCTTCCTTCCGGTATCAGCGGCTGAACGAAAATGAACGCAAGGAAATCCGCCAGCGCGAAAACGAAGTCCGCACCTACGGCAAGGAGCGTCGCCAGTGGGAGAACCCGAAGATGAGAAAACCGGCGGAAACATCTTCCGAATTTTCCGGACAAAACAGAACCGCGATCCCCAGATCGCCGATTGCATCCAGGCCGCTGGATCAATTGGACAGAAAAGCCGCACCCCCCAACCGCTACAAGGTTCCCAAGACGAATCCGGCGGTGGAACCCCTGCAGAGAAGAACGGGGACATCTTCATCCGCTTCGACATGGGGCCGGGAGGCGCGATCGGAAACCAGGGGTGAACGGGTTTCCGGCGGCACCACCACCCCGAGAGAATCCAGGCCAGGAAGATCCGGTGACATCAGACGGTGAGGCAGGGACTGAAAAAAGAATATCACTTCAATCCAGAAACGCCGCCTCAAGCACACCGGAAGGAAAATACCGGCGCCGAAACGGATCATCCTTTCGGCGCCGGGCGCCTGCGACACCTTTTCCGGACCCTGGCCTCCCCCAATTATCGGCTGTTTTTCACCGGTCAGGGCATATCCCTGATCGGCACCTGGATGCAGCGGGTGGCCATGAACTGGCTGGTGTACCGGCTGACATCTTCCGAAATGCTTCTTGGCGCGGTCACCTTTCTCGGGCTGTTTCCGGTGTTCGTGTTGTCGCCGGTCGCCGGCGTTCTGTCGGACCGGATCAATCGCCGTCGACTGCTGGTCATCACCCAACTGCTTTCGATGCTGCAGTCCCTGATCCTGTCCGGCCTGGTGCTGACCGGCGCCGTCCGTATCGGCCATATCCTGCTGCTAGCTGCTTTTCTGGGACTGGTCAACGCCTTTGACACACCGGTGCGGCAGGCCTTCACCGTGGAAATGATCGATAACAAAGAAGACCTGGGTAACGCCATCGCCTTGAACTCGGCCATGTTCAACGGAGCCCGGCTGGTGGGTCCCGCCATTGCCGGCGCCTTGATCGCCATTTTCGGGGAAGGGATCTGTTTCCTGCTGAACGGACTCAGCTATCTGTTCGTAATCGCCTCCCTGCTGCGCATGAGAATTCCGCCAAACGACAAAAAACGGTCAGCGAACAAAATGCTGGATGACCTGAAAGAAGGGATTGCCTATTCTTTCGGCGTTGCCCCCATCCGGTCCGTGCTGCTGCTGCTCATGGTGATCAGCATCATGGGCTTGCCCTATGTGGTCTTACTGCCGATTTTTGCAAAGGATATTCTCCGGGGAGGACCGCATGTCTTCGGGTTCCTCATGAGCGCCGCCGGCGGCGGCGCTTTATGCGGCGCGGTTTTCCTGGCGATTCGCAAAACCGTCGTCGGATTGGAGCGCGTGCTGCCGCTGATGACCATTCTGTTCAGTCTGGGACTCATCGGTTTCTCATTGTCGCCCTTCTTGTGGCTCTCCATCCCGCTCCTGGTTCTGGCGGGTTTCGGCATGATGGTGCAATTGGCTTCCGGCAATACCATCCTGCAGACGATTGCGGATGAAGACAAACGCGGCCGGGTGATGAGTTTTTATGTCATGTGCGTCATGGGAACCGCCCCCTTCGGCAGCCTTCTGGCGGGCATGACCGCCGAGCGGATCGGAGCGCCGCGAACCTTGTTGATCGGCGGCGTCTTCTGCCTCGCGGGCGCCGTATGGTTTTTGAAAAAACTCCCGGAATTACGGGAAATCATCCGCCCGATTTATGTGGAAAAAGGAATCATATCGGAGGTCGCCCTGGGCCTCCAATCCGCCGTCCAGCTTCCCAGACCGCCGGTGGGCTGAAAACCGCTTTTGGATTTTTCTTGACGAACCGATACGGAGCGGATATGTAGAACCGAAAGAGTGAGCAATCACTCACTTTCCGCCAATTTCCCGCTTTTGCTGTTCGAACCCCGCAACCACCGGATGCTTATCCTTCCGGATTTGCGGCCGGCCCATCGTGCGGCGCCAGCGGCCTGAAGAAAAACTCGCTTTCGGAGAAACAACGATGATTTCCTGACCACCCCTCACCCGTCACCCCAACGAAAGGAGGCCTCCTTGAAACGCACCCATTTCATCCTGCTGTTCCTCGCGTCATGTTTTTTTCTCTTGCCCGGCAACATTTCCGCCTCTCCCGGCGAATTTCTCATCGGCGCCGGTGTTTATGACATCACCGGCCCGGCCGCGGAAGTCGGCATGATGGGTTATTCCATGGTGGACCAGAAAACCGCGGGAATCCACATGCGCCTCCGCTCCCGGGCCTATGTCATCGCCGAACCCGCGGGAGGCAAACGCGTCGCCTTCGTCTGCGCGGATTTGGGCATGATCTTCCAGGCAGTGAAACAGCAGGTGGTGGAAAAGCTGCAAAACGACCCGGCCCTCGGGGGGCTCTATACCGAACAAAACGTCCTCCTCAGCGCCACCCACACCCACAGCGGCCCGGGCGGGTTTTCACATTATACGACCTATGATCTTTCCGTGCTGGGATTCATCGAGGAGAATTTCAACGTCATCGTGGACGGCATCTACCGCTCCATCAAAATCGCCCACACCAACCTGGTCCCCGGCAAGATCCTCATCGCCGGCGGGGACCTGGACAATTGCGGCTGGCAGCGCTCCTACGACGCCTACATGAACAATCCGGCTTCGGAAAGGGCCCTGTACGCGCACAATACAGATAAAACCATGACCCTGCTCAAGCTGGTTTCGGACACCAACCAGGAAATCGGCGTCATCAACTGGTTCGCGGTGCATCCCACCAGCGTCGGCAACACCAACCATCTGATCACCGGCGACAACAAGGGATACGCCGAATACCTGTTTGAAAAGCTCAAAGGGACCAACTATTCCGCCGTGAACCAGCGCACGTTCGTGGCCGCCTTTGCCCAGAGCAACAGCGGCGACGTCTCCCCCAACATTTACTGGGGATATCCGGACGGAACGTCCGATTACGATCACATGAAAATCATCGGGCAGCGGCAGTTCGACAAGGCCCTGCAACTGTACAACAGCGCGACGGAATACCTGGAGGGCGGCATCGATTACCGCCACCGCCACGTCAACTTCGACGAACTGCCGGTTGATTCCCAGTGGACGGGCGGCCTGACCGGAATCACCACCTGCTCGGCGGCCATCGGCTTCTCCCAGGTGGCGGGGAGCACCGAGGACGGCGCCGGCATCGACCTGGCCCATGAGGGCATGGTCTGGGGCGGGAATTCCTGGCCGGAATTCACCCTGGTGCCGGGTCTTCAGGAATGCCAGGGTGAAAAAATCATCCTGTTCCCCGCCGGCGATGCCGTGCCCTTTCCCTGGGTGCCGGAAGTCCTGCCCCTGCAGATCGTCCGCATCGGCAACCTGGCCATCGTGGCTGCCCCGGTGGAAATCACCACCATGGCCGGCCGGCGGCTCCGCGATACGGTCCGGGAACAATTGGGCGGACTGGTCGACCATGTCGTGATCACGGCGCCGGCCAACGCCTACTGCTCCTACCTGACCACCCGCGAGGAATACGCCGTCCAGCATTATGAAGGCGGCTCCAACATGTTCGGCCCCTATTCCTTGAATGCCTTTCAGCAGGAATTCGCGGCCGTCGCCGCTGCCCTCCGGGATGGCGCCCCCTTGTCCGCGGGCCCGACTCCCCGGGATCTGCGGGACGATGTGATCAATTTCCAGACCGGCGTGGTCTGGGACGGCAAATACCTGAACCAGGATTTCGGCGACGTGGAAATCGACGCCAACGCATCGTATTCCCGCGGCGCCACGGTTGTGGTGCAGTTCGTGGGCGGCCATCCCAAGAACAACCTGATGATTCAGCAGACCTTCCTGAAAGTCGAAAAAATGAAAACCGGGACGGTGACCGAATGCCACGAGGAAACCGTAGGCTGCGACACGGTCACGGTCTGCGAGGATGTTCCGGGTCTGGTCTTCGACAAGGTGGTCGCCACGGATGCGGCTCCGGAAACCGTTTATGAATGGCAGCGGGAAGGCACGGACCGCTCCAATGTCATCATCCGCTGGACCATTCCCCAGGATACAGCGCCGGGAAAATACCGCATCCGCCATCTCGGCCACTGGAAAAACGGCTGGGACGGCAGCATCAACCCCTATGAGGGCGTATCACGGATATTTACGGTACAATAATCCATGCTGTACGCCCTATTGAAAGGCCATATCTCCTTTCCGCTGCTGGGATGGCTCCTGAATGGAATCTACTACTCGCTGATTCTGCTCGGTATCGTCCTGGCGGTCGCGGGGGTCCATGGCTGCCTGACGGGGCTGGGATTTCCCCCTAAAAAAGTGCGGCTCTTCATCAGCCTGGCCGGCATCCTGGTCCTGCCGGCCGGGCTGATCAGTTCCAGGGCCGCCAACATGTTCTACTTTCCGGTGGAACAATGGAATTTCCGGTTTTTTCTGGAGCAGTTCGCCCAAGGCCGCCACGAAACCTTTCATGCCAGCCTGTTGCTGCCGTTTCTGCTGGTCACCCTGCTCTTGAGTCGCCTGCAAATCGATATCCGCAAGGGCTGGGACGCGGTCTTCATGCACATCCCGCTGGCCCACGCCGTGGGCAGAGTCGGCTGCCTGCTGGTGGGATGCTGCTGGGGCCGGGAAATCCGGCTAGCGTTCATGGGCCGGGAGTGGCGCTTCGACAACCCCGTGCCGCTCTACGCCGTTTGCCTGAATCTCTTTCTCTACTGGATCCTCAGGAAGACCTTCCGGCGCCAATATGCGGCCGGGAAGCCCCTTGCGGGAGTCGTCGCCGCGCTGTATCTGATCCTCTACGGTATTCTGCGGCTGGGGCTGGACCTGCTCCGCAGGGACCCCATCGTGGCCTTGGGCATGACCCAGGCCCAGATCGCCATGCTGGGCTTCATCGCCTTCGGTTTGCTGCTGTTGATCCAAGCCTTGCGGCAAGGAAGAAGCCCCTAAAAAGCCACCGGTCCAACCCCTCGGCTACCCGATTCGGCGACAAATCTGCTTTTAAAATCAATTTTACTCTCCGTTATAACATTTATATGCATGGCTCAAATCTTTGTTGGTGCAATCGCGAGAAAATCTTAATATGAGGTAACCCAAAAGGCCAGATGCAAAGGATGCTAGTAATATCGCGAGCCTATCAGCATGCTGGAACAAGGTATCGTCCTTGAATGCGAGTGAATCCACAAACAGGCTCATGGTGAAACCGATTCCAGTCAAAACTGAAACACCGTAAAGCTGTATCCATTTGCTACCCTCAGGCAATTTTGCAAACCCCAATTTTATAGTTATCCAGCTGAAAACAAATACACCGATTTGTTTTCCAAAAAACAGTCCAGCCATAATGCCGACAGGAACGTTACCTGACATCGATGCAAAAGAAACCTGGCGTAGGTCAACGCCTGCATTTGCGAATGCAAAAAGCGGTAAAATAAAAAAGGCAACCCAGAAATGCAGATCATGTTCAATTGACTTTGATAATGAAAACTCATGACCGTTTTTATCGATCGATCGCAGAGGAATAGTGAATGCCAGTGCGACGCCGGCCAGAGTAGCGTGCACTCCCGATTTCAAAACGCTGACCCAAAGTATACAGCCAACTATAAAGTAGGCGGCTTTTTTTACCACGCCCATACGATTTATGATCACAAGAAATACCAAGGCCATGGTGGCAATCGTTATTGATAAACTGGACAGCTTAACAGTATAGAAAATTGCAATGATAACGATGGCGCCCAGGTCATCAATTATGGCTAAAGCAAGTAGGAAAATTTTTAGAGATACAGGAATACGTTTACCAAGTAGCAAGAGAATACCAAGAGCAAAGGCAATGTCCGTAGCTGTAGGAATAGCCCATCCCTGCATACCTATTGGCTCATCCTGGTTGAAATAGATATAAATAAGTGCGGGCACCACCATGCCTCCAATGGCAGCGATGCCTGGCAATGCGACCTGGACGAGAGAAGACAGATGACCCTCAAGCAACTCGCGCTTGACTTCAAGCCCAATCAACAGGAAAAACACTGCCATTAGTCCATCATTGATCCAGAGCAGAAGTGGTTTATTTATATGTAAGGCACCAAATCGAATTTCGACCGGTGTATGAAGAAATTCTTCATATAATTGTGAAAGTGGAGAGTTTTTAAGTAACAGTGCAAGAATGGTTACAAAAATGAGTGTAATACCGGCAGAAGATTCTTTTTTAATAAATTCATCTATAAAATTCATGGGTGTTATCTTCCTCGCCGAACACTAAGCTCAGCCAAGGGCAGGAGCCGCCATTTTCGCTCAAATTTCACTCCGACGCGAACGGCTCCTGCCGTTGGTTGGAGCGACTGGTTGGGGGGTAAAAATTTCCATTCGTTCCAAATCTCGCCGTTTCATCCGATCATCACCGTGTCTTGTATGGCATCATCGGGCAACCCTCTCAAAATGTCGGCCTTACGATTCTCCAAGATCTACTAAATCGCCTGTCGAAGATTATCCTTGGTTTCCTCTATGGTCTCGCCCTGTCCGTTGGCGCCAGGCACTTCTGGACAAATAGCCCAGCCCCCCCCCTCAGGCGCGGCTTCTATAATTGCTGTGAATTCTGCCTTCATCATCATCTCTTGGTTGTACCTATCCGTTTACACAATATATTTTGTCTTTACAAGTGATTTTGTTTTCGTACCCAAAAACTACCATACCCCCCTTCCCTGCACATCAATCGCTCCGCAAAGCTTCGGTACCCGATTCTCACTTGCTTTTTTCTGTTCCCTGCGGCCCTGCGCCTCTGCGCGATACCAATCCCTTCACGCCGTTGCGGGGCTTGACAGGCCCGCTCTTTTCCGATAGACGAGGCGAATTCCGGGAAAGTCCGCCGGATGGTTTTTTTAAAGTTATTCGGGAGTTTTTTCGTTGTCGGTACGATCTGTCGCAGTATGGCTGTTCTTGATTTGCGGTTGGTTTTCGGTCCAGGCGTCGGCCGCGGAATGGACAGTCATTCGGGTCTACGACGGAGACACCCTGAAAGCGGAAGGCTATGGAGTTGAAATCAAGGTCCGGCTGGCGGGCATCGACGCACCCGAAACCGGCAAGGGCAAACGCAACCCCGGTCAGCCCTATGGTGAAAAGGCCCGTCAATTTCTTTCCCGGATGGTGTTGAACCAGAAAGTCGTCCTGGATGGATATGGAATCGAACCCTATAACCGCCAGTTGGCGGTCGTTTCCATCGCCGGCAACATCGTTAACCTTGAACTGGTGCGCGGGGGGCTGGCCGAAGTCTACCGCGGCAGGCCGCCCCGGGGATTCGACCTCGGTCCCTATCAGGCTGCCGAGCGGGAAGCCAGCCACGCCAGGCGCGGAATCTGGTCCCTTTCTCCCGGCCAGTACACCTCACCACGCGACTGGCGCAAAACCCATTCCCGCAACTCCAGGTGACCCGGCGGCAGCGGCGGAATTCCCAGCCCCCATCATGCACCTATTGCACGGCGGGCAGCCGCAGGGTCATACAGGTGCCCTTGCCGACGGTACTGGTGACCTGAATGGTCCCGTTCAATTGATCCAGAATTTCTTTCACAATCACGAGGCCCAGACCGGTGCCTTCTTCGGTGACGGCCTTGGCGTTCTGCCCCCGGAAAAACTCCGTAAACAGGTGAGGGAGCTCCTCATCCGGAATGCCGATGCCGGTATCCTGGATGTCCCAACGGATTCGGCCGGAGCCTTCGGTGCGAATGGCAATATCGATCAAGCCGCCCCTGGAAGTATATTTAACGGCGTTTGATATCAGATTGCCGAACAAATCCTCAAACAGCGAGTCATCGCCCATCACGGCCGGCAACGGTTCCTGAATCGCATATTCGATGGCGATCCCTTTTTCTCCCGCCTGGGTCCGATACATGGGAAGCAAGCGTTCCACCACTTGGCCGATATGTACCGGATGAAATTTTTTCGGATCGCTTCCTGCCCGGTGGATTCCGAGACCCAGCAAATCGCCGACCATGGTTCCGAGCACCTCAAGCCGTTTCTCGCATCGAGCAATGGTTTCTTCCCGTTGAAAATCGCCATTTCCCGGAGAGCTCTTGCGCAGGGTCCTGAGCATGCTGTGAACCGCATTCATGGGAGACCGCAGCTGATGGGCCGTTTTCTGAAAAAACCAGGTTTTGTTCAGTTCGCTTCTCAGATTCTCGATGGCCAGCGCCGTCAGATCGGACATCAGGGTGAAAAAGCGGATATCGCTTTCCGCAAAGGCATCGGACACATCGCTGTACACGCAGAACACGCCAAAGATCATCTTTTCCACCCGCAGCGGCAGGCAAACCATGGAGGCAATCCCTTCTTTCTGGATGTCCTCGGGATACTGAAATTGGTCCTGCTCCTGGATCCGACCCACGGCAACCACCTGCCCCTCGATGATTTTTCGATTGATGACGCTCTTCTCAACATCCACCGCCCCCTTGGCGATATAATCACCACTCAGACCGTACACCGAGGCAAAGCGAAGCTTTTTCCGCTGGTCATCCAGGAGTTTGATGGCACAGGCCTTGACACCCATGATCCTAACGCCGTTACGCGTGGCCGAATCCATCAATTCCTGGAGTCCGGTGCGCGATCCCATGTCTTTCACCATCTCATACAGGGCATTGAGCTTGCGGTTGTTGGCCTCCAGGTCCCTGGAAGCGATCAGCAGTTCCCGGCCCTTGATTCTCAGCCCGATCTTGATGGAAGTCGTCAAGGCCGCCGTGATCAACACCAACGCAGCGTCGATGGCGAACAAAAAAAGGGTCTGGGGCATCTCCGGCCTCGGTGACGCAAGGGTATTGTGAAACAGAACCGGCTGAACAGCTAATACGCCGATATATTGAAAATAAATGATCAGACCAAGGACCGTCAGGATCATCAGGCCATAGATGAAACAGCTGGCGGGAGACAATAGAATGCCGGCAATGATCACATGCAGAAGGATGAAAAACAGAAACGGGCTGTGAATTCCTCCGGTGAAATGGATCATCCATCCCAGCGCCAACAGATCAAAACCGATCTGGCAGTTTGCAAAAAGAACATAGGCCTTTTCATCCGTCGGCCGGCAGGTGTTCAATCCCAAATACAACAGGAAAAAAATAAGATTGTATCCCGCGATAAACAGAAAGATACTCAACAAACAACGGAGCGGAATCGGCGGCCAAAAAAAATGGCCGCCCACACTGCCCAAAACCCCGGCAACAATGAACAGCCAGCGCAGGCGGATGAACCAGCCGACCCGCTCCATCAGTTCTTTGCGAAAAAAGAACTGCTTTTGAATAAGTTCATACCCCGACTGCATCACGGAGCTCCTTTAATTATCCTGAAAACAGCGAACCGGGTCAACCGCTGAGACTTCAGCAGGTTGAACGACGATGACGCGCAAGGATGTCATCCGCGGCAGCCGGCAATTGTGCTAGACGGAAACATTAGCAAATACAATGCCAGCAAAAATACTGCCGCCCGCGGTTTTATCTTGCTGGATTCAAAATATTTATTGTCATTATCAATCCGGCATCCTCGTCGGATGCCCGGGGTGATCGGATTTTTTTACATGGCAGCAGGAGCTGATCTTGACATATCGTAAAAATGTCCGACAGGTTGGATGCCTCCGGCCGAACAGCCGGCCGGATCCGGCGATTGAAAATGAAATCAGTTACAGTACCCTGCCGCGACCGGCCCTCCTATTGAAGATGGCATCGCTATTGCAGGATTGGTTGCAGACAAATCAAAAACCATCATGCTTACGCCTGCGATACCGACAGATATCGCCGCGGAGCGAAAAAAACAGTCGGTCTGTGGGCGTCATAACCATCAGCAAATGGAGGCACCAGCCATGAACGGTATTTCGTCGACGAATGTACATTGGCACATGGGCCAGATTCATCGTGCCGATCGGGAGCGCCTGAACGGACATCGGGGTTTCACCCTCTGGTTCACGGGTTTGCCGGCCTCCGGAAAATCCACCCTGGCGGTCGCCCTGGAAAGCGTTCTGCATGCCCGCCGTTGCCACACCTATATTCTGGATGGTGACAACATCCGGCATGGGTTGAACAAGGATCTTGGTTTCTCGCCCACCGACCGGGAAGAGAACATCCGTCGTATCGGCGAAGTCGCTGGTCTTCTCCGCGATGCCGGGATGATCAATATGGTCGCATTTATCTCGCCCTATATTTCAGATCGCAACATGGCGCGCGCGCTGAGTAAGGGCGACGGTTCCTTTATCGAAGTGTTTGTGGATTGCCCGCTGGAGGAATGTGAAAAGCGGGATCCCAAAGGAATGTATCAAATGGCCCGCACGGGAGCCATTCCTCAATTCACGGGGATCAGCGCGCCTTATGAGCCTCCGGAGAAACCGGAAATTCATCTGCGAACCGACGAGCTGACGGTGACCCAGTGTGTCGAGGTCATGATGGAATACCTGGAAAGCAGACAGTTCATTCTCAAGCGCTGGGGGTGATTCCCTATTACTCTGCTGTTGGTTTTTCCAGCAGCTCCATCCGATTCTGCCTGGCCATATTTTTCTTTCTGTCGGACATGACGCGGATTTTACTCAACGCCCGGTGCGCCACCTCCTGATTTTTCGATTGGCTGAACAGTTCCAGTTCACCCTCGGCCGCATCGGCGACAATCGCTCTGCCCACGGCGGTCCGGATGATGACGCTGGTCCAGCCCTCGGCCGACCCCATGCCGCCGCAGGAGATGTCGGCAAACTCGGCGGCATAATCACCGCAATGCAGGCACGCATACCGTTTCATGAAATTCAGCTGGTGGATGTCAATCACCCTTACTTCTCTGTTGTTCAGATGAATCTGGAGTCCCTCCTTGAAATTGATTTTCCGCACATCCGCCCAGTTGAATCCTCCGATGTTCTCCAGCCTCTCCTGCTCATCCGCCCCGAACCGGAAATTCCCCATGCAAAAAAGACCGATATAGTACTTGATGGCTTCCGAAGGCACAACACCGAGGGTTTCCATCCGGCGCAAGGTTTCAATCTGACAAGGACGGCCGACAAACGCTATCCGCCGCAGATTCTGTTTGGCCATGGGCGCGATCAATTCCAGATACGGCGGATAGCTGGCATATTTTTCCCCGAAAAGCGACACGCCGGGCGAAGCGTCGAAATGAAATCCACCGGCCTCGATGATTTCCTGTCGTGTTCTGGCCAGCCAGGGCTTGCAGGTAAAGGGCGCAACCACCTTTGTGACGATGGCGCCGTCGATACGGCCGATATCGAACAGATGCAATAAAAGCGCCGTAACGACCCCTCCGCCCCCGGCGTGAACGCGGAGACCGGCGTCCCTGGCCCGGGCTACCGTCACATCCAGGATCCGTCCCAGGGGCGGGCTCCAGGAAATCCGCTGCCGGGTTTCTTCCCTGAGTGCATCGATCTCCGGGCAAATCCTGTAGCAGAAACCGCATTCAATGCATTTATCCTTATCCTTGTAGAAAGGGATTCCATCTTCCCCCATCGCCAGGGCGCCGAAATTGACGGCCGCGCAAAACGCCACGCAGCCGCCGCAGCGATGACAACATCCCGGATCCAGCACTTCCTGGATCAGGTTGAGAAATGTTTTCATGGCATGCTCCGCTTTTTCACCCGATGGTTTCTGATTCTGAAAATGCGAAGACGCTGTTGCTGCTGAAATCAAGGAGCAATGAATATGCCAATGTCCAAAATGTCCCGGCCGCCTTTCAAGGCATTGGAACAAAAAGTGATTGTTCCGCCGGGCGCTTATCAGGGATGAGAAGCTGGCCGGACGGGGACGCGACGGAAATTTTTACATGTTGTCAAACCAGCTGCCACCACTCCCGGCGCCAAAAGCTCAGGATCTGCCGAAACAGCTGGCGATAGGTCTTCCGGCCCGTAATGATGTCGAGCTGACAGCGGCCGATGATATCGCCCTTATGGTGGAGCAGAATTTTTGTCATTTTCGGGCAATGATAGATAAACCGTGACATGCGCTCGGCGCGGATCAAATCCGGCGCGAACGCCTGCTGGATGGCGGAGGTATACGATGGCAGCTGATCATAACCGTTGTCAAGGGCTTTCCGGATATGTTCCGCTGCAATGGCGGCGCCGCGGACGGCATAATAAATACCCTCGCCGGTCAGGGGATCCGTAAAACCGGCCGCATCCCCCACCAGGAGACCCCGCCGGTCGGCATACAGGTTGCCGCCCCGGGGCGCAAAGGGAATCAAATGCCCCCGCAGTGGATGGACGCGGACGCCCGCTGAAAGGCCTTTCAATTCCAGATAGGCATGGAAATCCTGGAAGAGGCTTTGCCGGTGGCGTCCCAGGGTGACGACACCGATGCTGAGGTGGTTCTGTTTCGGAAAAACCCAGCCATACCCTTTCGGCAGAACGCCGAAATCGAAATGCACCGCACCCCTGTACCGGACCGGCAGGTCCGCCTTCCCGTAATAACACTCCCCTTCCACCGCCGTCATGGTGCGATATTCCGGACACAAGCCCAGCTGGCGTCCCACCCGGCTGTGGACACCGTCGGCACCGACAATGATCCTTGTTTTCCAATCACCCCGATCGGTTCGAACGGACAGCTTTCCGGCTCCTCCGGAAACAGCACGAAACGCCGTGGCGTCCCTCACCTCAGCGCCGGCCTCAACCGCCTTGGCCGCAAGATAGGCGTCGAACCTGTCGCGCATCACCATGGCAATGGCCGGCCGGTCCAGGTCCTGCCGAAAAACCAACCGATTGCGATACAACAGGTTCGGCTGGCGGGTATAATCTTCAATCACGGTCTCGATACCGAAGGGTAGGCTGGACAAAGCGCGGGCGGTCAGTCCGCCGCCGCACGGCTTGTAGCGCGGCAGTTTTTTTTTCTCGAGAATCACGACCCGCAGTCCGTTCCGGGCCAGATGGTATGCCGTCAAGGAGCCGGCGGGACCGGCGCCGACAATGACGGCGTCATAACAAACAGCTATTGTCATGGGCTCCGGCGCTTTCTGTATTGCTGAATATTCTCGCGCACCGCCTGCCGCTGGGAGGGAGTCATTCTTTTCCATTTCTGCAGGCGCTGGAACACCTGCCGTCGCTGTTCCATGTTCATCCGTTTGAATTTTTGATAATTTTCCTTTATCTGGCGTTTTTGGGCCGGCGGCAACGCTTTCCAGCGGTTATAGCGCTGCTGCAATCCGGCCCGGGCCTCGGGAGATAATTTCCGATACCGATCCAAATTGGCTTTGATCCGCTTCTGATCTTCCTCGGGCAGGGATTTGAACCGGCGGATCCGCTGCTTCAGCGCCTCCTTCTCCTCCTCCGGCATGGATTCCCATTTTTTATACCGCTCCCGCAAGGTTTCTTTCTGCGTCTCCGTCAGGTCACGCCATTTTTCGACCGCCGCCGGCGGCACCGCTTCGACAGCCGCGGTTTCCGCCCGCAGATTGGCGGCCATGAGACCCAGCAGGATCGACAGCCAGAAAATGAAGTTATTCTTCATCATTTTCCTTTCTTTCTTCATCGATCACGATTTCCATATCGTTGAGCAGCTCCATCTGGTCCGCTATTTCCATCAGCTCCAGGGTCTCCATGACCCGGATGATTTCCAGGTCTTCCCGGCTGATGTCGTCCGGTTGCCGGTCCGTCTTTTCCTCCGCCCCCGCCCGGAGCGTACCGATCCATAAAAGCAACCCCATGATCCAGGCCAGAATTCGCATCATGACGACTCGGCGACCTGGTTGATGGCCTCCCAGTTTTCCAGCATTTCCAGGTGGCGAACGAGATCATAATCCAACAGAAACTCCATCTGCTCGGCCATCATCATCTCCTCCCATGATGGGACGGGGGTGCCCCGGCTGAACAACTGAATCCCCAAAACGACCACCGCCATCGCCAGGGCGCCGGCCAGGACCGGTGACCAGAAGCGTCCAAAGACCGCCCAGCCCTTTCGTTTCGCGCGGCTTTCCTCCCATTCCGCCACCTTCTTCCAAAATGCGCGCTCAAACCCCTCCGATGGTTCGATTTCAGGCAGCGACCGAAGCCGGGCATCCAGTCCCGCCAGCACGTCGAATTCCCTGCGGCAGGCATCGCAGGTATTCATATGGATCCGGATTTGCGTGTTCTTCTCTTCCGAAAGCTCGCCGTCCATATACCGGGATAGCCATTTATCATACGGACATGTCATGCCGCGTCGCCTCTCTGTTCCAGTTGTTGAAAAAATCGCTTCAACTGTTGCCGGCCGCGATGGATCAGGGTTTTTACGGAATTTTCCGAACAATGAATCTGACTTCCGATTTCCTGATAGGAAAATCCGTTCAACACCCGCAACGAAAGGGCCGCTCTTTGTTTTTCCGGCAATTCCATAAGCGCTCGCTGGATCAGCGCCTCCCGTTCCCGCTGTTCCAACACCTCATCCGGCGGCCCGGAAAGATCGCGGATTTCCCGGGGCCGCGCTTCGCCGTCACTTGTCACCATCGGCGCATCCAGGGAATCGATCCGTTGCCGGTACCCAGCATTGCGCAGTTCGTTCAGGCAGGCATGCGTCGCGATCTGAAACAGCCATGTGGAAAACTTGGCCGTCGGCCGGTAATCGGCAGCCCCCTTGTAGACGTTCAAAAACACCTCCTGGGCCAGCTCTTCGGCCCGAAGCGGATCCCCGCAAAACCGGTAACAAAAATGGATGATCCTTTTCCGGTATTTGTCAAACAAAACCTGGAAGGCGCGCTGGTTGCCGGCCTGAAATTCCAGCATCTGTATGACATCCGCATCCATGCTCATCTGCTGTATCTAACACGTTTTCTAGGAAAAAGTTATCATCCGGATTAAAAAACCAGATGGAAACCGGCCAGGATTCTGGTGGCCGTTTCCGGAATTTCGTCCTCCAGACGTCTGAAATAATTTCCATGGCTGAACCAGTCCGCCTCGAAAAACAAGCGTTTGGAATCACTCCACCGATAGGTCAACAGCAGGTCCGTTTCCCAGCCATACCAGTCCCGATCGCGCGCTGGTTTCTGTTCCGGGTAATAGGTCGCCACCATCCAGTCAACGGAAAGCGGTTCCAGGAGCTGCAGGCTCAGCCGGGCTCCGGGGACGACGGCCCCGGCCATGGTCACGCCGCCCGGCCACAAGATCTCCTCCTGATCCAAATCCAGAGCCACAAATCCCGGGTCAAAAAAAATCGCCCCCCGGGGATTGAAGGGCAGGGGGGATACGAAAGCGGTCACCTCTTCCTCCCGCAGTCGGTTGTCACCGCTGGCCAGAAAAAAAAACACCCCGGCCGATATCCGATCGGTGACGTTATAATCCAGGCTCATATCCAGCAGATATGCGGATATATCGAAAGACGCCTTTCGCACGCCGCTGGTCACATCCAGCTTGCCCTTTTCCAGCATGGCCACACCGGAAACCACCAGATCGCTGACAAAGAAATCCAGGTTCAAGCCCAGCCAGCAAATCCCACCTTCGCTCCTCAACCCGTCAAACCATAAGGTATTATTGAGCATTTCCGCAAAACCGTCGTCCCGGTCCTGGAAAAAAACCCCGAAACATTCGATTTTTTCCAAAAATCCCGGGCGGTATCCAAGAGTGAGGGCGGCCATGGGTGATGAGGTCAATACCTGGGCGGCGGTAATGTTCAGATAATACTTCCGGGCGGCTTCGTACTGCAGGATGACGGTCGGTTCTTCGTTGGCGATCAGCAGCCCCTTGCCGAGCTGGAGGAACATCTTGCCGGCGGAAACCAGGAAGTTGCCCATGGACAAATTCGCATAGGCGTTTGTAAGCCGGAGTTCCAGCACATCCTCCGGCTCCGGGTCGAAAAAATGAGTCCACTCCATGTCCGCCTGCAGATATCCGGTCAGCATTTTTCCGGCAGCGAGGCTCAGACTGGGCGCTGCCGTAACGATATTATACACCTCGCGGCGGTTGAATTCACGGTTCCCGCTGTCCCAGAAATGGTCATCCTGATAAAACCGGTTGTAAATTTCCCCGCCCAAACGGTATTCCAGCGCCTGGGCCGCCATGACCGGTATCCAGACGAAAAAGCATGCAATCCCCATGGCAAGTATCTTTGCGATGATCCGATTCCTTTCTTGATTCCCTGGCAACTTGGTCATATCCAGCCGGCTTGGATCCGGTCAATACTTTTGTAGCGCCCGGGCTGTAATTTATGGGCGACCTTTCATTTGTTACATGGATTTTGTTTGACACGCATACGATAATCGAGTATGCAAACATTGTTCGCACACGATTCACCAAGAGGGCAACCTTGTCAAATGCCGGCAACGTCGCCGGCACATGGTGCAGGAGGAAAAATGGACCAGGGCTTGAATCTTTGCCACCGGGAAGGCATTTCAAAGAACAACCCGGCTGCCGGAACGGAAGCGACGGCTGAAACCGATAAAATCCTTGAACTGACCCGGATGATCTGGAGTCAATCCTATCGGGTTGACCCGGACAGAATCGCGGTTCGGATTATCAACGAATCTTATTCAGGGAGTAACCGGACCTGATCGGAATGTCCGGGAAAAGCATCATGGACAAAACCATCGTTCGATTGACGGAAAGAGAAGCCATCTTGCGGGTGACGGAACCATGTCGAGTTGGCACCACCATGAATTGGGACATCCCCATGCCAGTCGCCGCCCATGTGGATAAAATATCCGTCAGTGGAACCGTCACCGGCTGCGCCTACGATCCTGATCACGGCACCGGTGATTATTTGCTGGAAGTGGCCTTCGGGGAAATGCCCACCGTTGACAAGGCCATTCTCCGCGCCTATGCCGAATTTCTGGAACGCGAAACGACCCTGAACAAAATCGCCGCCGAGCACCAGGCCCTCCATCACAGCCTTCGTCAGTTCAACCAAGCCCTCACGCAATTCATCGAAACAGCTGAATGGCTGCTGCATCCAACCAACGGAAAGGTGACATTGCACTGATGGGCCAGACGGTTTCAGCCGTCGAACCCTCTTGCCAAGACATATAAAAAATGTATAGCATCAGGGAATTGCCGATAGCGGCAATTCCTTTTTTTTGTCAACCGGGATTGAAATGCTTCAGGAGCTTTACCAAGAAATTCCATCCGCCGTATCCCTGGGTATCAACGGTTTCAAAAGAATCCGCCAGACAGCGGGCGCTCTTGTCAAAACCGGCCTGGATTATGTTCTTCAGGACCGGCCGCCTTCACCGGTGCTCCTTCGCAGAGCCTTCGAGCGCCTGGGAGCGACGTATATCAAGCTGGGACAATTCATCGCCAGTTCTCCATCCCTTTTCCCTGAAAACTATGTGAAGGAATTTCAACGCTGTCTGGACCGTACCGAGCCCGTACCCTTTGCGCAGATAAAAAAAATCCTGAAAAAAGAACTCGGAAACCGGTACATGGAGGATATTTTTTCCTTTATTTCCAGCACCCCCCTGGCCTCCGCCTCCATTGCACAGGTTCACGCCGCCCGCCTGGTGAGCGGTGAAAACGCGGTGATAAAAATTCAACGCCCCGGGGTCCGGGAGACCCTGACAACGGATCTCAATTTTCTGTTTTTTGCGGCTAATTTGTTGGAATTCCTGGTACCTGGCCTGAAGCACGCTTCCCTTTCGGGAATTCTCGCGGAAATCCGCCGAACGGTGATGGAAGAATGCGACTTTAAAAAGGAAGCGGAGAATATCCAGATTTTTGCGGACTACCTGAAGGATACCGGCAATACGGCGGTGGTGACCCCCCGGATTTTTTCCCATGCCGCCACAAAGCGCGTCCTGACCCTGGAGCGCCTCGACGGCATCCCCGTGACCGACCGAAAGCAATTGTTGGAATCCACGGATCGGCCCCACGCTATTCTGAACGCGGCCTTCAGCACCTGGCTGGACAGTGTCACCGCCTGCCGGCTCTTTCATGCCGATTTACATGCCGGCAACCTGCTGGTCCTCGCGGACGGACGCGTGGGTTTTATCGACTTCGGAATCGTCGGCCATATTTCCCGAAGAACCCGGGAGGGAGTCAGCTCCCTGTTGACGTCCATGATCACGGGCGATATTCCGCTGATGGCCCGGGCCATGGCGGCCATCGGCATGACCAAGAAAAAAGTCGATACCGTCCGGCTTGCCGACGACTTGAAAGCCCTGTATCAATCAACCGATATATCCGAAGATTGGGATCCGGTCCGCGAACCCGGGACCTTGCCGGCCCCGGAGGATTTCCTGCTGGAAATCGTGAGAATCGGTCAAGAGCACGGTATCCGTTTTCCCCGGGAATTCACCTTGCTGATCAAACAATTTCTCTATTTCGACAGTTACCGGGACATTCTGTTCGATATGGACATCTTTGCGGAAAAACTGATGGAGAAATTGGATAAGCTGGATGCGGATGAATATCGGTTGACAACCGCGTATTCCCCGGTAAAATGCCCCATGTCCGAAATGGAACCATGACAACCCTGCCCCTAAAAGCAGCTGCGCCGCGAGAAGCGGTGCGTAAGGAACGACATGAAAAAAATCATCCATGACAAGGATCGTGACGGCATATTGAAAATTATCGCCATCGCCGTGTGCGCCCTTGAACTGTTGATCATCCTGCTCACCCTGGCCTATCAGCAGGATGTGGTAAAACGCACCGAAACGCCCATTACCCAGGAAATGGCCCAGACGTATATCCATAATCCGGAAAAACTAAAACCGAACGAACGGGTGGCCTTCAATACTTACGGCAGCGTTGTGAACCAACAGACCTATCTTCTGGTGAAAGAAGTCGAGGAGATCATCCCGTTTCCCTGGAAAGCCTGGATTCTCATTTCCGTGGGCGTGCCCATCGGGATTGCGTTTCTGGTCCTGCTGCTCACCAAAGCCTATTTTCAGGCGGTGGATCCCGGCGAGAACGAACCGGCCGAAGCCCCGGGAAAATTTGTGGCCGCCCTGAACCGGTTGAGCCAGATCAACATCATCTGGTTTATGCTGCTCTCCATCATTGTCATTTTTCTTTTCTGGTATATTCCTGAAATCGTAAAATATACCGGTGGTGTCGCCATGACTTGGCTGACCCGTTACTGGTGGATACCCGCCATCGTTTCCGGCATCGTCGTTTCCGTTGTCTTTTTCTGGATTTACCTGCAGTATAAATTGAAGCTGCGCGCCATGAATATGGAAATGGAGCTGGCCAAATTCAAATTTTTGCAGCTGGAGGGCAACCATCCGTTGTTGCTCGGCGGCAACAATGACCCGGCCATGCAACTGATCGAAGAAACACACGCAACGGAAGACCGGACGGAAAAGGCAAAGGAATCCGATGTAATCAATTCCTGACACGGACGCCCGGGGCGGCATGCCCGGTTTTGCGCCGAGCGTCCGAAAATTCTTTTTGCCGGTTACCCGGTGCGAACTTGCGCGGGAAACCGTCGGCCCCGGCCCCCTCCGATCCGACCTGATCAGCCGTCGCCTTCCACCGTGAAATGCCGGTTGAGCCGCATCGTGCTGAACAAATCATAGATATTCTTTTCGGCATGGATGATTTTCAGCTTCCCGCCGACCTTGTTCAGGGAGTTATGCGTCGCGATCATGACGCCGATGCCCACCGAATCGATGATGGCCACGCCCTCCAGATCGACGATCAGCTCCTTCGGGCCTTCCTGCACCAGATTGTAGAGTTCCGACCTGAATTCGTTTGCCATGGAGGCCACAATATCTTTTCCGGGTTTGACGACAATCCCGCTGCTGTTTCTGGAGATCTCACTCATCAGCTCACCCCGTGTTGTTTTTTCCTTTCGGATGGATTATCGGAAATGCCAGTCAACCGTTATGTGCCTGATTCGAATCAACTGGTCTTGGGAAACGAACGAAATGCCAGGAGCAAATATCGTGCACCGAATTTTCTTTGGAATGGTAATTGTTTAAAAAGAATATCATAACCGGGTGTAAAACTCAAATGGATTTCACAGCGACCCGCCATGCCGGTCTTGCAAAAAAAACGGCATTCCCGTATGGGAAGGATGCGCATGGACGCCATTTTCACCAGCGGGATCGGGTATCGTACAGACATGAATCGAAAAGCGGTTTTATCGGCAATCGGCAGCGGACTCCTCCTCACCTTGGCTTTCCCCCGGGCGGACGGTTACGGGCTTGCATGGCTGGCGCTGGTTCCGCTGCTGCTCAGCTTTCGCAAGGCTACAGCGGCCCGGGGATTCTCCCTGGGCCTGATCGCCGGGCTTTCCCATTATCTGACGCTCTTGTACTGGCTGGTTGGAACCATGACCCTCTACGGCCAGCTGCCCGCCGTTGTCAGCGTGTCGCTGCTGGTCTTATTGTGTTTCTATCTGGCGCTGTATTGGGCCGGGTTTGCCTATCTCTGTTGCCGGTTCTGGCCCCGCCCGACTGCAGGATTCCTTTTTTTCATTCCGGCGCTGTGGACGGCGCTTGAATGGATCCGCACCTACCTGCTGAGCGGTTTCCCCTGGGGATGCCTGGGGTATTCCCAATATCAGGTCCTGCCGCTGATCCAGCTGGCCGACCTGACAGGCGTATATGGTGTATCCTTTCTGATCGTCATGGCCAACGCCGCGCTTTTCCTGCTGGTCATGTATTGGTTTCGCAGGGATTGGCAGGGAAACGCCGTGGCCCGGAAAACGGCCGTGTTCACGGGCGTGGCCTTCCTGTCCGCCGCCGTCGCCGCCTGGACCTACGGCAATCATCGGATCGGGTTCTTGGAGGCCCGGATGGCGGGAGCAGCCCAAAAAACCATCAGCGTGATCCAGGGCAACATCGACCAGTCGGTCAAATGGGATCCGGCTTTCCAGGCCGCCACCGTTCGGAAATATCTATCCTTGTCCCGCCGGGCGGCAGCGGAAAAACCGGATTTGATCGTGTGGCCGGAAACGGCGACGCCGTTTTATTTTTTGGCGCCCCACGCGACAAAACTCACCTGGCTGGTTCAGAATGGAATCCGCGACATCGGAACGTATTTTCTCATCGGGAGCCCTTCCTTCATACGGGAGATCGGCCGGCTCGAATATTATAACAGCGCCTACCTGATGGATCCCGCCGGCCGGCCCCTCCAGAAATACGACAAAGTCCATCTGGTTCCATATGGTGAATACGTGCCCCTGAAAAAATGGTTTCCGTTTCTCGGAAAACTGGTGGCCCAGGTAGGAGATTTCCGGGGCGGGAAAAAAGGGGCGACCCTCCACTGGTCCGGCAACAGGCTCGGCGTTCAGATCTGTTTTGAAATCATCTTTCCGGAGCTTTCCCGCTCCATGGCCGACAACCAGGCCGACCTGCTGATCAATATCACCAATGATGCCTGGTTCGGAAAAACCGGCGCCCCCTATCAGCATCTTTCCATGGCCCTTTTCCGGGCGGTGGAAAACAGAAGGTCCCTGGCCCGGGCCGCCAATACCGGGATCAGCGGCTTCATCGATCCGATCGGCCGCATTACCGCAGCGACCGCCTTGTTTGAAGACGCCGCCTTGACCCGACCAATGCCCCTGATCCGGGATAAAACGGTGTATTCGCGCTTCGGTGATGTTTTTGCAGCTGGTTGTCTGGCTATCGTATTGCTTTTTCTCGTGTGGCGATATACAAAAAAAGGTCAAACACCATAGGAGGCGAACCAATGGCACACGATCTGAAAACCATGATACAAGAATCGTCCGAAAAGCTGGAACAGCTGAAAGGCTGTCTTTGACCTGCCTGCCAAGGAAAAACGGCTGAAGGAAATCGAGGCCATGACCGCCCGGGAAGGCTTCTGGGACCAGCCGGAAAAGACCAAAGACATCCTGAAGGAACGTACCGTCCTCGAATCCAAGGTTTCGGCCTGGAACAGGCTCAACAAGGACCTGGATGAAGCCGGCATGCTCCTGGAACTGGCCGTGGAGGAAGCCGATGACGCAACGATCCAGGAGGTCGGCGCCGAATTGAGGCGTATCTCCAGCGAAATTCAGCGGTTTTCATTGAATTTGATGCTGGACGGTGAACATGACCAAAGCAACGCCATTGTGTCCATCAATGCGGGAGCGGGGGGAACCGATTCCCAGGACTGGGCGGAAATGCTGTTCCGGATGTACACGCGCTGGGTTGATCGCAAAGGCTATGGACTGAGTCTCATCGACCTGCAACCCGGCGATGAAGCCGGGATCAAAAGCGTGACCTTCACCGCGAGCGGTGATTATGCGTTCGGATATATGAAAATGGAGACAGGCGTGCATCGGCTGGTGCGGATTTCCCCTTTCAACGCCAGCGGGAAACGCCATACGTCTTTTGCAGCGGTTTTTGTCTATCCGGAATTGAACCAGGAAATCGTCGTCAACATAGAAGAAAAGGATCTGCGCATCGACGTTTACAGGGCCAGCGGCTCCGGCGGACAGCACGTGAACAAGACCAGCAGCGCCGTCAGGATCACCCACCTGCCCACCGGTATCGTCGTGCAATGCCAGCAGGAAAAATCCCAGCATCGCAACAAGGATTTGGCCATGAAAGTACTGCGGTCCCGTCTGTATCAGAGCGAGCAGCAAAAACAGGATAAAAAGATGCAGGCCCTGCATGACAGCAAGGATGACATCGCCTGGGGAAGCCAGATCCGATCCTATGTGTTGCATCCCTATCAGCTGGTGAAGGATCATCGGATCAATCTGGAAGTCGGCAATGTCAACCAGGTGTTGGACGGCGGAATCGACCCGTTCATCGAGGGTGCGCTCCTTTCCCTGAAGAGATAACGCCATCAAAGGGGCCGGCAGTCCGGCCCCATGTAACGGCTTTCGACAGATGATGAATCCATACGAATTGATCGAGGACTATTATCGGCCGGGTTCGAAAGCCCATGCCATTCTGGTGCGCCACAGTGAGCAGGTCGCTGAAAAGGCCGTCGCCATCGCGGAACGGGTCCGGCATTTGCAGCCGGATATCCCTTTCATCCATGAGGCGGCCTTGCTTCATGATATCGGCATTGTCTATACCCGGGCGAGCAAAATCGGCTGCCACGGCGCCCACCGTTACGTGGCCCATGGCTATCTGGGACGCCTGGAGATGGATAAACGGGGCTTTCCCCGCCACGCGCTGGTCTGTGAACGTCATGTGGGCGTTGGTATCACGGCGGAGGAAATCCGGCGGTATCGCTTGCCGCTGCCCGCCCGGGACATGCTGCCGGTGTCGCTGGAAGAGAAGATCGTCTGTTTCGCCGACAAGTTTTATTCCAAGGATTCCGCTTCCGGCGGAGAGGAAAAAACACTGGCCCAGGTCATCGCCTCGTTGCTCCCCTTCGGCCAGGACAAGGCCGATCGTTTCCAGGAATGGGCGGAATTCTTCGATTACCGATAGCGCCATGAGCTTTCAAAACACCACCCACCTGCGTTTCATCTACGTCACCGATGGAGAGGGCGGCCACGGGACCCTGCTTCGGCAGGTGGCGGCGGCGCTTACAGCCGGCGCTACCATGATCCGGTACAACCAGCCGGATGGTTCCTGCCGCCACTTGCGGGAAGGTATGGCGGTTCGGGATCTGTGCCGCTGCAACCGGATTCCGTTTGTGGTTCAGGACAATGTGATGCTGGCGAAAGCCCTGGAGGCCGACGGTGTGCATCTGCAAGCGAAACCGGAACATCCGGATGAAATTCGTGCCCTGCTGGGTCCTGGCGCCCTTGTCGGCTATTCGCTGGAAAAAACGGAAGACGCAGCGGACATCCTTACGGCCTATGACTATCTGGAAGTCGGATCCTCCGACACCGGCGCAGCCAGCCCGGGTGCCATTTCCAAGCGGTACCGGTTGCCGGTGGTCATCGCGGGCGTGATGAATCCGGAACGGGCGGCCCGATATCTCGTCCATGGCGCCGCCGGTGTCGCCGCAAGCAACCGGATGGCCGGAAACGCTTCCGTTCGACAAATGGCCGCATCCTGCGGCTGCCCCTCCCGGGACAGAATCGATGCCCCCTGGAGCGATGAATTCGGCCTGATCCGAAAACTGCTGGAACTCGCTTCGGCCGGATGTCCCACGGATGACAACGTCTTGCGCATCCCCCCCGGCGATGACGCCTGCCTGTTGTCCGCCTTGCGCTCACCGGTGATCACCACGGACACCCAGCGGGAAGGGGTTCATTTCCGCCTGGACTGGCAGACACCCGGGGAAATCGGTCAAAAAGCGGTTGCCGTTACCCTGAGCGATCTGGCGGCCTGTTTTGCGAAACCGGTCGGCCTGTTCATCAATTTAACGCTGGCACCATATGTTTCCGGGAGAACCGCCGAGGAACTGTACACTGGAATCGGTCAGGCCCTGCGGCGGTATGGATGCGTTTTGGGCGGCGGCAACATTTCCGCCGGAGATCGCCTGGCCCTGGATTTGTTCGCCGTCGGCGAAGGCCGGCCGGATGGGTTTCCACGCCGGTCGGGAGCACTCCCCGGAGACGGACTTTACTGTACCGGCCCCCTGGGCCTGGCCCGGGCCGGCTTGGACCTGCTGATCCGCAACGATCCGGATTTTCCCCAGCTGGTCCGGTGCTTCAAAATCCCCCGGCCGCGCTTCGATGCGGCGGAGATTCTGGCCGACCACGGTGTGGCCTGCGTTACCGATATCAGCGACGGCCTGAGCGGCGATGCCGGCCACATCGCCGAAGCCTCGAATATCTCCATCGAATGGTGCCTTTCCCGTCAGGATATGGCTCCGGAATTGATCTCCTATTGCCGGAAATACAAGGCCGACCCTCTCGCGACGGTGCTTTCCGGGGGCGAGGACTATGAATTGCTGTTTGCCTGCAAGCCGGATGTTTTCGAATCCTTGCGGGAAAAACTGCCCGCCGCCCACCAGGTGGGCCGATGTCTGCCGCGCCAGGAAAGGCTTTTCATAAACCTACCCAAGGGCGTCCACTCCTTCCGGCACGGATCTCCCGTGGCGAAGGGATGGGATGAATGACCGCTACCAGTAGGCATGAAAATGATGCAGGGGGCCGCGGCCACGACCGATCCGATAGGATTCGCCGGCCTTCAGGGCCTTGGTGAGAAAATGTTTCGCTCCGGCCACGGCAGCCGCAACGGATTCGCCCCTGGCCAGCAGGGCGGCCACGGCGGCGGACAGGGTGCAGCCGGTGCCGTGATCGTTTCGGGTTTGCACCCGCTCGCCCGGAAACTCCAGCAACCGGTTTTCCTCCACCAGATACAGCCAGTCAACGCACTGATCCGCTTCCAGATGGCCGCCTTTCAACAGGATGTTCCGGCTGCCGAAGCCGGCCAGATCCCGGGCCGCCCGGGGCATGTCGCCTGCGGTCCTGATCTTCCTGTTTAATAGTCGTTCCGCCTCGGGCAGATTGGGAGTGAGGACATGGACCCTGGGTAGAAGGAATGTTTTCAAGACCTCCAGGGCGTCATCATGAAGCAGCTGACCTCCGCTCTGGGCGGACATGACCGGATCCAGCACAATCGGCGGAAGGGGTGAATGGGAAAGGCCATCGGCGATAATGCGGACGGCTTCCGGGGAAAGCAGCATGCCGATCTTGACGGCGTCGGCGCCCATATCGGTCAAAACCGCCGTTAGCTGGGCTGCCAGGATATCACCGGGAACCGCGTGAACCGCCGTGACACCGGTCGTGTTCTGGGCCGTGACGGCGGTAATCACTGACAGGCCGTAACAGCCCAGGGCAGCTATGGTTTTCAGATCCGCCTGGATGCCGGCGCCGCCGCCGCTGTCCGAGCCGGCGATGGTCAGAACCCTGTGATAGCGTCTTTTCATGCAGTCCGGTTAGAAACCCGGTTTTCAGGGTCAGGTCGTGCGCAAGGGCGTTGCGCAGGGAAGCGAAACCAATTCAGGCAAACGGAAGCTGCGCCGCCACAGGCCGCCCGGAACGGGAAAACGGACGGCGCGGCCTCGATTGCTCTTGCTGTTCGGAACCTGAGCCGATTTACCAGCCTCTGGTCAGATAATCATGCATGGAGTCGGCGGCCTTACGACCGGCGCCCATGGCCAGGATGACCGTGGCCGATCCGGTGACGATGTCGCCGCCCGCCCAGACCGCCTTGCGGCTGGTCTTGCCGCTGGCCTCATCCGCCACGATATACCCCCATTTGTTCAGCTTCAGGCCTTCCGTGGAACCGGTCAGCAAGGGGTTGGCGTTGGCGCCCACGGCGATGATGGCCAGGTCGCATTGCATTTCGAATTCGGAGCCTTTGACGGCCACCGGCCGTCGGCGCCCGGATTCATCCGGCTCCCCCAGTTCCATTTTCAGACCGACCATTCCAGTCAACCGCCCTTTTTCATTGCCCAGGAATTTCACCGGAGCCGTCAGAAAATGGAATTGAACGCCTTCTTCCTCGGCATGGTGGACTTCCGCAGACCTGGCCGGCACTTCCTCCCGGGAACGGCGATAGACGATGCTGGAACTTTCCGCGCCCAGCCGCAGGGCCGTGCGCGCCGAATCCATGGCCACGTTTCCAGCCCCCAGGGTAATGACATGTTTGCCCTTGATAACGGGGGTGTCGTATTCCGGAAAGCGGTAGGCCTTCATCAGGTTGGAGCGGGTCAGATATTCATTGGCGGAATAGACGCCGATCAGGTTCTCGCCGGGTACATTCAGGAACCGCGGCAGTCCTGCCCCGACCCCCAGAAAAACGGCGTCGTATCCATCCGCGAACAGTTCGTCCACCGTGATGGTCCGGCCGATGACCTGGTTGAGTTCAAGCTTGACCCCCATGTCGCCCAGGGCCGCCACTTCGGCGAAAACGATGTCCTTGGGCAGACGGAATTCGGGAATGCCGTAAACCAGCACCCCGCCGGGTTTATGAAAGGCCTCAAAGATCGTGACGCTGTGGCCTTTCAGGGTCAAATCGCCGGCCACGGTCAATCCGGCCGGACCGGAACCCACCACGGCCACGCGTTTTCCGGTGGGCTCGGCCTGTACGGGCAGTTCGCACTCCCCTCTGTTGCGGGCGTAGTCCGCGGCAAATCTTTCCAGGTTGCCGATGGCCACCGGCTCTCCTTTTTTGCCCAGAATGCACTGGCCTTCACATTGCATCTCCTGGGGGCAGACACGGCCGCAGACCGCCGGCAGGCTGTTTTTCTCCCAGATTTTGGTGATGGCCCTGGCAAATTCCCCCTCTTTGATCCGGCTGATAAAACCCGGGATATCCACGCCCACCGGACATCCGTTGACACAGGCCGGATTTTTGCACTGCAGGCAGCGTTCCGCCTCCTTCATGGCTGTTTCCGGGCTGTATCCGTAAGGGACTTCCTCAAAATTTCGAGCCCGAACCTTGGGATCCTGTTCGGGCATGGGTTGACGTGGGGTTTTTTCTTTTTTTTCTGCTTTCTCCGCCATTCTATCCTCCATGGTGTGATCGGATATCTTTAGGATGCACACTAGCACATGATTATTCTTTCAGGGTGCAGAATTCCTGGTAGCACTCTTTTTCTTCCTCGCAATAGGACTGGAGGCGCAACATCAATTCGTCGAAATCCACCAGGTGTCCGTCAAATTCCGGCCCGTCCACGCAGGCGAACTGGGTCTTGCCGCCCACGGAAACACGGCAGCCGCCGCACATGCCGGTGCCGTCGATCATGATGGGGTTCAGGCTGACCAGCGTCTTGACGCCGAATTCCTTTGTCATCTTGGATACGAACTTCATCATGGGCACCGGACCGATGCCGACCACCAGGCCGACCTTTTGACTCTGCAGTACGGTTTTCAGCACGTCGGTGACGAATCCGTGATGGCCGTACGATCCGTCGTCCGTGCAGACATGCAGTTCATGGGAAGCGGCCCGCATCTGGTCTTCCAGAATGAGGATATCCTTGCTGCGGGCGCCGATGATGCTGATCACGTGATTTCCCGCCTGCTTGAGGCCGCGAGTGATGGGGTGCAACACCGCAATCCCCGTTCCGCCGCCCACGCAGACCGCCGTGCCGACATTTTCCAGGTGGGTCGGTTTTCCCAGCGGGCCGATGATATCCTGATATCCCTCGCCCACCTTGAGGGTTTTGAAAAGCGCAGTGGATTTGCCCACCACCATGTAAATGATGGTGATGGTGCCTTTTTCCGGATTGGTATCCGCCATGGTCAGGGGAATTCTTTCTCCGGTCTCGTTGGCCTTCAGGATAACGAACTGACCCGGTTTGGCCTTGCGGGCGATGAGCGGTGCTTCAATTTCATTCAGAATCACCGTGCCCCCTGACATTTCTTCCCGACGAACAATTTTGAACATATATTCATCCTCCTTATAAGATAGATCCGTTCAGCCGCACCCGGCGATGAACGCTGATCCGAATTCAACCCGACGCAAATGGTATTTATAAGCTTATACTCATAATAAATGCAACACTTAATTCAGGGCGCAGTTCATTAGGCCTGCTGGAAAGATTGCCCCCCGGAACAAACAATGATATGGAAGACCCCGTTCATCGATCAGCCCATAACGAAGCAGAAAGGCACGGAAAAAATGGAGCAAAAGCTGTTTGACAGCCACTGCCATCTGGACGATGCGTCTTTTTCCGCCGATCTCCCGGAGGTCATGGCCCGGGGCGCCAGGGCTGGGGTCAAAGCCGTGATGACGGTGGGAATCACCCTGGAAACCTCGGAGCACGCCATCGCCCTGGCCGAAAAATATTCAGGCGTCTATGCATCCATTGGAATTCACCCCCACGATGCGGCGGAATGCAGTGAAAAATCCCTCGGGCGTTTGAAACAGCTGGCCCGGCATCCCAAAGTGCGGGCCTGGGGTGAAACCGGTTTGGACTTCAACCGCATGTTCTCCCCCCAACAAGACCAGGAGCATTGGTTTCATCGCCAGATCGAAATCGCCGATGAGCTGGACCTGCCCCTGATTTTTCATGAGCGGGACAGCGGCGGTCGATTCCTGGATATCCTGAAATCCCACCACCGGAGATCCCGCCGAGGGGTGGTGCATTGTTTTTCCGGCACCGTAGAGGAAATGCGGAACTATGTCGACATGGGGCTCCATATCGGGATCACCGGCATTCTGACCAACCGGCAGCGCGGAGAACAGCTCCGTGAAATGGTGCCGGAAATCCCCGGGGACCGGCTGGTGGTGGAAACCGATGCGCCCTACCTGACGCCGACTCCGGAGCGCAATCGCTTTCGCCGAAATGAACCGGCGTTTGTGCGTTCCACTTTTCTGAAACTCGCGGCAGTGCGTGGCGAGGAGCCTGCCGCGCTGGCGGCCACCATCTGGAACAATACATTACAATTATTTGATATAACAGATATTTCCTAACACCAAAGGGTCATGCCCTCACCGGACCTGCACCGGTTCCGGAGGTGACGCCGGCAAAACCGGCGCACCTTGAAGATATTCCTCCACTGTTCGGGACGGATATTTGCGGTCCAGATCGAACAAATAATAGCTCGGGTGCTGGGGATGATCCCGCAGGTAATCCTCGGCTGAAATGATTCTCAGAATCAGACGGTTAAACAGGTCGCGCCGCTCCTGCCGGGAAAGTTTTCCGTCACAGAACATGCCGTCGACATATTCCGTTACCAGCGGAAAGGCCGGACTGTCGGTATAATCAAAATCCAGCACCTTGTCCTGAACCACCGCCAGTACATGATACCGGAACCGGTTGGGCGGCGGTTGGCGGGACGGCACCGAACGGGTCCGATAGGTCGTGATATCGGGACGCTCAACGCCGTAATACTTTTTTTCCTTTTTTTCTTTTGTCGGGATCAACCGGTCATGATCCTTATCAAAAATAACCAGCACCTTCACCTGGGAGAGGTCCAGGTTGGCGCGGCGGATCTCGACCAGTAAATTATATATATTATCTTGACATTTCAGGCTATTATAAGAACTACTGAAGAACAGTTTTCGAAAAATGTCCTGGCTTGCGGCCGCCACCGCTTCCGCGTCCCGGATCACCTCGTCCGGCGGCGTGGGTGGCGCCGCCAGGCAGGGAACGGCGGTGAAAAAAAAACAAAGCCATGCAACCCGGCCGCGACGTATCAATTCCCGGCTTCTCATTTGGTTCCCTTCGGCGTTACGGAACAGACCAGACGGAAGCCGATGTAAAAATTCCAATAATCCGGTAAATGCCGGGTACGGTTTGCCGAACGGCAGCGCCGGGCATAGCTGCTCATCCCGCCCCCCCGGCAGACCCGGGACATCCCCCGCGCCGGACCGACGGGATCGGTTACCGCCCCCGGCGGATAGGCGCCATAATAATCCTGGCACCATTCAACCACGTTGCCGTGCAGATCATACAGGCCGAAAGCGTTGGGTGGAAAGCTTCCCACCGGCATGGTGCTGTTGCGGTTGATCCCCCGCGGTGTTCCGGGAAGCGGGAAATGGCCATTATAATTGGCCTGATCCGACGACAGATAGTCACCATAAAAGAACGGGGTGCGCGTTCCGGCGCGGCAGGCATATTCCCATTCCGCTTCCGTCGGCAGACGATACTGTATGTCCCGGCTCCGGGCGTTCAGCCTGCGGATAAACGCCTGGACAGCATTCCAGGTGACCATTTCCACCGGGCAATCACTTCCACACTCCTTGTATTTGGAAGGATTGTAACCCATGACCGATCGCCACTGACGCTGGGTCACCTCGGTGGTCTGCATGAAAAATCCCCGGCTCAGCGTTACGGGATGCAGTTCCTCATCCGGATTGCGATACAATTCATCCAGGGGGCTGCCCATCAGAAAGGTGCCCGGTGGAAGATAGACAAACTTCATACCCAGGTCGTTGGTAAACGGCAGGGGCTTGTGTCCTTCGGCCCGGAGGGCTTCGGAGCCCGCGAAGGCCATGGCGGTGGCCATGAAAAAAAGGAGCAGGGGGCGTATCATGATTCTCCCTGCTTGCCCCCGGGCGGCTCATTTTCTGGTTTATCCGGCGTGATCACGATCCTGGCCGCTTTCCGGTTGTCAAGATACCGCAGGGCGAAATCCCGGACATCCTTCCTGGTGATGCTGCTGTAATCGGGCAGCAGGGTCCGGGCCCATTCCAGCTGCTGGGGATGCCGCCGCATGCCCTGCATGACACTGTTCAACCAGTAGGGATTGGTTCTGAGCATGTCTTTCAGGCTGGTCAGCACCGGATCAAGGGCTCTCTTCAACAAATCGTCGCCGACACCGTTATTACGGATATCTTCCACTATCTGATGGATTTCCCGAACCACCATTTCCGCGTCTTCCGGCGCCACCTGCACAACGGCATGAAACACGCCATAGCCTCTATAGACACGGCTGGCATCGTTATAGGCGTAGGAGGAATAGGAGGCGCCCAGCTTTTCCCGTATTTTGACGCGCATCATTTCCGAAACGATCTCCCCCAGGATGACCATTCGGCGGGTCCGGCTGATGTCCCAGAAATCATCCGTGGGATAGGCCACATCGACGAGCCCCTTGGGGATCTCCGTGGGCACCTTCAGCGCAAGTGATTTGCCGGCCGGGAATTGTGGTCTCCGCAGGTCTTCTGGTTCTGCTTTGGAAACCGGCGCCGGGAATGTTCCCAGATAACGGGAAGCCAGGGAAATCACTGTCTCCACGTCGAAATCACCCACCATGGAAAGTTCCACCGCCGTGCCGGCGCGTTGGTCCTGGACCCACTGGCGGATCCGGTCCAATGAGCTTTCCGTCAGCTTTTCATACGCAGGCATACCGAACCGGGAGTCTCCTCCGGCCAGAAAGCGCTTCCCATGCAGTTCCATGGCGCCATCCGGCGAATGCTGGAGCGCCTCATAGCGCTGACGAAAGCGCTCTTTCACCAGTTGATAGGCGTCTTCACGGAACCCGGTGTCCCGAAGATAGGCCTGGAAAAGCTGAAACAGCAGCTCGGTCTCTTCCGGGCTGCTGCGGCCGGCCATTTCCATGGCTTCATCGCGGATCTGAAACCGGACCTGGGTGATCTTACCGGCCAAGGCCTCGGCCAACTCCTCCTTGTCCAAGGTGGCGGTTCCACTTTCGTTCAAGACCGCCTCGGCCAGCACCGCCAGCCCCTCCTGGTCCACCGGTTCCCCATACCGGCCCCGGCCGAAACGCAATGCCGCCAACAGTTCGTTTTCTTTGAACCTGGTCGGCTTCAAATTCAAGCGGACACCATTTTGAAAATCGATCACGGTAATTCCCAGATCCGTGATGTCCTCGCGTTTTGCGATCTGGAGCGGCGTTTCGGCCGGCTGCAGATAGGGGAACCGGGCGGATTCCACCGCCTTTGGTTTTTGGACCGCGACGTTCCGGCTTGCCGCAAACACCTCACGGATGGCCGCCTCTGGAGCCGGTTCGATGTCGGCGTTTCCCGTCACCAGGACCAAGCGCGAATCCTCGGCCCAGGTATCCTGGAAGGCCTCATGGAGCTGTGCCGCCGTGACCGAACCCACCACCGGGGCGAAGAGCGCCTTTTCCTGTTTGGGAGATTGAAACACCCTGTCGTTGTCCAGATTCCATATGATTTCATATGCCAGCGACTGGCTGTTGCGGGTTGCGGCTCCCTTTTCGGCCTTGTCCATTTCCGCCAGGAGATCCTTCTTGACCCTCTCGATCTCGTTCTCCGTGAAGCCGAATTGCAGCGCCTTTCGCAACACCTTTTCCATCTTGGCCAGAGACTGCGACCAGTTTTCCGGGCGGCAATGGGCCATCAAATCCGCGTAAAAAAATTCCTGCAGGTGGATTCCCGAGCTGACCGTGGCGCTGGTGAAAGGTGAATCCGGCTTCTTCACCAGTTTGTCCAGCCGGTTTTGAACAATGCGGTCCGCCATGTATTTTTCGAGCATGCGTTTCTGGTAATCGAACGAATCCGGTTCCGGCATGACTTTTTTGATCCGCTCGATGGTAACGGCGGTCTTGCCGGATTCTTTCTCATAGTGGTGGAATATCTTGAGGCCCTCATGTGCCAGCTCACCGAGATCAGGCAGCGGCCGCCACGGAGCCCTGGGAATCATTCCGGCGAATTTTTCCTCCAGCAATTGGGCGGCCACCGTCGGATCAAAGTCGCCCACCATCACAACGATCATATTGTCCGGCCGGTACCAGGCATCATAAAACCCTTTGAACAATGCCTGATCCGCTTTGCGGATGACCGGTTCCAAACCGATGGGCAGCCGCTTGGGCAAAAGCGTATCCGGCATCTCAAAATTCAGGGACGCTTCCATGATCCGGTATTCGGCCGAATCCCGGGTGCGTTTTTCCGCCAAAACAACATTGCGCTCCCGCTCGATCTCTTCCGGAAGCAGGAGTGCGCCCTGGGCGTAATCCAGCAGAACCACCAGGGCTTCCTCCAGGTGTTTCCGGTCCCCCAGGGGCAGCAGCACATCATAGATCGTCTCATTGAATCCGGTGTGCGCATTGGCATCCGGTCCGAACTGCATTCCGATGCGCTGGAAATATTTCACCATCTCCCCCGGCGGGAAATGGGTTGTGCCGTTGAACAGCATATGTTCCAGAAAATGAGCCAGACCGCGTTCCTCTTCGGTTTCATTGAGGGAACCGGTCTGAATGACAAGATGGGCGCTGACCCGGTTGCGCGGTTCCTGGTTGTGTTTCAAAATATATCGAAATCCATTTGGAAATCGGCCATATCGGACGTCCGGGTCCGGAGACAGATCGCTTTTTTCATGGGGCCAGATCACAAGCCCCGTGCCGTTTTCCAGGCCGGCCGCGTCAGCCACAGCGCCAGTGCGGAAATGGAGACTCCATGCATGGGGGATTCCAGGCTTTCCCGTGAATTTGATGAGCGGATGAATCCCCGACAACACCATCAGGCAGACCACTATCGTCAGACATCTTTTTCGCATATTCGCGCTCCGGCATCCTTCTTTGCTGCGCCTTTCCGGCGAGCGATAATCGTTATCATCAAATCTAAGGTTAATCAATTGAAAAGGCAAGCCCTTCACCAACGTCGGAGCGAGGCTCACATGCGAAAAACAAAGAAAGCTGGTTGCTATTTCAATACCGATTGAGTAAGGAAACTGCAGGGTACTTCGAACCGGTATTGCATTCCAACCACTTGAAAGGATGTTGAACCATGCGCTCCTTCCCGCAGCAGGACTCACAATTCCGCCTGCTCCCGCTCCTGATCCTTTTTGCAACGCTCAGCCTCCCCGGACGGGCTCTTTCAGAGACGGTTCATGTCTACGGCGAGGGAGAATTTTCGGAAAGCATGGTAACCGTAAGGATATATGCTGATATCCAATCCGGAAATCTGATCAGTTTCGGTGTAAAGTTGTCGTATAACCCCGCCGATCTTTCCCTCGTCAGCGCCGAAAAAAACGAGGAGACTTGGTATTTCGGCCAGGGCGCCCAGCGACACGCGTATGTGGATCCGGTGACGACCAATCCGGGAGAGGTGATCATCGTGGGAGGCAAGCTTGACGCCGACAATCCCGCCGCGGGCGTCGGTGGTGATAAAATCCTTCTCGGCACGGTCCGTTTCAACCGCGCAACCGCCAATCCGCCCGCGGTTTCGCTTTCCATCGGCAAAAACGGCGATTATAAAAATTTTGTGACAACCGGCAACGTTATTCTGGATGATGACACCCAGGCCCTGCGCTTCGGCGCCGTGACCCTAAGCGCCGATTCCCCGGGGAACCCGGAAAGCGACGGCGGTTCCGATTCCGGCGATTCCTCCAGCAGCGGCATCTGTTTCATTACACTCCTCTTCTAGCACCAGACCGCGAAGGATCAGCGACCGAATGCCACGGCGAATTCTGCAAGACAGCCGTCCTGATAGTTCTCCAGGAAATGAACCAGGTCGCTGCCGTCAACGTCTGCATCCATATCGCCATCCGGCCGGCAGAAAGACAATTCATCCGCACCGATATCCATGGCAGAACCTGGAGAACGCACCTGCCGGTCGTAGTCATCCTGGACATGCTCGCTGAATATCCCCTGATCCACCACGCTTTCAACCCGAAAGGCCAGATGCAGATCACCGCTTTCCGGCTCCGCAAACCAGGATTCCAGGGCGTTGGTCAGATTGCCGCCAAAAATCGCCGCACCGCCGTCCCGGCCGGCGATGGCTTTATTGCTCAAATTGTTCTCGATTCTCGCCGTCGTTCCCGGAAAGCGGTATTCGATCCCGTTCGGGTATGAGGAAAGTTGGCATATGGTGTTGTTGCATACCGTCACATCGCTCGCGTTTTCCAGACCGATACCCACGTCGTTGAATCCGGGGCTGCCATCGTGATAGATCATGTTGTTCCGGATAACACCCCCTGTGTGACCGCTCGATCCTAAACCGAACCCGATTCCCCGGTCGCAGGTGATGATCTTGTTGCGCTCCACCAGCGTGCCTTCCGAATTGGTCCAGAAATGGACGGCATGCTCCGCGAGAGATCCCCCGGGGCTTCGAATAAAACGGAATGTATTGTCCCGGACGATCCAATCCCTTCCAAAATGCACATCGATTCCACCTATATAGGATCGCGGTCCGAATCCGGCGCTGTATTCGAACAGGCAGTTTTCGACGATTCCGTTTTCCGCGGGATCAGCGATTCCGCTGCTGAAGGGAACCTTCAGAATCTGCTCCCCCGCATCCCGCAACACACAATTGACAATCCGCAGATTGTCCACATTTATGTCGGTCTGAATGCAATGGTTGCGCACATTCTGCACCGTGAGATCCCGGATGGTAACATCATGGGCGCTGACCCAAAACCCGTGATGCCCTGCCGCGTTCATCCCCATTCCATTGACGATGACGTTCTCCCGGTTTCCGGAAGCGCTGCGGATGACAATATCCGGCGTTGTCACGGCGACGGCCCAGGTTCCGGATATCTGATAGACCCCGTCCGCCATCAAAATTGTATCCCCCGGCGCGGCGCTGTCCAGGGCGGAAATCAGCTGGCCGAAATCGGAAACCGAAAGATCCGCGGCCCAAAGCATACCGCGGGACAGACAAAGCCAGATGACACATGACATTACAAATCGGTTTTTCATCCGGGTCGTTTCCTTTCAACGAAAAACTCCCGCCGGGCGTTCCCCGGCCGGGAGTTTTTCCACTACCGGTCGTTTGCTATCGCCCAAAGCGGGTCGCCAGGGCATCCAGACAGCTGACATCCCCGGATAGGGCCTTCACCGCCAGATCCGACCCGTCCACATCACCGTCATGGTCCAGGTCCACCTCACATGGAATATAGGTAATGTCGAGGTACGACTTTCCGCCGCTGTATTCACTGGCCTTCAGACCTGTTCGGGCGCTTGCTTCGTGCACCAGCATCATGCCGTTATTGGGCGTCAACCCGTCCACCCATTGTTGAACAGTGGAAGTGATTACGATGGGCGCAAAATAGGCATGATCCGCTCCGCTGGAAAATTCCGTGCGGCCCAGCATGTGCGTCGTGTCGTAATCCCCCCCCGGCGTCAACCAGGGGAAATTCCAGGTGACCGTGCCTTCGTTCCAGGCTGTCGTCACGTTGTACAGATTGAGATACTCGCCGGACGGAAAAGCACTCTGGTTCCAGCCATAAAAAGCCACCCGGGCATCGGTGATTTTCTGGTTCTGCAGCGTGGAAGGCAGGTGGAATTTGATTGCAAAGGAAAACGGCGGTTCGGTCCGGCCGAGATAATTGGTGGACCCATAGTTGGTGTCCGGATAATCCGCTCGCAGGAAGGCATCGTCCACCTCCGCCGCGCTGGTCAGCCGGATGGTGACCGGATCAACCGTTGCTTCCGGGACATACAGGGAGGCCTCGTTGGAATAATCGGAATCGCCGTAGTCGTTTCCCGCGGATACCCGATACGTGTAGGTGTGCAACGGTAAAACAGTGGAATCCGTATAGGCCGTAATATTGACGCCAAGGGTTGCAAGCACCGCGAAGGCCTGTCCATCCATGCTCCGCGCCACCGTCATTCGGATTTCATTGTCGGAGTTGTCCTGCCAGCTCAGCTGAACATCGCCGCCGGACAGTTGGGCATTCAAATTGGACGGCGCAGCAGGCGGCATCGGCAGGGTGATTTGGGCGCAGGCGGAATTGGACGGCAATGAATTGCAGGGCTGACCCGTGCCGTCGTCATTCTGATGCGCCAGCACCCGGTAACAATACATACCGGAACCCAGGCCCGTATCCGTAAACGTCGTCGTATTGGCCGGCAGCACGGCGTATTCCTGTTCCCAGACGCCGCCGTCCACCTGGCGCTGCAGGACGAAGCTGTCCTCATTCACGGAATTGTCCTGGAACTGGATTGTGGTGAGCTGACCGGGGCTGTCGGAAGTCGCCGACAGCCCCGTCGGCTGGGCAGCGCATTCGCTTGATTCATAACCGGCCAGCCGGGCCCACAGCCACCAGACCGCCCTGCCTTTCAATACGCAGTTCAAACGCTGGCTGTGGGCGCAGCTGCCGCAGTTTCCGGACGAAGCCAGCAGCGCCAGCTCATGGGAGGGGTTGGCCGCCAGCCACTGGCTCGCCCAGTTGCCGCCGGAGTAGTCACAGTTGTCATTGGCGTTCAACGCCATATAATTCACGCTTCCGTCCGGGTCGAAACTTTCAATGTCCGCGAAGTCGAACAGGATTTTGTTGTTGGTGACGCAGTAATTCCGGATTTGTTCATTGCGCTGGTTCACATTGCCGGTCGCGCCGGTGCCGTTCAGATGGCCGGTCATGTAAACGAATTTAACATGCGGGTAATCCAGTTCCAGGCCGTTCATCAAATCGAGATACTGCTGGATGTCCGCCGCCGACCCATCCACCTGGCCGCACCAGGACCAGATTACCACGTTCACGTCCGCATTGGCCGGATTGTTCAAATACGTGCGCGTGGCGGTCTCCCAGGCCGTTCGGTTGGGGTTGCCCAGATCCGACGCACCGGAAAAGGCGCCATCATGCAGATCCAGGGCGCCCCCGTTGCCGCCGTTGTTGAAGGAAAACAAACCGTCGTCCGCCGCCAGGGCGCTCATGCCGGTTATCAATTGGCTGCCGTGGGAAGTATGGCCGTAGGCGATATGCAATTGCGCCTTGGCGTTCTCAAACGCGGAAGCGGGTACGGCGCTGATGTCGGTGATGGTATGATCGGCAATGATCGGACCCGCGGCCTGAACGCTGCGCTGGAATCCAAAGAGCAGCGACGATACGATAATGGTCAACAGAAATGTAAGCATTCGAATTCGCTGTGTTCGGGATCTCGGATACATGGGCTGCTTCCTTTGTTAGACTGCGCCCATCCTGAAATGGGCCATCGCTAGGCGCTATCGGCAGGGGGGTCTGGATAGAACGCCCCCGCCGCCGCCATACCGGGTGAGGGATTTTTCGCCCTTTCTGTTTACGCTTGCTGCCGCCGCGCGCCCCAAAGACCGATCAATCCCATGCCCAACAGGAAGATCGGGGCCGGGATCGGCACCGCGCTGGCGTCCTGAAAACCTCCGGATGTCAAATAGCCGGATTCCACTGGATTGCCGGAATAATCACCGAACCCCAAATCCGTGAACGTCAAGGGAACGCTGGAATTGATGGTCAACAGCCTGCCGCTGCCCTGGAGCGGGGCGATCGCGTCATCACTGAGGGGCCAGGGATAATTGTCATACAAGGCCGACCAGCCCCCGCCGTAAACCTCGAAAATCCAGTTTCCGCTTGCAGGCACGACGGTTCCGAGTTCATAGGTCCAATCCGTATTCAAAACACCGCCGCTGACCCGAAAGTCCACCATGCCGATTCGTTGCGATTTTTCAGCGATCCCCAACGGGTCGGGAATCGTGACATCCAGCGTATAAATATAGGCGGCGTGAGCCGCGCCGGTTCCCCATACCATGAACAGCACCATCAGAAAAAAGATATTTCTTTTCATAATTGCCAGACCTCCTTTTTGTAAGCCAGTTGCATGTACCCATCCAGGCGTGACATATCTTGCCTTAGTGTATCTTGCGCTTGACGCAGTTGATGTCCTGGGGTGTAACCGCACCGTCGTTGTTGCAATCCACATAGCAGGGAGCATTGGCCGATCCGATACGGCTCTTGACCGCCATGATATCCGCCGGCGTGATCGAGCCGTCGCCATTGCAGTCGCCGCGCTCAACCACTTTCATGGAAAAACCCACTCCGTCGCCATCGAGAATTTGGCCGGCCGTGGAAACAAAATTGGCATAGGGACTGGTTCTGGCAAGGTCAATGGCCAGTGTCGGCGCAAACGGCATGGATGAATCCGTCCGGTTGAAAAACACCCTACCCAGTAAAATCCTCTGCCCGCTGACACCTGCCGCTGGAGCCGCCGTGTCCAGCTTGCCGCCGATAATGACAACTTCTCCCGGAACACTCGTATCGGGATTCATGTAGGCGCTGTTGCCGGAAGGAGTTCCGTCGCCCATAAACCAGACGGTTTCGTTTTTTTCCGCCCCGCTAACTTCCAGTTGCTCCGCATCATAGGTCAGCTTGATCCCGTAGCTGAGAATGGCGGTTGCCGTTCCTGCGTATACTTCCACCACCAAGCCGGTTTCCGTATAGGCGCCTTCCGCCGCGACATTTACTTCCGCGGCCATCGGATCTCCGGATCCAAACAGCCAAAATGCGCAAACAATCAGCCAGACTGTTGTTTTCAGCATCTTTCCTCCTTCTTTAGGAAACGATCGAGTTTTCTTCGGATATGCCCGTTGGGTTGTTGAATCTTCCTCGTAAGCAGAAAAGGTTCCCTGCTTTCCCGAGATGTAACACCAGGATGGAGCAATTGTCATGCCAAGGCTCCGCATGCCGATCCGGCACACGGTTATTGCACTTCAGTCTTCAACGGCTGCCGTCGATTACTATCTCTTCACTCTGGCCGACAAAATTTGCCCACCAGAAACGAACTGGAATGGAGTGAACAGTGGATACTCCCGTGAACCCAATTGTTACCAAAAGCATACAGGCAACCCCGCGCCAAACAAAAACCCCTCATCCGACATGGCCATTTCATCTTCCGAATGACAGCGCGAGATCCGGAAGGCATTGATTCCCACCCTTTTGTATCAAGTACCACAGGTCAAACCCGTCCACATCCGCATCTTTGTCGCCATCGGCTGAACAGTCATGATTTCCTCCAAGCCGGCCCGACAGCTGGTAATCATGCAACGAAGGAACCGCCATATCCGCCCGGCCCATTCCCTCCGCATGGGCAAAAGGACCATACGGAAACAGAAGCTCCGCCCGTGTACGCCAACCCACGAAAATCGCATTGGGGCCGTCGCCGATTCCCGGCGCCACCACCGGCAGGCTGTTCGCCGGTTCCAAACGAAGATTCCAGAAGGTATTGCCGGCACCGTGAGCCGGACGCCGGGACTCACTGCCGCCATGGGTCCAAAGCTGGCGGGCCGGGCCGGTCAAAACCAGATCTTCCATGAGGTTCTGGTGATTCATCCCGCAATGCTGGTCCAGCATGGGCCAGCACACGTTGCCACCGCTGTAGACACAGGTGCGGCTGTAGGTGTTGAAACTGGGATTATGACAGGCCCGGGCGCTGATGGTGAAATCACGGAACAGAATCTGGTCCGAATCGGCGGCCATCAGCGAATAATGGCCATCCCGGCCGGAAATGCCGATTTCCTGAACAGTGACATTTTTGGAGGAATCCACGATGATTGCGGAATCGGAGTTGACGATCCGTACGTTGGAAATCCAGGCATGCGCCACGGCGTTGGTGTATATGGCGTTATAGCCCGCTTCGATGTGATGACCGGCATAAACGGCTTCCGGAAATTCGATGCAGAGGCTATCCACACCCAGGTGAGTGAGAAAATGGGATTCGCGGAGTTCGCCGCGCCAGCCTGATTGAATGTCATGATTCAAGGGCTCCTTGAACCTGACCTCCTGTTCTTGAACCGAGTCCACTGTCAGGTACTGCCACACTTCCGGCTCCTCCGGTAATTCCTCCCCAAAACCCATGGGCAAATCCAGGCTGGTGCAGCCGAATACATGCTCGCGCAAGGGATTTCCGGGCGAATCGTCATAATACCGCAAGCCGACGATCATCCCCGGCGTCAAACGGGAGGCGTCTCCCACGCCCACCGCGTGTGCGCCCCGCAAGCCGGTCCCAAGTGTCTCCGTCAAAACCGCTTCGCCTGGTCCGGCGCTGTTTCTACCCAACCAGATGACACCACCGGTCCAGGAAAACGGCGAATACGGTTCACCGTATCCGGTGGTCAGATTCTCTTCCCGGATGGCTTCCTCCATTTCCCGTATCATGGGCGGACGGATCATGTCCGCCATGGGCCTGGTAACGGCGAGAATGGTTCCCTCCGGCCCGCTGCCGGCTCCCTTCAAGCGCATATGGCTGCGTCGGACAAACAGGATTTCGCGGATATGAAACTTTCCCGGAGGAAACGCCACGCAAACCGGTCCGCTCACCCCATGCGCCGCCGTCAAGGCGTTCTGCAAGGCGATCGTATCATCCAGGCCGTCATCCGGAACGGCACCGAAGGCCGTGACCGTCAAACTGGTTTCACCGGGATCGATTACCGGCGGCCAGATTTCCCCAAACGCAAAGCCTGCATAGCTGAAATCCGGCAGATAGGGATCTTCATTAACGGATCTTCCCAGGATATCGGGAATCCAGGCCGGACCAGCGGAAAATTCATTTTCCGGCGGTACGCTGATCATTCCCGCCCCCGGTTCAAGGGTAATGGGAAACTCCGTCCCCGATACCTGCTGACGATAATTGGCCAGGTGGACATCGGCGAACTGAAGGGTTTGCACAGTGCTTCCCAGGCACAGACGAAAACGGACTTCACCGCGCCCGAAGGTGTGCGCATCTCCGTCCATGGGCGGCGGCACCGGCCGTTCGGCGCCCATCCCTCGCCAGACCTGAATGGAAAAAGGCAGATAGTAACGCCGCCACTCATTGCCGATGTCGACTCGCCAGGAAACATACTGCGTCCAGGGATCGCCGTTGTGTTGCAGCAAAAAACTGGCTTGGCCGTTCGCTGCATCCACCCTGCGGGCATAAAAGCTCAACAGCAGGATCTCGTCGTCCTGGAGCGGTTCCTGCGAGACAAGTGTCAGATTCACGCGCTGTTCGGATGCGGGCAACCGGTGGACCGCCACTTCCAGCGCTTCCGTGAACGGCTGGCCGCCGACTTCGAGGACCCGGTAATCCGCGTCATCATCGAAATCGGAGTGAAGGAAATCGTTGAAATGATCCGCGCACACCGCCTCCGGCGCGGGCAATGCTTGATACAGTTCCTCATTGGATGGCGCTGCCCGGGCTCTGGCGCCGGCAGCGGAAAACGTCATCAGAATGTATAAAAAAATCATGCGGTTCCGGAACTTACTTTGTTCTGTCATGGCCGCCTATCTCCAGCTCTGTGCTTCTTTCCACACCGGTGATATCGATTTCCTGGGAACCGTTCATCCACGTCGCCGTCGCCAAATCATTATCCGCCCTGACCAAATGCAGCGGCGAACAAAATCAACTGGTTGAAATCACCTGCCGCGGCATAGACGGCGAGGTCGCTTCCGTCCACATCGCCGTCGGCATCCCGATCCGCTGAAAAATCCGCGTCGAAAAATTCAAACGCGCCGATGTCGATGGCGCCATACGACGGTCTCGTCTGCGCAGTGCCGGTGGATTCCAATTGCCGCAACGGCGGGTGCATCGCCGGAGGGAAAAACGGATCCGGGAAGGGATAACCAGCGGGTCCGGAAGGCGCAGGATTCCCGGCGTCGACCAGCGGGCTGCCGGCAGCCGTCCGGACATCAAGGCCCGGCGGATTCAACCAGCCGGGATCCGCGCCGGTGATGGTGAAGAGCCACTGAACCGGCACATTGGCGGCGCCCTGGAGCACCCAGTTGTTGCTACCGGCGATCACGGCGCTGCCGGTGGTCCAGTTCGCATCCACCGTGCGCATGATGTCCACCACTCCGCTGTTGCGGAAAAACACGTTGTTATGCATCTCGATACTTTCGATACCGTCGAACAATCGAAAAACCGCCGGACCGGCGGAGATGAACGTATTGTTCACAAAGCGGTAGCGGCCGCCAGTCTCCCCCGTGCCGTCGCCGCCGGCCCGGATAACGGCAAACTCCCGGGTCTTGACGAACACGTTACCCACCACATCCGAATCCTCCCGGGCCAGCCCGGGATCGCCGCCGTCGCCTCCATCGGGTCCAATCATCTCCAGTTCGTGATAATAAGCGCCCTCGATCCAATTGTAGTAAATCTCGTTGCGTTCGGACCGGGTTTTTACATTGTTGCCGCCGCTGCCGTCGTGAATGTAGCAATGCTGCATCCGGAACACGCTGCCCGGATAATGGACTTCGTCGGTGGCCATATAGATCTGATGCCGCTGGGTGCCGCTGCCGCAGTTGTAGACTTCCACATATTCCATCAGCAGGGATCCGGAGCCCTGATCCGCGCCCAAAAGGCCATGGGCCGGACAGTCGTGAACCACCACATCCCGGATGGTGAGATCGCTGGCCTGATGATAGATCCCCCGAGATGTCCCGCCGGTGACCTCGAAGCCTTCAAAAATGTAGTGATCGCCGCCCGGCCCCGTGTACGGCCAATCCGTCATGAAATGTACCGTGTTGGTCCCGCCGGACAGCACCGGACGATTGCCGTTGATCCGCAACCCCCGAATGGTGATTTTCTGTTCCGGCGTTCCGGGCCGGGTAAAAGCCACCCCGCCGGGATAAGTGGCATCGCCGTCCACTTCCACCACATCTCCCGGCAGCAGAAGTGCGGCCACGGACTGGAGATCAGGATAGGGTCTGCCTGCCCCCACCTGATAGACCGCGGCCTGGCTGCCTGTCAGAAAACTCCACAGCGGCAGGCAAACGATGACAGCCATGCAAAGGCACTTTGTGATGGATGTTTTCATTCTGAATTCTGACCCCTGTATTCTATATTCTGTCACTGTTCTCAATTTCCCCGCCAGCTTGCCCGGCTCAATACCTATACACCCCCAGATCCCACTGGCTGCGCGGAGCGCCGTCCTTGTCCAGGCTGAAATCAAAACCCGGAAAAACATCCGCGGGAAACAATCCGTTGATGTCCGCCCCTGCGTTGATGGCTGGACTGCCGGGGAGTAAATGAAAATCCAGATTCTCGGCATCCATGAAAATCAGGGACAGGTCTTCCACCACCTGCTCCCCTTCCCCGAGATACCAGCCGTAGCGGGCCTCCTGATTCCAGCACAGGCCGGTGTAAATATTGTGGGAACGGTCGATGCCGGCAGCCGACGCCCCGCCGTCGAAGATATTGTGTTTGACGATATAGGTATTCTCCTCCGGCACCTGACCGATATTGAGGGCCGCATTGCGGGAGTTGCGCACCATGACGTTGTGATAAAAGGCGATCACGCCCCTTTCCCAGGGGCCGTGGGTGGTGTCACCCCATTCATTGACATTGCTGCCCGCATGGTGCCCGTCGATAATGTTATTGATAAAAAACAGGTTGCCGCTGTCCTCGAAGGTCAAAGGGCTGCCCGAATCCAGGACCGTGTTGCCGGCCACCAGTATATTCCTGCAACCCATGTAGAGGGTGATGCCGTTGGCGTGACTGCCGTTGCTTTCCGCAATGGTATTTCCGATGATGCGGCAATCATGCGCCGTGTACAGGGTAATGCCCGTGCTGCCGGGACGCAGGATGGTGTTTCCCCGGACAACGCTGTTTTCAACACCGCCGGAAAGGAAAATCCCGCGGTGACGCGGATTCCACTCCACCTGATTGTTTTCCACCCGCGACTCCCGCACATTCTGGAGATAAATTCCGCCATATCCGACGCGGCTGTTGCCGGTGCCGCTGTAGGCGTTGTGGGTGATCCGGTTGTTCCGGATGACAATACGATTGTTCGGCAGATAGGCGGCGTTCAAGGTGCCTACGGCCACGCCCTGACGGGTGTTTTCCCCGGCATGCTTCCGGATTTCGAACCCTTCAATGGTGATATCACTGTGCTGCTGGATATCGATTCCAAAGCCCCGCACGGAGCGGCTGACCCGGACGGCAAGACCGGCGGGATCGCCGGGCCACAAATAGACCCGCCGGACCCCCCCCGTGGCGGGTCCCACCACATATTCACCGGGATAATCCAGGGCATGCAGGCTGTTGTAGATGGCATAGGACTGGTCGCGGCCGTCCGGGTAAATGGCGTTTTCACCCAGGTCTTCGAAATACACCGTATGGCTCGCCGGATCAAAGGCAAGTATTTCGCGAATCACGACGATGTTCGGGTTGACCCAGATCATCAGATAGGAGCCCTGCCAGTATTCCGGGTCGGCCTGGGCGAAATACCCGGCATCGGTGATGGATGTCCGGGTGAGCTGCGCCTGGGTGACGGGAATGAATTCAAAGCGATTGTCCATGAAATAGGGGTCGCCGGGATTGGGCTCCTGGGCCTGCCATCGAAATTCATCCGCGCCGGTCAACGGATCCAGTTCGTGCAGGTTGACGGTAAACGGAGAAACACCTGCCGCCGGAATGTCCGCGTAATACAGATGCACAAAATTCGGATTGCCTCCGCATTCCGCGGCGGATTCACAGGGCTGCCAGCCGGTCACCAGGTCACCGCCGTCGATGATGGCACGGGTTCCCTCAAGCCCGGGCCAGCCGTCGCCTTTATAGGTAATGGGCTCATCCACTTCCCCATCCGCGGGAATTAGGACCTGACCGCGGTATGGTACATTTCCCTTGAAAAGCACCGTATCCCCGGGTTGCAGAACGACTTTGGCCGGATTGCCGGTCGCATTGGGATCGCCCGGCGCGTGTCGGAAGGCCTTGGACGGAGATGTGCCCTCGGCGGCATCCTGACCGTTTTCAAAATCGATGTAGTAAGTGGAACCCGGGAAGGTCACGCCGATTCGACCGAACAGCCCGGCAAACCCCACCACATCGGCCGGGCCATACTGGCCCGCCTGAAACATCTGGGCAAAGGTTGCCAGGTCTCGGCCGTCCACATCCTGATCGCCGTCTCCATCCGCATAATGGGCTCCATGGGCCATACCGGCAACCGACAGACCGGCCAGCAACAACAGCGTCACCCAACATGTCTTTTTTCCTCGGCACATTCGCCACCTCGAAAACATCATGAATGGTTGTCATCGGCCAGCAACGAAAGATCCCTGCCGTCCACATCATTGTCCATATCCAGGTCGCCGGGGCAGGCTGCGCAGTCCGTTTTTCCGAAATCCGCCGCGAAACCCTGCAACGACACCTCCGGATCAGTCGAAAAACGATACACCGCCACCACCGGTGGGTTGGAATAGGTTCCCTGAAGTCGATCGGCTTCCAGAATATTGACGAACAGCCGTCCGGAAGCCGGATCAAAGGAGCCGCCCCCCAGACGGTGAGTTGGAAACGGGGTGGAAAAAATCCCATGGTCGTACGGACGCACATCCCAGGTCGCCAGACGGCCGGCTTTTACTTCGGTCAAATCGTTGAGATCCCACAGCCAGTAGAAATGGTAGTAATCCTCCGGATCCGGCGCGCAATATCCGCCGCAGAGATTTCCGTTTGACTGGGTGCATTTATAGCAGACACCGCTGGCATGACCGCCGGAGTGCCCGATGGTGACATAGGTGCGGGTTCCTGGCAGGATGAAGCCATAGACCGCCCGGGACAGATGGGTCCACAGGTCATTGGTCAGCGACGTGTTGGACAGGTCGGCATGCAGGGGATCGGACAGGGGAAAATCCAGCAGTTTGACGGTCGGCACGGGATCGACAACCGTCGCCTGCCCGACAATGGAAAGCGGATCAAAAACAAAGGCGGACGGACCGACGGACAGCCGGCTGATGATGGGCAGTCCGCTGGACTGGCCGGTGATCCCGGTTCCACCCAGGACCGGCTGCCAGGCTGCCGGAACAGGGGAAATCCATCCGGACGTATGACCGGCGCCGCCGCTGAAAGTGAAGTATCCGTCCACAGCCGAAACGGACAGATTCGCCGGATCGCGAATCACCAGTGTGGTCTGGCTGTTATCCCCGGGAGCGTCGTAGTACTCATAGGCATTGACCAGCAGCTCGGGTCCGTTTGGCCCCATGATCCAGGCCAATCCGCCGATGCGATCCAGGTTCTGGGGATTGCCGCCGGATACACGGTCCAGCACGCTGACGAAGTTCTGCACCGGCGGCGAAGCCATCTTCAAATCCGCGATATTTCCGGAATGAACCAGTTCCGGAACCGCAAATTCGGCAATCGCCTGATGATGGGCATGGCCGACAATGAAAATGGAATGATTGACCGGATTGTATGCCAGCGGCCCCTGGGAGTAATTCATGTTCGAATCGCCGAAGGTATCGTCCGGCAGCCGGAAAGCCCCCTCGAACTGAAAGTCATCCATGGTGATGAGCGGCAGGCTGGAGGGATTATCCGCCCATCCGGCAGTGGTCGAAGCCAGCCACATCGCCGCCGCCATCATACCCGTCGCCAACAGCTGCCGACTGGCAAACAGGCAGCCGGAGAATCCTGGTTTCATCGGGACGCATTCCTTTCCTTTTTCGAAGAGTTCTGCCTCCGGTTCCCGTCGCCGACATGCATGATTTTGGATACATCCGACGTTTCTTTTAGATTACATTCCGTTTTTCATATTCCCATTACGTAACGGCGCAACTGGTTTCCGGATGATTGACATACGAAGTGGAGCAATTCTTATGCCATGTTTCTAAATACTAGTCCGGCAAGCCGTCTCGATGCGGGGGATTCCCGAACGGCCGGTCCGGTTACGAGGATGTCACGCGCGGTTACCAAATTTGCCCTTCGGTTATTGAGGGCGGCAAAAGCGGTCAGCGATGCAAAGGGCCGCGGTTGCGGCGGTGAATTCATTGAGTTCGGGAAGAGAAATCTGTTGGTTGAACCCGCCCAGATGCGGGCCGGTGAGGATGATGATGTCCCGTCGGCCTTTTTCCAGCCGGGCGATCTCTTCGGGGCTGAATCCCCGGGCGGCCATAAAATCCGAAAATTCCGCCGGGCTCATGGCGGCCTGTTCCGCCACTCGCAATATTTCTTCCATATGCCGGTCTACTCCCATTTCTTCAATCAGGCGGCTGGTGAAGCGCCCAAGATCCATGGGCAGGTCTCCCCGGAATTCCATCCCGGTAAATCCATGGTAATACTTCTTGAATATTCTCCTGACTGCCTCGGCCAGCATATCCGGATCGAACAAATCCCGGGCGTCGACGGGATTCCCCCGTTCATCGCGGCCCGTCCGGTCCGGATCCAGATTCCGGAAATAGCTGCCGGCAACCAGGAGCAGGCTGAACACATGGGTGCCGATATGTTCATACAACTTGCGGGGCGAACCGGAAAAAGAAATGAAATGTTCGAAATCCCGGAGACCGGTCTTGCCGATATTGGGGTAACGGCAGGAAAGCAGCCATTGGTCCAGGCGTCCGCCCCTGGGCCACTCATACAATCCCCTGTCCGTCCGGCGCTCGCGCTGCACCCGGTTATGGAACAGGGGGATGGGGGCGGTATGAATGATGCCCGAAGCGGCAAGATGTCCGAGCAGCCAGGCGCTTTTTCCCATGGTATCGAGAAACAGTTCCCGTGAAAGGAAGGTGTCGCCGTTTTTTTCGTTTGGATAGTGGAAATAGTCGGGATGGGTGATGAAGGCCATCCCGTAATGGCCCTGATCCGTGAGCAGTTCCGGAGGCGGAGGTACCGGCAGACGGCTCATCCGGAAGGCATACCGGCCGTCCAGGGCGATCGGTTGGGGGATGTGGCATCCCGGCGGTGAATACAAGCGCGCCTGGAGGAAGGCCATCCATCCGCCCTCGGCGTCGAGCATATCCGTCATGCCGGGACTGCGGGAGATTTTCACCACCAGCAGCCTGGGGCCGCCGGCGGAAGACGCCACCAGATTGCGTCCTTTCCACCACGGCGTGCCTTCCGCGGCGAACCCCGCCCGGTCCAGCAATTCCCCCCAGGTCAGTTGCATCAAAGAGCCGGGCGTTTCCTTCGGGAAATCCGGACCGCGGATATCCAGCGGAATGGAACCCAGGGCCTCCGCCGCGGCCCGATAGGCGTGGCCTTTCTTTGTGGCCAGGATCTGGCACAGCGCCTGCCTGGCGGCGTTCAGCCGTTCGCTGCAGACCGCGGTTTCCATGATGGCGCTCAAGGCATTGGCCGCCTTGCGGTATAAAAAGAACACCTGACGCTGCGCCGCGTGTTCGGCGCCTTCCAACACGCATAGAAGCGCCCGGATGGTGGTCGGGGTGACGGTTTCCGGTCGCTTGCGGATAATATACTGGAGATTGGCCACCGCCATGTAGGCGGCGGCAAAATCGCCGCGCTTCTCCAACAGGGCGGTTTCCTCCCGGATCCGTTCTGTATCCAAATCCCACACCGGCATACGATCCTTTTCACTCCTTGGTTCCCGGGCAGCAGACCTGGTCCCCAAGCCCGGGTTTCCCGATCCTGGCTGGCAGGGCCGCCGTTTCCCCGGAGCCGTCTCCTTATACCGGCAATCGCACCATCAAGCAAGATGTCTCTTCCACCCTTCCACCGAATCTTCAAAAATGATCCGCTTGAATCCGAAAAGGAAACCGATTATATTCCAGGAAATCCCAGGAAGGATGCCATGCTCCCGTTACCGCCCCCCAACCATTTCGCCCGAAAGACCCGGCGCATGGCTTTTGAGACCATGTTTCGGCAGCTCGCCGGACTCGCGGATTTCAATCCGGTCATTTCCAAGGCAAAAAGGGAAACGGAGCGTCTTACGGATCTGCCGTATCGCTCCGACGGCCTTGCCGCCCATACACTCGATGTCTACCGGCCCAGGAACCGCCCCGGCCCTTTCCCGATTCTAATCTACATCCACGGCGGCGGCTTCACCCTCGGATCAAAGGAGACCCACCGGGCCTGCGGCTTTCTGTATGCCCGCATGGGATATCTGGTTTTCAACATCAACTACCGCCTGGCGCCGAAACACCCCTTCCCGGCGGCCGTCGAAGACGCCTGCAACGCCTTTTGCTGGGTCGTAACCCGGGCAGCCTCTTATGGCGGGGATATTCATCGATTGACCCTGGCCGGTGAATCGGCCGGCGGCAATCTAGTGATGGCGGTAACCGTGGCCGCCTGCTTCAGGAGGCCGGAGGGCTATGCCAGACGGGTCTGGGATACGGGGGTCAAGCCGGCTGCGGTTCAAACCCTTTGCGGATTGCTGCAGGTCAGCAATCCGGAACGGTTTCATCAGGTTTCCCAGGGGAAATCAGGGATCCTGGGAAAGCTGTCCACCGGCATCGCCAGGGATGTCGCGGCCGCCTATCTCGGCAGACAGTATCGACGGCATATCCCCGATTACGCCATGGCGGATCCCCTGGTGCTCATCGAAGCATCACCGATCCCGGACCGGCCATTTCCACCCATTTTCGTCGCCGTGGGGACCGCGGACCTGGTCTGCAGCGACAGCGAGCGCCTGGTCCGCGCCCTGGCGTCCACACCGGCGACCGTGGAGGCGCGCTACTATCCGGACGAACCCCACGCCTTTCATTTCCTCCCTTTTCGACCCGCGGCCCGTTCCCTGTGGCGGGACAGCAAGGCGTTCCTGGACCGGCATGCACCCGGATAGCCCGATTATTATCACGGCAACAGTTTGTGGATCAGGTCCTCGCATTCCTCGCGGGTCATGATGGTCGGCACCGGATAATCCGGATGGGCCTCGTCCAGGGCGCGCTCGGCGATCAGCGGGATATCCTCCTCCTGAAGTTCCTTGATGGTGCTCGGAATTTTCATTTTTTTGTTCATGGATTTGACCTTGTCGATGAACTTGAAAGACAGATCCTCCGCGGATTCGCCCTCATCGCCGATTCCGCCGGCAATGGCCAGTGCCGCCAGTTTCTCCTCCGCATCCTCGCGGCAGAACTCCAGGATATGCGGCAGGATAATGGCATTGGCCAGGCCGTGGGGTACGCCGTACAGCCCCCCCATGTTATGGGCAATGGCATGCACATACCCCACATAGGCCCGGGTGAAGGCCGCGCCGGCGTAAAAAGAGGCCAGGGCCATATTGGTGCGGGCCTCCAGATCCGCGCCGTTCTTGTAGACTTTTTCCAGGTTGTCGAAAATCAGCCGGGTGGCTTTTTCCGCATTCTCATCCGTGAACCGGTTGCCGTTCAAGCCGATATAGGCTTCAACGGCATGGGTAAGGGCGTCCATGCCCGTGGCGGCGGTGATGTGCGGCGGCAGCCCCACCATCAATTCCGGATCCAGGACCGCGATTTTGGGGATCAGTTTCAGATCGTTGATGGCGAATTTTTCATGGGTCGACGCATCGGTGATCACCGCCGCCACGGTGGTCTCCGATCCGGTCCCGGCGGTGGTGGGCACGCAGAAGAAAGGAGGTATGGGCAGCAGCACCCGGAAATACCCCTTCATCCGGCGCACGGAAAGATAGGGATTCGCCACCCGGGCGCCGATGATCTTGGCGCAGTCCAGCGACGAACCCCCGCCGAAGCCGATGATGCTGTCGCATTTGGCTTCCCGGAAGGCATCCCTGCCGTTTTCCACGTTTTCGATGGTGGGGTTGGGCTGCACTTCATCGTACACCGTATACCGGATGTCATTCTCCTTCAGGGAGTTCAGTAGTCCGTCCAGAAGCTGCATCTTCATCAGCACCTTGTCGGTGACCACCAGGACATGTTTCAGTCCCCTGATTTTGATATTTTCCGCCAGCTTCGCGACACTGCCGGGGCCGGTCAAAAGCACCGGAATCGGAAAGGGGATCACCCCGGCGGCGACCTTCATCACCCGATGCTGCACCCGATAGAGCTTTTTCTTCACTTCCCAGATATTCATGTCACCCTCCTGTATGTTTGTTTCTATTCCGAAAACAGTCGCTCAATGCCCGGGAATACCCGCAACACCCGGTTTGAACCGAAAAATCTGATACGGAGCATTCGCCGCGATATGCGCGTCGCTTTTTCCGATCACGTTCATCAGATCGCTGCAGGTGAAGTACAGCCAGCCGTCCGGACCGAAACCGAACCCGTCCGGCCAGCGGAAACGCGGATCTTTCAGCAGCGTCAGCAACTGCCGGTCGGAATTGATGATGTGGACCGCGGAATGCTCCATGTCGGACAGATAGATATTCCCCCCAAGGTCGCTGGTCAGTCCGTCGCTCATGGTTTTCGGCGCATAGGCTTCCACCAGGGCGCCCAGTTCTTCCCCGCTGAGGGACGGATTCATCAGGTGTTCCGTCGCGACGCGATACAACGTTTCACCGTTCACCGCGCCGTAATACAGCCATTTGCCCTCGCGGTCCAGCGCGATGGAATCCACCGCGATGCGGATCGGCATACCCAGCAGGGACAGATCTTCCTCCCCCACCCGGACCACATGATCGGCTGCCCTTACCGAGGCATGATCCTCCAGCACCCGCCGGGCTGTTTTGCCGGCCACGTCATACACGATGATGGCCGGGTCCCCGCCGATCACCGGCACCGGCGCGCCGGTGTCGGCGATGAAGATCGTATCGCCGTCCGCCGTGATCTGGAAATCGTTCAAAAACGATCCGAAGCCGGCCACCGCGGACGGAAAATCAAACTGATGCACCAATTCACCCGTCTGGATATCAAAGGCCAGCAGGCGCGGCCGGCCCCGGCCGAAATCGCCGTGGTCCAGGGTCCACAGCCGGTTCCGCGCATCCACCCGGAGGGACAGAACCGTATCGAAAAAAGGCTGGTCCGGGCGTTTCTGTTGAAATCCGCTGTCCGGAAACGCCACGGGCCGGCCCTTTACCAGCTCCGCCACCCGGATCTCCGGGTCCGCCTCGGGATGAAAGCTGAAAAAAATCCGATGATCGTAGGACACGGCGATGTTGCCGGGAGGCTTGGGCAGATCGGCCACCAATTCCGCCTGTCCCGCATCCATGACCGGAGTCTGGCTCCGGTCTTCCAGATGGGATGCGGCGCACCCCCAAACCATGGTGGAAACCAACACCGCGAGGATCGGTCTGGATATCATCATATCTCCCCCTGCCTGAAATGAAAGAGTTGCTGATCCGGAAAACCTGTTTTCCTGATTATCACCGGAACTCATCCAGATCAACAGATCACTTCATCGCCTCTTTCAGCGATGAGCCGGCGGAGCTCGGCCACCAGCAAGCCCAAATCCTCGATGGGTTTCAGGAATACGGTGTCCGCAACCCGCGGCAGCCGGACGATGTCTGCCGTCGGCCGGTACTCTGGCGAGCCGGTGTAAATCACGAACACCATGTTGGGGAAACGGTCGTAGACGGACCGGATGAAGGCCTCGCCGTTCATCCCCGGCAGCCGCAGGTCGACGATCGCCGCGTCCACGCGTTTCAAATCCAGCAGGGAAACCGCCTCTTCACCGCTTTCCACGACCATGGCGTGAAAGCCTTCATCCTCGAGATACGCGGCCATACTTTCCCGAATCGACGTGTCGTCGTCCAAAATCAAGATCGCGCTGCTCATGAAGGCCTCCGTCACGTCTAGGCAACCGGCAGCCGGATGATGAACCTGGCGCCCTGGCCGGGCGATGATTCCACCGCAATGGAGCCGCCGTGCTGCTCCGTAATGATGAAGTAGGAGATGGACAACCCCAGGCCGGTTCCGCGCTGCACCCCCTTGGTGGTGAAAAACGGTTCGAACACGCGCCTCCTTACTTGTTCCGCCATCCCCGGCCCGTTATCCTCGATTTCGATCCGGATCATGTCGTCATCCGGCAGGATGCGCAGAACAAAGCAGGCCTCGCCGGCCCTGTTTTCGGCCATGGCCTGGGCCCCGTTCTTCAGAATATTCAAAAAAACCTGCTGCAGCTTGCTTCCCTCACAACGGATGCGGGGCAGCCCGGAAGCATATTCCCGGATAATCCGGATGTTTCGGAAATCAAAATGTTTCTTCAGGTCATAATCATTTTCAGCCAACGCGATGGTTTTGTCCAGAAGGTCGGCAAGATCGTGCTCACCCCGATACGGTCCCGATTTCCGGCTGAAGGACAGCATGTTCTCCACGATCCGCGCCGCCCGCTCGGCAGAATCCCGAATGTTATTGAGCATCCTGGAGACTCCGCGCCGCTCCATGAATTTCATCACCGCGTCGAAGGTGGCGCCGGATTCATTCGCCGCTTTTTGGCTGCCCGCATTCCCGGGGCTCATGTACCGCTCGATCACCGCCGCGCTTTGCAGAATTCCGGCCAATGGATTGTTGATTTCATGGGCCATCCCGGCCGCCAGGCCACCCACGGATGCCATTTTTTCAGACTGAATCATTCTTTCCTCGATCCGCACCCGATCCGTCACGTCGTCGATGCGGATCACGGCCCCTTCCACGCCGTCCGCGACCAATGGATATACGGTGATATCCGAAAACCGTTCTTCACCGTCTTCCGCAAATGATCGGATTTTCGCCTTCGCCTGAATGGCACACTCCTGAATCGCCCGGCCCACGTTCTCCATCTCACTTTGCATTTGAGGATACACGTCGACCAGCAGGCGGCCGATGGCCACTTCTTCGGGAACCCCGGTTTTTTTCTCCGCCTCGGCGTTCCAATGGGTGACCTGCCGGTTGCGATTCACCCCAATGAGCACCGACGGCATGGAATCGATGATATTGCTTAAAAATGTGCGCAGACGCCGGAGTTCGTCTTCCGTCTGCTTGCGCAGGGTGATATCCCGGCAGATGGTTTGGAAATGGATTTCACCGGTTTTCACCCGGCGGGCGGTGGATGTGAGGATGCAGTCCAATTCCCGGCCGTCCTTTCTGCGGCCCCTGATGGCGTAGTCCATGACCGCGCCTTCCCGGGTCATGACCTTCAGCCAGGCGCTGCGCGCCGACCGATGGATCCACAAGTTTTCGACACCGACCCGGATCAGTTCCTCCTTGTCATAGCCGAACAGTTTCACGAACGACTGGTTCACGTCAATGAATTCACCGCTTTCGCGGGTGATGGCAATGGCGTCCAGGGAAGTTTCAAACAGGGCCCTGTATTTCTCCTCGCTTTCGAGAAGGGCCTCGTGAGCCTTCACGCGGTCTTTCATTTCGAGGGAGAGCCGCTCCTCCCGATCCTTGATTTTTCCGGCCATGCGGTTGACGGTCTCCGTGATGGCGGCGATCTCCCGTTGTTTGGGTGAATAATCGGCTTCCCCGTATTCGCCTTCCGCAATGCGGTCGATCCGCCGGATCAGATCGGCCAGGGGGCGTTTTAAAAAAGAACCCATCAGATAGCGGGCCGCGCCGATCATCATCACCAGGGCTGCCAGCATGGTCAGCAAATTGGACCTCAATGTCGCCATGTTGCTCTGGTGAACCGGTTTCATGGTCAGGGTCATCCGGATGGTTCCCAGGTGCATTCCTTCCCTGAAAATCCGCCCGTCCCGCCGGATGGTGTGAGGATCATGGCCTTTGTTTTTGTCAAAGAGCACTTCATTCGAATAGTTGAGAACCCGGATGCCGTGGATGGACTCACTTTTGTACAGGGCGTCACAGATTTTCCGGACATTCTCCAAATCCAATGTCCATAGGGGGATGGTGATGCTTTCCTGGAGATAGCGCAGATACTCGTCCGCCTTTTGCCGAAAGGTCGCCTCCGCCTTTTTGGCAGCCACGAAATAATTGAAAGAGGCTACAAAAAGGGAGGTCAGTCCTACAACGACTACCAGACCGATAATCAAATCACCTGCGATGGTTCTTCTCATGGCATACACATGTAGAGGGTAGTGGTCATTCCCGCTGTAGGAGATATCTGGTCGTCAGTTTCTTCACGACGCCTGTTTTCACCAGCTTCTCGACGAACCGCTCCATGTGGTCGCCTTGTTTCAGAAAAGCGGATTTCTTTGAAATGCCGATATACAGATCGGTCGTTTGCTCCGGTCGATAAGGCGCTTTCTCAATGGCGGAACCCACGCCCAGGCGCGCCGCGTCATATTCGACATTGCAATCCGTGCCGATGATCACCGGTAAATGCCCCTGGTGCAACATCTCGATGAGCTGCCGCTCGGTGGAAACGCCGACTTTTCGTAATTTTTTATCCGAATTGAACGGTTCGAAATAAGCCGAATCAATGGAATAGCCGATGGTGAAACGGTACAGGTCGTCATAGTTTCTGATCACCGCGCCGCTTCCTTTGCGGACAAAAAACGCCGGGGCCACCGTATAATACGGCTGCCGGCTGAAACGAATGTACCGGGCCCGGTCTTCGGTATAGGCCAGTCCGGTGATGATATCGGCCCGGCCGGATTTCATGAAGTCCAGACACCGGGCCCAGGGCAACCGCTTGACGGTGATGGTGACACCCAGTTCCGCCCCGATGCGCGCCAGCAGATCGATGTCGATGCCGGTCAGTCGGTCGGGGTCCCGCTCCTCTTGGATTCTGAACGGCGGCCACACTTCGGTAACCGCAATGATGTCATCCGCATCCGAACGGCAGACTCCGAAAAGCAATGCAGGCGAGAGGATTGAGATAACGGCCAGCCATCGCAACATGAACATACCTCCTTTCCATCTCATTCTCCTTCCGGGACGATCCATCGCCATGGCGGCGACGTTTTCAAAATAGTGGATGCCGGGCAAACCTCTCATTGCAGGTGAATGGAGCGGTGGTGTAATCGGATCGGTAAATGGAAACCTACAGGTCCATACAGGAGCGTCTTTTGTCCTTGTATATCGAGATAACCAACCTGTTTTATTTATCATACTTGCCAAAGGCATCCGTGTCAAACAAAAAATCCGCCGCCTTCCATCAAAATCGGCTTCTGCTGGTGCTGGAATTTTCCGGAAGACATGGACATCCGCTGACCTTCTAAATGAGAGATCATGCCAATTGTCAATGCTGCTTGCCGAAAATGCGTTAACCATAACGATGGGTTTTGTTTTTGCACCAGGGTTCGATATCGGGTTGATCCGCAAACGTTCTTGCGACCCTCTCCGCCCGGTATGAACTGGCCCTGGCGGCGCTGGATCCGGATTCGGAGCTGGACACCGTGCCGCTCCAGACCGGCTTCACTCCTTCCATGACCAGCACCATCAAGGATCTAAACCTCGCGCATCTCTGGATCCTGTACCCGGGGGACCGGGCCTATCCCACCGCACCCGGCGTCAGCAGCCTTCCGCTGGATCATGCCGCTGACAGCTGGCGCTATGAACGATGAAAAGGCAACAACGTGTTTTTCCGGACCGGAAACCGGAAACCCATTTGTTTTTTTCATTTCCGCGTGTTAATCTGCAACCACAACTGTGACAGGGAAACGCATGACGGACCGATCCAAGGACTGGCTTGCCCAAGCCGAAAGAGGCCTGGAACAGGCAGCGGAACCGTTGGTGTATACCCTCCAGGAATGGGAGCAGCTGAAAGCCCAAGGCGGTCGGTTCTGGCAATCCCTCCAGAACGAAAGAATCTGGACTTATCACCGTAACCACAATGAAAAATCGAAACAAAGCGATCCCCTCCGATAGCCAGGTCCGCAAGTTGTTATCCGCCACCCGAAAATTGATCCGGGACTGTTCCCTGGAAAACGGCGCGATAGTGGCTGCGGATACAACCAAACTCCTATATCCCAAAGCGGCCAAAAATTATTATTACGTGTGGCCCAGGGACGCCGCATTTGCCTGTATCGCTTCCGATATGTTGGGTCTCCGGCACGTTGCGGAAAATTTTTTTCACTGGTGTGTGACCAGGGCGGAAGGCTTTGAACAGACGGGCGTTTTTTATGAAAAATACTATCCGAACGGATTGAAAGCCCTGCCCAACTTTCAGCCGGATCAAACCGGCGCGGTCTTGTTCGCCCTGTGGCATCACCGTCAGGCGCATCCGGAATCTTCCCTTGCTGAATGGATGAAATCGCTGACAGCCATGGCCGCCGATGGGATTTGCAGAGCCTGGAAGGAAACACATTTCATCCAGATCACCCATGATATTTGGGAGGAGCGACACTGCTTTCCCGATCTTGAGGAAAACTTTTCCTATTCCCTGGCCGCCTGCATCAAAGGACTCCGCTGCGCCCATCAATTGCTTCCCAATAGGCCCTGGCTGGATACCGCCGAAAAAATGAAGTGCCGCCTGGATCAGCATTTCATGGAGCACTTCATCCGGTCCTTCGGTAAAATCCCGGACAGAAGAATCGATGCATCAATTATGGGACTGGTATATCCTTTCGACGTTTATACGGCAAGCGATCCCAGAATGATCGCCTCCATCCGCGAGATTGAAACAAAACTGTGCATCAACGGCGGCATCCACCGCTATGAGCAGGATGACTATGACGGCTGGATGCACGAAACCCTGCATCGCAAAAAAGGCGCGGGGGCCTGGCCGCTCCTGAATTTCTGGCTGTCCATCTATTACGCGATGAAAGGCGACATCACCGCTGCTGAAAAATACTATTATTGGGTTATGGATAGATTACCGAATGGTGACCAGATCCCCGAGCAATTGTTTGATAATGACTTCCAGGTTTCGGTCTCGCCGTTGCTCTGGTCCCATACGATGTTCGTTTTGGCGACCAGCCACCTGCAGGCCCTCCGGGGCAGCGGAGACAGGATGTACACATCATTTTTCCCGCCCGCGTAGTGGATTCAGCCGGCGAAATTCGGATGGAACCTTTCTTGTTCGAATTCGGCGAATGCAAAAAATGGTTTTTACAGCTTCGCCAGAAATGTCTGGATGGCCCGGGCGACCTCTTCCGGCTTTTCAACCGGGGCCAGATGTCCCGCATCTTCGATATTGACGATTTCAGCGGTTTGAATCCGCTCGGCCAAAAACCGGCCGTACTTACCCGGAGTCAACTGGTCATCGGATGCCGTCAGCACCAGCACCGGAACATCGATTTTCCCAAGTCGATCCATGACATCAAACGTATTGCAAGCCGTAAAATCGCATAGCGTTACTGCCGGTGGGCATGCCGACATGCTGTCAGCCAGGGGTTTCAGAAGGGACGGCGCGGTCTTTTGGGAAACGCCGAACGTATACATGCTGGTTACAAACCCCTGATAATCCTTCTCGACCATCTCAAAGATGAGGGGCATGACTTTCAACCTTGCGCCCGCATTGACGACAATTCCGGCCTTGCAGCGTTCCCGCTGTTCGATCAACAGCTGGAGAACTATGGCGCCACCGATGCTGAGCCCGCAGATCACCGGCATGTTGACCTCGATGGACCGGATGAATTGCGACACGCTTTGCGCATAGTCTTCGATCCGGTTCAGGCCATGTCCGTCGCTGTTGCCATGACCGGGCAAATTCAAGGCAACGGTGTTGAAGCTGCCGGCGAGCATTTCCACCTGGGAGCGCCACAAAATGTTCGTGCCGCCTGATCCATGGATAAATACAATGGTGTCACGGGCCGGGTCCAGCGGCCAGCGCCCGGCTTCAAATTCAATTCCGCTTGTTTTCAGGGTTTGCATAGACGATCCCTTTCATTCCAAAGATGAAACAAATCATTGAATCCCATGGGCCGTGCGGGCGATGATCTCGTCCTGCACCGATGGTTGCAGGTCCCTGAAATAGGCGCAGTAGCCGGCCACCCGCACCACAATGCCGGGATAGTCCGCCGGGTTTTGCCTGGCGGCCCGCAGCATGTCCGCATCCAGAACATTGGCCTGCACCTGCATGCCGCCCTGCTGAAAATAGGCGCGGAACAAGTTGCTCAGGACCCGGCGGCCTTTTGCGCCCTGGACGGTCCGGCGGTCGAACATCAGGTTCAGGGCGCAGCAATTGGACCAGCGGCTGCTGTCCAGCGAGGCGGCGGAGTTGAGAATGGCGGTGGGTCCTTTGCGGTCGGCGCCGTCAGCCGGCGACAGGCCGTTGGACAGCCGCATTCCGGCCCCACGCCCGTTGGGCAGGGCACCGGTCCGGCGGCCGAAAGCGATATGGCAGGTCATGGAATAAATGCCCGGAACATAGCGGCCGCCTCTGGAATTGCGATGGGTGGTGACGGCGTCGGCATATACATCCGCGGCCAGCTGGGTCATGCGGTCAACGGCGGCGATGTCGTTGCCGTATTTGGGAAACCGGCGCAGCAGTTCCTGCTGCAGAACCGGATGATCTTTGAAATTGGATTTGAGGATCGTCAGCAACTCCGAAAGGGAGATGCGCCGCTCATCAAACACCAGGGTTTTCAGGGCGTGCAGGGAATCCCCGGTATCGGCCAGACCGGCAGCCTGGATGGACGTCAGGTCGTAAAGCGCGCCTCCCCAGGTGACATCCCGGCCGCTTTCCAGGCACCCTTGGGTCACCATGGAGTTGACCGGGGTGGGCCGCCAGATGCGATAGGTGGCCTCCAGCCAGCCGATCACCTTGACCATTTCCGCCATGGCATGCGCCACCTGGACCCGGAAAGCCGCCACCACATCGTCAAAGGAATGCATCCGCGTAACCGCCGGCGTGGCCGCGCCCATGCGCACGCCGTAATGGGGTTCCCCGTAGCAATATCCCCGGTTCAGGGCCAGCTCCAGGCAGAGGGGGAGATTGAAGAGGGCCGCGTCCGACGAATTGTAGGTCCTTCCCTGGCTGGCCATTTCCACGCAGCCGATCACTGCGTAGTCCCTGGCGTGGGGCGTGGACATGCCCGCCGACTCCAGTGCCCGGACAACCGCGGTATCGCCGAAAAAGGACGGCTTGCCGCATCCGAGCTGGACGGTTTCCACGGCCTTTTCCAGAAACCAGGCCGGCGTTTCATCATGCACCCGGACATGCAGGGCCGGTTCCCGTGTCCGGATCTGGGCAAAGGCGTCCAGGACGATTCCGGACAATTCGTTGGTGCTGTCCAGTCCGTCTTCGTCCGTGCCGCCCACGGTGATTCCCTGGGCTACGCCGTTCCCGCTGAAATACCGGTCGATACGTTCGGAGTAAATGGGGATGGTCTCGCAGGTCTTCAGTTGAAACGAGGCCATGATTTCCGTGGCCTGTCCCCGGGTCAGGCGCCCCTGTTCCAGGTCCTTCCGGAACAGGGGCAGCAGAATACGGTCCAGACGGCCGAAAGACATGCCCTGTTCGAAATCCTCCAGGTTCATGGCCACATGGACCAGCCAGCAGGCCTGGAGCCCTTCCTGAAAGCTGCGGGCCGGATGGTAGGGCACATGGCGGCAGGCGGCGGCGGCGGTGCGCAATTCGGTCCGGCGGCTTTCCGGCGTGTCATGGCTATCGGCCAGACGCTCGGCCTCGGCCGCCAGGTTGGCCGCCATGGCGCGGATGCCCCGGATGGTGATGCGGATGGCCTGATAAAAGGCCTGCTGGTCGGCGTTCAGGGCCTCACCATTTTTCAGAAAACCGGTTTCCAGGCAGGCTTCGGCGATCCGGTCGACGGCCTGCAGGCCGTCGTGCACCACGCCATGATAGCCGCCTACCTGGTGTCCGATCCCGGCCTCTTCCGTGATGAAATAGCGTTTGGCCCGGAAGAAGTCCAGAAAGTGCCGGATGCGTCCCGGCCGGATCAAAGCCCGGGCCCCCACGCTGGCGAAAGCTCCGCTGAGGCCGATGACAGCCAAGTCGATTTTTTCCCTGGTCGTCAGCACAAGGGGAATCTGCCGCTTTTCCAGCCGGAAGAGATCTTCCAGAATATTGATGGAACCGCCCTCCGGATAATAGTTGGCGGCGATGCGTTTGGAAGTCATGTTGCCGATGATCAGCTCGCCGGCATAAATCCGGGGTCGCCGCCGGGACATCAGATAGGCCAGGGACTTGGCCCGCCGCACCAGCGGGTGATCCTTTCCGGCCGGCCGTCCTTCCGGGGTATTCCGGAACCGGCGCAGCAGTTTGGGCCGTTCCAGGCAGATGGAATAGGGCTCGCTGAACAAATCGGCCCGGATGGCGGTGATGCGGGGGCTGGGTTCCCGGCAGGAATCGCGGTATGCCTCCGCCATATTGTCGGAGCCGGAAACAGCTGTTTTCAACCTCACGTTGGCGCTCATCGGCAACCCTCCATCGGGATGTTTGCGTTGCTGGCGGGAAACTGGTATTACCAGAATCAAACCAAAAATCCGCACCCGTGTCAACAGGAATCCGGATCAACCCGGCGGGTGGGGCCGGGCCGTCAATTCTCCTTGACGGTGACAACGGAATGAAGAAAAATAGCGCAACCATTGAAAGCCCTGAAACAGCTGGAATCCGGAGGAGCAGGCCTTGCCCATGAATCTGTCCGAAACGATTTTTGCCCAATTGAAAACCGACATCATTCAGGGAAGCTACCCCCCGGGAAGTAAGTTCCCTTCCGAACGCATCCTGGCGGAACGCCTGGGGGTCAGCCGGGTCACCATCCGGGACGCGGTGCGCAAGTTGACCCAGATGGGGCTGGTGGAAAAAATACCCCACAGCGGCACCTATGTCTGCGAATTCGAATCCGAGGCTTCCCTGGAACTGCTGGTTCAGATCATGCAGACCCGGGAGGCCGTGGATCCCCGCCTGCTGGAATCTCTCCTGGAATTCAGGAACCTGGCCGAAGTCTTCGCAGCCCGGCAGGCCGCAAGCCGGATCACGCCCCAGGGCGCCGCCATGCTCAATGATATCATCGGCGGCATCGATGACCATCTTGCGGAGCCCGCCTATCTATCCTCGGCCGATTACCGTTTGCATTTCACTGTCGCCCATCTGTCCGGCAACACCATCATCCGCCTGCTGTTCACCTCCTTCCGGCCGATCTACCGGTTTTATACCGATATCTTTTACAGTTTACCCGACACTGCCGCCCAATCCATGGCATTCCACCGGGAACTGGTCCGGGCCGTCATCGCCGGCAACAGCGATTTGGCCGCCAACATCATGGAACAGGCACTCGCCTATGCCCGGACCCGGATGACGAAGGCCCTTGGTTTCTAGTATATTCCACTGAAAAACAGATCGTTATCATAACCCTTCCCGCCAGAAACAACAGCAGGTCCGCCGGTCTCGCTGTTTCCTTCTTTCCCAGCGCCCTTTTCTCCGGTTTTTTACCGCTTGACAAGCACGGGTATTGGGCCTAATTATGAGCGTGCTCTCATAATATTGAGATCGCAATGGGCTGCGACCATTCAACACCGCGATGAATCAAGGAGGTCGGCAAATGGCGTTTCGAATTTCTCCCCTTTGGTGGCCGGTGATCGGCCTGGCATCCCCGCTGATGGCCCCCATGCTGTTCAAAAAAAACCGCCGTTACAAGGCCAACCGCCTTCTTGCCGAACGGGAAAACAAAAAACGCATTCAGCAGGCCCAGCCGCTGGAGTTGCCGGAGCTGGACTTTGTGGAATTGACGGTCCTGGTGGAGGAAAAATGCAGCCCCGGTTTTATGGGGGACGCGGCGGTCTCCTACCTGTTTCGCTCCGACAAAGGGGCCTTGCTCTATGATATCGGCTTCGGGGAAGACCGCCCGGCCCTTTCCCATAACACCGGCCGTCTCGGTTTCAACTTTCAGCAGGCGGACGCCCTGGCGATTTCCCATCTGCATCCGGACCACATGGGCGGGATGAAGGCCAGCCGATCCAAATCCGTTCAATTCCCGCCAGGACTGGGACCCACGGAAAACAAGCCCTGTTTCCTGCCGGACACCGCCTTAGCCGAGGGGTTCAAGGCGGAGGTGGTCCGGAACCCCCGGCTGCTGCCAGGGGGATTCGCCACCACCGGCCCCTTGGCCCGGAGTCTTTTCTTCTTCGGCTGGACAGAGGAGCAGGCCATTGTGGCGCGCGTCCGCAACAAAGGACTGATGGTCTTCACCGGGTGCGGCCACCCCACCATCGAAGTGATCCTGGAAATGGCGGCCAGACTGTCCGGCGAACCCCTGTATGCCGTGGGGGGCGGCCTGCATTTCCCCATCACCCGGGGAAGGGGCAACCGTCTCGGCATTCAGTTCCAGATGCTGATCGGCACGGGATATCCTCCCTGGCGGCGCCTCAACGAAGAGGATCTGAGCCGCACGATAGGGGCCATCAACAAATCCGGCCCCCGGAAAGTCTTTTTATCCGCCCACGACACCTGTGATCATGCGCTGAATCGCCTGCAGACGGAGCTGCGCGCGGAAACCTCGGTGCTGGAAGCAGGTAAGGTCTATCAATGTTGATGATGTCCGGAGCGTTGTGTCGTGGCATACCGGGGAAACCGTCAAGCGGATACAATTCTTTTGTACTTTTTTCAGATTTGTTTTACAGTTAAGCACTGCCGACGTCGGCGCAATAACCGTCCATTCTGTTTCCATACCATTAAAACGATATCAGGCCGGGAGCTGCCGGGAAAGGAGTCTGTCGATGAAAACCGGAATCATGGTGTTCGCCGCCATATTGCTTCTGATCAGTCCAACCTCCGTTCTTTCCCAGTCCGTCACCCTGGTAACCGTCGGCGACAGCCTGACGGCCGACGACGGCGATGACGGTTCCGGCGGCGGCTATCCCGCAAGGGTGTTGACCCTGCTGCAAAGCGCCTATCCGGGCTCGACCCTTTCCAACCGCGCCATTTCCGGTGATACGACCCAGGATCTGATCAACAAGCAATTGGCCTCGGCCGTGGCCGATCTGAATGCCGCACCTTCCGCAAACCGAAAAATCGCCCTGGTTTGGATCGGCAGCAACGATTTGTTCGGGCTGTATAACAGCGATGTGTGTACCCAATATTACAGCGACATTACGACGTGCGAACAGACCGAGATGGGAATTTCCACCGGCAATGTGAACACGATTTTACACGATCTTGGGGCAACCGGAGCAGACCTTTACATCGCGCTGCTGGATGACCAGTCCAAACGGCCGGTGATCGCGGATTCGTCGTTGCGGGCCGCGACCTTTCCCGGAATCACCGCCGAAGAGGCGGCACGGATGTCCACCCAGATCGTCAATTACAACAACCAGGTCGGCTCTTCCGCCGCCGCCAATGGCGCCACCACCGTGAATTTTCACACCACAACGATCTTCGAAAACAGCGCCACCCTGAGCAGCGACGGCAATCATCCAAACGGCGCAGGGTATGACGCCATAGCCCAGATTTGGCACCAGGCCATTACCGGATCATCCCAGCCGTCGCCGAACACCTACTACCGTGATCAGGACGGAGACAGTTACGGCGATGCTGGCAATTCCACCCAGTCGACGGATCAACCGTCCGGTTATGTCGCCAACAGTACGGACTGCAATGACAACGACGCCAATATCCATCCTGGCGCCACGGAAATCATGGATGACGGTATTGACCAGGATTGTAATGGCAACGACCTGTCCGCAAATCAGACCTATTACCGGGACGCAGACGGTGACGGCTACGGTGATGCGAATACGCCTCAAACAGCCGCTTCCCAGCCTTCCGGATATGTCACCGACAACACGGACTGCAATGACGCCGACACCAATATCCATCCCGGCGCCACGGAAATCGCCGGCAACGACATAGACGAGGATTGCAGCGGCCAGGATCTGTCTGCTTCCGGGGCAACGGACGATGGCGACAGCGGCGGCTGTTTTATTTTCATTGCCATCCGGTGACCCAAATCGGAAAGCTGGTTTTTCAAGACTGGAGGGCCGGAGCCACCTGGGCGGGAATCCACCAGACGCTCCTTACAGGGCTACCGGGTACCTACCTTGGGGAAGGACTGCAGGCAAAGAAAGCAGTGCTTCCGGGTGAGGTGGCGCGCACCCGGAAGCCGAATTCACCCCATAGCCCGTGGGGCTTTCCGATTGGGCTTGTTCGAGTGTTTGTGCGGCCAGCGGTTATACGGAAACACGCTCGACATTCTTTGCCGCCGGCCCTTTGTTGCCTTTTTCGATTTCAAAACAGACCTTCTCCCCCTCGTTGAGGGATCGAAATCCCGGCATATTGATGGCCGAATGATGCACGAACACATCCCCGCCCTCTTCCTGCTCGATGAATCCATAGCCTTTTTTGTCATTGAACCATTTTACGATCCCTTCTGCCATAGTGAACGCCTCCTTCATCTTCGTTGGTAACGCTTTTCCGCATATGGTTTTTCACAGATGCGCTCTTGGATGAAATCGAACACCCAAATGACGGCAACACAGCGACCGTCATTGATTTCGCGTTTTCGCGGTTTTTTCGGCATACGATGCTGTTTCAGGACAAATCGTCTTTTATAACACGCATTCAAGGGCGCATGTAGTTCAATGCGCCTGATGGTTTATTCCGATCCACCCGGTTTTCCGCGGTTAATTCCTGCGTCATATCCACGATGGGGGCTTATTGCTGGGTGTAGTCGGCTGCTTTCCTCATATATGACATTAGTAGAATCCCATATTGAAGATGATGATAAAAGTCAAGTAAAAATGCACCGGATCCGACGAAATTAATGACGCCTTGAATATCATGACGGGACGAGTTTCGCAGAGAGAATAAAAACCGGCACGAAAACGCGATATGCATGATTATCCAGCACGCGCTGACTACAAGACCGAGGATGGTCACGGCCTTATGAAACCGTCCCCTGGGCCGCTGTGGAACGGGAAAAAACATCCTGTTGCGAACAACTGAAAACCAGGGTTCGTCAATTGACAGGAAACCGTCATTTGCGGTAAGCATGATCTGATATGTAACGGAAGACGGCCGCCCGGTCGTCTGTTTCGGTAATTCAACCATCGGAGAATGCTTGATGACGACAAGGCCGCCGGCTGTGAGCCGACAGGACATCGGTGATTCGGAAATTCAATATCTTGACTATGGCGGTGACGGCCACCCGCTGGTGATGCTTCACGCCACCGGTTTTCTACCATGGTTGTGGCATCCCATCGCCAGGAAATTATCCGCCACTTATCGCGTGATCGCCCCGTATTTCTGCGATCACCGCCAAGCAGATGCCAACGCGGGCGGCCTCGGCTGGCTTGGCCTGGCTGAGGATCTGAAACAATTCTGTCAGGCGCTGAACCTGGAAAAACCGTTTTGTATCGGGCATTCCATGGGGGCCACGGTCATCGCCCTGGCCCATACCTACCATGGACAACCGGCAGGCAAGCTGGTCCTGATCGAGCCGATATTGCTTCCCCGGGATTTTTACCGGGAACACATTTCAGTGAACCAGCATCCCCTGGCATCAAAAGCAGTGAAAAGACGCAACCAATGGAGCACCCGAGCCGAGGTGGAAGAAGATTTCAAAACCAAAAAATTTTTCCAAACATGGGACAGCGAAGTGCTTTCCCTTTACATCACCCACGGAATCACGGGCAACGACGCCGAGGGCTTCTCGCTGACCTGTTCGCCTCATCGAGAAGCCTCCCTGTTCATGGGCAGCATGCAGTTCGACCCCTGGCCGCTGCTGCCGAAAATCGCCTGCCCGACGTTGATTCTGGAAGGCGAAACCAGTGAAAACAGCCTCTTCATCGATCTGAAAATGGCAACCGAACTGATTCCCGGGGCCCGGTATTTCCTTGTCCGGGGTGCGGGGCATTTGATACCCATGGAGCAGCCGGCCGAAACCGGCGACATTCTTATGGACTTTTTGCGGTGACGGATGTTTCCGGTGCGGCGGCAATTCTGTCTCTTTCCCCGTTGTTGCCAAGGCCGGATTGAAAGGGAAACATATGACCGCGGACCACATTTCCATCGGCCCCTTTGATCGCACCATTCTGAACGCGCTTTCGGCCCACATCGCCATCCTGGACCGGCATGGCGTCATTCTGGAAACCAACCTGGCGTGGCGGCAATTCGGGGTGAAAAACGGCCTTGGGTCTTCCCTGGAAAACCGGCGGATCAATTATCTGGAGGTTTGCGATGCGGCGACAGGGGTGGAAGCGGAACACTCCCGGAACGCCGCCCGGGGAATCCGCGAAGTGATCCGTGGCGACCTGGCCGAATTCGCCATGGAGTATCCGTGTCACAGCCCCGCGGAACAAATGTGGTTTTACATGCGGGTAACGCGTATCCCGGTGCCGGGACCCCATTTTTTGGTGATCAGTCATGAAAACATCACCCCTTTGAAACTGGCCGAAGAGACCATCCGCCGGCGGGAAATGGAGTTGCGCCTGAAAACCCAGGATCTGGAGGAGGCTAATACCGCCTTGAAAGTGCTGCTCAGGCACCGAGAGGAGGACAAACAGGAAATCGAGGAAAAAATCGTCATCAATGTCAAACGACTGGTGCTGGCCCATGTGGAGAAACTCAAGCAAACCCGTTTGGACGCCCGGCAACGGATGTATCTGGAAATAATGGAATCCCATCTCATGGATATCATTTCGCCGTTTCTGCAGAAGATGTCCACCCTGAACCTGCGGCTGACCCCCCAGGAAATCCAGGTGGCCGCCCTGGTCAAGGCGGGACGCAACACAAAGGAAATGGCGGAAATGTTGAATGTTTCCACCAATGCAATCGATTTCCACCGCAAGAATATCCGCAAGAAACTCGGTCTGAACAATCGCAAGACCAACCTGCAGTCCTATCTGATGTCCATGTCCTGAGCCCGGGTGTCGAATCCCTTGCCTTTTTGGCGGCCGCCCCTCCAAGACCATAGGTTTTTACTACAAATATAACCCGACAATTCTCTTGTTGCCCCGGTCGGATTTCTGCCCTAGTTTGTGAAGCGCGGGTGTGATCCGGGGGGGCGCAGCCGGCGTCAGCATCTTCAATGACAGGAGGAGCCAATGAACATAACAGACAACACCATGGCCCATATAGAGTTTCGTTTGGAGTGGGAAAGCGAATACGCCAAACATACGGAAGGGTTCTTCGGCCAGGAGGTCAATATCTGGCGGGATTGTTTTCCGAAAGGATTTCATGACGCCCTGATGGGGGCCAGGATCGGGGATGTGGTTACGCTGCCATGCACTCCGGATGAAACCCCGAGTCTCCGGCGAAGCCCAAACGGGGTTTTTACCATCAAACCGGCCCAATTCCAGCGGCGCTTCGGAGACGGCCATGTATTGGTCCCCCGCGCCGGCCGTTTTTATCCCAAGGGGGTCCTGAAGGACATACCCAATGTATTTCCGGCGAACATGGAACCTTTCCGGTGCGGCCGGATTTCCGAAAACGGCATCACCGTGGATTTCAACCATCCGCTGGCCGGCCGGGAGCTGACAATCAAGGCGATTGTCCGCGACATATGGCCCAAAACCAAAGAACGTGGAGGGGTGTGCCACGATTGGGTGGAACGACTCATGGACGGACCCGGTATGCAGGTGCGCTGGAACGGGCTTCCCACGGAATTTTTCGATCCGGACGCCTTCCTGCGGGATGATCCGTCCGCCGACGGCGATTTTTATGAAAAACCACGCTTCGTGCAACACGTCGACGCCCGGGCGCGGGAAGTCATCCGGGAGCTGTACAGCCGGCTGCTGAAACCAGGAATGCAGGTACTGGACCTGATGGCGAGCTGGGAGTCGCATCTTCCCACGGATCTGAAACCGGGAAGAGTCGTCGGGCTGGGCCTGAATCAAGAGGAGTTGGCGGCCAACCCGCGATTGAGCCAGCGGGTGACCCGAGACCTGAATGCCACCCCCACGCTTCCGTTTGCGGCGGCAGAATTCGATGCGGTCTTGTGTACCGTTTCCGTGGAATACCTGGTCCACCCGCATCAGGTCTTCGCCGAAATCGCCCGGGTGCTGAAACCCGAAGGGCTGGTGGTGATGACGTTTTCCAATCGCTGGTTTCCAACCAAAGCCGTGAAAGTCTGGCGGGAAATTCACGAGTTCGAGCGCCTGGGGCTGGTGATGGAATATTTTTTGGACCAGGGCCGGTTCCACGGCCTGGAAACGTATTCCATGCGCGGCCTGCCGCGGCCGGAGGATGACAAATACTATGGAACATTGTGGATGTCCGATCCCGTCTACGCCGCCTGGGGCCGCCGTGCCTAGGCTGTTTTCACTTTCCCGACATGGCGGGAAAAATCGTTCAGTAGGTTTTCACCATGCCGCCGTCGAACAGCAGATCCCCGCCCACGAGATATGCGGAAAAGCGGGAAAAGCCGAAAATGAATAAATTGGCCACGTCGATGGGCGTCATCATTTCCTTGACGCGGGATTTTCCCAGCATGACATCCCGGATGACTTCCTCGGGAGTGATACCCCGCTGCTGGGCCTGGGCCGGAATCTGGTTCAGGGCCAGGGGGGTTTTTACAAAACCGGTGCTGACCGTGAAGGAACGGATTTTCCCGCCGCCTTCGGCGGAAATGGACTGGCTGAGAGCCCGCAGACCGAACTTAGTGATATTGTACACCGGCTTGTTGACCGTACAGATGTGGGCGTGCACGGACCCCATGTTGCCGATGGCCCCGGTTCCGTCCGGAGTGTTCCGGATTCTGGGAATCACCAGCTTGGAAAGCAGAAACGGCGCCCGGAGCATGACCCGTTGCATGAGGTCATATTTTTCCATCGGAAAGTTTTCAATGGCGTCGATGTGCTGCATTCCGGCGATATTCGCCAGAAACCGGATCCCGCCGATCTTTGCGGCCTCCGTTACGGCGGACTCGATCTCTTCGTCCCGGGACAGATCCGTACGGATGAAAACCATGCGCCCCCCTAAGGCCGAGGCCATTTCCGCGGTTCTTTCCCCTTCGGCCGCATTGATGTCAAGCCCCACCGTGGTCATGCCGTTGGCCGCCGCGGCAACCGCCGTGGCCCGCCCGATCCCGGTTCCGGCTCCGGTAACGATGCAAACCGTATCCGGGCGGAAGCGCTCGTCCGTCAAGCGGAGAATCTGCTCCCCGGTAATTTTTGGTTCCCCGATATCCATTTTCCCCTCCTGTTCCGACGGCATTGTCCGACAGCCGACGGCTCGCCTGAAATAACGGATGTTTTGCGGAATTGATGGTCATGACATGCCGCCTCAAGCCCCATCGCGAGACGCAAGGATAAACTAACCCCAAAACAGCGGCCGGTCAAGTCATCTTCCTGTTTTGAATTGAAAGGTGGTTTGCAATCGCACCGTCAATATGGTAGCAGATGATCCTGATGTCCACCACAGGTTCGACAGGAGAGACGGAATGTTCCGGAAGCTCAGCATCGCGTTCCCCATCATCGGCATGATTCTTTTCATCGTGATCAGCATCACCCTCTCTTTTTACATCGCCCAGATCAAAGCCATCGGCGACGCCCTGTCGACCAAGGAAAACAGCAAAGCCGAGGATATTTATTATGTGGTGGAAAGCCTGATCGAAAGGGAAGAAGACAGACTCCATGTGCTTACGGTCGCCCTCAAGAAGCACCGGGATCTGCTCGAAGGATTGACGCACTTCCATTTGTCGTCCGGGGATATCACGCCGTTGAAAAAAGCCATGGATGACATTTTCCTCCAGGCTCATATCGACCTGTTTCAGGTAATCGAAACCGACGGACGGATCATTTATTGCGCCAACAGACCGTATTTGCCCGGGGAAACGGTGGCCTTCCCGGAACTGGAAAAAGCCGACCGGCAACCCTGCTTGCGGACAGCCGTCCGTATCGGCGACACGTGGGCGCTGATCTCCATGGCATTGCTCGATCCGGCCCAGGGGCCCCAGGCCGGGATCCTCATGGTCGGCACTTTCCTGAACGACGATTTTGCCAAAATCATCGCCGCTGAGACCGAAGGGCACGTGGCATTCGGCGCGCTGGAAGGCATCATCGCCAGTTCCCTGCCGTTCGAAAAACGAACCGATGTGATCCACGACGCCATGCGGGAGAGCATCCGGGAAATCAAATCCATCCGTATCGACCAGCCCTCGGAATTCAAGGTCATGCAGTTTTCCCCCATGGAGGTGACGGAAAAATTGTTCAGCGTCATGGTGGAAATCGACACCAGGGATTCCCACGACCTCATTCAGGAGAATAAAACGCATATCATCAAATTCTCCGGCATCATTCTTGTGATAGCGGTTTCCCTGGGTATTTTGTTCACCATCCACATGATCAGACCCTTGAAAAGCTTGCAGCGCAAGGCCAGGGACACGGTCCGCAACATTTCCGGCATCGACCTGAAACAGGACAAAGGCAACGAAATTCAGAGCATGATCGGTCTGTTCGATGCGCTGGTGGCCACCGCCACCGACCATATCGCCGAACGGATCGAGGCGGAAGAAGAACTGAAAAAATACCAGGAACGCCTGGAGGACCAGATCGCCGAGCGCACATCCGAACTGCGCAGGGCCAACCAGAAGCTCCGGCATACGGTGGGGGAACTGGAACTGCGCACCAGCCAGACCATGCTGTTCAACCAGATCGGCGATCTGTTGCAGGCCTGCGACAAGGAAGAGGAAACCTATGCCATCGTGGAAAGGTTTTGCCGCAAGCTGTTTCCGGACAATTCCGGGTATCTCGGCATTTATCATAAAACGCGCAAAACCGTCGTCACCGTGGCTTCCTGGGGGGACGACGCGCCCGGGGACAACGAATTCGGCACCAATCAGTGCTGGGCCATCCGCATGGGAAGCCTGCATCTGGTCAAAAACCCGGAGGTGGATCCCATCTGTCCCCACCTTGCGGATTTCCGGCAGTGCTGCTATTTATGCGCGCCCATGATCGCCCAGGGGGAATTGCTCGGCATCATCCATCTGCGGTTCGGCCGTAAAGACAACGAATGTCCGGAAGACAAGCTCGCCGAGGACTTGGAAGCCAAACAACTGCTGGTGGTGAGCCTGCTGGAGCATTATGCGCCGCCGCTGATGAACCTGCGACTGCGGGAGACCTTGAGGATACAGTCCATTCATGATCCGCTCACCGGGCTATACAACCGCCGGCATATGACCGAGACCCTTCAATTCGAGGGCCGGCGCGCCCAGCGCCATGGAACCTCCCTGGGCATCATCATGGTGGATGTGGACCATTTCAAGCGGTTCAACGACCAGTACAGCCATGAAATCGGCGACATGGTGCTCTGCGAATTGGCCAATTTTCTGAAAAACTGCATCCGCCAGGAGGACATCGTCTGCCGGTACGGAGGAGAGGAATTCGTTTTGATACTGCCGGAAACCAGTCTGGAAAACGCCCGGCTGCGCGCCGAGGACCTGCGGAAAAAGATCGAGACCGCCCTGATGATTCACCGGCAAGGCCGGATCTATACCATCACCGTATCCATGGGAGTGGCGGCTTATCCCCTGCACGGTCCGGAAGTGGACAACACCCTGAACGCCGCCGACGCCGCATTGCATCAGGCGAAAACCGAAGGCCGCAACCGCGTGGCGAGCGCGCCGGCGGTCACGGACGTCGCCTGACGGATCACAGACGCCTCACTCCGCCACTTCCAGTGAAACAATATCCAGCTCCCGCCCGGAAAGAATATCGATATCGCCGGAGGCGCAGGCCTCGCACCGAAAGGCCGGACCGGTGATGGTCCATTCAGCCCCGCAGGCCCGGCAACGCGCCCGCACCGGAATTTCCTCGATATGCAATTCCGCGCCATCAAGAGCCGTTTCCTTGGCGGCCATTTCGAAACAAAACCGCAGGCTGTCCGGCACCACCGCCGACAGCTTGCCGATCCTCAGATTGACGCGACCGATGGAAACCCCCGCCATTTCGGGGGGGATGGCGGCGGACGCGATCTCGATCAATTGCATGGCTATACCCATTTCATGCATGGTGTTCAGCCTTTCCGGAAAAAACATCGGCGCAGAGCTGCCCCAACGTGCCGAGATCCCGGCAGACATGAATACCTGCGGCCTGCATGGCCTCCATTTTTCCCATGGCCGTGCCGCTGCCACCGCTGACAATGGCGCCGGCATGGCCCATCCGTCTGCCGGGCGGCGCGGTGAGACCGGCAATGAAGCCCACCACCGGCTTGGTCATCTCCTCGGCGATATACCGCGCGGCTTTTTCCTCGGCGTTGCCGCCGATTTCTCCCACCATGACGATCCCTTTGGTTTCCGGGTCGGCCTCAAACGCCGCAAGACAATCGATGAAATTGGTGCCGTTCACCGGATCGCCGCCGATGCCGATACAGGTGGTCTGTCCGATTCCCTGGCGGGTGAGTTGATGAACCACCTCGTAGGTCAGGGTGCCGGAGCGGGACACGACGCCGATGGGTCCCCCCGGAAGATGAATGGGGCCCGGCATGATGCCGATTTTGGCTTTACCCGGTGTGATGATGCCCGGACAGTTGGGGCCGATGAGCCGGGAGGCGCCGCCGGCCAGAAAGTTTTTGACGCGGAACATATCCATGACAGGGATGCCCTCGGTGATGGCCACGATAAGCTCGATCCCGGCATCGGCGGCCTCCATGATGGCATCGGCGGCCAGGGCCGGGGGGACGAAAATCATGCTGCAATTCGCTCCGGTGGCCGCTACCGCCGCCTGGACGGTATGAAAAACCGGAATCCCGTCCATATCCTGTCCGCCCTTTCCCGGCGTAACTCCGGCCACCACCTTGGTGCCATACAGGACACACTGACGGGTATGAAATTGTCCTTCTTTCCCGGTAATTCCTTGAACCAGAAGGCGTGTATGGTCATCAACGAATATGCTCATCTTCCATCCCTCTCTCTGATATGGTTCTTCTCCGCCGCGGCAAAGGCGTCGTTAGTGGTTGACAATGGCGGCCACTTTTTGAGCGGCATCCTTCAGATCCAACGCTGTCTGCAGGTTCAGTCCGGATTCGTTCAGAATCCTTCTGCCTTCCTCGACATTGGTCCCCTCCATGCGCACCACCACCGGAACATTGATGCCGGTTTTTCTGGCGGCCTGGACCACCCCCTGGGCCAGCACGTCGCATCGCAGAATGCCCCCGAAAATATTGATCAGGATGCCCCGTACTTTTTTGTCGCTGAGAATGATGCGAAACCCGTTTTCCACCATTTCCGCGCTGGCGCCGCCGCCCACATCCAAAAAATTGGCCGGTTCCGCGCCGGCCAGTTTGATGATATCCATGGTGGCCATGGCAAGGCCCGCGCCGTTCACCATATTGCCGATATTGCCGTCCAGATTGATATAGTTCAAATGGTATTTGGAGGCTTCGACTTCCAGCGGATCTTCTTCATCCAAGTCGCGATAGGCGGCAATTTCCGGATGCCGGTAGAGGGCGTTGTCATCAAAATTGAGTTTCGCGTCGAGGGCCGTGACGGCGCCGTCGGCCGTGATGACCAGCGGGTTGATTTCCGCCAGGGAGCAATCCTTTTCCACCAGGAGACGGTAGAGTTTCGGCAGCATGGATAGGAAGGCCTTCATGGCCGGTCCCTCCAGATGCAGCCCGAAGGCCAATCCGCGGCAATGATACGGCTGGATTCCGGTCAGCGGGTCCACCAGCACCCGGATGATCCTTCCGGGAGTCTCCCTGGCGACGGTCTCGATGTCCATCCCGCCGGCTTCGCTGGCCATGAGGATGATCCGGGCGGTTTCCCGGTCGGGTAACAAACCAAGGTACAACTCCTGACGAATCGCCAGACCTTCCTCCACCAGCACCTTTTTCACCCGCTGCCCGCCGGGACCGGTCTGATGGGTGATGAGCTGCATGCCGAGGATCTCTTCGGCGGCCTGCCGGACTTCTTCCTTGGAGGACGCCAGACGGACCCCGCCGCCCTTACCCCGTCCGCCGGCATGGATCTGGGCTTTCACGACGACTTTCTGGGTCCCAAGGGTTTCGGCGACGGCCACGGCCGCTGCTGGCGAATCGGCCATGGTCCCCCGGGGGACCGGGATGCCGTATTGCTGGAACAATTCCTTGGCCTGATATTCATGAATTTTCATGTTGCTTTCTCCTTGTCCGCTAGTGGGGGAGACGATTGAAAGCGGCGCATATGGCAGCGACCGCCGGCC
>JBMORA010000008.1:0-29139 GCA_049320885.1 Thermodesulfobacteriota bacterium | reverse complement strand
CACCATCAGCACGATGACGATCCAGAGGGATAGATTTTTATAGAACGGATTCAAAAGGTGATACCTCCCATATTCCCCCTTTGGCGCTAACCGGGGAGACTTTTTTTATCGTGTTTTTATTCCATATCATATTTTTCGGCACCCGCGAAACAGAATTCATTCGGGATCGACATTCAATCGTCTTCCGCTCCCCTGTCCGGCATGGCATAAGAAAATAAGCATTTTTTGTCAGTCCGCAACCAGCCATTCCGCCTTGACGACCTGTCTGGTATTTTCGGTGAGTTTGACCGAATCGTCGATCCGGTGCCCCGCGATCCAAATGATTCTGCCGCCGCTTTCAAGAATCAGGCAGTTGTTGCGATCATTTCGGGGAATCTTATGATCGATGAAAAACTTGGACACTTTCTGCCGGCCTTTCAAACCCAGGGGCTGAAAGAAATCTCCCGGTCTAATGGTCCGCAGGATCATGGGAAATTGCAGGCGATCGATGTCAAACAATCCGATCTGCTTCCCGGGAGTGCCAAAACGATTGAGTTCTTCCGGACCGACGGTGGAAAACCGGATTTGCCGGCCGAGTTCCTCGATGCGGATGGTCAGGGGCTCAAAGCCGTCCGGAAACAGAGCGCGGTAACAGGTGAAGCCGCCATCGGCGGCGCCGGGCCTCTTTCTGCCGGGGCGTTTTTCGGTTGATCGGCGAAACTCGAGCTGATCGCCCGAACGTTCCGCCACGATTCCCCCCGGAAGGTTGAGCATTCCGTCGGGGGCACCTTTTTCCGCAAGACGCAGCAGGGCCTCGATGTGTTCAAAGGTGATCCTCCGCAGGCCCCCGGACTGTTTCCGGAGCAGCTCCCGCAAGAGTCTCCTCCGGACGGCCACATGCCATAACGCCATCCTGGAAGCGGAGACCCGCAAGCACCCGTCCGGCATTCCGGCCGTCAGATCCGTCAGAACCGTCTGGATGTATCCGGCGGCCCAATGCTCTTCATCGGCAAGTATCCTGCCCAGGCGATTCAGGGTTTCCGTGATATTGGGGTTATAGGACGAGCGGAGCAGCGGCAGCAATTCATGTCGAATCCGGTTTCGTAAAAAGCGCCGATCCTCATTGGATAGGTCTTCGCGAAACGGAATCCGTTGTTCATGGACGTAGGCGTAAATTTCCTGTTTGGAGAGCTCGATCAGCGGGCGGACGACGTAACCGTCACGCGCCGGAGGGATCCCGGTCAGGCCGAGGGTGCCGCTTCCCCTAATGAGGTTCATCAGGATCAGCTCCGCATTGTCGTCCCGATGATGGCCCAGGACCAGTTTCGTAAATCCGGCGGTTTTCATCAGCTCGGTGAAAAAACCATAGCGGATTTTCCGTCCGATCTCCTCGAGGGAGAGGCCGCTTCCGGAGTGGAGTGCCCGGACATCGACCTTCTTGGAAAAAAAGGGCAGTCCGAGCTGCGCGGCCCGGGAGGCAACAAAGGCTTCTTCTTCATCCGCCGCGAGCGGCCGGAGGCCGTGGTTCAGATGGGCGACGGCCGGTTTCAGGTATAAAACGGGAGCCAGTTGAATCATGACCTGCAGCAGGGCGCTCGAATCCGCTCCACCCGAAACGCCGATCAACACCGACTCTCCGCTGGAAAACATCCGGTGATGAGCAATGGTTTGGGACACCCGACCGAGAAAATCATGCTGCTTGTGATGATTCGGGATTGTGGCTGCCATGCGGAATCCTACCTATGACAGCGGCCCGGCATTGTCAATACATTCGGAACCGCGGTGATGGATGGCGATCCCGGTGAGCGGGACGCTCCATATTATTGCTTGCAAAAAATACGCGTTCTGATTATACAGACCATCAAGGACGCATGGGAAAAGGCCGCCCGGCCGCAACATTTCCAACCACGGCCCCTATTGAAAGGCGGATCATTCTGATCGGTCGCCGCGTAACAGACCCTCACGAACCTCGTCAGGTCCGGAAGGAAGCAGCGATAAGAGATGTGGTCTGTGTCGAGGATCGATCCCGGTCATGCTATGATCCGCCTTTCAATAAGGGGCCGTGATTTTTTTGAAGGCCCCCTGAAACGCTTTTTACGACAACACGTTTTTCCAGGACCGCAAAGCCCTTGACATCCCCCCAACCAGTCTTATTTTTCGCTAAATTTCTTTGGTTACGTAGCGTTTCGCCTGATCCGCTACAGAACGAAAACCGCTGGATTGAAGCCGGATCCGGTCAATCCGCAACCACAAGGCACCAGTTGAGGAAAAATTGAGTACCGATCATATCTGCCAGGATGAAAAACAACCCTTACCCCAAGATATTCAAGATCCGACAGCGGAGTTCGATGACGATGTCGCGGATGCGGCCGGCAAAGCGGAATCAAGGCCGGATCATGATGCAACGGAAAAGGAACAGGTGGAATTGCTGAAAGAAGAATTGGCCTCCGCGAAAAAGGAAGCGGAGACGCATTATGATCGGATGCTGCGGTTGTCCGCCGACTTCGAGAATTACAAGAAACGCATCACACGCGAAATGAGCGACCTGAGAAACTACGCCAATGAATCCATTATCAAGGAATTTCTTCCTGTTTTGGACAACCTGGAACGGGCGCTGCAATCCGTTGGCAATGGGGGCGGCAATGGCAACCAGGTCCGGGAAGGGGTTGAAATGACCCTGAAAGAAATCCTTAAAATAATGCAAAAAAACGGCGTTTCGCCGGTGGAGGCCCTGGCGGAACCCTTTAATCCCGCCTTTCACCAGGCCGTCATGCGCGAGGAAACCGATCAATTTCCGGAAAATACAGTGACCCGGATGCTGCAGAAAGGATATAAGCTGCATGAGCGTCTGATCCGTCCGGCAATGGTGGTGGTTTCGGCCGCGATAACCGCAGCGCCTGAAAAAAGCGAGACCGGTGATGATGAAAAACAAGTTTGATGATACAGGTGAGCATTCTTTGATCAAGGAGGAATACAGATGGCAAAGGTAATCGGAATCGATTTGGGGACGACCAATTCATGCGTTGCATTGATGGAGGGTGGAGAAGCAAAGGTGATTACGAATCCGGAAGGGGGCAGGACCACCCCTTCCATTGTGGCAATTACCGAAAGCGGTGAGCGGCTGGTGGGTCAGATCGCCAAACGCCAAGCCATTACCAACCCGGAAAATACGGTGTTTGCCGTCAAAAGGCTTATCGGACGGAAATTTTCTTCACCGGAAGTTCAAAGCGATCTTAAAATCCTTCCTTATAAGATAGAGCAGGCCTCCAACGGTGATATCCGCATCAATTTGCGCGGAAAGCAGCATAGTCCGGCGGAAATATCCTCTTTTGTGCTCGCCAATATCAAGAAAACAGCCGAGGAATACCTGGGGGAAAAAGTGACGGACGCCGTCATCACCGTTCCTGCCTATTTCAACGACAGCCAGCGCCAGGCCACCAAGGATGCCGGGAAAATCGCCGGCCTGAATGTCCTGAGGATCATCAACGAGCCGACGGCGGCCTCCCTGGCCTATGGCCTGGATAAAAAAACCGAGGAAAAAATCGCCGTATTCGACCTGGGCGGCGGCACTTTCGATATTTCCATCCTGGAAATCGGGGAGGGAGTGTTTGAAGTCAAGGCGACCAACGGTGACACCCATCTGGGCGGCGAGGATTTCGATCTGCGGCTGATCGATTATCTTGCCGATGAATTCAAGAGAGACCAGGGCATTGACCTGCGGCGGGACAAAATGGCGCTTCAACGCTTGAAGGAAGCGGCTGAAAAAGCCAAGATGGAACTGTCCTCCTCCATGGAAACGGACGTCAACCTGCCGTTCATCACCGCCGATGCCAGCGGACCCAAACATCTGAACATCAAGATCACCCGGGCAAAACTGGAATCGCTGGTGGCGGATCTGCTGGACAAGCTGGAAAGTCCCTGCCGGATTGCCCTGAAGGATGCCGGTCTCCGGGCCGATGAAATCGACGAGGTCGTTCTCGTGGGTGGCATGACCCGCATGCCGGCGGTTCAGGACCGGGTGAAGAAACTGTTCGGCAAGGAACCCCATAAGGGCGTCAATCCGGATGAAGTCGTGGCCATCGGCGCGGCCATTCAAGGCGGGGTGTTGAAAGGGGAAGTCAAGGATGTGCTGTTGCTGGATGTGACCCCCCTGTCCCTGGGAATCGAGACCCTGGGCGGTATCATGACCAAGCTGATTGAAAAGAACACCACCATCCCCACCAAGAAAAGCCAGGTGTTCTCCACGGCGGCCGACAATCAGCCGGCGGTATCCATTCATGTATTGCAGGGCGAGCGGGAAATGGCGGCAAGTAATAAGACCCTGGGCCGTTTCGAACTGGTGGGGATTCCGCCGGCGCCCCGGGGGGTGCCGCAAATCGAGGTTACCTTCGATATCGACGCCAACGGCATTGTCAAGGTTTCCGCCAAGGATATGGCCACCGCGAAAGAACAGTCCATTCAAATCACGGCTTCGTCCGGCCTTTCCAAGGATGAGATCGATCGCCTGATCAAGGAGGCGGAGATCCATGCGGAAGACGATAAAAAGAAGAAAGAATTGGTGGAAGCCCGCAATACGGCGGACACCCTGATCTACCAGACGGAAAAATCCATCAAGGAGCTGGGCGACAAAGTGGACGCCCAGACCAAAAGCAATGTGGAGGATATTTCCGGGCGTCTGAAAAAGGCCATGGAAGGGGATGATGCGGATCAGATCAAACGTCTGAGTGAAGAATTGACCCAGGCATCCCACAAACTGGCGGAAGCCATGTATCAGCAGGCTTCCCAGGCCGGACAGCAGCATGCTGCCGGCGGCGGCGCCGATTCGGCGGCTGGGCCGGGGAAAACGGATGACGATGTGGTGGACGCGGATTTCGAGGAAGTGAAGGACGATAAGAAATAGCAGCGGTCCATCCGGAAGGGGTGAACTTTCCGGATCACATCGCCGCATGCAATCACCGGATACTCCGTGGCATTCATGAAATGCTACGGGGTGTCGATGGTGAAACTTTCTTCCGCCCCGCTGAATTTCCGACGCAGTAAGGGCTTTTCGATCTTTCCCGTGGGGTTGCGGGGCACATTGTCGAAAATGATGCGCCGGGGTCTTTTGTACCGCGGCAGCGCCTTGCAGAAACCATCCACTTCTTCCGCTGTCAACTGTTGTCCCGGTTTGACCTGAATGATGGCCGTGGCGATCTCCCCCAATCGCAGACTGGGAAGTCCGATCACCGCAACATCCTGAATTTTCGGGTGAGACTGCAAAAAATCCTCGATATCCACGGGATAAATGTTTTCACCCCCGGTGATGATCACGTCCTTTTTACGGTCCACCAGCCATATAAATCCGTCCGGGTCCGTGCGGGCCATGTCTCCGGTCATCAGCCAGCCGTCCTTCAGGCATTCCATGGTGGCCGCCGGATTTTTATAATATTCTTTCATGACCCCCGGGCCCTTGACCATCAATTCGCCGATGGCGCCCGCGGCCACCGGTTTCAGCTCATTGTCGACGATTTTAAATTCCCAATCAAAACCAGGCACTCCGATGGCACCGACTTTGTGCATGTTCTCCATTCCCAAATGCACGCAACCGGGACCCGTGGATTCCGTCAGGCCGTAATTGGTGTCATACTGGTGATGGGGAAAGACCTGCTTCCATTCCTTGATCAGGCTGGGCGGAACGGGCTGGGCGCCGATATGCATCAGACGCCACTGGTCCAATTTGTAGTCGCTCAGGCGCAGTTCCTTGTTTTCGATGGCAAAGAGAATGTCCAGGGCCCAGGGAACGAGCAGCCAGACCACCGTGACGTTTTCCTCGGAGACGGCCTCCAGAATCCATTGCGGTTCAATGCCCTTCAGAATGACGGCCCGGGCGCCCACGATGAAATTACCGAACCAGTGCATTTTCGCTCCGGTGTGATACAACGGCGGTATGCACAGGAAATTGTCCCGGTGGCCCAGAAGATGGTGCCGGTTTTCAGCGTAACAGGCATATTCGAGATTCCGATGGGTGAGCAGGGTCGCCTTGGGAGCGCCGGTGGTTCCGGAGGTGAAATACAAGGCGGCCTCGTCGGAGATATCAATGGAAATCCGTGGGTCTTCTGATGGCTGCATGGCCAAAACGGTTTCAACCTGTTCCGCGTAGGCCGGCCGGAGGTTTTCCGGGCCGACGAAAAGATAGGTGCGCACGGTTGCATCCAGATCGGTCTTGATGGCGGTTACCTGGTCGATGAACTCGGGTCCGAAAATGAACGCCCTGGCTTCGGCGGTTTCCGCGCAGCGGAGGATGGTTTCGGCGGTGAAACGGAAATTCAGGGGCACCGCCCAGGCGCCGGTACGCAGAATCCCAAAATAAACCGGCAGCCATTCCAGGCAGTTCATCATCAGATGGACCACCCGGTCCCCTTTGCTGATTCCCCGTTGGATCAGTGCCCGGGCCATCCGGCTCGCCTGCCGGTCGAATTCCTCCCAGGTGATTTCTCGCCGGAGCTTTTTCGCCGGTTCGCGTTCCACCAGGGCGGTTTCAGTTGGATATAGCCGTGCATTTCTTGCCAGTATTTCCGTTATGATCATGAGTCGCCTACCCTCTTCTGCCGAAGGATCGATTTCCTCCGTGAATAACAGACCCTTCCGAGCCGGTCAAGCATCACGTCCGGTCCGGCGGTGGTCCTCTCCCCACCTGGTTTCAATGACGATTGTCCGTTTCCCGGAGATGAAACCACCACCAGCCCCATAACTGGGAAATGAGCATTCCGGCCAGCATGAAGGCGCATCCGATGATGGCCCTGGTGGTCATGGATTCCTCCAGGATCAGCCGGCCCCCGATGGCGGCGAATACCGCTTCCAGGCTCAATAAAATGGCGGCATGGGCCGGATGGGCGGATTTTTGCGCGACAACCTGCAACGTATAGGCCACTCCCACGGAAAGCAGGCCGCCATAAGCCAATGGCAGCGCGGCCTGCAGGATAGACGGGACGGAAAATGTCTCCCGGACGGCGGCCACGGCAAGACTGAGGATCGAGCAGACGGCGAATTGGGCGAAGGCAAGGCGCAGCGGCGAGGTCTTGGGGGCGAACCAGCCGATGAAGAGGACATGGGCGGCCCAGACGAAGGCGCCCATCAATACCAGAAAATCTCCCCGGGATATGGTAAATTCTCCGGTAATGCTGAGAAGATACAATCCAATCGCCGACAGCAGCGCTCCCAGCCAGATTCCCGTGCTGGATCGTTGTCCGGTAAAGAGTCCGATGACGGGAACGATGACCACATACAGACCGGTAATGAATCCGGCATTGCCGGCAGTGGTGTAGACCATGCCCACCTGCTGGAAAGAGGCCCCGCCGAAAAGGAAAATCCCGGCGGCGATTCCGCCGGGAAGCAAGGAGCGATGGGCGGGAAGCGCGGACGTCCTGCCAGGAGGCGGCGTCCGGCGCAGATCCCGGATGAGCAGCGGCAGCAAGACCGCACAACCCAGCGCAAAGCGAATGCCGTTGAAGGCAAACGGCCCGATATATTCCATGCCGACCCGCTGGGCGACAAAGGCAAAACCCCAGATTACCGCCGTTGTCAGCAGCAAGAAATCCGATGCAGCTGTTTTGGGGTCCATTGTTGTCGCCTCCTGGTTGGATTCGGTTTGAACCACGAAGATGCGAACCATATCGGTCCTGCAAGATGGAGTCAAGAAAATAGCCGCCGGCGCCTTTTCGGATTTGACTTTTACCGGGTTCATGGTATGAGGATGGGCTTGTCACGACAGAATGAGATGACATTTCATCAGGATGGAAAAGACAGGCAGCCATGGAAGACTTTTCCCATTTGGATCGAAACGGCAGCGTGCGCATGGTGGATGTGACTGAAAAACAGTCGAGCTTCCGGCATGCGGCCGCCCGGAGCGTCATCCGCATGAAGCCGGAGACCTTCCACCGGATCATCCATCAGCAAATCGACAAAGGCAATGTGTTGGAGACCGCCAGAATTGCCGGAATCATGGCGGCGAAAAAGACGGCGGAACTGATCCCCATGTGCCATCCATTGAATCTCACCCATGTAAGGATCGATTTTCATCCGGATGACAAACGAACCGCCATCGCCATCCGGGTTGATGTCCGGCTGAACGGACCAACAGGGGTGGAAATGGAAGCCCTGACGGCGGCCACGGTGGCCGCATTGACCATTTATGACATGTGCAAGGCCATCGACCGGGAAATGAGGATTTCCGATATCGTTCTGCTGGAGAAGGCGGGCGGAAAAAGCGGGCATTTCCTGCGACCGGAAGATCCGGACCTGTTAGATTGAGCCTTGATTCACCTTGAATGCATATGAAAAAGGTTGTTGCCCATTCCATCGCGGGGAAACGGTTCCGGCAGGGACTTGCCGGCTGTTGTCTGTTTTCGCTGCTGCTGATCGGCGCCTGCACTCTTTTCCAGCCCGAGGTTCCCGAACCACGAATCGACGGTTCCGCCCTGGTGCGGCTGTCCTTGCCCCAATATCCGTCCTTTTCGGATGACATGGGGTATGACGGTCTGCAGCACGGAATTTCCAGGAGTCTGGCATATTTGAACCGGTTGCCGGCCGACCGGACATTTTGGTTCGGTGCGGATGCCTATACCTGCGGCCATATTCGGAAAACACTGTCGTATTTCCTGTCCCTGGTGGCGAAAAAACCCGCGGCTGATGAATTGAACCGGCTGATCCGAAACCATTTTCTCGTGTATAAGTCCAAAGGCCGGGACGGATCGGGAGATGTCCTGTACACCGGGTACTATGAGCCGACGCTGGCCGGCAGTAAGCAGTTTGACCCTGCCTATCCCCACCCGGTATTCACCAAGCCGGATGATCTGGCAGTGGTGGACCTGAAACTGTTCGGGATCGAGGTGCCGGGCAGGAATCGTATCGTGGGGCGTTTCACCGCGGAGCACACCGTCATTCCCTACTATGAACGCAAGGAAATCGTTCGGAACGGTCTGAAGGGCAGAGCCGGGGTAATCGCCTGGGTTTCCGACCCCATCGACCTGTTTTTTTTGCAAATTCAGGGTTCCGGGAAAATCTATCTCAAGAGCGGGGAAACCATTCAGGTGAGCTACGCGGCATCCAACGGCCGCCCTTATAAAAGCATCGGGGCCCTGCTGATGGAAGAAGGCAAGATCGCCCGGAAAGAAATGTCCATGCAGCGGATTCGGGAATATCTGGCCTCCCATCCCCGGGAAGTCGACCGGATTCTGGACTACAACCCGAGCTATGTGTTTTTCCGGGTGGTAAAGGAAGGGCCCATCGGGTGTCTGAATGTCACCATCACGCCGGGCCGCACCGTGGCGTTGGAAAACCGCATCTTCCCCGCCGGTTGTCTTGCCTTCATCACCGCCGCCAAACCCATTGTGGACGGGGAGGGCCGGATTTCAAGCTGGCAGGACTTCGGTCGGTTCGCCTTGAATCAGGATACGGGGGGCGCCATCCGCGGGCCGGGCCGGGCCGATCTTTTCTGGGGCGGAGGGCCCTATGCGGAGATTGCGGCCGGACATATGCAACATCCCGGCGACCTGTATTTTCTGGTGCTGGACCCGGCAACGGCAGACCAACTGCCTTGACAGCCCCAAGGAAAAAGCATAGGTTTCGGTAGTCGAGTCCGGCACAACGGTTGGTCATCAGGTGCCGGAACTGGATGAGGAGACGAAAATATGTTCGGAATCGGCATGCCGGAAATGTTGTTGATCCTGGTGGTTGCATTGATCGTGATCGGGCCCAAGAAATTGCCCGATCTGGCCAAATCCCTGGGACGCGCCTTTGGAGAATTCCGAAGGGCGACCACCGAGTTGAAAGAATCCTTCCATCTAGACGGCGAGGACCGCCATCACCAACCGGATCTCTATGACAGCGCCAAGAAAGATCCGGCCTTTACCGCGTTGAACATACCGGAACGGCAGGAAAACCCGCTGGATTCCAATCCCGGGACCCCGGAGGCTGGCGCAACGGAAAATCCGCCCAAGGAGCCGTCGAAGCCGGAAAGCCCGCCCCATGAATGAAGACGATAAACTCCCGTTTACCGCCCACCTGGAAGAGCTCCGGACACGACTGATCCGATGCCTGATCGCCGTTGGCATCGGTTTCACCGGCGCTTATCTGTACAAGGAAAAACTGTTCGATATTTTAACCCGTCCCCTGGTGGCGGTCATGGGAAAAGGCGACACCCTGATCTTCACGGGTCTGGCCGAGGCCTTTTTCACTTATTTGAAAACCGCTTTTATAGTGGGCGTCATGCTGGCTTCGCCGGTGATCATTTTTGAGTTCTGGATGTTCGTGGCCCCGGGGCTGTACAAAACCGAACGCCGTATTCTGATGCCGGTGGTCGTCTTGTCCACCCTGTTTTTCATCGGCGGCGCCCTTTTCGGCTATTTTTTCGTTTTTCCGGTGGGGTTCGAGTTTTTTCTGGGCTTTCAGTCGGAAACCATCAAGGCCATGCCGTCCATGCGGGAGTATCTCGGTTTTGCCGCCACCATGTTGCTGGTATTCGGTCTGACATTCGAGCTCCCGCTGGTGATCACCTGTCTGGCACGCTTCGGACTGGTGACGGTCGATTTTCTGAAAAAAAACAGAAAATACGCGATCCTTCTGATTTTCATCGTCGCCGCCATTCTGACACCGCCGGATGTTGTTTCCCAGACCATGATGGCCATTCCCATGATGCTGCTGTATGAAATCAGCATCGTCGGTGCCCGGATCTTCGGAAAAAAGCCGGATGCTGAAAAGGAGCGGGACGCTGACTCAACCGCCTGAGCAACCATCAGGAGGCTTTGACGGGCTGGAGCCGGAAACCCGGGCGGAAACAGCCGGCCCGGGAGCCTTCGAGCGCCATGTGGTGCTGGTGGCGCCGCAGGTGCATTGGAATACCGGCAATATCGGGCGGACCTGCATGGCGGTGGACGCCTGGCTCCATCTGATCAAACCCCTTGGATTTTCCCTGGGCAGCCGGGAAGTGAAGCGGGCCGGCCTGGATTATTGGCCGCGGGTGAAACTGCGGGTCTGGGATTCGGTGGCGGATTTTCTGGATGCCATTCGGCCGGACAGCGGGGAAGTAGCGGTTTTCACCAAGAACGGGTTGCGCTCCTTTCGGGAAATTCCCCAAAAGAAGCGGCTTTTTCTGATTTTCGGATCCGAAACGGCGGGATTGCCGGATTCGGTTCTCCAGCAGTTCCCCGAAGCCCTGTTTTTCATTCCCACCACCCGGGCCGTCCGGAGCCTCAACCTGTCGACCGCCGCCGGCATCGCTCTGTATGAAAGCCTGCGATGCCGCGAATTTCGGCATGGGTGGCTTTCTACCCGGTAACGAGCGGCATGGTGAGGACTGATGGAAAAACGACCTCTTGCACATGCGGCATGATCATGGTAAAAGGTAACGAACTGACGGCCCTGGCCTGCTTTCCATGACGATCATCTTCTCCGGCCGGTCGAAGAAAACCCTGATGGTAGCCACGACATTGTCGCTTGGCGGCACTTTTAACACGCACACCTATGAGGAGAAACACAATGCGGCGGAATATCGTTATTCTGATGTGTCTCTATGCATTGACGATGGCGGCAAGCCTGGCGGTGGTTCCAGCCGTCGCCGCCGGGGAAACAATCCGGTTCGCCGCTTCTTCCCAGATCGCGGATGCATACGGGCGGGGTGTCGCCAAGGAATTTGAAGCCCTGACCGGAGTCTCCGCGCAGGTGTATACCGGTCCGAACGAAACCGTCCTGCAGCGCCTGATGAACGGTGTCAGCGATCTGGCGGTGGTCGATCGGCCCATTCCCGGACAGATGAAAGCAAGCGGTTTTGTGGAAATCCCGTTCTGCCAGGATCCCGTCGCCCTGATCACCAACGCCCAGTGCACCTTGACCCAGCCCTGCGATATCGACAATTTGTCGGAGAAGCAGGTACGGGGTATTTTCAGCGGCCAGATCACCAATTGGAAAGAGCTGGGCGGCGCGGACAAGGACATCATCGTCATCATTCCCAGCGAGAAGGAGGGGGTTACCCAGAATTTCAGGGATATGATCATGCGGGTCAACGAAATGAAGTATCATTTCATGGCGTATGACAGCACCGTTGCCGTGGAGGCGATCAAGTACGTGCCGGGTTCCATTTCGTTTGTTTCCAAGGGGGTGCTGGCCGGTGATCAAAGCATCAAGATCATAAAGATTAATGGATTTTCCACCGCGGACAAAGACTACCCCATAATTCAGACCTATTCGTTTGCCACCAAAGGGGAACCGGCGGGACGCGCAAAGTCCGTGATTAATTTCGGATTGTCAAAACGCGGAATTGAAATCATGAAGGCGAGGGGCATGCGGCCGGTCTTCTGAGGCTTCGGCCGGCCAACTCCAGGAAAGGAAATCGTCATGATGATCGGACATGGTAAATCATTTGTTTCAGCTTTTACAGCCGTGAGCATCCTCCTTTTGTTGACCGGTTGCGCCGGTTTGGGAAAACCGTCCGCCCAGCCGGTGAAAACCATGCAGGGGAAAAAAGTCATGGGAGAAACAGTCGGGTATCTTTTCAACCTGAAGCCGATGCCCCGGAGTGATCAGCGGTATCTGTTGACCAAACGGCCCTATTGCGCCGAAGAGATGGAAGAGTTGACCGTCTCCCGCGATCCCCGGGACGAAGCTGCGGGCATGGCCGCGACTGTATCGGCACCCCTTGCACTCGTCTTTCCAAGGATCGGCCAGCCCCTGATCATGAGCGCATTTGAAAAAAGCCGGAACGAAACCGTACAGAAAACCGGCACGATCAGAACCGGCAAGGTGGCGTCTTGCGGAAGTCCGGAGCCAGCCCCCGGCGAAGCTCTTTTTATTCAGTCCGCCGATATGAAGACCCTGCTCCACACCACCAGCGATACCAGCGGCATCCTGGACCTGGCGCCGGTTATTCGAACAAGCGGCGATGCTCCCTACTTGAATGTGTTTATTGATAACGGGGGATCGGTTTTCTTCGTCGCCACCGTTTTCATTCGCTGACATATTCCTGTCTTGGAAAAAACCGCCATTATCCAACGGATATAGCCACTTCGATATCAACACCCTTATGGTTGAACCCGGAAAATCAAGCCATGAAAGGAGGGTTTCCCCCGACAAGATCTCAATGATGACAACCTGTTTTGCCTGTGAAGGAGGTGCCGATGGGCAGGGAAAAAGAGTTTTTTGAAAAATTGGAAAGCAAGGGAGTCTCCCGAAGAGATTTCATGAAGTTCTGCACATTTCTGACCGCCACCATGGGGCTTTCCGCATCCCATGTGGCCGGGGTGGCGGAGGTCTTTGCCGCCCCCAAACAACGGCCGCCGGTAATCTGGCTCCATTTCGGCGAGTGCACCGGCTGCTCGGAGGCCATGATCCGCACCATGTATCCCTGGGTGGACGAGTTGGTGCTGGATATCCTTTCCGTGGAATATCACGAAACCATCATGGCGCCCGCCGGACAGCAGGCCGAGGAAGTGTTGCGGTCTTCGGTGAAACGTTATGAAGGGGAATTCATCTGTGTGGTGGAAGGGGCCATCGCCACAAAAGACAATGGGATTTACGGGAAATTCTCGGACCGCACTTTCCTGGAGATCGCCAAGGATATCTGCCCCAAGGCCAAAGCCGTCATTTGTCAGGGAACCTGCGCCTGTTTCGGCGGCATTCAGGCCGCCAAACCCAATCCCGGAGGATACAAGGGCGTTGGTGAGGCCATTGGAATCAAGACCCTCAATATACCCGGCTGCCCACCGAATCCGCTCAATCTTATCGGCAGCATCGTCAATTATATCCTCCTCGGCAAGCTTCCGGAAATCGACAACCTGGGGCGGCCTTTGTTCGCCTATGGAAAAACCGTCCACGACCAGTGTCCGCGGCGGTCACATTTCGAAAATGATGAATTCGTGACGGAATTCGGCTCCGAGGAGGCGGTCATGGGATACTGTCTGTACAAACTCGGCTGCCGCGGCCCGGAAACTTACAACAACTGCCCCACGGCCAAATTCAACGGCGGCACCAGCTGGCCGGTACAGGCCGGTCATCCCTGCATCGGCTGCAGTCAGCCCAATTTCTGGGATGAAATGACGCCTTTCTACAAGGAGATGTAAGTCTACTCCGGCCGGGCAACTTGGATACAAATTCTTTCAGTGAAACAACTTCCTTTAGAAAAAGGAGTCTCTATGGCAAAACGAATTATGATCGACCCCATTACGCGTATCGAGGGACATATGCGGGTCGAGGTGGAAGTGGCGGACGGCAAGGTTACCAACGCCTGGAGTTCCGGGCAGATGTTCCGGGGCATTGAAATGATTCTGATCGGGCGGGATCCCCGGGATGCCCACCATTTCGTGCAGCGCTCCTGCGGTGTCTGAACCTACACCCACGCCCTGTCCTCGGTGAGGGCAGTTGAAAACGCCGTTGGCGTCAAGATTCCGGAAAACGCCCGTCTCATCCGCAATCTCCTGCATGGAGCCCAGTTTCAGCACGACCATATCATTCATTTCTACCACCTGCATGCCCTGGATTGGGTGGATATTCTCAGCGCCCTCAAGGCCGATCCGGCCAAGACCTCCACCCTGTCCGAAAGCGTCTCCAACGCCCCCTGGGGCGGAAAAGCCTATTTCCAAAACGTGCAGCAGCGCATCCAGACCTTTGTGGACAGCGGCCAGCTCGGTATTTTCGCCAACGGCTATTGGGGGCATCCGGCCTACAAACTGACCCCGGAGGCCAATCTGATGGCCGCCTCCCATTACATTGAGGCCCTGCGTCTCCAGGCCAGGGCCGCCAAGATGCACGCCATATTCGGCGGCAAGAATCCGCATCTGCAATCCCTGGTGGTGGGGGGCGTCACCTCCGTACAGGATTTGAATCCGGACCGGCTGGCGCAATTCCTGTATCTGTGGAAGGAAACCCAGGATTTTGTCAACAATGTCTATATCCCGGATCTCCTGGCGGTGGCTTCCTTTTACAAGGAATGGGGCGCCATCGGCGGCACCGCCAACTTCCTGTGCTGGGGGGATTTCCCGCTTTCCGAAAATGAGCCGGAAAGCCTGTACATGCCCCGCGGCATGATCCGAAACAGGGAGGTGGGCGCTGTTCAGCCCGCGGATCAGACCAAGGTCACCGAACACGTCAAATACGGCTGGTACGAGGAAGGAAAGCCCAAGCATCCCTTCGAGGGTGAAACCAAGCCCAAACCCGGCGACTATAAACCCGGAACCGGAAAATATACCTGGTTCAAGGCGCCGCGCTATGAAGAGGCCGCCTGCGAAGTCGGACCCCTGGCGCGGGTCCTGGTGGCCTATGGCAAAGGGCATAAAGACATCAAGCCCCTGGTGGACAGCACCCTCCAGAAACTGAATATTCCGGTGTCGGCCTTATTCTCCACCCTTGGCCGGACCGCCGCCCGGGGGCTTGAAACCGCGGCCATCGGCAATGCCATGGAAGGCTGGATCATGCAGCTGTTCGACAATGTAAAAAACGGCAATATCAAGACCTACCAGAGCTGGACAATGCCCAAAACCGCCATGGGGGTCGGTCTGAATGATGTGCCGCGGGGCTCGCTGGGGCACTGGATCCAGATCGAAAACAACATGATCAAGAATTACCAGTATGTGGTTCCCTCCACCTGGAACCTGGGACCCCGGTGTGACAAGGGCCTGCCCGGTCCCCTGGAGGAGGCCTTGATCGGCACCCCGGTGGCGGATCCCAAGCGGCCCCTGGAAGTTCTCCGGACCGTGCATTCCTTTGATCCGTGCATTGCCTGCGGCGTCCATGTCATTGATCCGAGCTCCAATGAGGTCTATAAGATTCGCGCTGTTTGACGGATGAACGGGATCCCCGCTGCCGGTCTCACGGGCCGGCGCGGGGATTTTTTTCTTTTCAAACCAGCGGGAGCGGAGTAAAAACAATCATGGCAGCGGAACAAATCCTGATACTGGGGGTGGGTTGCATCCTGTACACGGACGAGGGGTTCGGCGTCCGGGTGGTGGAGGAGCTTGAAAGACGGTATGAGTTTCCGGAGAATGTCACCCTGATGGACGGCGGCGTGCTCGGGTTGAACCTGCTGGGGGTCATATCCGATGCGGACCGCCTGATCGTCGTGGACGTCATCCGCAACAACGGCAGGCCGGGAGACCGGTATCGTCTGGCCGGGGCGGCCATTCCGGAAAGGGTGCGGGCCAAAAATTCATTGCATCAGGTGGATTTGCTGGAGGCCCTGACCATGTGCCAGGCCCTGGACAAAGTCCCGGAGACCGTGATTGTCGGAGCGGAACCAGGGGATATCGAGAGCATGGGGATTGAATTGACCGAAACCCTGCGCCGCCAGATCGATCCGGTGATCGGCATGGTGCTGACGGAGCTGGATGCGGCAGGGGTTTCCTATCGGCAGAGGAGTCAAACGCATGTGTCTGGCCATTCCTTCCCGAATCATCCGGATTGATAACGACATGGGCACCGTCGACGTGGACGGGGTCAAACGGGAAGTCAGCCTGCTCATGATCGAAGACCCCCGGATCGGCGATTACGTCATCGTGCATGCCGGGTTCGCCATCCACAAAATTGATGAACTTGCGGCGTATGAAACCCTGCAGATCCTGAAAGAAACCCTGGCCCTGGTTGAAAAAGAAGATGAAAGCTGACGGTTCCGGCAGCCGGCATGGAATCCCGCCGGCACATGCCGCCGGCCGGGAGTAGCCAGCGATGACGCCGGCCGATCAGGGACATATCGCCAGGCGATGGAAAATCGCCGGAATCGTCCAAGGCGTCGGGTTCCGTCCGTTTGTCTTTCAACTGGCGACCCGCCACGGGCTGGTCGGGGAAGTCGCCAATACCCTGGACGGGGTCGAAATCCATGCCGAGGGCCCGGCCGTATCGGTGGACAACTTCAGGAAGGAACTGCTCGCGTCTGCTCCGCCTTTATCCCAGATCACCGATATCAAGGAACAAAACCTTCCGCCCACCGGTTCGTTCGCTACATTTTCCATTGCCGAAAGCCGGGGGGTGCCGCCCGAACGACCCGCCCTGATTTCACCGGACGTGGCGGTCTGCGCCGATTGCCTGCGGGAATTGTTCGATCCGTCCGACCGCCGTTTCCATTATCCGTTCATCAACTGCACCAATTGCGGCCCGCGTTATACCATCATCGCCGATATTCCCTACGACCGGCCGCACACCTCCATGCGGCATTTCCGGATGTGCGCGCTGTGCCAGGCGGAATATGACGATCCGTCCGACCGGCGCTTTCATGCCCAGCCCAACGCCTGCAAGCAATGCGGCCCACAGGTGACCCTGTTGAACCGTGACGGCGGAAAAATGGATGCGGAAGATCCCATTGCCGCAGCCGCCGGATTGCTGAAGACCGGTGTTGTGATGGCCGTCAAGGGGCTGGGCGGCTTTCATCTGGCGGTTGACGCCCGCAACAACGCCGCCGTGGAAAAACTGCGCCGGCGCAAACGGCGGGAAGAAAAACCCTTCGCGCTCATGGCGCCGGATCCGGCAACCATCCGCCTGTTCGCGGACATGTCCGCCGAGGAGGAACGCCTGCTCGGCTCCATTACCCGGCCCATTGTGCTGCTGACCAAGCGGAATCCCCATGGCATCGCCGAGCAAACGGCGCCCCGCAACCGGTATTTCGGCGTCATGCTGCCGTATACGCCCCTTCACTACCTGCTGCTGTCCCATGGATTCACGGCCCTTGTCATGACCAGCGGCAACCGCAGCGAGGAACCCATCGCCATGGAAAACGAGGAGGCCTTCAAACGCCTTGCCGGCATCGCCGATTATTTCCTGGTGCACAACCGGGACATCTATTTGCGGAGCGATGATTCCATTGTGCGGCATGCCGCCGGGGCGCCGCGTTTTATCCGGCGCTCCCGGGGGTTTGTCCCCGCACCCCTATTCCTTCTGCATTCCCAGCCTTGCGTCCTGGGTTGCGGCGGTGAATTGAAAAACACGGTCTGCCTGACCCGCGGGGACCAGGCGTTTCTCAGCCAGCATATCGGCGATCTGGAAAACGAGATCACGGAACGTTTTTTTGAGAAGTCCATCGCGCATATGCAGCGGATTCTCCGCATCGAGCCGGAGCTGATCGCCCATGACCTGCACCCGGATTATCTCAGCACCCGCTATGCCCTGGCCCGGATGGACAAACCGCGGGTGGGGGTTCAACATCACCATGCACACATTGTCGCCTGCATGGCTGAAAACCGGCTTGCGGATCCGGTCATCGGTCTGGCGTTCGATGGCACCGGATACGGCAGCGATGGCCGCATCTGGGGCGGAGAAGTGCTGCTCTGCCGTCCGGAGAGCTTCCAACGCCTGGCCCATCTGCAGTATGCGGCCATGCCCGGGAGCGCCGCCGCTGTCCGGGAACCGTGGAGAATGGCGCTGGCCTATCTGTATGCCGCCCATGGAAGGTGTTTTCCGGATATGGATATCCCCCTGGTGCGGAACCTGGCGCCGGAAAAATGCCACATCATCCTGCGGATGATGGAACGATCGGTCAACAGCCCGCTGACCTCCAGCCTGGGGCGGCTGTTCGACGGCGTGGCCGCCCTGGTCGGCCTGCGGCAGCAGGTGCGCTTTGAGGGACAGGCCGCCATGGAACTGGAAATGATCGCCGATGCCGGTGTGGAAACCCGCTATGACTTCGGTTGGAGCCCCGGCCTTCCCCATCGCATCGACCTCGGGCCGATTGTCCGGGGGATCGTGGCGGACGTTCAACAGCAAACGCCGCAGGCCGTCATCAGCGGGAAGTTTCATGCCACCCTGGTCGCCCTCTTCACGGAGCTCTGCGGAAACCTGCGCCGGGACACCGGAATCAACCGGGTGGCCCTGAGCGGCGGGGTGTTCCAGAACCTCCTCCTGTTTGGCGGATTGATGAAAGCCCTTGAACGGGAAGGCTTCCTGGTATACACCCACCGCAAGGTCCCCTGCAACGACGGAGGGCTTTCCCTGGGGCAGGCCGTGGCAGCCGCGGCCATGGAACGGAAAGGACAAACCAGATGAAACATGCGGCCGAATATCGGGACAAACAGGTGTCCGCATCACTGATCCAGCGGATCAACGGGGAACTCACCAGCCCGCTGCGCCTGATGGAGGTCTGCGGAACCCATACGGTGGCCATTTTCCGCAGCGGGATCCGGTCCGTTTTGCCCCGGGACATCACCCTGCTGTCCGGACCGGGTTGCCCGGTCTGCGTCACCGCCCAGGCGGAAATCGACGCTTTCGTCTCCCTTGCGGCCCAGCCGGATGTCATTATCACCACTTTCGGCGATCTGATGCGCGTTCCCGGCAGCGGGTCCTCTCTGCAGCAGGAACGCGCCGGAGGCAAGGACATCCGAATCGTCTACTCCACCTTCGACGCCCTTACCGTGGCCCGGGAAAACCCGGGACGCCCGGTGGTCTTTCTCGGGGTCGGGTTCGAGACCACGGCCCCCACGGTGGCTGCCGCCATTCTGGCGGCCCGGGAGAGCGGCCTGGACAATTTTTCCGTTTTCTGCGCCCACAAAACCGTGCCGGCGGCCCTCTGCGCCCTGATGGAAACCAGGGGCGTCCGCATCGACGGGTTCCTGCTGCCGGGACACGTCTCGGTGATCATCGGCGCCGACGCCTATCGTTCTTTCGTGAAACAATACGGCGTGCCCTGCGTCGTAGCCGGGTTCGAGCCGGCGGACATTCTGCAGGCGATCTGGCTGCTGGTCCGGCAGATCGGATCCGGGGAGGAGGCCCGGGTGGAAAACGCCTATCCCCGGGCCGTGACGGCGGCGGGAAATCCCAAGGCCCGGGCCGTCATGGACCGGGTTTTCGAACCGGCGGATGCCGACTGGCGCGGCATCGGCGTCATTCCCCTGAGTGGCCTGCGGATAAGACCGCTGTTCGAGCGCCATGACGCCAGGCTGCGTTTCGGTATCCATCTGTCGGCGGCCGCCCCTCCGAAAGGCTGCGCCTGCGGGGAGATCCTGACCGGCCTGAAAATTCCGCCGGATTGCGCCCTGTATGAAACGGTCTGCACGCCCATGACGCCTGTGGGGCCCTGCATGGTGTCCAGCGAAGGCACCTGCGCGGCGTATTATAAATACCGGGCGTAGATTTTTTTCGTGATGAACAGTTCCGTCAAGTCCTTGTCAATGCCGCCTTTTTCCGCCTCCTGGCGGAGGATTTTCAGGACTTGTTCAAGGGGGACGGCCTTCTTGTAGGGACGGTCGCCGGCGGAGAGGGCGTCGAAGATGTCGGCCACGGCCATGATCCGGGAAGGCAGCGGGATGTTTGCCGCGCCCCGGATCCCGTCCGGATAGCCCGTGCCGTCCAATTTTTCATGGTGCCGGAGCGCGATTTCCGGAATGTTCCGGTATTCCGGCGGCCAGGGGATTTTGCTCACGAAACGGTGAGTGTGGCCCACGTGACTTTCGATTTCCTTCCGTTCCAGGGCATTCAGGGTTCCCCGGCGTACCGACAGGTTCAGAATGTCCGCCGGCGATAGCACGCTGATCCGGTCCCCTTCCATGCCGATGCAATCCAGCGCCGCGATTTCCGCCGCGATTTCCGCCAGCGTTTCCTCCGGATTTTCCTCCACTACCGCGGGCTCGTTCATCCTGGTGAGCAGGTTTTTGATCTCGATGATCCGCCGGAGCGCGTTTTTCCTTTCCGTTTCCAGACGGCCAGGGGCTTCGCTGCCGGAAAAGGATTTGGTCAGCCCGGCTTCCCGGGCAGCATAGCGGAGTTCCAGGAACCGGTACAAATAATCGAGCCGCAGGGACAGGTTTTCAAAGTCTTTGGGGTGGAGTTTCCTGGCCTTCTGAAAAATCGAAATGTCGATATACACCTTGCCGAAATCATGCAGCAGGGCCGCCAGTTCCAATTCCTTGATTTCGACTTCCGAAAAATGAAAATCCTTGAGGTTGCCGTCATCGGTTTCGTTGATGGCGCGGGCCATGGCCGTGCAGATCTCGGCCACCCGGAAGGAATGGCCCGATGTGGCCGGATCCCGGGATTCAATGGCGGCAACCGCGGCCTTGACGAATTCCTCGAACTGGTGCTGGATTTGGCGGATCATGCGGTTGTTTTCGATGGCGATGGCCGCCTGGCCGGCTACGGCTTCCAGCAGACTGTCATACCGGGGAGGAAAGGGCACCACATGGTCGGCAAAATCCCCTGGTGTCTCCAGTGTGATGGTGAAGGCCGCATCGCCATGACGGCAGAGCCCGTCCGCGGATTCCTTGCAGTTGATCAGCTGGATCACGCCGATGATCTCATCCAGATGGTTTTTCATGGGCACCACCAGCATGGATCGGGATTGATAGCCATAGCGCCTGTCGAAGGAGTCGTTATAGGAATAGGGCGTGTCGGGCGGCAGATCATAGGCGTCCGGCAGGTTGAGAACCCGGCCGGTCACCGCCACATAGCCGGCGATGGATGCCGTATTCAGGGGCAGAAGGAATTCCTCCAGCGGAATCGCGCGGGAAAAGGTTTCCGCGTATTGGAAGCGCAGCCGTTTCTCGTCGTCGGGTCCGGTTTCCACCAGGTAAATGCTGCCGGCGTCGGCTCCGGTGATTCGTTTGCTCAGGTGCAGGATCAACCGCAGGAGTTTTTCGGGATTCTTTTCGCTGGACAGGGCCCTGCCGATATGGATCAGATCGTCCTGGTCTTTCCTGGTGTCCATCAGCATGGCCAGGGACCGTTCCTCGGGAGACCGGTTGCCCTGCAGGGCCTGGAGAACGGCAAAGGACTTCTGCACGATGAAGCGAGATTCCTTTTCGGACAGCGGGTGACGCCGGAATTCGGCGATCTCCGAAAGGGCTTCGAATTCCAGTTCCGCCATGTTTTTTTCATCACCGAAGGCGATGAGCTGACAGGCGAGCCGGGAAAAGGCTGGAAGGCGAAGCGCCGCCGCGACATCACGATAATCGTCCACATGCAGGAAAAGAACGCAATGCACCCGACCCTCTTCCGCTTTCAAGAAGCGGTTCAGTTCGCGCCGGATATCGTCCGTTTCCGTGACGGCGATATCCTCGCAGCCTGGAAACGCCATGAATTCCCGCACGGCTGACGATATCACCACCATCCGCCGGAGCTTATCGGAAGTCGCCTCCATGCAAGGTCGCTTATTCCTGGACGCCCAATTTCTTCAAGATCAGGGCCATGGGGCAGAATTTGGAAAAGCCGTATTGCAACAGGTTCAGCCCGACAAACGCCGTGAACAGATACCAGTAGGGGGACACCCAGGCACCGAGCCCCAGGCTGATCAGGATGAAACTTCCGGCGATGACATGGATCCAGTCGTTGACTTTCATGCGGCACCTCCTTAATTGGATTCAGACGGATTTTTCTTTTTCCACTTTTTCAAGGTTTTTAATGAGTTTGCGGCAGTCCTTGGAGGTCTGGGCCATGACCTGCAGCAGCTCCCGGGCTTTTTGCCGCAAATCCTCGCGGGTTTTTGTCTGCATGGAGCGGATCTTGTTGATATCGGTCACCAGTTCGGCTTTCTCCGATCGCCCGATCAACTGTTCGATCTTCATGATGTTTTTAAAAGCGGTTTCTTCCTGATCCTCCTTGCGGCCGGAGAGCATTTTTTTCTGTGTTTTTTGTACGATTTCATTCAGTTGTCTCGTGGACAGCTGCTCGTCCACGCATTTCCTGGCCAGGGTCAGTTTCTGTTTGTTGTTGTGCAGCCGGATGAGGGTCGCTTTTTGGGTATATCCCAGACGATCGATATCGATACGGTGTTCCCGTAAAAACCGCTCCTGGGCGGCGACACGCACCATCACCGTCAGCGTGCTGTAAGGGACGGACAGATCCCCATGGGCGCACAGGGCCGAATAACTTTTCGGTTTTTTAGGGTTTTTGGACGATGCCAGTTCGATGTCGTCGTTGAAAAAATGCTTTAAAATGTAATTGCCGATTTCCAGGGCGCCCTTATACAGAGTCTCCTGGGCTTTTTCGTTGATGAACCGGACCGAGTCCTCGATGAGCCGGCGCTCCTCGGTCGCGGAATTTTTGGGGCTTTTCTGGGGCAGGGATTGCGAGTCCATGTTCATGCCTGGGATTCCATCGTTGGCGTTGCCGACAGTCCTGACTCTTCTGGCGGAAAGCATACAGCCATCCGATATATTTTTCAAATATTTTGTTGATGATACAGCCGTTCGGTCCGTGGCTATCCATGAAATTCGAGAATGGACGGGGAACATTCTAGGCGCCTGTAATCTTCCTGATACCTGCGATCAGGCCGGTTTGAAGCTCATGGATTCGAGGAATTTTTTGATAAAAAAATGAAAAATACGGATTGACACCCATCGATTCATTCTTAAAATTTAGTTGAAAAAAGAATTATCATCGGCAAAGGAGGTGCAACCAATGAAACGCTTTTCAGAACTCATTCCCTGGAAAAGAAAAAACCAGATGGTTTCCCGACAGCCGGAGAATACTTTCAACGAGCTTCAACAGCGGATGGATGGTTTTTTTGACAACGTGTTTCCCCGCGGATGGATGACTTCCGATGGTTTGATGGATACAGCGGGCCTGCTTCCCCGTCTGGACGTGCGAGAGGAGAAAAAGAAAATCATCGTGGAAGCGGAGATGCCCGGCGTGGATTCCAAGGATATCGACGTGTCCCTGGACGGCCGGCTGCTGAAAATCAAGGCCGAGAAACGCCAGGAAAGCCAGGACGAGGGCAAGGGCTTTTTTTGCAGCGAACGCAGTTACGGATGCTACCAGCGGACCGTGGAACTGCCGGCCGAAGTGGATGACGCCAAGGTGGAGGCTACCTATAAAAAGGGCGTGTTGACCATCGAGTTGAAAAAGGTAAAGGAATCGGAAACCAGGAAAATCGAGGTTAAAAGCATGTAGGGGATTGATTTTCATTTGTATATTAATTGCAACCCATAACAAAGGAAAGGAGATTTCACCATGATACTGAGACGATATTTCGGATGGCCGGATTGGCGTTTTGGGAATACCTTTGACGAATTCGATCGGATGAGACGGCAGTTGGACCTGCTGTCCGGCAGCCTGATGGGCCGAACGGCCCAGCGAAGCGTGGGGGTTTTCCCCCTGCTCAACCTGACGGAAGACAAGGACCATTATTATATCCGGGCCGAACTGCCGGGCGTGAAGGCCACGGATCTGGAGATTCAGGCCACCGGCAACACCGTGTCCATCGCCGGCGAACGGAAAATTCAGGAGGAAGACAGCAAGGCCAAATATCATCGACGGGAGCGGGAGGCGGGAAAATTTTCCCGGGTCATCAGCCTTGACCGGGAGATCAATGCGGAAAAGGTGGCGGCCGGTCTTTCCAACGGGATTTTGAAAGTGGTGCTGCCCAAATCGGAAAAAGCCAAACCCAAACAGATCACCGTGAAATAATAGCCAGCAGGAAAGGAGGGATGCGCCATGACGGACAGCAAAGAAATTCAGGTAAAAGAAAAACAAGCGGTGGCAAGCCCCGCGGAGCAAACCAAGCCGGGGCCGGTATTTTCGCCCGAAGTGGACATTTTCGAAACCGAATCGAATATCGTTCTGCTGGCGGACATGCCCGGCGTGAAGGCCGATCATCTCACCATCGATCTGCGCGACAATACCTTGACCATCAAGGGAGAAGTGGCTCCTTATGAAGGTCCCAACGAAGAGGATATTGTCATTGAATATGAAGTCGGGCAATTCGCCAGGCAGTTCAGTCTGTCAGACACCATCGACCAGGCCCGGATCGAGGCCAAACTGGAAGACGGCGTCCTGCGGCTGACCCTACCCAAAGTCGAAAAAGCGACACCGCGTAAAATCACCGTGCAGGCGGCGTAAGGAATCGGCCGGGGCTTTCGTCCAGGCGGCGACAGGCCCCGGCATCTTTATGGCGGCGCGGTTTCTCCATGGAAAGGATGGTTACCGGCAAATCATCATCGGCGGACGATATCCAGATGACAACGGGAGGCGTCAATGGCCAAGAGCTATTATGCGATTTTAGGTATTGCATCGAACGCAACCCAGGATGAAATCCGGTCGGCGTACCGGCGGCTGGCCAAAGAGTTTCATCCGGATCATTATTATGGCGGCAGCTCGGTATTTCGCGAAATTCAGGAAGCCTATTCGGTGCTGGGCAACGTCCAGAGAAGACATCAATACGAAAGCTCCCTGCGGCGATCGGCGGTGGACATTCCCATCCGGCGTTCCGGTAAAACGGAAGTCGAACCGCTGATTCCGGAAGACAGAACCATGGATCTCGGGGATATTTCCCCGGTGCGCTCTTTCGAACGGTTTACCCCCTCATTTGATGAAATTTTCGATTGGCTGTGGAACAATTTTTCCAGCGTGACGCCCCCTAAATCCGGCCGGGTTCAGCAATTGACCCTGGAAGTGCCCTTGACGGAGGATCAGGCCCGCCGCGGCGGAAACGCCCGGGTGATGGTTCCGGCCAGGGCGGTCTGTCCCGTCTGCCATGGGTATGGTGAAATCGGCCCCTTCACCTGCACCCGCTGCGCCGGCGAAGGGGCCATGAGCGGCGAGGTGCCGGTTTCCATTTCCTTTCCCCCGGGCCTCACACGGGATCATGCCGTCATGGTGCCGCTGGATCGGTTCGGTATCCGCAACACGGTCCTGACGGTCTTGTTTCGCCGCACCGGCGAATGAGGGAGAAATGCTATCCATTATGATGTGAAATCGTCATGACCTTGCGGGACGTTTTTTTACGGCTGCATATCTCGCTTACGCGGATTGAAGAGCAGCACCGGGAGATCAATGACCCCCGGGTGCGGGCCCTGGTGGCGGAAACCATCCGGTATTATTTTATCGGCGGGCATTCCCTTCATCGCCTGCCGGTGACTTATGGCATGGCGTCCCCGGAGGGCGATCAGGCGGTGGCGGCGGCGGTGAACACGTTTCTCCTGGTCGCCGCAACCCAGGCAAAACGGGAAAACCTGACGACTTCCGAGGAACGGCGGCTGTTTTTGGAGACACCGCATTTGCGGACGCTCACCGGCGTCATCTTTGGACAAGAAAATGATACGGGGCATGCGCCGCTGTCCGAATGCCCCATAGCGGAGCATCGGTTTCACCGGCCGGAGACGGCTTCGTCAAATAGCCGGAAACCAAACCTGGGTGTAATGATAAAAAACTGGCTGAAACCAACATTCTAGGCGGGATCGGCGGATAGAAAAATCGGAGGGCAACAAACGGACAATCCGCAGATGACGCAGATGTAACACGAAACAATCTGGATGAAATGGTAATAAGTCCCTTTCCATGCAATTCCCCAGCGCAATCGTCTCAAACCGATATGTCCGTGAAAAATCCGGTATTGCAACGAATAACGCTCCCTGTTATTACTAAGAAAAATAATCGTACCAAGGCTCGTCGTTCCGGGGAAAGCCGGAATTGAGATCGATTGACGGAGATTAGCGACAGGAAAAATCCGATGCGACGATTTCCAAGAACGGGATTTCTGTGGATCATGATCGCGCTGATCCTGGCTTGCGGTTGCAGCTCCGGAAACGACGCAGCGGAAACCAATCCACCGGCCCAGATTTCCGTGGATGACACCAGCCCCAATCCGTTTCATGACGACTGGCCGGAGGCCGGCAACCCGGACGGCAACTGCGCCATTCCCGCCGAGGCCCTTGCCGAGGATGTTTCCGCGCCGGACACCGTGGTGGGCGACGGCTCTCCGGAAAGCTGCACGGCCGAAGCCTTCCGGGCGGCGGTGGCCCGGGGCGGCGTCATCACCTTCAACTGCGGGCCGGACCCCGTAACGATTACTCTGGGGCAGACCGCCAAGATCGTCAACAACACCGGCCCCGGGATCGTCATCGACGGCGGCGGCAAGGTGACCCTGAGCGGCGGCGGCAGGGTGCGCATCCTGTACATGAACACCTGCGATCCGGAACAGGTCTGGACCACCTCCCACTGCCAGAACCAGGATCATCCCCAACTGACCCTGCAGAACCTGACCTTTGTCCAGGGCAATGCCTCGGGCGAGGACCCGGATGGCGGCGGCGCGGTTTTTGTCCGGGGCGGCCGCTTCAAAATCGTCAACTGCCGGTTTTTCAACAACACCTGCGACGAAGAGGGGCCGGATGTGGGCGGCGCGGCCGTGCGCGTGCTGAGCCAGTACGAGAACCGGCCGGTGTACGTCGTGAACAGCACCTTCGGCGGCCGGGATGACCTGGAAAATACGGGGTCCAACGGCGGCGCCCTCAGCAGCATCGGCGTTTCCTTCACCGTGCTCAACAGCCTGATGAGCCACAACCGGGCCGTGGGCCATGGGGCCAATCCCCAGCGCAGCGGCACGCCGGGGGGCGGCAGCGGCGGCGCCATCTACAACGACGGCAACACCTTCACCCTGCACCTCTGCGGCTGCCGGCTCACCGACAACAGCGCCAACGAAGGCGGCGGCGCGATTTTCTTCGTCAGCAACGACCGCACCGGCACCCTGATCATCGACCGCTCCCATCTGGCCCGCAACCCCAGCTTGAATTTCGAAACCGATCCGGGCATTTTCGTCCTGGCCGGTGAAAAACGGTATGTCGATTCCACCATCGAGGAATGAGGCGGGGTAACTGATGCGTATTATTATAAATAGTAGTTTCTTGCATTCAATTTAAAAATTGATCCGTGAAATGGAGCGAGTGGGATGTGTATTTACCCATTATGGCCGTCGGTATGATGGACATCAGAATTCCGGCAGAAAAATATCTCAGCCAATTCCCGGCCCTAATGGCAACAAGTCCCTATTCCGTGCCAAAACTGTTTATTTACATTAACACAAACCCGCTGCCTGCTGGCGATCCAGCGGGCTGATCACGGCCTTTCCGCCTTTGTTCAGCACATGGGTGTAAATCATCGTGGTGCTGACATCCTTGTGTCCGAGCAATTCCTGAACCGTGCGGATATCGTAACCGCTCATCAGCAGGTGTGTCGCAAAGCTGTGGCGAAACACGTGGCTGCTGACCGGTTTGTGAATCCGGGCCAGTTTGACCGCTTGGCGAATGGCGGTATTGAGACAGGATAAATGAATGTGATGGCGTCTGCGCGCGCCCGATCGTGGATCGGTGGAAATCGATTTGGATGCAAAGATATATTGCCAGCCCCATGCCCGATCGGCGTTGGGGTATTTTCGATCCAGGGCAAATGGCAGGTACACGGCGCCTCCTCCTTCCGCCAGATCTTTTTCATGGATTTGCTTGCGCAGATGCAGGTGGGCTTTCAAAAACGGTTTGATATCCTCGGGCAGCATGGTGACCCGGTCCTTGCTGCCTTTCCCGTCGCGCACCATGATTTCATTCAACTCAAAATCAATGTCCTTGACCCGCAGCCTGGCGCATTCAATGCCGCGCAGACCGGCGCCATATAATATTTTCCCCATCAATTGATATTCGCCGGACATGGCATTGATGACGGCCATCATTTCGTTTTCCGATAAAACCACCGGGCGCTTCTCCGGCCGTTTGGCCCGGATGGAATTGATATTGTCAGGGAATTCGATCTGCAACACCTGCGAATACAGGAATAAAAGCGCATTGAGCGCCTGGTTCTGGGTGGAGGCCGCCACTTTCCTTTTTACCGCCAGATCCGTTAGAAACGCTTCGATTTCCTTGAGACCCATTTCTTTTGGATGCCGCTTGTCATGGAAATATATGAAACGCTTGATCCAAGAGACATACGCTTCTTCCGTTCGGATGGATAGATGTCTGACCCGAATGAGGTCCCGAACCTGGTCCAGCAATTTAACCGGCCGTTTTTCCATGAGTTTCTCCTCACGCCCGCCTGTTAATGAAAGGATTTGACTTGAAAATGCTTTTGTATTAACAAATTAAATAGATCATAACGATAATTGACGGCATGGCGCTGTTTATATAAATAAACATAATCGATAATGTTTGTCAACATCTTTTTTGCGTTATTGCGCGATTTCGCTTCATATCCTGGGATTTCCGGTGTTATTTAGCGATTTCCCTCAACTTTGTGTTCAATATGGCCGAAAAGATAATGTTTTTATCTTTTTATTTAAAGTGTTATGGTAAAGTCGATATCTTGATATGGAGTGATTACCTTCTATAATATATGTTACATTAAGCCTGACGGCGGTAGAGGCTCGCATAGTACTGTAAAAACAATGTGATCCGATCATGATGGATGGAACTGCTACCAAGCGAAACGTTCGCCGGAGGCTTCCGACCTCAGGCCCGACCG
>JBMORA010000007.1:0-29164 GCA_049320885.1 Thermodesulfobacteriota bacterium | reverse complement strand
GAAACAATCGGCGTTTCCATCGGCCCGGTGACGGTTCCGGAAATCCTGAACCGTCCACAGATCGTCATCCGCAATCCCCGATCCGGCCTTCAGATTTCCCAATTCAATCGCTGGACCGAACCGTTGAAAACCGAAATCGCCGCGATTCTGGCGGACAATATCGCCGCGTTGTGCGGCAGCGACCGCATCATCCCTTACACCCGGGAAAATCTCTTTCAGCCGGAATACCGGCTGGTCATTCACATCATACTTCTGGAAGGAAAGCCGCCGGAAGAAATACGATTGGAGGCCGTCTGGAGCATCAGGGAAAACAAGACGGGAAAAACCATGCGGTTGGGCAAATCCCGTTTTCAGGAACCGTTGATATCGGAATCCTGCGATGACCTGATGGCGGCCCACAGCAGGATACTGGCTGCCTTCAGCCGGGAACTGGCCCGGGAACTATCGGCCGCCATCGCCGGGAATTGATCCCCGCGACACCTAAAAGCCGCGGCCTCGCTGCTGGTGAAAAAAGCATTTGTCTCTCCCGGCGCGATATGCTATGGTGTTTGCAACCAATCATAATTACTACACTAAACAATTCAGCCGCTTTCCGATGAACCATCGGTTCAGGGGATGTCCGTCCGTGAACGACGCCGGTCTTTTGTATAGATTTGCGCCCGTCGGCCTTCTTGCTTTCGACCGGCGGGAACGATTGCTGGCTTTCAACCAGGCCGCCGGCGAACTCTTGCACCTTAAGGCCGGTCATGACGAGGGGATTCCCTTGATCCCGTTTGTCCATCCGGACAGCCGGGATGATTTTTCCCGCTACCGGCAAGCCGTTTTCTCGAGTCACGCCCGGCAACGGTGTGAACTGGATCTTCATCCCCGGGACGGCGCCGTGTTTCCGGCGCGGATGACCGGGATCGCGCTTCAACCGCGGAAAGCCGGGGAGCGGATTTGCGTCGCCGCCGTCGAGGACATTACCGGTCACCGAAAGGCCGAGGCGACCCGCCGCAAATCCCAAGCCGCCCTGGAAAGAAAAACAGCCCGGGCCGTCCATGCCTGCCGCCAGGAAAAAGCCCGGCGCCGATCGCTTTCCAAAAAACTGATCTCGCTGCTGGAGCAGGAGCGTCAACAACTGGCCCGCGATCTTCATGACGACATCGGTCAAAGCCTGGCCGGCATCAAGTTCGTGGCGGAAGACCTCCTGGATCGCGGTGCTGTCCGCGACGAAATCGCCCGGGAGTTGTCCGGCATCAGGGAACGGGTCGTCCAATTGATGAGCCGCATCCGGAATTTTTCCCATTGGTTGCGGCCGAAAACCCTGGATACAGTCGGGTTGAAACCATCCCTGGATCAGCTTTCCAGCGATGTCGGCAACCGCTGCCGCAACCTGAAGGTTCATTTCCACTGCGGCGATTTTCAAGAGGAACTGGCGACGGAGAAAAAAATCGCCTGCTTTCGCATCGCCCAGGAAGCCTTGACCAATGTCATGAAACACGCCCGGGCCGAGGAGGTTCATCTCAACCTCACTCGGAAACGCAAGGCGCTTTTCCTGAGTATCGAGGACGACGGCATCGGTTTCGAACCGGATCGGTCGGCGGCGGATCCACTCCAGAAAGACCATCTGGGATTGCTGATCATGGAGGAGCGGGCGGCCCAGTTCAACGGCGAATTGGTCGTGGACTCGCAGCCCGGAAAGGGCACCCATATCCTTTTCAAACTTCCCTTGTAGGACACACGGCGGGAGCCGGTCCATGAAAAAAACCAGGATTCTCATCGGCGACGATCACCGGGTCGTCATCGAAGGCATCAAAAACGCGCTGCAAAAGGAACCGGTGTTTGAGATCGTCGGCGAGGCGCTGGATGGCCGCCAGGTGATGTCACTGGCCGAATCCCTGGGGCCGGATATCGTCATCCTGGATATTTCCATGCCGGAAATGGACGGCCTGGAAACAACGGCCCAGCTCAAAAAAAAAGCCCGGGATACCCGCATCGTGATTTTCACCATGCATTCCGAAACAGAATTTTTCCTTGAACTGCTCAAAACCGGCATATCGGCTTATGTATTGAAACAAGAACCCATCTCCAACCTGATTCTGGCCTTGAAAACCGTCACCGCGGGTGGAACCTATTTCGGCGAATGGGCTCCCGACCTGTTGTCGAACCACATGCGGAATTTGGAAAATTCACAAACCAAATCCGATAATTTCGGAAAACTGAGCCGCCGGGAACAGGAGGTTTTCCGCCTGCTGGCCGACGGCCTTCCCATCAAAAAAATAGCCGCCATGCTGTTTATCAGCAAAAAAACCGTGGAATCCCATAAATATAACATCATGGAAAAATTGCATGCCCAGAACACGACGGAATTGACCAAAATCGCCCTGCGCAAACGGCTCATCCAATTGTAAGCCCTTTCCTTTACTTGACATTGCTCACGATTTTTCGTATATTTCCAATCATAAACGTCCTGAAAAAGAAATAAGCCAACCTTTTCCGACCGTTCCGTCGACCGGGCTGCGGCTGGACAGTTGTCAGTCGAAACCCCGGGCGAACCGGTCGTTTCAAACAGAACAAATTTCGTTCTCAACCCCCTGTGATCAATGGATGTCGCGGTTGCATCCCCGGCAGGAAAAAAGCTTATGACGGAATCGGATCATCAATTCATTGTAGTCGCCTGCGCCGCCTGCCAGTACAAATACAAAGTGCCGGAGGGTATTGTCGGCCGGATCATGACCTGCAAGCAATGCGGCGAAAAATTCACGGTCCGGCGTTCCCCGGAAGTAAAACCCACTGATCTGTTGATCCGGATCGCCCTGGAGGGCAAACTGATCACGGAAGAAAAGCTGAAAATCGCCTACGGCATACAAGCCGCGGTGAAAAAGGCGGGGCGCGACCTTTCCCTGGAGGAAATCCTGATCAAGAAAGAGATGATCTCCCGGGAAAACATGCGCCGGCTGATCATTGCCACCATCCGTCAGCTCGATAAACAGTTCGCCCGGATCGCCGCCCGGGAACACCATATCCCGGAAGACAACATCCAGCAGGCCCTTTCGTCCCAGGCCGCCCATTTCAAAGCCACCGAGGAATGCATTCTCATCGGAGACATCCTGGTTGCCGCGGGTCATTTGACGCCGGAACAAAAAACAAGCATCATGGCCGCCCAGCAACGCACCGGCAGATTCTGCGCCCTGCTGCGCTCCGCCGAATTGAAGCCCGCCGGACAGGTCCGGGAAGAAACCCAGCCGCATCCAGCCGGAACGGCGCCGTCCTCGCCGGGAACCTTCCCGGATACCCCCGAAGCGGCGCTGCAGGCCCGGCCACCGGAGGCGACCGTGCCGGAACGTCCGGCAGCCGAACCAGGCGAAATGGCAGTCGAACCATCGGCGGTCTCGGAAGAGATTTCCGAAAAACTCGAGTCCAAGAAGGAAATTTTCAAGGATAAAAAATTCTTCAATATCCGGAAATTGGACAAAGAATTGATTGGAATGGCCATCGCCGAAAACCTCCTGACCCGCCAGGAAGGGGATCGCGCATTGGCCGAACAGCTGCATCTCTACGAGACGGAAAAAAAACGCGTCCTGGTGGGAGACCTGCTGGTTGCGGACGGTGTTCTCACCGCCGCCCATCGGGATCGCTTCCTGGAAGACCAGCACCGGTATGCCCAATCTGAAAGCCGTTTCTGCGAGATCGCCGTTGCCAAAGGCTGGATCACCAAAGACATTGCCGAAAAAGCCCTGTCCATCCAGACCCGAACCCTGCAGGAAAAACGCAGCAAGATTCCGGCCGGCGAAATCCTGATGAAAATGAAGCTGTTGACCAATGAGCAGTGGGAGGCCGCCAAGGCCGAACAAGCGCAAACGAAAGATGCCGTGGATGAATCCGCGGAAACCACGGAAACGTTTGGGGGCCGCGCCATTATTGCCGGCCATCCCTTTGAAATCCATATCAGTGAGGACCGCCTCAGGGCCGTGATCCGGAAAATCGAGGACGGCCCGGTGCGAGTGTCGGCGGCTGACATCCGCTCCTTTCTGGCGGACCAGCAGATTGTTCAGGGAATAGTGGATGACGCCCAGATCGAAGCCTTTTTAAAAAATGAAAACCCGGGCGGGACGAGCCTTGTGGCAGCCACCGGCAAACCGTGCCGCGTGGGGCGAGCGGGAACCATCAAATATTATTTCAACACCGAGCATTTGACGGTCGGCGCGGTGAACGAGGACGGCAGCATTGATTATAAAAACAGGGGCGAAATTCCCCATGTATCCAAGGGGGAGCTGATTGCCGAAAAAATCCCCATGATTTCCGGGGAAACGGGCGTCGATATCTTCGGTGAGTTGATTCCCGTGGAGCCGGTAGCTGATATGCGCCTGAAGGAAGGCGCCGGAGTCGAATTATCCGCAGACGGAATGCGCGCCTTCGCCGCCGTCGACGGTCAACCCGTGGCTTATTTCGGCGGCAAGGTGGCGGTGCTCTCCGAAATTCACATCAAGGGCGATATCGGTCTGGAAACCGGTCATGTGGAATTCGACGGCAATGTCCGGGTGAACGAAACCATCCAGAGCGGTTTTCGGGTCCGCGCCGCCAATATCTCGGCCAAGGAAATCGTCGACGCCGACATTCAGGCCACCGGAGATGTCATCGTCTCGGGCGGGATCACCGGGGGGAAAATCAAGGCCCAGGGGATGGTCCAGGCGAAATACATCAAGAACGCCGTGATCGCGGCTTTCGGTGATGTGGTCACCCAGAAGGAAATCATCGATTCGACGATTGAAACCAGCGGGGTCTGCATCGTCCGGAGCGGCAAGATCATCTCCTCGGAAATATGCGCCAAAAAAGGGGTCGAAGCGCTGGATGTCGGCACGGACGTTTCCACCCCCAGCAAGTTGAAAATCGATGTGGACAAGCATCTGGAAAGGGAGCTTCAAGTCATCAAGGAAGCCGTGGCCGCACTCCAGGAGAAAAAAACAGCCCTGGAAGAGGAGACCGTCCGGATGAAGGAAGAAGAAAAAGGGTTTGAGGGACAGATCGCGCTCCTCGCCCAGGAACAGGACCGGGCGGAAGTGGAAATCCGGGCCCTGAAAAAAAACCTGTCATCGGCGGAAGCGACCGCCGCGACCCGCGCAGAAGCGGAGGCCGCCATCAAGGCCCTTCAGGAAAAGGCCCGCAGGGCCGAGGCGGCCATCAACGCACTGTTCGAAAAACAGGATGTCTTCGCGGTGCGCGCCGCGGAAATCGCTTCCCTGATCCGGGAGATCGATCAGAAAATCCAGGCCCATAACGACGAGCGGGACGATATGATGAAATGGGCCCGGGAACAAAAAGGGTCACCTGCGGTCAAAGTCCGCGGCGTCATTTACGAGGGGACCTCGGTTTTCGGCCCCCACGCATCCATTATCCTGCGGGAATCCCGGAAACACGCTCTCATCAAGGAAGTCCGGCTCATGAATTCTGATCAGGAGGAAGAATGGGAGATGCGGGTATCCATCCAGAAGAACTGATCCGGCCCGGCATAAAAAGTTGAGGTAATTCCATGGCGTTATCGGTTGTCGATCTGTATCAAAAAGTGCTTCCCAGAACCAATTGCGGGGATTGCGGCTATCCCACTTGCCTGGCCTTTGCCAGCATGGTGGTTTCGGAGAAAAAACCCCTGAACCAATGTCCCCACCTGGCTGAGGCGGTTATCGCCCGTTGTCAGCCGGAATTGGACGCCCAGCATGCCGCCGGCAAATGGACCAAAAAAGATATGGCCATGGAAGCGCTTCAATGGTCCCGGGAACGCGCCGCCTCCATCCGTCTCCAGGACCTTCCGGATCGAATCGGCGGACGCCTGGTGGATCGGGACGGTGGAACCCTCCTGGAACTGCCGTATTTCACCGATACGGTCCTCATCGGCGAAGGGCTGGTCCGGAAAAATGACGGCGGCGAACTGAACCGCTGGGAACAGGTTTTTCTGTTCAATCATATCGCCCAGGGCGGCAGTGTCCTACCGGGCCGGAACTGGAAGGGTTTGGAACAGTTCCCCAATACCGTTTCCAAAATCAAATCCATGCGGGAGCATGTGGAGGCGCCGCTGGTGGAACGCTTCAAAGGCCGGCTGGAAGACCTCCGGAAAGCGGCCCGGAAACTTGGCGGCATGCCGACCACCGAAGGCGGTGAATCCGCCGATGCCGTCTTTTTATTCCGTCCCCTGCCCCGGGTCCCCCTGGTGTTGCTTTTCTGGGATCAAGACACCGCGGAAGGCTTTGAAGCCAAAACCAAACTGTTGTTCGACGAGACGGTGACGGCCCATTTGGACATCGAATCCATGATGTTCGTCAGCGAACGGCTCCGCCAGCGGCTGATCGAATCCGCCGATCATCCGGACTGATGCCCGCTGACAGATGGATCTGGATCGAAAAAACAGTTGCCGAAAACGAATCGGAGCGGTATTGGAATAGGTAACCCGTCACCCAAGGAGGTTCCCCATGACCCACTCTTCCGATGGACAAAAAGGCTCTCCAGCCGAACCGATCCCCCAAGAGAACGCGTCCGGGCTTGAAATGCAGGCCGAGCGCCGCTCCAATGGAAGTCGGCGGAAAGGCTGGCGTAACCTGGCCTATTATATGGCAGGGGGTTCCGAACATCGAAGAGGTGATGAACGCCGGGAAACGCCGGGAAACGGCCATGGGGCCGGGGCGGATCATCCGGAAAGGAAGCGGCAACGGGAACGGCGGCAACGGAAACTGGACCCCCTGTATCTGTATTCCTGCAATATCCTGGACCGCCGGGAATCGGTCCGCCGGGAAAAGGACCGCCTCGATCTGGCATCCAGGAAAAAAAACCGCCGCCGGCCCTCGGATCCGGAGGAATGAGTTACCCGGTTTTTGGACCAGCCGGCCGGTTGCCGTGCCCGCGCGGCCCCCTCCTCACCAGGGACAGACCGTGGTGATGAAGCAGCCTTCGTCTTCATCGTCATCACCGGAACCGGAGCTGTCGCTATACTGAAAGACCCCGCCCCCGGCTGTCCCGGCGTAAAGGATGGACGGGGTGGCCGGATCAATGGCCAGGACCCGCACGGTGGTGTTCGTCAGACCGTCGTTGATGGCGGACCAATTGACGCCGCTGTCCGTGCTGCGGAACACCCCCCCGTTGGTCCCGGCATAGATGGTTGTCGTGGTTTCCGGGTGGATGACCAGGGAATTCACCGTGGTTTCCGTCAGGCCGTTGTTGGCGGCCGACCACGAGTTTCCGCCGTTTTCGCTCTTGAACACGCCCCCGCCGCCGGTGCCCGCATAGACAGTTTCGGAACGGACGTCCAGTGTGTACACATTGATGTTGGTGAGCCCGGCATTCACCGCCGTCCAGTTGGCCCCGCCGTCGATGCTCTTATAAACCCCGTCTCCCAGTGTGCCGATATAGATGGTGGCGGGAGTTTCCGGGACCAGAACCAGGGCGGACACATAGGGCGCGCTGAGTCCCGTGTTGATTCCCACCCAGCCGGATCCGCTGTTGAGGCTTTTATAGACGCCGTTGTTCCGTGTTCCGGCGTAGATGAGCCCCGACGTTTCCGGATGAACTTCCAGCACGGTCACGGTGGCGGAGGGCACGGCGCCCACACGGGTCCATTCCCCGCCACTGTCCGTGGTCTGATAAATGTCGGCGTTCAGCGCCGCGTACAGGGTGGTGGGTGTCAGCGGATCCACCGCCAGGGCGTTCACGGCGCCGTCGGCCAACCCGGTGTTGACGGCCGACCAGCTGCCGCCCCCGTCCTGACTCCGGAACACGCCGTTGTTCGCCGTCACCGCGTAAACCGTGGCGGACGTGAGCGGATCGATTTTCAGGCCGTCGACGGTCGTGTTGCTGAGACCGGTGTTGACTTCGGCCCAGCTTTCCCCGTGGTCCGGGCTTTTCCAGATTCCGTCCCCGTTGCTGCCCGCGTAGACCGTCGCGGGGTTTGAAGGATCCACCGCCAGGGCATACACCGCGGAATCCACGATTCCGGAGGACACATCGTTCCAGGTGAGGCCGCCGTTGAGGCTCCGGTAGACCCGGTTGTTGACGCCGGCATAAACGATCGCGGTGGTGGTGGGATTGACGGCGACGTCAAAAACAAAGGGTTCATCCAGTCCGGTGTTCATTTCGTCCCAGTTGCCGCCGCCGTCCAGGCTTCTGAACAACCCGCCTTCGGCGCCGGCATAGAGGGTGGAAGGCGCCAGCGGGTCCATCGCAAGGCTCAGCACGTTGGTGCTGCCAAGCCCGGCGTTGAGGGCCGCCCAGCTGCCGCCGCTGTTGACACTCACGAACACGCCGCCGTTGACTCCCGCATAGATCACACTGGTATTCGAGGGGTTGACGGCCAGGGCGTTCACGCTCAAACCGGTCAGCCCCACATTGACGGCGGTCCAGCTGCCGCCGCCGTCCAGACTTTTAAACACGCCGCCGCCGCCCGTACCGGCATAGACAATGGTCGGACTGGTGGGATTGACCGCCAGGGCGCTCACGGACGTGTTGGTTAAACCGAAATTGACCGCCGTCCAGCTGGCGCCGCTGTCCAGGCTCCGGAAAACGCCGCCGCCCGTGCCGGCATAAACGGTTGCCGGGTTGAGCCGATTGACGGCCAGGGCGTTGACGTAGGTATTGGTCAGGCCGTTGTTGACGGCCGTCCAGTGGGCGCCGCCGTCGATACTCTTGAATACACCGCCGCCGCCGGTGCCGATATACAGGCTGGCGGTGCTGTCCGGAGCCACGATGATGGTATTGACCACCCCGCCTTCCGGTCCATGGCTGATCCACTGATCCGATTCCGCCCGGGAGCTGCCGGTCATGAAAACAACCAGGAAGAAAACACCGCACAATGCCGTCATCACTGCTGTCATCTTTTGTTTCATGAAGATTTCCTTTGCTTCGGGGGTCAGCGCAGCCGTCCAGGCATCCACCGCCGGGAATCCGGAACCATCGCCGTTGGCGGCAACGGCCCGATCCCGGTCGCGAATGGGAAAGGGTACCGCCATTGTTGTCCCTGCCCGGCATTTCCGGTGTTCCACTTTACAAGCGGATTCCGCTGAAAGCAATATGGAACTGAGGATTTCCCAGGACCATCGCATGCGAAAACCATTTGTCCACGACTTCACGGACAGGGAACAAACATGGTCATCCAATACCATGGCGCCGGAGTCCCGCCTGTTTTTTCAGTTGCCAAAACGCCCAACCCATGCGATAGCTTTCAGCGAAATTCAACCAGAAAACAAATACCGGCCATGGTAGAAACCATTTCAAAACCTGATACCGAATCCAACCGCCCGGACATATCCCGTTTGCGCATCGCGCCCCGGGACAAGGAAACACACCCGCGAGGCAGATCGTTCTATTTTATCGTCCTGATCCTTTTGGGATTGGGTACGGCCGCCGCGCTGGTGATCTATCTCCGTGAAACCAGCGTCCCGGTGAGCGTGATGACCGTGGAACAAGTCCTGGCCGGCAAAGAGCAGACGATACTGAACGCCAGCGGATATGTCACCCCCCGGAGAAGGGCCACCATTGCCGCCAAGATCACTGGCCGGCTGGTTGAGGTGCTGGTGGATGAGGGCATGCATGTCGCCAAAGGCGAGGTGCTGGCCCGGTTCGACGACGCCGATATCGTTGCCGCCATCAAAACCCTCGAGGCCGAAGTGGTTGCCGCCGAAGCCGCCATTGCCGAAATCGAGGTCAACCGGATCAATGCCCGGCGGAACCTGGAGCGCGATATCCAGCTGCATCGGACCGGAATCATCACCCAAAAAGACCTGGAAAACACCCAGACGCTCCGCGACAGCCTGGACGCCCGGCGTCTGCTTGCCGGAAAACAGCGCGACGTGTCACGGACCCGTCTGGCGCAGATGCAACAGGAACTCATCAACTATACTGTCACCGCCCCTTTTTCCGGCATCGTGGTATCGAAGGACGCCCAGGTGGGGGAGATCGTTTCCCCGGTTTCCGCGGGCGGGGGCTTCACCCGCACGGGCATCGCCACCATTGTGGATATGGAATCCCTTGAAATCGAGGTGGATATTAATGAATCCTTCATCGCCAAGGTGAAAAACGGACAGGCCGTGACGGCCGTACTGGACGCCTATCCGGACTGGTCCATACCGGCCAAGGTCCGCACCGTGATTCCCACCGCCGATCGCCAGAAAGCCACGGTCAAAGTGCGCATCGCCTTTGACAAACTCGATCCGAGGATTCTGCCGGACATGGGCGTCAAGGTGGCGTTTATGGACGCGCCCCTCGAGTCGGACAGTGGTGGACGGAATGCGGTCCGGATTCCACTGGAAGCCATCCGGCAGGAAGGGGATCGACACATCGTCTTTATTTACAAGGGTGGAACGGTGGAAAGCCGCGCGGTCAAAACCGGCACGGTAACAGGCACCTCCGTCGACATCCTTGCCGGCATCCTGCCCGGCGAGCAGGTGGTGGCAGGCAACATCGCCGAGCTTGCGGACGGCGATACCGTCCGGCCGGCGGAACGATAAACCGGCTTCCGGAACACCAGGCGGCACGACTACACAGAGGCGGAGAACCCCATGGAAAAGGACCAGCAAGAACAAAACGAACTGATCGCCGTAAAAGGCCTGCATAAACAATACACCCGCGGCAACGAAATCATCGAAGTCCTCAACGATGTCAGTCTCACCATCCGGAAAGGCGATTTCGTCGCCTTCATGGGGCCCAGCGGGTCCGGGAAGACGACCCTGCTCAATCTTCTGGGGGGATTGGACCTCCCCACATCCGGCAGCATCCGGATCGAAGGAGAGGATATCGCCGCCATGCCGGGGAAAAAACTGACTGCCTGGCGGGCCCGGCATGTGGGCTTTATTTTCCAGCTGTACAATCTCATTCCGGTGATGACGGCGTTTCAGAACGTGGAGCTGCCGCTGCTCCTGACCCGGCTCTCCAGGGAAGACCGGCGCCGCCATGTGGAGACGGCCCTTTCCATAGTGGGATTGGCGGACCGGCTGAAGCACTATCCCCGGCAGTTGTCCGGCGGCCAGGAACAGCGGGTGGCCATCGCCCGGGCCATCGTCACGGATCCGACCTTCCTGCTCTGCGACGAGCCCACCGGGGATCTGGACCGCAAGAGCGCCAATGAAATCCTGGAATTATTGACCCGTCTGGTTGCGGAACACGGCAAAACCGTATTGATGGTCACCCATGACCCCCTGGCGGCCAAACGGGCCCGGGTCCGGTTTTATCTGGAAAAAGGCGTGCTGATCGATCACGCCCCCGAGGAGGTGGGATGAAATATCTGCCCCTGCTGCTGGTCAACCTCGGCCGGAAAAAAATCCGCAGCCTGCTCACCGTCGGATCCTTCAGCATCGCCCTGTTTCTGTTCGGCCTGCTGGGCGTCATCGACACGGCCTTTTACCAGGGCGTGGAAGTGGCCGGCGCCGACCGGCTGATCGTCCGCAACAAGACCTCCCTGATCATGCCCCTGCCCATATCCTATAAACAACGGCTCCTGCAGGCCGAGGGCGTCCAGGACGTCACTTTCGCCTCCTGGTTCGGCGGCGTCTACCAGGACCCCAAGAATTTTTTCCCCCAGTTCGCCGTGGATGCGGAAACCTATCGGGCCATGTATCCGGAATTCATCATTCCCGACCACCAGTGGAAGGCTTTTGTCGGCGACCGCCAGGGATGCATCGTGGGCCGCAAGACCTTTGAGCGCTTCGGCTGGAAGATCGGCGACCGCATTCCCATCCAGGCCAGCATTTACAGGGGCGTGTGGGATTTCACCATCCAGGGCGTTTATGACGCCAAGCGCCAGGCGGACGACACCACCCAACTCTGGTTCCACTACGAGTACTTGAACGAACGGACCCCCTTCCAGAAGGATTTTGTGGGCTGGTACGCGGTGCGCGTCCTTGATCCGGACAAGGCCACCGAAACCGCCAAGGCCCTCGACGGACTATTCGCCAATTCCTCCTTTGAGACCACCTCGGAAACGGAAAAAGCCTTCCTGGCCGGGTTCGCCAAGCAGTTCGGCAATATCAAGCTGATCATTCTGTCGGTGGGCGTCGTGGTGCTCTTCACCCTGCTGCTGGTCACCGGCAGCAACATGTCCCTGTCAGTCCGGGAAAGAACCGGCGAGATCGCCATTCTGAAAACCATCGGTTTCGGTCCGGGAAAAATCCTGGCCCTGGTGCTGGCGGAATCCACGGCCTACGCCGTGCTGGGCGGGGCCATGGGACTGAGTCTTTGCAAGCTGTTCACCCTCTTGGGCGATCCCACCAACGGCCTGCTACCGGTTTTCTACCTGTCCGGCGAAACCGTGGCCCGGGGTTGCGGGATCACCCTGCTGGTGGGGCTCGTTTCAGGTTTGATTCCCGCCCTGATGGCCATGCGCCTGAACATCGTCGACGCCATGAGGAGGGTTTGACCATGGCCATCCCATTGATCTACAATGTCCGCAGCATCCAGGCGCGGTTCACCGCAACCCTGGTGGCGCTGTTTTCCATTGCCGGCGTCGTGGCGGTGTTCGTGGCCATGCTGGCCATGGCCAAGGGATTTGAAGAAACCCTGGTGGCCTCCGGTTCGCCGCAAAACGCCATCATCCTGCGGGGCGGGGCCAATTCCGAAATGGAAAGCAGTATTGAACTCGAGCAGATCAACATCATCGGTAATGCACCGGGAGTGTCCCGGGGCCCCTCCGGGAATCCCCTGATCAGCGCGGAAGTGGTGGTGGTGGCGTCACTGCCCCTCAAAGCCACCGGCACGGACGCCAACGTCCAAATCCGCGGCGTGTCAGGAGAAGCCCTCACCGTCCGGGATTCCGTCAAAATATCCGAGGGCCGCCGTTTCACCCCCGGCCTGGCCGAACTCATCATCGGCAAACATGCCCGGGATGCCTATGCGGGCTTCCGCCTGGGCGGGTCGATTCCCTTCGGCGGCCGGGAGTGGACCATCGTGGGGGTCTTCGACGCCGGCGGCAGCGCCTTTGATTCGGAAGTCTGGTGCGACGCCCATGTCCTCAATCAGGCCTACAAACGGCCGGAAAACCTGTTTCAGTCGGTAACCGTCCGCCTGGACAACCCGGAAGCCCTATCCGTCCTGAAGGACGCCCTCAGTACCGACCCCCGTCTGACGGTGAGCGTCAAAAGCGAAATCGCCTATTACGCGGATCAGTCCACCATGGTGACCGAACTGATCAGCGTGCTGGGCTTTCTGGTGGCCGGGGTCATGGGCATCGGCGCGGTTTTCGGCGCCCTGAACACCATGTATTCGGCCATATCGGCCAGAAGCCGGGAAATCGCCACCCTGCGAGCCATCGGTTTCGGTGCGGACGACGTGGTGGTTTCCTTTGTCATGGAGTCCCTGCTCATCGCTTTTCTGGGGGGGCTGCTGGGCGGCATGCTGATCCTGCCCATTCACGGCTATACGGCGTCCACCATCAACTGGCAGACCTTTTCCCACTTGAGTTTCGCCTTTTCCATCACCCCCGGCATCCTGGCCGAAGGCTTGGCCTTCGCCCTGCTCATGGGCTTTTTCGGCGGGTTCTTCCCGGCCCTGCGGGCCGCCCGGAAACCCATCGCGCCGGCTTTGCGGGAGTTGTAATGTTAGGACCGGTCTGGCAGGGAGACGAAAAATCGTTCGCCGGGTAGCCGGACAAATCCATCAGATCGATAGATTGGTATAAGAAGTCTTCCATCGCACGGAATAGGCTCCAGAGAGTGCAGGTTCTGTTCGGAAGCGCATAGGAAGTGCCCATAGCAGGACTGCAGCGTGAAGCAGTGAGGGAGGGTATTGAAACCAGCAACGATGTCCACGATCGGTTCGTCGATGGAGCTTAGATCGAGCGCCGCAAGGGCATCCTTCCGGTCTTGGGAGTATCGTGTGTTCTCAACGAACTCCCTCGGTGCGCCAAAAGTCTCCATCAAAAAATATAATCCGTATTCAAAAAATTCGATCTCCTTCCGCGGACGACCTCCGTAAGGATTTCCTTGTTGATCGGTTCCGCCTTGGCGGCGACAAGGGTCCGGATGGAAAATATTCGCAGGGCATCGCTGATGGAAAGCGTTCCCTCGGCGGAATCCTTTTTTCCCGTGAAGGGAAACGAATCCGGCCCGCGCTGGCATTGGCTGTTGATGTTCAACCGGCAGACCTGGTTCACCAGGGGATCGATCAGCTTGCCAATGGTATCGGGATTTTTTCCGAAGATGCTGGCTTGCTGGCCGACGGTGGAATCAATGAGGTATTGGATCGGCGTCTCGATGTCGTCAAACGGCACGATGGGGACCACCGGGCCGAATTGTTCCACCGAATGGAGTTTCATCTTGCCGGTAACCGGATACAGGACCGCCGGAAACATGATGGTGCGATTGGATTTGCCGCCGTTGGGGTTGATGATGTCAGCCCCCCCGGCCACCGCGTCCTGAATCAGCGCCGCCATATGGTCAGTCTTGTTGCTTTCCGGGAGCGGGGTGATCTGGACCCCGGTTTCCCAGGGCATTCCCATCTTGAGGCTGGATACGGCCGCGCAATACTTCTCGATGAATGCGGCCGCGATCTTCTTCTGAACAAACAGAATTTTCAAGGCCGTGCAACGCTGCCCGTTATACGACAGCGTACCCAAAAGGCATTCTTTTACGGTCAGGTCCAGGTCGGCGTCTTCCAGGATGATGGCCGGATTTTTGGCGCCCAGCCCCAGGACCCGGCGCAAGCGATTGGGCTTTGGATGCTGCTTTTCCAGCAGATTGGCCACGGTTGCCGAGCCGATAAAGGCAAATACATCGACATGGCCGGATGCCATGATGGGCGGGATCACCACCTGCCCCTCCCCGTAGAGGGTATTGACAACGCCCGGGGGAAAGGATTCCCGGAAGGCCGAAAGCAGCGGCTGGAACAAGAGCGTCCCGAATTTCGCCGGTTTGAAAATGGTGGTGTTGCCCATGATCAATGCCGGAATCAGCGTGGTGAAGGTCTCATTCAATGGATAATTGAAAGGCCCCATGCACAATACCACCCCCAGGGGCGCCCGGCGGATCTGTCCGATGATGCCCTGCTCGATGACAAAACGGGAGGAAATGCGGTCCAGTTCCTTGAGCGCGTTCACCGTGTCGGCGATATAGTCCAGGGTCCGATCGAACTCCTTGCAGGCATCGGCATGGTTTTTACAGATTTCCCACATGAGCAGGTTGACGATCGCCTTGCGCTTCTCCTTCATTTTGCGGGCGAAGGCTTCGACACACTGGATGCGCTTTTCGACCGTCATGGTGGGCCATTCGCCGCAGCCGTTCCGGTAGGCTTTTCGGGCCGCATCCAAGGCCTCCAGGGACTCATCGGCCGTCAGCAGCGGGTAGCAGCCGAGCTGTTTCGGATACAAACCGCGGCCGCTTTGAAGGAATATGGGAGACAGAACTTCCTGCCGGGGGCCATCCCATGTCCGGATTTCGCCGTTGATCAGGTATTCCCGCTGGTCGACCGCGTCGATCCTGTATTCTGCCGGCACATCGTTTTCGTGAGGATAAATGGTGTCCAACCGTTCATCAAAGCTCATATTTCCTCCTGTAAACTTGTCGTCCATAGGCACTGATTTCTTGTCGGGCCCGATTGCCACCATAATTTGATTTTTTTTGGTCTTGTTTCACATATGTCAAGAGTGTAGACTTGACCCCTTTGGTATGTCAAGAGTGTAGACTTGACCCCTTTGGATGAGCTCCGGGATCAACACCCGCCGTGTAAACCTTTTCGATCAGCTCGAATAATTGCTGAATCTGAGCGAGAATCTCTTCCAGGGGCGGCTGAAAATGATTAAGGGTCCACTGGCCTGCCACCTGAATGATCGCACCGGCGATTGCCGCCGGAAAAATCGTGTTTCGGACTTTTTGGTGATCCATTGCCGGAAACGCCAACTTCAATATCCGTATGGCGTTGTTCGAGAGTTGCTGAATCGCTTTCTGATACACCTCATCAATTCGGGGACTGACCCCCAGTATCTCAAAAAAAAGCACCCTTGCTTTCCGGGGATCATCCTGTAATGTCCGGAAATACAGCTTCAGCGCCTCATATGCAGTTGTCCTGGAACGGCCGGAAGAGTGATGGATAATTTCATCAGTCCCGGTGATCAATTCCTCCGTGATCGTCTGATATACAGCGCTCAACAGATCTTCCTTACAGTCAAAAGACTCATAGAAATAGCGTTCGGTCAGCCCGGCCAGCAGGCATATCTTCTTAATGCTCGTTTTTGCATAGCCGATGGTTCCAAACGATTCCAGTCCAGCCGAAATGATCTTCTGTCTTCTCTCTTCTGTGCGTAAATCCGCCTGAACTCCACCATATTTTCGCTTCCGTGACTGTTGATCTGTTTTCATGAAATAAATTTTGACATTAACTCTTGTCAAAGTCAAATCTTTCTGCTATTAATTCTGACATGAATCAATGTCAGAATTTATTTCGCTCCAATTTCAGTAGGAAAGCTCGGAATCCTGGGGCAGGAACGGCGACCTGCCAAGGAGAAGAGCGTTGGCGGAAACTTTTACTGCCGGCTATTCCGGCCAGGGAGGATGCCATGGGATTTGTAAAATCATTTGAAGACATAATGGCCAATACCAAAGCAACGGCGGATTTTTATGATGCGGAAATGCTGATGGTGTTCTGGGAAACCAAACCGGAAATCATCGCAAAACTGATTCCCCCACCGCTAAAACCCGCGGATGCCCCCATTGCCATGGCCTTTGTCGCCAATTATCCGGCCACCAATTTTGATGTTACCTACAAGGAGAGCGCCCTGTTCATCCGGGCCGAATACGACGGCGAAGAAGGTAATTACTGCCTGGCCATGCCGGTAACCAATGACATCGCCATGGCCGGCGGCCGCGAGATATTCGGTTTTCCGAAAAAGATGGCTACGATCCATTTTGAAAAAAAAGAGACCGCCGTACATGGATGGACGGAACGGAGAGGCATCCGGTTCATGGAGGTAAGGGCTGAGCTAAATGGCAAGCCCAATGATCCCGACGCAGGGACCCTGCTTGACAATGAAACGGGCGAAGAGGGCATAATAAAAGGAGTTTCCTACAATTTCAAACATTTTCCAGGACCGGAACCCGGCACGCTCGACTATGACCCCCGGCTGGTGAAGCAGGAAACCTTGCTAAAACCAAAAATCATGGAAATCGGTGAAGCGGAAATCATTTTCAGCCATTCGAACTATGACCCCTGGATCGAGGTGGAAGTCGTAAAAATGATAGGGGGTATTTATACGGTAGGCGATAATTCCATGCTTGGCGGCAAGGTCCTCGCCGAAGTCGGTTTACTGGAATTTTCGCCATATGCTTTTCTCAAATGGGATATGGCATGAAATGCGGTCGGCAATAATCCCTGACAATCGGAGGACCTTCGAATGGGATACCTGAATATCGATATCAATATCACCAAGGACACGAAATCGATGCTGAAAGAGGTTGAAAAATTCAGCATGGAAGTGATGCGGCCGGCAGGGATCGAACTCGACCGGATGAGCGACCCGGAGGATGTAATTAAAAAAGGTTCGGTTCTGTGGGATGTCTTCAAAGGATTCCGGGAGATGGATCTGCATCTGTTGCAGATTCCCAAAAACCTTGGCGGAATGGCAGGAGATCTGGACCCCATGGCCGCAATCCTGATAACCGAACAGTTGGGTTACGCGGATGCCGGTCTGACGATCAGCATGGGCGTTTCCAGCCTGCCGTTCAACGCCGCCGCCATGTTTCCATCCCCGGTCATGCAGCAGATGGCCAGGGATTTCTGTGAAGACAAAACCGGATCACTCATCGGGTGCTGGGCGATCACAGAGCCGGATCATGGATCGGACTGGAGCCTGGGAGGCAATAAACCCAAATGCGGGCCTGCCGTGACAGCGGTGCTCAAAGGCGATGAATATATCGTCAATGGCGAAAAATCCGAATGGGTTTCCAACGGCACCATCGCCACACATGCAATGCTCCATGTGGGTCTGTATCCGGAAAAAGGCATGGACGGCCAGGGATTGGCGATCATCCCTCTGGATCTGCCAGGAATTTCGCGCGGCAAACCGCTGGACAAAATGGGTCAGCGGCCGCTGAATCAGGGATCGATCATTTTTCAGGATGCAAGGATTCCCAAAAAGTATATGGCGGTGTCCAATCCGGATTTTCTTAAAAGCACGGCTGGAAAAGGATTGGCCAATGTCAACGGCGGGATGGCCATTGTATTTGCGGGCCTGGCAAAGGCTGCCTATGACGAAGCCTACCGGTATGCCAAAAAGCGCATCCAGGGCGGGATGCGGATTTTTGAACACAAAAATATCAAACTGAAACTCATGCAGATGTTCACCCAGGTGGAAGCTGCACGGGCAAACGCCCGGCGGATGGCCATGTATAACCTGGCTAACCCCATGAGCCCATCCGTGGCCCACGCGGTTGCCGCCAAGTGCTTGTCCACGGAAACAGCCACAAACGTGGCCAGCGATGCCATGCAGATATTCGGCGGATACGGTCTGGCAAAGGAATATCCCATTGAAAAAATATTCCGGGATGCACGGGCCAGCATGATCGAAGACGGGGTCAATGAAGTGCTGTTGATCAAAGCGACGGAATTCATGTAGTGCCAGCAATGCCAGCTGGTGACAGACGGGGATTGTTTTCGTTTTGCCAGTTTCGGAAGCAATTCCCGTCCTTTTTTTTCCTTGGATGGTAACTGGACCCCGCCGCCGCTGAAACGGACGCCATGAAGCCAAGGCCATGAAGCCAAGGCTTGCATGAATCTCTGTGACAAGATAAAATGGTTAAAATATGGATGCGAAAGCCATGATCCCAACCAAAGAGGCAATAATGAATTGGATGCTGTTCATTCTTATCGGATTTCTGTTCACGGCCACACCCGCAACGGCCGTGGGGGCCGACTCGTCGGCGACACCGGGCATGCTATTGGAACTGGAAGGCGGCGCGGTTTGGCAGAGCCGGAACGACGTGCAGATTCCCAACGACGCCACTGCCACCCGCTTCTCCCTGGTCGACGCGGTGGGCAATGGACCGTGGCCCGCGGCCCGGTTCTACGCCACCCTGAACCTCAGAGAAAAACACAGCCTGCGTTTGTTGCTGGCGCCGTTGAGCGTCACAGAAACAGGGGTTTTAGACGCGCCCGTGGACTTCGTCGGCAGCAAGTTTGCCGCTGGCATACCCACCAAATTCACCTACAAGTTCAACTCCTGGCGAATTGGTTACCGCTACCGTTTCCATGACAGCAAAGACTGGCGGTGGTGGATCGGCTTCACGGCAAACATTCGCGACGCCAAGATCAGACTGAACCAGGGCGACATGATTGCGGAAAAGGCCGATGTCGGCTTCGTGCCGCTGCTGAGCATTGCAGGCACCTGGCGTATCGCCCCTCAATGGACGGCGGAACTGGATCTCGAAGCCTTGGCCGGCGGCGCCGGTCGGGCTGAAGATGCTGCTCTCAAATTGAGATATCACATCGACGATCGCTGGAGTATCGCCGGCGGTTACCGCACGGTCGAGGGCGGGTCGGATGTGGACGCGGTCTACAACTTTGCCTGGCTGCACTATGCCGTGGTTTCGGTGGGTCTGGCATTTTGATCCGGGAAATAATGAGGTGGTTTGCCATGCGAATCAGGGCCGTAACGGGGACCGGGAATAGCACCACGCGTCGCTTTGCAGCGGCTCCCGGCCGGTTATGCCGGCCATTCGGCCCCATCCTGCCCATTGACATTTTATGCATGACATCAAACAAAAAGGAATAAAAAACTATGGACAAAATCAAAATTGATAACAGCGAGGCCTTTGTATACCCCATGCCAATGGTGCTGGTTGGTTCTGTTGTCGGAAAAAAAGCAAATTTTATGGCAGTGGGTTGGGTTTCAAGAGTTAATTTCAAGCCGCCTTTAATTGCCGTAGCCCTGGGACCGCATCATACCAATAAAGGAATTGATGAAAACAACGAATTCAGCATCAATATTCCGGATGTGTCCTTAATGGAGAAAACGGACTACTGCGGATTGGTTTCGGGAAATAAAACTGACAAATCCGAAATTTTCGATACTTTTTATGGTGAATTGAAAAATGCGCCATTGATTACAGAATGCCCGATTTGTTTATCCTGCACCCTATATGACTCTATTCCATTGCCATTCAATACGCTTTATATCGGTGAACCGAAAGAAGTCTTTACCGAAGAGAGATATATGACCGATCATAAGCCCGACATAAAGAAAATAAATCCATTCACATTAACAATGCCTGACAATAACTACTGGTCTGTGGGTGAGAATCTCGGCAAGGCATGGAATATCGGCAAGGGTTTAAAGAAAAAACAATAGCTACAGAAAGATTTGCACAACCCGGCAGGCCGGCGGACAATCCGGGGTTTCCGCTATCGCCCCAGCCCCCATTGCCGTTGACTTTTGCGTGGAAGAAATAAGGAGCTGACCGATGCGTTTCAACCGCAGCCTGGTGTCGGGGACGATACTCACCGCCGTGTTGCCGCTTCTGCTGCTGGCAACCGGATGCGCCTATTGGGGAACCAATGCGCCGCTGAATCTTCTGCGCTATCCAGCAGCCGAGGGTGGGCAAAGCGCGGATCTCATCGTCATGTTGCGGGGTAGAGGCGGCGATCACAAAAGCTTCGAGCAGGACGGTTTTATCCGGGATTTGCGGGAGCGCTTGTGTCCCCAGGATGTGGTGATTCCCGACTCCCACCTGGGATACTACATGGCCGAAACCCTGGTGCCCCGCCTGAAAACGGATGTCATCGCTCCGGCCAAAGCCGCCGGATATCGCCGCATCTGGCTGGTGGGGGTTTCCATGGGGGGGCTGGGTGCCCTCATGTACCTGCGGGAACACCCTGAGGACATCGATGGCGTTTATGTCATCGCCCCTTTTCTGGGATACGAAGATATCATCGCCGAAGTGGCGGGCGCCGGCGGCGTCGCCGCCTGGCAGCCCGGCTCCTACGATCCCGGCAAGGACTGGGAGCGCATGTTCTGGGATTGGTTGAAAACGTACGCCAACGACCCGGCGGCATGGGCCCCCATTTTCCTGGGCTATGGCGCGCAGGATTCCTTCAACCCGGCCCACCGCCTGCTGGGGGCCATCCTGCCACCGGAAAGAATCTATGCCATCCAGGGCGGCCATGATCCCCGGACCATGCGCAAGCTCTGGCAGTTGTTCCTGAACGATTCGGCATTGATAGAAAAGTAACCGCCGGCGGCCCGTTTGTTGCCGGCAGTGATGTCTATTGCAGCGCGGCCAGCTCCGATCCCATCCCCTCCCTCACGGAATGGGGGGGCATTCTCTTCATGCTGCTGATTCTGACGATGGCAATCCCCCGGCGGAGGAAAAGATCATCCTAACCCGTTATCCGTTATCGTCTGCCCTGCGGAAGCGGGAAAAAATACAAGCGTTGCTGCCTTCAACGAAAGATTTGTGCTTGACAACAATCCCGCTTGGTTGCTTATTGGTTCCAGCCAGGTCAAGATAGTTGGTGCCGGGCAAGCTGTTCGTTTTGCTCCTGGGGCCCGAGAAACGAAACGAGAGGCATCATGACATGTGAACCAATCGATTTGAGCGACCTGAAAAAAGCGAAAATGTTGCTGGAAAATCCGGGGATTGCATCCAAAATCGCCCATTTTATCGGCACGCCCCTCGAAAAGGGATTTGACCTCCTGCCGGCCAATTGGAATGCAAAAATCGGTGCGGTAACCCGGGAGGCATTATTCAGGGCGCTACAGGCCGCGGTTTCCACCTTGAAGGACGTGCCGGGTGAACCGGCATCCACCATCTGGCACAAACTGGCGGTGGCAACCACCGGCGGCGTTGGCGGTTTTTTCGGGCTGCCGGCATTGGCCGTGGAACTGCCCGTATCCACAACCATCATGCTGCGGTCCATAGCGGATATCGCCCGCAGCGAAGGGGAAACCATCAGCGGGATTGAAGCCCAAATGGCCTGTATCGAGGTCTTTGCTTTCGGCGGCTTGAGCAAGACGGACAACGCCGCCGAATCCGGATATTTCACGGTTCGCGCCGCCCTGGCCCAATCGGTTGCGAAAGCGGCGGAATACATTGCGGAAAAAGGCCTGGCCGAAGGAGGCTCCCCGGCTCTGGTCCGACTGATCATTCAAATTGCGGAGCGTTTCAGCATTCAAGTATCCGAAAAAGCCGCGGCCCAGGCCATTCCCGCCATCGGCGCAGCGGGCGGGGCGCTCATCAACACCTTGTTTATCGATCATTTCCAGGATATGGCGCGGGGTCATTTCATCGTCCGGCGTCTTGAAAGAAAGTATGGCCGGGAAATCGTGGAAGCGACCTACAATACCATTGGCCTGTAAGGAGGAATCACCATGAGCGATTTGTTTGCATCCGGCCGCATCAGCCGCATGAACCTGTCCAACCGGTTTGTCCGTTCCGCCACATGGGAAGGCATGGCCGCCGATGACGGTGCCGTGACCCCGAAGCTCATCCAGACAATGGGCGACCTCGCAGAGGGCGGCGTGGGACTCATCATCTCCGGCCATGCTTTTGTGAGTCCCGAAGGCCAGGCCGGTCCCTGGCAGCTCGGGATCCATCAGGATGGCCTTACGGACGGGTTGAAACAGATGACCGCCGCCGTCCACGCCGCCGGGGGGAAAATCGTGGCCCAACTGGCCCATGCCGGACATTTTGCGGCCAGGTCCTTGACCGGACAAGCCCCGCACGTGGTATCCGATTTTGACGGCCTTGCGAAATCCCCCCGGCATGAGCTGGGCAAAGAGGATATCGTCCGCCTTGTCCAGGCTTTTGCCGCCGCTGCCGGCCGGGCGAAAGACGCGGGTTTTGACGGGGTGCAGATCCATTCCGGCCACGGATACCTGCTCAGCCAGTTCCTGTCCCCGGCATACAACCGGAGAACAGACGAATACGGCGGCGACATCGAAAACCGAACCCGGATTCATCTGGAAATACTGGCCGCCATCCGGCAGACCGCGGGCAAGGATTATCCTATCCTGATCAAAATCAACAGCGAGGACTGCCTTGAAAACGGCCTCACCCGCGAGGATTCCGTTGCCGCCTGCAAGCTGCTCGCCGAGGCCGGCTTGGACGCGGTCGAGCTTTCCGGCGGCACCCTTACCAGCGGCAAATTATCCCCCAGCCGGTCCGGCATCACCGCCGAAACCAAGGAAGCCTATTTCCAGGATGCCGCCCGGGCCTTGAAAAAAGCGATCGACATTCCGGTGATTCTCGTGGGCGGCGTGCGGTCCCCCCAGGTGGCCGAAAAGCTGGTACACACCGGGGCCGCGGATTTTCTTTCCATGAGCCGCCCCTTCATCCGGGAACCCGGCCTCATCCATCGTTGGAAATCCGGCGATCTACGACCCGCCTTCTGCAAATCCGACAACCTCTGCTTCGGCCCGGCCATGGAGGGCAAGGGCATCCATTGCGTAGTGGAGGAACAGGAGAAGAAGACAGCCGGCGGCCGCCGGTAGCGGTTTCCCGCGACGGATGGCCGCGGCAACCGGATCAGCGTGATCGGTTCCGGATCGTTTTCCCGGGAGACGACCCTAAAACCGGACCGCGGTTGGGCGCCAGCCCAATCCAACCCCTGCCGGGCACCGGTTATCCCAAAATTTCATATTTGATTTCAACCCGTTAATCCTGAATCCGGAAAAGCATGCCGGCCGTTTGGGTGATCTCATCCCGAAGCTGCCGATTAAAACCGGAAGCCACGATATTCTTTGCTTGACAGCCACCCCCAAAATGAATATATGTAAGTACAAGTGTACGCATAACTGTTTTTACATTTATATAACGTATGTACTTAAATGGCCGATACCCGGTCGATGGAAATAAAGCCGTTCGAATTCAATCCAGCAAAATGAGGTGGCACCATGAAACAACCCATGAGCAATATCGACCATTTCTGGTATCAACTGGATCATGCCAGGAATCGCATGATCATCACCGCCCTGTTTGAATTCGATGCCGTGCTCGATGCGGAACGGTTGCGCGCCACCATCGAACACCGCCTGCTGCGATACCGGCGGTTTTGCCAGCGGGTGACCCCGCCGCGGACCGGCATCGGCAAGCCCCATTGGGATGCGGACCCGGTTTTTGATGTCCGGTCCCACATCGTCCGCGTGGCCTTGCCGGGTTCCGGCGACAAGGCCGCGCTCCAGGAAATGATCAGCGATCTGTCCGCCAAGCCGCTGGATCCGGCCAAGCCGTTGTGGCAGCTCCACCTGATCGAGAATTATGCGGGCGGCTGCGCCGTCTTCTGGCGGATCCATCATTGCATTGCCGACGGCATGGCGCTGCAGCAGGTGCTGGCCGCCATCACCGACGATGCGGAGGACGCCCCCTGGCCGCAACCGGATTTCCCGCCCGCGGCGCCGGCCCGGCCGGCCCTGCTGTCCGGCTTCATCCAAACCCTTACCCGGGCCAGAACCAGCCTGGCCGCCGGCATGGAAGCCGCCCTGGACAGCAGCCGGCCGCTGGGCCTTTCCGGCCGGGCCGCCGAAAGCGTGGCGATCCTGGGAAAACAGCTGCTGATGCCCGCTGACCCGAAAACCACCTTCAAGGGACGACTGAACGTCAGGAAAAATGTCGCCTGGAGCGCGCCGCTGTCGTTACCCGAAATCAAGGCCATCGGCAAGACCTTCCAGGCAACCGTCAACGATGTGCTGCTGACCGCCATCAGCGGAGCGCTCCGGCGGTTTCTGATGGAAACCGCCCCCCCCGCCGGCAAGTTCGATCTGCATGTCTCCATGCCGGTCAACCTCCGCCGACCGGGGGCCCAGAAGGAACTGGGAAACCGCTTCGGCATTGCCTCGACGGCCTTGCCGGTTTCGCTTCAAGACCCCCTGGCCCGGCTCAAGGAGATTCAAAAACGGACCGGCACGATGAAACAGTCGGTGGAGCCGGCGCTCAGCTATCACTTCCTCCAGGCACTGGGGGCCGCGCCGGGGGCCGTCGCCCGGCGGACAGCGAATTTTTTCGCCAACAAGGGCACGGCCGTATTGTCCAATGTCCACGGCCCCCGGCAGCCAGTGTATTTTGCCGGCGGGAAAATCCGCAACATGATATTCTGGGTGCCGCGCTCCGGGGACATCTCAACGGGCATCAGCATCCTGAGCTATGCCGATGAAATCACGGTGGGTATTTCCGCAGACACCAACCTGATTGCCGAACCCCAGCGGATCGTCGATGCCGTCCGGAGGGAAATCCAGGAACTTTTCGAGCTTGCCCGGCTTGGAAGCGGCAGGGACGCGGTCCCAATCCCCCTGGATGCCGTCAAGCGGAACCGCGGCCGGAAACCCCATGCCCGCGAACAGACGGGCGTTCGCCGGCGACGCCTGGCCAGCGCCTTGAGTCTGGGCATTCGTTCCCTATCGTTTGATGAACTCTCCCGCCGGTATACGGCGGATCATTCAAAATTCATCGATATCAACGGAACCAGGGCCCATTATTGCGACCAGGGAAGCGGACCGGTCGTGTTGCTGCTCCACGGGATTCTTTCCTCGCTGCATACGTGGGATGACTGGGCCGCACTGCTGTCGCCCCACTACCGGCTGATCCGCCTCGATCTGCCGGGTTTCGGTTTGACCACCCGTCTGAAAGGCGCGCCCTGCAGCCGGGATCTGTTTCTGGATTTCCTCCATCAGTTCATTCAGACGCTGGGGCTTGGCAACATCGATATCGCCGGCAATTCCGTCGGCGGCTATCTTGCCTGGAATTACGCCCTGCAGTTCCCGGAAAACGTCAACCGGCTGCTCCTCATCGACGCGGTGGGCTACCCCCAGGACCTGCCCGGGATCATGAAGTTCATCAACGCCCCGCTGATCGGCGACATCGCCGGGGTCATGTCGCCGCGGATTTTTTTTGAACAAAGCATCCGTTCCATCTATGGCGACAAATCGAAAGTGAGCGACGAGGTGGTTGCCCGCTGCTACGATATGGCCGCCAGCGCGGAAAATCGCGGCGCCTATGTCGATGTCCTGCGGCTCCTCAAAAACCAGTGCGCTTCCACGGCGCTCTGCAGCGGCATCGATCGCATCCAAGCCGACACCCTGCTGATGTGGGGGGCAAAAGACCCCTGGGTTCCGGTAAAGATGGTCAAACACTGGGAACGCGATCTTCCCTCCTCACGGACGATCATCTATGACGGCGTCGGACATATGCCCATGGAGGAAATTCCGCGGCGGAGCGCGGCGGATGCCCACCGTTTTCTGAAACGGCTCTGGAATTAGGTTTCAGATGACCCCGGTGTGTGGTATAGAAACAAATTATGGCATCACGGAAAGAAATCGTCGCCCAGAAAGAAAAAACCAGCCAGGCCCTCATGCAGGCGGCGCTGGCGCTTTGCGCGGAAGAAGGTTTCGCCAGCTTGAGTTTACGCTCGGTGGCCCGGGAGGCGGGGATTGCGCCGACATCCTTTTACCGCCATTTCCGCGATATCGATGAACTGGGCATCTCCATGGCGCTGGATGCCAAAAAAATACTGGATGAATGCTTCGCTGCGATTCGCCGGCGTCTTGGCGCCGCTGCCACGCCGGAGCCTGATTCCCAGCCGGAGGCGCCGGATGCCGTCGAGGCGTTTGTGGGTCCGTTTACCGAGATATTCATGGCCTATTGTTCGTCCCACAACCGCCTCCTGCGCCTTTTTTTCCAGGAACGCACCGGCAGTTCAAAGGCCTTGCGCAGCGCCATTGCCGTGGAAACGGGGAAATTGATCGATTTCCTTTCGCAAGACCTGAAAAACCTGGCCCTTTCCATGGGAAAACCCGTCGCCGACAACCGGTTGCTTGCGGAAATGCTGTTGATCATCAGCATGGCAAGCGGCATGGAAAAAATGTTGAATCCGGAAATCAGCGACGAAACCGTCATGACGTCCATGAAACAAAAACTGCGTCTGCTGGTTACCGGCGCGATGATCCAGGAAGCGGCGGCTCCATGAAACCAAAGCAGGAAAAAAAGATGGATGCGCTCATCGCCAACCTGTTCGAGGCCCATGTCAAGCATGAGCTGAACCGCTTCAAAAGGGGCGGATACCGGCAGACCATCGAGGAAGAGGTGTCGGCGGCCTTTGAATGGATCCGGCGAGTCAAATTCAAGGATATTGTCCCGCTGGATCGAATGCTGGGCCTGATTCAGCGCAATGTCGTGGACATGCCCATTCCCGGGGCCATCACGGAACTGTCCGGCGAGATGAGCCGGCTCGTGCATGCCTCCCGGCAGAACGAGACCACCCGTCTGGAACAGATTTTTTCCCGGCGCCAGTTCGATGAAATCGTGGACAAGGCTGTCAGCCTGAAATCCGCCCGCAACCAGATGGTTCGCCGGTTTGTCAACAGCCGGCTGTATCTGAAACTGATCTCGCATGTCCTGTATACGGGGATCCGCGATTACCTGATATCGGAAAATATCGTGGCCCAGAATATACCGGGTATCGCCTCCCTGGTTAAAATGGGGAAGGAAGCGGTTCACCAGAAGGCGCCCGGCCTGGAAGCCCTGTTTGAAAAACGCATCAGGCGCTTTATCGAAAGCAATATGAAGAATTCCATCCGGGGAAGCGAAAAATTCGTCACCAAACTGCTCTCCGAAAATCAAATCATTGAAATGGGTGAAGAAATCTGGGAGGCCGTTTCCCGAAAACCATTATCCGACCATTTCCGCCTCATCAACGGCGATGACATGGAGGATTTCATCCTCATCGGTTACGATTTTTGGGGCCATTTCCGAAAAACGCGCTATTTCAAATCCATCTATACCGAGATCGTCCGCCATTTCTATGAAAAATACGGCGATGAGGATCTGGATATCTTCATCGAGGATGTGGGGGTGACCAAGGAGATGCTGATCCGCGAGCTGACGGAACTGATTTCTCCCGGCATTGAAAAAGCCATCAAAATCGGCTACGTGGAAGAGCGCATCCGCGCCAGGTTATGGTCGTTCTACGGGTCGAAAAAAGCCTCCCGGATCATCGGGCAGGGTCCCGCTTGCCCACAAAATAACCAGGGTACAATTTTTTCGCGCAATCCGGGCAAATCCCGTGACTGAAATCGGCTTCCGAATGTTCGCGGATGTAGGCCTCGATTTTCATCCAGTAGCCTTCGTCGTTTCTGATTTTTTTGCAGGATGCACAGATGGGCAACAGGCCGCCGAGTTTTTTTACCTTTGCCAGACTATCCTGTAACTTGTTTATAAGATTTATCTTTTCTTTTTCCACCGCCGTTCGGGCGGATATGTCGATACCCACCCCCACCAGATAGCTGACCTTATTTTGCATGAAGTGATACCCGCTGAATAGATATGAAATCACCTGGCCGCTGCTGGTGACCAGCCCTGCCTCCACATCTCCGCTGCCCTCGGTAAAAACCTTTTCCATGGTGTCGCGCACCCGGTCCTTGTCTTCCGGGCTAATGAAATCGAGAGGTTTCATTGTTTTGATGTGCGCAGACGAATATCCGACAACCTTCTCGAAATTGTCGTTCCAGCGCCGGAATTTGCCCGACTGGTCAAACACATACATGACACCCGGCAAGCTGTTGATGAGGGACTCGGAAAACCGGGTTGCCGTCCGCAGATCGGCCGTTCGCTGCCGAACGCGTTCTTCCAGGGTCCTGTTCAATTCCATCAGTTTCTTATTATTGAGTCCGATGATCCCGGTGATCGTCGTCAGATGTGCCAGAAAATTCATCGCCTTTTGAACCACATCCAACGAATATACGGGAACCTGGGAAAGCGCCTCCAGATAGGCTTTCCTATCGAACCCATAGTAGTCGGCCTGTCGCGAAAAAAAATCGATTTCGGGCGGTTTCAAAAAGAACTGTCCGGCGAAGAGGTTCCCGACATGCGAATTTTCGATCAGGATCGGGACGGCGACATCGATCAGCCCGTTCTTGCATTCATACAGGTTGAATGTCTCCCCCCCGGCCAATCGGTTGGCCAAGGCGGTGTCGCTTTCCAGGCATTTCGATGCCGAGACGGGATTTTTCCTGTGGAAGTGTGTGCAGATTTTCTGCCATCCGCTGGCGATCAGAATTTGTCCATCCAGATCCAGCAGAGCGGTGGGCATGCCGGTCAAGTGCGTGAAACCGTCCGCCAGATGTTGGAACCCGGCAAGATCGATCACATCCTTCAGGGAAATTCCATTGTTGTCACCCTGGTTCCGCATCGGATACCTCCCGTCGGAAGAAATGCGATTCGGTTTTCCTTATGATTTC
>JBMORA010000006.1:0-30295 GCA_049320885.1 Thermodesulfobacteriota bacterium | reverse complement strand
ATGAGGGGATTGAGACTATTTTTCCGCCCACCCAGGAAGAAGGTTTTGTTAAATGTCCGAAACGTTGACCCGACGATGAGGGGATTGAGACTCTTTCGCCCCTTTCAGAGTTTTGCCTTTCACACAACTCAGTCCGAAACGTTGACCCGACGATGAGGGGATTGAGACCGTGGAGCTGCACATTGCCTGGATAACCGTGGAAAGGTCCGAAACGTTGACCCGACGATGAGGGGATTGAGACCCTTTCTTCTCCACTGTTGATTTCTTTCAAGATGGCGTCCGAAACGTTGACCCGACGATGAGGGGATTGAGACATTCCGATTCTGGAAATTTCCAGATTTTTTGAAAAAAGGTCCGAAACGTTGACCCGACGATGAGGGGATTGAGACTGATCCCATCTGGCTACCTACTAACGACATAATTCCCAGGTCCGAAACGTTGACCCGACGATGAGGGGATTGAGACTCCTTATTTTCAAAGCGCACGGAAATTTTTTGTTCCGCGTCCGAAACGTTGACCCGACGATGAGGGGATTGAGACTTTCCAATGCTGACTTCCGGACATCCAATGATTGGGTCCGAAACGTTGACCCGACGATGAGGGGATTGAGACTCGATAGATTTTTTTATCTGTTTGGTCCAGAATAACGTCCGAAACGTTGACCCGACGATGAGGGGATTGAGACGTAGCCACTCCAGCCGGGACGAGGACTGTGTCCCCGGTCCGAAACGTTGACCCGACGATGAGGGGATTGAGACTGCGACCTTGATCTGGCCATTGTTGAAATCGAGAGAAATGGTCCGAAACGTTGACCCGACGATGAGGGGATTGAGACGTTATCTTCAATGTAGCCAGCTTTGGTTTGATCTTTGTCCGAAACGTTGACCCGACGATGAGGGGATTGAGACCCGTGCAAATACCCGCTGACCATGACCATATTACCGGTGTCCGAAACGTTGACCCGACGATGAGGGGATTGAGACTGTTTCAAAGCCCATTTCAGATAGCAAACGGACAATAGCGTCCGAAACGTTGACCCGACGATGAGGGGATTGAGACAAGTCTCGTTCCGAATTTTTCGTTGCCTTGTCCAGGTGTCCGAAACGTTGACCCGACGATGAGGGGATTGAGACCTTTCCCATCGGGATCTTTCATCACTTCCAGGCAATGGTCCGAAACGTTGACCCGACGATGAGGGGATTGAGACCACTGCCTTCACTTCGCCGGAAACCATTGCCAGGATGTCCGAAACGTTGACCCGACGATGAGGGGATTGAGACAAAATCAGCTTGACTCGAATTTCCGAAATAGTAAGTGTCCGAAACGTTGACCCGACGATGAGGGGATTGAGACTCCGATCCTTGATGCCGGCTTCTCTCATCCGATAAGTCCGAAACGTTGACCCGACGATGAGGGGATTGCACGATTCGGGGTCGTGCACGATTCGGGGTCGGGACACGGAAGATCCGCGCCAGTCAAGGATTTTACCTCAAAACAAGGCCGTTTTTAGGTCCAATCTCGCGGTAGGAATGCCAGTTACCCGGCACCCCCCGCACAGACCCGGACGTGCGGTTTTCCCGCATCCGGTTCCTCGGTTGTACTCGCTTTCGCGTAAGGCGCTTGCCTATGTAAATGCCCGATGTTTTCGGTTTACCATCACCATTTTGGGCTTCGCTATCCGCAGACTCTCTATGGCTTTGGTGAACACCTTCCCGATTCGGGCGATTCGCGATTCGATTCGGGGCGGGCGATTCGGGGTCGGGCCACGGAAGATCCGCGCCAGTCAAGGATTTTACCTCAAAACAAGGCCGTTTTTAGGTCCAATAACGATGTTTTGGGGGGCAAAAAAGGGCATATAAGAAAACAAGCACCCGGTGGCCCGGCGAAGCCGGTTATCAAAATCAGACCGCCGCTTACCGCAAAGTGAGGCCCCGCCCCGCGTGGCGCTTGCTTGCGATTACATGAATCCGAATTACCGGATGTAGCCTTTGTGAGCGAAGCGGCCGGTACGCAGGGGGCCGCCGCTACATAGCGAACGAGCAATTACTATGGCTGACACCTCTCAGTCAGCAAGATGTACCAGGCTTATCCTGGCGCACCGGATGACAGTAGAGTAGGGAGGGAGGTCCCTCCCCCTCTTCAAACCGGACGTGCGGATTTCCCGCATCCGGCTTTCCCTTGGACTTCACCAGAGGCACACGCAGTGAGTCAGCGACTATCGTCCCTACAAGTATATCAAGCCGTTCTTATTGAAATGCTTGTAGTAACTGCTCCCTCTAGGTGGCCGAAATGGCCGCTGACTCCAGGGTTTCGCCTGTCTCATCACTGAATCGGAAACGACCTGAACTACGAAGGGATTGAGACCACGTCCCTCACGATAGACATCGACATCAGCAAGCGTCCCCGCATAGGAAACAACCTGAACCAAGAAGGGATTGAGACGGGTGGCGGGTTTCGGCCAGTTTGGCTTTGACGTGTCTATGCATACAATTACTTCCCAGTCCAAAACGGTGAACCGACGATGAGGGGATTGAGACACTCGGGCATAAAATCAGAGTCTTCGGGTGATGTGGAAGGCTATAGGATATAGGCTATAGGTTTATAGGCCATAGGCTGTCGGCTGTAGGTAACAGATATTATTTGATGATTTTTTAGGAATTTGTTTGGTCGGAATGGCGGGCGGGAAAGCGCAGGAAGGAACTGAAGGCCGGGCTGCTAATATTTGCTCTATTCTCTTAAATGATCAGCGGGGATTTTACCATATCCTGTCAATACGAGGACAGCTCCGGTCCGAAATCGGTGCAGTCCGGCATGTGGCAATGCCGGGAAGGCGATTGCAGCCATATCGAAAGCGGCGAAGAAGTGATGGACTTTCTGTTCGATGTGAGCCAATACGCCGAGCCCGTTCCCATTGATGAGATCCTCAGCCCGGAAGGTGTGAAATGCACCCTGGCATTCAAGGGCACCCTTGGCCGCGAGATCGATATCGCGGTGATCGGCAGAAAGTTTCCCCTTGGACCAGAAAGCGTGAAACTGAATGAAGAATGGGATGCCGGATTGACAGGCGCCAATGCATGGGAACATACGGCCGTGGATGATCCGCGGAATTATCCGAACGATGTTATACTTCAACAACGGGTATGTGATCCAGCTTTCCCGGGAGGGGCAGGCCCTTTATTGGGATGATTCCTAGTACTATTATCATGGAAAAATATTGTTTTTTCCGCTGAATGAGCATCACTGCGCCAACATCCACGACCTTTTCCACCAGGAGCCTAACGCCATAACCTTCGAAGAGCCGCTGTATCTGGAGGGCATTCTCTTCGCGCAGCAGATTTGGGATGATCCAGCGCCTCCCGGCGTGGATATCATCCAGCAGATGAAAGTCGATTATGTGCGCGTTGTGGAAAAACTCAGCCCATAGACGGTTTGCCAATGGAGTAGTGGGTGGCGGACTGATTCTTTTCAACCACCCGCTGCGATGAAGGTCACGAAGAGCACGAAGAAAGCGCCTTCTCTCCGGCGCAGCCGGAAAACCTTCGTGTCCTTCGTGACCTTCGTGGTTTAACCTTCTTGGCCGCACCGGCTTCAGCTTCAACGTCTCGGTCAGGGGCCGCTCTGAATTTCGGAGTTCAGAAAGACGGCATCCGGGATTTCCATATACACCGGAATGGCGGCTTGGATTCGGCGTCTCGAATCATGGTTGCCCTCCTAGTTTCCATGTCCGGTTTTCATGGCCGACTGCTGAGTTTCAAGGCCGCGATCAGGAACGCCTGGTTCCGGTTTTCCAGATGCAGGGCCTGTTCCAGGGACGGCAGGGCCAGATTCTGATTGATGGCCTCCTTGGTCATGCGCAGCCCCATGGGATTCTTGGATACCATCCGGCCGGCCAGCTCGCCGGCCATATTCAGGAGCGTTTCGGGCTCCACCATGCGGCTGGCAAAACCCAGGGACATGGCGGTGGCGGCATCCATGAAATCGCCGGTCAATAGATATTCATTGGCCCGGCCGGCGCCGATGAGCCGCGGCAGGAAATAACTGCTGAGCAAGTCCGCGCCGCCCAGGCCGATGTTAATATAGGCGGCACTGAAACGGGTGTTCGGCGTGATGATGCGCACATCCGCAGCCATGGCGAAGCTGAAGCCCCCACCCGTTGCCGCGCCATGGACGGCGGCGATGATCGGCTGGGGAATCTTGCGCATCCGGTAGATCACCTGGGACAGCTGGTACTGCATCTGGTAGATTTCCTCCGGCGAGGCGGCCAGCATTTCCGCCATGGCCTGTTTCATGTCCAGACCGGAGCAGAAGCCTTTTTCGCCGGCGCCTGACATAATCAGCACACGGCAGGAAGGTATTTTCTCGATCCGGTGAAAAAAATCCTCCAACTCGTCGATCATGGTCCGGTTGATGGCGTTGATGGCCTCCGGCCGGTTCAGTGTCAGGCGGCCTATATGATCCGTTTCCTGAAACAACAGGGTTTGATACTCCATGGGTGATTCCTTTATTGTCGTGGATGGTGACGATCCAGAAAGGCCTCCAGATGCCGCAGACCCTCGGTGAAATTTTTTCTGCCGAACCCGATCCGGAAATGGCGGGATCCTTCCTCGTATACACTTCCCGGTAGCAGCAAAACTCCTGCTTCCGTTCTCAAGTCCTCGCAAAATCGATCCGGGTCATGCCCTTGCCGGAAATACGGAAAGGCCACAGGTCCGGCTTTGGGAGGGGTCCAACCCAAAAAATCGGCGCGCCGTTCCATCAGGGTGTGCAGTTTTTGACGGTTTTGACCAATGATCTCCAAATTTCTACGCACCAGTTTTTCGCTGTGGCGCAAGGCCATGGCCGCCAGAAATTCGCTCGGACCGCTGTTGCAGATGCTGGTATAATCCTTGAACGCCTGCATCCGGGCCAACAATTTCCGGTTGCGCGTGGCGGCCCAACCGATCCGCAGACCGGCCAGACCGAAACTCTTGGACATCACCCCCAGGGAAACGGCGCGCTCGTCCAGGTCGCAGGCGGCCGGCAGGCGGTCCCGGGCATCGTATTCCAGCAGCCGGTAAACCTCGTCGGAAAAAACCAGGAATCCGTGCCGCCCGGACAATTCCATGAGTTCCCGCTGTTTTTCAGCCGGCATGAGATATCCGGTGGGATTGTGGGGCAGGTTGACGATGACGGCCCTGGTTTTGGGGTTGAGGCTGCTTTTCAGACAGTCCATGTCCGGTTCCCAATGATCTTCTTCGCGGGTGTGCCAGAAGGTCACTTCGCAGCCGATGGCCACGGCAATCTCGGCCAGGGACTGGTAACAGGGGTACTGGACGATGACATGATCCCCCGGTGAAAGCAGAACATTCATGAAAATGAAAATCGCCTCCTCGGCGCCGGCGTGCACCAGCACGTCCTCCGGGCGGATACGTTCGTACAATCCGGCGATGGCATTCCTCAATTCCGGACTCCCCGGGGATTCCGTGTAGCCCAGCTTCAACTTCAGGAATCCTTCCCGGGCTCCGGGCTCCAGGTCCAGAACATCGGCGACGGCGACGGTCTCGCAATCGGAACAGCAGAGCAGATGGGGCACGGCGAATTCATGTTTCGCCAGATAGCGCTCCAGCTTGAAAGGCGCCGGATTCATGCATTTACTCCCGCCGCAGGGCGGCGATGAAGGCCCGCATGAAGGCGGGCAGATCCTCGGGTTGCCGGCTGGTGATCAGGTTACCGTCGACAACGACTTCCCGGTCGATCCATTCCGCCCCGGCGTTGATCAGGTCGTCCCGGATGGCAAAAAACGAGGTCACTGTCCGTCCCTTGAGAATTTTCGCCGACGCCAGCATCCAGCCCGCATGGCAGATGGCCGCCACGGGCTTGCCGGCGTCATGGATTTCCTTGACCAGCGCCACCATGGCCGGATATCGGCGCATATGGTCCGGGGCATACCCTCCCGGGATGACCAGGCCGTCGAAATCGGCGGTTCTCACGCCGTCCGCGGCCGCATCCGCCTTGGCCTGGGTGCCGGATTTCCCGGTATAGGACTGGGCCTTGCCGCCCACCACGGTCACCCCGGCGCCGGCTTCCTTGAGACGAAAATACGGGTACCAGAATTCCAGATCGTTGAACTGTTGTTCGATCATCAGGATGATTTTCCTGCCGGGCAGTTCCATGGTGTCTCTCCTTTGCATGGATTAGGACGTGGGATATCGGGCAGCTGTACGCTTTTTCCATCTGCCGACACGGTTCCCTTACCAGTGTTCTTTATCATACTGGCTGGAATCGTAAACAAGAAAATGATCGCCGGCAGAAGCCCGCAAGCATCCGTCGGCCGCCACGCCGCAGCATGGTTTTGTTATGATTTTTAATCATTAATTCTGTATCTGTTATTATTTTTTCCCTCGGATAGAAAACAGTGACAGAGTAACCTGGCTTGGCTTTTTTCATTCCCCGAAAGGAAGTGAATCCCATGGAATGGGTGTTTCATGAACTATCGGAGCAGGATCGGATTCCGGTCGTTGATCTGTTCAATCATTACATCGAAAACACCTTCGCCGCCTTTCCGGAGAAAATGGTGGATTATTCCTTTTTCGACGTCTTCCGGCAGATGACGGCCGGATTTCCCGCTGTTTCCGTCCGGACAACCAGTGATGTCTTGATCGGTTTCGGTTTTCTGCGGCCCTATCATATCCTCCCGGCCTTCCGTCAGACCGCGGAAATCACCTATTTTTTGCATCCGGATTCCATCCGCCGACAGATTGGAACGCGCCTGCTGGCTCATTTAGAAGACAAAGCCCGTGGGCAGGGTCTTACCTCCCTTTTGGCAAGCATTTCCTCGTTAAACCCGCCCAGCATCCGGTTCCATGAAAAAAACGGATTCACCGAATGCGGACGTTTTCTTGCAATCGGTGTAAAAAAAGGGCGCCCCTTCGACGTGATCTGGATGCAAAAGCGCTTGTAACCGATATCCACTATCCATACGTCCCCGGCCGATCAATGGATCGGTTGCGAGGCTGTCCTGTCCCCATTGTTTCAGCCGCCTGATTTTCCGATGGGCAGCCCCTTGTGATAACACCGCACCGGCATGCGGTTAAACATGGCGGCAAAACATTTGTTGCAGGAAATGCAGGCGGCAGCGCCGGTTTTCCCCTGCCGGAAATGCTTCACCAGCAGCGGCTCCCGGATGAACGGCCGGGACATGGCCAGCAGATCCGCATGCCCTGTTTCCAGGACGTCCTCCATATGATCCAGACGGCGCATGCCGCCCACCAGAATCAGGGGCGCACCGTTCATGGCCTTTTTTACCACCTTGGCGGCTTCCAGATTGTATGCTTCCTGAAAGCGGTTGGCCGGAGCCTGGAGTTTCATCTTGATCCTGGCCACCGGCCGCATCCAAGCGGGCAGGGCCGACGCCAGCTCGGTAACCGGCACCTCCCCGCGGATGGTCTGAAATCCGTAATACGTGCCGCAACTCACCTCCACGGCGGCAACACCCATTTTTACCAGCCGGCCGGCATACACCGCCGCCAGTTCCGGCGTGACGCCTTGCCGGGGCGTGAAGTCATTGGTGTTGAGCTTGACCAGCAGCGGCTTGTCCGCCGGCAGGATGGATGTGACGGCCGCTACGACCTCCTCCAGAAACCGGGAGCGGTTTTCATCCGAGCCGCCGTATTCATCCCGGCGCCGGTTGAAAAATGGTGAAAGAAACTCATTGAGCAGGTATCCATGGGAGCAATGGAGCTGAACCGCGTCGGCCCCGGCTTCCATGGCCCGCTCGGCCGAACGGACGAAGGCTCCGGCCGTCTCCCGGATCTCGGCCACGCTCATGGCTTTCGGCCGGTTCAGGGACACCGGATCCAGGCCGTGACCGGAAGGTGCCAGGGGCCGTCTTTTAATCAGCGCTTTTGGCGACTGGCGGCCGCCGTGGGCCAGCTGAAACGCGATCTTACCGCCATGCCGGTGCACAGCCTCCGCCAGTTTTTTCAATTCCGGAATCATGCCGTCATCATGGATCCCGCACTGCCCATGGTGGGCCTGACCACGGGGATGCACGAACAAATGGCCCGGGATGATCAGGCCGATCTCCCCCTTGGCCAGGGTTTCATACCGTCGGATGATATCGTCCGTGACCCGGCCGTTGGCATCGGCCATGGCCTCATGGGTGGCGGAATGAACAAAGCGATTTTTCAGTTCCATCCCACCGATCGTAATCGGTTGAAATGCAAGCCCCATCTGTTCTCTCCTCAAAATGTTTTCTCTTTCCATATGGTTAGTAAAACAGGACTAATCGGCATAGGACAATGAATCCAAATCGGCGGCGGCGATCCGCTGCCGGTCGTCTTCCGCTTCCCACCATCGCGATATCAGCGTCTCCCCCATCGGCGCAATCATTTTTCCCGGCAAGGGAAGCAGCAGCTGGACACCGTCTTTTTTCGCGACCTCAATCACCTCTTCGGCTGGCGTGTTCCAGGCATGCAGCGCCAGTTTAAAGGTCCCCCAATGGATGGGCAGCAGGACCCTGCCCCTCAGTTTCCGATGAGCCTTGACGGCGTTCCGCGGTCCCAGATGGATCTCACCCCAATTGGGATGATAAGCGCCGATCTCCAGCATGGTCAGGTCAAAAGGTCCGTACAACCTCCCAATGGTGTCGAATCCAGGGAAATAACCGCCGTCCCCGCCGAAAAAAACACGGTGCCGACTGCCCTGGATCACCCAGGAGACCCAAAGAGTCCGGTTGCGATCGAATATGCCGCGGCCGGAGAAATGCCGGGCCGGTGTGGCGATCAAGCGGTGGTTCAACCCGATGCGAATCTCCTCCCACCAGGTGCGCTCCCGAATCCTTTTCTCTGAAATTCCCCAGTCGCGCAACTGTTTCCCGACTCCCCGGGGTACATAAAAAATCACATCCCGCTGTCCCAGACATCGAATGGTGGCTTCGTCCAGGTGGTCGTAGTGATCATGGGAGATGATCACGCCGTCCACATACCTGACCTGATTCAGAGGCGCCGGCGGGTCGAAAAAACGGCGCGGTCCGATCAGGGAAAAAGGCGAACACCGCCGGCTCCAGATGGGATCGGTGAGAAAACGCTTGCCGTCGATATCGATGACCACCGTGGAATGACCGATCCAGCATACGGCAAGTCCCTCGGCCGCCGGCGGCTCCGCCAACCGCACATCGGCCGCGAAAGGACCCGGCGGGCTGGCCGGCTCGCGGATCTCATCTCCGGCCATGTAATCCCATACGGTACCCCACAGAGTTCCGGGTTTACTGATGGTGGTGGGCACCAGGTTATCAAAAGCCTTATCTTCATTCATTTGTGATGGATACATAATCCTGTCATTCCTTTTCAGGTTTTCCGAGTCGGTGTTAAGGCACCCCGCCGAAAAGCCTGCAAGTACGGCGGCGATAAAAAGGCAAGCAACTGATTTACCCATTTCATTCTCCTGCCGGGACCGATGCGCGTCAAGACGGGACCCCGGTCATTTCACGACCTTTTCCCATACCGTAACGCGCAAGATCGCGCTTCAGCCGCTTTTCCCGTTGTCGAGCGGTCAGCTTCTGGACCCAGGCCATCAACAGGCCGATCATCCGTTCGCTTCTCAGAAAAAACCACAGGACCTTGGTAAGTCGGTAAGGCGGGAAGTCGAAAATTTTCTCCCGGCGGCCATGTCCATACAACCCCCGAAAAATCATCCCGAACCTGGCCGCATTTTCCCGCATGAAATAGTGCTCGGCGCGGCAGGTGAAGCGGTCGGCCAGGCGCCATTGCTCCGCGAGGGCCTGATCCAAATTACGGACGGCCCATTGCAAGGTGGCGGGAAAGCCTTTGGCGTCATGATCATTGTGCGTGAGGGCGGCGATACTGTGAACGCCATAACGGCGCAACACTTTATCCAGGAAAAGGGCTGCCGGTCGACCCAACGGCCCTCCGCCGGCGGTTACGACGAAACCGTATTTGCCTTTGAGCTGGGGCATCACCAGCATGGAGCCGGTGCGGGTGATGAAGGTCTGCAGATGGGCGTCCACGAAGGCCGAGGCGCAATGACCGATATAGACAATCCCGTCCGCGGCTTTCATTTTGGCTTTGATGGTTTCAAAGGCATCCTGCTGGACGCAGGTGATGTCGTCTTTCAGCAGGCACTGGTAGTTCAATTGACAGGCCCGCACGCCGGTCGTTTCGATTTCCACCAGTTCCACGGTATTCCCGGAACAACGCCGGATGGTCTCGAAAATGGACGTGGCCGCCGGATTTTTTTCCAGACGGACACCGGTGATCACCAGCAGCCGTTTTCCGCCCGCCGGATACGCCGCCGCATCCGCCACTTCAAAACCGTCACCATAGTGCAGCGCCGAAAGGTCTTTCCGCTCGGCATAGGCACTTGACCGGCAGGGGACGTATCCGGACGCAAGGGCCTGATTGATCTGCCGGGCCAGCACCCGGCAGGCGTCTTCCGTCTCCCTGTAATCCGCATAACCGCCGGGCAGGCCGTCGGCGGAAACATCCCCCAGGTAGCCGAAACCGAGCTGTTCGCTGATGTATTGAACGGTTTCGAGGATATAGTCATCCAGAAAATGAGCACCCGACATCAGCGATAGCGCAATCTTCCCCTCAAAGGTTTTGTTCTGGGTAAAAAGTTTGTCCCAGAGCAATTTCAGGGGGATGGGTGCATGCCAGCAAATGGCGCCGAAGGTCCAGACGACTACCGCCGCCTGGTCCATTTTCCGGACGATGCGCTCGAAAACCGGCTCCGCAGCCCCGGCATCGAAGGACAGGCCGGCTTCGGCCACGTCAATGAATTCATAATCCGCATCCAGGAACCCCGCAAGATACCGGGCAACCGCATAACTCGAACTGTCCCTGCCCTTGGGGCTTCCGCAAAGGAACAATACCTGCATCCGTTCATCCCTTTCCGTATTGTCTTTCATCAGGCCGCCATCTCGTTATCCACCGGCTTTACAATAAAGGCGGCCACCTGGGTGATCTCGGCCATGAAGCCCCGCATGTTCTTTCCGGAAAGCGTAACTATCGGCTGACCGAACCCGAGATGTTTGGCATCATCCGAAAAACGTGCTGCCGATGGTTTTCCCCGGCCAGCAGGCGACGATATCCAACCCATGGGGAACAAATTTTCGGACTTTCTCGATATCGAACAGGTGCAGCATCATCAGGTGTCTTTTCCCGCCCACCGGCATCCAGATCTCTCCCCTTTTCGGAATTTGACCTTGCGTGGCATAGAACTTCAACATGGTTGTTCCTATCGTTCTTTTTTTCTGTCAAAAACAGCAGTCCCCTTTTCACCTTCTGCTGCGGTGATTTCTTCCGGCTCTTTTACGACAATACCTTGCTGACGTAAAAAATCCGGATACCCCACCAGCTCCTTGCCCCAGTACACCATGCGCACGGCCCGGGCCGGGCAGTTGTTGATACACCCCATGCAGTCCACGCAGTTCCCCTTGTCCACGGTTCCTTTTTCCGGATCGATGGCGCCGGTGGGGCAGACTTCCCGGCAGACGCCGCAGTGTTGGCAGCGGTCCGGATCGATGCGGTGCTCGTCGGTGATGAGTTTGCTGAACCAGATGGGGGCCAGGTTCTTCTTGACATCGCCGAAGCTCACCTCCCGGCTGAACTCGAACCCTTCGCCCGCATTGACCCTCGTGATCAGGTCCATGGCGAATCGGCGCGCCTGGTCATAGGTGGCCTCATTGGGAAAACCGGCGGTTTTCAGGACATCTTCCGGGAAAAAGGCCCAGAAGGGCGGATAGGTTCCAAGATTGCCGAAGGTGCCCAGCCCCACCGGCAGGCCGCCTTTTGCGGCCATGATCTCCAGCACCGCACAACCGGTATTGTGCTGATTGCTGGGCGGCAATCCATGGGTCACGAACGCCGCCACCGGTATGCCCTGGAGCGGGGGCAGGTTTTCCAGCCAGGTTTTCACAAAACCGGGGGCATCATAGTGATTTACCGGGCAGCCCATGGCGATCAGATCATACCCCGCCGCATGCCGGGGATCGAATTGCCGGATCTCGGCCTCGGTGACCGCGACTCCCTGTTTTCTCCACACCGCCGAAAGCAGGCGGCCGATCCGCTGGGTGTTGCCGGTCTGACTGAACCACAGCACCAAAGCGCGTTTCATGGACCCCGGCGGCCGCGCCGCCACATGATGGGTGGGATGCCAGATGCACCCCGGCGGCAGGCCGGCGCAAACGGCGCTGAACATACCGAGTTTTAAAAAATGTCTTCGCGTCTTCATGAATTCCTCTCACAGCATTAGGAATGAATATTCATTCCGTATCCTTGGATAAAAAAACACACCACCTATCGCCGGATGGCGTGCCAACAGGCCTCTTCCGCCTGGACGATGATTTCCGGCGTGAGCTTCAGATGCCCGGCCCAGTATTCCCGAAGCATTTCCGAAAAAATTCCCGTCACGATGGCCATGATCAATTGCGGTTCCACATCCTTGATGATCTCTTGCCGGCGTCCGATTTCAAAAAAAGCCAAGTATTCGTTATGGAGTTGTTCACTCATGGCCACGCTGGCCTGATCCAGATAGGGGGCATGATGATGGGCGATCAGAAACGTGTAGGCCTCGCGGTGCCGCATGGCGAATTCCACCCACCGGATCCAGGTCTCATGAAACAAGGTGCGCAACGGCAGGTTTTCTGGCAGATCTTCCCGTACGGCTTTGACCATCTCCGTTTTCCAGAACCGGTAGAGCTCATTGACCAGCTGCTCCTTGTCCCGGAAATAACGGTAAATGGTCCCGCTGCCCACCTGGGCCTTCTCGGCGATCAGCGCCACGGCCGTGCCGTGATAGCCCCGTTCCGCAAACAGCGTCAGCGCCGCCTGCAATATGTCTTCCCGCTTATCCAAAAACACCCCGCCCGAAAAAAACCGATTCAATCCGTCCACCCAACCATGCGGAATGAACGTTCAGTCCGATAATTATAAAATACAAACCTCCTTGTCAAGAAAAAATCGTTGAGTTGCTCTGCAACGCCACAGCGCGACCAGGTCCAGCAACTCAAAAAACTGGATTCATTGTGATTTTCGGAATAACAGCGGGAGCGGCCCACCCATGACTGTTTTGCAAACGGAAGAACTATCCAAATGTCGACCGCCCGTCCAGCACTTCGCGGATCATCCCCGCCATCTTTTCCAGCACCACCGGCTTGAAGGCGAATCCCTTGATGCCGATATTTTTCGCTCGCTCTTCCGACATGTTCTCGCTATACCCGGTGCACAGAATGATCGGTATGTCGGGCCGGATGGCGATCATCCGCTGGGCCAGTTGATCGCCGGTCATCTGGGGCATGGTCATATCCGTGAACACCAGGTCGAATTCATCCGGTTTGCTGCGGAACAGCTCCAGGGCCTCGATACTGCTCATGCGGACCACCACCCGATACCCCAGGCGTTCCAGCAGATTTTTGCCGATGTCCGCCTGAAACTCTTCATCATCGATCAACAGAATCCGTTCGTTCCCTCGCGGCAGGGAGCTGATGACCGTGGCAATCTCGGCCGCCTGGGTTTCAATGCCGGGGATCCAGATGTCAAACCATGTTCCAGAGCCGGGTTGGCTCTCCACGCGAATGGTCCCTCCCAGACGGTTGACAATGCCATGCACCACGGACAACCCCATGCCCGTTCCTTCGTTCTTGCTTTTGGTGGTGAAAAACGGATCGAAAATCCGGTCCGCTATCTCGGGCGGGATCCCGTGGCCGGTATCGCCGACGGACAGTTTGACAAAAAAGCCGGCGGTCAGATCTCCGAGATCAATGGCGGAAGCCGCATCCACGGCCATATCCGTGAGCCGGACCGTGAGGACGCCTCCCTGTTGACGCATGGCATGGGCGGCGTTGGTGCATAAATTCATGACAATCTGATGGATCTGGGTCGGATCCGCCAGGACCGCCGTATCAGTTGACAGGTCCTGTTTCAGTTCGATGGTCGCCGGAAGGGAGGCCCGCAGCAGTTTGAGGGCTTCCTTGACGACAATCCTGATCTTGACCGGCCGGATCTCCATCTCGCTCTGCCGGCTGAAGGTCAGAATCTGTTGAACCAGATCCCTGGCGCGATTCCCCGCCTGCAGGACCTTCTGGAGGTACCCGCTGATGGCTGGATTCTCCGTGACATCCTGGAGGGCGATTTCCGTATAGCCGATAATGGCCGATAAAATATTGTTGAAGTCATGGGCGATACCGCCGGCCAGGGTGCCGATGGCCTCCATTTTCTGGGTTTGAAGCAATTGCCGCTCCAACTGAATTTCCTTGGTGACATCCCGCTTGATGCCCACATAGTTGATGATGCGTCCGGACTGATCCTTGATGGGCGTGATCGTGGCTTCCTCCTCGAATATGGAACCGTCTTTTTTCCGGTTGATCAGATGCCCTTTCCAGACCCGGCCGCTGGATATTTCGGACCACAGGTTTTCATAAAATTCCCTGGCATGCTTGCCGCTTTTCAGGAACCGGGGATTTTTACCGATGACCTCCGGGCGCTGATATCCGGTGGCCTTTTCAAATGCCGGATTGACATACAGAATAATGCCGTTTTCATCCGTGATGATGATCAGCTCCGCCGCCTGCTCCACGACGGCCTCGAGCCGTCCCCGCTCCTGCTCCATGCGCTTCCGTTCCGTCATGTCGATACCGACACCCAATACGGCGTATACACGGCCATCCGGATCAACGAGCGGATAGACGGAAAAAAGCGCCGGAAATCTTTCTCCGTTCTTGCGCGTTAAAACGGTCTCCCCGGCGAAACCGGCTCTTCCGCTTCCCGGACCCGAAATGCTTTCCAGGCGTTGCCGGAAATCTTCCGGCAGTTGCAGGCTCGCCACCGGCTCTCCCACCATTTCCGAACGCTCGTAGCCGAAGATCTTTTCCGCTCCCGGACTGAATTCAAGGATGAAACCGCCCGATTCCCGGACATCGGCGGTGATGAAAGCGATGTCTTCAGCGGCCGTGAAGATCGTCCGCAGCTGAAATTCCCGACTCCGCAAGGCGTCTTCCGCCTTTCTCCGGGCATCGACCATCTGGTTGGCGGCCTCGGCCAGCGTAGCGAACTCCGGAAAATGGATTTCGGACGAGTCGATTTTTTTCAAGTCGCTGGAAGCCCGGGCAAAGAAATTCCCAAAGGCATCGAGGTTGTTTTTGATCCGGCTGGTTAAGAACCGGACGATCAGGAAAATGACCAGCAGGATTCCCGTCAGCACCACCAGGATATACAGGATATGCCTTTGAATGAGGGTGTTCAGCTCCGCCTCTTTCCGCGCGAGGACCGTTTCGATCTCATCCACAAAAACACCCGCCCCCACATACCATCCCCACTCCCGGATGCTGGCGGCATAACTGATTTTGGGAGCGCTTTTCCCCTGACGTCCGAATTTGGGAATGACATAGGTGACGTACCCACCCCCCGCCTTCGCGGCCCGAATCAGTTCCCGGACGATCTTGACCCCATGCTCGTCTGTGATTTCCAGCATGTTTTGACCTTTGGCGGGTCCCGACAGACTCACCCCCCCGAAGGTCCCGGCGAATATGTATCCGTCCTTGCCGAATCGAATGCGCTCGATCCAGGCAAGGGCTTCCTGCTGCATATCCCGCTCCACGTCATCCAGATATTCCCCGGTGCCGATGAACCAGTCAAAGGGTTCGAAACGTTTGATAAAGGCAACTTTCGGGTAGTTTCTCCCGGGTGCTTCCGGCTTGCTCCAGGCATAGCGATAAAACCCTTCGCCCTGATTGCGGGCGATGTCGATCATGTCACGGATGACATGTCTGCCTTCCGCATCCTGCATGGTCATGAGGTTTTGGCCTTCCAGCTCCGGATGATCGGCGAACAGCTCTTCGACGCCGTCAAACGCCGTGGCGAAAAAATACCCCCGGCCATTGTTGAACCGGATGGGTCGGAGGGTTTCCTTGATGAGCAGCCGGATTTCCGATGCCGGAACCGTTGCTTTCTTGATTTCAACCAGATGCGCGGCAATGGCGTGGGCTTCGTAAACGCGGTCACGGATATCGGCCCTGAGCCGATCCTCGGTTTGGGATTTCTTGAATTGAATGTATCCGATGGCCCGATCAACCTCGTTTTTCAGCAATAGCCGTTGCTGCTCCTTATATTCCGCCAAAATTCGGCCCTTTTCGGCGTCATGAACACGCAATTCCGAACGAATCCACAAATATCCCGTCAGCAGAATCGCCGCCGTCACGGTCAGCAGCATGTTCAGGAGAAACGTCTGGGAAATGGTCATGGGGCGTTTGCGCATAATGGAATCCTCTTTTGCAGGCAAAACCCTTGGTGATGATGACGGGTCGATGGAAGTCGCGGTGCGAACCCGATCCCGAACGGATGTCGGATGAATCGGAATGTCGCCGAATGATGCCGGGATCACTATAAAGAATCCGTTTCCGAATGTCAATAAACACATAAATACAGCATATTATATATAGAAGCCCTGTCCGCCCGCCGATCACGAACGATTCCCGGCCGGCGGGTATACCTGTGTTGAATATATGGACCTTCAGACCGCCATTTACTCATGGACAGCCACCCCGAAAAGAGATATAATTTTGTTATTGTTTTTCATACCGGTCAGATGGATCAAAGAAACCATTCCCACAACCCGTTCGTCAGGACAATCAAGGGCTCCAGGCAATCATGGAAGCGGTGAAAGACTACATCGTTACCGAGGAGATGTACCATTCCCCAGGGATTACCCTCTGTCGCGGCATTCATCAGCCCAGCGGTAAACGGGTCGTGCCCACCATCCTGTCCACCAAATTGTCCTCTCCCGCAGAACGAGTCGTGTTCCGCCATGAATTGAACCGGATTCAGTCCCTGCCGGAAAACGGCGTGTTGAAAATCCTCGATGTCATCGACATCCGGGATAAAATCGTCATTATTCGGGAAGATTTCGATGGCATTCTACTGAACCGGTTTATCCGGCAGGCGGAAACAAACCTGGAAAGACTCCTGGCCCTGTCCATCCAGCTTGCTTCCATCATTCATGAATTACATCAAAATGATATCATCCACAAAGGCATCCGGCCCGGCAGTTTTTTTATTTCGCCGGACCTGAAAACGGTCAAGGTGGCCAATTTCGGCATCGAGGACCTGCTCGCCCACGACAGGGACGACTTATACCACCCCACCGTGCTTCGGCACCTGCTGCCGTACATTTCCCCGGAACAAACCGGCAGGATGAACCGGCTTGTGGATCACCGGACGGATCTGTATTCCCTCGGCGCCCTGCTCTTTGAATTGTTTAGCGGCCAAAGGCTGTTCATGTTTGAAAAGCCCCTGGAACTCTTTTACGCCCACATGGCGATCATGCCGCCCGCGCTTTCATCCTTGTCCACACTGTTCCCCGGATCGCTTTCCGACATCGTCATGAAACTTCTGGCAAAGGAACCCAGCGACCGGTATCAGAGCTGTTACGGCCTGAAATGCGACCTGGAGGAATGTCTCGACCGCCTGCAAAGCGGGAAGGAGCCGTCCGCCTTCACTCCGGCAGCCCGCGACCGTATCCTGACATTCACCATCCCGCAGAAAATCTACGGCCGGAAAGCGGAGACCGGAGAACTTCGGTCCGCCTACAACCGTGTCAGCCGGGGCGCGACGGAATTGTTCATCGTTTCAGGATCGGCCGGCATCGGGAAAAGCGCGCTGGTGCATGAATTCAGCAAGGAAATTCATCGCCGCGGCGGGCACTTCGCCTGCGGGAAGTTCGACCAGATCAAGACGCATCAGCCGTATCAAATTTTTATTCAGGCGTTTCAACAGTTGGTCCGCAGAATCCTGGTCGAAAGCGAAGAGCGTCTCCAGGAAATGACATCCGCCCTGAAGCAGGCGGTGGGGTTGAACGGTAAAATCATCACCGATGCGATACCGGAGTTCGAAATCATCATCGGCAAACAACCGGATCTATATCCGGTGGATCAGGAGGAAGCGGGGAACAGGTTCAAACTCCTGTTCCTGAACGTATGCCGGGTTTTTGCCGACAGCCGGCACCCGCTTTTTCTTTTCCTGGACGATCTTCAATGGGCGGATCCGGACAGCATGCAGTTATTGCGCCTTCTGCTGCAAGAACCCTCCATCCGCCACCTCCTCGTGGCCATTGCGTTTCGCGCCAAAGAAACGGCTCAGCAGACACGGCTGTCCGACTGGCTGGAAGACCTGGCGGCTTTCGGCATTCCCATGAAGTCCATGGAACTGGAACCCCTGGACATCGAAACCACCCGCCGCCTGGTGGCGGAAACGCTTCAGTGCGAGCCGCTGGCGACCGGACGTCTCCCGGATATCATTCATCAAAAGACAAGCGGAAATCCCTTTTTCCTGAAACAGTTTCTATCGAGCCTGTATGAAAAAAAACTGATCCTCTTCAACCGGAAAGCCGAAGAACGCTCCCAAGATGCCGGCGCATGCGGCTGGGTCTGGGATATCGACCGGATCGACCAATTGCGAATAACGGACAATGTGGTGGAATACCTTCTCGAACTCCTCACCGGATTGGACCCCGATGCTGTTGCCATCCTGAAAATTGCAGCCTGCATCGGCCCGGTTTTCGATCTGGAGACCCTGTCCGCCGTTTGCCGAAGCTCTCCCGACGAGATGCTCGAAAAGCTCAATCATCCGGTCAAAAAACGGATTATTCTGGCCGATCAGGACCGCTATACCTTCATCCACGAGCGGATTCGGGAGGCGGTTATTTCCCTGCTGGCTCCTTCTGAAAAAAAACAGTTTCACTACGGTATCGGCGTCTACCTGAGCCGGCGCCTGACCCAACCGGGGTTGCAGGAGAATCTCTTTGCCGTAACCGACCACCTGAACCAATGCCTTGACCTGATATCGGATCACGGTCTGCGCAGCGACCTGATCCACTACAATCTGACGGCCGCTCGAGCCGCGAAACAAACCTCCGCCCATGAATCGGCCCAGGAATATTTCCACCAGGCGGTGCAGCTTCTGCCCGATGAGTCCTGGCGCAACAGCTATGCGCTTGCATTCGAAGCCCATATCGGCCTGGCGGAATGCCGATATCTGACCGGCGATTTCGCGGCAGCGGAAGCCCTGTTCCAAACCATCCTGAGGAATACGACCCGACGCATTGACAAGGCGGCTGTTTACAGCCTCATGATTCTGCTGCTCACCAACCAGAACCGGTACGCGGAAGCCATAGAGCTGGCCCTGAAGGCCCTGCTGCTGTTCCAATACCGGATTCCGGAATTTCCATCCAGACTGGCCATCATCAGGGCCTTTCTTTCAAGCCGCCGGCAACTGCGAAAAGTCGGCCTGGACAACGTTCCGTTGTTGCCGGAAGTCAACGATCCGGAAATCCTGGCGCTAATGGATCTTCTGGCGCGGATCATACAACCGGCCTATTTTTCCGGCGACCGGCGCCATAAAAATCTGATGGCGTTCGTAACATTACAAATACTCGGTCTTTCATTACAGCACGGTAACGCCAAAATCTCACCCTATATCTACGAATCCTATGCCACGATCCTGGCGGGGAAAATCGGCGACTACAAAACCGCCTTTGCCATGGGGCAAATCGGTGTCCGCTTGAACGAGGATATGAACAATCTCCCGTTCATGGCCAAGACCTACGTTATTTTCGCCGGCATGGTCAATCACTGGCGCAGGCCCGCCGAAATATCCATCACGTATCTTGAAAAAGCGATTACCTGCGGCATCGAAACCGGCGATCTGCTGTTCACCGCGAATGCATTGACGCAATGGGTCTACATCCAGGCACGCTCCGGAAAGCTCATTGCCAGCGTTCTGCAAACCTTATCCCGGTACAGGGATATCCTGTCAAAATCGAGGCATTTCGAGGCGATCGGCACCATCGAATGCTTCCATCGGATGCTGTTGCTCTATCAGGGCGGCACCGATGGCTGGGATACTTACAGCAGCGAAGATTTTGATGAACGGGATTTTTCAGCGAGCATCCAGGACAAACAAAGACTGTGCTACAATTACTACCGGACAAAAGTGGAATCCCTGTATGTTTTCGGTTTTTTCCGGAAAGCCCTGGAATTCGCCGACCGGATGTTCGATGACGTGGAAGAAATCCTGTTCGCCGTCATCAACACCCCCGAATATTATTTTTACCACGGCTTGACCATCACCGCCCTTTACTCCTCTCTGGGTCCCGATCTTCAGAAAAAATACCGGCGCCGGCTCGGGAAAATAACCGGTAAATTTCGCAAATGGGCGGCGGAAGGCCCGGACAACTACCAGCACCAGTATTCCCTGTTGCGGGCGGAAATCCTGAAAATCCGCGAACGGAATCTCGAGGCGGTGGCATGGTACCGCCGCGCCATTCAACAGGCTCACGAAAAAGGATACCTGAATCATGAAGCCGTCGCCTGCGAGTGCGCGGCAAGATTCTATGAGCAACAGGTGGGCGACCCATCGGCGGCGGCGGCCTATACCGGACAGGCGCTTTTCTGCTATCGCGCCTGGGGCGCCGCGGCCAAGTGCGAGCAGATTCAACAAACCGGCCATGAAGGAATGAGGTATTCACCGGTTGCTTCGCAACCGACCGCCATGGCCGGGGAGCCCCTGGACATAGACAGCATCTTTCGATTCACGGAAGTTATTTCCAGTGAAATCCAGCTGAACGATCTGCTTGAAAAGCTGATCAAAATCGTCCTGGAAAACGCCGGCGCCAACCGGGGCTTGCTGCTGCTGCTCGACGGCAAGGAACTTTTCCTGGAAGCCGAGGCCTGGGGTGACCGGGATGAGGTCGTGCTGCACTCCTCCCTGCCCATTTCCCAATATTCCGAAATGCCCCACACCATTATTCAATACGCCAGGCGGACAGCACAGACAGTCGTCACCAGTTCCGCCCGCAACGACCTGTTCGCGGGCGATTCCTACCTGACGCGCCACAGCATTCTGTCCGTTCTATGCCTCCCCATCGTCAAACAGCAGCAACTGAAAGGGCTGTTCTATCTGGAAAACACCTTGATGACCGACGCCTTTCCCATGGACCGGGTCAAGGTGGTCCAGCTTCTGTCCACCCACGCCGCCACCGCCCTTGAAAATGCGCTTTTATTCGAAACCAAGCATAAAGCCGAGATGGCCATCTCCACCCAGTACGAAGAAATCCAGCGCCAATATACGAAGATGGAATCCATCAACCAGACCTTGCGCCGGACCCAGGCGGAACTGCTCGAGGCCAATAAGTATTTGTCCATTTTCAAAATGTTTGCGGATGAAACCGGGCAGGGCTTCGGCATGGCAGATCTGGAAGGCAATCTGACCTACGTAAATCGTTCCCTTTGCCGGCTCATCGGCCATGATGCCCCGGAACAGGCATACGGCAGCAAAATTTTTGAATACCACCCCGTGGAGATCGCGGAAAAAATGAAAACGCTGATTCTCCCCGAGGTTCATGCAAAAGGGCAATGGATCGGCGAATCGGTTCTGCTTTCCCGCCGGGGCGAACAGATCCCCATCATCCAAAATCTTTTCCGAATCCCTGATCTGAATGGGAAATTCACCCATCTGGCCAGCGTGATGACCGATATCACGGATCGAAAAAATGCGGAAAAGGCCCTGCGGGAAAGCGAGGCCCGCCACCGAATTCTGGTGGACACCATGAACGAAGGCCTCTGCGTGCTGGATCTCGAAGGCACGTTGTTGTATGTCAACAAAGCGTTATGCGATATGACGCAGTACAACCATGCGGAGATCATCGGCCGCTCGTTTGCGGTTTTTATGGATGCCGCAAACGCCGGTACCGCCCGGGACCAACTCGAAGCCCGGAAAAAGGGCCTCAGGAAGAAATATGAACTGGAAATTCTGAGGAAAGACGGGCAAAAAATCCAAACCATCGTGTCCCCCCAACCGATTTACGGTGACACCGGCGAACTCATCGGCAGTTTCGGCATTGTAACGGACATCACCGATAAAAAACGCATGGAAACCGAACTGCTCAAGGCCTCCAAACTGGAATCCCTGGGGGTCTTCGCCGGCGGCATCGCCCATGACTTCAACAATCTGCTCACGGCCATTCTGGGGAAAATCTCCATTTCCAAGCTGAAGCTGCAAGAAGGCGATGAATTGCTGCCCATTCTGACGGATGCGGAAAAAGCCTCGGTCCGGGCCAAAAACCTGACCCATCAACTGCTCACTTTTTCCAAAGGCGGCGAACCCCTTAAAAAAGTCATCTCCATCATCGACATCCTCCGGGAAACGGCTGACTTTGTCCTCAGCGGCTCCAATGTCAGCTGCGAGTACCGGATCGACGAAAATATCGCCAACATCGAAGCAGACCCGGGCCAGATCAGCCAGGTGATCCACAACCTCGTCATCAATGCGCGGCAATCCATGCCGGAGGGCGGCGTCATCCATATCCAGGCCAGCAACGCCGGCCCCCGGGATCGCAACCTGGTTCCGCTTTCGGAAACGGAGTATGTCCATATCCGTATCATTGACCAGGGCGGCGGAATCCGGCCGAAAGAGCTGGATAAAATATTCGACCCCTACTTTACTACCAAGTCCACCGGCACCGGACTCGGGCTTTCGATTTCTTATTCCATCATCAAAAAACACGGCGGCCATATCCTGGCATCTTCCGAGGTCGGCCGGGGATCGGCATTCGATATCTACCTGCCGGCCACCGGCAAACCGCTGTCCTCGGAACAAGGGGCCGCTGAGGAAATTGTCGCCGGCAGCGCCAGGATTTTGATCATGGACGATGATGACGTGATCCTGGATGTCGCCAGCGAAATGCTGTTGATCCTCGGCCACACCGTTGATAAGGCCCATGACGGCGAGGAGGCCCTCGCCAGGTTCGGGGAGGCGCTGACCCGGGAACGGCCGTACGATCTGCTGATCATGGATTTGACCATCCCCGGGAAAATGGGCGGCCGGGAGGCCATCGGCCGCATCCGGCAACTCGACCCGCACGTCAAGGCCGTCGTCTCCAGCGGCTATTCCAACGATCCCATCATGGCCAATTACCGGCAGTACGGATTCAATGCGGTACTGGCCAAACCGTACCTGTTTGAGGAAGTGAAACGCATATTGGGCTTCCTGTTGAGCGGAAAGGAAACGCCGGCAAACGGATAAACAGCCCATGCCGGATGATAGCTGGATACCCTGGCGGATTTGGATTGACACAAAAAGGAAACTCATTATGGCCACCATCATCCTGCGATCTCAGCATCGGGAAATCGCCCGGTACGCCGTTGAAAGCGGTCAAAACATTCAAATAGGACGCTCGCCCGGCAATGACATCGTCATCGACAACCCGGCCGTATCGGGACGGCATGCCATGATCAGCGCGGATGACATGGGATTCGTCATCAAGGACGCGGGCAGCCGGAACGGTACCTTCATCAACGGGAAACCCGTGGTTAGCCGGCGCCTCGCGGATGGAGACGTCATCACCATCGGCAAACATGAATTGATCTTTTCAGATCACGCCCCCCTGTCCCGGAATGACAATATCCCTGTCAAGCAAGGCAGCACGCATTCGGCGCCGCCGCCGGCCGCCGATCAAACCGTATTCCTGGCGACAAAACAACAGCAAGAACTGCTGGACCGGCACAACCGGGCGGGGCACAAAGCACCTTTGCTGGTGGTGAAATACAAAGGCGAGGTATTGTACAAGTATTTATTAAAATACCGGGAAACCGGGGTCGGCAGGGGGGCGAAGAACCGGGTCGTCATCGATAACGCCGCCGTGTCTTCGAGACACGCTCTTATCACGGCGGCTGACTCCGGATTTACCATCTCCGATCTGGGCAGCAAAAATGGGACCTTCGTCAACAAAAAACCGATCACCGAGTGCAAACTTCATAATGGCGATACGATTACCATCGGCCGGCACGAGCTGGTGTTCGAGGAGACGGGCACCTATACATACGACGATATAGCCCAGCCCCTGCAGGGAGAGGGCCCGTCCTTGAACTCATCGGACGCGACTACTTTTTTGAGCACCAGGGAATACCGGGAAATGTCGGCAAGGAGCCGGCCGCATGATCTTTCCCGGGGGGCAAACCCGAAACCCGGCCTCACTTTTTTGAAGGGGGGTGTCGGCCATGTGCCGATTGACAAAGAGCTGTTTCGGATCGGCAAAAGCAAGTCCTCCGATATCGTTGCCAAAGGATTGCTGGTGGGGCATACGGCAGCCCTCATCACGTCAAAAGCCGATGGCTGCCATCTGACCTGTCAAAGTGGATTGTCGAAACCACTGGTCAACGGTCGCAAGGTCCGTCAATCGATGCGGCTCAACAACGGCGATACCATCAAAATCGGGAGGATCACGCTTGAATTCAATGTCTAGCGCCGCCCTCGCCTCCTTCCACCACCACCCGCAGATACAGATCCCCCCGCTGACCGTCCGGCATCGCTTTTCCCAGACCGCGGAGCCGCAGCATGCTGCCCTGGTGTGAGCCCCGGGGGACGGCGATGTTGAACATCCGGTTGTGAAATCCCCAGGGGATGTTGACCAGTTTGCGCGTGCCGGTGAGGGATTCGTAATAGGTAATCACAATGTCGCCGTACAAATGGGGATCGTCCATCCCCCGGCCCCTGGGCTGGATCACTTGCAGGCGGTGGGTTTTTTTCTTGATGGTGGCCCGCCGGATCCGATCGTTGGCGCCGATTCGGGGATAGGCCAGAAAAACCTTCAGCAGAATCATCCCGCAGAGAAAACCACCGATGTGGGCCCACCAGGCGATGCCGCCGGCTTCGCTGCCCGCGGCATTCATGATCTGCAATACAAACCAGATCATCAGAAACAGAAAGGCGGGAACCTCCACCAACCAGGGAATGATGATGATGGGAATGATGGTCAGAATTTTTGCCGAAGGATACAGAATGAAATAGGCGCCCATGACACCGGCGATGGCGCCACTGGCACCGATGGTGGGCACATTGGAATGCAGATTCAAAGCCAGGTGGAACAAACCCGAAACCAGGCCACAGAGCAGATAAAAAACCAGATACCGCAACGGCCCCAGGCGATCTTCCACATTGTCGCCGAAAATATACAGCGACCACATATTGCCCAGAATATGCCAGAAGCCGCCGTGCAGAAACATGAACGTAACCAGGGCAAGCGCCTGCTGCCCCCAGCTGAAATAGGCCGATAGCTGCGGCACGGAATAGCGGGCGGGCACCAGCCCGTAGACGTATATAAACCGGTCCAGATCCGCCCCCTGCCCCAACTGCACCAGAAACAACAGGACGTTCAGGCCGATCAACGCATGGTTGACGACTGGCCTGTTGTGGGACGGGATGGTGTCGCGAATCGGAATCATGTCTGCCGTGACTTCTTCAGGGTGCCGCGCCTGTCTGCTTTTCGGGAACCCTTCCCCGCCGGAATCCCACCCCCACGGCGGGCGGCTTCAGCTTCCCCGCTCTGAATACGCATGCTTAAATCCACCGCCGTGGCCGAATGGGTCAGCGCTCCCACGGAAATCAGGTCCGCCCCGGCTGTCGCCAGATCCCGCAGGCGACTCCGGGTCACATTGCCGGACACTTCCACCAGCGCCCGTCCGGCAATGACGGCCGTCGCAGCCCGGATTTGATCGTCCGTCATGTTGTCGAGCATGATCACATCGGCTCCGGCTTGGAGGGCCTCCTCGACTTCGAAGGCATTGGAAACTTCCACCTCGATCCTTACCAGATGATGAGCTTTTTCACGGGCGCGCCGGACGGCCAAAAGAATCCCGCCGCAAGCGGCGATGTGATTGTCCTTGATGAGCACGCCGTCGAACAACCCCATGCGATGATTACAGGCTCCGCCCACGCGAACGGCGTATTTTTCCAGCTCGCGCCATCCGGGAGTCGTTTTACGGGTATCCACCAGCCGAACCGGAAGATCGGCGACCACATCGACAAATCCCCGCACGTGGGTGGCGATTCCGGACAGCCGTTGCAGAAAATTCAGCGCAATCCGTTCCCCCTTCAGCAGAGCCGCCAGCTTTCCTTTCCCGGTCATGACGGTTTCACCGGCTTCCACCCAGTCACCATCCTGTTTCAACCAATCGAGGCGCAGTTCCTCATCAAAGGTCCTGAACACCTGATGGGCCACATCCGTTCCGGCCAGCACCAACCGCTGTTTGGCGAGGATAACTCCAACGCCTTCCTGACCAGGCGGGATCAGATAATCGGTGGTGATGTCGCCCGGCCCGATGTCCTCGCGGATCGCCAGCTTTATGAGTTCTTTGATCCACATGAAAGCAATTACGAATTATGAATTATGAATGAAGGCGTTGATCCGTTCCAGGTTGTGGCTCAGTTTCTGCTGTTTTTCCAGCAGCACCTGGTGGCCGGCGCGCACCTTTTCCACCACGTGCTCCGGCGCCTTGCCCATGAATTCCCGGTTTTCCAGTTTTCTGGCGGTCACCTCCAGTTCCCTGGCCACCTTATCCAGTTCTTTTTCCAGACGCTTGGCTTCCTGGGAAAAGTCGATCACCCCCGCGAGGGAAACAAAGATGGTTCCGCCTTCAAACAGCGCCGTGGCAGCCGATTTCGGACGTTCTCCGGGCGGCTCCACGGCCAGGGTTCCGAGACGCGCCAGGTTCGTCACCAGATCGCCGTTGGCCGCAATCAGATCGCGGACATGATCACGGGCCGATTGGACCGTGACATTCAGGGCCAGGGAAGGCGCGATGTTCATCTCCCCCCGGATATTGCGGACAGCGGTGATGACTTCCATCAGGAGGTTCATGTTTTCTTCCGCTTCGGAATCGACCGCAACCCCATCCGTCAGACCGGGCCCTTCGGGAAAGGACGCCAGCATGATCGAGCCCTCGGTGCCGGGAAGTTTATGCCAAAGCTCCTCGGTTACAAAGGGGATGAAGGGATGCAGCAGAATCAGGGTGTCATGAAATATCCGCCACAACACGGCCCTTCCAGCTTGTTGCGCCTCCTCACCGTTTTTGCCGTTCAATGCGGGCTTGACGGCTTCGAGATACCAGTCGCAGAATTCATGCCAGACGAATTTATACATGGCGCCGGCGGCATCATTGAACCGGTAGCTGTCGAGAGCCTCGGCCGTCTGTGTCGCCGCGCGGCTCAGGCGTGAGAGGATCCAGCGATCCGCCAGGGAAATCCGGGTCCGGGGGATGACCTCCTGATGGGACTGGATATGCATCAGAGCGAACCGGGCCGCGTTCCAGAGCTTGTTGATGAAGTGACGGTATCCTTCCACCCGGGCCTCGGACAGTTTGATATCCCTGCCCATGGCGGCGAAGGCCGCCAGCGTGAAGCGGAAGGCGTCCGTGCCGTACTTGTCGATGACTTCCAACGGGTCAATCACATTTCCCTTGGATTTGCTCATCTTCTTGCCGTATTCATCCCGCACCAAAGCATGGACGTAGACCTCCTTGAACGGCACGTCCTTCATGAAGTACAGCCCCATCATCATCATGCGGGCCACCCAAAAAAAGAGAATATCAAATCCCGTAACCAGGACCGACGTGGGATAAAATGTTTTCAGAAGCCGGGTCTGATCCGGCCAGCCCATGGTGGAAAACGGCCACAGGGCCGAACTGAACCAGGTGTCCAATACATCCGTTTCCTGGACCAAATCCTTTCCCTGGCAGGCTGGACAGGCAACGGGAGCCTCCATGGCCACCATCACCTCGCCGCAGCCGCCGCAGGTCCATGCAGGTATCTGGTGTCCCCACCAGATTTGGCGCGATATACACCAGTCACGGATATTGTACATCCACTCAAAATAGGTCTTGGTCCAGGTTTCCGGTAGAATGCGGGTGCGGCCGTCTTCCACGGCGGCGATGGCTTCCTGGGCCAGGGGTTTGGCCTTGACGAACCACTGCCTCGAGAGATTCGGCTCGACCACGTCCTTGCAGCGGTAGCAGTGACCGATGCTGTGGGTGTGTTCATCAACCTTTTCCAGCAAGCCCTGTTCTTCCAGATGGAGCAGCACCTTGCGCCGGCAATCGTAGCGGTCCAGGCCTTCATATTCCGGGCCGGCTTCCGCCGTCATCCGGCCTTCGTCACCGATGACCTTGACGATATTCAGATTGTGACGGCTGCAAATCTCGAAATCGTTGGGATCATGGGCGGGCGTGACTTTCAAGGCGCCGGTGCCGAAAGCCATGTCCACGTAGTTGTCCCGGATGATGGGGATATGGCGGCCGGTAAGGGGCAGTTTCACCTGATCGGTCGAAAGATTCCGGTATCTTTCGTCTTCGGGGTTGACCGCCACGGCCGTATCGCCAAGCATGGTTTCCGGGCGGGTGGTGGCGACCACCAGGTACCCGGAACCGTCCATCAGGGGATACCGGATATGATACAGGCGGCCGGCGGTTTCCTCATGCTCCACTTCGAGGTCGGACAAGGCGGTGTTGCAACGCGGACACCAGTTGATGATATACTGCCCCCGATAGATCAGACCGGCCGCATACAATTCCACAAAGACCTTGCGCACGGCCCGGGACAGGCCCTCATCCATGGTAAAACGCTCCCGTTCCCAATCACAGGAAGCTCCCAGCCGTTTCAGCTGGTTGATGATGGCGCTGCCGTATTTCTCGCGCCATTGCCATACGGCCTCGATGAATTGGTCGCGGCCCAAAGCTTCGCGGTTGGTGCCTTCCGCAGCCAATTTTTTCTCCACCACGTTCTGAGTGGCGATGCCGGCATGATCCGTCCCCGGCATCCACAACACATTGTCGCCCCTCAACCGCCGATACCGGCAAAGAATATCCTGCATGGTATTGTTCAGGGCATGCCCCATATGCAACACGCCGGTGACGTTGGGCGGCGGAATGACAATGGCATATGCCGGTTTTTCACTGGAATCCCTGGCAGAAAACAATCCTTCCGTTTCCCAGAACTCATACCACTTTTTCTCCACTTCACCCGGCTCGTATCCTTTTTCCAATGCGCTTTCCAACGTATCGTCACTCATATGGCAACCTCTCAACCCGTCTCCGTTTTTCAGTATATCAAAAAAAAAGGGGATTACAGAATAACCCCCTGGAATTCCCTATAGATCTTTGCCGATGATGGATACCGTCCCGGCATATATCCCGGGGAACTGCCCCAAGCCCTTCCTGATGCGTTTCCGCGAAAAAGCGTCCGTTGACGACGGCAAACCGCTGCCCGGCGACTGGAACTATTCCTCCAGAAGTGCGTTTTTGATTTTCCTGATCTCTTCTTCCACGACCTTCTGGATCACATCCGTCAGCATCCGATCAATTTTTTCAGCGAACATCTCCCGCACAACCCGCTGAAGCGCCTTTTCCAAATCCGACGGCGTTACGGCGTTCATATCCGGTTCGATGTATTTTTCCCGGTAGACCTTCTCGCCCGGATGGAGACGGGATTCGAATTTGAAATCAATCGGTCCGCCCTCCTGCCGGTTGTCCTGCACATGAACCGCCATCAAACCGGGCTTTTCCGGCACTCTCTCGTCTTTCGGCACTTTCTCCGGCGGTTGCTCCGCGGGTACCAACGCTGAAACCAGTTCTACCCCCAGCGAATCGGCAAACGCCTTCCCCCGCTCGACTTCATCAGGGGTTTCTCCTTCGTCGTCCAGCCGCAACGCATCCTCATCCTCCAACAGATCGCTTTCCATTTCGGCCGTCTCATCGAAATCCGGGAATTCTTCCTCCTCGGCTGTTTCGACGCCAGCGCTTTCAATGAGTTCGATCAATTCTTCATCAACCTCGGATGCGGATTCAGGGGATTCAAGCTCAGCCGCCTCCTCTTGGGTCAATTCGACTGTATCTTCCAGTCCAATGGGAATGGGAGTTCTTCTGTCCATGATGACCGGGATGGCGGTTTCCGTCTTTTCCACCGCTGATTCCGTCACCGCCGTATCCGGGGAAACTAAATCCGACGACAGCCCCAAGCCGTCCGGTTCCGTCTCGAACAGCTCTCCGGTTTCATCTGCAAGCTCCGGAATTTCTGCCTCTGGGGCCGTTTCCGCCGGTTCATCGAACTCGATCATTTCTTCCTCTGCGGATAGCGGGGGCTCTCCGCCATCCAGCCCGGTGATGCCTTCTTCTGCCGATGCCGCCACCGCCTCTTCCAGATCAACGCGTTCTTTCTCGTCGGCCTCGGCCGCTTCTATCGCATCGGTCAGTTCAAGGATTTCTTCCTCGTCCGTGCCGGCGGCTTCGATTTCATCCAGCAGGATGGTCGCTTCCTCATCCCTCCGGGGTTCCTCCACCGCGTCGGTCAGATCGAGAATCTCCTCGTCCCCGCCGGCGGCTTCGATTTCATCCAGCAGGATGGTCGCCTCCTCGTCCTTCCGGGGCTCCTCCACCACGTCGGTCAGATCGAGAATCTCCTCGTCCCCGCCGACGGCT
>JBMORA010000005.1:0-31098 GCA_049320885.1 Thermodesulfobacteriota bacterium | reverse complement strand
GACCAATCCCCCCCCGGTTCCCCCCATGGTGTAGGCCGGGCGGATCACCACGGGATAGCCCAGTGTCTCGGCGACCTTTTCCGCATCCTCAACCGTGTTGACGGTCTGGCTGCGGGGCATTTCAATCCCCAGCCGCGCCATGGTTTCCTTGAATGCCGTGCGGTCTTCCCCCCGTTCGATGGCGTCGATGTTCACACCGATCACCTTGACCCCGTATCGCGCCAACACACCGGTTCTAGCGAGTTCCGAAGATAGATTCAGGCCCGTCTGCCCTCCCAAATTCGGCAGCAGCGCATCCGGCCGCTCCACGTCGATAATTTTGGTCAGAACATCCAGATTGAGCGGTTCAATGTAGGTCTTATCCGCCATCCCGGGATCGGTCATGATGGTTGCCGGATTGGAATTCACAAGCACGATCCGGTACCCGAGTTTCCGCAATGCCTTGCAGGCCTGGGTACCGGAATAGTCGAATTCACACGCTTGGCCGATAATGATCGGTCCGGAACCGATGATCAGCACTTTTTGAATGTCGTTACGCTTGGGCATGCCGCTTCTCCTTTTTGCAAACCGACCCTCCCGGATGGAAGGCCGGCCTCGCGGTATTATTTAGTGACAATAATTTTTTTTGATAAACTTAATTGACATACTGCGAACATGCCCGGAAATCAAGGCAAAAGGAGCAGGCTTTTTCGGGAATGCGGTTGGGCGGGACGGTGTCGGCGGAACTATCGGCCGTTTCGGATCTTGCCCAGCAGGGTTCCGATCTTGTCTTTCAGTCGATCCATCTTGCCCGCTTCCACGACCTGGATGATGCATTCCGCTTTTCTGTCGGACGCGACGCTGACGGCCTTGACAATATAGGTGCCGGCCGGTACCGGGTCCCGGACCACGATGGGTGTCAGATCGCTCGGATCGATATCGAGTTTGAGGATTTCGAGCGCCTTGACTTCCTTGCTCATTTCCATGGTGAAACCACCGGACGCATCGACCTCCGATGCATCGACGGGAATTTTGACGACGGGGGGCTCCTCCGTGCTGATGATATCCACAAAAACCGAATCCCCCGGTTCGAAGCCCGTACCGGCTATCACAACCGGAGTCTTGATCAAAGTGGCGATGCCGAGGGGGATGGCCGTGGGCGTTACCGCTATTTGAGGGCCGGCATAGCCGGCATACAGTCCGTCGGGCACGGGCAGGGTCGGTGTCGATGAGGAGCATCCAGTCAGGATCAAGCCAAGGGAAACCAGGATGAGTCCGGTTTTCCTAAGGTTTCGGGTACGCCGTCGTTTGGTGGGGATATCTATCATGTCGCCTCCTTTGCTTGTATCCATCGATTTCCGTCCGCTCTCAGGGATGACAAACCAATGACCGCTGATGGGATTCACCATAGTTCAGATGGGGAGACGGAATCAAGTCCGATTTCTGGGAACCGGCGACCGGCAACCGATAAAACACCCGCCGCGGGGGCCGCCAACACTCCCAGGAACGCTTTCATCCCCTCGGTTCACTGGACTCAAAGACTCAGGTATTGTTCCTGGATCTCCGGCCGTTTGTGCAATTCCTCCACGGTTCCGGCAAATCCGATGCTGCCTTTGCCCATCAGGTACAACCGACTCACCAGCGACAGAGCGACTTTCAGATTGTGCTCCACGATCAGGATGGAAACACCGGCTTTGTTGATGTTAGCCAACACATCCCGCACTTCCCGCACCATCAGGGGAGCCAGGCCCTCGGTGGGCTCATCCACCAGCAACAGCTGGGGGTTGCCCATGAGCGCTCTGGCGATGGCCAGCATCTGCTGTTCGCCACCCGAAAGATGGGCGCCTTTCTGGGCGGAACGATCTTTCATGAAGGGGAAATGATGATACAGTTTCTCCAGGGTCCAGCCGCTGCCGCATGAGGGGATTCCGGGTTTGGCGCCCATCCGCAAATTTTCCAACACCGTCAGATTTGAAAAAATACGTCGTTCTTCCGGAACATACCCGATACCGGCCCGAGCCACCCGGTATGCTTCCCATCCCGTTATATCGCGGTTCTGGAAACGAACGGAACCACCTTTGGGTCTCACCAGCCCCATGATGCTTTTGAGGGTCGTGCTTTTCCCCATGCCGTTACGCCCCAGCAGACCGACAATCTCACCGCTGTCCACTGCAAGGGCAGCCCCCTGGAGAACGTGACTCGATCCATAATAGCTCTGCAGGTCCTCCACTTCAAGCAGCATCGCCTTCCTCCGTCTCTCCAAGATAGGCATTCTTCACCAGTTGACTGGCTCTGATCTCCTCCGGTGATCCGGTGGCCAGTATTTCTCCGTGGTGGAGAACGGTGATCCGGTCCGCCAGGGAAAAAACGACATCCATATCGTGTTCGATAATCACAACGGTTTTCTTTCCGGCCAGGGTTCGAATCCACTGAACCATCTGGCTGGTCTCCTCCCGCGACATGCCGGCAGCCGGCTCATCCAGCAGCACCAGGTCCGGCTCGGTGGCCATTGCCAGACTGAGTTCCAGACAACGATGTTTGCCGTACGACAATAAACTGGCCGGCTGATTGCGTTCCGCCGCGAGACCGACGCGGTTGAGAAATGCGTCGGTCTCGGCCGTGATCCGTCCCATCTTGTCCAGATTCCGAAAAAAGCCGAATCGAATTCCGTTTTTGGCCAGAATCGCCATTCGAAGATTCTGGAACGTCGTCAGGCCGGAAAAGGTGCTGTTAATCTGAAAGGAACGTCCCAGTCCCATGCGAGCCAGGCGATCGGGTGGATATCCGGTGATATCCCTGCCTTTTAAAAAAATCGTCCCGGCGGTGGGCTTGAATTTTCCGGTTATCGCATTGAACAGTGTCGTCTTTCCGGCGCCGTTGGGCCCGATGATCGCGTGCCGCGATCCTTCCCGGATCTGGAGATTTACGTCGAACAACACCTGGCGCTCTCCAAAATAATGATTCAACCGTTCGACTTTCAATATGCTCGTTGATTGTTCCCGGGAATCAACCATGGTTGCCTCTCCGGAATCCGGATTGAATTCTGTTTTCCAGGGTCATCCAGGCCGCCGCCGATTTCCAATACAACATCATCATCCCGCCGGGCAGGAACAATACCAGAATGATCAGGACCAGGGAGAATACCAGTTGGGCCTGTTCGGGATGTGCCGCCATCAGCTCTATCAACACCGTCCCGATGCCGGTTCCGAAAACCGGCCCGATGAAAGTGCCCAAACCGCCGATGAAGCAGTTGATAAGCGGTGAAAAGGAAGACATGGGCCCGAGTACGCCATCAATGGAGACCATATTCTGAAAGAGGGCGTACATGGATCCGGCCACGCCGGCAAACCAGGCGGACACGATCAAAACCACGGCCTTCGATCGGGGGACGTTGAATCCGAGATAGGCGACTCGCTCCGGATTGTCGCGCAACCCCACCATGATGCTGCCGAAAGGGGTACGGGTAAAGAACCACATGATCCAGGCGCTGATCCCCAATATCGTCATGGCGACATAATAAAAATTCCGCTCCGAGGCCATGTCAATGCCGCCGATCCCGGGAATGCCCAACGCCGGAATCGGAAAGCCGGATAAACCGTCGTTGCCCCCGGTTACAGCGGAATATTTCATCACGATGGCATACAGGATTTGGCTGAACGCCATGGTCAACATCGCAAATGTATGGCCACTGGCCCTCACCAGCAAGGGACTGAGCGCCGATGCCAGCAAAGCGGCCGAAACCGCTCCGGCCAGAACCGCCGGAACAAATGGAAATCCTTGCAGGTATTCCAGGCTCAAGGCCGTTCCATAGGCTCCGGCCGCAAAAAACATGGCATGCCCGAAACTGAGCAGACCGGTGTAACTCAACAGCAGATTCAAGCTGATGGAAAACAGGGCGAAAATCGCCATGCCGAGTACAATCGTCAGTTCAAAATCTCCCAGCAACCGGGGCGCCATGGCAAACCCGCCGATCACCAGACTCCAGCCCGTCCACCTGAATACCACCCGCCTCATTCCCGCTCCCCGAAAAGCCCCTGCGGTTTGAACGTCAATACCAGCGCCATGAAGCCGAAAAGGATCATACTGGAATACCCCGGAAAAAATTGGACTCCGAATGCCGTCAGCTCTCCCAGGATCATCGAAACGGCAAATGCGCCCAGAAGACTCCCGAATCCACCCAGGGCCACCACGATGAAAGAGTCCAGCATCATCTGGTTGGCCAGCCCGGGAAAGACGGTCAGCAGCGGGGCCGCCGCGACGCCCGCGACGCCCGCGAGCCATGTCCCCAGTCCAAAAACGAAACTGAAAATCAGCGGCACGTTGATGCCGAGGGCGCCGGCCATTTCCGCGTCCTGAACAGCCGCCCGGACGATGTTCCCCAGCTGCGTCTTGAACAGGATCAGGCCCAGCAGCAATAGAATCGTACAGGAAAGAGCGATGATGAAAACCCGATAGACGGGATATTGCATCCCCTGACAGGTGAGGAAGCCCCCCAGGATGGAAGGCACCTGCACGATTTCCGGATCCGTGCCCCACAGGTTTTTCACCGCTTCTTCGATGCAGACCATGACCCCGACCGTCAGCATCAGCTCGAACAGAACCACCGCCTTTCCGAGCTTGAATTGTCGGACCCGGCGCAACATGATCCGCTCCATCGCCATCCCGACAGCCATGGTCGCCATGGGGGCCAACAGGAGCGCCAACCAGAAATTACCGCCCCACTGGATGACCTGAAATCCGATATAGGCGGCCAGCATGAAAAAGGAGGCATGGGCCATATTCAGGATGCCCATCATTCCGAAAATCAGGGTAAACCCGGATGCAACCAGAAACAACAGCATCCCGTAGGCCAATCCGTGAACCCCCTGGGTTATCAGCATGACCGTCATTGAATTCATCACTTCTCCCGGCTCATGACGCGTTCCCGGATCAAACCGCAACCCGGCGGTTACGGTTCCAATCCCTCCGGACAAGGTGACATGACGACACTGGACGGCACCCGGACCGCCTCCTCCTGGTATCCGAGCCGATCCCCTCCCTTGGACCATCGGGATGGGGAAACCAGCGTTGAAAGGTACATGTCCATCACCGCCTGGTGATCGCATTTGCGCATGAAAAGGGTTCCCGAAAATGTTTCGTAGGTATCTCCTTCCCAGGTCGCGATGATTTTTTCCGGATTCAGGGTCCCCGCCCGTTGAATCACGTCGAAAAGCCAATAAAAATGGCCGATCACTCCGCCGATGACTCCGGTGGGCCATTCGATTTGTATGTCCGGGCTATCCTTGTAGCGGTTGTGGAAAATGGTGTTGAAGCGCTCATTCAGCTCCGACTTGATGTTGCAGAGATGGAAGTTGACCACCGTGTTGCCGACCCCGGCGTTTTTGTTCTTCAGGTTCTGGCTCATCCTGGGATCATCAAAGAACTGCCCTCCCACCGGGATGTTCATCCCCATCTGGTCCATCGCCAGCATGAGGTTCCAACTGTCAGGCGGCCAGTCCGACGACAGGATCATTTCCGCTCCGGAAGCCTGGATTTTGCTCAGGTAAGGAGCAAAATCCTTGAGCCACAGCGGATGGTAGACTTCTCCCACGATGTCCGCGTCCGGAAGGAATTCTTCCATGGCTTTCTTGATCGACTTGCCGAAATCATGGCCGTAGCTGTAATCCTGGCACAGGATATAAAATTTGCGGATCGGTGTCTTGGAAAAATAATAGGCCAGTGCCCTGGCGTTGATATCCGTTGTGGAGCAGGTCCGGAACGTATAGCGGTTAAAATTCTGGGCGTCCATGAGATGAACGGAATAGGATGAATAATTCAGGAATATTTTTTTGTATTTCCCGGCCATCTGGTTGCCGATGAGGGCGATATGACTACCGGCGGTTCCCACGAACAGGTCGACCTTATCGTTCAGTATCAACCGCTGAAGCGCCCGTTTGGCCACAACCGGCTGGGTCGCGGTGTCCGCTTTGATCACCTGTATTTTCTTCATTTTCCCGTCAACCATGATACCCCCCTGGGAATTGATGTCATGCACGACCCATCCCAGAAGCCAGGCGGAAATTTCACCGGCCGAAGCGCTCTGGCCGGAAAACGGTTCAAAAAGGCCCACCTTGATGGTATCCCCCGTGGGGAAAACCTGATTTTTCGCGTCGTAGGTGGAAAAGTCGGCCTGCAGCGGTGTAAAGGCCTGGGCCGGAAGGCTGCCCAAACCCATCACGATCGGCAACAGCAATACCTGGCGCCACAAGGAAAGCCACAACTCTCTGGTCGATTTCATATCTATCTCCTTATCCTGCCTGTAGGGTAAACGGCACCGCCTCTGCCTGAAAAACGGCTTCCCGGCGACTGACCATGATTGCGCATTCCGCCATCCATGCTATTCGGCGGTCTTCAGATAAGCACGATATTCCTCCAGCACGAATTTACGATATATATGATAAAAGAAAAGGCACATCAGCTCTCTGGCCTGATCTCCTTTTTCCTTCAGCGTCCTCCGGGAAATATCGCCGTTCCCGATCAACGCCATGAAACGCCGGAAATCGTCTTTTGCTATTTTACGAAACATTTCCGCCGCGGGTTTCAATACTTGGGGATCAAATCCGTTCTTCGGCCCCAAACCGATGCGATCCAGGTCCACCAGTAATTTCCCCACCATCACATCATCATACGAATATACAGCCGTTCCCGTTCTGTCATCCGCCGTGATGATCCCCCAGGCCTCCATCTTTTCCAGCCATTTTTTTCCAAGACCGGTGACTTTCCGGTAATCCTCCTTGCCGATGACGGCATCGCTCAGGAGCCGATCAACCGGCCGGAAATATTCGCTTAAAAACTGAAAGGCGATTTTTTCCGAGCAGGACTGCCGTTTCTGCCTCCTGATCAACTCCTTGATCACCGGCAGCGGCAAAAAATAGTCCTCCCGAAGTCTTTTAATGATCCGGATCCTCTCCACATAGGCCTCGCTGTAATTTACAACATTTTCTTTTGTTTTTTTCGGCTTACGAAGCAGACCGACGTGGATGTAATGATGGATGGTTTCTTTGGATACCTTGGTGCGTTGGGAGAGTTCGCTGATCTTCATACCTTCTAATTTACAGGGAGGGATAAGGGTTTTTACCGGCGGAATCGTAACCGGCAAGACAGGCATTATCTTGATTTTCATGGGTTGTCAACAAGATAAAATAATCATCGATTTGTCTCGATATGCATATTTTTAGTTTTTATTTTTGAATAGTTATATTTATGTCATATTTTACAGTTACCAAAAACATTCAGCTGACTGAATGTTTTTTGTGTTGTTTACTATACGTTTTCATCGGCAACAATTTTTTGACATCGGCTGCACGGGTGCGATATGGTGGCAACGGTTCGACACCATGCCTGTCAACAGAAACAAACGAGGTGAGCCATGGAAGAAAAAGTCGGCGCCCGCGCCATTATCAGCGGCAGGGTTCAGGGGGTGTGCTTTCGCATGGAGACAAAACAGACGGCCGATCGATTCGGTGTCAGGGGTTGGGTGAGGAACAGACACGACGGCGATGTAGAGGCATTGTTCGAGGGGGACAAGGATCGTGTTCTCGCCGTCCTGAAGTGGTGCGAAGCAGGACCACCATTGGCCCATGTGAGCGCCGTGTCCGTGGACTGGACGACCTATTCGGGAGCATTCAGCGCTTTTGAAATTCGCCGCTAGCCATCCCCTGACGACACCGTCAGCCGCTTGCCATTACAAAAGCGCATCCACAAACTGGCGGGCATTGAATTCCTGAAGGTCCTCCGCCTGTTCGCCGACGCCGATATAATCGAGGGAAATATTCAAGGCACTGCAGATGGCCACGACAATGCCTCCTTTCGCCGTGCCGTCCAGTTTGGTCAGCACGATCCCGGTGACATTCAAGGCTTCATGAAACATTTTCGCCTGCACCAGGGCGTTTTGGCCGGTGGTGGCATCCAGCACCATCAAAACCTCATGGGGCGCATCCGGTATTTTTCGCGCAATTGTCCGCTTGATTTTCTTCAGTTCCTCCATCAGATTGACCTTTGTATGGAGTCTGCCGGCAGTATCCACGAGCACGATATCCACATCTCTCGCCAGGGCGGCCTCGATGCCGTCGTACACAACCGCCGCCGGATCCGCATTCTGACGATGTTTGACGATTTCAGCGCCGGCCCTTTCCGCCCAGATCGACAGCTGCTCGATGGCCGCGGCCCGGAAAGTATCGGCCGCCACAATCAGAACACGCTTTCCTTCTCCCGCCATGCGCGCCGCCAGCTTTCCGATGGTCGTCGTTTTTCCCACGCCGTTCACACCCACCACCATGATGATTTTCGGCCGCGGCGCCAGTGGCTTTTCGTCGCCGCGATCGCAGGTATGGAGGGCCGCCAGGAGCTCTTCCTTGACTATGGATTTCAATTTTCCGATATCATCGATCTCCGACGCCCTTGCGGATACCTTTTGAATCAGCGACATGGTCGCCTGAACACCCACATCGGCAGTGATCAGCAATTCCTCCATGTCTTCCAGGGCGGAACCGTCCAGTCCGCGATTTCCGGAAAAAATTCTATCCAGCCCGCCCGAGATGGTATTCCGGGTTTTTGACAGACCGCTTTTCAGACGTCCCAGGAAGCCTTCCGCGTCAAGTGGTTTCGCTGCGGCAACGGTTTTGGAAACCGCCCCAGCCGCTGTTTCGCCGGGCTCTGTCCTGTGAACCGGCTCACCGGCTCTTTGCGGCATCGGCTGAACAGCCCCTCCCGGGTCGCCGACGGTTTCGGGCTCATCTAACTCCTCCGCGCCGGGCATTGTGCCCGGCGGGGCCGCCACGGCGCCTTCCCCGCTTATACGCCGTCTTCTCGCGCGGATAAACATCACCCATAAACAAAAAACCGCCAGACAAAAACCCGCGCCCCAAAATGCCTCCTGCGGCAATTGTCCGGCAAGGGTTATCGCCGTTTCCCATATGTCGTACATCCGTTGCTGCATCCCACCTCTTTCCCCGTCCGCCCCTCCTAATTGGGAAGCGGCTGCCGGGCCCGCTCGAAATTCACCGATACGATCTTTGAAATCCCTTTTTTCTCCATGGTGACACCGAACAGGACATCGGCGAACTCCATGGACTTTTTGTTATGCGTAATCATGACGATCTGGGATTTCTCGCCGATGATCTTCAGCAACTCATTAAACCGGTAAACATTGGCTTCGTCAAGCGGCGCGTCAATCTCGTCCATGAGACAAAAGGAGGCCGGCTTGATCAAAAATATGGCGAAAATGAACGCAATGGCGGAAAGCGCCTTCTCGCCGCCGGATAAAAGGCTCAGGCGGGTCAGCTTTTTCCCCGGCGGATGAATCATCAGCTCGACACCCGTTTCCAGCGGATTGTCCGGTTCCGTCAATACCAGCCTGGCAGCCCCGCCTGCAAAAAGCCGGGGAAACACCTCGTTCAGCTTCTCGTTCACCAGATGAAATGTCTGCATGAACCGATCCTGGGTGATCTGATTGATTTTGCGGATCACTTTCTGTAAATCCTCCAGGGCTTTGACCAGGTCGTCGCGCTGGGTGTTCAGGAACTCGAATCGTTGGGTGAGCTCCTCATACTCATGGATGGCGCCAAGGTTGACGTCCCCCACGGCGGCGATCTTTTCCCGGATTTCCACCAATTCCGCTTCGATCCGCCCGATCTCCCGGCTTTCTTCCGCCGGCCATATCATTCCCTCCCGCAGGTTGGCAAGAGGCTGGTGATATTTTTCCTCCATGCGGCGGCCGATATTCTCCTGCTGCATTTTCCGCTGGGTCTGCTCGAGTTCGAGGCGCCGGATTTTTTCGGTTGTTTGCTCCCGTTTTCCCTGAAGCCTATTGACGGCCTCATCATTTTCCTGGAGCCTGGCATCGATGGAATGAAATTCGGCCTCATTGCTCTCGATGGTTTCTTCCAACCGCTTCAGCGCCTCATACATTCCCGGCAATTTCTGGTCATATTCCAGCAGACGCTCCCGGGCGGACTTGCTTCGGACCATCTTCTGCTCGATCTCCTCCGTCAACTGAACCAGCCGTTTTTCCCCGTCTGCCTGAAAATCCCGCAAGCGTTTATATGTATGGCGACTGTTATCCAGCCGGGCGTTCAAAGCGGTCAACTTGAGCTTGACGTCCATCACCGACTGCTGGCAAACGGCCTGCTCCCTGGAAACGGATTCAATCTCTCCGTTTATCTCCGCTACTTTCTGCTGATACGCCTTGACTTCGTTCTCGACCTGGGTCAACGCTTCGTTGTTGCGGGCGATTTCATCATCGATATCGCTTTCCTCTCCAAGCAATTGCTCCTGTTCCAGTCGAACGACCTCCATGTGCCGGCGGGCATGTTTCAGGTCTTCCCCCACCCGATACAAATGTTTCTCCGCTTCGGTTTCCATTTGAAGCAGGTGATTCTTTTTCACAATCGCTTTCTGCAGCTCGGTCTCCAGCTGACGCACCGCCGTTTCAAGTCCGGCCTGCATTTCCCGCCCTTGCAGCAGCACCCTGTCGAACTCCGCCATGCGCTGCTCCAGGGATCGGATTTCCTGCTTTTTGATCAGGATCCCGGCCAGCTTGTCCTGGCTGCCGCCGATCATGATTCCGCTTGCCGAAATCACGTCCCCGTTTTTGGTGACCAGTGTATAGGGACCATCCCCATTGCTCCGGTTCCACATGTTCAGCGCCGCATGAAGATCGTCGGCGATCAGCACATCGGCCAAAACCGCTTTGACGGTATCCTCGAACCCGCTTTTTACGCTGATCCGGCTCAACAGCCGTTCGGCATTCTCCGGTATTTTTTCAGGCTCCCTGGCGATCTTTTTCAGCCTGTCCACCGGAATGAACCCGCTGCGACCGGCATTGTTATCCTGAAGAAAGCGGATGGCATCGGTTCCGACTTCCTGATGATTGATCAGAATGTATTGCATCGATTCACCGAGAACAGCCTCCACGGCATTTTCAAATCCCGGCTGGGGCTCGATGATATCCGCCATCAGGCCAAGGATCCCCGGCGTTGCTCCCGTCTCGCCGGCTTCCCCTTGCTCCGCGGCCGCATTCCGCTTCATGACGGCTTTGACGCCGTCCCGGTACCATTCGAAATTGTCCTCCATTTTCACCAACGCCGTCAGGCGGGATTTGACTTTGTGGCGTTCGAACTCCGTTGTCTGAACGAATTTGACCTGTTCGCTGAGCGCCTTATTCTTTTCGTCCAGCCGCGCCTCGATTCCCGCAATCTGGCGGATCAAATCCTCCTTTTCCGAACGGATCGCTTCAAAGGAAGAATTGGCCTCCATTTCCGCCTTTTCCAGTTCAGCCGCCTTCCGGCGGGCCAGGACATCTTCTTCGTCGATCCGCCGCAACCGTCTTTTCAGACTCTCCTTGTTGTTGGAGGCGTTCTGGTAGATATTTTTGTACCGGGCCTCCTCAGCCACCAGCCGCATCAACTGCTTCTTGCTCTCTTCCAGCTGGCTGTTCAGATGCGACAGATGTTCGGTAACGGTCCGGGCGGATTGATGTTTGTCTTCCAGCAACGCCTTTTCATTGCCGATCTCCTGTTGAAGGCGTTCCATCTCGGTATCCGCGGCAACCACTTCATCCGCTATCTGTTTGTTTTTCCTTTCAAGCTCAACCCGGGCGGTTTCCAGCCCGATGATCTCCTGGGTCAGGGTCTGCACATCCTTGCGCAGATAACCGGAATCATTTTCAATTTTATCCGTTGTGCGTTGGACTTCAAATTTTTGTGTTTTCTGTTGCGAGATCTCATGATCCTTCCGCGCCCTTGCCAGCTTGATCTCCTCAATGGCGGCGTCCAACCGAGCCAATTGCGAGGCGTGCTCGATGTCCGTGTCTTTGAGTTCCCGCAACAGAAGCGCGGTCTCATGCAGTTGCCGTTCGTAGTCATCGAAATAATAAGCCGCCGCAACGATTTCGAGCACCTTGAGCTGTTCCTGCAGGCCTTTAAATAGTTCCGCTTTTTTCGCCTGACGATGCAGACCGCCCATCTGCCGTTTGACTTCCGCAATGATATCATTGACTCGCAATATGTTCTGCTGGGTGGCGTCGACCTTCCGCAATGCCTCATTTTTTCTGTTTTTATAACGCGTTATGCCTGCCGCCTCCTCGATGAAAAAACGTCGCTCCTCCGGACCGGCATCCGTGATGGCGCCGATGTTGCCCTGCTGGATCACGGCATAGGATCGTGCTCCCATGCCACTGCCCCAAAATATATTATGGATGTCCTTCAGGCGGCATGGCTGCCGGTTCAGGTAATAGGCGCGTTCTCCGGAACGGTACTGGCGTCTGGTGATCATGATTTCGGAACAATCTTTCAGCTCTTCCGGCGCGCTGCCGTTGTCATTGGCCAGTGTCAGGCTGACCTCGGCCATATTCATCGCGGATTTGCCATCCGCGCCACTGAAGATAATATCCTCCATGGCCTTTCCCCGGAGCTGTTTGACGCTTTGTTCCCCCATCACCCAACGAAGCGCGTCCACGATATTGCTTTTCCCGCATCCATTGGGGCCGACAACTGCGCTGATCCCCGGTGGGAATTCGATATTCGCTTTTTCCAGAAACGATTTAAACCCAACTATTTCAAGTTTTTTCAGTTTCATGTGGGAAGCACCCCTATTTATGATGAATGATCCGGCTCTTGATATTGATATGGTGCCCTCTTCATATCAGGAAGCACCATCCTTGTAAAGAGCAAACACAATCTGCGGCATACGACCACAATCCATATACTATATATTGTGTATACTGCCGATCATGGGGGGTGGGAACGCTTACGCGACAAGGCGCCGATATCTTTTTTTTTAATCCCGCCCCGACCGTTCCATGCACGAAAAAACCACTGCCGCAAATAATTCCGTTCCGGCGAATGATCTTGACACACCCATGCAGCCGCAGCTAATATTTCAGCCCATCATGGAGAATCAATCGTCGGAATATCTCAAAAAGCTCGCCAAGGTGTCCATCGACATACTGAAGGAACTGGCCGCCAAAGGCAGCGAGCTCTCGGCGGAAACCCTGTTCAAGGCCTACGAATCCAATGAGGATATCCAGCGACTGCGACAGGATCCGGCCGAAAAACCCGCGGCTGCGGCCACCCCGCCTGCCGAATCGGCACCATCCACGCAACTGGCGGATTTGAAATCCCAGATCGAGAAACACCAGGTCCAGAAAGACCAACTAATCAAACAAATCAATCTGTTGGAGTCGAAACAAACCGAGTCCGAGACCTTCTACAAGCGGGGCCTGTTGTTTGTGATCCGGCTGCTCGAAACCCGAAAGGAGGGGGAGGTGGGGACGACCATGGTCGAGCTTCAGGAACTGCTCGCCGGGAACACCGAACAATCGCGGATTGCCACCGCCTTTCATCGATTCAAGGATGCGGCCCTGAAGGAAGGTATTGATCCGCCGATTCAGACCGCCCCGCCATCCCCCAAAAAAGCCTCGTTTCTGGCCAGGCTCTTCGCAAGCCGCGAGGAGGGCGCGCCCCAAAACAAGGAACAGACCCGGGACAGCCGGTTGCCCCAAATCGTTGATGCCTACCAGGATATTATTGATGAACTGAAGCTTAAAATGGGGCAGCAATACCTGGAAGCGCTTCTTCGAATCGAACGGCGTCTGCTGAAAAGCAAAACAGTCTCGGAATTGTCCTTGGTGGGCAAGGATATCTTCGAACAAATCCAGCAATTCATCGACCATGTCGGCGCCGAACGGGAACTCGCGCTGGGTTTTATTCGAGAAATCAGTCAGCGTCTGCTGGAAGTGGAAAAACATGTCGTCAACTCCATCGACCAGACCAGTCGGATCTATCGGAGCAATCAGGATTTCAGCAATTCCCTCGAAAGTCATCTGGGGGACTTGAGGACCAACATCGATTACAGCCAGACGCTGATTGAACTGAAAGAGTCCCTCGTCGTAAGATTAAACACCATCAACACCATCATTTCGGCAAAAAAGGAACAGGACGGAAAAAGCAAAACCGAGGCCGACCGGCAATTGGAAAATCTGCGCCAGAGCATGGACCAGATGAAAAACCAAATTCAGGCTGCCGAGGAACGCGCCAGCTCCCTGGAACAGGAGTTGCTGAGGGATCCCCTTACGGGCGCTTATAACCGCCGGGCCTATGACCGGAGAATAATCGAGGAACTGCACCGGTATCTCCGATACCAAACCATTTTTTCACTGTTGTTGTTCGATGTGGACCATTTTAAACGCATCAATGACACTTACGGACATACGGTGGGTGACAAATGTCTGAAGGAGATCATCGCCCGTATCACCATGATGCTGAGAAAATGCGATTTCCCGGCCCGGTACGGCGGCGAGGAATTCGTCCTCATCCTTCCGGAAACCAGCTGTGAACAAGGCCGCTCGGTGGGGGAAAAAATCCGGCAGCTGGTGGAAAAAATCGACTTCATTCATAAAGGAGACACCATCCGCATCACCGTCAGCGTTGGTGTCACCCAGGTCGCGCCTGATGACAAAGACCCTGAAACCATTTTTACCCGATTGGACCAGGCCATGTATGCGGCAAAAAATTCAGGACGAAACACCGTCGTCGTCACATAATGTTTGGGTATTGAGGAGGATAGCATGACCGCAGGACGGAACGAAACGCTCCAACAGATTTTGAGGCATCCGGATGTACAGGCCGCCATTGCCGACATCAACCCGGAACAACAGGAACGCCTTCAATATAAACCACCTATTTGTTCTGTTTTTTCTAACAGGTATACCAGTTTGGAAACAGTGGATGGTTACCGTTTCGAGATCGACAAGGAAACCGAAAGGCAGTTGCCGAGCCTGATTCATAATAAAGTCCAGGCTGTCCGCGGTATGGATTCCCCGGACACAGCTTTTGTGGAGAACTATTGCCGGCCCCGCCGGATCGGTATCGTGTTTTCTGGCGGCCCTGCCCCCGGCGGCCACAATGTGATTGCGGGCCTGTTCGATGCCGCCCAAAAAATCAACCCCGACAGCAAAATTTTCGGTTTCCTGCTTGGTCCGGACGGCATCATCGAAAATGAAGCAATTGAATTGACGGAAGAGATGGTGGATCGGTACCGGAATGTCGGCGGTTTCACCATGATCAAAACCGGCAGAACCAAAATCGATACCCCGAATAAAATGGCGCTCTCCCGGCAGACCTGTAAAAATCTTGGACTGGATTCACTGGTCATTGTGGGCGGGGACGATTCCAACACCAATGCGGCCTTTCTCGCCCAGGAAATGGTCCCGGACGGCGTCCAGGTCATTGGCGTGCCGAAAACCATCGACGGCGACATCCAGGTCCGGGACGCGGACGGTAAGGTGTTATGCGCGACATCCTTTGGCTTTCACACGGCTGCGCGCGCTTTTGCTAAAGAAATAAGTAATTTATGCACAGACAGCAGCTCGGATGTGAAATATTGGCATATCTGCAAGGTCATGGGGCGGGTTGCCAGTCACCTGGCTCTCGAAGTCGCCCTGCAGACCCATGCCAACATCACCCTGATCGGCGAAGACCTCGCGGATTACGTGGACCCCAAGCGTATCGAAGAAGCCGAAAAAAAAGGAAAAATTGATTACACGGCTTACGGGATGACTCTCCGGCATTTATCCCGTGTTATCTGCGACGGCATCGTCAGGCGCGCCGCGGCGGGAAAGAATTACGGCGTTATTGTCATACCCGAAGGAGTGCTGGAGTTTATCAATGAAATCCAGATCTTCATCACCAAACTGAATGTCATCATCGCCGAATACAATGAAACCCACGACGCCACTTTCCATAAGGCCTTCCCCCTGCTTGAGGATAAATTGGATTATCTGCGGCGCCTGGCCCGGCAGTCCCGTGAAGAAAACCGAATTCCGGTCTGGAACACCCGGGATGATGATCTGTTCAACGACATCCCCGAATTTTTTCAGGAAGGCCTGCTGATGGAAAGGGACAGTCACGGCAATTTCCCGTTTTCCCAGGTGGAGACCGATAAAATCATCATGGGTCTGGTCAAGGACTACCTGCATATCCTCAAGGATAAAGGTCTCTATAAAATCGGCATCCATGAAAATTGGTACCGAAAGACCATGAAGGCCGGCGGTCTGGATCCCGACTTTTACGGCCCGATTCTGTTCAAAAACTACCAGAAAGAACCATTTCTGCTGATGTACCAGACGATTATATCCGTCAAGACACTGAAACAGGCCCTGGTCAACGGCCAGGCAATCAAAGAAGAAGACAAAATCCCGCCTGCGGTGGAAAAGGTATACAAAAAATCGGTGCCGGACTTTAAAACCCAGATCCATTTTTACGGGTATGACGGCAGGGGCAGCGATCCGAGCCAGTTCGACTGCAACTATACCTACAATCTGGGGCTGACGGTTTTTTCGCTGATCGCCAACGGCGCCACCGGCCAGATGGCCGCAATCAGAAACCTGGAAATGGATTTTTCCAGCTGGGAGCCCATCGGTATCCCCATTGCGCCCCTGATGCGCCTGGAAGAACGCAAAGGCAAGCTGACCCTGGTGCTCGAAAAAAGCCTGGTGGACACGAATTCCATTGCCTTCAAGGTGGTCGAGGCCATGCGGGAAAACTGGCTGGCGGCCGGACCCGGGGAAGACCACTACCGGAAGCCCGGACCCATCCGGTTCACCGGAAAAACCGAAGAGGATCGTCCCCTGACGCTGGTTTTAAACGCGCTTGCAAATGGAACGGGGAAATAGGCCTACGGGCTACAACGGCCGCACCATCTCCCGGATGCGGCCGGTGGCCGTGGCTTCCGCAAAGGCATCCGCCAGACGCCGGCTTTCGGAAACAACCGTTTTCCAGTAGGCGATCCGCTCGGCATCCCTTTTCTCGAACAGCCAGAAATCGTTGCGGTCCGGAATCTTCCGCAATGGAAGCCGGTGGATGAACTCCTCCGACGGGGAGATCATGACGACGCCGGCCATGTTCTCCTGCGAGGGTTTCCGCCATTTCATCTGTTTATCGAACCAGCCGGGTATGATGCGCGGCATATAGTGGGGGTAGAGGACCAGGCCGGCGTCCCCTTCCAGAAAGGGGACATCGAGATGGTAGTCGACGATGCCGCCGTCGCGGTACATACCCGGCAGGGCCCCCGGGATATCGGTAATGCCCTCCATCACCAGCGGAATGGCGCCGGATGCCATCAACGCCGGACGGATATTCCGCTCCGTCAACCCGACCCGCTGCAGGGATACATGATTCCCGCTCCAAAAGGGCGGACGGGTGCCGGGATGGGAAAAAAGACAGCGCTCGAAAAAAAGACCGATGAGGTTACGGTGAATGCCATTGGCCATGGCCGCCATCCCCAACCCCACCAGCAACCGGGCTTTGCGATCCGCGTCCACCGGCGGACGGCAGCGCACGGTCATGACATTCAATCGTAAAAAGGGATGGTCCAGAATTTCAGGGATGGAAGCCTCTCTCAGATATTCCGAAAGGATGCGGGCGCTTTCCCGGCTCACCTCCGCGGCACTCGGACGCTGGTTGTAGGTCTGATGGATATAGGCATCCTCAAACCGCTCCAAGGCCTGGATCGGCGCCTTCTGGGACAGGGCCGCAAAACGCCAGGCCCCGATGGAGGCGCCCAACAGAAACAGGGGCTCCCGCCTTGGTTTGATCCAAGATGAAAACAACAGGCGGTCCAAATGCCCCAGGACCAGCCATTTGGGGCCGCCGGCCGCTCCGGCGATGACCCGGATGTCTTCCGAACGCAGCCCTCGCTCGCGGATAACGGCCAGAGCCCGCTTGCCCGCGAATACCGCCAACTCGCTTGTCATATTCATCACCCTTTTCCAGCGGAACCGAAAGCCGATTCCCGTAACAATTTTATCGCCAGGTGATCCGTGCTTCCCGGCGCAGGGGCAGGCGGTGGTATTGGTATTTCGGATAACCGATCATCATGGCACCGAAGCTGCCGTGTTTCTCCGGCAGGGCCAGGGCTTTTTGCATGGGCGGCCAGAATGTGGCCGCGACATTGAAATAACCTGCCCAACAAGCGCCCAGACCAAAGGGCTGAGTCGCCAGTTCCAGATAGGTCATGGCGATGGTGCAGGAAGCCTGGGTGGTAGGGTCGGTTTTATCCCCGTGGGCCAGAATCAGGTGGGGGGCGTCCCGGCAAACCACATCGACCCCCGCCTCCCAGGCGCCAACGATCATATCCAGATGCATGGGGCCGGCCATGGCCGGCTGTTCCTTGACCATGTACCGCATCCAGTCCACCACCAGTCCGGTGAGGCGCTTCAATTCCGCCTTGTCATGCAGGATCATCCAATGAACCGGCTGGCGGTTGTGACCGGATGGGGCATAGGCGGCAACGCCCACCAGCCTGGACAGGATTTCTCTGTCCACGATTTTGTCTTTGAAAGTCCGGAATGAACGACGATTCCGCAGGAAATGCTCCGCCTGTTCCGGCCCCAGCAACCACTCCCTGCGGACATCGGGACAGTCCTCGGCCCCCATATTCCGGTGCTGCAAGGCGCCGTGGGGACAAACCGCCACGCAGTGGCCGCAGTTGATGCAGAGCTCATCCGCGCCGGGGACCGGTTGCGGGAAGGACTCCGGTGTCTTCATGGTCAGGATCTTGATCGGGCATTCCGCCACGCAGATGCCGTCCCGCTTGCATTTTTGTTCATCAATGGCAATCAGATTCATGTATTTTCACCTTTCGTGCTGTTCTTCAATTTTGAAAAAGGATTCATCGAATTCAGGATTTCCGGTGTATCGCGCCATGAAAAAGCCGGGCAGTTGGTCGACATTCTGGAACATGGCCGGGTCCGCCTGGATGCCGGCGCGATGCAGGGCCTTGATGATATCATCGGGACGCGGCGGACAGCCGTTGATGGGAATGGCCTCTTTGATGTCGGGATGGTTTTTGTTGGCTTTGACGATGCACTTTCCCATCAGGATGGTTTTGTTCATACCCGGAGTCGGCTTCATCATCTTGCCGGTCAGCACCTCCACCCGATCCCAGGGCTCTCCCTTCCAGGCATAGCGGATGGCGGACAGAATCAGCCCGTTCAGCCCGGAGCAATAGGTACACATGGAAAGATCGTGTTTGCGGTAGTATAATCCCTTGATCCCTTGTTTTGCCATGGGCAGGGGCATGACGCCCTCTTCCGTTTCGCTGTAGAGAAAATCATATTCATGCTGCGAGGCGACCTCCTCGATTTTCTCCCCCACCACGGTGACATCCGACAGATCCACGGGACGCCCGCGATTGGCCGCCGCAAGAGAAATATAGGGGACATCCGCCGGGGCATATCCCAGGATACTCGCGCCGACCTTGTCGGCGGCCAGGATGTCAGTGGAAGCCACCAGCAGGTTGCTGCGCCGCATCTTGCCGTCAAAGGCCGGCCCCCGCTCCAGGGTATAGATACCGTCGATCAGGGTAAAAATCGGTGGGAGCTTATCGGCCAGCCTGGCCACCCAGGCGTTCAGATTTCTGGCGGGATCGGCGCTGTGACAACGCTTGCGGGAAGGGATGTCGATCACCCCCTTCAGGTTCTTGATCCCCAGACTGACCACGGTCTGGTTATGGGATTTCATCACCGGCAGATCCACCACCAGATCACTGTGCAGGATGTCGGTATTGAAGTCGAGGCGCATGCCGTCACCCAGATCAACTGTCTCGAAGGGCCGGTCCAGGGTATTGACGATCTTGACTCCATAGCGTTTTTTGAGCTGCCCGTAGCCGAGGGTGTCGAAGGCATGAGCCGGTGTTTCCTTGTCCTTCGGATCGCCCGTCACAATCCCCTCGCCGATGGTGATATCGTCTGCGCCCCGCTCCTTCAGCAGCATCACCATATCCTCGATGACACGGCTGGTGGTGATGACACCCCATTTGGGGAAGGCCACCGCCTTGGTCCAGAAAACGATATTCGGTTTGATGAAAACCTTCATCCCGGCGGAGACTCGTTCCAGTCCCTGGGACAGCCCAACCGCCTGGCGGACCGATTCCAGCGATTTTTCATATCGTACGACGGCAACCACTGATTTCGCCATACAACGCTCCTTCAGTCTTCTTTTCCTTGAATGAATCCCGGTCGGCCGAAAGCCGGATTTGGATAGGAGTAAAATCCCTTGCCACTCTTGACTCCCACCTCCCCTCTGTCCACATACTGCTTGATGAATGCGGCGTTGGCCAATGCCTGCGGTTCCTTCAAAATCTTTGCCCAGTAGTCGGTGACTTTCCAGACCGTATCCAACCCGATGCTGTCCATGATGCCGAACGGGCCGACCAGGGTGTTCATCACACCCATCCAGGCGCGGTCGATATCTTCCACCGTGGCCACTCCATTGGCTGCCAGAGTCTGGGCGGATTTGGTCAATTCCATGAGCATGGCGTTGAAGACATAACCGAAGTTTTCCTTTTTCATCATGATGGGAATCTGGCCGAGACGCTCGGCAAACCCGCGGATCACGGCGATGGTTTCCGGAGCGGTTCCCGGATGGGGCATGATATCGACAATATTTGTGACCCGCACGTCATGAAAATGAAAGGCGGCGAACCGGTCCGGTCTGCCCGTGGCCGCGGCAAACATGGAAGGAATCAGGGAGGAGGTGTTGGTCGTGAATACAGTCCGGGCCGGGCATAAAGTGTTGAACTGTCCCAACACCCGGCCTTTTAGTTGCGGGTCCTCGGGGACGGATTCGCTGACGATATCGGCGTTGCGGGCCGCCTCCGCCGCATCGGCGACATATCGGATGCGGCTCAATGCGGTATCGGCCGCCTCCCGGCTGATTTGCGAGGAATCCACGAATTGCCTGGCGAGTTTTGCGACCCGGTCCCCGGCCTTTTTCAATTCGTCGGCGCCCACGTCATACATGACCACGTCAAAATTCTTCATAGCGCAGAGGAAACCGATCTGCTGCCCCATATTGCCAGCTCCGATCATCAAGACGGTTTTAATATCATCCGCTTTCATTACTTCACTCCTTTATTGACTTGTTTCATAGCTCAGAGCGCCCGATCAAATCCTTGGCCGCCTGTTCCAGTACCTGCACGGCCACGATCAACATGGCGAAACGTTTGTCCCTGGTCTGGCCATGATAATACCGGTAGTAAATCTGCTGGGCGATGACCGCCAGCCGGAAAAATCCAAAACAAAGATAAAAATCGAAACATTGCGTTTCGCGGCCTGTTTTGGAGAGATAGAGGGAAACCAGTTCGTCCCGGCTCAACATGCCCTCCGCATTGGTGGGCAGCATGCGGATCAGTTGCACATTCTCGGGATCGTCGCGGTTGACCCAGTAGGCCATCGAAGAGCCCAAATCCATCAGCGGATCGCCTATCGTCGCCATTTCCCAGTCCAGAACACCGATGATCTCGAGGGGATTTTCGGGATTCAGCACCACGTTGTCGAACTTGTAGTCATTATGAATGATGGCCGGCTTCTGACTGTCCGGCGGCATATGCTCATGCAGCCAGCCCATTACCTGTTCATAGTCGGGGGCGTCGGGGGTTCTTGCATCTCGATATCGGGAACTCCAGCCTTCCACCTGGCGGCGCACATACCCTTCGGGCTTGCCGAATCCTTCCAGCCCGATTTCTATATAATCCAGACCGTGCAGCCGGCAGAGAACATCCATCAGGTTTTCACAAAGCCGGCCGGCGTCCCGGGGCGGTAATACGAAATCCTTGGGAAAATTCCGGCGCAGAATCATGCCCTTGATGCGCTCCATGACATAAAAAGGACTTCCCACCACCGAAAGTTCCTCGCTGTAAACTAGCGCTTCCGGCGCATAGGGGAAAACCGGTTTGAGAGCCTTTAAAATCCGGTATTCCCGGGCCATATCGTGGGCGGATTTGGCCTTCTTCCCATGGGGCGGCTTGCGCAGAATCAGATCCCGATCGCCGATCTGAATGGAATACGTCAAATTGGAAAATCCGGACGGGAACTGCCGGATGCAAACCTCACCGCTCACACCAGGCAAGGTGTCTTGCAAAAATTCAGTCACTCTGGCTAGATTGAGTTCCTCCCCCTCGCGGATATCCACCGAAGCGTCAATATGCCCCATCTTGATTTCTCCTTGTAATCGCATCCGTCTCGGTGGACATGACAAACCGGCCGACAAACGAGATCAGGAAATCGGCATAAGCGTCCACCGAGACGTTGCGGCGGGAATATTTCCAGCGTTTCAAATACCAATCCTGCAACATTGCTTTGAGCACCGAAGCCGTCAGCACACTGTTTTCATGAAAAAAAATACCATTTCGTTTCCCTTCTTCCAGAATGTCGACAAACATCTGTTCTGTATACAGCTCGCTGGCGATGGCCTTCTTGTGCTCCTCTTTTTGAAAAAAGCGGGTCTCCATGTACGAAAAAAAGAACCACCCCTGGAGCACCTCGCTCAAATACAAATGCGCCCGGACCGCGGTTTTCAGTTTTTCCCAGGGCAGCCTTTCTCTTTGAATATGGTCAGACAATATTTTTGCCGTAATCCGCCGGCCCTGATCCTGAATAATGTTGAGCAGCTCATCTTTGCTGGAAAAATACGAATATAGCGCCCCCATGCTGAGCCCGGTTTCCCGGCACAGGTCCCTCAGACTCATGGCCTGGAAACCTTTTTCGTTGCTGAGTTTGAGGGTGGCCTGAAAAATGGTCGTCAGGTTTCTGACCCCGACCGGCTCTTTTTTTATTTTAATGGACTCGCGGTTTTCCTGAAAAATATCCCGACAGATATCCTCCATGGAAACCATGGCCATGTTCCTGAAATCGTCCAGCGTCATTCTGTTGATCTGCGTGCCTTTTTACTTGGACGCACCTTTCTTCTTGGAATGGTAAACCGGGAAAAACTCAATCGCTGAAGCAAGCCGTCGGCATTTCCACGGTAACATTGTCGTCGCCTGTCAAACGGGCAGCCAACCCCAGAATCTTCGGCAGCTCGTACCCGAAAAAATACCGGCAGGTAAACGACTTGCCCTGATAAAATCGCATCTCGCCCTCGGAACATTTCCGGGACAGGGCGCTTTCCGCCACAAGGGCCTGCTTCAGCCACTGCCAGGCGATGGTGATGATCCCGAACATCTCCAGGTAAAGGGTGGCATCGGCCAGGAAAGCTTCCACACCTTCCTTTTGGGCTTTTTGGCCGAGAGTCAGGGTCACCGCCTGAAGTCTTTCCATGGCATCCTGCAGACAGCCGGCAAGCCCATTGAGGTTTTCATTTTTCCGGGCGGCACTTATCGTGCGATTCACTTCGTCCGCTAACAGCAGGAAGGCTTTGCCGTCCTTCATGGCCACCTTGCGGCCGAGTAAATCCATCCCCTGTATAGCGGTGGTGCCTTCATGGATCGGATGGATGCGCACATCCCGATAGTATTGTTCCAGCGGAAAATCGTCACAATACCCATACCCCCCGAAACACTGGAGGCCGGCGCTGACGGACAGAACACCCATTTCCGACGGATAGGTCTTGGCGACGGGTGTCAGGATTTCCAGCAGCAGGTGGTTCCGTTCCTTATTATCACCTTCCGTCATTTTTTCAAGGTCGGCATAGAGGGAACATTGGAGCAAGAGCGCCAGGGAACCTTCGAGAACCGACCGCTGAAACAGGAGCATGCGTTTTACATCGGCATGTTCGATAATGGGTATCTGGGGCTGGGTCGGGTCTTTTTGCTGAATTTTCCGGCCCTGGGGCCTTGCCCTGGTGTATTCCAAGGCCGAGTAGTAAGCCGCCGAGGTGATCGCCGCCGCCCCCAGGCCGACCCCCAGACGGGCTTCGTTCATCATCTGAAACATGTATTTCAACCCCTGGTGCGGCTCACCCACCAGGTAACCATGACAACCGTCCTTTTCACCGATGCTCAGTTCCGTAATCGGAGCCCCCCGGTAACCGAGTTTATGATAGACAGCCGCCACGGTAATATCGTTGTCCGTCAATTTTCCGGATGCATCCGGTCTTTTTTTCGGCACCACGAACAGGGAAATCCCCCGGATCCCCGCCGGGGCGCCTTCGATTCTGGCCAGCATCAGATGGATGACGTTTTCGGCGCCGTCATGATCGCCTGCGGAGATGAATATTTTCTGCCCTTTGATGCGATAGGCCCCGTCTCCGGCCGGGGAGGCCGTGGTTGTGATATCGCTCAGCGAGCTGCCGGCCTGAGGTTCGGTCAAAGCCATGGTCCCCTGCCAGCGGCCGGCTAGCATATTGGGGACATAGATGTCCACCAACCGCCGATCTCCAAAGGTAGCGATCAGATGGGCCGCACCCGCGCACAGATCACCATATACCGCCGCGGAATAATTGGCCGCGGCGAAAATGAACCGGGCGGCGCTGCCGATGACCAGAGGCAATTGCTCGCCGTCAAGGGTTTCCGGAAAATGCGCCCCGATCCATCCACCCTCTCCGAACTCCTTTAAAATCTTACGCACGTCCCGATGGACTTTGACCCTTCCGTCTTCCAGCACCGGCGGCTGTCTGTCCATTTCCTGTAAAATCGGCCAGAGAAGATCCTGGGCCATGGTGGCGGCGGCTTCCAGCACCATGTCGACGGCCTTGCGGTTGTGTTGCCGGTAGTATTCATACTGCGCCAAGGCTGCGCAGTCAAAAACTTCGTACAGCAGGAACTTCAAGTTTCGCATACTGAAAAAACGAGCGGCCATCTCTCTTCTCCATCGATAGAAGTTTTATTCTTACCGGGTGCCGTCCACCCGTGCCTTTCCGCGTAACCTTATTAAATATCCAGCGCCGCTCGATATCCGCCTTCCTTGTGCGCCTGCAGAATCCTCCTGGCCACCGACATTTTGTGGACTTCGTCGGCGCCGTCGTAAATCCGCGCAGCCCGCTCATGGCGATAGAAATACGCGAGGATGGTATCGTCGGTCATTCCAAGGCCGCCATGAACCTGCAAGGCGCGATCGATCACGCGCTGCATGACGTTGGCCACCAGGAATTTGATGTAGGAAATATCATACCGGGCAGCCTTGGCTCCCCGGGTGTCGATTTTCCAGGCAGCATGCAGGGTCATCAGCCTGGCCGACTGTATTTCGGCAGCGGATTCGGCGATCCAGGCCTGGACGATCTGCTTGCTGCCCAGGGTTTTGCCATCCGGCGAAATTTTGCGTTCATTGGCCCGCTTGCACATCAAATCAAAGGACCGGTTGCAGATTCCCAGCCAGCGCATGCAGTGATGGATTCTTCCGGGACCGAGGCGTTCCTGGGCCATGATGAATCCATGCCCCTCGGGTCCCAGCAAATTTTCCCGGGGAACCCGGCAGGATTGAAACAGGATTTCCCCGTGGCTGGCGTAATCACTGCCCGTATGCCCCATGACCGGAATATTGCGGACCAGATTGTAGCCGGGCGTATTGGTCGGCACAATGATCATACTGGCCTGCATATACGTGGGCGCATCCGGATTGGTGACCGCCATGACGATGGAAAAAGCTGCGCCGTCCGCCGAACTCGAATACCATTTATGGCCGTTGATGACATAGTCATTTCCATCCTTCACGGCCGTTGTTTCCAGCATCACCGGATTGGAGCCCGGCATATCGACCTCGGTCATGGAAAAACAACTTCGGATTTTTCCGGCCACCAGGGGTCTCAGATATCTTTCCTTTTGTTCCGGGGAACCGTGCAGATGAAGGATTTCGATATTACCCGCATCCGGCGCCTGGCAGCCGAACACATAGTGGCCGATGGGCGAGCGGCCCAGTGCCTCGGACACTAGGCCATGCTCCACCAGATTTAGCCCCATGCCGCCCAGTTCTTTGGGATGATTGGGAGCCCACAGCTCCATCTGTCTCACCATGGCGCGTTTCTCCTCAAGAACCGGCACCAAGTCCGCGAATTCGGTGTTGACAAATTCCGGCTCCAGGGGGATCAACTCCTTGTCAACAAATTCGTTGATCATGTCAAGAATGATCCGCATTCGTTCCGTGACTGCAAAATCCATTGTATTCTCCTTTGCTGTTGAGACTGTTTTCCGGTCTGGCGACCGCCGCGATCACCGGTAGGTCACCATGCCGGCCCCAGGGTTCGATTCCAGATGACCATATTCATTAAAGGTGGACAGCATGATCCGGCCGGGCGCATACTGAAAGCGGGTGATGGAAGCGTTCGCCACCTGCCAGTTCAACCGAAGGGCATCCGCATCCGACAGGTGCAACGCCTTCTGAGCCGCCAAACAGATCGGTCCGCCGGAAGTGAAGACGGCGACACATTTTCCCCTTTCCTCGTCCGCCATGATTCCATCAATGGCCTCATTCACCCGGCCCTTGAATTCCTCCCAGGTTTCCAAACCAGCGACAGAATATGTACCGGAAATCCAGTGCTGCATGATCCTTTCGAACACGAACTGAAAAGCGCGTTTGTCTCCGGCCGTCTGTGCGATCTGCCCGCCGAGTTCCTCGTCTTCCTGCATCAACAGGGGCAGAAGCTTTTTAAAAATTCCTTCGGAATCATATTCGTTGAACGACGGTGCCGTCTTCACCTCCGGTTGGGGCATACCCTTCCGGCGGTAGAGCTCCGTCAACTCGCGGGCTGTTTCTATCTGACGTCGTAAGGTGCCGGTGAATACCGTATCAAAAACCGTTCCCAATGAAAAAAAGTATTCCGCCACGACGCGGGACTGTTGACGGCCCTTGTCGGACAGCAGGTCATAATCGTTTTTCCCGAAAGAAGCTTGCCCGTGTCGGATACAATATAGAATGCTCATGGCTGACCTTTCATTGAGATCAGTTTCTATCGGAAGTGAGGATACTTGTCAATAAAAATAAAGCGAACGCTCGATTTTTTTAGTTGCCAAACAAACCGGATCGCGATATATGTGGATCTGAACCGGTAAAAAGGGGCATCGGAAATAGAAGCTCTTGCTGGCGGCCCCATGAGGGAACCAGCATCCGCATAGCGTGGATTGGATTACAGACCATCAACCGCGGCCGAAGGGTAAACTAATGAAAAAGATTTTGGTGTGCATCAAAGCCGTAACCGACCTCCCGCCGCTTCTTCGGATGGCCCCTGACATCCCGTGGGTGTCGGACGCAGAAACCGGTGAATACCGCATCAATCGCTTCGATGAATTCGCCCTGGAGGAAGCCATCCGTATCCGGGAAAAACTACCGCATGTCACCGTGGACGCCCTGAGCGTCGGTCCGGATCATATCCGGAATGCCCTGCGCCGGGCCATGGCCATAGGTGCCGACAACGGAATCCATATCCGGCACGAATCCAGGGGATTCTCCGACGCCCAACATGTTGCCGAACTCATTGCCGGATATGCTGCCACCGGACAATACGACCTGATCCTGACCGGCGTGATGGCCGAAGATGACATGCAGGGACTGGTGGGGCCCTTCGTGGCGGATCTCCTGGGCCTGCCATGTGCAACGGTTGTGGTGCGCCAAGATTTGAACCTATCGGAGAACACCATCCGTGTCGCCTGCGAATTGGAAGCCGGTCTTTCCGAACTGGTGGAGCTGAGACTGCCGGCGCTGCTGAGCATTCAAACCGGAATCAATCGTCCCCGCTATCCATCCCTTTCCAACATGCTCCGATCCAGAACCAAGGAACTGACCACCATCGACGCGCCTCCATCTGAAAAAAGCCGGCTTCCATTCCTGGTAAATTCCATCCAGGAGCCCGTGGATGAATCCCGTTGCACTTTCATTGGCGGTTCCGCCGAGGAAAAGGCCGTTGCCCTGCTGAAAATCTTCTCTGAAAAATCATTGCTCCGGCAAAGAATGGGAAGCTGATACCAATGAACCTGTTATTGATCGCCGAAACCATAAATAATCAACTGTCTCCCACCTATATCGACCTCCTTGCCGTAGCCCAGTGGTTTCAATCCGTTTCGCCGGGCAAGATCACCATGCTGATACCGGGGAAGGATGTGCGCAACATCGCGGAAACAGTATCGGGGAACCACGGAATCGACAGCATTGTGCTGGAGCATGAACAGCTCGCCTTGCCGAATCCCTTACTGGTGGCCGAAGCCGTCAAGTCATTGTCGAAAAAAATGGAATTGGATGTGATCTGCCTGCCCCACACCATGCGCGCCTGCCAAATTGCCGCAGCCGTTGCCAATTCCACGGATGGAACCTGCATCAGCGCCGTGGAACGAATTGTTCTGGGAAACGGCCAGATGATCTATCGTCGCTCGCTTTTCAACGGTAAGCTGCTCATCGATCTCATTACCCGGAAAACGCCCACCATTTTCACAGCACTTTCCGGCTCTTTCCAGTTTCACCCACCAGAGGATTCCGTCGCCAAAGGGGTTGTGACCTCTCTGGAAAAACCTGGTTATCCGAATCATTTCATCCCCCTTGATCTCGTCAGCTCCACGGACAGAGACAACGCGATTGAGGAAGCGGATGCTATTGTATCCGCTGGAAGAGGCATCGGCAAAATCGAAAACATGGCCCTGATCCGTGACCTCGCGGAGCTGTTCAACAACAGTGGCGTCGCAGGTTCACGGACGGTATGCGATCTGGGCTGGCTCCCATATTCCAGACAAATCGGCGAAACCGGCAAACGAGTCTCGCCGAAATTATATCTTGCCTGTGGCATATCCGGTGCCAGACAGCATACAATTGGTTTTCAGCAGGCCCAAACCGTTGTTGCCATCAACACCGATCCCCGCGCTGTCATCTTTTCAGCGGCTGATTTTGGAATCGTGGAGGACCTCACCACCTTCATTCCGCTTTTGATAACCAAATACCTCCAAGCAACCGGAGCCACACCTAAAAATCCGCTTTAACAACAACAATATCCACCCAGGCAGCCTTTCCCACCGATGCCCGCCTCTTTTTTACACTGGCTCCTTGACAAGCAGTCGAAGGTGATTAAATTTGTCCATTCAGTATATTGTGAAACCGTAAGATCATGATTTCCAGAATAAATGAATAAAAAACCGATACAAAAAAGCGGGGGTTTACTGATTGTACTCTCATGTAAATCAACCCGTCTGCATATCTGCATCAATATATAATTACATCACCAATCCTGGAAGGAGGAATTTGTAAATGAAAATTAGGCCGTTAAATGATCGTGTATTGGTTGTAAGACTGGAGGAAGAGAAAAAAACAGCCGGGGGAATAATCATTCCCGACACGGCTAAGGAAAAACCTCATCAAGGAAAAGTGGTTGCCGTTGGACCGGGAAAGATGGGCGATGATGGCAAACGAACACCGCTGGATGTGAAAAAGGACGATCGAATCCTGTTCTCCAAATACGCCGGCACGGAAATCAAACTCGATGGTGTCGAACACCTTTTCATGAGAGAAGACGACATTCTGGGTGTAATCAATTAATAATTTAAGGAGGGGAATCTATCATGCCTGCCAAGATGATCACATATGGCGAAAAAGCCAGACAAAAAATGCTGAGTGGAGTCAATACTCTTGCAAATGCGGTAAAGGTGACCCTAGGCCCTCGCGGTCGTAATGTGGTCATTGAAAAATCCTTTGGTTCTCCAACGGTTACCAAAGACGGTGTCACCGTCGCCAAAGAAATCAAAATCGAAGAAAAATTCGAGAACATGGGCGCGCAGATGGTGAAAGAAGTCGCCAGCAAAACCAGTGATGTGGCCGGTGACGGAACGACAACAGCCACTGTCCTGGCTCAGGCGATCTACTCCGAAGGCCACAAACTTGTTTCCGCCGGCGCGAATCCCATTGCCCTGAAACGCGGCATTGACAAAGGTGTCACCGCTGTTGTCGAAAAACTCAAAAAAATTTCAAAGCCTACCAAGGAAAAAATCGAAATCGAACAAGTCGGCACCATCTCCGCTAACAACGACGAAACCATCGGTAAACTCATTTCCGAGGCCATGGAAAAAGTCGGCAAAGAAGGCGTCATCACTGTTGAAGAAGCAAAAAGCATGGAGACCTCTCTGGAAATCGTGGAGGGAATGCAATTCGATCGGGGCTATCTTTCGCCGTATTTTGTAACCAACGCGGAAAAAATGGAAGTAACCCTGTCGGAACCTTATATCCTGATCAATGAAAAAAAAATAACCCTCATGAAGGATATGGTTCCACTGCTGGAGTCCATTGCTCGACAAGGGAAACCGCTTCTCATCATCGCTGAGGATATTGAGGGAGAGGCGCTCGCGACCCTGATCGTCAATAAATTGAGGGGCACTCTGAAGGTTGCCGCTGTGAAGGCGCCGGGTTTCGGCGACCGTCGTAAGGCCATGCTGGAGGATATTGCCATACTGACAGGAGGGCAGGTGATTTCTGAGGATGTAGGTGTAAAATTGGAAAGCACCACCATTGCCGATCTCGGAAAATGCAAGAGCGTGACCATCACCAAAGAAAACACCACCATCGTCGACGGTGCCGGCACCAAGAAAGCCATTGAAGGACGTCTGAAACAAATCCGTGCCCAAATTGAGGACACCACTTCGGATTATGACCGCGAAAAATTGCAGGAGCGGTTGGCGAAACTGGTGGGTGGTGTTGCCGTCATCAACATCGGCGCGGCCACAGAAACGGAAATGAAAGAAAAGAAGGCCCGTGTGGAAGACGCCCTTAACGCCACCCGTGCCGCAGTGGAAGAAGGAATTGTTCCCGGAGGCGGTGTTGCCTTGGTCCGTTGCATCGAAGCTCTCGAAACGGTTAAGACCACCGGCGAAGAAAAGGACGGCATCCGCATCCTGAAACGCGCGATCTGCGAACCTCTTCGCCAGATAGCGGAAAATGCCGGCGTCGAAGGCTCAGTGGTATTGAAAAAAGTCCTGGAAGAAAAAAATGACTACGGTTTTAACGCTTCAACCCTGGAGTATGAAAATCTTGTTGCCGCAGGAGTCATTGATCCGACAAAGGTTGTTCGATTTGCTCTTCAAAACGCTGCTTCGGTAGCGGGGCTGATGATGACTACCGAAGCCATGATCACTGAAAAACCGAAGGCAAAAAAATCCGCGGCCATGCCGGCAGGCGGTATGGATGATGACATGTACTAAAAAGACCGGCCTTTTTTGTAATTAAAAGTAATCGAAAAACCCGTTGCGAAATTTCGCAGCGGGTTTTTTTGCCGGGGGATTGTCGAGGAAAAAAAGAAAGCCCGGAGGCTAGTTGCGACCGGGCTTGAAAAGGATTTTCGGCGGCGTCCTACTCTCCCGCCCAGCTTCCCGAGCAGTACCATCGGCGCAAAAGAGCTTAAC
>JBMORA010000004.1:0-31370 GCA_049320885.1 Thermodesulfobacteriota bacterium | reverse complement strand
CGGGGGAGGACCTGCTGTTTCTGGAAAGCTACAAGAGCAGCCTGCGGCTGGCCAACGGCAAAACCATCGAGTTCCGGCCCATGCTGCCCTCGGATGAATTCTCCTCGCGCAATTTCTTCTATTCCCTACACGAAAAGACAGTATATTATAGATATTTCGCCAAAATACGAATTTTTTCTCATGAAATGCTTCAACGTCAGTGGGCCAGTGTGGATTACCGCAACAACATGTCGATTCTCGGCCTGGTGCAAAAGGGCGGCCACAAGGAAATCATGGCCATTGCATCCTACGCCAAGGTCAGCGACACCGTGGCGGAAGTGGCTTTCGTGGTCAAGGAGGAGCTGCAGCACATGGGTGTGGGCTCTTACCTGCTGAGGGTTCTGGAGGGGATCGCCAGGGAGAACGGATTCACCACCTTCACCGCCACGGTTCTGCGGGTGAATACGGCCATGATTCAAGTGTTTAAAAACCGCTATCCCAATCCCAAAATCACCTACGAAGGCAGCGAGATGGAACTCACCATGTCCTTTGATGATGTGCTGCCGGAAAAAGAGAAGGGCGGGAATGACCTGGGACCCGGATGAATGGAAAGGGCTGCTGGAGAAAGCGGCCGCCGAAGGCGATATCCCCCTGACCGCCCTCCAGCTGACGCAATGCAGCGTCCACGCCGAACTGTTGTGGCGCTGGAACCAAAAAACCAACCTGACCAGCATCACCCGGCCCCGGGAGATGGTGATCAAACATTTTATCGACAGCATGCTCCCCGGAAAGCGGCTGAATCCCGGGGAGCGCCTCATCGATATCGGCAGCGGCGGCGGATTTCCGGGTCTGCCCTTGAAAATCGCGCATCCCTCCCTGTCCGTCACCATGATCGATGCCGTCCGGAAAAAAGTCAGTTTCCTGAATGAGGTGATCCGGACCCTGGGGCTGACCGGTATCCGGGCCCTGCATGGGCGCGTGGAGGAACTGGGCAAAACCATGGGGCCGGACGACCGCTATGATGTGGCCATCAGTCGCGCGTTTTCCAGTCTCAGGCTCTTCATACCCCTGGCCCTGCCGCTGCTGAAACCCGGTGGCCGGATTCTGGCCATGAAAGCCAAGACCATCGACGAGGAAGTCCGGGAGCTGGCGACCCTGCGCATGACCCTGCCCGACGGCAGGGAGATTTGCGGCAAGGAGTTACACCTCGAATCATGGTCGTACGCCTTGCCCGCCGCCGGCGGAAAAAGAGTCCTGCTCGGCATTATATTTCCTTGACACCTTCATGCTATCTGACTTAAAAATAAAACCTTTTAAGCCGTAGCCTTTGTTTTCGATGACCATTCCGGAGGATGTATGAATTATAAAGATACGCTCAACCTTCCCGACACCCGATTCCCCATGAAAGCCAACCTTGCCCAGCGCGAACCGGAACAATTGACCTCCTGGGAAGAGAGCCGCCTGTACGATAAAATCCGCCAAGCCTCGGCGGGCCGAAAGAAATTTTTGCTGCATGACGGTCCTCCCTATGCCAACGGACACATTCATATCGGCACGGCCATGAACAAAATCCTCAAGGATATCATCGTCCGTTCAAAGCAGATGGCGGGATTCGACGCCCCCTACGTGCCGGGGTGGGATTGTCACGGCCTGCCCATTGAACACAATGTGGACAAGGAACTCGGAAACAAAAAAAAGACCATGAGCCTGGTGGAAATCCGGCAGCGTTGCCGGTCCTATGCCGAGAAGTTCATCGATGTCCAGCGCAGCGAATTCAAGCGTCTGGGGGTCATGGGGGAATGGGAAAATCCCTATTTGACCATGACCCACCGCTATGAGGCGATCATCGCCCGGGAATGCATGAAATTCGCCATGAACGGCGGGTTGTTCCGCAGCCGAAAACCGATCCACTGGTGCTGCAGTTGCAAAACCGCGCTGGCGGAAGCCGAGATCGAGTATTACGATGAGACCTCGCCGTCCGTTTTCGTGACATTCGAAATGATCGACGACCTGGGGCCGGAATTGCCGGCTTTGGCCGGAAAAACGGTGCAGGTGGTGATCTGGACCACCACCCCCTGGACCCTGCCCGCCAACCTGGCCATCGCCCTGCACCCGGATTTCGTTTATGCGGCGGTGGAAACCCAGCCGGACCAGGTGCTCATCGTGGCCCGGGAACTGGTGGACGCCTGCCTGCGATCCTTCGGTATCGACCGGCATCGGATCATCGCGGAAATCAGCCCCGCCGCCCTGGAACGAAAAACCTGCCGTCATCCCCTGTACGATCGGCCGTCCCTGATCGTTCTCGGCAACCATGTCACCCTGGATGCCGGAACCGGATGCGTGCACACGGCTCCCGGCCACGGCCGCGAGGATTACGAAGTCGCCTTGAAATACGGGCTGGAGCCCTATTCGCCGGTGGATGACAACGGAAAGTTCACGGACGACGTCGGTTTTTTTCAACAACGCTTCGTTTTCGAAGCCAATAAGGACATTATTCAGAAACTCCAGGAGACCGGAACCCTGATCGCCCAGGAATCCATCCGGCATTCCTATCCCCACTGCTGGCGCTGCAAGAAACCCGTCATTTTCCGGGCCACGCCGCAATGGTTCATTTCCATGGAAACCAATGGCCTGCGCGAAAAATCCCTGGCCGAAATCGACCGGGTGCGCTGGATCCCCTCCTGGGGCCGGGAACGGATCCACGGCATGATCGCCAACCGGCCCGACTGGTGCGTTTCCCGGCAGCGGTCCTGGGGGGTCCCCATCACGGTGTTCTACTGCGAGAAATGCGATTCCCTGCTGATGAACCCGCGGATCGCGGAAAACGTGTTTGAACGGTTCGACGCGGGCGGCGCCGATGTCTGGTTCAACGAGGACGCCGCCGCCTTCATCGGTGAGGACGCCCGGTGCGCGGCCTGCGGCCACAACGGTTTTAAAAAGGAGACGGATATCCTGGATGTCTGGTTCGACTCCGGTGTCAGTCATGCGGCGGTCCTGGAAGAACGCAGCCAACTGGCCTGGCCGGCGGATCTCTATCTGGAAGGCAGCGACCAGCACCGCGGCTGGTTTCACAGCACGCTGCTGACTGCCGTGGGAACCCGCCAGAAAGCGCCGTACAAATCCGTTCTGACCCATGGATTCGTGGTGGACGCCGCCGGAAAAAAAATGTCCAAATCCATCGGCAATGTGATCGCTCCGGAGGAGGTGATCCGGAAATACGGCGCCGAGATCCTGCGGTTGTGGGTGGCGGCTTCCGATTACCGGGACGATGTGCGGATTTCGGACGAGATCTTGAAGCAACTGAGCGATGCCTACCGCAGGATTCGCAACACCTGCCGTTTCATGCTCGGCAATCTGTCGGACTTTCATCCGGAACAAGACGGGATGGCGATCGAATCCATGCCGGATATAGACCGCTATGCGCTCCATCGTCTCGGCGAGCTGGTCCGGAAGGCGCACCGGGCATACGACACGTATGAATTCCATCTGATTTACCATGCCCTGCACAATTTCTGCGCCGTGGATCTGTCCGCTTTTTATCTGGACATCCTCAAGGACCGGCTGTATACGTCGCCGCCCCGCTCGGCCGCCCGCCGCAGCGCCCAGACAACCATGTATCTGGTGCTGGACGCCGTTGCCAAAATCATGGCTCCGATTCTTCCCTTCACCGCGGAAGAAATCTGGAAATACATGCCGGTACAGGCACCCAGGGCCGAGAGCATCCACCTGACGGTTTTGCCGGATGTGGATCCGCGCTGGCGCAATGAGGAATTGGCCCGGAAATGGGATCAGTTGCTCGCGGTGCGCGGCGAAGTGACCAAGGCCTTGGAGGCGGCCAGGGTCCAAAAACTCATCGGCCACCCCCTGGACGCGGCCGTGACCATCCGGGCGGCTGATGATCTGACCCGTCTGCTCGGGGAATACCGGGAAGAGCTGCGGAGTCTTTTCATCGTCTCCAAGGCGGAACTCCGGGAAGACGGGACCCTGGACGGCGCCTGCCACAGCAGTGAGATCGACGGACTTTCCATTCGGGTGACGCGCGCTCCCGGTGAAAAATGCGAACGTTGCTGGGTCTATGATGTCGAAACCGGGAAAAACGCCGCCTATCCGAACACCTGTCCCCGATGCCAGGCGGCCCTGGCGGAGCTGGGTAAAACCGAATAAACCAGAATGGAGCCTATGCCGGCCAAATACCGAAAACTGCTGATTGTCGCGTTCCTGATCGTGGGGCTGGACCAGCTCACCAAAGTCCTGGTGGTGAACACCATGCGGCTCTATGAGTCCATACCCGTCATTCCGGGCTTTTTCAATCTCACCTATATCCACAATCCGGGCGGGGCCTTCGGTTTCATGGCCGGGCAGAGTCAGACCGTCCGGGTGCTGCTGTTTGTTGTCGTTTCGCTGCTGGCCGTGGGCTTCATTTTCTATTTCTACCAGAACACGCCCGAAAGTCATCCCATGCTCGCCACGGGTTTCGCGCTGATTTTCGGCGGCGCCATCGGCAACCTCATCGACCGGATCCGCATCGGCACGGTGATCGATTTTCTGGATGTGTATGTCAACCAATGGCATTGGCCGGCCTTCAACGTGGCGGACAGCGCCATTTCCATCGGCATGGCCATATTTCTTTATCACTTGTTGTTCAAGAAAATGCCGGTATAGAGGGTCGCCATGTTCCCCATACTGATCAAAATCGGACCGTTCACCCTCTACACCTATGGCCTGATGATCGCCATCGGCATCCTGGTGGCGGTGATGGTCGCGCGAAGCGAGGCCCGCCGCAAGTCCATGGACCCGGACAAGATCGCCGACCTGGCTTTTTATCTGGTGATTGCGGGAGTGGTGGGCGCCCGCCTGTTTTACGTGGCCACCAATCCCCGCCTGTTCATGGCCGATCCGCTGGAAGTGTTTCGTATCTGGAATGGCGGGCTCGTGTTTTACGGCGCTTTTATCACCGCCCTGATCGTCTGTCTGGTGTACCTGAAAAAGAACCGGATGCCGGTATGGAAGGTGACGGATATCTTCGCGCCGGCCGTGGCCATTGCCCATGTGTTCGGCCGCCTGGGCTGTTTCTGCGCCGGCTGCTGCTATGGCAAGGTCTGCAGCCTGCCGTGGGCGGTGACGTTTTCCAATCCGGATACCCTGGCCAGGCCCATCGGTGTCGGCCTGCATCCGACCCAGCTGTATGATGCGATCAATAACCTGGTCATTTTCAGCCTTCTGTGGCTGTTCCGGCGGCGGATGAAATTCGACGGCCAGCTTTTCTGGATTTACATCCTGTTGTATGGCGTCAATCGTTCGGTCATTGAAACGTTCCGCGGCGATTTCCGCGGTGAATTCATCTGGGGGGTTTTCTCCATCTCCCAGGTGATCGGGTCCTCCCTGGCCCTGCTGGCGATGATCATGCTGTACCGGCTTTACCGCCGCCATGCCGCATCGTGAGAGGAACGAGTCCCGACCATGCCTGAAATCCCTTACCAACAGTTCCAGAACTATCTGCGGGAAATGGATACCGGGGCCGTGCCGCCGGTATACCTGCTCTTCGGCGAGGAATATCTGTACAAATCCGTCCAGTCCTCCCTGATCGAACGGATCTGTCCGGATAAGGGCGGGGGATTCGATCAGGAAGTCCTGGACGGCAATTCGACGAATGTTTTCCGCGTGCTGGAAAGCATGGCCACCTATCCCTTTCTGTCCCAGCGCAAGATCGTGGCGTTTGCGGACGCCAAGATTTTTTATTCCAGCCAGGACAAGGGGAAATGGCTGGAAAACGCAAAGGCGGCCTATCAACAGAAGGATATCGCCAAGGCCGCCAGGAATCTCCTGCGATTCCTCGCTTCCCTGAACCTGAAACTGAACGAGGCGGACCCGGATAGCCTGCAAGAGGCCTTGAAAACCGATTCCGGGGAAGGGGAACTGGAAGCATGGCTGGAAGAAACCATTGCATTTGCCCGGAATCAAAATTTATCCGTTCCGGACGCACCGGACGAGGCCGGGGTCCTGGAAAAGGCCATTGAAAAAGGATTCCCCAAGGGGAACCTGCTGATCATCACCACCGATCTGGTGGACAAGCGGCGCAAGGTGTACCAGAGCATCAAACAGGCCGGCGTGATCGTGGATTGCTCCATGCCCAAGGGGAATCGCCAGGCGGATCGTCAGGCCCAGGAGGCCCTGCTGCAGGAGACGGTCCGGGAGCGGCTGGACGGCAGCGGCAAGCGGATGGACAAGGCGGCCTACGCGGCCCTGGCGGAGTTGACCGGCGCGGATCCGCGCCTTTTCGCCGGCAATATCGATACGCTGGTCAGTTATGTCGGCGACCGGCAGATGATCACCGCCGACGATGTCCGGGCCGTGCTGCGCCGAACCCGGCAGGATCCGATCTTTGAGCTCACCGGCGCCTTTTCGGACCGGGAGCTGTCAAAAGCCTTGATCTGCCTGGATTCGTTGCTGGCAGACGGTTTCCATCCCTTGCAGCTCTTGTCCGCCCTGGCCAAGCAGATTCGCAAACTGATCGTGGTGAAGGATTTCACCGAAAGCCGGCATGGCAGGGCCTGGCAAAAGGACATGTCGTTCTCCCAATTCAAGGCGGCGGTGCTGCCGGCCATGGAACGCTTCGACGCGGAACTTTCGGTCATGGGCGACGACCGGGAGGATGCCCTGCCGCCGGAGGGGAAAAAAGCCGACAAGCGCTCCAAGAAGAAAGGGGAGGCGGATACGGGAATCGGCGCCAATCCGAACAATCCGTATCCGGTTTATCTCCTGGTGCGCAAATCCGGGAATTTCTCCCTCGCCGAACTGGTGGACGGATTGAGGAATCTCCATGCTGCGGATCTGCGGATGAAATCCTCGGCCCAATCCCCCCGCCTGATTCTGGAGAACGCGCTGACCCGGATCATGGGAAACCCGCCCAAAAGGAGTTTGACATAAATGAAGGGATTCTTCAGGACCCAGGAAGAAAACCTGGCGGCCAGACTGCTGCAATGGAAATACCAGCGCGCCGGCATTCCCTTGCCCGATCCCGCCGCCATCCGGAAGCAGGCGGAACGGATCGTGGACGAAGCCCACCGCATTGCCCGGGAACGCGGCCGGAATGTCGCCGGCATCATCAAGGAACTGATCGGCGAAATCGGCAAGAAATAACCGCGGCCGGCCGGCGCGGTGTTGCATCCCCCTTGAATCGCGGGGGGCTAAAAACCCTATCCTTTCCAGGCAACAGACAGGTGACGGATATGAAGAGACCTCGGGGAACAAGGCGGGATTTTCTCAAATACTCCGCCATGACGGCTGCGACCGTTTTTCTGGGCTGGCCCGGTGTGGAAGAGGCGGCCCTGGCGGTGGACCACAAGGAACAATATCCAGTGGTGGTCATCGGCGCCGGCCTGGGCGGGCTGACCTGCGCCGCTTATCTCGCCAAGGCCGGATTTCCCGTCACGGTCGTGGAGCAGCACCATGTTCCCGGCGGATACGCGACCTGTTTCCGGCGCGGCGCCTTTCAATTCGACGTCTCCCTGCACGCCGTCGCCGCCAAGGGCAATGAAACCCACCGGATTTTCAAGGAACTCGGACTGCTTGATAAGCTGGACCTGGTGGAATTGACCCAGGCCCATCGTCTGGTGACCAACGGGAAGGATTTTCTGCTTCCGGATCGGGATCCGGAAGCCTATATCCGGCTGCTGTCGGCCTATTATCCCGGCGAAAAGCATGGCATCCGGAATTTCGTTGCCGAAATGCTGGGGGTCCATGAAGAGGTTTATCAGCTTTTTTTGAAAAACAATCAATACGTCCACCTGTTCTTTCCCTTCCAGTATTCCCGGATGTGGAATATCCGGAACAAAACCCTGGCGGATTTGCTGGACGAGCATGTCGCCGACCCGGAACTCAGGAATCTTCTCAGTTATCTCTGCGGATATTACGGCCTGCCGCCATCGCGGCTTTCCGGTTTCTATTATGCCAACGCCACGGCGGATTATCTGCAAAACGGTTCCTGGTATATTCGCGGCCAGTCCCAGCGCCTGAGCCAGGCCCTGGTGGAGGTCATCAGGGAAAACGGCGGACAGGTAATGCTGAATACACCGGTGAATAACATCCTGGCCAAAGACGGGGTTGTCCGCGGCGTCCGCCTGGCTGATGGGAATACCCTGCCGGCCGGCATCGTCGTGAGCAATGCGAATCTGCCGGACACCTTTCACAAGCTGCTGGAAACCGACAGGGACTATGCCGATTATTCCGCGCACATTGGGGCGCTGCGCCCGAGTCTGTCCTCTTTTTGCATCTGGCTGGGGCTCAACGCAGACCTCCGCGGAAAAATACCGGGCTGTTGCATCCATGCCGCCGCCATGGATGGCGTGGAGGCCGGTTTCCAGCAGGCCCTCCAATGCGATCCGGAAAAAGTCGGTTATTCCGTCACCCTCTTCGACAATTATTTCCAGGGCTATTCCCCCCCCGGCAAATCTACGGTCATGATCACCTTTCTCTCGGGTTATGAGCCCTGGAAAGGCTTTGAAGCGGATTATGTCGCCGGGAAAAAAGGGGCGTATTACCGGCGGAAACGGGCGATAACCGACATCCTGCTCCGGCGGGTGGAGGCCCGTTTCATTCCGGGGTTGCGGACCATGATCGAGGAATCGGAATCCTCCACACCCCTAACCAATCTTCGATACACCAGAAATCCCGGCGGGGCCATATATGGTTACGAGCAGTCCATGGACAATCACTTCATGAGCCGGATCAAGAATGACACACCGGTTGAAGGATTGTATCTTGCGGGCGCGTGGGGCTTTCCGGGGGGTGGATACACCGGGGTCATGCGCAGCGGGCTGCATACATGCGGCATGATCATCGCGGATCTGTCGTAGACGGGTAACGCTGGTAAGACCACCCTCAGGGTTTTGATGTTTGCCAGGGCTTCCTGGAGTTCGTTCACCAGCCGTTCGCGTTCCCGGGTTACGAGTTTACGTTCCGTAATATCGATGAACGTCACCACCGCACCGATGATTTCCCCATCCATGATCTGGGGATGGGACCAGCATTCCGCCGGAAAACTGGTGCCGTCCACCCTACAGAGGGCCACATCCTCGGCGTGCACCCGGCTGCCGTTCCCCAAGGGGAACCTGTCGATCATCACCACCGATCTGGTGGACAAGCGGCGCAAGGTGTACCAGAGCATCTGGCCGGCAGCTGCAAGCGGATGGACAAGGCGGCCTACGCAGCCCTGGCGGAGTTGACCGGCGCGGATCCGCGCTTTTTCGCCGGCAATATCGATACCCTGGTCAGTTATGTCGGCGACCGGCAGATGATCACCGCCGACGATGTCCGGGCCGTGCTGCGCCGAACCCGGCAGGATCCGATCTTTGAGCTCACCGGTGCCCTTTCGGGCCGGGAGCTGTCAAAAGCCTTGATTTGCCTGGATTCAATGCTGGCGGACGGTTTCCATCCCTTGCAGCTCTTGTCCGCCCTGGCCAAGCAGATTCGCAAACTGATCGTGGTGAAGGATTTCACCGAAAGCCGGCATGGCAGGGCCTGGCAAAAGGACATGCCCTTCCCCCAATTCAAGGCGGCGGTGCTGCCGGCCATGGAACGCTTCGACGCGGAACTTTCGGTCATGGGCGACGACCGGGAGGAGGCCCTGCCGCCGGCGGGGAAAAAAGCCGACAGGCGCTCCAAGAAGAAAGGGGAGGCGGATACGGGAATCGGCGCCAATCCGAACAATCCGTATCCGGTTTATCTCCTGGTGCGCAAATCCGGGAATTTCTCCCTCGCCGAACTGGTGGACGGGTTGAGGATCCCCCATGCTGCGGATCTGCGGATGAAATCCTCGGCCCAATCCCCCCGCCTGATTCTGGAGAACGCGCTGACCCGGATCCTGGGAAACCCGCCCAAAAGGAGTTTGACATAAATGAAGGGATTTTTCAGGACCCAGGAAGAAAACCTGGCGGCCAGACTGCTGCAATGGAAATACCAGCGCGCCGGCATTCCCTTGCCCGATCCCGCCGCCATCCGGAAGCAGGCGGAACGGATCGTGGACGAAGCCCACCGCATTGCCCGGGAACGCGGCCGGAATGTCGCCGGCATCATCAAGGAACTGATCGGCGAGATCGGCAAGAAATAACCGCGGCCGGCCGGCGCGGTGTTGCATCCCCTTTAAATCGTCATTCCGCCTCAAAGGGTAGGGCCTGGCTGGCCCCCTACCCCTGGCGCAGCTACTTTTTTCAGGCGTCGGATTCGTTCCGGAACAATCGTTCCATCACAAAGAACAGGTCCTGTTCCCGGATGATGCCCGCAGGTTTGCCTCCCTCCACTACCACGAGTCGCCTGTTCTTGCTTTTGATCATCATATAAGACGCTTCCATCAGATTCGCATTGGCGTCGATCTCCTGCGGAACAGGCGACATAATCTCGTGAACCTGTTTATCCGCGATTTTTTCCACTTCCCTCGAGAACATTCCCTTCCAGAACATGGGAGAAAACTCAATACTGTCCGCCATGGAAGGTTTGGGTGCCGACAAATACCGGGGCATAATGGCCTCCATCAGATCGATGATGGTCAGGATACCGACCACCTTATTCTGATTGTCCATGACCAGAACCGAACGATGCCCGGTTTCCATGAGACGGCTGGTGGACAACTTGGAGAAAAAGGACGCTCTCAGTTTGGCGACCGCTTCCCGCACACTTCCGGTCTCCTGGATGGTGGTGTATTCCTCGAATGGCACCATGACATGCTTGACTAAGGTTTCCTCCTCGTTGACTTTCCTGCCCTTTTGGTGACATGCATCTTTGATGCGGTCCGTCAGCAGCTCGATATCGCAGGGTTTGGACAGGTAATCGAAGGCACCGGAAACATAGGCATCCTCGGCGGACGGAAGCGCGCCATGGCCGGTAAGCATAATGACGGGAATATCCGGTTTCCGGTTTTTGATCTCCTTGAGAACCGAATGTCCGTCCATACCCGGCATTTTGATATCCAGGATCACGACGTCCGGATTTTCGTCCAGTTTGGTGAGGGCTTCCGTTCCATCCGCAGCAAGGATGGTGTTAAACCCCTTACGGTTCAGAATTTTCTGGGTTGTCTCCCGGAATTTGCTTTCATCGTCCACCATGAGTATTTTGATATTGTCATGCATATATTTTCTCCTTTTGGTTTCATTTTATTTCGATCCGGCTGTATTTTCCGGATGAATCACCATTCCTTCATGCATGCAAAAGCGGCAAAACGGATCGGAACAGAATCGTCATCACCGTGACGGCGCAGAAAATGATCCAGAGGCTTCCGGTCCATTTCAGGCCCAGTCCCTTGGCCAGGCCCATGCCCACAAGGAACCAGCGCCAGGGTTCGGACAGGATCAGCATATGCGGAATCCAGGCGATCATCATGCCGGCTCCGGATGCGTAAGCGAACACGCCGATCATTTGCCGGTAGCCCGTTCTTTTCCCCATGCTGAGTACCATCACCAGGTAGCTGATAAATGACAGGATCAACACCATGCCGAAGGCGTTGCCCATGAGAATGGCGGCAACCAGCGGCGATCGTGTGCCTGGCTGAAAAACCAGCGTCAGGACCGTGAACAGCACGGCGGAAAACGCTAGAAACACCAGAGGAGCAGTCGAAACCAGACGGTCCCGACTGTTTTCAAAGAAAACTCCCGGTGCAGTTACCAGCTGCATCAATGTCCGCCCATGGGTTGCAAGGGAGAAGGTTCCGGTCGGTGACATCATGGATTGCCCCCGGTTATAATAACCCGATCTTGACGATAAAGCCCCAGATCAGCATGATGATCGTTCCGGCGAAAAACAACCGGCGTTCCAGCTGCCTGGAAAAATACAGCCGTCCATCGCGGTAGTGGAACAGCCCCTTGGCCTTCCGCTCTTCGTTTGTTGCATAGTCGCTGTCCATGTTTTCCTCCTTGTCGCCGCATCCTTTGCAAGATGTCTTGCGGTTCACCCATTTCCCGCATTGTCAAAAGCCGGGTAGTTCGCCGAACCCGACGAAGGTCCAATACAGTCCCACCAACAGCCCCAGCAAGATCTGGGAAATGAACCAGATCGGAACGCCGATCCGGAGAAAATCCTTGGGCTCCAGATATCCACTGGCGTATACGATGGCATTGGGCGGCGTGCCGATGATCAGGCAGTATGCGAAAGATGATGCAATGGCTGTTGAAATGGCCATGAACGGGAGAAAGGTAGTTCCCGGATGGGCCAAGCCGGCCATGTTCAGGGTCACGGGGCCGACTGCCGCTGCTGCAGGGCCATCCGCCATCAGGTTCGTCACGATGGCCGTCAAGCCGTTGGAAACCGCTATCAGCGGGAGACCGGAATTCATTCCCAACGGTGCAAGCAGGTCCATGACGCTTCTGGCAATCCAGTAGGCGGCACCGGTGGAATCCAGAACGCGGCCGAAAATCAAGGCGCCTGCATACAACCAGACAACGCCCCAGTCCACCTTTTCCTGATAATCCCTCCAGTTGACAACTCCGGCAAAGATATAGGCCACGGCGCCGGCGATGGCGATCACACCGATACCGAGCCGGTAAGGGAACAGCCCCGCGTCATAGACCGATTTTTCCGTGAACCATCCGGTGATCATCACCAGGAAGATCCCCAGTGCCCAGATCTGCTTCTTGTTCCATCCGCCCATCTTGCTGATTTCGGTCTCCAGATGGATCATGGCAGGGGCGAGCGATTTGATGGTGGGTTTGAACCGCCAGTTGAGGACCAACCAGGTAGTCGGAATCATGATGATCACAAAGGGCATGCCGTAGATCATCCATTGGTAATATCCGATGTCCATTCCGAACATATCATTGAGATAGGTCATCATGATGACGTTCCGGGCCCCGCCGGAAGGAGCGCCTGGCCCACCGATGTTGCAGGCCATGGCGATTCCGATCATCAGGATCTTGCCCAGCTCCGGATCTTCCGGAACCTCGCGGGTCAGGCTGTTCTGATATAGCAGCATGCCGATGGGCAGGAACATGGCGGCCAGGGCATGGTCGGAGATAAATGCCGCCAGCGGGGCAATGACGATGAAAAAGATCAGGGTAATCCATTTGACGCTGGGCACGGCCAGTTTTTTGAACATCATCAGGCAGACACGTTTGTCCACGCCGGTTTTCACCAAGGCCGCGGCGAACATCAGGCTGCCCATGATGAACCATACGGAATCGCTCCAGTAAAGGCCGGCCACCTCCTCCCTGCCGACAACGCCGGTTAACACAAAGATCAGCCCCACACAGAAGGCCACGCCAGGCAACGGGATGCATTCGGTCAGGAAGCATCCGACCACAAACACGGTGGTTGCCAGCGCCACCTGGATATGCCAGGCCCCGGTGGCGGCCGATTTCTTGTCAGCTTCTGCCAGGCGGTCATATTCCAGTCCCTCCTTGCGGAGTGCCAGCATGTTTTTCATCAGTTCGGCATAGGCTTCATCCGTAATCCGGGCATCGATGAATCGGATCGCCTGGTCCAAGTTCTGTTTCACAGCCGGAATGCCTTCCTTGCTGCACCACTTCACATCCCTGGAGAGGAAGCGACTCCTGGACAGTGCCCCCATCTGCATGTTTTTTTCCATTATGCGCGCCGTCAGGAGCTGCCATTGATCGGCTTTATGGCTGTCCGTTTGAAACAAAGTGCTGGTTATCGTATTGATAACAGCCTGGGGCCCGATCTTATATTCGGTTCCAACATCTTTCATGCTGTGGGGTGTGGGTATTAGAAGAATGATGAAAAAAAGCGTTAACGGTATGCTGAGAATCTTCCAGTCCACGTACTTGTCGTAACCCGTCGCTTTTTTCCCGGTTGTCCCGTGATCCATATACTCCCTCCTGCCCTGAATTTTCATATGTCAATTGTCTGGATGCGTCAATTCGATGTCTCAGTGAGAGACAGCAACATTCATGCCATCCGGCGGGAAGGATGAATAGAAGGGGGCGGTTATCAATGATATCAGCGAAAATCGGCTCAGCAACTCCAGGCCAGGGGGCGATGATGCATGCTGTGGTGCCGGTTTTTTTTACAATGTAGCAAAAAAAAATTACGCGGATACCGAAATTGGATGAAATGGTACCAAGTCGGATAGCTCGGTCTTCGTCCTGCCGGACCCGATCCGGCATCCAGCATTTTTCAAGTTGTATTTCTTGGCTGCCGGATCAGGAATGACTTTTCTGGCGTCATGTTATTGCCCGAAGAAGTGGCTTGAGTAAACACTTAACGATATTAAATGTGAAATAAACAATCATATTGACAAAAATAACAACAAAGCGATATATGCGGAGACATCATAATATCTATAGAGACAGAGCGAACGACTTTCCAACATCCGGTTCCGGAGGAGGAGAAATGTCGGGTGATCTTCGGTTTATCGGCCGGAATATCCGTTTTTTCCGGCGGCAGCGGGGCTGGACCATTGCCGAACTGGCGCGCCAGGCCACGGTGGGCGAGGTGCCCCTGGGGCGCATGGAGCGGGGGGAAAACGCCCCGTCCGCCGCAGCCCTGTACCGGCTCTCCCGGGCCCTGGGCGTGTCCGTGGAGATGTTGTTTTCCGAGACCGACCAGGCCCGGCTGATGCGCCAGGTGGAGGAAACCGGCGATCCGTTCATCTGCACCCTCAACAACAGCGGCGGGCCGCCGCTGCCGCGGAAAATCCGGATCATGGCCGCCGACCTGATCAATGCCTTCAGCAGCCTGGAGGATATCTGCCGGGCCCCCAAGCACGCCCGGGTTCCACTGCTGATTCCCTTTTCGCCGGAGCCGGCCGGCATGGAAGTCCTTGCCCGGGACGCGCGGCGGTACATGGGAATCGAGAATGGCGTGGTCTTCGATTATTTCGAGCTGTTCGAAAACACGGGCCTGCGGGTCCTGGTGGTGCCCATGGCCAAAACCACGGAAAGTTTTTCGTATTTCGACCGCCGTAACCAGAATGCCTTCTTTTTTCTGAACAGCCGCCTCAACTCCGAACGCCAGTTGTTCAAACTGATTTACGAATTCGGGCGGGTTCTGATCCTGACGGCGGCCCTCCAACAGGGCGGCGACCCGTTTCCCGCCGAGACCGCCGCTGGACAAACCGAACCGGAAAGCCCGCACCATGACCCGGGAAAACCCTTCACGGCCCATCGCGCGGCCCGGCGCTTTGCCGCCTGTTTTCTCATGCCGGCGCCGGCCGTCCGGGAAACCGTGGCCCAGCTCGGCATCTCGCCCGGCCAATGGTCCTACGAACTCCTGCTGCGCCTCAAGCACCGCTTCGGCATCTCCGCCCAGACTTTTCTGTACCGCCTGGAAGAGCTGGCCCTGATCAAACAGGAATTGAAGGACGATTTCGACCGCCGGATCAAGGCCTTTTACCAGGAAAGCGATTTCTGCGAGCCCGACTGCTCCCGCCGCCTGCTGACCCCCAACGGCCGTTTGTGGGATCTGGCGGCGGCGGCGCGGCAGGCGGCCCCCGGCAACCCGGAGATCGAGGAGATCGTAGCAGTGATGACCCAATACGAGGTCCCAAAAATTTGAAGGAAAGGGAGACGATCCCATGACCTATGCACGTTTTGAGGAAGTCCCGGTTTGGCAGGACGCCCTGCGTCTGGCGGAAGGCGTTTATGACCTGACCGAAAAATGCGGCTGGCCGGGCAGTCGGAGCCTGCGGGACCAGATCGAGCGCGCCGCTCTTTCGGTTTCCAACAACATCGCCGAAGGCTTTGAACGCGGCACCACCAAAGAGCTGCTGGCATTCCTCTATATCGCCAGGGGATCGGCTGGCGAAGTCCGGTCCATGCTGTGTTTCATCGAACGCAGGTATGGAGATTTGAGATTTGAAATGTCAGATTTGAAATCAAAAACAACGGCGCAAAAACCCAATTCCTTTGATTCACGATTTTCCGCTCCTCAATCCCGGCTTCCAAATCCCAAATCCCAAGAATCCATTCCTCTCAAATCTCAAATTTCAAATCTCAAATCCCTCGCCGAAAGCTGCTCCCGCCAACTACGCGCCTGGGCCGATCATTTGCAGAATTCCGACATAGCCGGTCAGCGTCATCTGAATAAAAAAACCAAAAGTCGTTACTTTGCGAACAAAGAGGCGGAAGCCTTTGAAAAGGAGTTGCTGGATCATCTGCCGCCGGAGCATCCGTTGCGGAAATTCAAAATGGAAAGGGAAAAGGAGTGAGAGATTTGAAATTTGAAATGGCAGTTTTGAAATTGGCGCCAGCGGCGCCCGGCATCTCAAATTTCAATTCTGAAACGATACGCGGGTAGCGTTGGCGAAATTTTTATAGTGAGCATGGATATTGTTGAAGACATTAAGAAAAATGAATAGTTGAATAAAACATGAACTGGAGGAAGTCTTTTGAATCATAGCAACAAGACCATGGTTCCAGGTTATTTTAATTATTGGGGGAAAGCTGATCCAAACTATATCGGCGAACCTAAGTGGCATCCACTGGTGTATCACTGCCTTGATGTAGCGGCAGTTGGTTGGATTTTGCTGAATCCGCAAAAACCTCTTTGCATTCACTTAGCAGCACAGCTTAAGGTCGAGACACGCTGGTTGCGCGCTTTTTTTATCTTTTGTTTGGCACTTCATGATATAGGCAAATTCTCAAGAGCTTTCCAAGGGTTGAAAATTGAACTGTCTTCTGATTTGGTTAAGGCCAACCCAAGAATGCAATACAATGAGCGTCATGATACTCTTGGATTCTGGTTATGGCAGGATAGGCTATCTGTTCAACTTGAAAAGCAGCTTCCAGGTAGCGATGAATGGTTGAAAAAAATTGAGCGGTGGCTGGAAATTGTTACAGGTCATCATGGCATGCCGCCGAAAAAATCAGGCGGCCGAATTTCAAATTTTTTTGAACCGGAAGATGAGGAGGCAGCCTGTCATTTTGTCCAAGACGTATACAGCTTGTTTCTTTCCGAGTTTGAACATGCGGTCTTGCGCGATATTGATCTTAAACAACGGCTGAAAACCGCCTCATGGCAACTCGCCGGACTCGCAGTTCTGGCGGACTGGATAGGATCAAACCAGGAGTATTTCAGTTATCATAGCGAACCGGAGGATTTGACTGTCTATTGGTATAAACGCGCTTTGCCCTCCGCAGAAATTGCGATTCAATCCATGCCTGCAAAGCCAAAAGTGAGCCTGTTTCAAGGCCTAAGCAACCTGTTCCCGTTTATCAAACAACCGACGCCGTTACAGGTATATGCAACCAATGAACCGTTAAATGATAAACCGCAGCTTTTCATTCTCGAAGATGTCACAGGCGCCGGTAAAACAGAAGCTGCTTTGACTCTAACACACCGTTTGTTAAATGCCGGATTAGCAGATGGACTTTATGTGGCATTGCCAACGATGGCTACCGCCAATGCCATGTATCGGAGGTTGGGACAAGTATATCGCCGATTTTATGAAAACAGTGATTTGCCCTCATTGGTATTGGCTCATGGGGCGAGGGAACTGTCAGATGTGTTTCGCGAATCCGTACTTCTCCCGGCGAATCAGAAAACAGACTTGAATTATACAGAAAGCCATGATGATCAAGAACAGGAGTTAACCGCCACGGCTTATTGCAATGCATGGCTCGCTGATAGTCGGAAAAAGGCATTGCTGGCTGATGTGGGTGTTGGTACCCTTGACCAGGCTTTGCTGGCTGTGTTGCCTGCAAGACACCAAGCCTTGCGACTTCTTGGCCTTGGGCGTAAGGTGCTGCTGGTAGACGAGGTTCACGCTTATGACAGCTACATGCAAAAATTACTTGATGCATTGCTGGAGATACATGCAAGGCAGGGCGGAAGTGTGATTCTGTTATCAGCTACATTACCGCAAACCATGCGTGAAGATCTGGTCGCTGCATTTCATCGCGGCCTTGGCGATTCAAACATCGAGATTTATAGTAATGCCTACCCGCTGGCCACACATTCACCGACAGCGGGCGAGGTAGAAAAATCCATCGATACTCGTGAAGAAGTGAAACGCACGGTAATGATCGGACATCTGGAAACGGGAAAGGCGGTAATTGACCAAATTCAGCAAGCAATAAACAAAGGTCAGTGCGTTTGCTGGATTAGAAATACTGTAAAAGCGGCGCGAGCGTCCCACCGTCTTTTGGCAGAAAGTGATTGGTTGGACAAGGGGCATCTACACCTGTTTCATAGCCGGTTTGCAATGGTTGATAGACAACGGATTGAATCGGATACAGAGGAGAGATTCGGCGAAAAATCGAATCATGAAGATCGGAAAGGGCAAGTGCTGATTGCCACTCAGGTTGTTGAACAATCGCTGGATTTGGATTTTGACGTGTTGATTACTGATCTTGCTCCGATTGACCTCATCATTCAAAGGGCAGGACGTCTGCGCCGGCATATTCGCGATGGGCAAGGCAACCGGATCAGGGAGTTGGATGCCAAAGACCAACGCGGAACAGCGATTCTTTACCTATTTGCACCTTATCCAAAGGAAGATGCTGATGCGAGCTGGTTGAAAACGCATCAGGAAGGCACTCAGGCGGTTTACCCTCATGTCGGCCAGCTCTGGTTGACGGCCAAACTGTTGTTGAATGATGGAAAAGGAAAGTTCACCATGCCGGATGATGCCAGGAGCTTGATCGAAGGTGTCTATTCGCATTGTGCAGAAGATAGCATTCCAGAAAAATTGAGAAGAGATTCCTATGATGCAATTGGCAAAGATCAGTCGAAAAAGAGCATGGCGAACCTGAACGCGCTAAAATTAAACAAGGGTTACACCAGATCCAGTGGCGATTGGGATGAAGAAATCCATATTCCGACACGCTTGACCGAACAGGAGACGGTTACTGTTGCTCTTGCAAGATTTATCCAAGGGCAATTGCAGCCTTACGCCAAAGTTTCGCACCATGAATGGGCGATGAGCACTGTAAAAATACCTGAGTATGAGTGGAAAAAAGCCAAGCAGCAAATTTCAGCAGCCATGCAAAAGCGGATCGAAGATCTAAAAGCCGAAGTTAATTTCCTTCGTTGGCTTGAGGTTTTCCCGCTCACATACGAAACAACAAGTTACTATAACACTGCCGATGGTTGGCAACCAGAAACAGGAGAAAGTCTATGAACCTGATCACCGACCCATGGATTCCGGTCATTCGTGCGGATGATAAACCCGATACCATTATGCCCTGGCAGATCGCCGAGCCTGAAAATCCGGTTGTTGAGATCACGGCGCCGCGTCCTGATTTCCAGGGTGCGATCTATCAATTCCTGATTGGACTGTTGCAAACCTGTTTCGCACCTGAAGATGAAGATGCTTGGAAAGATTATTGGGAAAAATTACCATCGGCGACCGACCTGCGAGCAGCTTTGGAAAAGGAGAAAGATGCTTTTTCAATCGATTTCAGTAATGGTGCTGGATTCATGCAAGACCATGACGACTTTGAGGGAGAATGGCTGCCCATTGAAGATTTGATCGGCGGCGCATTAAGCGACAATACTCGGAAAGAAAACAAGGATCTGTTCGTTAAATCGAGACAAATTGTGCTTGTATCTCCTTACTGGGCGGCATTGGCCTTGTACAATCTGCAGATCACCGGTGTTTTAGCCTGGGGGAAGCACCGAGTCGGGCTCAGGGGTAATGCCCCACTGACAACGCTGATAATGCCTTATTCGAATCAATGCTTTTTATGGCAAAAGCTATGGCTGAATGTGATCTACAAGGAGGATATGGATTTGATTCCGGGTGATCCGGAGAAAAAAAGTTTTGCTGATATTTTCCCTTGGATGGAAAAAACGCGCACTAGCCCCAATAAGGAGTCGACGTCGCCATCTGATGCAAATCCAATGCAACATTATTGGGCGATGCCAAGACGTATCAGGCTAAAAATAGAACCGGTGAAAGGTCAGTGCGATGTATCGGGGGACGATATTGAACATGGAGTAAGATTTTATAAGCGAATCCATAATGGCGTTTATTACACCAATGGATGGGCACATCCACTAACCCCCTATACCCGAACAGCAAAAGACAAATTCCCAAAGGCGATTGAAGGAAGATGCGCTGGAGATGGATTCAGGCAGTGGGTCTCACTAAATTATGATGAATATGCGGATGAAAAAAACAGGAAAATGCGTTGGGGCAGAGCTTTGGCTGTTAAGCATTATTATGATGAAAAGCGCCATGTCACCAATACAAGGCTCTGGTGTTTTGGCTATGATGCAACCAATGCGAATGTAAAATGCTGGTATGAAACCAGTATGCCGACATTTCAGGCACTCGATGATGGTGTCCAAGCCCTGAAAGATCATGTCTCAGAAGCATTGCAGCTTGCCGAGCAGTTGATAGATGAACTTCGCTTTTCGCTGATCAGGGCTTGGTTTAAGCCTCAAACGGATAACAGCGGAAAACAAAAATGGAATCACGTAACAAGCGCTATCAATAAAGCGGGGCATTTAAGCTCATATAAAAACATCGAATCCGACTACTGGGAGAGCTTAGAAAAACCCTTTTCAGCTATGCTCAAAGAATTAATCGCTTATGGAAATACACCTGCTAAACCGCTACAGATATATGTGTCTTGGGTAAAAGCAATCCAAAAGCACTGTCGTATATATTTTGATCGGAACGTATTGGGCGAGGTTGTTGATGGAATAGATCTAAAGCGTGTAGTGGAGGCAAAAAACTATTTGCTTAGAGCATTATACCCCAAGAAAACGTCATTCCTAAAAGATATTAATGAATTTGAAAAACAGATGGAGGTGGTAGCGTGAAGTACGACTTTCTAAATTTGGAAGAGCAAAAAGCCTTGCAACGATGGCACCAATGGCTGAACGACAATCGTGGAGACCGTGCACGACTGCGACGAGGCGAAAGACCGGAAGACATTTTATTGACTGATGCTTTCTTTCACTTCCTGCAAAGAATGCCGAAAAGCTGGATAGGCGAACAGCTCTTTTTCACCAGTGCGGCAGTGGCAGGCTTGGTGTCACATGTAAAAGAGGACACGCAGACCTTGAGCAGAGGTTATCAATCAAAAAGTGATAACAAGCCACCTAAAATGGCGTCCTTTGCAGAACAGCTTGCGATGCCGGTCAAAGGTAAAAACCCTCCAATGAGTGAACTACGCTTCCAGCAATTACAGAAAAGCAGGACCACCGATGAGTTTTACCACCGCGTCCTACAGGCAATTCGTTTGCTGAATGGCAAGGTCAATATTAGCTCTTTGGCCAGTAACATCATCCATTGGCATAGGGAATTTAACAATCAGATTGATCGGGAACCGACCAAACGTCTATCAGTGCAGTGGGCAACAGATTATTTTACCGCATTATCCAAAGAAACCAAATAGAGGAGAATGATTATGAGCCGTTTTATTCAGCTACATTTGTTGACCGCATATCCACCAGCGAACCTGAACCGTGATGATCTTGGAAATCCAAAAACCGTGAAGTTGGGGGGGTATGATCGATTGCGCATTTCATCGCAATGCCTGAAACGAACTTGGCGGACTTCCGACATTTTTGAAAAAGCCATGGCCACCCATATCGGAATTCGAACGAAAGAAATGGGCCTTAAAATCTACAACATCCTAAAAAGCAATGGGATAGATCACAAAAAAGCAATTGAGTGGACTAAACCCATTGCCGGAGTTTTCGGAAAGCTTAAAGAGCTTTCAAAAAAAGAAAAAGAGGGTTTGAAAGATCTAAGTGAGGTAGAGATTGAAAAAAGAGAATTAGTTGAACTTGAAATAGAGCAATTGGCATTTTTCGACACTGAAGAAGAAAAAGCCATAAACGCCCTGACAAATTCTATAGCGCAAAAAAGAGAGACACCTGCAGAAAACGAATTAAAGATTTTGCGTCAAAAGATGCATGCTGTAGATATCGCACTCTTTGGCCGTATGCTCGCATCAAAACCAGCCTATAATGTAGAAGCCGCTTGTCAAGTCGCACATGCTATCAGTGTTCATTCGATAGCAATTGAAGACGATTACTTTACGGCGGTTGATGACTTGAACAATGGATTGGAGGATATGGGTGCAGCCCACATAGGTGAAACCCGTTTCGCTGCGGGCCTATTTTACTCCTATATCTGCATTAACCGTGAACTGTTGAATCAAAATTTGGGCGGGAATGTAGAATTAGCCAATAAAGCTATCCGTGCGTTAACCGAAGTGGCGGTCAAGGTTGCTCCTGAGGGCAAGCAGAATAGTTTTGCCTCCCGAGCTTATGCCTCTTATGTATTGGCTGAAAAAGGTGACCAGCAGCCGCGTTCATTATCGGTGGCATTTTTAAAGCCGATCAACCATCGTGAACATGATGATTTTATCCATGAGTCTATTGCAGCGCTGATCAAGCAAAGAGACGGCTTTGACCGTGTGTATGGCAAGTGTGCTGATGATCGATTTGAATTAAATGTTATCGCTTCCATGAATGAAGAAAACGGTAAGGAAGGCCTTAAGCGTTCGGATAAGGAGAAAACTCCTTTTGAGAAATTGCTGGATTTTGTCGGCAAAGTAGGAGGCTGATATGGACTATCTATTGTTCCGCCTCTATGGCCCCTTGGCCAGTTGGGGCGATATTGCCGTAGGCGAAACCCGCCACACCGCGAGTTGTCCTGGAAAATCGGCGATTGTTGGTCTGCTCTCGGCAGCCCTGGGTATCAAGCGCTGCGATACTGAGAAACAACTTATGATGCAACAGGGCTATGCGTTAGCTGTGGAGGTTAACACCCACGGAACACTCTTGCGGGATTTCCATACAGCTCAAGTTCCTGACTCAATAGGCAACTTCAATTATCGTACACGCCGCGACGAGTTATTGCTTGGAAAAGCCCGCTTGGGGACCATTCTATCCAGCCGCGAATATCGCATAGACGCCCTTGCACTGGTGGCAGTTAGAGCATCGCAGAATGCCCCACATGATCTCAAAACCATAAAAAAGCATCTGGAAAAGCCTTTGTTTCATCTTTATTTGGGGCGTAAATCCTGCCCACTGGCCGCCCCGATGAATCCCCAGATCATTGAGGACAAGAAAAATTATTTCGAGGCATTCAAGAACTATATCCATAAACCTATGATGCCGACTAATGATGATTCGCTGCCCCGTCACGATGTTTATTGGCTGCGACAATCTGATGATCGTCACTATTATTGGGAAGGTACAGTATCCGATTTTTCGGACACACTCGATTTGAGCGGGATGCTAACCCGAACGAGGCATGATCAGCCTTTATCCAGAATACGGTGGCAGTTTTCAACACGCCAAGAACATTACTTTCACTGTTCGGGAGGTGAATAATGCATTTCTCCCGTATCCGAATAAGACCGGAAATCTTCAGAAGTACACAACTGGCAAAGATTCTCACCGACAGCCCCTACAATAAGCACCGCCTCTTATGGGATCTGTTCTCAAACGAAAGACAGAGAAACTTTCTTTACCGGGAGGAAATTGCCCGTGAACAGTTCCCTGCAAAGGCCGGTGTGCGAGGGGAGCCTCTTTACTATGTTATTTCTTCAAACAGACCTTTTTTAGAAAGCCCCTTTTTCCTGGTCGAGGCGAGAGAGTATCATCCAAAGCTGCAAAATGGGGACCGGCTGAATTTTGAATTACGGGCCAATCCCGTAGCGTCCAAAAAAGTTGATAGAGATAATCCAGAGCTTTATTTGAAGGAGCGCAGTTTTCGCCAGGTTGCGGATAAAAATAAACTGACAAAAAAGCGTGTTCGTCATGATGTTGTCATGGATGCTCAAAAAAAATTTCTGACTTCACTATGCGCGGAACTCGATCTGCAATCTTGTTTGCCCCCTGAACCCGAAAAAAAGGAATATAAGAGAGCGCTTTTAACTCATGGCGGCCTTGCATTGGATGAACGACTGACTGCATTTTTAAAAGACGATTTACGATACTCGGATCGCCTGCGGCCATCAATGCCGTTGCAGGACAAGCTGGAATGGTCCATCAAGGCAAATATTGATGATGCACTTGAAAAATGGGTGATAAAGCAGGGCGAAAAGCATGGTTTCTCACTTGATAGGGATTATAGCGGGCAATGTAAACTCCAGAGCAGCGCTTACCAGTGGCATCCAATAAAAGCTGACAAAGGAAAAAAGTCGGGGTTTAGTTCTGTGGATTTTCTTGGCGCTTTAGAGGTTACAGATGTTGAACAATTTAGAGAGGCATTATTTAGAGGGATTGGCCGATCCAAGGCCTTTGGTTGCGGATTGTTGCTTGTAAAACGAATATGAGGTGACGTATGGAAACCAAATTAGTCGTTTTCAAGAATAAGAGTATTCGGAGGACATTGCATAACAATGAATGGTGGTTTGTAGTTGAGGATGTCGTGCTCGCCTTGATCGATTCGAAAGATCCCAAGCAATATATTCAGCGAATGAAGCAGCGTGATCCGGAATTGGGTAAAGGGTGGGTACAGATTGTACATACCCTTTCGATTGAAACAACCGGCGGACAGCAGCGGATGTTATGCGCTAACACCGAAGGCATTTTTCGTATCATCCAATCCATTCCTTCCCCCAAGGCCGAACCATTCAAACGGTGGTTGGCCAAGATCGGGTATGAGCGGGTGCAGGAGATCGAAGACCCGGAGCTGGCCTCGAAACGTACCCGTGAGTTGTACAAGGCCAAGGGATATTCCGAGGACTGGATTGAAAAGCGGATGCGGGGGATCGCCGTCAGGGCGGAGTTGACCGAGGAATGGAAGAAACGTGACGTGAAAGGGGAGCCGGAATACGCCATCCTGACCTCGGAAATCAGCAAGGCCGCCTTCGGAATGACACCGGGGGAGTATAAAAAATATAAGGGACTGGACCGACAGAACTTGCGGGATCATATGACCGACCTTGAACTGATTTTTTCCATGCTGGGTGAAGCGGCCACCACCGAAATCGTGAGGAAGCAGGATGCCAGGGGATTTTTTGAAAACAAGGTGGCGGCGCGAAAGGGCGGACGAATATCCGGGGAGGCGCGGGAAAAGCTGGAGGCGGAGACAGGAGAGAGCGTTGTCACGCCGGAAAACTATCTGCTTGAACCGGAGATCAGAAAGCGTCTGTCAGGAAAACGAGGCAAGAAGAAATAATAGCCTGTATAGCATCCGTTCTTTACACGAAAGGTGAATGATGGCCGATCCCATATTACCGCCCCTCAAGCCCATTCCCATCAAGGATCGCTTGTCGGTATTGTTTGTGGAAAAAGGTCAACTTGACGTACTCGATGGGGCTTTTGTGCTAGTGGATAAAAACGGCGTGCGCACCCATATCCCGGTGGGTGGTGTTGCCTGTCTGATGCTGGAACCTGGGACACGTGTATCCCATGCCGCCGCTGTCCTGTCTGCCCGTGTGGGATGTCTGCTGGTATGGGTCGGCGAAGCGGGCGTACGGTTGTATTCTGCCGGGCAGCCGGGAGGTGCTCGCTCCGATCGGTTGCTGTATCAGGCTAAATTGGCGTTGGATGATGCGGCACGACTGAAGGTGGTAAGAAAAATGTACGCCATGCGTTTCAAGGAGGAACCGCCTGCCAGACGCAGCATTGAGCAATTGCGAGGAATCGAGGGGGCGCGTGTACGTAAAATGTATGAAATGCTTGCCCAGCAATACCGGGTGACCTGGAAAAACCGGAATTACGACCATACAGAATGGGGCAGCGGGGATGTGCCCAACCGGTGTTTATCGTCGGCCACCGCCTGCCTGTATGGTATTTGCGAGGCGGCTATTTTGGCGGCTGGCTATGCTCCTGCCGTTGGTTTTATCCATACAGGCAAGCCCCAATCTTTTGTTTATGATATCGCGGATATATTCAAGTTTGAAACTGTTGTGCCGGTGGCGTTCAAAATCGCCGCAAGACATCCAGCGCAGCCCGAAAGGGAAGTTCGTCTCGCTTGTCGCGACATCTTTCGGCAGACACGCCTGTTGCATAGAATCATCCCTTCCATAGAGGAAATTCTGGCGGCTGGTGAAATCGCTATCCCCAAAATGCATGAAGAAGCGGTTGATATTGCCATCCCGAATAAGGAAGGATTGGGTGATGCTGGTCATCGTGGTTGAAAATGCCCCGCCGCGTCTACGAGGCAGGTTGGCTATATGGTTGCTGGAAATTCGAGCAGGGGTCTATGTAGGTAAAGCCTCAAGACGAATACGGGAAATGATCTGGGAGCAGGTGGTTGCCGGGATTGAGAGCGGAAATGCCGTATTGGCGTGGAGTACCAACACAGAATCAGGATATGATTTTGAGACTACTGGCTCCAATCGCAGAATTCCACTTGAGATGGATGGTGTTAAACTGGTTTCCTTTTTACCGCCTAAAGATCAAAATGCGCCATCTGATCGAAGTGATGAATTCGTTTGATTCTTCGGTACTTTTTATTGCTCTTTGAAAACTCAATATTGTCAATTGAATAGAATTAGTCCGTTCCCCGCACACGCGGGGATGAACCGTTATTTTTTGCGCGAAGACTTGACGAACTATCCCGTTCCCCGCACACGCGGGGATGAACCGCCATTATTCACGGTTACCGCGCGCTATGCCTCCCGTTCCCCGCACACGCGGGGATGAACCTCTTGTTTACCCCCGGCCCAAACATCCAGCTACCCGTTCCCCGCACACGCGGGGATGAACCGCGCGCAGGGCTTGAAATAATCGATTCAAAAGCCCGTTCCCCGCACACGCGGGGATGAACCGTACTAATCCGCTTATAAAGGTTATTAACGAGCCCGTTCCCCGCACACGCGGGGATGAACCGTCGCCGATAATGTCGCCGACCGTCGAAACATACCGTTCCCCGCACACGCGGGGATGAACCGGCGCGACTTCGGGAAGAACTTCCCGGTATTATCCGTTCCCCGCACACGCGGGGATGAACCGGCCATGTTCCTTCAAAAGTATGTCGTGGACGTCCGTTCCCCGCACACGCGGGGATGAACCGCGATTACCGGCTGGATTTCGAAAATTGCGGATCCGTTCCCCGCACACGCGGGGATGAACCGCTCCGCGGGATTTTAAGGATTGTCCCGCCCGCCCGTTCCCCGCACACGCGGGGATGAACCGGCCAACATGCTGATCGAGCGGGTTTTTACCGACCGTTCCCCGCACACGCGGGGATGAACCGAGTAAGATGGTTCTAATGCAATACGCAGATATCCGTTCCCCGCACACGCGGGGATGAACCGGCCCCGTAGCGAGTACCTTCCACGCCAGTTCGCCGTTCCCCGCACACGCGGGGATGAACCGCAACACCATCAACCTTATTGTATTGAAACAATCCGTTCCCCGCACACGCGGGGATGAACCGGTGTTCAACGCCCCGGTTCGCACTTCCCGCGCCCGTTCCCCGCACACGCGGGGATGAACCGGCAGTCCTGGCAGCACCTGCCGTGGTTGCATTCCGTTCCCCGCACACGCGGGGATGAACCGCGTATTGTCTGAGTCCAGCAGCAACTTTTTGCCCGTTCCCCGCACACGCGGGGATGAACCGTCGTATGCCGTTTTTTAACCGGTAAAGGGTATCCGTTCCCCGCACACGCGGGGATGAACCGATCGGGACCGCTGCGAAGGCTCGGGCGGTTGGCCGTTCCCCGCACACGCGGGGATGAACCGTGCGGATACAGAAGCAAAAGACAAAGGCACGGCCGTTCCCCGCACACGCGGGGATGAACCGTTGGAAAGTTACGGACTGTCCGCCACCAAATGCCGTTCCCCGCACACGCGGGGATGAACCTTGTTGTAAAGGAATTTTCCCCGGCTCAACTCCCCGTTCCCCGCACACGCGGGGATGAACCGCGGCTGTCATCCTATCGGACCGGGTATGTGGACCGTTCCCCGCACACGCGGGGATGAACCGGTGTCCACTGCCAAGGGTGGGGAGTATCACTCCCGTTCCCCGCACACGCGGGGATGAACCGGAAATCCACCCGCATCCCAGGAAAACGCGACTCCGTTCCCCGCACACGCGGGGATGAACCGCCACCAGGGGCGCCGGGGGCAGGGCCAAAGCCCCGTTCCCCGCACACGCGGGGATGAACCGGTTTTCATTAATTCCTCGGCATTTTAAAAAGCCCGTTCCCCGCACACGCGGGGATGAACCGCGCCCGGCATTCAGCATGGACGAGTAGTCTCGCCGTTCCCCGCACACGCGGGGATGAACCGATGCATATTGACCCAGACGGGCGGTATGCATTCCGTTCCCCGCACACGCGGGGATGAACCGCATTCAATACCAACTTGTTGACAAGGGGACGCCCGTTCCCCGCACACGCGGGGATGAACCGTGACCGACTCGTTGGAGAATGTCAGCATATCACCGTTCCCCGCACACGCGGGGATGAACCGCTCGGTCAACTCCTCGTAAAAATCAGGATGCGCCGTTCCCCGCACACGCGGGGATGAACCGCATAATGATCTGGCTCATCATCGAAGTGCATTCCGTTCCCCGCACACGCGGGGATGAACCGGCAAAAAGCCGATAAGGAAGGGGCGCAACGGACCGTTCCCCGCACACGCGGGGATGAACCGGTGGAGAGGCTACAGAGTTCATTGGGAATGGTCCGTTCCCCGCACACGCGGGGATGAACCGGCCTGGGCGAAGAAAATCCAAGTTGATCCGCTCCGTTCCCCGCACACGCGGGGATGAACCGTCACTTCTTTTTCATGTTCCAGGTTATGAACTCCGTTCCCCGCACACGCGGGGATGAACCGGTCCGGAGCAAAGAGGGTTACGGTAGGGCCGGCCGTTCCCCGCACACGCGGGGATGAACCGGCAAACAGCCCCGGTGAAATCGGCGCCGTGCACCGTTCCCCGCACACGCGGGGATGAACCGAGGAATCGATTATCAACTTTATCGATGGATCCCCGTTCCCCGCACACGCGGGGATGAACCGGTTTATACCGACAACATATAAAAATACAAATGCCGTTCCCCGCACACGCGGGGATGAACCGCGTCTGATCCGGAGTTTCATCCGGCAGACGAGCCGTTCCCCGCACACGCGGGGATGAACCGACGTTCCGTCAGTGTATGCGGTCGGCTCGGTCCCGTTCCCCGCACACGCGGGGATGAACCGATCAATGAGCGCTTGCGGGCGCCGGTCGAGTCCCGTTCCCCGCACACGCGGGGATGAACCGCCGATCCATGTACGCGAACACCGCCTGATAATCCGTTCCCCGCACACGCGGGGATGAACCGATGCAGAACCAGTTGATACGGTTGCCCCAGTACCGTTCCCCGCACACGCGGGGATGAACCGGCCGGTTTTAAAGGCGGAACGGGATGAAATGTCCGTTCCCCGCACACGCGGGGATGAACCGGGCATATAGCTTCGGCCGGGCGGCGCAGGTGGCCGTTCCCCGCACACGCGGGGATGAACCGCATGAGCATGGAAATTCGTTGGGGCCATTTCGCCGTTCCCCGCACACGCGGGGATGAACCGATCAATCAGTTTCCCATTTCAGCCGCTTTCGTCCGTTCCCCGCACACGCGGGGATGAACCGCCGCGTTGTTTCATTTTCCAACGCTGCCGGAACCGTTCCCCGCACACGCGGGGATGAACCGCGGCGGTTTGTCCGGGAAGACGGCTTTATGGTCCGTTCCCCGCACACGCGGGGATGAACCGCAATTTTGGAGAGCCGCCCGGCCGAATATCTACCGTTCCCCGCACACGCGGGGATGAACCGGGGTCCCATAAACCTTCGTCCCTCCAGGCTTCCCGTTCCCCGCACACGCGGGGATGAACCGATCGGCGTACCTACCCGGAGCAAATGCCCGCGCCGTTCCCCGCACACGCGGGGATGAACCGGGCGGGCAACAGTGGTTTTTAACGTCCTTCTTCCGTTCCCCGCACACGCGGGGATGAACCGACTCGATTAGCTCAATGATTTTTCGAATGATGCCGTTCCCCGCACACGCGGGGATGAACCGTTAGCCTTTGCATCATCAATGCGAACGTAATACCGTTCCCCGCACACGCGGGGATGAACCGCCGAAATGTTCTACCGTTACAAAATCAATTGTCCGTTCCCCGCACACGCGGGGATGAACCGAAAATCCAACCAACGCATCCTGTGAACTGTTGCCGTTCCCCGCACACGCGGGGATGAACCGCGAAAAAGGTAATGGCCGAACAGAATCCGGATCCGTTCCCCGCACACGCGGGGATGAACCGCCGACTCACACCCTATTTCTGCTGACCAATAACCGTTCCCCGCACACGCGGGGATGAACCGTGCCAACAGGTATCCCAAACCGGTAAAACTGACCGTTCCCCGCACACGCGGGGATGAACCGTTCTTGTTTTGAGTCCGTTAATAATGGCCGCTCCGTTCCCCGCACACGCGGGGATGAACCGACCGAGTTGGAGAACCGCGGGCAGGATGCCCTCCGTTCCCCGCACACGCGGGGATGAACCGAATTCGCACGGCAGAGGAGTGGATGAAATGAACCGTTCCCCGCACACGCGGGGATGAACCGAGGGGATTCAGGATTATATATCAGCAGAGACACCGTTCCCCGCACACGCGGGGATGAACCGGGGACAATGAAAGAGTACGAGTATCAGGTATGCCGTTCCCCGCACACGCGGGGATGAACCGGACGGTCGCCCACTTGTCATCGTCATATGAAACCGTTCCCCGCACACGCGGGGATGAACCAGGAGGGGAGGCACCATGAAAACGTATTACATCCCGTTCCCCGCACACGCGGGGATGAACCGTCCAGACTCCATACCGATGTTTTGCGGAGGAACCGTTCCCCGCACACGCGGGGATGAACCGCGCACGTGGAGGCGAGGTATGAAACCCTGCGCCCGTTCCCCGCACACGCGGGGATGAACCGCTCATCCTTGGCTTGCTGCAGGATGGCTTGATCCGTTCCCCGCACACGCGGGGATGAACCGGTACATTGCAAGGTCAAGCGCCTCCTCATACGCCGTTCCCCGCACACGCGGGGATGAACCGACCGCCGCAAGGTTTCGGTCCCGGTTCCGATACCGTTCCCCGCACACGCGGGGATGAACCGTTGAGGTTGTTGACCCGCTCGAAGACACACTTCCGTTCCCCGCACACGCGGGGATGAACCGCCGGGACCGATCTCCGGCCCGGCTCTCGGGGGCCGTTCCCCGCACACGCGGGGATGAACCGAAGCTCTCCAGCCGCAACCACAACACCACCAACCGTTCCCCGCACACGCGGGGATGAACCGAGCGAAAACACCACCAGCGATAAATAGGATATCCGTTCCCCGCACACGCGGGGATGAACCGCCATACGGAAAACTCAATGGATGACGACTTCACCGTTCCCCGCACACGCGGGGATGAACCGATTGTATTTTATTTTCATATGCCCCCCCAAACCGTTCCCCGCACACGCGGGGATGAACCGAAAATGTTCGTCGATCAGTCGGAGTTCCACACCCGTTCCCCGCACACGCGGGGATGAA
>JBMORA010000003.1:0-32087 GCA_049320885.1 Thermodesulfobacteriota bacterium | reverse complement strand
GGCAGCAACTTGCGTCACCAAAAAACTGTCACTTTGAAACAAGGAGGTTTTTACAATGGGATCTATACGCAGCATCAAAACGCAAGCCAAGGTCGAAGAGAATGCGGCAGAAAATAATTGAAATGACAATCAGAATGGGGTAATATATTCCCATCAGAATGATCAGTGCCGCAGTATCGCCGCTGCCGCGATCCGGTTTCCATTTTACAGTTCCATTCAACCGAACAATCATGTGCTTTCGTCTGTTGACGCTCCTGTTGTCTTCCTGAAGAGCCGCCGAACCGGCAGCCGGCGCCATTCACGGCGTTCGATATCCGGCCGCTTGTTGACCTTTCACCAGGGAAAGTTCCGGTATGGCCCACGGATTTAAACACGGGAAGGGAATGGTTCGGGTAGTGAGCCGGTCGCTCCGGATCGCACTGACCGTATGGTTTCTGGCCATGCCGTCAGTCAGCGCTGCCCGTATGGATCAGGACCCGGAAAGCTCTCACGCGCCGCTTACCGTTGCCTGCGGCCGGGACATGGTGCCGTTCCAATTCGTGGACGAAAACGGGCAACCGGCCGGCATGCTGATCGATATCTGGCGCCTCTGGTCCCAAAAGACCGGAATTTCCGTCATTTTCAAGACCGGCTCCTGGCCGGAAACCATGGAAATGGTGAAAGGCGGCCGGGCGGATATCCACGCCGGCCTGAATTACAACGAATTCAACTCCCGCCTGTATGATCTGGGGCTGCCCCTGGTCAAAACCGCCAGCTATTATTTCTACCACCAGCAGATCCCGGGATTGGAATCCCTGGATGATTTGCGGGGGTTCCGCATCGGTGTGGTGAAAGGCGGCCATGAGGCTTCCTTGATCCGCGGCATGGCGCTGGACGATATGCTGGTGGAATATGAAAGCCACAAGGATCTGTACGCCGCCGTCCAGCGGGGCGAGGTCCGGGTTTTCGCGGACCTGGAAGTCGTCGCCCAGCACTTTTTGGCCCGGCAAGGCATACAGGCCCGGTACCTCTACCACCCCCATGATCCGTTGGAGCAGAATGCCTTCTATCCGGCAATCAAGATCGGCCGGCCTGATTTGCGCCGGGTGATCAATGCCGGCCTGGCCTCTCTGAGCGAGGAGGAGCTGCTGGCCGTCCGGCGCAGATGGATAGCGCAACCGGAAGCGCCTGGCCGGAAGGTCCTGGTATTGTCCGGCTATAAGGAATATCCGCCGTTTACCTCCCTGAATGCCGACAATGAGCCGGTGGGGCTGTTCGTGGATATCTGGAATCTGTGGGCCCAAAAAACCGGCTGTCGGGTTAAATTTATCATGACGGACTGGTCCAATACGTTGGATCTGGTCAAAACAAACGCCGTGGATGCGCATTCGGGCCTGTTCCGGTCTTCCGAGCGACAGACCTATATGGATTTTTCCATTCCGTTTTATGAAATCGAGTCCGCTATTTTTTATGCCGCTGATCTGGGGAAAAATCTCGGTGTGGAGGCCCTTGCCGGAAAAAAGGTGGGGGTGCAGGCCGACACCTATCAGGAACAGTATCTCAAGGAGAATTTTCCGCAACTCAACCGCATTGTGTATCTCCAGATGAAGGAAATGATCAATGACGGCGTCGGGAAAAAGATCGATGCCTTTTTTGATGAAGTCGCCCATGTCCAGACCTATCTCATGCAAACCGGCAAGCCGGATGAGTTTTATATCATGAAAAACCCGCGTTTCAGGCGCAGGGTGCATGCCGGGGTGTTGAAAAATTCGGACAACCTGTTGAATGAAATCAATATGGGCCTGAGCGCCATCAGCCAGGAAGAACTTCGGAAAATCGAGGCCCGCTGGCTGATCTCTCCGGATATGCGGATTTTCCAGGAGGCGGACGACAGGCAGTTGCTGGGGAACCCGGAGAAAGCCTGGCTGAAGGACCACCAGCGGATCCGGCTGGGCATCGACCCGGATTGGGCGCCCATCGAGTTCTTGGAGAACGGCCGGCATGCCGGTATCAGCGCGGATTATGTCGGTTTCCTGAGGGAACGGCTGGAGGTCGAAATGGTTCCCGTGGCCGGGGATTCCTGGGCCGACACCATGGAAATGCTGAAACGCGGTGAGGTGGATGTGTTCCCGTGCGTCAGCTGGACCAAAAAGCGCCAGGATGATTTGAGTTTCACCAGGCCGTATTTGACGTTTCCACTGGTTTTGATCGCCCGGGAAGAGGCTCCGATCATTCAGGGTATCCAGGATTTGTCCGGAAAAATCCTGGCGGTGGCCGAGAATTACGCCGAACACGAATGGATTCAGCGGGATTACCCGGACCAGAAATTGCTGCTGGTCAAAAGACCCATCGACGGTCTGCGGGCCGTGGCCGAAGGTAAGGCGGACGCCTATGCCGGTAATCATGTGATGGCGGCCTACTACATCCGTAAGGAAGGCCTTGCCGACCTGAAGCTGGCCGCGCCCACCCAGTACTCCTATGATATCGCCGTGGGTGTCCGCAAAGACTGGCCGGAACTTGTCTGGATCATCGATAAAATGCTGGCCTCCATTTCGTCCCGGGAGCACAGCCGGATTTACAACAAATGGGTCGCTGCGGGATTGGAAACCGCCATCGACTGGCACCTGGTCTGGAGGGTGGTCTTCGTCCTGCTGCTGGTCGCGGGAAGCGTCTTCACGGTGATTCTGTTCTGGAACCGAAGGTTGAGTCGGGAAATCGGCGAGCGCAAAAAGGCTCAGGAGTCCTTGAGGGAAGTCAACGCCCAACAAAATTTGATTCTGGAAAACAGCATGATCGGCATTATTTTTTCCAGGGGCCGGCGTTGCGAATGGACGAATCCGCGCCTGGCCAAAATGATGGGTTATGAAATCGGGGAGCTTGTGGGCAGATCGTCCAGAATCATGTACAAGGACGATGCCCAATATCAATGGCTGGGGGAAGCGGCCTATCCGGTGCTGGCCGCGGGGAAAACCTTTGAGACCACGCTGGATCTGAAGCGGAAGGACGGCAGCCTCTTCTGGTGCCGGATGGTGGGCCGGGCCGTGGAGCCTTCCAAACCCATGGACGGCTCCATCTGGCTGTATGACGATATTTCCAATCTGGTCAAGGCCGAGGCGGAGATGCAAAAGGCCAGGGAGGAGGCGGAAGTCGCCAACCAGGCCAAAAGCGATTTTCTCGCGCGGATGAGCCATGAAATCCGCACCCCCCTGAATGCGGTGATCGGACTGACCCACCTTTTGCGCAAGACAAGCCTATCCGTCAAGCAGGAAGACTACCTGCAAAAGATTCAATCCTCTTCCCATGCGCTCCTGGGAGTCATCAATGACATTCTCGATTTTTCCAAGATCGAAGCCGGGCGGCTGACCATTGAAAATTCCGTTTTCAACCTCAATGACATCCTGGCGAGTATCTCGGACATGATCAGCGTCAAGGCCGAGGAAAAGGGCCTGGAGATGGTTTTCGCCGTGTCCGAAACCGTACCTCAAGTTTTGATCGGAGACGCTCTGCGGCTGGAACAGGTGCTGATCAATCTCGTCAACAATGCAGTGAAGTTCACGGAAACCGGCGAGATCGTGCTGGCCATCGAAATGGCTTCCCGGGAAGAAGACAGGGTCATGCTGCGCTTTTCGGTCCGGGACACCGGCATCGGAATCGCCGCGGAAAAAATTCCCACGCTGTTCAACGATTTTTCCCAGGCGGACAGCTCCACAACCAGGCGATACGGCGGCTCCGGCTTGGGGCTGGCGATCTGCAAGCGGCTTGTGGAGATGATGAACGGGTCAATTGCCGTGGACAGCAGGCCCGGCGAGGGATCCAAGTTCCAGTTCACGGCGGAATTCGGCTGCCCGCGGACAGGAGAGGAGCGGTATCCCGCTTTGCCCGATTCCATTGCCGGCATGCGTGCGCTGGTGGTGGATGACAATCCCGTTGTCCAGCAGGTGATCCGGCAGATGCTCGCCAATTTCGGTATGACGACGACCGTCCTTTCCTCCTCAGCCGCAGCACTCGCGGAGCTGGAACGGGCGGCCGGAGACTCCCGGGAGAGGCCCTATGACCTGGTGATCATGGACTGGAAAATGCCGGGAATGGATGGTATCCAGGCATCCGGAATCATCAAGGAGAAGCTGAATCTGAGGCCTGTGCCGAAAATCATCATGCTGACTGCTTTTGACCGGGAGACCGTGATTCAGAGCGCGGAGAAAGCCGGCATCGACGGCTTTTTGACGAAACCGGTGACGCCGTCGCAACTGCACGACGCCATCATGATGGTTTTCGGGAAATACATTCTGAAAGCCGGAAAGGCACCGCCCTTGTGGGAAAACGAGTCTCATGATCTGCCAACGGTTCCGGCGCGGATTTTGCTGGTGGAAGATAACGAAATGAATCGGGAAGTGGCTCAACGCCTCCTGGAGCATGGAGGGTTTACGGTCGTCGTGGCCGAAAACGGCAGGGAGGCCTTGCGGATATTGGAGTCTGTTGCGGTTGAGGCGGTTTTGATGGATCTGGAAATGCCCGAGATGGATGGGTACGACTGCACAAGGTTGATCCGGGAGACCCCGGAACGGAAGGAACTGCCCATCATCGCCATGACCGCCCATGCCATCGACAGCGAGCGGGATAAATGTTTGAAGGCCGGGATGGATGATTTCATCACCAAACCCTTTGATCCCAGTCACCTGTACGCGACGCTGAACCGTTGGATCCGGGGAAGAAAGCTGTCGGAGTCAGCAGGGGATGGGGGACATCCGCTCGCCGCGGCGCTTCCGGAGGAACTGCCGCATATCCCGGGTATCCATGTGCCTGCGGGATTGCTGCACTGCAACGGCAGCGCTGAACTGCTGCGGAAGCTGCTGGTCAAATTTTACAGGCATAACATGGATACCGAGCGGAAAATCAGGGAGGCATTGGATGGCGGGGATACCGAGCAGGCCCGCCGGCTTGCTCATTCCCTGAAAGGAGTCGCCGGCAACATCGGAGCCGGCGAGGTGTTTCAGCATGCCGGTGCTCTGGAGGCCGGAATTCGGAGCGGGGAAACCCCGGCGATCCGATCCAGCTTGGAGGCGCTGGGTAAGTCCCTGGGGGCGGTGTTGCAGGCCATCGCCATCGCCGGAATGGCGGTTCCCCGCGGGGAAGAAGCCAGTGTGGCACCTTCCGGACAAGCGGAGAAGTTCGATATGCATGAATTGGCATCCATCGTGGCCCGATTGTTCGGTTATCTCCGGGACGACAATGTCAAGGCGGGACCTTGCGCGGAGTCCATGGGACCGTATCTCGCCAATGCGCCCGCGGTAATGCCGGTGTACCGGGAGCTGCGGGATCATATCGGCCGGTACGATTATGAAAAGGCATTGAACAGATTGCTTGTGATGACTGATTTGCTGGATATGCCGCTTGGGGAGGCGCCATGAGGCAACCCGCGTTTTCCATTTTAGTCGTGGATGATACGCCTGAAATGATCGATTCCCTGGGAGAGATTCTGAAAGACTACCATGTTCGCGCCGCCGTGAACGGGGAACGGGCGCTGAACATCGCCGCCGGTTCAAATCCGCCGGATTTGATTTTGCTGGACATCGTCATGCCCGGAATGGACGGCTATGAGATCTGTCGTCGATTGAAAGCCGATGAGAAGACGCGATACATCCCGGTTATTTTTGTCAGCAGCCTGAGTGAAGAGGGCGACGAGGCCAAAGGCCTGGAATTGGGGGCCCTGGACTACATCCGTAAACCTTTCAAACCGAGTCTCGTCAAGGCCCGGGTGCGCAATCATCTCGAATTGAAATATCATCAGGACCGGCTGGAATGTCTGGTCAAGGAGCGCACCCGGGAGATCGTCATGCGGCTGGTGCTGGCCACCGAATCCAGGGACCTTGTCACCGGCATGCATGTGCGCCGCATCCGCGAGTATACACACCTCATGGTGATGCGCAGCGGCTTTCCGGAGGAGGAGGCGGAATTGATCGGAATGGCCAGCACCATGCATGATATCGGCAAGATCGGCATTCCCGACGAGATTTTGCGTAAGGAGTCTCATTTGGATGAGGGGGAATGGACCATCATGAAAACCCATCCCCGGCTGGGCGAGCGCAACCTGCGGGGGAGCACTTCGCGGCTGCTGGAGATGGCCCGGCTGATCGCCCTGACCCATCATGAGCGCTGGGACGGGAGCGGATATCCCATGGGATTGCGCGGAACCGAGATTCCGTTCGCCGGACGGGTAGTGCATATCGTGGATGTGTTCGACGCCCTGATATCCCGGCGCCCCTACAAACCTCCCCTGCCATTAGGCGAGGCATTCGAGGCCATCCGCAGGGGCAGGGGGACGCATTTTGACCCGCAACTGACCGATCTGTTCTTCGATTGCCGTAGGGAAGTGGAAACGGTTTACCGGAAGTACCCGGATGACCATTGCGTTGACGGGGAAAGCCTGCAGGGAGACCCGACATGAAGAATCCGTCCGTCCTCATCGTCGACGACGACGTGGAAAACATCGACGCCTTGAGTGAGATTCTGAAGGCGTATGAAGTCAGGGCCGCCACCAGCGGCGAAAAGGCCCTCGGCATTGCCGGCGGCGGGAACCCGCCGGATTTGATTCTGCTGGACATCATCATGCCGGCTATGGATGGGTACGAGGTCTGCGAAACATTGAAGCGCAATCCCGCCACCCGCAACATTCCGGTTATTTTCATCACTGTCATGGGGGAAGAGACCCATGAGCTGAAAGGATTCGCCTTGGGGGCCGTGGATTACATCACCAAGCCGTTCAGCCCGGGTAAGGTCCGGGCGAGGGTTGCGACCCATCTTGAATTGAAGCGGCACCGCGACCGGCTGGAGGAAATGGTCCGGGAGCAGTCCAACCGGTTGATTCATGCGGACCGGTTGGCCACCCTCGGGGTTTTTTCTGCCGCCCTGGCCCATGAAATCAACAATCCGCTCAGTTTCATTTTCGGCAGCGCCCAGCTGATCCAGCAGAAAATGGCCACCGGTGATCCGCGACAGGAATTCGTTCTGGAAAGGATCGAGCGGATCATGGAGGGGACCCGGCGCATTTCCAAGTTGATCAAGACCCTGAAGGGATATGCCCGCCAGGGCAAGATGACCCTGCAATCCTGTCTCCTTGGCGATGTGATCGAGGATGCGGTGGAGATGTTGAATTTTCGGTTGAAGAACAGCCTGGTGACCGTGGACCGCAGCGGGGTGGCGGCCGGTGTGCGGGTTGTCTGCGATCGTCAGCGGCTCTCCCAGGTGTTTGTCAATCTGCTGACCAATGCCATGGACGCGATGGAAGCCTGTGGGGGAACCATTGCCGTTGCCGCCGCCGAGTCAGGGGGCTCTGTCCGCATTCAGGTGGCCGACGACGGACCCGGGATCGACGAGGAGGAACGCCGCAACCTGTTTGCCCCCTTTGTCACGACCAAGGCGCCGGATAAAGGTACGGGTTTAGGCTTGTACATCGCAAAAAGCATCATCGAGGATCATAAGGGCGAGATCCGCTTGCTTCCTTCCGACGGCAGGGGGGCGGTGTTTGAGGTCCAGCTGCCGGGATCGGATCAGCCGCGGGGAGATGGATATGCCCAAAATCGAAGCATTTGAACAATTCAGTGATGCCTATGAGGAGTGGTTCGAGCGGAATCCAGAAGTGTATGAAGCCGAACTGGACGTCATCCGTCAGCTCCTGCCGTCGCCTGCTGCCGAAGGAATGGAGGTCGGGGTGGGTTCCGGGAAATTTGCTCTGCCGCTGGGAATACGGGTGGGCGTGGAACCATCGCGGCAAATGGCCATCAAGGCGGAACAACGTGGAATTCATGTTTTCCCCGGCGTGGCCGAAGATCTGCCTTTTCCCAATGACCGGTTCGGCTTCGTTCTGATGGTTACGACCATCTGTTTCGTTGATGATGTGAACAGGGCTTTCCGGGAGGCTTTTCGGGTATTGAAGCCGGGCGGATGCCTTGTCGTCGGCTTCGTGGATAAAGACAGCCAGCTGGGCAGGCAGTATGCGGAAAAACGACAAAACAGCAAATTCTACCGGGAAGCGATTTTTTACTCGGCCCGGGAAGTCCTCAGATTCCTGAATGAAACGGGGTTCGGGGCAATGGAAATCAAACAGATCCTTGTTCCCGGGGAATCGCAGGGAACCATTATGGACGGTTACGGGAAAGGGTCTTTTGTGGCGATCAGGGGCGTGAAGGCGGCGGGTGGGCCGGTCTGAACGGTTCCGTTTGGCATTCAAAACCGGAAACTGATTCTGCCGGAACAGCGGCCCTTGGATGGCATGATGCAGGTCTGGATATCCGGGTCCATGGTATAGCGAATGCCCAGGGCATCCAGCCAGCAGCGGATTCTGTAAATCGGCCCGCATTCGTAAGCGTCGATCACGCCAAGCAGATTGATCCCGTTATAAGCAAAGCATTTCCTTTCGTTGAACTCCCAGGATGCCGTGTTGTCGCCGGGAAAGGTGAAGGAGATGTTCATGAAATCGGGGATCAGCAATTCCGACACTGCCCTGAAAAAACCGGCCAGTTTTTCATAGGATTCGACGGATTCGATTCCCAAGCGTTTACGAAATCGCTGGATTTCGATAGGCGCAAGGGATCGGATGGCCGCCTTGTTGATCCGGTTGGCGCTTTCCAGACCGTTTTCCAGCAGTGTGTTGTAAAACCACATGCCGTCATGGGTCATCCAGCACTTGCCCAGAATTTCCACCAGATCCTTTTTGCTCAGGGTTTCGATGAATGATGAATTCATACTTTTCCTTCCGTTCCGGTGACGACGCTCGCTGCCCGAAAAATCACTGCAACCATGCGCATATGCAGGGCCGCGGGTTCTGTCCGGCGTAGACATCAAACCGATAGCCGTCATGAAAAGACGCGCCGCGGACTTCCACCCGACTGTTGTAGTAAACCGGTCCCTTGAAGGCGATGTCGAGGGAATGGCAGTTGTTCCATCCGCCGTCCGGCTGACCGTTTGCCGCTTTGTCGCCAGCCGGATCGGGTTTTTCAAGTTTACCGGAAGCGGATGGCTCATTACCCGTTGACGGAACAAATTCCAGCGCCTTGGAGAGGATGCGCATGGGCTGGGCAAAATCCCGTTCGAACCCGAGCATCCTGGCATAGGTTCGGCTATAGTGAATACCGTTGCTGTCGCCGCTGATATCGGCGAAACGGAAACCCCGACCCGACGGGAGAAACCATTCTCCGATGGGTGGTGCATCCGGAATCGCTGGCATGACATTCAAGGAGCAGGGCTTATCCGGCTCACCGAATCGTCCTTTATAGAAAAAGGTCTGGCGGCATTCCCAGGCGATCCCGTCGCTTAGTTCGATGGATTGGAGAACGTCCGCTTCAAGCCCCTTTTCAACAAGGCGGCGATCCCCCAAGCGGCAAACGGCTTGCATTTCTCCGTTGGCACCGATTTTCCGGGATTGGACAATCCTGGCTTTTGTGGTAACCGATCGGAAGATGGTCAAGGGAGCCTCCGCGTGGCCCAGCACCCGGATGACGAGGGGAAACACCAAAGTCCAGGGATATATGATATCCATCGGATGATCGTTTGAAAGATCGGCCTGAAGACCGCATATCTCCATGAACACCTTTCTATGTTCCGGCATCATGGTGGCCTTTTTCCATACAGCGCATATCTCCGCCTGATCGGTCAGTATGTCATACCGTCGCCGGATTCCCCAGAGGGCTTTCAGCAGGGCGATTACGGCCGAAGGCCTTTTTTGATATTGCAACCGAATTACATCAGTCATGGTTTTCCTCCCGTTGGTTTCCTTGCAGGGAGCGCCAGATCGGTTCCGCCATTGCGGCGGCGGCAGCGGTGGGTTCCAGCACCGCGTGGCCGGCGAGCCATTGCCGGGCATATTCCTGGCAGGGACCAAGGAGCAGGGCGATGAACACGTCCCGGGATACGGGCTTGAGGCGTCCGGCTTTCATGTGGCCGGACACCCAGGTGGTGATGCCGGCGGCGAAATGGGCGTTCAACTCCTTGAACCTGGATTCGGCGCCATCCATGAATTCCGCATGGCGCATTTCCGTTAAATATCGAGCCCATGTGGGATGATCGCTCACCCATTGGAGATGATACCCCACAATCGACCGGATTCCTTTCCGGGCCTGTTTTTCCGCTGCCAATACCCGGAGCAGTCCTTCCTGATAGTTTTTAACACCTTCGAAATAAACCGCTGTCGCAAGCTGCTGTTTGCTCCTGAAGTGATGATAAATGCTTCCCGTGCTGGCGGACGAATGCCGGCGGATATCCGCCATGGTTGTTTTGGCGTAACCCAACTCCTGAAAACATTTCAAGGCAGCTTCAATTACCTCGGCGCGACGCTTCCGCGTCTGTTCGTTCCGTCCCATTGGCCCTCACTTAATTAGAATAATATTCCAGAATAAAATTCTAAGTCAAGATCTTTTTGGGGTCAGGTCTACACTCTTGACAAACCTGCCGGATTGCCATAGAGTGATTCCGCTTCAGATGAACCAGATGCCACCATGAGGCAACTCCATGGCCCGACCCTTGAGAATCCAATATCCAGGTGCCTATTACCATGTTACCAGCCGGGGTAACGAGCGCAAAGCCATATTTAAAAGCGACCGGGATCGCGAACGGTTTTTAATCTATCTTGCAACCGCCACCGAACGATACCAGGCCGTCATCCATGTCTACTGCCTTATGAACAACCATTTCCATATTTTGTTGGAGACGCCGGCCGGAAATCTGTCCCGGATAATGCGGCATATCAACGGAGCTTACACAACCTATTTCAACACCAAGCACAAACGATCCGGGCATCTTTTCCAGGGGCGGTATAAGGCCTACCTGATAGACGGTGATTCTTATGCCACCGAATTATCACGATATATTCATTTGAATCCCGTGAGGGCCGGAATCGTAGAAAAGCCGGAACAATACCAGTGGTCCAGTTACGCCGCCTATATCGGAAAGACAAAACCGCCGGCGTGGCTCAAATGCGGCTTTATCCTCGGATATATGGGCGAAAAGGACTTGAACGCACGGAAACAATATCGATCGTTCGTCAATAAGATGATCAAAGAAGAACACTACAATCCTCTGGATGGGGTTTACGCGGCCACGATACTGGGGGATGAAAATTTTATCCAGGAGGTAAAAGATCGTCATCTTCAGGGTAGAGAAGAGGAACGGGATATCCCGGCCATTGGAAAAATGATCGAGAGGCCCGGCATTCCGGTAATCATAAAAGCGGTTGACGATCGATTCGGGATGGATCGGTATTTGTCGAAACGGATTGCTCTCTATGTGAGTCATCGATATTCTGGGAAACCGTTGCGGGAAATCGGCAGTCATTTCGGGATTGGTGAGTCGGCTGTCTCCCAGGCCAGTCGGCGACTGGGCAGGCAAATTCTGGAGGATAAAGGTCTTTTTCAAGAAATTGAAATTATAGTAGAAAAAATTAAGTCAAAAGTGTAGACCTGACCCCTAAAATGGAGTGGCGTATGATCGAGATCATCAGGGCCGATAGGCGGCATTTCACGGATTTTGGATGGTTGCAGACTTATTGGTTGTTTTCGTTTGCGGATTATTTTGACCCGCACAACATCCAGTTCGGGGCGCTTCGGGTGTTCAACGACGACGTTGTGCAACCCGGTGCAGGGTTCCCGACCCACCCCCACGAGGAAATGGAGATCGTCACGATCGTGCTGGACGGGGAAATGACTCACCAGGACAGCATGGGAAACAAAACCGTCATCAAAGCCGGCGATGTCCAACGCATGTCGGCGGGAACTGGTCTCACCCATTCCGAGTTCAATCTGGCCGACAAACCTGTGCATTTCTATCAGATCTGGATATTTCCCGACAAGCGCGGGCTGAAGCCGACCTACGACCAGAAGCAATACGTCGCCGACGAGTGGCGGAACCGGCTGCTGCCGGTGGCTTCCGGCCGGAACATCCCGGGAACGGTGACTTTCCACACAGATGCCACGATATACCGATGTGCCCTGGATGAAGGTAAGGGGGTGGTCCAGGAGGCGACTGCCGGCCGCCGGCTTTTTGTCTACCTGACCGCGGGGAGGGTCTCGGCAAATGGAGAGCTCCTGAAAAGCAAGGACCAGGCCCGGATCGACATCGACACGCCGCTGGTTCTCAAGGCAGAGCAGCCGGCTGAACTGATTCTGATCGACGTGCCGTCATGCAAGGGTTGGGGCTACAGCGTCCAAACGCTTCGGGGGCAACGGAAATAGCTTCCGCCAGCGGTGGGTTATGGGGTTTGCGATGGAAGCCGAAACCGGTCTTGCAAAATGTGGTACTTTTCTATATTTGTATGCGGGGTGGTTCAGGAAGGAAGAACCCGGCAACAGCCGTGGCGATTTGGCCGATATGGGGTGACCGGTTGGCGCCCCGATAAAAACGGAATAAAAAAAGGGTTGCGGTTGACCCGTAACCCAATGTTTTTGTTGGTCGGGGCGAGAGGATTTGAACCTCCGACTCCTTGAACCCCATTCAAGTGCGCTACCAGGCTGCGCTACGCCCCGACTGAGACTTTGCTTCCTAACACCATCGATATTGTCTGTCAAGCAATACCTGACAAGAAAGTGGATTGCAATGAATTCGCTAGCCGAGAAGCGGCAGAGCCGCATGAAGCCAACACGGGACCGGATTCGTCGGCCGCGAAACCTGTCCCGGGGGGATACCATCGGTATCGCCGCGCCGGCGGGGCCCTTTGACCGACAGAAATTCGACAAGGGTCTCGACGTGTTGCGAGAAATGGGCTTCCGGATCAAGGTCCCGGACGGACTGGATCGCAGGGAGGGGTATCTTGCCGGCGACGACACCCACCGCGCCGCCATCTTGAACCGGTTGTTTGCCGACAAGGATGTGAACGCCATCATGTGTGCCCGGGGGGGATTCGGTTCCATCCACCTTCTCGATCTTCTGGATCTGGAACTCATCCGCGGCAATCCGAAAATGGTTGTCGGATTCAGCGATATCACGGTACTGCTGGCGTTTCTGTGCCGGTCCGGCCGGATGGCGGTCTTTCACGGGCCGATGGTGACGACGCTTGCAAGAGCGGATGCGGAAACGAAAAAGGCTCTTCTTAAGGCGATTGATCCCCGGGAAAAACTGCTGGTCGTTCCCGAAAAACCCCTGACCCTGAATCCGGGCGTGGCGTCGGGAAAAGTCATGGGGGGCAATCTGGCGTCCCTTTGCCATTTGGTGGGCACCCCGCATGCACCGCGTCTCGGCGGCTGCATCCTTGTTCTGGAAGATGTACAGGAAGCTCCCTATAAGATCGACCGCATGCTTATCCAGATGAAGCTGGCAGGAATATTCAGGGGCTTGGCCGGGCTGGCGCTGGGGTCTTTCACCGACTGCGGTCCCGCAGAGGATATTTATCCGGTTTTTACAAAAGTATTCAGCGACATGAATATACCGATGCTGGCCGGATTCGACTTCGGACATGGGAAGAGGAATCTCACTCTGCCGCTGGGAGTGACCGCGACCCTGGATGCCGATGGCCGGTTTCTGCAATATCACCGGCCCGCCACGATTCAAGGGAGGTGACGGCTTGGATTTCCGTTTTACGCCGGGGAGTCCCTGTGAAAGGAGGACATTCGAATGCCCGCGGACTTGATGAAGGACGCCCATACGCTGATGAAACAGGCGGTGACGGAGGGCGTTTTCCCCGGCGGTGTGCTGGTTGTTTCCCGAGCCGGCCGGATTCAGCTCTGCGAGGCGTACGGGGTAACCAATTTGTCAGGCGGGGTTTCGGTGACCCCGGAAACCATTTTTGACCTGGCCTCCCTGACAAAACCCCTGGCGACCACTCCGGCAGTCATGCTGCTGGTGCAGCAGCGCCGGTTGCTCCTTACGGATCCCATCGGCCCCCTGCTGACGTCTTTCGCTTCCTCCCCCAAATCGGTCATCATGATCCGCCAGTTACTGAACCATACTTCCGGTCTGCCGGATTACAGGGAATATTATTGGCAACTCGCGGCATTGCCGCTGAAGGAGCGCTCCGCAGCCTTGAAGGGATTGTTGTCCCGAGAGGAATTGGTTCATCCCGTGGGACAGCGGACCGTATACAGCGACCTGGGGTTTATGATATTGCAGTGGATAGTGGAGAGCATCGCCGGCAGGCGCCTGGACAGCTTTGTCACGGAGGAAGTGTATCATCCGCTTGGGCTTAATGATCTTTTTTTTATTGATCTTTTTTCTACGCCGGAAACGGATGAAAGAAAACGCGTTTTTGCGGCAACGGAGAAATGCCCCTGGCGGAAACAGGTGCTCGAGGGCGTCGTGCATGACGACAATGCTTATGTCGTGGGAGGAGTCGCCGGTCATGCCGGTCTTTTCGGCACCGCTTTGAATGTCCACGAGCTGCTGGTGGAGCTGTCTTCCTGCTTTTCAGGAGGAAACCACAGGGGAATCTTTCAGCGCGAGGTTGTCCGCACATTTCTCACGCCACCGCCCGACGGCGGGCGGCCGCTGGGATTCGACCGTCCCTCCGGACCGAATTCCAGCAGTGGGCGGTATTTTTCCGGACAGACGGTGGGACATCTGGGATTTACGGGGACCTCCTTCTGGATGGACCTTGAAAAAGAGGTGATCGTGGTGCTGTTGACCAACCGGGTCCATCCGTCCCGAACCAACGAGGGGATCAAGGCCTTTCGCCCGAATTTGCACGATACGGTCATGAAAAGTGTGTAAGGCCGGATATACCCGCTTTTCTCCTTGTAATATCAGACTTTTTTTGGTAGCGATCGGTTATCGGTTTTGGCGCATAACACATAACGGAAAATGAGGACCTATGAGCTATTTTGTGGATACAGTATTGGGCGTATTTTCAAATGATTTGGCAATCGATCTGGGTACGGCCAACACATTGGTTTATGTAAAGGGGAAGGGGATTGTCTTGAGCGAACCGTCCGTCGTCGCCGTGCGGACGGACGACAGAATGAAAAACCGGGTGCTGGCCGTGGGGGCGGAAGCCAAGAACATGCTGGGGAGGACACCGGGGAATATTATCGCCATCCGTCCCATGCGGGACGGCGTGATCGCCGATTTTGAAGTGGCGGAGGCCATGCTCAAGCATTTCATCCAGAAAGTCCATAATCGAAAAACCTTTGTCCGACCGAGAATCATCATCGCCGTGCCTTCCGGGATCACCCAGGTGGAAAAGCGCGCGGTGAAGGAATCCGCCGAATCCGCCGGAGCCCGGGAGGTTTTTCTGTTGGAGGAGCCGATGGCCGCCGCCATCGGGGCCGGACTGCCGATTACGGAACCGACATGCAACATGGTGGTGGATATCGGCGGCGGAACCACGGAAGTCGCGGTCATTTCCCTGGCCGGAATCGTTTACAGCCGGTCTCTGCGAGTCGCCGGAGACAAGATGGATGAAGCCATCGCTCAATATATCAAAAGGAAATACAACCTGCTGATCGGGGAGCGGACGGCGGAGATCATCAAGACGACCATCGGCAACGCCTATCCGGATCCCCAGAATATTGAAACCATCGAGGTCAAGGGCCGGGATCTGGTATCCGGCATACCGAAAATTCTGGCCATCGATTCGGAGGAGATCCGGGTGGCCATTTCCGAACAGATCGACGCCATTGTCGAAACCGTGAAAATCGCCCTGGAACAAACGCCGCCGGAACTGGCGGCCGATATCGTCGACAGCGGGATCGTCTTGACCGGCGGCGGGGCATTGCTGAAAAATCTGGACCGGTTGTTGCGGGAGGAAAGCGGCCTGCCCATTACGGTTACCGACGATCCCTTGTCCACGGTGGCCCTGGGTTGCGGTAAGGCGCTCGACAGTATAGAGATTCTCAAACAGGTGATGATCAGATAACCTCATGTTTTCCAAAAAATTGGTGATCACCGTTGGTCTGACCGTTCTGATGGTATGCTGCTTCATCTGGATCAGCCTTTCCAGCAGATATCCGGCCGACACAGAGGGGGGCAATACCGTCATGGTCACCCTTGTGGCGCCGGTCCAGAAAATTTCCGCCGAATCCACGCGTTTTATCCAGGATATCTGGCGGCACTATTTTTCCCTGATTGCCACCGCCCATGAAAACGATAACCTGAAAAAGCAGTTGCGTCGGGCCAACGCACATGCCAATAAATGTATTGAAATCGAGCTGTCCAACAAGCGTCTGCGAACATTTTTGGACTTTAAAAAAACCACCGACGCCCAGGTGATCGCGGCGGAAGTCGTCGGCAAGGATCCTTCGCACTGGTTCAAGTCCATCATCATCGATAAAGGCGAGAGAGCCGGCGTGGTCAAAGGTCTGCCGGTGGTGATTCCGGACGGGATCGTGGGCCAGGTGGTCATGTCCACGGCCCAGTACGCCAAAGTCCAGCTGATGATCGATCGTAACAGCGCGGTGGACTCGTTGGTTCAGCGTTCCCGGGCCCGGGGGATCGTTCAGGGGAAGTCCGCGGATCGCTGTCAGTTTCAATATGTGCTGCGGAAAGATGATGTGAAGCTCGGAGATATAGTCATTACTTCCGGTCTGGATGGGGTTTATCCAAAGGGATTGAGGGTTGGAAAGGTTTCCAGTCTGGTCCGGCGCAATGCCGGTATTTTTCAGGATGTGGAGGTGACTCCGTCCGTGGATTTTAAAAAACTGGAAGAGGTTCTTGTCATTCTCTATAATCACCCCAACTGGACAGAAGATAAGTGACCACTTTTCTTTTTTATCTGCTGATGACGGCCCTGCTGCTCATCATCCAGACCTTCCTTTGCATCGACGTGCTGCTGTCGTATCATTTTTTCAACCTGATGACGCCTTTTGTCACGTACATCGGACTGTTCCGCCCCTCCTCGGAAGGCATCCCGGCGGTCATCTGCATCGGTTTGATCATGGACGCGGTCACCGGCGGCCCCTTCGGGTTGTATCTGATCATTTATTTCTGGCTGTATATCGGTGCCAAGTGGGGGATACAGTATTTTCATGCGGGCAGTGTTCTGTTGATGCCGTTCATTATCGGCGCGGGGGTTTTAGGGGAAAACGCGGTGACATTGTTCTCGTCGGTGGTGATGGGGATCGGCGGGCGAATTCCCACCGAGGAAGTGGTCCGCTCCGTAACGATTCAAACCGCGTGGGCCATGATTGCGGGGCCGTTTCTCCTGCATTTTTTCCATCGACTTCAAACCAGGCTGGCTGGCTGGCAACTGGACAGATCGCCGGGCAGGCAGGATTACCTCGGATGATGTCGCGGGGCCTCCGGCGACCATGGCAAGCAAACGACTTTTTCAGAGAGAACGGGTAATTGCAGCGATATTATAAATCCGCCGACGCAGAATGGTATAAACAACGACTGAACGGCGTCATGCTGGTAGTCTTTGCTGCCTTTACGGTCCTGATCACCCGTCTTTTTTACCTGCAAATCATTGAAGGAGATGAATACCGGCGTCTGTCCGATAACAATTGCATCCGCCTGCAGAACATCGATGCGCCCCGGGGTTCGATATTCGATCGGAAGAAACGGCTGTTGGTGGATAACCGGCCGTCCTTTGATTTGAGCATTGTGTTGAAGGACGCCAAACCCGTCGAGGAAACCATCCGGAAGCTGGCAAATTATACCGGCATTCCGGAAGAAGAGTTGCGGAATATCGTCGCCGAAAAAAAGAGCCATCCATATTACAGACCGTTTCTCCTGAAACGGGATATCGGCCGGGATGCATTGGCGGCGATCAAGGCCCATGCCTATGATCTGCCGGGGGTCGTTGTGGATATCCGGACGGTGCGAAATTATATCCATGAAAGAAGCGCCGCCCATATCCTAGGATACATGAGTGAAATCAGTCCGGATGAATTGAAAAGCGGCAGATACCCCAAAAACCGGCAGGGGGATTTCATCGGGAAATTCGGTGTGGAGAAGACCTATGAGGAGATCCTGCGCGGTGTTCGCGGCGGCCAGCAGGTCGAAGTGGATGCCAATGGTCAGGTGGTCCGTGTCCTCAGGACCGTGGACGCCGTGCCCGGTAACAACATCGTCCTCACCATCGACAGGGATTTGCAACATAAAGCCGAGGAACTCCTCCAAGGCAAGACGGGCGCCGTGGTGGCAGTGGAGCCCGCCACCGGGGAGGTGTTGGCCATGGCCAGTAGTCCGACTTTCGATCAGAACGAATTTGTCAGTGGCTTGTCGCGCGACCTTTGGCGGGAGTTGATTTCCAACCCGAAGAAACCGATGTCCAACAAGGCCATCCAGGCGGAGTATCCGCCGGCTTCCACGTATAAAATCGTTACCGCCATGGCGGGACTGGAAGAAGGGGTGATCGACACGGACACGACCGTCAATTGTCCGGGTTATTATTATTACGGCAACCGATCTTTCCGTTGCTGGAAGGCGGGTGGACATGGTCCTGTCAATGTGTTCGGCGCCTTGGCCAAATCCTGCGATGTCTTTTTTTACCAGCTGGGTCAGAAGCTCGGGGTGGACCGTCTGGCCTGGTATGCCAGGGCTTGCGGCTTGGGGCATTTGACACGGATCGACCTGGATCACGAATCCGGTGGATTGATACCCTCCGAGGTCTGGAAACGCAAACGGTTCGGCGTTGCCTGGATGGGGGGGGAAACCCTGTCAGTGGCCATCGGGCAGGGGTATAATCTGACCACTCCCTTACAAATGGCGGTCTTGACCGCCGCTGTGGGGCTGGACGGCGTCAGAAGAAAACCGCTCATTTTGCGATCCGTGGAAACGGTTGACGGGATGACGCTGGACAAAAACCGGGTGAAGATCCTCGGTCGCCTGCCGGTCAGCGAAAGGACGCTGCAGATCATCCGCAAAGGATTATGGGAGGTGGTAAATATGCAGTATGGCACGGCCTGGGCGGCTGCCCGCCTGCCCGACATATCCGTCAGCGGAAAAACAGGGACCGCCCAGGTATTCAGTCGAAAATCGGAGGATGCGGTGAGGGATTCCAAGGGAAGGCTCCCGGATCATCTGAAGCCTCACGCCTGGTTTGTATCCTATGCGCCCTCGGAGAATCCGCGGATTGCCATCGCCGTAATGATCGAAAACGGCGAACATGGGTCCAGTGCCGCCGGACCCGTGGCGCGGGAATTGATCAAACTTTATCTAAGCGAATGACACGGAGTCTCCGCATGGCCACAGGTAATCATATCTATATATTGATCTTGAAAGCACAGGGCCTATGTTCGATCGACGCCTGATTCAACATTTTGATTGGTGGTTGTTGGGGCTAACGTTGTTGCTGGCCACGGTGGGTCTTACCATTTTATATAGCGCCGTAACCGCCGGCGCGTCCGATGTGCAACGGACCCTGGTGGCGAAACAGGCGATTTCGTGTTGTATCGGGCTGGGGGCCATGATAATGGTCTTTATTTTTAATTACAAAGAGTTGGATAGATGGGGGGGCGTCATTTATCTTGCCGCGGTCGTTCTGCTGATTGCCGTGATGCTCCATGGCCGGAACATCTCGGGGGCGAGACGGTGGTTGTCCATCGGTCCCGTGATGTTACAGCCTTCCGAACCCATGAAAATCGCCGTGATAGTTATTCTGGCGAAATTTTATTCAAAACGAGCCAATATCAATGGATTCACGTTACGGGAATTGATCCTGCCCATGATCCTGGTGATGTTTCCCTTTTTACTGATCGTCAAACAGCCGGATCTTGGAACGGGCATGCTGGTGCTGCTGATTGCGGCATCCATGACCGTCTATGTCAAGATCGAACGGCGATCCCTGATCTGCATCATTGTGTCCTGCCTCGTAATGGTGCCGATGCTCTGGTCGTTTTTTCTGAAGGAATACCAGCAGGAGCGGATAAAGACCTTTCTGAACCCGGAGCGTGATCCGTTGGGATCCGGTTACCATATCATCCAATCTAAAATTGCCATCGGGTCCGGAAAATTGGTTGGGAAAGGCTTCTTAAAGGGGACCCAGAACGCCTTGTCGTTTTTGCCCGAGCACCATACGGATTTCATCATTTCCGTTTTATCGGAAGAATGGGGATTCATCGGCACCGGTTTTGTCCTGGTGGTGTTTCTTCTGTTGATCGTATGGGGGTTGAGGATCGCATACGGATGCCGGGATCCGTTTGGAACGATTTTATCCGTGGGAGTTACGGCGATGTTTTTCTGGCAGGTGTTCATCAATGTCGGCATGGTGATGGGGCTGATGCCGGTTGTCGGCGTCCCGTTGCCTCTGATCAGCTATGGCGGGTCATCTGTGGTGACTTCTCTTATCGGTATCGGACTGCTGATGAATGTAAGCATGCGTCGTTTTATCATCGAATGAACAGAGGCTTTTTGAGGAATTCAAACGAGGAGGACGAATGCGCAGGTCGAAAAAAGAGGATTCGATAACGACATTTCTAGGTACGGACGCCTGTATCGAGGGGACCATACGATTTTCGGGCACTATCCGGCTGGACGGGAGTGTCCGGGGTAAAATCGAAAGCGAGGGCGGCACGGTGATCATCGGCGAAAAAGCGGTGATCGACGCGGATATTCAAGTGGACAATGCCATTATTATGGGAAAGGTCACGGGTTTCATCGATGCCAGAAACCGCATCGAGGTCTATCCTCCCGCCACCGTAATGGGAGATATACAAGCCCCGACGATTTCCATCGATGCAGGAGTAAAATTCAATGGGAATTGCTCCATGAAAGCCATGCATAACAGGACGGCTGACGGCGCTCTCCGATCGGATGATTCGCTTCCGATAATCGAGGATTCCAAAGTGAAAAATTTTCCAAAAAACCTTTGACAAATTGTTATCGCTAATGGTAGGTACCACCTTTAAAGTAAAAAAGGCTTATGTGGATTTATGGGTTTAAGATTTTGAAATTTAAGTAAAAAAACAAGTTATTTCAGGGTGAGGGGTTATGGGAATCGCTGGGTTGGGGCGGATTGTATCCGTGGGTAAGCAGTGCGCCGTCATTTTTGCGGCCGCGGTTTCGGGCGCAACAAGCGCCTACGCCTCCGGGGGTGGGATTTCAGTCATCCCGGACGCGTCGGTAATTGTTCAGATAGTCAATTTCCTTTTGCTGATCTGGGCGTTGAACATGCTGTTGTATAAGCCCATACGCAAAATGATTGCGCAAAGAAAAGAGAAGGTTTCCGGGTTGGAGAAGAGTGTTGAGAAGCTCAGCCAGGATGCGCAGAGAAAAGACGATGCTTATGGCGAAGGAATCAAGGATGCGAGAACGAAAGGGTTGAAGCAGAAACAAATGATCGTGGACGCTGCCGCGGAAGAGGAAGCAAAGCTGATAGCCGAAATCAACCGCAAGGCCCAGGAAAATCTGGCGGAGACCAAGGAGAAGATTGCGAAGGACACCGCTTCGGTGAGGGGTACGCTGGCGAAGGAAATCGACGCGTTCGCCGCAATCATCGGAGAGAAGATATTGGGGAGGGCGATGTAATGTGGGTCAATAAGCACCATACGGTTGCAGGATTCATCTTTCTTGCGGCATTGCTGGTATGGTTGGGGCTGGGCGGCGCGGCATTGGCGTCCGCTGATGCCGACCATGGAAAAGCGGATGCCGAACATTCGGCAACAGATTCCGGGCATGCCAAAGCGGATGCGGAGCATGGAGGGTCATCACACGGTGAGTCGTCCGGGGTCAAGCACTGGGCGACGACCGACACTGCCCGGGTGATGAATTTCGTCGTTCTTGCCGCTGTTCTGTTTTTGGTTTTGCGCAAGCCCCTGTCACAATCCTTGAATGGAAGGATCAAGGGCATTCAAAATCAACTGGAAGAACTGGAGGCCAAAAAGAAGGCGGCGGAGAAGAAATTGGCGGAATATGATCGGCAGATCCAGCTGCTGGATCAGGAGGCGGAGAAAATCGTCGCGGAATTCGTCCGCCAGGGTGAGGAATCGAAGAAGCGGATTTTGGAGGAATCCAAGAAAGCTGCCGAAAAACTGGAGGAGCAGGCCCGTCGGACCATCGCCCATGAATTCCAGCAGGCAAAAATGCAGCTGAGAACAGAACTTCTGGAAAAATCATTGGCCAAGGCGGAGGCACTTATTCAGAGCAAGATTACGTCCAAAGATCAGGACAGACTGGTGGATGAATACTTAGATAAGGTGGTGGCATTGTGAAGAATTCGGCAGTAGCAAGGCGATATGCCAAGGCACTGATGCTTATCGGTAAGGAAGACGGCCAGGCGGAAAACTACCGGGATGAACTGAATGGGATGGCCCAGTTGATGGAGAAGGAGCACACGCTTCGGCAGGCAGTGTACAATCCCATCTATGCCAACGAATCCCGGCGCAAGATCCTGGAAGCAATCATCGGTAAATTGAAATTGACCCCCGTCATGAAATCTTTTTTACTGCTGCTTTTTGATAAAGGACGGATCAACTTTATCAGTCTTATCAATCAAAATTACCAAAAACTGGCGGACGAGTTGAAAGGTGTTGCCCGGGCGAGCGTAACGTCCGCAGCTATGCTTTCAACCGAGGCTGTTGAAAAGATCCGTTTATCCCTTTCGAAAATGGTCGGCAAGGAAATCATTCTGGAATGCAAACAGGATGCAAGTCTGATCGGCGGTGTGGTCACGCAGATAGGGGATCTTATATTGGACGGCAGTATCAAAACCCAGTTATTCAATATGAAAGAATCTTTAAAAAGGGGTGAGAGTGTCTAATGGAACTAAGAGCTGAAGAAATAAGTCAAGTCATTAAGCAACAGATCAAGGATTTCGACAAGAAGGTCGAACTGAGCGAAACAGGAATTGTCTTGTCTGTCGGCGATGGTATTGCCAGGGTTTACGGCCTGGAAGAAGTCATGGCCATGGAGCTTGTCGAGTTCCCCGACGGCACTCTCGGCCTTGCCCTGAACCTGGAAGAAGACAATGTGGGTATTGCCGTTATGGGTGAAGTTACCCATATCAAGGAAGGCGATATCGTCAAACGCACCGGTCGCATCGCCGAGGTACCGGTAGGTGAGGCGGTTCTGGGACGCGTGGTGTCGGCGGTGGGGGAACCACTGGACGGCAAGGGCCCCATCGACGCCAAGGACACACGCCGTGTAGAAATGGTCGCACCCGGTGTCATCGCTCGTAAAAGCGTGCATGAACCTTGCTACACCGGTTTGAAAGCCGTTGACGCCATGACGCCTGTGGGACGCGGTCAGCGCGAGCTCATTATCGGCGACCGCCAGATCGGGAAAACCGCCTGCGCCATCGACGCGATCATTGCCCAGAAAGAATCCGGGATTTATTGTATTTACGTCGCTTGCGGCCAGAAAAAGTCCACCGTTGCGCAGGTTCATGCAATTCTGGAAAAACACGGCGCAATGGAATACACCACCATCGTTTCCGCCTGCGCCAGTGATCCGGCGACGCTGCAGTTCATCGCCCCTTACGCCGGATGCGCCATGGGCGAATATTTCCGGGATAAAGGCCAGCATGCGCTGATCATTTATGATGACTTGTCAAAGCAGGCCGCGGCTTATCGCCAGGTTTCCCTCTTGTTGAGGCGACCTCCGGGACGCGAAGCGTACCCGGGTGATATTTTTTACAACCATTCTCGTCTGTTGGAACGCTCCGCGAAACTGAGTGATGAACTGGGCGCTGGTTCACTGACCGCCCTTCCGATTATCGAAACCCAGGCGGGTGACGTTTCCGCATACATCCCCACCAACGTTATTTCCATTACCGACGGTCAGATTTATCTTGAACCCAGCCTCTTTTTTGCCGGTGTCCGTCCGGCCATTAACGTGGGGCTCTCGGTTTCCCGCGTCGGTGGCGCTGCCCAGGTAAAAGCCATGAAGCAGGTTGCCGGAACCCTGCGGCTTGACATGGCCCAGTTCAGGGAATTGGAGGCGTTTGCCGCTTTCGGTTCCGATTTGGATGCCGCCACCCAGAAGCAGCTCACCAGGGGCCAGCGTTTGGTGCAAATCCTCAAACAGCCGCAATATCAACCTTTGCCCATGGAAAAACAGGTCACCATCCTGTTCGCCGGCACCAGAGGATATCTAGACAATTTTCCGGTGGATGTTGTCGCGAAATACGAGGCCGGTCTCTATCCGTTTATCGAAGAAAGATTCCCGCAGGTTTTCAAAGGATTGAAGGAAAAACAGCAGATCACCGAAGACATTGAAAAGCTGATGAGAACCGCACTGGAAGCATATGGTGAAGAGTTTAAGGACACCATAAAATAATTTGCGATTAACCAGAGAAAAAACGGATAAAGGTTGACCTGTAATGGCTACATTAAAAGAAGTAAAACTCAAGATCTCGGCCGTTAAGAAAACCAGGCAGATTACAAAAGCGATGAACATGGTTGCGGCATCGAAACTGCGCGGCGCTCAGACCAGTATGGAAAATTTCCGGCCTTATGCGCATAAATTCGCCGAAGTGCTGGGAAGCTTGGCCGACAAGGCGGGCGAGAACGCGAATCCCTTGCTGATTCCTCGTGAAGAGGTGAAAAATATACATGTTGTCCTTTGTACCTCCGATCGCGGGCTGTGCGGCGGTTTCAACGCGAATCTGATTGAGAAAGCGGATAAATTCATCAAGAGCAAGGCCGCGGACGGAGTGTCCGTGTCCTTCACCGTTTTCGGTAAAAAGGGCCGGGACTGGTGCCGGGGGGAAAAAATCACCATTGATGACGCCCATATCGGAATCATGGGGACGAAATTGAATTTCAACGTGGCTGCCAATGCAGGGCGGAAGCTGATCGACGGCTTCCTGAAAGGAACTCATGACGAGGTTCATGTGATTTATGCAGAGTTCCAGGCAATGTCGAAGCAGCCGCCGCAAATCAGGCAACTTTTGCCGATTCCGCCGGTTGCTTCCGCCGAGAAGGTATCGATGGATGCAGAAAAGCACTATGTGGCCGAGCATATCTGTGAGCCTTCACCCGACCAATTATTGGGAAGTCTGTTGCCGAGAAATGTTTATATTCAGATATTCAGCGCCTTGCTGGAGACTTCCACGAGCGAGCATGCCGCGCGCATGATGGCCATGGATAATGCCACCAAAGCATGCAACGATATGATCGGTGAACTCACGTTGGCGTATAACAAAGCCCGACAGGCGTCTATTACCGCAGAATTGATGGACATCGTCGGAGGCGCCGAGGCCCTAAAGGGTTAAAAAAATACAAATACCGAATTTTTTATAGGAGGAGGTCAGTAGATGGGAGAGAATATTGGAAAGATCACACGGGTAACAGGGCCTGTCGTCGATGTCGAATTTGAGCAGGGGAAACTGCCCAACATTCTCACGGCTTTGTTGATAACAAATCCGACGATTAACGACAATCCCGACAACCTTGTTGTCGAAGTTGCCCAACATCTTGGGGATAATGTCGTCCGCACCATTGCCATGGACGTTACCGACGGTCTCCGGCGCGGGATGCTGGTAAAGGACACGGGTAAACCGATCATGATGCCGGTCGGGGCGGCCGGACTAGGGCGGGTTTTGAATGTTGTCGGTCGGCCTGTGGACGGGCTGGGGCCTGTCAGCCAGGAAAAGATGATGCCGATCCACCGGTCTGCTCCCAAATTTACTGAACAAGATGTTACCGTTCGTGTATTGGAAACAGGTGTCAAAGTCATCGATCTGCTGGTTCCCTTCCCCCGGGGAGGCAAAATGGGAATGTTCGGCGGCGCCGGCGTGGGCAAAACAGTAATCATGATGGAAATGGTACATAATATCGCCATGCAGCATGGTGGTATTTCCGTTTTTGCCGGTGTGGGGGAAAGAACCAGAGAGGGGAATGACCTTTATCATGAAATGAAGGATTCCGGTGTATTACCAAAAGCCGCGTTGATTTACGGGCAGATGACGGAACCACCGGGAGCCCGGGCCAGGGTTGCCCTTTCGGCCTTGACAGCCGCCGAATACTTCCGGGATGTGGAAGGGCAGGATGTGCTGATATTCATCGACAACATTTTCCGGTTCACCCAGGCCGGGTCCGAAGTTTCGGCGCTTCTCGGCCGCATGCCTTCTGCGGTGGGTTACCAGCCGACACTCGCGGTGGATCTGGGAGAATTGCAGGAACGGATTACGTCCACCGATAAAGGCTCCATCACCGCGGTCCAATGCGTTTACGTGCCGGCCGACGACTTGACCGACCCGGCGCCGGCGACGACCTTTGCGCATTTGGATGGAACCGTGGTTCTTTCCCGGCAGATTGCGGAACTCGGAATCTATCCCGCGGTTGATCCGCTGGATTCCACGTCCCGAATTCTTGATGCCGCCTATATCGGTGAGGAACACTATCGCACAGCGCGGCAGGTCCAGCAGATTCTGCAAAAATACAAGGAACTGCAGGATATTATTGCGATCCTCGGTATCGACGAGCTTTCCGACGAAGATAAAATCACGGTATCCAGGGCAAGAAAGATTCAGAGATTTCTGTCTCAGCCTTTCCATGTTGCGGAAGCCTTCACCGGAAAGCCTGGAAAATATGTAAAAATCGAAGACACGGTCAGAGCCTTCAAAGAAATCTGCGATGGCAAACATGACGAAATTCCGGAACAGGCTTTTTATATGAAAGGTGGCATTGACGAGGTTCTGGAAGCCGCGAAACAATCTGCGGCGGCATAAGATCGGGGGCTCATCATGGCTGGAAATATACAACTGGAGATCGTTACTCCGGAAAAAGAAGTTGTCAAGGAGGAGGCCCAGATCGTCGTGGCGCCTGGAGAGCTGGGAGACTTTGGCGTGCTTGTCGGCCATACTTCCTTCATGACCACTCTGAAAACCGGAACATTGCGCTACACGGATGCAAAAGGCCAGGAAAGACAGGTATTCGTGAGCGGAGGGTTTGCCGAAGCGCTTCCGGAAAAAGTCACCATTCTTGCGGAGTCAGCGGAAAGACGGAAAGATATTGATCTGGAGCGTGCGAAATCGGCATTGGAGCGAGCCCAAAAGAGGCTTGAGGAGCATCGCCAGGACCTCGACTTCACAAGGGCAAAAGCGGCGCTGGAACGCGCAATTCACAGAATCAGGATTGCGAGCTCTCGATAGCGATAGCTAAACACGAATCAGAACATATATCGGCATAACGAATGAATTTCGTTTGCACGACAGTAAAAAGAGGCCGTTACCATTCAGAAAATGGTGCGGCCTTTTTATTGGCTATTGGGGTGATATTATGAAGACAGCGGTCATTATACTTGCAGCAGGGCTTGGCAAGCGGATGAAGTCGGACAAGGCCAAAGTGTTGCATTGCCTACATGGACGGCCGATGGTTCTGTATGTCGTGGAGACCGCCAAGCGGGTGGTGGGCGAAAACATCGTCATTGTTACCGGGCACCAGGCTGAACAGGTTCGGGACACGATCTCTGAATTTTTTACTGTGCGCTTTGCGATCCAGGAAAAGCAACTCGGCACAGGGCATGCGGTGAAATGCGCCCTTCCGGAAATACCGGTTCATATACGGGAAATCGTGATTTTGTGCGGCGATGTGCCGTTGGTGACGGAAGACACACTGATTCGCCTGATCGATAGCCATCGGGGGAATCACCACGACATTACGGTGTTGGTGGTGGAGGTTGATATTCCTACCGGATATGGCAGGGTTATTGTCGGACCTGATGGCGGGGTGGAAAAGATCGTTGAAGAAGCGGACGCAACGGAGGAAGAGAGGCGTGTAAAGACTATTAATTCAGGTATATATTGCGTCAATCGGGAACAGCTTGAAAAAGCCGTATTGCAGATCAGGCCCGAAAACAAACAGAACGAATTTTATCTGACCGATATCGTTGGAATCGGAAAGCGAACTGGAATGAAAATCGGAGTACTGGTCGGCACTGATCCGGATGAAGTGATCGGGATCAACAGCCCCCAAGATCTGGAGATGGCAGGAAAACTATTGGAAAAGCGGAAGGGGAAAATAACTTGACTTTGCCTAAAAATCGAGTTTATAGTGAATTATAAAATATGAGGTGAAAATCTTGTTTGACAAAGGGGTATTACGTCAATTTGACGAAATTGAGGGGAAGGTTGATAAACTGATCGAAGTCTGCAAATCTCTAGGGGTGGCGAATTCCGAATTAAAAACAAGAATAGAAGATCTGGAACGAAAACTTTCGGAAAAAGTCGAGGCGGAAAAGTTCTATCAGGAGCAAAGGGATCAGGTACGTCAAAAAATTGATAATTTGTTGGGAAAGTTACACCATTTAGATGAATCCGGTCCTTTTTAAAAGCAAGGCTGAACTCAACCAGGGTAAAAGTCGGAATATTGGACGAACTGATTACGATTGAGTTATTCGGACAGAGATACACGTTTAAGGCAGAGGCAGGCGTTCAGGGCGCCGAAGAGGTAGCTGACTTGTTAGCACGCGAGGTCGCTATCGTTGAGCACCAGATAGATAAAACAAGCATGGGGATGAACAAAATGACCATCCTGATCTTGGCGGGGCTCAACATATCGAGTGAATATATTGAACTAAAAAGAAAATATAATGAGCTGCTGCAACATATCTCTGCCAGATCCGCTTTGCTCGCCAGCAGGATAGACCTGAATCTGCAATAGACAATACGGCGGAATTAGGATATAAGATTAGCAGGAATGTTTCGTCGGAATAGCTCGATTCAGTTTAATGTTCCTAGATTTCAACATAAATTTGAGTATGCGACCCCTGCTGTGTTCGTGATTAAAAGATGTTCTTTGTCCCAACACTTATAATTCGGGAGCCTTTCCTGGTTTCGGTGAGCAGGTTCTGCCCGTACAGAAAAGCCTAAAGAAACTACAAGGCCCCCTCCTTTGATGCTCTGGCTCAAAGGCCTTTTAACACGACACTTATGCGGGGGTCCTCTTCTTTTTTGATTCCCATCCTGAATACCCCGTACGCCCTTTCCAGACAGATTTTACCTTTATAATCGGATTGTTCAAATTTCTTACATTGTCGGGGATGAGTATATTCTACTATGAATGCAAACTGTTACTATTTTTATTATGGTGTGGTTGAGGGATAGCGATGAACGAATTCAATATATTGAATTTAGTATTGGTATTGGGGGTGGGTGGCGGTGCCGGATTTGCAGTCGCATATTGGTTGCGGAATCGGGCGGCAAAAAAGAAACGGGAATCGATCGAAAGCGAAGCGGAGCGAATTGTCGAAGAGGCCAGACGGCAGGCGGAGACACTCCAAAAGGAGGCTGAGCTTGAAGCCAAAGACCGTCTCTTCAAGATGAAAAATGAATTCGACGCTGAAACAAGAGAGGCGCGTTCGGAATTAAAGAAAATCGAAAAACGGCTGGCTCAAAAATCTGAAAATCTGGAAGCCAAGCAGGAACAGCAGGATAAGAGAGAACGGGAACTGGTATGGAAGGAAAAGCAAAATCAAAAAAGAGATGAACAACTGGCGGAGAGCGAGCAGAAATACCATGACCTGATCGAAGAACAGAAAAAACAGCTGGAGCGGATTTCTGGTTTGACGGTGGATCAAGCCAAGGATTTGTTGATTCATGCCATGGAAAATGAGGCCCGCCATGAGGCGGCCAAGCTGATCAAGCGGGTTGAAAACGAGGCAAAAGAGGAAGCGGATAAAAAAGCCAAAAAAATCATTGCCACCGCTATTCAACGATACTCCGGCGATTTTGTCACTGAGCGGACCGTTTCGGTTGTGGCATTGCCGAGCGATGAAATGAAAGGAAGGATTATCGGCCGGGAGGGCCGGAATATACGAGCATTGGAAGCGGCTACCGGTATTGATTTGATTATCGACGACACTCCTGAAGCTGTCATTCTTTCCGGATTCAACCCTGTACGAAGAGAGGTGGCCCGTCTGTCGCTTCTGCGGTTGATAGCCGATGGTAGAATCCATCCGGCCAGAATAGAGGACATTGTTAAAACGGTTGAGCAAGAGGTGGATTTGGCAATCAAGGAAGCCGGGGAACAGGCAACCTTCGACGTTGGGGTGCATGGTATCAATCCGGAGCTTGTCAAGGTCATCGGCAGACTGAAATTCCGCACGAGCTATGCCCAAAATGTGTTGCAGCACTCGGTGGAGGTAGGATTTTTATGCGGTATCATGGCATCGGAGCTGGGACTGAACCAGAAGCTGGCGAAACGGATGGGGCTGCTTCATGACATTGGTAAGGCGATCGATCATGAAGTCGAGGGCCCCCATGCTATCATCGGCGGTAAATTGGCAAAAAAATATGGTGAATCGGCAAAGGTGGTTCAGGCGATATCAGCCCATCACGAGGATGTGCCCCCTACATCGGTTTATGATTTGCTGGTTCAGGCCGCGGACAGCCTGTCCGGAGCCAGGCCTGGGGCCAGAAAGGAATTGCTGGAGAATTACGTCAAGAGATTAGAGGATTTGGAAAAAATAGCATCTTCCTTTCAGGGGGTCGCAAACTCCTATGCCATTCAAGCTGGGCGCGAACTGCGTGTAATTGTGGAAGGAGATAAAATCACTGATGAAGATGCTGTTCTGTTGAGCAGGGATATTGTAAAAAAAATAGAAGAAACATTGACTTTCCCAGGTCAGATAAAAGTGACGGTCATTCGGGAGACACGGGCGGTTGAATACGCGAATAAGTGAGAATAAAATGAATATATTGGATATTTTTAACGAGCGGGGGTTTATCGAAAGCACCACTCATGATCAGGAATTACGAGAGCTTTTATCCGGGGGGCCGGCAACCTGTTATATCGGCTTTGATCCCACTGCCGACAGCCTGCATGTCGGAAGCCTGGTTCCGATCATGTCGCTGGCGCATTTCCAAAAAGCGGGGCACCGTCCGGTTGCTTTGGTCGGCGGTGGAACCGGACTGGTGGGCGATCCAAGTGGAAAGACCGAAATGCGGCAATTGCTGTCGCCGGATATTGTCGCAAGGAATGTAGGGTGTTTGCAGAGACAGCTTTCGAATTTTATCGATTTTTCCGAGGATAGAGCACTGCTGGTGAACAACGCCGAATGGCTGACCGGTATTGAATATATTCCGTTTTTGCGTGATATCGGCCGTCATTTCAGTGTCAACCGGATGCTGAAAGCGGAAAGTTATCGGATGCGCCTTGAATCTGAAGAAGGGTTGAATTTTATCGAATTTAACTACATGTTGTTGCAGGCGTATGATTTTTTGAATCTGTATGATAAATTAGGCTGTTGCATCCAAATGGGGGGCGCCGATCAATGGGGGAACATCGTCGCGGGGATAGAACTGGTGCGGAAGATGCGCCAGCAAACCGTTTGCGGGATTACATTTCCGTTGATTACAACCAGCAGCGGGGCCAAAATGGGGAAAACGGCCCAAGGCGCAGTCTGGCTTGATCCGGCCAAAACATCCCCGTATGAATATTTTCAATTCTGGATTAATACGGATGATCTGGATGTTAAACGGTTTTTGGCGCTATTTACCTTCATTCCGATGAATGAAATCAATGAAATCCAAATCACCGGCGGATCGGAGCTGAACAATGCGAAGTCGGTTCTGGCGTATGAAGCGACAAAGCTGGCTCATGGGGCTGACGAGGCGTTGAAGGCTTATCGTGCAGCCGTCAGCATGTTCGGCGCGCGCGAGATCCCTGATTTATTGTTGCCTTCCAGCTCAATACCGCGAGGAGGGGTGCAAGCGCAGGATGATTCGGCGCCGCAATCGGAGTTGTCATTATCCCTGCTGGCCGCAGGTATACCGGCATTCAAGCTTTTTCAACAGGTCGGTCTGGCCGCATCTGGTGGCGCAGCCAGAAGATTGATCGAGCAGGGCGGGGCATATATTAACGATCAGCGGATCCAAGCGTCCGATTATGTGGTGACGGGTGAGGACCTGAACCGTAATGAAATGATTCTGCGGGCAGGAAAAAAGAAATATCATATTGTAAAGATAGTATAATTCAAATTTTATCGGCCAGCCTGTAACTTTTGGTGATTTTTCGTTAATGAGTATTTGCAGAAAAAAGACGAAAAGTCCTTGACAGGCCAGCCAAAGAAATATAGGAAGCAAAAACGTTTTTAGGAGATCGGTATAAAAAATTTAAAAATTTTAGCACAAAATGCTTGACAGATTTTTTAAATTTGATATTGTTCTCTGGTTTCGATGAAAACGATTCGATCTTTGAAAACTAGGTAGTGACAAAACGATTGAGTTGGGTCTCTTGTTAAACAACGATCTGCGGAAGCGGATTGTTTTCGATTTAATTGGAGAGTTTGATCCTGGCTCAGAATGAACG
>JBMORA010000002.1:0-33395 GCA_049320885.1 Thermodesulfobacteriota bacterium | reverse complement strand
AAACAAAATAGAATTTATTTTCTATATGTTATCTTGGTGACGACCCCTCCTTCTTTGATATACACATTTAATTTAGATAGTTAAATCATTTTTCAACAACTTTAACCGGACAGTAGTGTAAAAACATATTGCACCAATAAATATTTCTTTACCACTCACCACCTGTCCCTTCTGGGCAAACACGGGCTGAAGGTAGTAATTTATCTTTCATATCATTTTCAATGATATCTGGTTCACTTTCACAAAGTAGGCGAAATTGAATTTTTTCGTTGGCAAAAGTTCGAACTCCGGTGAAAATTTCTGCTTCTCGTTTCACCATTTCCATAGCATTCAGTTTGTTAACTTCTGGCTTTGAAACCTTAAGTTGATCAGCAGATATAAAAGGAACAGAGATAGAAATTTTTTTGCGTTTAGCAATATCAAGGTATTCTATTTTATCAACTAGTTTCTTTAAACTTAATACTGCCTTATCTCGTGGTGCGAGTGATGTGATATTAACAATATGAGAACCAAGGCCTTCATTCGAAATGGTTTTATAATTGAGCGATGCTTGAATATTTGGTGTGTATTCAATTTCATTGAAACGCATTGGTAGCCCCACTAAACCGAACCGCAAATTTGATAATTCTAAATTTGAAGAATTTTCTATAAACAACTTTAGGATTATCCATGCAGCGGGGTCTGGAGTTATAGCTCTTCCTCTCAGAAATTTTGGATAATTTACTTTCCAAAGGCTACAATTTGACGCGAGATTGCGCATTTGTGAAAAATAGAGTTTAAAAGGCCCTTCAAATATATATGCTCGTTCGTATAAATATACTGATGCTTTTAGTTCAATATTAGCCGGAAAAAATAAACCTTTTACCTGTATCAATAGATTTTCAATACCGCCAGTGAATGCGGAAACACCTATTACTATGGCGCTCAAGGCCAGAATGATTTTATAAATACGGGATTCTTTAATTGCCTTGAAAGCTGCCCGAATTTTCAATTTTGACCTTTCATACCATTACAGCCTAAGTACTCATGAACGACCTGCTTGTGGGGCTTATGCGAAGAGGCAGAAAAAACATATGTATGGGTCAGGTCTACATTTTTGACACACGATCTGTAGATAAAATGCACATTTTGTTAATGCATCAACCAATACCTTCCACAAGTTTCTGTTACGAGTACCACCTAATGCTTCGTTCCTTTACTTCATCACTTATTCGCTACAACAACGCCTCCCTCATCGCTATTCAGTGAACCTCTCCAGGGCCGGTCTCATCATCGCCCAGCTCCAAGAGCAAAACCTCGGCCACGGTGAAGCGGTCCAGGGGAGACAGGTCCGGCAGATGGGTCTCGGTGAACAGGCGGTTGATGGCGGCCAGGGTTTCGTTGATGCGTTCGAGGTAGAGGACGGCGTTGCCGGGCAGGGTGGACAGGCCGGTGAAGTTTTTGGGGCAGAAGTCCACCCGGGTGTTGCCGTTCTGGGAGATCAGGATGGGCAGGCCGTGGGTGCGGCAGATGATGGGCCGGGCCGCGTAGAGCCGACAGATGCCCTGGTCCAGCAGGGGGCAGGGGCCGTCCGGCTGGGCGGCTGCGGCCTGCCGGCGAAACATGGCGAGGTCGGCCCGGCTCAGCCGGGATAGGGCCCGGGCCATGGCCACGGCTTCCACGGCGAACACGGAAATGTGGCGGCAGCAGTCGTCGCAGCCCCGGCGGCAGACGATGTAGCTCCCGTGGTCCGCCAGGATCTCGGCGCAGCGCTCGTCGATCTGCGTCAAGAACTTTTGGTAGTTGTCCAACCCGTCCTGGTTCTCGGTCATGCCTCACGCCGCCCCGCGCTTCTCCTGTTCCAGATCCCGCAACTTTCTTCTCAATACCTTGCCCACCGCCGACTTGGGCAGTTCCTCCAGGAACTCGATGGCCTTGGGCACCTTGTAGGCCGCCAGGCGCTCCTTGCAGAATTGGGTGATCTCCTCGGCCGTGCAGGTTTCGCCCTTTTTCAGCACGATGAAGGCCTTGACGGTCTCGCCCCGGTAGGGATCGGGCACGCCCACGGCGCAGGCTTCCAGGACTTTCGGATGCTCGAACAGGATGTTGTCGATCTCCACCGGATAGATGTTGTAGCCGCCGGCGATGACCATGTCCTTTTTGCGGTCCACGATCTTGAGGTACCCGTCCTCGTCCAGCATGCCGATGTCGCCGGTGAAGAACCAGCCGTTCTTCAGCACCTTGGCGGTTTCCTCGGATTTCTTGTAGTACCCGGCCATGACCTGGGGCCCCTTGATGGCGATCTCCCCGCATTCGCCCTGGAGGCATTCCTTGTCCGGGTCCTCCAGATCCACGATTTTCACCAGGGTGTCCGGCACCGGGCAGCCCACGGTACCGGGCTTGATGACCCCGCCCCAGGGCGTCACGCAGGCGATGGGCGCCGTTTCCGTCAGGCCGTAGACCTCGCACATGCTGGCGCCGCTCAGACGCTGCAATTCCGCGATGGTCTCGGCGGCCAGGGGCGCGGCCCCGGAAAAAAAGCCCTTGATGGCCTTCAGGTCCAGTTTCCGGAAATCCGGGTCGGCCAGCAGGCCCACGAAGATGGTGGGCACGGCCGGCAGGAACGTGGGCTTGTATTTCTTGATCAGCTCGATGTTGATCTTGGGTTCCGGCCGGGGCACCAGGATGATCTCGTTGGCCATCCAGGCGCAGTAGTTCTGGATGGCCGTGAACCCGGCGGAATGGAACACCGGGAAATTGCCCACCAGCCGCTCCTGGCCGGGCTTGATCTCCGGAAACCAGGCGGCGAACTGCTGGACATTGGTGCTGATGTTGGCGTGGCTGAGCATGACCCCCTTGCTGACGCCGGTGGTCCCGCCCGTATAGAGCAGGGCCGCCAGATCCTCCCAGCGGCCTTTTTCCGGCACCGGCTCGTCGCCGTATTTACCGATCAGTTCCTCGAAGACCAGGACGTCTTCCGTGGGCATGATCTTGCGCACCATGTCCTTTTTCACAAAGGGGAAGAGCTGCTTCTTGGGAAAGGGCAGGTAGGAATGGATGTGGCAGGCGACGATTTTTTCCAGCCTGGTGGCCGGCTTGATTTTCTGCATGCGCGGCACCAGCAGGCTGAGGGTCACCACCATTTTGGCCTCGGCGTCGGCCAACTGGTATTCCAGCTCCCGTTCCGTGTAGAGGGGATTGACCTGGACCGTCACGGCGCCCACGCGGAAAACCGCCATGTTGGCCACAAAGGCCTGGGGGATGTTGGGCAGGCAGACCGCCACCTTGTCGCCGTGCTGGATACCCAGGTCCGTCAGGGCCGTAGCGAAACGGTTGACCATGCCGTTGTACGCCGCGTAGGAAATCCGGTTCCCCATGTAATTCAGGGCCGTGTTCCGGGGGAAATTTCTCGCCGACCGCGCCAGGGCCGCGGATATCGTCGTCTTTTCATAGGCGACATTCCGGGGAACTCCGGCTGCGTACGATTTGTGCCAAGGCATCGAATCCATCACCGCACCTCCCTGATTTTTCATTTCCGATTGAATATCAGCTTCCTATAAGAATAGTTAGCGCCTGTCAAGCACGAATCTGCTTTATAGCGGGGAATCCGGGGTTGGGGGTGGTTGCGGTCGCGGCGTTTTCTTGCGAAGGGGGACAAACGACAGAAGTCAGAAGACAGGAGACAGGAGACAGGAGAAAAACAGCTTGGGGATGTTGACATGACGGGAATAGCGCTTTGCTTTCATCCGTGTCATCCGTGCAATCCGTGGTTTAATCATCGGAGGAGGGGCTTGTTGTCATTTCATCCATTCCGGAGCTTTTTGAATTCCGTCTTCCATCTTCCATCTTCTGACTCCTGACTCCTGTCTTTTCAATCCCCCCATCTTCATCTCCCCATCTTCATCTTGACAGATCCCCCCGCTTTCGTCATAATGTTCCCAACAATCAATTCACCCAGTCCAACAACCAACAGCCAAACGAAGTCTTATCCGGCACCAACAACCCGGCAGTCGTCATTACCGGACGGGCATGCGCCCATCCGGAAGAAACGGTATCCGTTATCAACCCACATCAAGGAGCGCAATCATGGACCAACAGGACATTCTGAAAATAGCCGAAGGCATCCGGTCGATTGAAAAAGGCGTGTTTCTGATCCAGAAAGTCATGAAGGAAAAGCAGATCAAATCCCTCAGCGATGTGGCGGCCAGCCTCATCCCCATGCTGGAGGACCACGACAACCACCTCCGGGACCAGATCGTCAAACGGCTGAAAGGATAAACAAACCCGCTGCCAAGCAGGTAAAGAAGGCCGGATTGGGTGTCTTCACGCCAGACCCCGGATCGGGTCCGGGGCAAGCTCGGATCCGGCAGCCCGTATTTTCCGCATGTCCTGGATTCCCGTTTTCACGGGAACGACGGAACAAGGCGGGTATTCCATGATATCAGGTAGTGTTTCCCTAATAATAAGGAGGCTGTATGATCTCAAAACGGATTTCACTTTTATTGGCCCTGACCGTATGTTCCGTCTGCCTGCTCGTGAACCCCGCCCATGCCGAGACCTGGAAAATCACCTCCCTGGACTGGCAGCCCTACTCCGGCTCCGACATGGCCAACCAGGGCGAATCGGTGAACAAACTCAAGGAATTGCTGAAAAAGGAAGGCATCGACCTGGTGGTGGAATTCTATCCCTGGACCCGGGCCCAGAAGCTGGCCCAGACCAAGGACTACATCGGCTATTTCCCGGCCTGGCCCGAAGAGGTGAAGGAGGGGTTCGTCGCCTCGCCGCCGGTGGACTGGTCCTATATCGGCGTCATGACCTACGCGGGCTCCGCGGCGAAATGGGAAAGCGTCGATCAGTTGTTTTCCCAGTACCGGGTGGGCATCATCGACTCCTATGAATATCCAAAGGAAATCGCGGATGCAGTCAAAAAATATCCGGATCACGTGAAACTCGCCGGCGACGAGACGGCCCTGGTCAAAATGCTCGCCAGCAAAACCCGCTTCGAGGTGGCCCTCACGGATCCGAATGTGATGCAGTACCACGCCAAATTACAGAAAATGGACAATATCCAGGTCCTGAATCCCAGCATCCAGAAAAAAGAACTGGTGATCTCCCTGCGCAACGACGAGGCCAACAAAAAGGTCATCGAGCGGCTGAACAAACTTCTGCAATAATCCCGCTCCCTCCGGCGGCTACCGGCCGCCGGAGACGGCGGCCCTCCCAGAACCACAGGACCACAAAATCGACGGGTCACCAGAACCGCGCCGGGCGAGACCGTTTTACTTTCATCTGTGTCATCTGTGTAATCTGTGGATAGAAAATCTTGTTCAGGTCCTAAGAACTATAGATGGAGCACTTCCGGATCCCCAAAGCCGCCTCCTGCAAAGCCTCGGCAAAGGTCGGATGCCCGTGCACGGTGCGGGCCAGATCCTCGGAGGAAGCGCCGAATTCCATGGCCAGCACGCTTTCCGCGATCATGTCCGCGGCCCGCGGTCCGATGATGTGCACCCCCAGAATCCGGTCGGTTTTGGACTGGGCGATGACCTTGACGAAACCGTCCTTCTCCCCCATGCAGCGGGCCCGCCCGGTGCCGGAAAACGGATGGGTCCCCACGCAGTAGGGCATCCCCCGCTCCTTGACCTGCTCCTCGGTGAGCCCCACGGAGGCCACCTCCGGCCAGGTGTAGATCACGGAAGGGATGGCGTCGTAATTCACCTCCCCGGGCAGGCCGGCCATGCATTCCACGGCGGCCACGCCCTCGGCCGAGGCCTTGTGGGCCAGCATGGGGCCGGCGATCAGGTCGCCGATGGCGTAAATGCCCTCCACGCTGGTCCGGTAGTCCTCGCCCACGCGGATATGACCCGTACGCGGATCGGTTTCCACGCCGAGTTCCAGAAGCCCCAGCCCTTCGGTCAGGGGCCGACGGCCCACGGCCACCAGCAGGCGGTCGAAGGTCAGTTTCTCGGTTTTGTCGCCGGCGGCCACATCCACCGTCACCTTGGCTTTCCCGGTCTTGGCCCCCAGCACCCGGGTGTTCAGCCGGAATTCCATACCCTGGCTTTTCAGGATCCGCTCCAGGCTGCGGTTCACCTGGCCGTCCAGGGAAGCGGCGATTTTGGGCAGCATCTCGATCACCGTCACCTTGGCCCCCAGCCGCTGCCACACCGAGCCGAGCTCCAGGCCGATGTAGCCGCCGCCCACGATCCCCAGGTGGTTGGGCACCTCGGGTAATGCCAGGGCCTCGGTGGAGGTGATGACCCTGTTGCCGTCAAAGGGCAGCCCCGGCAGGGCCACTGGCGCGCTGCCCGTGGCTAGCAGAATCCGGCCGGCCGAGAGCGAAAGGGGCTTCCCCTTGCCCTTGCCGTCCGCCGCCGTCACCGCGACTTGTCCGGCCGCGGTCAGCCGGCCGACGCCCTGGAAAATGGGTATGCCGTGGCCGTCCAGCAGGGCCCGCACCTGGGAGGTAAGATCGGCCACCACCTTGTCCTTGCGCGCCATCATGGCCGCAAGGTCCAGGGTGACCCGGCCCACGCCGATGCCGTGGTCCGCGAAATGGCTCCGGGCCAGATGGTAGTATTCGCTGGAATCCAGCAGGGCCTTGCTGGGAATGCAGCCCACGTTCAGGCACACGCCCCCCGGGCGGGGCTCCTTTTCCACGCAGGCCACCTTCATGCCCAGCTGGGCGGCCCGCACGGCGGCCACATAGCCCCCGGGCCCTGTGCCGATGATCACCAGGTCGAACGTATTTTCGTGAGTCATTGCCGAATCTCCCTTCAGACCTCCATCATGATCCGTTCCGGGTTTTCCACGCCTTCCTTGATGCGCTTCAGGAAGGTCACCGCTTCGCGGCCGTCCACCATGCGGTGGTCGTAGCTCAGGGCCACGTACATCATGGGCCGGATAACGACGGCGTCGTCCACCGCCACCGGCCGCTTCTCGATCTTGTGCATGCCCAGGATCCCGCTCTGGGGCGTGTTCAGGATGGGCGTGCTCAGCAGCGAGCCGAACACGCCGCCGTTGGTGATGGTGAAGGTGCCGCCCTCCAGGTCGGCCAGGGCCAGGCGGTTTTCGTCGATTTTTTTCACGAACTCGTTGATGGCCCGCTCCAGGTCCGCGAACCCCAGCCGGTCGGCGTGCCGGATCACCGGCACCACCAGCCCGCGGGCCGAGCCCACCGCCACGCCGATATGGTAGTAGTCGTGATAGACCACGTCGTCGCCCTCGATGAAGGCGTTGATGGCCGGGAATTCCCGCAGGGCCTGGACCGCGGCCTTGATGAAAAACGACATGAACCCCAGGGAGACGCCGTGCCGTTTCTGGAAAACCTCCTTGAAGCGGGCGCGCATGTCCATGACGTTGCCCATGTCGATCTCGTTGAAGGTGGTGAGCATGGCCGTGCCGTTCTTTGCTTCCAGCAGCCGGGCCGCGATGCGCTTGCGGATGGGGCTCATGGGCTTGCGGGTGGTTGTTTCCGCCGGTTCCGTCCCTGTCCCGGCGGCCGGTGCCGCCGCGGGCCGGGGCGCCTCCCCGGCCGGAGCCTGGGCCCGGTTTTCCAGATGGGCGAGCACATCCGCCTTGGTGACCCGGTCCCCGGGGCCGGTGGCCTGAACAGCGGACGGGTCCACCTGCTTGAGGGCCATCAGCCGCCGCACGGAAGGTGACAACAGCACCCGCCGGGATTCCGCGGCCGCGGCTTCCGGCAAGGGCGCGGCGGGCGCCGGCGCCGGTTCGGGAACCACTGCCTTGGGGGCCGGGGCCGGGACGGGTTGCGTCTCGGCAGCGGGGGCCTTTCCGGGTTTTTCCGCCGCCGCGGCGGCGGTCTCGATTTGCCCCACCACCGCGCCGATGGCCACGGTCGCGCCTTCGGGCACCGTGATCTTCAGAACGCCGTCGGCCGGGGCGGTCACTTCCAGGGTGACCTTGTCGGTCTCGATGACGAACAGGGGCTCGTCCCTGCGGACACGGTCGCCGTCCTGTTTGTACCACTGGGCCAGCACCGCTTCCTTGATGGATTCGCCCACGCTGGGAACTTTGATTTCTATCTGCATGACCACACCCCTTGAGGAATTACGAATTGGGAATTACGAATTACGAATTCAAAAACACCTTATTCTGTCTCCTGTCTCCTGACTTCTGGCTTCTGTCTCCTGGCTCCTGCCCTCTACTTCCCCCCCACGGCCTCGTCGATAATGGCCGCCTGCTCCTGCCGGTAGATGTTGTGAAACCCGGTGGCCGGGCTGGGCGAGGCCTTGCGGCCCACATAGCGCAAGGGCCGGCCGAGGAGCTCTCCCAGGCGGGTCCGCACGAACTGCCAGGCCCCCATGTTCTCCGGCTCTTCCTGCACCCAGAGCCATTCCGCAGCCCGGGCATATTGCCTTACCAGGTCCGCCAGGCGCTGTTCCGGGAAGGGGTGGTACTGCTCCAGGCGCAGGATGGCGATCTGCCGGGCCTGGTTTTCCTCCCGGCGCTGGCGCAATTCGTAATACAATTTCCCGCTGGTGAGGATCACCCGCCGGGCGGTCTTGCCGGAGGCTGCGTCGTCCAACACCGGCGCGAACCCGCCGCCGGTCAGGTCCGCCAGGTCGGACACGGCCAGGGGGTTGCGCAGGAGGCTCTTGGGGGTCATGACCACCAGCGGCTTGCGCCAGCTGTTTTTCACCTGGCGCCGCAGCAGGTGGAAATACTGGGCCGGCGTGGTGGGGTTGCAGACCTGGAGGTTGTCCCCGGCGCAGAGCTGCAGGAACCGTTCCAGCCGGGCGCTGGAATGTTCCGGCCCCAAGCCTTCCCAACCGTGGGGCAACAGCAGCGTAAGGCCGCTCAGCCGCTGCCATTTGGCCTCGCCGCTGACGATATAGAGGTCGATGACGCTCTGGGCGTTGTTGGCGAAATCGCCGAACTGGGCCTCCCAGGCCGTGAGTCCTTCCGGCCTGGCCAGGGAGTAGCCGTACTCGAAACCGAGCACGCCGGTTTCCGAAAGGGAGCTGTTCAGCACCGTGAAGCCGCCCGGCTGTCCGGCCAGGGCCGAAAGGGGCGTGTGCGCGGCCCCGGTTGCGTTGTCGAAGGCCGTGGCGTGCCGCTGGCTGAAGGTGCCCCGGGCGCAGTCCTGGCCGCTCAGGCGCACGAAAAAGCCTTCCGTAACCAGGCTGGCGAAGGCCAGGGCCTCGGCATTGGCCCAGTCGATGCCCGCCCCGCCCTCGACGCTTTCCAGGCGCTGCCTGTACACCCGCTCCAGCTTGGGATGGGGCTTGAAGCCGGGCGGCAGGGCGTTGATCCTGCGCGCCAGATTCAGAAGGTTCTCCGCGTCCACGGCGGTTGCCGCGCCGTCATCGCTGAAATCGCCATGAAAGCCCTGCCACTGGGGATAGAATTCGGGCCGGGGCAACACCCGGGGCACCTGCTGCTCGGCCTGGAACTGCTCCTCCAGGCACTGGACCACGCCGGCTTCAATGGCCGCGATCTCCTCCCGGGTCACCACGCCTTCCTCCAGCAGCCGGTCGGCATACAGGCGGTGGACCGGGGGCCGCTGGTGAATCCGCGCATACATTTCCGGCTGGGTGAAATAGGGTTCGTCGCCCTCGTTGTGGCCGTGCCGGCGGTAGCAGACCAGGTCGATGACCGCGTCCTTGCCGAAGGCGCAGCGGTAGTCGCAGGCCAGCTTGACCACATGCACCAGGGCCTCCGGGTTTTCACCGTGGACATGGAAGATGGGCACCATCAGCATCTTGGCCACATCCGTGGAATAGCGCGTGGAACGGGCGTTTTCCGGCAGGGTGGTATAGCCGATCTGGTTGTTGATCACGATGTGCAGGGTGCCGCCGGTGGCGTAGCCGGTCAGCTGGGACAGGTTCAGGGTCTCGGTCACCACCCCCTGGCCGGCGAAGGCCGCGTCGCCGTGGATCAGCACCGGCAGGACGCTGGCGGCCGGGTCGGCTTCCGTTCCGGCCAGGCGGTCCTGGAGCCCCCTGGCCAGGCCCTCCACCACCGGATCCACGGATTCCAGGTGGCTGGGATTGTTGACCAGCAGCATGCGGATCCGGTCGCCGCCGGGCAGGGAAACGGTGGACAGGTAGCCGTTGTGATATTTCACGTCCCCGGCGCCGACCAGGCTGCCGGGGTCGTAGGAATTGGCGAATTCCTGAAAAATTTTCAGGTAGGGCTTCTGCAGGATGTTGACCAGCACGTTGAGCCGTCCCCGGTGGGCCATGCCGAGAACGACGTCCCGGCAGCCCCTGGCCGCGGCGTGAATCACCAGGGCGTCCAGCATGGGAATGAGGCCCTCGGCGCCCTCCAGGGAAAAACGGGTCTGGGCCGGATATTTTTTGTTCAGCATGGCCTCGAACAGAGCCGCGTGATGCAGTTTCGTCAGAATGCGGGTCCGGGCCTGCCGGTCGTACTCGGGCCGGTTGCGGACCGGCTCCATGCGGTCCTGGAGCCAGCGCTTTTCCGCCGGGTCCTGGAGGTGCATGTACTCCACGCCCACGGAGCGGCAGTAGGTCTCCCGCAGCACCTGGAGGATCTCCTTCAGGGTGGCCCGGCCGTCCCGGCCGAAGCGCCGGGTGTGGAAGGTCTCGCCGAGGTCGTCAAGCGAAAGCCCGAAGGCCGCCAGGCTCAGCAGGGGGTGGTCCGTGGGGCAAGCCGCCAGGGGATCCAGGCAGGAAAGCAGGTGACCCATGTCCCGGTAGCGGTATTTCAGGGCCTCCACCCGGGCCTGCTTCAGGGCCTGGTCCGCGGTGCAGACGGCTTCGCCCTCGCCGCCGGAACGGCCGAGCTCGAATCCCTGGAAAAAATGGCGCCAGTCCGGCGACACGGACGCAGGGTCCTGCCGCCATCTGGCGTATTGGGCATCCATGTACTCCGCGCTGAAAGTCTCGTCCAGATTCATAAGGGCAACCTCTGTAGGGAAAATTCACGCCGCCGGGCCGCCGTCAGCCGGCTTCCGGAGGCGCCTGTTTCAAGAACCAGGCCGTCACCAGGGCCGTCACCGCCTCGCGGTGCTCCGCCCGGCTGAACATGTGATCGGCGCCCGGGATGATGGCCGTCGCCACGCTGTCGGGCCGCGTTGCCGCCGCATGCCGGGCTTCCGCGACCGGAATGATCTCGTCCATGTCCCCATGGACCGCCAGGATGGGACAGGCCGCGTTCCGCAGGGCCGCCGCCGGATCCTGCCGGTCCGCGTCCTCGAAAAACGTGTGGTGGAGCGCAAGGGCCCTGCCGCGGCTTACGAAGGTCACCCGGCCCTGATCCGCCAGTTCCCTGGCCTGGAGACGGTCCAGCAGCCCCCGGACATTCAGGCCGGAATACCGCCCGGCCAGGGTGCACAGGGCCTTGACCCCCTGATGCCGCGCGGCGGTGAGCAGCGCGATGGCCGCGCCCATGCTGTGGCCGGCCAGACCGATCCAGTCGCAGCCTTCCCGCCGCAGGAATTCCACGGCGGAGCGCATTTCATCCATGTGCTTGGAGTAGGAAGACGCCGCGAAATCCCCTTCGCTCTGGCCGTTGCCGGAAAAATCGAACCGGAGGGCCAGGAATCCCGCCCGGGACATGCCGCGGCAGATGTCGGATAAAATGCGGGTGTGACGGGAACAGGTGAAGCAATGCCCCATGGCCAGGGCCCGGGCTGCGGGCCTGGCCGGCAGATGCAGGGTCCCGGCCAGCCGTTCTCCTGCCGGATTGGTGAAAGCCACTTGCTTTTCCTTCGGAAGATCCGCCATGGGGGACTGCTTGCTTTCGGGTGACAGGGTGAACCGGGCCGTTCGCTACCGCCGGTTCTTCCTTTTTAAACCAGCGCCCGATGGGGAGTCAAGGGAAAACCCGCGGCAATCCGGATGATCCTATGGAAACAGCCATCCGTGTTCAGCCGTGTCCATCCGTGGTTAAAAAAAATCAGCCCGCCGCGACGATTTCCAGCACTTCCTTGATGGTGGACCGCGCCAGCACGGCTGCGGCGAAGTCCTCCGCCTCGGCCATGCTCAACTCCACGATCCACTGCTGCACCGAGGGCAGGAACTGGGGATCGATGCTCAGCCGCCGGATGCCGATGCCCAAAAGGAAGGGGATGTAGTCCAGATCCCGGGCCACCTCCCCGCAAACGGAAATGTCCTTGCCCGTTTTTTTCACGGCCTGGACGATCCGGGACAGCCCCCGGAGCACCGAGGGATGCCAGGGCTGATAGTACTCCGAGACCCGCGTATTGGTGCGGTCCGCGGCCAGCATGTACTGGACGAAGTCATTGGTGCCGATGGAGAAAAAATCCACCATGCCGGCAAATTCCTCGATGAGCTCCACCACGGAAGGCACCTCGATCATCATGCCCAGGGACGGGTCCGGGTGATGGAGAATCTGCCGCCGGGCCAGATCGTCCAGGCAGTCGCGCACCACTTCCCTGGCGGCGCAAAAATCGTCCAGGGAGGAGATCATGGGAAACATGATCCGGATGCTTTTCCTGCCGGCGGCGGCCCGCAGAATCGCCCGGATCTGCTGCTGGAAAATCTCCGGGTGCTTCAGGGAAAAGCGGACGGAACGCAGACCCAGCTGGGGGTTGTTCTCGCCGGTGGTGTCGTAGTAGGAAAGCACCTTGTCGCCCCCCACGTCCAGGGTGCGGAGGATGATTTCGCGATCCCCCATTTCCTCGATCAGGCGTTTGTAAATCCCCACCTGCTCCTCCTCGGAGGGAAACATGGAGCGGATCAGGAACGGGAATTCCGTGCGATAGAGCCCGATGCCCTCGGCTTTCAGATCCCGGGCCACGGACAGTTCGCTCAGCAGGTTGATATTGCAGAGCAGCTGGACCCGGACCCCGTCCCGGGTATGGGTGGTGGGGGCCATGCGCAGGTTGAAGGGTTCCGCTTTCCTTCTGGCCTCGTTGCGGATCTGAAACCGCTGGATGATCTCTTCCGACGGATCGACGTAGATGCTGCCGATCTCCGCATCCATGATCAGCGGGGTGTCTTCCGGCAGGCGGAGAAGCTCGGGACAGTCGGCGATGAGCATGGGTATCTGCAGGGAGCGGGACAGGATGGTGACATGGGAGGTGACGCTGCCGCCCACCAGGATGATGCCGCGCACTTCCTCGGAGGCCAGTTTCAGGATGTCCGAGGGATAGAGTTCGGCCGCGATGACGATGCGTTTTTCGCCGATGATGGATTCCTTCAGATCCGCCCGGTAGAGGTTGGTGAGAAGTCGTCTGGACAGGTCCTCCACGTCGTTGACCTTCTCGCGGATATAGGCATGGGAGCTGGACGAGAAAATATGGATATATTTCATGGCCATGTCCCGGACCGCCTTGGGCGGAGAGACCCCGTCCTGAATCAGCTGGATCATCGAGCCGATGAATTTGGGATCCTTCAGGATCATGAAATGGGCGGAGAAAATCAGGGAGGCGCTTTCCGGAAGCCGGGCCGCGAACCGGTTCTGGAGGGCCTTGAGCTGATCGCCGGTGGTGCGGACCGCCCGGTGGAAGTCGGCCAGCTTCAGGGTGTCGTCCCGGTCGTCCTCCTCCACCCCCATCAGCAGATCCCGGCCCCGGTTGAGAATTTTCACCGGTGCCTGGGCGTATCCGGTGGCGCCGATCTCGGCCTTGATGAACCGCAGGGCTTCGGGCTCGCAGCCGCCGGGCTTCCGTTTCCCATCCGGGGCGTGGCCCATGAGCACCTTGGCGTTTTCAATGGCGCCCACCAGCTGGGCCGCCAGGGCCCGCAGGGTCATGACATCGGTTTCGCTGAAAAAATTCCGGTCCTCATGCTGGACCACCAGGACGCCGACCGGGTCGCTGCCGTGACGGATGGGAATGGCCAGCAGGGAGGCGAAACGGTCCTCGCCGGCTTCGGAAAAATATTTAAACCGGGGGTTTTGCCCGGCGTCGCCCTCGTTGACGGGATTGCCGGTTTCCAGGGCCGTTCCCACCAGGCCCTCGCCGGGCTTCAGGCTGATTTTTCCCACGGCGTCCGGATTCAACCCGATGGTGGCTTTCAGGACCAGTGCTTCTTTTTGTTCATCATACAGATAAATGGAGCAGACCTGGGCCGCCAGGTGCCCGGAAACGAGTTCCACGGTCCGCTGCAAAAAGCCCTGGATATCGGCGCTGCCGGTCAGGAGATCGGCCAGATCGATGATATTGTACAACAGGCTGATCCGGTTGTCGCTGTCGTCCGCTTTCATGCCGTTGCCTGCTTTCTTCGCGCCGTTGCTGGTCCTGTTCATCATGGTGACAATCTGTCTGGATTCTCCCTTCGTGATCTTCGTGGCGTCACCCGCACCCAGGAAGGTACTCAAAAAAACAGGCCCTGTCAAAGGCTTTCCTGAAAGACGGGGAACAGCCGGGGACTTGGCCCGGCACGGCATCCAGCGCTTTACAATCACCGGAATTGCTGGTAGACAGACCGGTATATCCCCAACCGAAACGGAGGCTGAAACATGAAAACGGCTGCCATCGCCTTGTTGACCCTGCTCTGCCTGACCGCCTGCAGCAAAAGACTGGCGGAGCTTCAACAAAAATATCCCAAACAGAACGGCCGCTACACCATCCTGGACGAAAAAACCGTGACTGAACTGGAAGCAAGTGAAATCGAAGGGTTGTACATGCGGGAGATCGAACTCCTGATGGGCTTCCCGGCGGAAAAAAAATCCTATTATGAACGCAAACACCATGAGCGGTTTTTTGTCCCCGGAACCTCCCAGGTGCGCTCGGATGACTGGATCTATCCCACCAATGAGGGCAACCGGATGATCCTGATCAAATTCGAGGACAAAGCCGTAACCCGCTATACGGTCATGGAAAAATAATCATGGAAAAATAAGATCAGATCATCCATTCCGTGACGGCCGCGGGAGCAAGGGGACGGACCGCCAGGATCCGCACGCCCGCTGCGCTCTCGCAGCGGACGGTCACTTCCACGCCGGCCGGGGTTTTCGCGTATCCGGCGCAGACGGCCGCGGCCCGGTGCAGCAGCTCGTCGTCGATATCCAGGGGAACCAGGGTCACCGGCCCGGGGTGATCGCAGACCTTCACCAGCATGTGGGCCCGGGGATCGTGATGATCGACGATTTTCTGGTTGTCGAACTGGGTGCGGCCCACGATGATCCGGGTCGCCGGCCCGAGGCGCAGATGACGGCCGAATTTCAATAAATGCAGCTCGTTGACGCTGTATTCCGGCTGATGGTCGAACAGATCCCGCAGCCGTCGGCTGTGTCCCTTGTCGGTAAGGAGACAACCCCCCGCCGGCGCCGGATACTCGCTGACGCCCATTTCGGCGGCCAGCTGGATCTGGGGCTTCCGCCCCCGGCCGGAAAGGTCCAGCAGTTGTTCCCGGTCCACGAGACCGTCGGTTTCCATGGCCGTGGGCGCCAGGCGTTTGGCGCTCAGCGGCCGCAGAATCCGGCCCCGCCATCCCGAATGTTTTTCCACGTAACGCAGGGACGGCATGGTCTGGGACATGGGACGCTGGCCCAGGACTTCCCCGCTGAACAAAAAATCAAACCCCTCCGCCGTCATGATCTCCCCGGCCAGGCGAAACATCAGGGCGTGGCAGTCCATGCAGGGATTCATGTACTTGCCATACCCGCAAGCGGGTTTTTTCAACATTTCCAAATAGGTGGAGGTAATATCCCGGACCGTCAGCGGCACCTTGCACATCCGGGCGGCCTTGCGGGCTTTTTCCGCTGAAAAAAACGGCGTCTCAAAGGCCACCCAGGCCACATCGATCCCCTGCCGGCGCAGCACCAGGGCCGACAGAATGCTGTCCAGCCCGCCGGAGCACAATCCCAAAGCCCGCACTTTTCTTGTTGCTGAATTCATGGTAAGCACATCATTCCGTATCGGGTATCCTGTATTGAATATACCATACTACATTAATGGATCGGCCTCCAACCCGGGGAGCGCCGCATCAGGAACCGTCGCATGCCGCCGCCCAAAAGCCGAATCACCAAGATTTTGAAGAAACTAAGAGCCGTCTATCCGGATGTCAAGACCCAGCTCCGCCATAAAAACCCGTTTGAACTCCTGGTGGCCACCATTCTGTCGGCCCAGTGCACGGACCGGCAGGTGAACGCGGTGACCCCGAAGCTCTTCAGCCGCTTTGCCACCCCGGCTGAACTGGCGGCCGCCCCCCTGAAGGAAATCGAAACCCTGATCCATTCCACCGGATTTTACCACAACAAGGCCCGCCATATCCGCAATTGCGCCGCCATGCTGGTGGCTGAATACGGCGGCCGGGTGCCGGACTCCCTGGAGGAGCTCATCCGGCTGCCCGGCGTGGGAAGAAAAACCGCCAATGTGGTGCTGGGTGCCGCCTTCCATATCCCGGGCATGGTGGTGGACACCCATGTGGCCCGGATTTCCGGCCGGCTGGCATTGACCCGGGCCGTGGATCCGGTGAAAATCGAGTTCGACCTGATGGAACTCATCCCCAGGACGGAATGGGATGATTTTTCCCTGCGCCTGATCCATCTCGGCCGGGAATATTGCACCGCCCGCCGGCCCCGCTGCCCGGAATGCCCCTTGGGGGCCTTTTGCCCGTTCCCATCGCGGGGCCCCCAACAAGGACTTGTCTGAAAAGACCGGAACTGATATCGATGGCCATGACAGTTGGCAACCGGCAATGAGAAGGATTCACCCCATGCAACCGACATTTGTTTCAACAATCTTCCTGTCCGCGACCCTGATCCTGTTTTCCGCCGCCGCGGGTTTGCCCGGGGTCTCGGAAGGCCCCGTCGCCGGACTAAAAATCGCCGTGGTCAACGGGGAAGACATTTTCGAACGCGATCTGAACCGCCAGGTGGACGCCCGCCTGCGCCAGATCCGCGGCGAAAAAGACGAAGAGATCGACCAGGAGCGGATGCGGAAACTGAAAAAAACCGTGCTGGAGGAGCTGATCAACCGGGAGCTTCTCTATCAGGAGAGCATGCGCCGGGGGATCTCCATTCCGGCGGAAATGCTCGACCAGGAACTGCAATCCATGCGGCAGCAGTACCAGACCGAGCAGGAATATCAGCAGGCCTTGCGCAAACAGCGCCTGAACGAGGAGGAACTCAAGGTTTCCATCCTCCAGGAGCAGATGATCCGCCGGCTGATCGATCAGGAAATCGCCGCCACGATCACGGTTTCGGAAAACGAAGTCAGCGATTATTACAACAAAAACCGCGAGTCCTTCCGCCAACCGGAAATGGTGCGCGCCAGCGACATTCTGATCAAGGTCGAAACCGGGGCCGATGAAAAGACCAAACTGAAAGCCCGGGAAACCCTCCTGCTCCTGAAAAAAAGGGTGCTGAAGGGCGAGGACTTCGCGGCCCTGGCCAAAAAATTCTCCCAGAGCCCCAGCGCCGAAGCCGGCGGGGAACTCGGTTTTTTCGCCCGGGGCCAAATTCTCAAGCCCGTGGAGGACGCCGCCTTTGCACTGGAGCCGGGCCAGATCAGCGATATCGTGGAAACCACCTACGGATATCATATCATCAAGGTCAGCGATCGCAAGCCGCCGACCCTGGAATCCTTCCAGACCGCCAAATGGAAAATCGAACGGTTTCTGAAACAGGGAAAATTCTACAAGGCCCTGGACCAATACATTGAAAAACTGAAAAAAACCGCCAAGGTGGAACGCCTGATGCCGGAATCCGCGGCTCCGTAAAGGGAAAAAGGATCCTATTGACTTCTACCCCCTGCTTGCATATATACTGATTCATCCATTCACCCTCAACAACAACCGATGGTTTTATCCAGCGACATCGCCTTGGTGGTTCCAGGCGTTTTAGGCGCGGTTTTTTCTCCGCAGGAAGAAGCGGGGGTTCCGTTCACCGGTAATTCGCAGGAGGACTCCATGAAAAAAATCGTCAGCATCAGCCTTGGGTCAAGTGAACGGGACTATACAATGAACTCCCGGTTTCTCGGCGAGGATTTTCACATCCGGCGCCTGGGAACGGACGGCGATGTGAACCAGGCCGTGGAACTGATGAAGCAGTGGGACCAGAAGGCCCATGTCATCGGCCTGGGGGATGTCAAATTCCCCTACGCCATCGGCTCCAACCGTCTGGTCCGCAAGGATACGGAAGCCCTGCTCGAAGCCGGCAAAAAACTGGCGACCCCGGTTACCATCGGCACGGCGCTCCGGCGGGTGGCCTATGAATGGTCCCTGCGGCATGTCAATTACAAGCTCGGCAAGGGCAGTTATTTCAGCAATGCCCGGGTCCTGTTCATGTCGGGGATGTTCAGCTATCGCCTGTCCCGGGTCATGGCCGAATACACCCCCAACCTGGTATTCGCCGACCCCCTGATCGAAAAAGGCATCCCCAATCTATTGAATTCACTGAAGGAATTGGAAAAATACGCCACGCGGGTTCATCGGGTCATGCAGTGGATCCCGCTGAAATCCATCACCGATCGGATTTCGCCCCTGCGGGGGATCGACAATTACCTGTTCCGGCGGGCCGTGAAGGATGCCCAGGTCATTGTCATTCCCTACCAGAACTTCCATCATTATATTCAAAATTTCTTTGTGGACGAACTGGGAGGCAAGACCGTCATCACCGCCACGGCCTATGACGACCGGGTCCAGTTGCTCAAGGACCGGGGCGTGGAAGTCATCATCGACACCACGCCGAAAATTCTACAGCAGGTGGTGGCCGTCAATGTCCTGGAAGCCATGATCATGGCCGCCCTGGACCGTCCCCTGAACGAAATCACGGACGACGACCTGCTGGAAATCGTCAGCGAGCAGCGCATGGATCCCCGGGTCATCTACCCGTTCAGCAAACAGAAGCGCAAAACCCGGTTCGCCTTTGTCATCCATCCGCTTTCCCAGCAGCATTTCCTGAATGTCAAGCCCCTGGAATTCATTTCCCGGTTTGCGCCGGACAACTTCATCAACTGGGTGGAAAAGGCCGTGTCGTATATTCCGCCGTTCGTGTATTCAAAAGTGACGGGAATCCAGTCCCCCTGCGGTGTGGATGCCGAGGGTTGGCTCATCACCATCGGCGGTACCCCCCGGCAGATGCTTTCCAAGGCGCCGGAATTCACCTATCGCCAATTGCTTCAGGCCGCCAACCTGGCCAAGCGCCTGGGCGCCCAGATCATGGGTCTCGGGGCCTTCACCAAGGTCGTGGGAGATGCCGGCGTCACGGTCTCCCGCAAAGCCGACATCCCCATCACCACCGGAAACAGCCTCAGCGCGGCCGGAGCCATCTGGGCCGCCATCGAGGCGGTCAAGCGCATGGGACTGATCAAAATCAAAGCCAGAAGCAACCGGATTCATGCCAAGGCCATGGTGGTGGGGGCTTCCGGCTCCATCGGCGCGGTCTGCTGCCGACTCCTGGCCCAGATGTTCGACCAGGTGGTGATGGTGGATATCCGGGATGCCCGTCTCCTGGCCTTGAAACAGATCATCCGCGAGGAAACGCCGCGAGCCGGGGTGATAGTCTCCACCCGGGCGGACAAATACCTGGCGGACATGGACGTGATCGTCACCACCACTTCCGCCGCCGGCAAGAGCGTGCTGGATATCATGAAGGTCAAACCGGGCTGCGTGATCACGGACGTGGCCCGGCCCCTGGATCTGTCTCCGGAAGAAGTGGCCAAACGCCCGGACGTGCTGGTGATCGAATCCGGCGAAATCGAACTGCCCGGCAACCCGGAAATGAAAAATATCGGCCTGCCCCACAAAGTGGCTTACGCCTGTCTGGCGGAGGTCATCACCCTGGCCCTGGAGGGCCGCTTTGAAAATTATACCATCGGCCGGGAGATTGAATGGCAGAAAGTCAACGATATCTATGACCTGGCCCAAAAACACGGCATGAAGCTGGCCGCCATCTCCGGGCATAAGGGGGTGTACACGGACGAGGACATCGCGGAAGTGGCGCGTCTGGCGCGCAACGCCGTTACGTCCAAGCGCAAAAAGCCGGTCCGGACGGTATCCCGGGCGCCTAAAAAAGCCCCACCGGTCAAACCGGCTGAAAAACCGAAGAAGAAGGTCCGACCGCGGCCGGCGGTGATCGATTATCCCATGGAAGAAGAGCGGCCCATGCCCCAGGTCTCCATCCATTGACCGGTTCCGCGCAGGGGAATCGCGTGGACATTCGACTGGTTGTCGGGCTCCTGGTCCTTGAAGTTGCGGGCGGATGGTTTTTCCATGCGCTGGCCCTGCGGTTCCGCGGCTTGCATATTGACAAACCCGCTGCGTTCCAATAGGTTACCTGAAAAACGACGGCTTTGGTGGCCCGTCCATTAGCCTGTCCCATTATCAACGCCCACAGCCCCGGAAGCAAGCCCATGACTGTCCCGCGCCCCCTTTGGTTCTGTGCATCCGTCATCTTCTCCCTGGCCGTCGCGGTGATGACGCCCGCATCCATGATCACCCGGCTCCTGGTCCATTTCGCCTATCATTTCCTGTTTCTGATTTTCGCTTTATGGACCCTTTTGCTGGTGCGGGAATTTCTGCCGGATTTTGTCCGGCGTATCCGGCCCCACTTGCCGGCCCTGGTGCTCTGCGTGGCGCTGATGACCGGGATCTTCACGCTTTCGCCGCCCCGCATGAAAGTTCTGCCGGATGAAACCAATCTGGCGGGCGTCTCCATGATGATGCACCACGACAAGACGGCGGTGATTCCCGCGGAAGGCTTCGTTTTCAACGGAGAAATCGAGCTCATCCGCTCCGATCTTGACAAAAGGCCGTTTTTATATCCTTTTTTGATTTCCATCGTGCATGCGGTCATCGGCTATGACTGCCATAACGGGTTCATCGTCAATTTCCTGGCCGGGATTCTGATCCTGTTCAGCATCTATGGCCTCATCATCCGTTTCCTTCCGGGAGAATTCGGCATCGTCGCCATTCTCCTCACCGCCGGCATGCCGATTTTTCCGATCTACGTCACCACCGGCGGTTTCGAGGCCGTCAATATTCTGTTTCTGATCCTCACCTGCCTGTTTTTCATCAGAACACTGCAAACCCGGAGCGCCAGCCATCTGGGATTGTTGCTGCTGACCCTGGTCCTGCTGTCCCAATGCCGCTATGAATCGATTGTCTTCACCCTGGCGTTCATCGCCCTGGTTCCGTTCATCCGGAAACGGATGCCCCTGCTCGCCCCTACCCGCATCCTGATTTTCCTGCCGGTCTTTTATCTCCCCGTGGTATGGCAGCGGATGCTGTTCATCCATGCGGCCCAGGATTCGGCCGACCGTTTCGGCGGCGCCATTGCCGGTGCCCAGGCCTTCAGCCCGGATTTTTTTCTGGAAAACATCAGCCGCAACCTGTCCTTTTTGCTGGGCGCCTTCCCCGATCTGGGGATTTCTCCCGTGGTCTCCCTGACCGCGGCCCTGGGCGCCTACCTGATCGTCCGGCAATGGCTCCGGAATCCCGGTGGAATCCGGTTTGAAACCAGGGTGGTCCTGGCCTACGGCATGCTGACCGGGATCTCGCTGCTGCTGCTGCTCTCGTCCTGCCGGCTCTGCGACTACAGCGGTTTCAGCGGCAATCGGTTTTCCGTGGTGTTTCTGCCCTACCTCGCCATCGTGTCCACCTATGGAATCCACTGCCTGGCCGAGCGCTTCCGCTGGCCGGCCCGCCGGGTGCTGATTCCCCTGTGCCTGTTTCACCTGGTGTTTTTCTGGCCCCTGGGGGCCCAGGAGCGGTTGATCAAAAACCATCCGTTTTACTACGAATATCAAAAAATCCTGAACCGCATCGAAACCGCCGCTACCGGTCAGGAGGATATTCTCGTCATCGCCCAGCGGCCCAATCTCTACATCGTGAACAAGACGGGCGCGGTGACCTTCCATTACGCCAACCGCAACCGGGAGGTCATCGCCGACTGGTTCCGCCAGGGAATCGACCGGATTTTCGTCATCCAGAGTTATGACGCCGAAACGGACCGGCTCCTGGTCCCCACCCGGCTGGATCCGGCCTACCGCCTGAAACCGCTGGACACCATCAAGGCCGGCTGGGGAAAAAGCGTCGTGAAAATCAGCGAGGTGACGGCCATCGATCCAGCGCCCAATCCATAGTTGGGGCCGCCTTATGCGTCACCATGGGTTCATTGCCCGGAATGGTCGACGAAGATCAATGCGCTCGTGTCAAAACCCAGGGCGGCGGCCTTGGCCAGGAGGCGTTCCCGGACATCCGGTTCCAACACCGGATGCCTGGCCAGAATCCACAAATAGGATCGGTCCGGGCCGCAGACGAGGGCGTACTGGTAGGTCTCCCGATCCAGTTCGAAGACGATATATGAACTGTAAATGGGACCGAAAAAGGACACCTTCAGGTACCCCTGATGGGGTTCACCTGCAAAATAGGCCTTGCCCTGGATTTCCTTCCATTGATTTTCCGCCGCGGAAAAACCGCGGTTGACCACCCGCACGCCACCGTCATCCTCCAGACCATACTCCGCCGTCACCCGGCTCAAACCGCGTTCAAACGAATGATCCAGCCGCGCGATCTCGTACCACTTCCCCAGATACTTCTCCAATCGGAAATCATCGACGGGCTTCACTCCCTCGGGCATGCCGACACAACCGGTCAGCACCAGCGCCAGCGCCATGAATTTGATGCATTTCTTCATTTCCAGCCTCCTTGTCCGTTTCAGTTGCCGGTTATCGTTTCATCCGGTTTGGTTTCATCCGGCATGGCTTCCAGGATATTGGAAACGAAATAATTGTGGTTCCAATGGATTTCTTCATCCACGGTATGACCGAGCCGAACGATGACGGTTTTCCGGGATGGCACGATGGTGACGTATTGGCCCTCATGACCCCGGGCGCTGTAAAGGTCTTCCGGGCAGTCAGGCAGCCAGCGGTCCCGGCCCCCGCCGTTCAGCCAGAACTGCGCTCCGTAACCGGAAAAAGTCGGCGTCGGTGTGCGGCAGTATCGCACCCATCCCTCGGGCAGAATCCGCTCCCCGCAGAAAAAGCCGTCGTCGTAGAACAAAAGGCCGAACCGGGCCCAGTCCCGCAGCGTGGCGTACATGAACCCGGCGCCCACCATGGTCCCGGAAGGGTCGTGTTCCACCACCGCGCTTCTCATTCCCAGTCTGTGGAACAATTCCCGGCGGGGAAAGGCCCGATGGTCCCGATCCGATTTTTCCAGGGTCTCCCGGATGATGCGGGACAACAGCATGGTGGTCCCGCTGGAATAATGGAACTCCTCGTCCGGCCGGGCCTCCGGCGGTTTCCGGGCCGCGAAAGCGGCCATGTCCGGAACCGTGAAATACATGAAGCCCGCATCGGAGTCCGGCTGTTCTTCGTAATCCTCCTGGAACGAAAGCCCGCTGCTCATTCGCAGCAGTTGATCGATGGTGATGGCGCTTCGGGGATCGCCGGGACCGCTCCATTCGGGAAAGCCGGCGGGTTTGCGGATATCCAGCAGCCCGTCCCGGACCAGCAGCCCGATCAGGGCCGAGGTGACGCTCTTGGTCATGGACCAGCCCAGCAGGCGGCTGTCCTTCGAATAGCCGTCCGCATAGCGTTCGGCGACGATCCGGCCGTCATACAGCACCATCACGGCCCGGGTGCGCACGGGATGTTCCGGGTGGGATTCGCTGAAAGCCCAATCCAGCGTGCGCTCGAGCAGCCCGCGGTCGATGCCGGAAGGCGGCGGATCCTCAGTCGGCATGTCCCCCAGGGGCCATGGTTCCGTTTCCATGCCTGCCGGGGGAACGGGAAGAGCCTTGTCGCGGTTTTTCCCGGAATCATCCGCCGGTGAGCCTAGGTCCAGGGTGCAGCCGCAATCCCCGCGATACACGGCAGTCCGTTTGAACAGGAACCCCAGGGCATAGGCGTCCACGGATTTCCTGTCATAATCGATCCGGCCGCGGATCCAATTCCGGTGCATCAGCTCCAGCTCCTCGCGCCAGACCGAAGCGGGATTCCTGCCCGACACGAAAACGGCGGAGCAGAGCATTTTGGCGGCATACCCGGTGCCGATGGGCGCGCTGCGCAGCATGGTCGGAATGTCATAATCCTTCGGCAGCAGCAACATGCCGGTCAGAGCCGGCAGCGCAATTCCCAAAACGGCGCATACGGCGATCGTCTTTTTCATTGGCGTCACCATGGCTGGCGGGCTCATGCCGCCCGTCCGTAAAACCGTTGCCTACTTCGTGCCGCCGGATTTCTGGTGCGGCAGTTTCGGAGGACGTATTGTCTTCCAGTTGTCGCCCACCGGGCAGACGCGCATGCATTCGATGCAGTTGTCCACGTCGGTGATCCAGGTCTGCCCGCTTTCCACCAGCAGATCCCGCCGCCGGAAATGTCGCAGGATCATCCGGATATAGCCCGGCCATTCCCTAAGCCCGGCCGGCGGCAGGCGCTTGAACCCAAGCGACCAGTAAACGAAACAGGGGTCCACGTCATAACCGCCGGGGTTAAGGGCGCCGGAAGGGCAGGCAGTAACGCACCGGTCGCAATCCTTGCAAAGATGCAATTCCCCGGGGGAATCGGGAGTCAGGACCGCTTCGGTAATCACGGCGCACAGCCGCTGGTGCGGCCCGAATTCCGGGGTCAGCAGCAGGTTGTTTCTGCCGATCTCGCCCAGGCCGCAGCTCACCGCCGCATGCTTCAGCGACAGAAACGCCGCCGTGCGGGTCTGCCGGAATGGTTTACCGGTGACCGGATCGGATTTGAAAATCTCCACCGGCTTGTCCGCCGAAATCGGCAGGGCCAGAAACCCCCGGCGCTCCAGCATGCGTCCGAGGCCTTCAGCGGTCTCGTCCAGCAGCCGGGAGGTCTGCATTTTGTTGCGGGTCCACAACATGATGTCGGGGGCATACACCGCCCCTAGGGAATGGGCCGCGGCCAGCACGATCACGCTTCGGGCGCCGGGCATCAAATCCGTGGCCGGTCGAGGAGGATAGGCCAATATCAATTTCCGGGCGTCGGCGATGCCAACCAGGTCGACGCCGGCGGAGTACAGGAACGATTTCAACGACGCCGCATCTAGTACATTCACGGCTTCGGGGCGGGATGGGGTCATTCGCTTCCGCCTGCCGGCAGGTAGGAGCAGAGCGGTTCCTCCCCCAGGTAGTTACCCGTGGCCTCAAAGGCCCGGGCCCGGCATCCGCCGCAGACCCGGTTGTATTCACAGCGGCCGCATTTGCCTTCCAGATTCCGGAAATCGCGCAGGGCCTTGAAAATCTCGGAGTTTTTCCAGATCTCCCCGAAGGAGGATTCCGTGACATCCCCGCATTTCAGGTGCAGGAATCCGCAGGTCTGCACGACACCGGTGTGGGAGATGAAGCAGAAACCGGTTCCCGCGAGGCACCCTCGGGTCACCGCGTCCAGTCCATGGGACTGAAAGGTGACCGTCTTGCCCTCCTGGCGGGCCCTTTGCCGCAGGATACGGTAGTAATGCGGCGCGCAGGTGGCCTTCAGTTGGAGAGAGGTGGCCTCCCGCTGGTCATAAAACCAGTTCAGGGTTTTTTCATATTCTTCCGCGTCGATTTCCTGGTCGACGATATATTTTCCCCGGCCGGTGGGCACCAGGAGGAAAATATGATGCGCCGCCGCTCCCAGGGACTCCGCCAGCTCCATGATCCGGGGGATTTCCGCGAGATTGCGTTTGGTGATGGTGGTATTGACCTGGAATTCGACGCCGGCCGCTTTGGCATTCCGGATTCCCCGCAAGGCGCCTTCGAAGGCGCCGTCAACCCCCCGGAAACGGTCGTGCACTTCGGCCGTGGCGCCGTCCAGGCTGATGCTGATCCGCTTGATGCCGGCCGCAGCGATCCTCCCCGCCGCCGCCTCGTCGATGAGAGTCCCGTTGGGCGCCATCACCATGCGCAGCCCCCGGTCGGTTCCATACCGGGCGATCTCGAAAATGTCCGGTCTCAGCAGGGGTTCGCCGCCGGTGAGAATGACGATGGGATTGCCCACGGCCGTGATCTGGTCGACGAGCCGCAGGGCCGCTGCCGTGTCCAGTTCCCCCGCATAGGGACCCTTCATCGCCGAAGCCCGGCAATGAACACAGGAAAGATTGCAGTTTCGCGTAATTTCCCAGGCGATCAACCGTGGTGAGGCGAAGCGGTCTTGCTCCCGGGTATGGGGGTGTGGAGCTTCCATCGATTCTATCGATCCTTTAGGGGTAACAGGTTGCAGCGTAAACGGACATCGTCCGCTATTCTCTCAGCGCTTCCGCGGCCTCCATGGCGAAATAGGTCAGAATGATATCCGCCCCCGCCCGTTTGATGGCCGTCAATGTTTCCAGCATGACTTTCCGGCCGTCCAGCCAGCCCATTTTATCCGCCGCCTTGATCATGGCATATTCACCGCTGACGTTGTACGCGGCGATGGGCAGATCGATTTCCTGCCGGATCCGTGCAATGATATCGAGGTAGGGCAGGGCCGGCTTCACCATCACGATGTCAGCGCCCTCCTCCACATCCATGGTGACCTCGCGGATCGCCTCCAGGGCATTGGCCGGATCCATCTGGTAGGTCCGGCGGTCGCCGAATTTGGGCGCGGATTGAGCCGCCTGGCGGAAGGGCCCATAATAGGCCGAGCAGTATTTCGCGGCGTAGGACATGATGGGTATGTGGCTGAAACCGTTTTCATCCAGGGCTTCCCGGATCTCGGCAACCCGTCCGTCCATCATATCCGAAGGCGCCACCATGTCCGCCCCTGCCTGGGCATGGGAAAGTGCCGTCTTGGCCAGCAAATCCAGGCTTCCGTCATTATCGATCTCGCCGCCGTCCACGAGTCCGCAATGGCCGTGGTCCGTATATTGACACAGGCAGACGTCCGTTATCACGGATGTCTCCGTCAGTTTGTCCTTCAGGGCCTTGACGGCCCGCTGAACGATGCCGTCCCTTGAGTAGGCCCGGGTCCCCAGCGGGTCCTTCTTGTCCGGAACGCCGAACACCATGATTCCCGGGATGCCCAGTTCTTCCGCCTTTTTCGCGAGTTTGACCAGATGGTCCAGGGAAAGCTGGAAATGCCCGGGCATGGAATCGATGGGATTCCGGATGTCTTTCCCGCCGATGGCGAAAACCGGCAGGATCAGGTCATCGACCCGCAGGATGGTTTCACGAATCATGCGGCGCAGGGATTCGGTTCTTCTGAGCCGTCTGGGTCTATAGTCCGGGAACAACATGGTTTCTCCTCCGGTGTTCGTTTGTTGTCAGGCGATCTCTTCATCGGTCAGGTAGCAGGCCGGATCCGGAGCCCACAAATCCCCCGTGGTGGCTTCGGCCCGCACCCGGAAATTCCCCCCGCAGATGTCCAGCCAGCGGCAGGAGGCGCAGCGACCCTTGACGTGCTTCTTCTTTTCCTTCAGTTTGGCCATCAGGGGATCGGACAGGTCCGACCAAATCTCGGAAAAAGGCCGCTGTCTGACATTGCCGAAACTGTGGTGACGCCAGAACTGATCGGCATGCACCACACCGTCCCAGCTGATGCAGCCGATCCCGCGGCCGGAATTGTTGCCTTCGTTCATTTGAAGCAACGTCAACACCTCCTTGGCGCGTTCCGGGTTTTCCTTGAGCAGGCGCAAATAGAGATAGGGGCCGTCGGCATGGTTGTCCACCGTCAGAACCTCCTTGGGTTTACCCTTTTCATGGAGGATCCGGGTGTGCTCGATGATCAGGTCCACCGCCTTGCGCGTTTCCTCATGGTTCAGGTCCTCCTTGACCAGTGAAGAACCACGCCCGGCATACACCAGATGATAAAAACAAACCCGCGGGACATCCATCTGTTCCAGCAGTTCAAAAATACCGGATATTTCCCCGGCATTGTATTTATTGACCGTAAACCGCAAACCGACTTTTATTCCAGCCTCCTGGCAGCTGCGGATACCCGCAAGGGCGGACTGGAATGCGCCGCGGACGCCCCGGAAACGGTCGTTGATCGGCTCCATGCCGTCCAGACTGATACCGACATAGGATAGCCCGATGTCCTTGAGGATCCGGGCTTTCTCCCGGGTGATCAAGGTTCCGTTGGTCGAAATCACCGCCCGAAGGCCCTTTTCCACCGCATAGGCGGCCAACTCCGGCAGATCCCGGCGCATGGTGGGTTCACCGCCCGAGAACAGAAGCACCGGCACACCGAAAGCGGCGAGATCGTCGATAACCGTCTTCGCCTCCGCGGTGGTCAATTCGTCGGCCGAGGCATCGTCCTTGGCATGGGCATAACAGTGGATACATTTCAAATTGCATCGCCGCGTCATGTTCCACACGACAACGGGTTTTTTATCCATGGAGAACTGCAGCAGGTGCGAGGGAAGTTTACCGGAATGACGCCCGTAGCGCAACGCATCCGACGGCTCAACCGTCCCGCAATAAAGCTTCGATATACCGATCATAATAAGATTTCCCGAAATGTCAGGTGCCCGAACCGGGAAGATCCGCTCGGCCCGATCATGGATCGACCGTCGGCAAGCCCTTTTCGGAATCCTGGGTGATGGTTTTTTCTTTCAATAAATTGCCGATATAGGTATCCGGTTCCTCCAGGGCCTCCCTGGTAATGAAAAAGCGGCTCCTGCCGGTTTTTTCCCGGACAAGCTTCAGGCCGTACTCGAAATCGTTCACGAATTTCCGGTAGTAAAACTCAAGGTCCGCCGCCGACGCCACCACCTGCGAGATGATATAATCGATGGCCTCATCTTCCAGGATGATATTCACATCTTTTTTATTGAAAAAATGCAATTCAATTTTCTTGACCTCGTCGTAGTAATATTTCACCTTGGTGATGGCGCCGCCGATATCGGTGATGTTGCGGCAATAATATTCCGCAACGATATCGATCCTCGACGGCGTCAACGTCAGCTTGTATTTTTCCCCCAGAAATTTTCGATGGGCGGCAAGATATCCGGCCGTGGAAACCTTTTCCTCTTTACTCACGGCGTTAAAAGCATCCACGCAGCCCCCGCTCGCGCCCGCCGCGATCATGTTCTCGAGCCGTTCCGAGGGTTTTTGGATCAGCTCTTCCGTTACGGCCAGACAGCGGACATCCGTGGACGGCAGCTTGCTCTCAAAGGGCAGCAGGGCCTCTTCCACCGCGCTCACCAGGCCCCTGGCACCGGTGTTTTCCCGGAAGGCCCGTCCCGCCAGCAACCGCAACGACTCCTCGGAAAATTTAATGTCAATGCCATAGGCGGAAAAATCGCATTTCTTTCCCAGAACGATCGGGTTGTTGGGATTCTTCAAGATATCGAAGAGATCTGCTTCGCTCAATTCCTCGAAAACCGCCTTGACCGGCAACCGGCCGACAAACTCGGACTCGAAACCATATTCAATCAGATCTTCGGATTTGACATTCTTCAGCGTGTTGAACTTTTCCTGGGAGGAACGGATCTGGGAACCGAAACCGATGGCTTTCGCCGTCAAGCGCCGGTTGATAATCTGACCGAGACCGGAAAAAGCGCCGCTCATGATGAACAGAATGTTTTTGGTATTGACGGTGGATTCATCCCGCTTTCCGGATTTTCGGAACCGCTCGATCTCCTGAATCATGGAAATCGGATCGTGCGGCACCTTCAGCTCCACCTCGGTTTCCTCCATGGGCTTCAGCAGGGCTCGCTGAACTCCGGTTCGGGAGACATCGGCGCCGATCATATTGGGAGCGGAAGCGATCTTATCGATCTCATCTATATATATGATGCCGTACTGGGCCATGTCGATATCCCCATCCGCCTCCCGCACCAAATCCCGGACGAGATCTTCCACATCGCCGCCCACATAGCCGGTCTCACTGAATTTGGTGGCGTCTCCTTTGACAAAAGGAACGCCGATTTTCTTGGCAATCAGCTTCACCATATAGGTCTTCCCCACTCCGGTGGGGCCGATCATGAGGACATTGTTCTTGATCCGCCCGACGGTGTCGCCGAATTGCTCGGGGTTCTCCCTTGCCCGCCGGATTCTGTTGAAATGCGTGCAGATCTTCGTGGCCAGGATCGATTTGGCCTTGTCCTGCCGAACGATATACTGGTCCAGATAGTGAATCAGGTCCTCCGGTAATAATTCAAAATCGATCTTTTTATGATCTTTTCTGGAACCCCGGCCGCCTTTGATGCTCTCTTCCGGTTGAGGCGCGACGAAAGGGCTGACGATTTTGACGCTGTCGCCGAATTTTTTGGTTAAAAATTCTCCCAGCTCTTTTTCAATTTCTTTCGGATCGGGTATTTTTTCGTTTTGCGTGCTCATAATGGACAAGTATAATCACCCATGAACCGGAATGCAAGCAATGCGATTGGGGGATATACGGGGCTGTCAATCGATCCGGTATGTTTTCATTTTACTGAGCAAGGACGGGTGACTGATTTCCAGCAACCGGGAGGCCTGGGTCCGATTTCCGCCGGTCTCCCTCAAGGCCTTGACGATCAGACGCTTTTCAAAAAATTTCTGGGCGTCCTTCAATGAAAATCCTTCGAAATTCTCCCCTTGGTTTCCGGCATCCGTCCGGGGGCCGGCGTCCATGGGAAAATTTTCCGGGGAAAGGGTGCTGCCTTCGGCAAGAACGGCCGCCCTTTCAATCATGTTCTCCAGTTCCCGGACATTTCCCCTCCAGGGATGATGGATCAAGAGGGCCATCGCCGAAGGCGCAATTTCCTTGATGGATTTGCCGAATTTCGCATTGAAGCTTTCGATGAAGTGGCGGCACAACAGGGGGATATCCTCGGACCGCTCCCGCAGCGACGGCAGCCGTATGGGCATGACATTCAGACGGTAAAACAAATCCTCCCGGAAAGACCCTTTGATCACTTCCTCCTGCAAATCCCTGGCGGTGGCGGCAATGACCCGCACATCGATTTTTTTGGACCGGGAGTCCCCGATGGGCCGTATTTCGCTCTCTTGCAGCACCCGCAGCAGTTTGACCTGCAGCGCCAGCGGCAGCTCACCGATTTCATCCAAAAAAATGGTCCCGCCGTCGGCCTCCTCGAACAGGCCTTTTTTATCCCGCTCGGCCCCGGTAAACGCACCTTTGCGATATCCGAACAATTCACTTTCCAGCAGATTTTCCGGAATTCCACCGCAATTCACGGGCACCAGGGGGGATGATTTCCGTGAACTGTTAAAGTGAATCCCCCGGGCGATCAGTTCCTTTCCGGTTCCGCTCTCTCCCGTTATCAGCACGGTGGTGCTATATTGGGCGACTTTCTGGCACAAGGTAAAAACCGCCTGCATGCGCTTGCTTTTCGCCACCATCCCGCCGAAACTGTATGGCGCCTCCATCTTCTTCAGCCGCGATTTGAGATAGCGGTTCTCGCGTTTCAGGCTTTCCCGCTCTTCCGCCTTCCGCAGACACAGCAGCACTTCATCGGGTTTAAAGGGCTTGCTGATGAAATCGTAAGCCCCCATCTTCATGGCCTCGACCGCCTTGTCGATGGTGGCGAAAGCGGACATCATGATGATCGTGATATCAGCCGCCACCTCCCGGGCCTTTTCCAGAAACTCGATGCCGTCCATTCGCGGCATGCGCAGGTCGCAGAGCACGCAATTGAAATCCCTTCCGGTGATTTTTTCCAGCCCCTCGACGCCGTCGGCAGCGGTTTCAACGGAATAGCCGGATCTTTCCAGCATCATTTTCAGCATGTGGCGCATGTTCTCTTCATCGTCGATGACCAGCAGGTGTTTCCGCTCGTCCATATCCATTGCGTGGGGTATTTTCATGGATGGATGGTTTCCTGTTCCGAAGGAATCCCGGGATCGGCCTTTTCATTCAGCGGCAGGCTGACCACTATCGTGGTTCCCCCGGTATCGCTGTTACAGGCTTGTATGGCGCCGCCGATTTGTTCCAGAATCATGAAACAGACCGAAAGTCCCAGGCCGGTTCCCTTTCCCGGCTCTTTGGTGGAAAAAAAAGGATCAAAAATATTCTGCTGGCACCCTTCCGGAATGCCGATACCGTTATCGATCAAGCGGATGGTCAGTTCGGATTTTCCGCTTCCGCCATCCGTATTTTCCGTTTCGATGCGAATCCATCCACCCGCCGGGGATTGCTTGGCAAGGATGGCGTCGCCGGCGTTCAGCAGCAGATTGATCAGAATCTGCCGCAACTGGTTGGGATCCATCAATACCCTGTCCCTTTCCGCCGTAAGCGCCAGTTCGATCCGGCTCTTTGCCAGCAGGGGTTGAACTTTCAGCAACGCCGCCACTTCTTCGATGATTGGATGGACCGAAACCGTCGTGAGCGCATCGGTTCCGGGCCTTGAAAAATCCAGCAGCTGTCGGATGATCGTATTGATCCTGGTAATTTCCTTTTCCGATCGTTCGATAAAATCCTGACGTTCCTCCGGGGAAATCGATTCATGTTTCAACAACCCCAGATAACCGAGCACGATCCCGATGGGATTTCCGATTTCATGGGCGATTCCGGCGGCAAGCCTGCCGACCGATGCCAGCTTTTCCGCCAGAATGATTTCCCGGCGGACCTTTCTCAATTCCACATTGGATTTTTCCAGCGAGGCCAAGGAGGTTTGCAGGGAGTGTTTATCGTCGGAAATTCTCGCCATCATCCGGTTGAGGGCTTTCGAAAGCGCGCCGATCTCGTTTTCTTCCTTTTCATAAAAAAAAGTGAAATTTCGTTCATCGCGATATTCTTCGGCTTTTTTAACAAGCCGGTGGACCGGCTTCAGGAGGAGCTGTACCATCCGATACAGCCCGATCAGGGCCAATAACACCGCATTGGTCAGGATATACAGCAGGACAAATTTCTGGGAATGCCGCAAGCGTTCATAATAGGAATCGAGGGGGAAAACAAATCCGGCCGCCGCCGTTGTCTGGTCCCCGAAATGCACGGGCACCGCCATGAGGATGGCCTGCTCCTGACGCCAGAATACTCCCCAGGTGTCGCCTACGAGCCGGCTCATCGGCTGATTGGCCTGAAGGCTCTTTTGCATGAGTTTCCGGATGGGTTGACGGTCGGATTTCTTTCGGTCCGCAACGGTAATTTCCCGTCCCGCGCCATCCCGGACAATCACGCTGGAATACCCGTAGCGGAGGAAAACGGCGGCGAGTTCCTCCCGATCGCCGGAAGCCATTGCAAGCATGTCGCTGCTGTTGCGGTTCCGGCAGCGCGCCCCGATCATGGCTGCCGCTATTTTCCCCTGTTCCACCTCGGTTTGCACAAACTCCTGCTGTCCGGTGATCAGCAGAACCACGTCGATCAAAAACATTCCGATCAGCAAAAGAACCGCAATGGTAAGGAATATTTTCGTTTTTAGATTTCCGACATACACCGGGTTACCGTTTCTTCAGGATAATGGAGGATAATGGCGATACGGAAAATAGGTATCAAAAAAACCGGACCCGATCAACAGGTATTAAATTTTTTAACACCGTTCCCTCCCATGGAGGAAACTGACTGTTCCGGGGGAGCGAATGTCGGACAGGGGATTGTCGAGGAAAAAAAGAAAGCCCGGAGGCTAGTTGCGACCGGGCTTGAAAAGGATTTTCGGCGGCGTCCTACTCTCCCGCCCAGCTTCCCGAGCAGTACCATCGGCGCAAAAGAGCTTAAC
>JBMORA010000001.1:114621-481306 GCA_049320885.1 Thermodesulfobacteriota bacterium | reverse complement strand
CGGTATCCAATTCAGACCTGCAGAGGGAATCGATGTGGACGCAATCAATCGCCGTTGGCAGCCGATCTTTTATGGAGTTGATAAAGAAAAAAATGAATTCCATGGCAATCGGACGTTCCATCCGGCAGGCTGAAAATTGTTCCGAGTTACGTGAAGACGAGGGTTTCTATAATTGCTTTTTTGGGGTCAAAAAAAGCGATATTGGCCTAAAAAATACATATTGCTGGAACATTAATCCTGAAATATCTGCCTGTTAACTTGGTGCGACCCGGTTCCACGGTATTGCTGGAACATTAATCCTGAAAAGAAAATAGGGACAGTCAAAATATGCTTGACCAACCGCTTGGATTCGTTTATGAAAAGGGCATTGGCTCTGGATTTCACCAAAATTAGAAAACTATCTGAAAATATATAGAAAAACATTTATGACAGGAACACGAGGAGGCCATGATATGCCCAGAAGCGCACGGATTGTCATCCCGGATGAACCGGCGGTGTATCATATAATGTCCCGGACGGCGCTGGACGGATTTCCGTTGGGGGATGTGGAAAAGGATTTCCTGGTGGAGCTGATCCGCCGGATGAGCAAGATCTATTTTGCCGAAATATTTGGCTTTTGCATCATGGGCAACCATTTCCATTTGTTGCTGCGGATGTTGCCGGAAAAGGCGGTTGCGGACGATGACATCAAAAACCGCTATGCCCGGCTGTACGGCTCGGACAAGATCTGCATGGACGGTCAGATTCCCTTTCTGAAACACAAATGGACCAGTCTTTCCGAGTTCGGCAAGGAATTGAAACAGGTCTTTTCGCGCTATTACAACAAACGCCACGGCCGCCGGGGGTTTTTCTGGGGCGGCCGATTCAAGAGTCTGATCGTGGAAAAAGGCGAAACCCTGATCAACTGCCTGGCCTATATCGATTTGAATCCCATCCGGGCTGGCCTGGTGGCAAGGCCGGAGGAGTACCGCTGGAATTCCATCGGGTATCACATGCAGCAGAACAATAAAGATGGATTTTTGTCCATGGATTTCGGCTTGCGGGAATTCGGCGTGGCGGAGGCAACGGAGAGGGTGCGGCTGTATCGGCGGTTTTTGTATGAAGCCGGAGGGATAAAGAAGGGGGAAGTTGGACGGGTGACGGGTGAAAGGGGAATAAAACAGGAAGTCATCGAACGGGAGCGGACGAAAGGGTATCGGGTTACGCGGGTGGACCGGTTCCGGTTCCGGACCCGGTATTTTACGGATTCGGGGATTATCGGGTCCAGGGAGTTCGTGCGGTTGCAGTATGAGCGGATCAGGGAATTGTTCGGTTATGAAAAGGAGAAGAAACCGAAGCCCGTTGCGGGATTGGCGGGGATATATTCTTTGAAGCGGCTATCGGAGGAGTAGGATTTTTTGACGCGGATTTTGCGGATTGTTTCGGACTATGCTTCTATTCCCCGGCATCCTCGAGAATAGCGGTAATCAATTCTTGGCGTATATAAACAGCATTTTCAATAAGAGCATCAATAGCGGGCTTTATTTTCTGTAGCATTCCATGCCGTTTGGCCCGTAGTAGCAGCCCAAGGGTTCCGATTTGGTTTATGTTTAACCGTTGTGCTATCTTTCTGGCGCGAGAATCATCAAGCAGGATAATGCAGTCGGCAGTTTTTTGTGCCAAGGCAATGGCTTCTGCTTCTCCGGAGTCTACCAGGATGCTCAAAGATTTGACCAATTGGGGATCTGGTTTCACGCATTCTTCAGTTCATCCCGGATCTGGTCATCGTCAAGATTTATGACCGGTATTTCCATGCGGCCCAATTCATCCATAAAATGCAATTTTGTCATACCGCATAGTTGCGCAGCCTTGCCCAACGAGATGCGGCGAAGTTCGAACAATTTGACAGCCAGCAGAAAGCACATCTCCTTTTCGAGGGCCTCTTTTGATTTGCCGGTGGCCACAAGTAGATCTTCGCTGTATGGTATGGAAAGTACTTGCATAGTTCGTTTTCCTTTTTTGAACCCAGTATGCTTTCGCATGCGTTCCAGTTCTGATTGTTGAATTTCGATTTATAATAAAGCCTTTTGGTTATGAGCTCAAGGAAAAAGCGCGTCTTGATTTTATCTGGATAAATATTTGATAGGGCATATGGTGTACCGGACGGCGCTGGACGGATTCCCGTTGGGGGATGTGGAAAAGGATTTCCTGGTGGAGCTGATCCGCCGGATGAGTAAGATCTATTTTTTCGAAATATTCGGCTTTTATATCATGGGCAACCATTTCCATTTATTGCTGCGGATGTTGCCGGAGAAGGCGGTTGCGGACGATGACATCAAAGAACGCTATGCCCGGCTGTACGGGCCGGACAAGATCTGTTTGGACGGTCAGATTCCCTTTCTGAAACACAAATGTTGGGGGTATGATTTGCGGTAGAGAATGGGGATGCCGGTTTTCGTATGAATATCATTCCCACGCGATGCAGGTGGTGGTTTACTCGATCGAACCTTTTACATGGGGTCGTCCGCTCCGGGCGTCGCACAGCTTGAAAACCGTTCTTTTCCCCCTTTCGTTCTTTTCCCAGTTCAGGGCAACGGTGGCCGGCATATAAATGGGCAGCTTGAATTCGGCCCGAACGGAAACAGGATACGGCAGCGGCATTTCTTTTTGGATTTCCGCCAGACTCCTGGCCAGAGACCACATGCCATGGGCGATGGGACGCTTATATCCGAGCGGTTTTGCGGTCAGGGGATAGAGATGGTGAGGATTGTAATCTCCCGATGCCTTGGCATACCGCAAGCCGGTGTTCCCCGGTACATCGATCCGCAAACTGCCCGCCGGCGGCGGTTCAGCGAGATGTCCTGTTTTTTTCCTTTTTCCCTTCAGGGTCTCAGGTGAGCGTGATAGAAAATAGGCCATCCCGTCCCATACCAAATCACCTTCCCCCCGGACCTCAAAAGCGACATTCAGCTCTATTCCCCGGTCGGTGTGCGCCAGCCCTGACATGCGGCAGCAGAGATCGAAAACGGCGGTTTCATGCAGCGGTTGGTATTGGGTGATGCCCTGACCGATGTGAATAAGGCCGACGGGGCTGAGGGGAAAATGCCGCGAGGTCACCAGCCGGCCGAGTAGCCCGTTAAACAATGTTTCTGGAAAAGGCAGCGGCAGTTCTCCGCAATGACTTGGATAGCCGCACGTCTCGCGGTAAAGCTTCACTTTGGCCGGATCCGCCTGAACCCCCCTCATTTCCGCCAGCAGTTGTTTGGGCTGTGGATGGACCAGAACACCCTGGGATCGGAAAATGGAACGCCAGGCACCCTTGAAAAAAAGGCCGGCGGTGGAGACAGGGCCGCTTACATGAATTTGTTGTATGTCGCTGAAATCAACAGTCGAGTTCATTTTCATGCCCCCCTTGCCCCTAGATTGGAAAGTAGTCGTGGTATTCAGCCGGGATGACCGTTTTGTTGATTTCAAAAAGTTCGATGAGAACGTTGTCCGGCGCCGGCACCATGATGTACTTCATGTAGGCCAGGTCCACCACGGTCTTGTTGAAGGGGATGCCGTTGGTCTTCATTGACTGATAGTCCCTTTCCACATCGTCGGTCTGGATGCCGAAATGGTGAATGCTGCCGGGACCGCTTATTTTGGGGGGCTGATCGTAAAAATGGATACGGCCGGTGCCGACCTTCATGAAGACGTTGCGGGCGCCGGCAATTTCCAGATCTAGAACGACTTCGCCGCCGAAAAAGCTTTTGTAGAATGTCAGGCTTTTTTCGATGTCCGCTGCGAACAGATGAACATGGTGCACGTGATGGGGCATGGTTTCCTCCTAAGGGGTTGAGGAGTTGGTTTTGCCTCTGGGCGAGGTCTTTCCGGTGGGCTGGGGTCCGCTCGCGGATACCGAGTGTTCCACCCAACGTTTTGCCCACGCATTGAGCTGACCGATAATGCCGCCCAGGGTGACGCCTTCCGCAGTGATGACATAGCCCTCCCCATCGCGCAGCTCCACGATGCCGGCTTCGCGCAATTCCGACAGGCGGGCGTTGAGCACGGTGGGGGAAATGTCGCCGCATCGTTTTTGCAGGGTTCGGAAACTGTTGGGCCCGCTCTGATGCAGTTCCCAGAGGATTCGCAGGGCCCAGCGCCTGCCCAGGAGATCCAGGAGCACCATGATGGGGCGGCCGGTCTGGGAGCCTCTGGCGGGGGTTCCGGGTTTCGGGGATGTCATGCGGCCTCCTGTTGCCGATAATGATACAAAAAATGTAGCGCTACATAATAAGTAGCGAAGAGAAAACAAAAAGTCAAGAAAAAATGGGCCATACTTTTGGGAAGCTTCTTTTTGCTGGCGGCGAACGGCGAAAATCGTAACCGAGGATTACCGTTGGAATTCCATCGGGTATCACATGCAACAGAACAGTAAAGATGGATTTTTGTGCATGGATTTCGGGTTGCGGGAATTCGGGGGGGGATGCTGGGGAACGGGTGCGGCTGGATCGCCGCCCGCTCTTCTGATGAATATGACGGCCGCTTAGCGGTTGACCGCCGGCTTGTTTTCCGATAATTGATCCGGATGCCGGCAGTCGGATTGCGGCATTCATCATTTGCAACGGGGGCACGAGGAATTGACATGAAAAAATGGTTTGTTCTTATCGGTTGTTCCGTTTTGCTGGCCGGGTGCGCCTTGCTGCAGGCCCTGGTCCAGCAACCCACGGTGACCTTCGACAGTGTCTCCATGAAGGACATGTCCCTGACCGATGGAACGGCGGTGTTTCGGTTCCAGGTGACCAATCCCAACCCCGTGGGGCTGGATCTGGACAGTCTGGCCTACCGGCTCGCCGTTGATGGCCGGGAACTGGTCAAGGGTGACCTGAAACAGGGGCTTTCCCTGCCGGCCAAAGGGGTTCAGGCAGTGGAATTGCCCATACGGATCAATTACCTGGATTTTTTCAATTCCGTTGCCGACTTGTTGCAAAAGGACAAACTCGGCTACGATCTTTCCGGGACATTCGGCTTCGGTCTGCTGCAGATTCCCTACAGCCAGCAAGGGGTGCTGGATATACCCAGGCTGCCCCGGGTCGCCTTGAAAAAGGCAACCATCCGGGAGCTGTCACTGACCGGCGCGGAGATGATCCTGCAACTGGAAATGGCCAACCAGAATGATTTCGCCATGGTACTCCGCAGCCTGGACTACGGCATCAAAATCGGCGGGGTGCAGCTCGCCGCCGGCAAGACCGCCGCGTTGAAGCCCCTGGACAACCAGGGACGTCAGGTGCTGGAGATTCCGGTCCGGCTTGATTTTCTGACCCTGGGCCAGACCGCCTACCGGATGCTGCAATCCGGTTCGGCCGCCTACGAAATCACCGGCAGCATGGGGGTGGATGTTCCGAAAATCGGCGTCAAGGCCGTACCCTTTTCCAGAAACGGGCAGGTCGCTTTCAGGAGTCCGCCATGAGGAAGGGCCCGGCTTTGGTTCTGCTGACAGCGGATTCTTGAAAAATACGGCCAATCACGAACAGTCGTCCGAAGACGGTTTGGGGATAAGGAAATGAAGCAGATAGATTACTATGAAATACTCGGCGTTCCCCAGGACGCGGACGCCAAAAAAATCAAGGAGGCCTATCGCGAGATGGCCTTCCGCTACCATCCGGATCGCAACAAGGACGACGCGACGGCGGTGGAGAAAATGAAGCAGGTCAACGAGGCCTATGCCGTGCTCTCCAATGCGGAAAAACGCAGCGAATACGATCTGCTGCGCAGCCGGTTCGGTTCGGACGGGGCCTACGGCCGCTTCCGCCGGCAGTACACGGACCAGGACATTTTCACCGGCACGGACATCAACCGGGTTTTCGACGAACTGGCCCGTTCCTTCGGGTTCCGGGGATTTGAAGAAATCTTCAGGGAATTTTACGGGCCGAATACGCGCAAATTCCATTTTACCGGTCCCGGAGGCTCCCTGCGGGGGTTCTTTTTTTTCGGTGCGTTCGGCCCCGGGAATCTGCCCCTGCCAAAATTGTTTCAAAGCGGCAAGCTGGGTCGCATTCTTCGTCCCCTCCTGGGAAAAGCAGGAGAGAGCTTGTTCCGGCAGAGCGGCGGGGATCTGCAGGATACGATCCGGATCGGCCCGGACCTGGCTCGCCAGGGGGGGCCGTATGCCTATTTTCATCACCGGCTGAACAAGAAACTGGTGGTGAAAATTCCTCCGGGGGTTCAGCACGGACAACGGATCCGGCTGGCCGGCATGGGGCTGACGGAAGGCGCAGACGGAAGGCCTGGTGATCTCTACCTGCGGGTGGAGCTGCCGCGGACATTGCTTGAAAAAATCCGGGATTTGCTGCCAGGGGCTAAATAATTACGAATTACGAATTACGAATTACGAATGGTGGATGGTGATCATTTGAAACGGGATGTCGTGGTGCGGTTTGCCCCTAGCCCCACGGGCTATCTGCATATCGGCGGCGCGCGGACGGCGATTTTCAACTGGCTCTACGCCAGGAAAACGGGCGGGAAATTCATCCTGCGCATCGAGGACACCGACGAGGAACGGTCCTCCCAAGCGTCGGTCCAGGGGATCCTGGACGGCCTGCGCTGGCTGGGACTCGAATGGGACGAAGGCCCGTATCTCCAGAGCGGGAATATCGACCACCATTTGGCGGCCGCCCGGCAGCTGGTGGAAAGCGGATATGCCTACAAATGCTTCTGCGCCCCGGAAGAACTGGACCGGCAGCGCGAAACCGCCCGGGCGGGCAAGACGACCTATCGATATGACGGCGCCTGTCGGCGACTTCGGTCGGAGGAGGCGGCGGATAGGGAGGCGGCCGGTCTGCCCCACACCATCCGTCTGAAGGTGCCCCGGACGGAAGGTGGAGTCGTTTTCGAGGATGCGGTGTATGGCCGGATCGAAAAACAATACCGGGACCTCGAGGATTTTATCATCGTGCGTTCCAACGGCCGGCCCCTGTATGTCCTTTCCAATTCCGTGGATGACATCCGCGACGGCGTGACCCATGTGATCCGCGGCCAGGACGGCCTGGCCAACACGCCGAAGCAGATTCTGATTTACCAGGCCCTGGGGGCCCCGCTCCCGGTTTTTGTCCACATGTCCCTGGCCCTGGATCCGGGGAAGGCCAAGATTTCCAAACGCAAACACGGGGAGGCGGTGGCGATTCAGTACTACCGGGAAAAGGGCTTTCTGCCCTGGGCGCTGGTCAATTTCCTGGTCTTGCTGGGCTGGTCGCCCGCGGATAATCGCGAAATTTTTTCCGCACCCGAATTGATCCGGGCCTTTTCCTTTGCCGGAATCAGCCGCAACAATCCGGTCATCGATCTCCGCCAGGATGATCCCCGGTTCATCGCCGATCCCAAGGCGGTGAGCATCAACGCCCATTATCTGCGCACCCTGCCGGTGGCGGAAGTCGCCGGATATGTCCGGGACCAGTTGATCACGGAAGGCCTGTGGCAACCGTTCTTTGAAGGGGACGGGCGGAAGTGGTTTCTGGATACTGTCGATCTGATCCGGGCCCGGTTCCAACTGCTCACTGATTTTACGACCCTGGGAAGGGCCTATTTCACCGATGAGTTCCCCGTGGAGCCGGAGGCCTTGGAAAAATACGTGCTGTCCCAAGACAGTCTAATAGGCTGCCTGGCGGAGCTCGGCAGGCGCATGGAATGTCTCGAACCGTTTGTTGCGGAAACCCTTGAAGCCCTGATCCGCGATGCGGCGGCGGAGTTCGGGCTGAAAATTGGTGCGCTGGTCAACGCAGTTCGGGTGGCGGTTACCGGCCAATCTGTTGGTCCCGGCTTTCTGGAATGTCTGATGTGCATCGGCAGGCGACGGACGGCAGAACGCCTGAAGGGACTTTCTTTTTCCAACAGATTGTGATAATTTAATTCAAAATCTGTTCTTCATTCATCAATCCGCATTCAAGCACCACCTCACAAAAGGAATAGTCAGCATGTTCCCCATTATCGGAATTGTTACCGTTATCGGAATGATCGTGGGCGGATATCTCATGGCACATGGGAACCTGTCGATTCTGTTTCAGCCCGCCGAACTGGTGATCATCGGCGGTGCGGCCATCGGCTCCTTCCTGATCGCCAATCCCAAGAAGACGGCCATCGGATCCCTGAAAGGCATCTCCCGGGTGTTTTCCGGCAAAACCAAGCCCAAGGAATATTACCTGGAAGTCCTGATGCTTTTCAACGAACTCCTGGTGCTCTCGCGAAAGGACGGCCTGCTCAGCCTGGAGGAGCACGTCAATCAGCCGGAAAAAAGCAAAATCTTTACAAAATACCCGAACATCGTCAAGAAGCACGAAGTCCTGAATTTCATCTGTGACAATTTCAAGATATATATCGCCACCTCTCCAGAGCCACATGTATTTGAAAATATAATGGATATTGATCTTGATGCCTTGCACCGGGACGAGGAGGCCTATCCCAAAGCCATCACCAACGTGGCGGATTCGCTTCCGGGGCTGGGGATCGTCGCCGCGGTGCTGGGGGTGGTGGTCACCATGGGGAAAATCAACGAACCACCGGAAGTCCTGGGCCAACATATCGGCGCCGCCCTGGTCGGCACGTTTTTGGGCATTCTTGCCTGTTACGGTTTCGTGGGCCCCATGGCCACCCATATGGAACACCTGAATAATGACGAAGCCATCGTGTATCGGGTGGTGAAAGCCGCCTTGATCGCTTTTTCCTATCACTGGCATCCGTCCCTGGTTATTGAAGCAGCCCGGCGGGCGATTCCCGCCCACGAGCGGCCCTCATTCAACGAGCTGGAAGGAGCATTGAAAAGTGCAAAAAAATGAGAAGGAAGGGGGCAACAAACCCATCATCATCAAGAAAATCCAGAAGGGCGGCCACGGCGGGCACCATGGCGGCAGCTGGAAGGTGGCCTATGCCGATTTCGTCACGGCCATGATGGCCTTCTTTCTGCTGATGTGGCTGATTTCGGCGGCTTCGAAGGAACAGAAAGAACATTTAGCAGGATATTTCAAAGAATTCAGCCTGTTCGACTACAAAGGCGTTTCCGATGTTCCCGGCCAGTCCGAACAGGTGCCCCCCGAACACCAGAGCGCCACCCTGGGCGATGTCCAATCGGATGAGGAAATCGCCGAGATGCTGTCCAGCCACCTGGAGGACGCCCTGGCGGAGCTGAAGGACCAGATCATCGTCGAAGTGTTCGATCAGGGCGTGAGAATCGAGGCCACCCACAAGGAAGACAAGGCGCTTTTCGATTCGGGCAGTTCCGCGCCCACGCCCATCGGCCAGAAAATCCTGTCGGAAATCGGCGTCAGCATCAAGGACCTGCCCAACAGCATCGCCATCGAAGGCCACACCGACGCGGTGAAATACAGCGGCGATGAGTACACCAACTGGGAACTGTCCACCGACCGGGCTTCCATGGCCAGGCGGATCCTGGGCCAGAGCGGGGTGGATTCCGGCCGCATCGTCCGGGTCTCGGGCTTCGCCTCCGCGCGGCCCCTGAACAAAGCCGATCCCTATGATCCGAAGAACAGGCGGATCAGCGTGTTGCTGTTCAATGAAAATGTCCGGGATTCGGAAATGTAGAGCGGCAGGGAGCCGGGGTTCCCTCCTTATTCCCGGGCCTCCTCCGGTGACATTCCGGTCAATTCGAACACCGCGGTGGCCTCCGCCTTGCCTTTCACCCGGATATCCCCCAGGGATTTTACTACGATTTTGCCGCCGGCATGGTCCACCACGGACCGGCTGATGAGAATGGCGGTGCCGAACTCCTTGTTGGCGCCTTCCAGCCGGGAGGCCAGGTTGACCGTGTCGCCCAGCAGGGAATAATTGAACAGCCGGGATGACCCCATGTTGCCGACGATGGCTTCGCCGGTGTTCAGCCCGATGCGCATGGAAAGCGCGGGCATGCCCTCCGCCTGCATGTCCCGGCGCAGGGACTCCATGCGGGCCTGCATGGCAAGGGCCGCCCGGCAGGCGTTGACGCTGTGATCCGGATCCGCAACCGGCGCGCCCCAGAAGGCCATGATGGCGTCGCCGATGAATTTGTCCACCGTCCCCTTGTGCTGAAAAATGATCTCCGTCATGACGTCGAAATAGCGGTTCAGAAAAGCCGCCACCTCCTCGGGCGCCAGCTTTTCGGATATGGTGGTGAACCCCGCCAGATCGGAGAAAAAAACCGTCACCAGGCGTTTCCGGCCCCCCAGCTCCAGGGCGCCGGGGTTGTCCAGCACCACCTGGAGAATGGCGGGGGAAAGATATTTGGAAAAAGCGTTGCGGATTTCCCGGCGGCGTTTTTCGCCCTGGAGGTAGGCCCGTCCGCCGAACAGACCATAGGGCAGGATGAACGCCGCAAGGGGCAGGGTTGCCGGAATGAGCAGTCCTGCCCACCGCAGGCAGATGAAAGCGGCGGAGAGATATGCGAGAGCGGCGCCGGCCGCAAGCATGGCGCTTTTGACGGGGCGCCAGCCGGCCTGGAGCAGGCTGCCGGCCACAGCGGAGAGTACCACCAGGAGGCATGCGGCGGACGGCCCGGCCGTGGTGATCCAGTTCCGCCGCAGGAGGCCGGCGATCATGTTGGCCTGGACTTCCACCCCGCTCATGTAATCGGCGGCGCCGGAGCGCTGATAGGGGGTGGCGAAGGTGTCCGGGCGGTCCTTGCCGGCCGTGGTTTTCACTGACAGGCCCACCAGCACGATTTTGTTCTTGAAGAAATCCGGTGGTAGAAATTCCTCGGGGGAAAGGGCCTGGTAATAGGATATCGTCTGAAAAGTGTAGGGCGGTCCCGCATACGGAATATAGGCGCCCGCCGCGGGGCGGATGGCCGTTCCGGAAAACCGGCCGGCCGTCGCGCCGGCGAAGCTGCTTTCCTCCGGCGGCAGATCGTAATACCGCCGCACCACATTGTCCGGATCCAGGGGGACCGTGGCCAGTCCCACCGCCGCATGGCGGCGCAGCATATCCATGGGGCGCACCAGCACGGTGCCGGAAAAGCCGGCGCCCTTCTGCGGCTCTTCGGCGGAGGCCAGCACCACCCGCCCGGAGGCGGCGATGGAACCGGCCAGGGCCTGGTCTTGGGCTGCCGACGTCGGCCTGTCGAAGAGCAGATCCAGGGCGATGACGGCCGCTTCCTCCCGGGTGAGGGTGTCGATCAGGCGGGCATGCAGGCTGCGGGGCCAGGGCCATTGCATATTGAGTTCGTCGAAGGACGGCTGATCGATGGCCACGATGACGATGTCTTCAATCACGTCTGGATCCGATCGCCGGCTTGCCGCCTGATCCGGGTGGCAGAGATCATAGAAGACCCGGTCCGCGGATTTCATAAGGCCGAGCGGGGAAGACAGGCCCAGCAGCACCGCCAGTAGACTTCCGGCGACGGCGTGGGGCTTCAGGCCTTTGAAAGTCATCAGAACCGGACTCCGGCGCTGCAGAGCAGGGTTCTGTCCGGGGCCGGATACCCCTGGTTGAAGAGGTTCAGCACGGAAACGGTGAAGACCGCCCGTTTCCCGAGGGGTTCCCAGATCACCCGCAGATCGGTGGTGTAGTATTCCGGCAGCTTCGACTCGCGGGAATATCCCGTGTATTGACGGCCGATGTAGTTTTCGGAAATCACCGTCTTGACATACCGGGGAGACACCCAGACCAGGCCGCCGGAGGCCTGGCGTTCGGGTAGATACTGCAGGGGCAGATCCTTGAAAATTCCTTCCGTGTATTCACCGGCGGCGTAGGAAAACCGGGCATAGGCGCCCAGCTGGTCCGTCAGGATGGCGTTGACGGCCAGGCCGGCCTTGTGGAGGTAAAGTTCCCGTTTCAGTAGATCGATTTCCGCCTCCGGGTCGATGATTTCCGACAGTTCGGCGCCGATCACCGTGAACAGCCGGTCGGTCCACCTGGATTCGAAGCGGGCCTGGAAATCCTCGATCCGGGAGCCCAACAGGCCCAGGCTGTTGTCGGGGACCAGCCCGGCCGTTGCCAGGGGCGAGAGGGTGCCGATGGTCGGTTTCTCCAGCCATTGCTGATAGGCGCAGCGCAGCACATGGTCCGCGGGGAGCCGGACGGCCGTTCCGATCCGCGGGTAGAGCCGGCGGTCGTCGTTGTAAGTGTCGTCGTACTGTTCGCCGAACAGGCCGGCGTCCACCAGAATCCGGTCGGTGGGGGTCCAGCGGTCGGCCGCATAGATCATGGCGGTGCTGTTTTCCTCGATTGTCCGAGTGGAGGTTTCGGCAGCGGACAGCAGGGGAAAGCGCCAGGCATAGGCTTCGGGATCCACCAGCGGGTCTTCGTAAAACAGAATGTCCTGGTTTCCCTGGAGGAGTTCGTTGTAGATCAGCTGGTGGTCCACCCGGAAGGGTACGTATTCCAGGCCCCAGCTCAGCTCATGGTCTGCCGCGGCCAGGATGTGCCGGGCCTGAAAGGCCGAGGAGGCGGTTTCATAGCCGTCCAGCCGGCGGACATCGTCGTCGTACACGGCCGGAAACGCATAGGCCAGTCGATTCACCAGGGGATCCGCCGCCAGGGTGCCGGTGGAATCCGTGGCCAGGCTGATTTCCTCGCCGCCCATGTACCCGCTGATATCGTAGACCCCCTGCCGGAAAAACTCCTGGGTTTCCTCCGGGGTATAGCCGGCCGTAATGAAGGAGGTTTCAAAGGCCCCCATGCCGGAACCGAAGGGGTAGGGGTTGGTTTTTTCCATGTTGTTGTTGTCATAGGCGCCCCGGCAGAGGAGACGGTTGCGGACGCCGAAACGATGGGTGTATCCCAGATCGGCGGTATAATTGTCGTAGGTGATTTCGTCGTCCGGGTCCGGCTTGGTTTCCGAGCCGGGATCGCCGCTGTTCTGGTGGGAGGCGCTCAGGCCGATATGAAAGGCGTTGCGATAATCGGGTCGGATACCGATTCCGGCGGCCATCGTCCCCCCCCTTGAGAAATCGTTGTTTTCTTCCCCGTCCAAATCGTTGGCCTGGACCGAAAGGGCGTAGGCGATCTCCATGGGGCTGCGGACATAGCCCTGGATTGCGGCATTGACATCTTTGGAAACGCCGGCGCCCGTATCGCCGACGGAGGCGCTCAGGCCGGCGTCATGCCGGGGCCGCCGGATGATGTCGCTGTATCCCATGGGGGAATAGTTGGCCATGGGGTCCAGGATCAACCCCTGGAGCAGCTCGCTGGCATTGACGTAGTGGTTGTCATGATAGCGTCTGGAGGACTGGAAATGGCTGGAGGGCCGGAAGGTGTCATAGCCTTCCTGGGCGAAACTGTCGGCCCATTCGTTCATGCCCAGTCCCAGCAGCGCCGAGCCCACGTTGGCCGTTCCGGCCCTGGTGTCCTCGATGACGTTCAGGCTTTTCTGATAGGGAAGCAGTTCCAGGGCCTTCCGGGAGGCGGTGATGGCTTCGAAGGGCCGGTAGGTATCCTGATGAATGTAGTTGGCGATGAGGTGGGGCAGGCTGTCCCGGGGATCCAGCTCCGCGGCCAGTTCGATTTCCGCCAGAGCCTTCTCGAATTCTCTTTTCTGATGGTAGGCCACCGCCAGGAAACTGTGGGTCTGGGAACGCTTGGGTTCGATCACCCCGGAGGCCAGCAGCAGGTCGATGGCCGCGTCGGTTTCTCCTTCCTTGAGCAGGGCCAGGGCCTTGCAGTTGAGGGCCGGATGATAGGTGGGGTCGGCGGCATAGGCCGCGTCCAGATCGCTGCGGGCCTCGGCGGTCCGTTCGGTCAGCAGGTTCAACAGACCCCTCTCGGCATTGGCCAGGGGATTCCCGGGATTCAAGGCCACGGCCTCGTCGAGGGTTTCCCGGGCCTCTTCATAATGACCTGTTTCCGTCAGCACCACGCCGAGGGAAACCTTGGCGGCGGGATCCGCGGGGTTGAGTTCCAGGGCTTTGCGGGAGGCCGCTTCCGCTTCCGCGGCATTCCCTTCCAGGTATTCGATGGCGGCCAGCACGGTAAAAGCCGGTCCGTAATCCGGGTGGTCGGCCAGGGTGGTTTTGATTTCCTCCCGGGCTCTCCCCAATTCATCCATGGCGACGTAAAGGGAACCCAGCAGCACCGGGAAGCGTTCGTCGCCGGGATGGCGTTTCCGGTATTCCCGGCAGGTTTTCTCCGCTTCCGGATAACTGCCGGTATAGGCCAGGGCGGCCGCCATGGCCAGGCCGGCGATGGGCTTGTTGCCCGCATCCTCCGCCGTCCGCAGGAGGGCATAGGCCTCCTGCCAGCGGTTCTCCCTCAGCAAGGCTTCCGCTTTTCCCACCAGGGCCTCGGGGCTTGTCGCAACGGCCAGGGCCTGATCGAACAACGCCGAGGCGGTATCGGGTGTTGCACCTTTTTTGAGCAGGATCATCCCTTTGTACACCAGGGCGGAGGGGTTGCGGGGCTCGGTTTTCAGGATCTCGTCGAACCGGCTGAGACTGTCATCCAGGGACCCCAGATCGAACAGCAGCCCCGCCAGCCACAGGCGCGCCGCCGCATCCTCGGGATTTTTTTCCAGGGCCGCGCTGACCGGAACCAGTTTCGCGTTGATTTCAGCGGTCCGGTGGGAGTGGAAAACCACAAACCGGATCAGGTCGATATCCGCCGGATAGGTCCATTGAATGCGTTCGGCGGGCGTGAAGAGCATGGTTTTGCGGGGCGGTTGTCCCGGTTCCGCCAGGGCCTGTTCGCCGCGCCCCACCGTGATCCGGCCGAAATCGTTGCCGAGTTCCACGGAGCCCCGGATGACGGTCAGATAGCTGCGTCCCTGTTCATCCACCAGGATATCCCAGTCCGTACCCCGGATGGCGGCCGTGGCGGAGGGGGTTTCCACCCGCATGCCGTCCGGGATGGTTTTCGACCGGCTCCAGATTTCACCGATCCGGAGATTCAGGGTCAGGGGCCAGCTCCCTTGCGGGGCCTTGCCCTGGCGATCCTGGATGGCCAGCAGGGTGTTGCGATTCACCTTGATCTGAATGCCGTCGGTGAACAGGAGGCCCATCCGGCCGTGGTCGCCGGTCCGGATGGCATCGCCGGCGGACAGGGCCTGGTCCCGGACGGCGGCCTGCCAGTCGGTGGCGGTGACAAAACGCATCCAGCCTTCCCCCGCCACCGAGATGATTTCGGCGCTTTTTGGAACGTCGTCGCGTTCGATCTTGTCTGCCGCGGAAATAAGGGCGGGTAAAAAGAACAGGAATAACAGGATGACCGGGAGTTGTTGTCTGTTCATGGTTCACCGACGTAAATTATTATATATATTGGTAAAAAAAAGATTATAGACGAGTATATGCAAAAGGCGTCGGCGTGTCAAGGCGGATGCAATTCCTTGGCAGCGGCCCTGAGGGTTCGGCCGAAGCCTTCAGAGCCCGGCTGACCGGCCGTTGGTTTCATTCCCGGGCGGCCGGGGTTCCGGATCGTTGATTGGGATGGACTTTTCCTGAAAAAAATGTAAGATAATCCGCAGGTTCTGGTTTGGATCGTTGATGGCTCTATTTTCTTGACAAGCCTGGGCATTCATGGTCAATGGATGGACGCACGAACGGCCTGGAAAGCAGGATGCGGAGCTGTCGCCTTGTTCTGGAGACGAGATCATTACCACTCTTCCGGAAGAAGGATTCACGAGGTTGGAAGAACTGCGCGTCGAAGCCGTCCGGCTGAAAAGCGGAGCTATTATCTGTAACCGGGACGAAAGTAAAGACGGACATGACCCCATTATCCTCAGCCGACTACCCCAAGGAGCCCGTGGTGATCGACAACCTGTCGATCAAGTTCATGAAGACGTCCGGTTTCGTGCCGATCCATCTGGATGGCGATATCCTGCGAATCGCCATGGCGGACCCGGGCGATTTTTATACGGTTGAAGCCCTCGCTTTCGCCTATGGCTTTCGGATTGAGACCTGCCCTGGAAAACCGGAGGATATCCAGGATGCCATCGACCGTTTGTACGGCGCCGGCAGCCAGAGCATGGACATGATCATTGAGGAAGCCGGGAAAAATGTGGAGGACCTGACTTCCTACATGGACGAGGACGCCGACCATCTGCGCGATCTGGCGTCCGAAGCGCCGATCATTCGCCTGGTGAACCGCCTGATCCTGAACGCCATCGAGCAGCGGGCCAGCGATATTCATTTCGAACCGTTCGAAAATGCCTTCAAGGTGCGGTATCGTATCGACGGTATCCTCCACGAGACCGAGTCTCCTCCGGTGCGGTTGCAGGCCGCCATCATTTCCCGCGTGAAAATCATGGCCAAGCTGGACATCGCCGAAAGGCGCCTGCCCCAGGACGGCCGGATTAAAATCAAGATCGCCGAACGGGAAATCGATTTCCGGGTTTCGACCCTGCCGACTCTGTTCGGTGAGAGCCTGGTCATGCGTATCCTGGATCGCGGTTCCCTGGTCCTGGATTTCCACGCCATCGGCTTTCCCGAAGACATTCTGGAAAGCTATCTGGACATTATCCGTCAGCCCTACGGTATGATCCTGGTGACGGGGCCCACCGGAAGCGGAAAGACATCGACTTTATATGCCACCCTGGAGCGGATCAACTCGCCCAAAAGCAAAATCATCACATTGGAAGATCCGGTGGAATATCAATTGATGGGGGTGAATCAACTGCAGGTCAATCCAAAAATCGGCCTGAATTTCGCGAACGGACTGCGCTCCATCGTCCGGCAGGACCCGGATATCATTCTGGTGGGTGAAATCCGCGACCAGGAGACGGCCCAGATCGCCATTCAATCCGCCCTGACCGGGCATCTGCTGTTCAGCACCCTGCACACCAATGACGCGGCCGGCGCCATCACGCGTCTGATGGACATGGGGGTCGAGCATTTTCTGCTCAGTTCCACCCTGCTCGGGATCCTGGCCCAGAGACTCGTCCGGGTCATTTGTGCGGACTGTAAAGAAGAGACCCGGCCGGATGACAAATTATTGCGCCCCATGCGCATTCAGCCGAAGGAACTGGCTGGAATCCGTTTTTTCAGCGGCGCGGGTTGTGAAACCTGCCATTTTACCGGCTATCGCGGCCGAATCGGTATCTTTGAATACATCGGGGTGGATGAAGATATCCGGCGGGAGATCACCAACCGGTCCAGCACCGAGCGCATCAAGAAGATCGCCCAGGAAAAAGGCGTCATCACGCTGCGGGAAGACGGCTGGCGCAAAGTCAAGGCCGGCATCACCACCATTGAGGAAGTGCTGCGGGTGACGCTCGATAATTAACGCAATTACGAATTACGAATTGGGAATTACGAATGGTGGATGGGAGTCGATTGTAAACAGCATTATGGCGATTTTTTCTTACAAAGCATCGGATTCGAGCGGGAAAATTGTCCGGGCGGTGCTGGACGCGGCGGACGAATCGGCGGCGGCCGCGCGCATTCAGGAAATGGGCCTGATTCCGATCCGGATATCACCGGCGGGAAAACAGATGCGCCTGTTTCAATATCATCCCGCGGAACTGCCGGGCATGATCTTCGGGGGGATCGGCGGCAAGGATGTCATGATGTTCACGCAGGATCTTTCGGCGCTGCTGGAAGCCGGCCTGCCTGTCGACCGGGCATTGGCCATCCTGGTGGAGGTGACTGAAAAAAAGAAATTCAAGACCATTATCGCCGGAATGTTGGCCGCGGTTCAGGGAGGGGCCTATCTTTCCGATGCCCTTGCAAAGAACCCGGATGTTTTTTCAGATTTTTACGTAAACATGGTGCGGGCCGGAGAGGCCGGCGGCGTCTTGGAGGAGGTGCTTTCACGACTCGGCGGGTACCTGGAAAGCTCCCAGGATTTGAAGGATTTTATCAAGTCGGCGTTGGTGTATCCCGTCTTCCTGGTGTGTGTAAGCGGGATATCCATTATCATCCTGATAACGTACGTGATTCCTAAATTCGCTTTCATTTTCTCGGATATGGGTGCTTCCATCCCGTTATCCTCCCGTCTCTTGCTGGCAGGAAGTGAATTGTTACGAAATTACTGGTGGCTTCTGCTGGGAGCATTGATCCTGGCGGTATTCGGTTTCCGCCGCTATCGGGGCACGGAGAAGGGACGGATGTCCATCGACTCCCTGAAGTTGCGCCTGCCCTTCATCGGGGAGTTGGTGAAAAAGGCGGAAGTGGCCCGATTCGCCAGAACCCTGGGCACCCTGATCCGCAGCGGAGTTCCGATTTTGCAGGGAATTGAATTGGTGCGCCATGTACTGGCCAACCAGATCGTTTCCCAGTCCATGAACCAGGTCCACACCCGGGTGAAGGCCGGGGATCGCCTGTCGAAAACGCTCGAACACGCCGGTGTCTTCCCCTCCCTGGCGCTTCAGATGATCACCGTGGGAGAAGAGACCGGCCGGCTGGAGGAAATGCTGCTGCGGGTGGCGGACAATTATGAAAAATCGTTGCGAAACCTGGTGAAACGCTTTATCAGCCTGTTGGAGCCGGCATTGATTTTGCTTATGGCGGTGGTGGTCGGATTCATCGTCATTTCGATGCTGATGGCCATTTTCAGCATGAATGAACTACCATTTTAAGGGAAGCGAGAATGAAGATCGGAAAAGACCAAAAAGGGTTTACGCTGATTGAAATGTTGATTGTCATGGTGATTCTGGGGTTGCTGGCCGCCCTGGTGGGGCCGAGAATGTTCGGCAAGGTCGGCAAGTCCAAGCAGAAATCGGCCAAGGCCCAGATATCCCTGTTTGAAACCGCCCTGGATACCTATCGTCTGGATGTCGGGAAATATCCCACAACCGAAATGGGACTGACGGCCCTGCGCGTCAAACCGGACGATGCGGAAAAATGGGAAGGCCCCTATCTGCCCAAGGATATCCCCACGGATCCATGGGGGCGGCCGTATGAGTACCGTTCGCCGGGAGAGCACGGCGACTTTGATATCCTTTCCTATGGAGCGGATGGCAGTCCCGGAGGAGAGGGGGAAGACGAGGATGTCGTCAGCTGGAAAAATCTGGAATGACGTGATTGCCGAAGCCGATTTGCCGCGCGGAGGGCGTTGTGATGAAGAAGATGCCGCGGGTTTCACGCTGCTGGAGATGATGGTGGTGCTGGTGCTGGTCGGTTTGATGGCGGCCATGGCGGTTCCCCGTTTATCCGGCTCCTATGAAAAACTGCCTCTGGTTACGGCGGCCAGGGATCTTGCGGCAATCATGCGGTTCGCCCGCAGCCAGGCCGTCAGCCGAAGCTGTTCCATGGCGGTGTGGTTCCAACCCGAAGACCGGCGGATTTTTGTTGCCGTTCCCAAAGCGCCGGAAGGCGATGCGGCGGCGGAGTCGAAGGAAATCGATGACGGCGTCGAGCGAATCTATCACCTGCCGGTGAATCTGACCCTCGCCTGTGAGCCCGGTCCGGAGGAGGCGTTAGAAACGGATATCGATATCATCACTTTTTTCCCCATCGGCAACTGCACCGGCGCGGATATCCGGTTGAGCGACGCCATGGGCCGAAGCCGCCGCGTGGAGGTCGATTCCATCACCGGCGCCGTGTCCCTGGGAGAATGAATGCGACGCAGACACGTCTTCCGCTGGCCATACCGGATTCCGGTTTGCGCATCGAACGCCGCCGGTTTCACTCTTTTCGAGACCTTGGCCGCCACCATGATTCTGGCCACGGCGCTGATCATCCTGCTGCGGCTTTTCTCCGGAGGGCTGGGGGCGGTTTTCCTGGCGGATCGGTATACCCGGGCCGTCTTCCACGCCCGCGAGAAAATGGAGGAAATCCTTCTGGCGACCCGGATGGAGGATACCATGATCGAAGGCCGCTGGGAGGACGGTTTTTCCTGGAAAGCGGAGATCGCCCGATTGGAACCGGAGGAAGTGGAAATCCTGCCTGACGAACCCGAACCGTTTCATGTAAAGCTGGAGGTGTCCTGGACGGACGGCGAACGGCAACGCCGGATCGACCTGCAAACCCTGGCATTGGCGGCAAGGCTGGCCGATGAAAAATAAACTCCAACGGGAAGGTGGCGGCGGTTTTACCCTGCTGGAACTGCTGCTTTCCATGGCCATCACCGCCATCATCATCGGCTTGATTTTCGGGATATTCAGGGTTGGACTGCGGGCCTGGGAAAGGGGGGAGCGGGACATCGAACGGCAACAGCGCCTGCGCGTCGTCCTAGAATTGATGAAAAAGCAGATCGCTTCCCTGGCCCCCTTGGAAGTACTCCGAAGCTCGGAAAAACCGGCCGCTTTCGAGGGCCATGAGCAACGAATGTCCATGATTTCAAAACTGGCGCTGGATCCACGGAACCGATTCGGTGATGTCTACAGTCAATATATCGTCGAGGAGACCTCCCAAGGGGCCGAACTGTTTCTGATCGAGGAAAAGGCGCCCACGGCGGCGGCACCTGTGGATGTCGATGCGACGGCACCAGAGACCGGAAGACGCAGGCTGCTGGCAGGGATGCATTCGATCCTTTTTCAGTTTTTAAAGCCCCCGGATACGCAGAACATCTATGATTGGCAGCCGCAATGGGACCCGGCAGCGGAAGAAGGTCTTCCCCAGGCCGTGAAGATCAGCATTCAGGATCGAGCGGATGACTTTCCCATCGTTACCGTCATCCCCGTTCGCAGCTTGGGATTGTGAGAACCATCGGCGAAACATCATGAGGGCAGATAGGATGAAACCGCGGGGGGATACTTGCAATCAAAAAGGGATTGCCCTGCTGCTGGTGCTGTGGGTGCTGGCTTTCCTGTCCGTCATCGCCGCCGAATTCTCTCGTTCCATGCGCACGGAATTGATGATCGCCCGGAATTTCAAGGAAACCAGCCAGGGATATTATGCGGCTTTGGGGGGCATCCATCTGACCGTTTACCAGATGCTGCGGACGATGTTCAATCCCCGCCCCGCCTCGGAAGTGGCGAAAGAGGAGGGGGCTGACATCGACTGGCGCGTCAATACCGAAATCCCGGCGATTCCTTTCGGAGAAGGACAGATCATGGTGAGGATCGACAACGAAGGCGGCAAAGTGAATATCAATCTTGCCGACCAGGCGCTGATCCTCCTTCTCCTGAAGGGGCTTCCGATCAGCGAGGATGAAAAGAGCGCCATCGTGGATTCGATTATGGACTGGCGCGACAGTGACGACCTCCATCGCATGCACGGCGCCGAGGAGGACTACTACCAGTCCCTGCCGAACCCCTACCACTGCAAAAACGGTGATTTTGACAGCGTTGAAGAGCTTCTGCTGGTAAAAGGAATCACCCCGGGTATTTTTCACGAATGTTTCCGGCAGACGGTCACGGTATATCCCTCGAGAAAGGCCGTGGAAACAAAAACAGGCGCCGCTCCAGGCGCCGCCGTCGCCAAAACCGGTTTTAATTACAACAAATTCAACATCAATGCGGCTCCGCCGGCGCTGTTGCTCTTATTGCCGGGTTTCACCCCTGAAATCGTGGCAGCGGTCCATACCTATCGGCGGGAAAAGGACATCGCTTCCAACGGGGATTACCTGACACTTGTGGGCGCCGAGGCTTACGCCGCCACGCAGAATTATATCACCTTCTCCCTGTCGCCGTATTTCCGGGTTACGTCCCGGGGGCTGTTCGCCGAAGGAAAGGTGCGTCAGGAAATCAGCGCGATGATCTATCTTGATTTGAAATCCAAGGAAAAATATCGTATCGTGCAATGGTTTGACCATATGCCCGTTGCCAGGTGAGGAGCGTGAACCAGGAAATACGGACCGGGAAGCAGAATTCCCGTGCGGCGGAGGAGGCGGTTTTTGTTATTTCAGAACAGCATCGGGATTGATATCCGGGCCGAAAGTTTCAGCGTCGTGGCGCTGAAGGACGGCTTCAAGGGAGTTCGCCTTTCGGCCTGCAACACGGTCGGTTTTGACGGCAGCCTGCATCTGAACGACAGGGTCAAGGTGATTGCCGATGTCGTCAATGAAATGAGCCGGCAGGAAGGCATGGGGCCAGCGGAAATATTTGTCGCCATCCCCAGGGAGCATGTCATTGTGCGTGAAATCGGTCTTCCGCTTTCCGTGAAGGAAAACCTGCGCGCCACTCTGGGATATGAAATGCCCAAATACGTTCCCTTGCCCGCCGACGAAATCTACTTCGATTATCTGATCACGGAGGAAAACCGTTCGCAAAACACGTTGCGGATCCTGCTGTTTGCGATGCGCAAACGGGATCTGGACGGATACCTGCCGTTGGCTACCCACCTCGGCCGGAATTTGGGAGGAATCGAAATCGGCGCCACGGCCTTTGCGGGTTTTCTGGAGTTTCAGGGCCCGGGCGGGGAGCAGACCTCCCAGGCCGTGATCCGGGCCGGAAACAAAAGCGGTGAAATCTGCATTTACCGGGGAGGGCGGCTGGAATATTCCAAGCTGATCCAGCCGACGGACGAAGGCGACGATCTGGCAGCGGAGCTGGCGGCAAACCTGGAAACGGCCGAGAACCAGAGACAGGGAATCGGCGGTCCCTTCCACTGGAGCTTTTATGGATCGCCCGGATCGGAGCGCCTTCTGGATCGTATCCGGGAAAAGGCGTCACGGGAAATCGATCCGGTGAGCACCGGGAATTCCGGGCTGCCTTCCGCGGATTTCGCTCCGGCTTACGGGCTGGCCTGCAAGGGACTGCGTGATGCCGCGACAAAGGTGAATCTCCTGCCGGAAAAGCTGCGTAAAAAACCGAGCCGCATCGGCTATTACACCATGCTGGCCCTCGTCCTGCTGACGCTGATCTCCGTCGTTTCCTGGTCCGGAAGTCTTGTCGTCCGGCACCGGATGGCCTTGTCCGGTCTCAACAAGGAATTGAGCGGTCTCCAGGAGGAAGTGAAGGAAATCGAAAACATGGTCCGGCAGGCAGAAGCCATGGAATCCCGGATCGAGACGCTAGCCCAACTGCGTAGCGGGCGGATTCCGACGCTGGTGCTGTTGAATGAACTCAGCACCCGCGTTCCCACCACTGCCTGGATTCAGGAATTTGCTCTCCAGAAAGGCGGTGTGCAGATCGTCGGGCTGGCCGATTCGGCAAGGGAAATTGTAGAATTGCTTGAGGATTCGCCTGTTTTTGAAGAGGTGGTTTTTCTTTCCGCCATTACCAAGGACAAGAACGGCAAGGAACGATTCCGGATCGGTATGGGCTTGCAATAAAAATTGAATTCGGAGATAGTGGCGGCCATGGCTGGGTTCGAGATAACCAAGGAAAGGAAAATCATTTTGGCGGTGGGCGGCCTCCTGCTCCTGCTGGGCCTGGTGTATCGCTTCTATCCGGATGTCGCCGGCCTCCTGCCCGATGGCGGGGAGCTGGATGTGAAAATGAAAACCGTGGAGCGCTACCGGCAGAAAGTGGCGGAACGCCGCCGGATTCAGGAGCGCAACATGATCCTGACCCGGCGTCTGGAGCAGGCCGAACAGGCGCTGCTGGATGGGGCCACACCGGCTCTGGCCGCGGTGAGCATTCAGAATGTGATCAATGAGATCGCCCAGGCAAACGGCTTGGAAATTCTATCCCAACTGGTTCTGAAAACCAGGGAAGAGCCGGAAAAGGACTATCTTGAAATTCCTGTCCAGATCACGACCCGGATGAATGTCGCGCAATTGCGAACTTTTTTGTATAGAATTGAATCCGCTCCGAAATTGCTGGCGATTGTCGATATGCGCCTGCTTCGCATGGAAGCGGCCGGACCGGATGTGCTGACGGCCAGCATGACCGTTTCGGGTTATATGAAAAGACCGGAAAAGAAAATGAAGAATCAGGAAATTCGGTGACCGGGGCATGAAAAATCGCGCATGATTTCCAAGATCACCTACATCAATATCGGCCTGGCCGTTCTGAGTGTTTTTTTTATCCACAAGACCGTTCAGGTATGGCGGCACGATCCCTTGCCCATCCGCCAGCCGGAGCGGCCTTCGGAAAACCGCGCCCTGGAAAGGGAGACGCCGTCCGTTCCCGCCGGCGGCTTTCCCGGGGAACGCCCGCAGCCCCAGAGCGCCTTTCAGGATGTGGTGGGGAAAAACCTGTTTTCACCGGAGCGGGAGGAATACCAGGCCCCGGAACCCGGGATCGAAGCCCTGCCGGAAGAAGACAAGCCCCGGATCGAGGGACGGGACATCCTGCTTTTCGGCGTCGTGATTCTGGATGGTTACGAAGCGGCCCTGATCAACAATCCCGAGGCGAAATCCGCCGCCGATCATTCCCTGTGGGTCAGGCGGGGGGATCGGGTGGGACAGTTGCGGGTTGAGCAGATCTTCGCGGATGGAGTCGTCTTCACGGACGAAGGCCGAAAGAAGTTTCGCGTGGGACTGTACGAACAGAGCAAGATCCGGCAACCGGCGGCCGCCCGTCAACCGGCAAAACCCGTTGTCGTGGCGACACCGCCGGAAAAGAAACCCAAGCCGGAACCGAAGAAGGATGCCGGCATCGCCAGCCGGCGCAAAAAGGATTCGGGAACGGACGAGCAGTATGAAACGATCAGTACGCCGTTCGGTATGATGAAACGGAAGAAACAGTAGCTTATGATGCGAATTACAAGATCAATCGGCAGATGCTGTAGGATGGTGCCGGGTATTGCGGCCTTTGTGTGTATGTGCTTTCTGGGTCCGGGGGATGGCCGGGCGGAATCCGGCAGCGCCGGGGTCGCCTCCGGGCCGGCCGGCGGAGAGATGCTGCAGAAGGATTTTCCCAAACTGGTGACGGAAAACGGAAAAACATACCGGATCGTCAGCACGCCCTTCGGCATGATGAAGCAGCCCGCGGAAGCCGGCCCGCCTTCCGGAAAATCGGAAAAGGAGCCCGCCGCCACCCCAAAACCGGCTGCCGCCCGGAAGGAAACAAGTGCGGACCGGCGTCCGGCGCCCGCTCCGGTGAAAGCGGAGCCGGCCCCCGAAGCACCGGCAATAGAGAGCGAAGAGCCCGCGGACATCCGGCGGACAGCACCGGCTACGAAACAGGAACAGCCGGGGGCCGGTATGACATCCCCGGAGGCAAGGGGCAAGGAAGCCGCCCCCGAGGCCGCGAAATCCGAAAAGGAAAAAGTGACGCTCAATTTTGATGACGCCGATCTGTATGAAGTCATCCGGACCATGGCGGATATCCTGAAAATCTCGTATATCGTGGACCCCGCTGTGCGCGGGCGGGTGACCCTGCATACCGCCGGCACCATCAGCCCCCGGGATTTGTTCCCGGTTTTTTTTCAAATCCTCGAGACCAACGGATTGACGGCCGTCAAGGAAGGGGCGGTATATAACATCACGAGCCTCAAGGAAGCGGCCCGGATGCCGATGCTGACCCGGCAGGAGGCGGAAAGCCAGGCGTTGCCTCCCGGGGAGCGGGTGCTCATGCAGATCATTCCCCTGAAGAATATCCATTCCGCGGAAATGATGAAAATCCTGACGCCGTTCATCTCCTCCGAGGGAACCATGGTGGCCCCGGATAATTCCAATTCCATCCTGCTGGTGGACAAGGGGGTCAATGTCGCCAAGGCCTTGAAGCTGGTGGAAAGTTTCGATCTGGACATGTTCGCCGGGGTCGGCCACCGGTTTTTCCGGATCGAATACAACACGATGGAGGACATCATCAAGGTGCTGCAGGACGCCCTGCCGGTCTATTACAGTGCTTCCGAGACGGATGTCCGGTTGATTCCCATCGACCGGCTGGGCATGCTGCTGGTGATGAGCCGGCAGCCCCGGGTCATCGAAAAGGTGGCCCAGCTCCTCAAGACCCTGGACGGCCCCAATGAGACCGTCGCCCCCCAATTGTATGTCTACAAGGTCAAGAACGGCCAGGCCGGGGAATTGGCCGGCCTGCTGGACGGAATATTCAAGACCGCTTCCGAGACCAAAACCGGGCAGGAAAAGGCCGGCGCCAAGAAAGCCGGCGGCGCTCAGGAAGCGGAAACCGTCAAAACCTCCCCCAATCCCTTTGCCATCGCCAAGCCGGCGGCCGGCGGCTCCAAACCCCAGACCCCGCGGGAATTCGGCGAAATCGGCTCCGGCACCCTCCGGGCACCGATCAAAATAACACCGGATCTCTCCCGCAACGCTTTGATTATCGAAGCGATCCCTTCGGATTATCAGATTATTCAACGCATGCTGGAATCCCTGGATGTCCTGCCGCGCCAGGTGTTGATCGAAGTCATGATCGCCGATATCACGCTGTCCGATTCGGAGGAATTTGGTGTCGAGTGGCGGTATGTCAGCGGCAAAGGCGGTCCGAGCACCGAAGTCTTGAGCGCCAGCATGGGAGTGGACGGCCTCACCTACGTGATGGGGCAGACCGCGCGCTGGTCGGCGACCCTGTCGGCCCTTGCCAAGGAAAACAGGGTCAATGTGCTCTCCTCGCCCACCGTCCTGGCTTCCAACGACAAGGAGGCGAAAATCAATATCTCCACGGAAGTTCCGGTGGCCAGCGCCGTGTACAACACCACCAACCTGAGCAATGAGTCCATGGTCCAGACCAATATCCAGTATCGCAACACCGGCATCATCCTGTCGGTCACGCCCCATATCAACGACAACGGTCTGGTGAGCCTGACCGTCAACCAGGAGGTCAGCGACGTGGCCGGCGATGTACTGGTGGGCGGCGTCGCATACCCTTCCTTTTTCCAGCGCAGCGTTTCCACGAATCTGACCGTGGGGCATAACCAGACCATCGTCATCGGCGGCCTGATCAAAAATGACACATCGGAAGGGGATTCCGGGGTGCCGTATTTGAAAGACATCCCCGTGCTCGGCTATCTGTTCGGGAAAAACACGAATAAAACCAGTCGCAACGAAATGATCGTGCTGATCACTCCGCGGGTCATCGCCGATTTGAGCGCGGTGGATGATGTAACCAGGGATTTCAGAAACAGGATCGAAACCGGACGATAATCCAGCAATCGATGAGACCAGGCGGCCAAAAGGAGAAAGCGGTTTTTGCAGCACCGCGAAGGACGGGCGTCGGTCTGTTGCCGGTCCTGATGGCGAGTCTGATGGTGACGCTAATGGCGGCCGGCCGGGTCTTGCCTGCGGAAAATCCGCCGCCTTCCAGCGCGGCGGTGGTGGTTTCCCAGAAAATCAGGCCGTATCTGGATGCACTCCAGGGAATCCAATCTTCTTTCGAACAGAAAGACCATATGTCGTTGGACGTGTCGTTTCTGGAACCGGAGACGGACCCGGATCACACGGTTTTGATCCGCCGGCTGAAAAAGGAGCGTTTCCATCTGCTGATCGCCGTCGGTCCGGAGGCCATGGAGTTGATCTGGAAAACCTTTCCGGATGAAACGGTTCCCAAGGTTTTCGCCATGGTGCTGCATCCGGAAAAGATCGTGCCGGAAGCCAAGGGGTGGTGCGGAATCCCGTTGGACATCCCGGCCCAAATCCAGGTCAGGGAGATCGGCCGGAAATTGCCCAAGACCAGGCGGATCGGCCTGATCTATGACCCCGCCAACAACAGTGATTTCGCGGCCGGCGCGGCGGCGGCGGCCCGGGATCACGGTATCGACATCGTCCCCCTCACGGTGAAATCCCGCAGCGACATCCTGGCGGTTTTTAAAAAACACCGCAAGGACATCAACGCCTTGTGGGTGATTCCGGACCACACGGTGATTTCCGAGAGCATTATCCTGTTCCTGATCAAGGAAGCCATTGCCAGCAACGTGGCGGTGCTGGGATACAATCGGTTTTTTACCGACAGCGGCGCGGCGCTGGGCCTGGTGTGCGATTACCAGGCCATCGGGAAACAGGCGGCAGCCATGGGGCTGGACCGGCTGGAAGGGCGCCCTTGCCATCTGGCCGTTCCCGCCTTCAAGGTGTTGCTGAACCATCAGGTGCTGGAGGCGTTGCACATTCCCTTTGAAGGGCAGGCCGGCGGCGAGAAGGAAGAGGAGAAGCCGTGAAAAGTCCCGGTATCCATACGCGCTTTCTGCTGGCGGCTTTTGTGCTGATCGGCGCTTCCACGGCCATTTTCGGCATCGTGGGGGTGCGGATCACCAGCCGTTTCATGCATGAGCGCTTCGAGGACCGGATAGCGTTTCTGGCCCGGTACCTGGCCCTGAATTCGGAAGTGGGGGTCCTGATCAATGACAAGGAGGGACTGAAAAATCTGGCTCATAACCTGCTGGGGGAAAAGGATGTGGCGCGGGTGCTGATTCTGGATAATCACAACAATACGCTGGTGGATTTGTCCCGATCCGCCGAAGGCCCCCTGTCGCTGGTGGAGACGCCGGTGGTTTTCAAGCGGGCGAGCGACGAGAATATCGTATTTTCCGGCGGGAAAGTCGTGGCGCGTACCCCTTTCGAACCCGTGCGGACCGCGATCGTGGACCATATCGGCAAGGTGCGCATCCACTTCAGCACCCATGGAATCGATCTGCTGATGGCCGATATCGCGCGCAGATTCATCTGGATGTCCCTGGGTCTGGCACTGATTGCCGGCCTGGTGTTTTATTTCGTGTCCCGGCCCATCGGTTCCGAATTGAAACAACTGACCGCCACCGCCATGCACATCGGCCGGGGGGACTTCGAATTGAGAGCCCGGCCCGGTAAATTGCCGGAAACCAGGGCGCTGGCGAAATCGTTTAACGCCATGCTGGATTCCTTGAAGGAAAGCCAGGAGGATCTTGCCCGGGTGAACCGGGAAATGATGAAGCAGAAATCCCTGGCGGAAATGGGAAAATTTTCCCTGATGATCGCCCATGAGGTGAAAAATCCGCTGGCCATTATCAAAACTTCCCTGGATATGATCAAGCGCGATTACAACCTGAGCAGCGAGCAGACCCTGGTGGGTTATATCGAGGATGAAATCCGCCGCCTTAACAGCATGATCGAGGCCTTTCTGCAGTTCGCCAGACCGACGAAACCGGTTTTCCGGACCGTTGATCTCAATCAGATGCTGGATGATGTATTCCGGCGTTTTGAAATGCTGCACCATCAGTCCGCCCTGCAGTTGAATCTCGATCTGCCGGAACGGCCGGCGATCCGTCATGCGGACCGTGATTTGATGGTCCGGGCTTTCGGCAACATCATCGAAAATGCCTGCCAGGCGGCGGGGGAGAACGGATATGTGCGGATCAAGGCGGAAGTCGATTTCGACCGCTGGCGGGTGCAGATCGAGGACAACGGCGGTGGCATTCGTCCGGATGACAAGGGAAAAATCTTTGAACCGTTCTTCACAACACGAGCCAAAGGCACGGGCCTGGGGCTGGCGTTCGCCTCCCAGGTTTTCAAATCCCATGGAGGGTTCATCCTGGTGGAGGATGCCGATTCGGGTGGGGCGCTTTTCACGGTGGACATTCCCCTGCAGCAGGGAAGATAGTCATGCACCATGCGGCAAGAAGCCGGTTGCGGCCCACGGTCGACGCAGAGGGGGGAAGGCGGGGGGAAAGATATCCGATTGGAAGGAGTGAAGACAATGGCTCACATACTGATCGTCGATGATGAAGAAAAAATGCGTCATCTCCTGGCCCTGTTGCTGCAGCGAAACGGTCATACAACGGAACAGGCCTCGGACGGGTTGGAGGCATATGCGAAGATCAAGGAAACACCTTATGACATGGTGATCAGCGATATCAAGATGCCCCGCATGAGCGGCGTCGAACTGCTGCAGAAGGTCAAGGCGGAAGACCTGCCGTGTCCCTTCGTTTTCATCACTGCGTTCGCCACCGTGGACTCGGCGGTGGAATCCATGCGCATGGGGGCCTCCGATTATATCACCAAACCGTTCGAGGAGGACCGCATCCAGCTCACTATTGAAAGAACCTTGAACTTTTCCAGAGTGATACAGGAAAACAAGGAACTGAAGCGGGAGCTTTCCCTGGTGGCCGGCGCCGGCGACATCGTCTATCGCTCCAAGGCGATGCAGTCCGTGATGGAACTGGCGGCCAAGGTGGCCCGCAGCGACTCGGTGGTGATGATTCAAGGCGAGTCCGGGACCGGCAAGGAATTGTTGGCCCGATACATACACAGCCAGAGCGGACGGAGAAACGGTCGTTTCGTGCCCATCAACTGCGCGGCCATCCCGGCTTCCTTGGTGGAATCGGAATTGTTCGGATATGAAAAAGGCGCTTTCACGGGGGCGGAACGAAGAACCAAGGGGAAATTTGAATTCGCCTCCCAGGGCACTCTGTTGATGGACGAGATCGGCGACCTGCCGCTGGAAGCCCAGGCCAAGCTGCTGCGGACCCTCCAGGAAAAAACCGTCCGGCGCGTGGGAGGAAACGAGGAAATACCCGTGGATGCACGTTTCATATGCGCCACCAATCAAAACCTGATGGAATCGGTCCGGAACGGCCGTTTTCGGCAGGACTTGTTTTACCGCATCAATGTGGTGCCCATTGAACTGCCTCCCCTGCGGGAACGGACGGAGGATATTCTGCCCCTGTGCCAGCATTTTCTCAATCTCCTCGGAGAAGGCCGGGCCATGGAATTGACCGACGGCGCGGGGCGCATGCTGACGGCCTACCGGTGGCCGGGTAATGTCCGGGAACTCGCCAATGCCATGGAGCGGGCCATGATCATCGGATCGGACCGGGAAGCCATTACGGCCGAAACGCTTTCTTTTTTGAACAATGCTGGTGCTTCCGACCCGGGTTCCCGGAACTTCCAGCTGCCACCGGGGGGGATTTGTCTGGAGGATTTCAACAAGGAAATGGTCCATCAGGCCCTGCGGATGACCGGCAACAACCAGACCCAGGCGGCCAAATTGCTGGGGCTGACCCGGGCAAAGCTCCGGGTGTTCCTGAAAAATCTTGGATGAGGGATATGACGGATCGGCAATCGCGAATGACGGATGCGGGTCGTTTTGGATGGGAATCAAATCGGTTATGAAAAAAAACGATTTTATCCTGCGCGGAATCGCAAGGCTGTTTCATCGGGTGGGCAATCTTTTCCTGTGCTGCTGTCTGATGGTCGTATTGATCCGGCCGGGAGCGGGAGCCGGGGCTGAAGGCGAAGTGAAGCCGGATGGAGCGGCCGAAAGCGATACGTTGCTCATGTTTGTTGGAGAGTCGCTGGACGTTTTGTCCATTGCCACGCGCCGGGAGGAAAGCGCCTGGCAGGTGCCGGCTGTGGCCCACGTGGTCACAAGGGAACAGATCCGTGAACGCGGAGTTTCCACCCTCGGTGAAGCCTTGGCGCTGGTGCCTGGATTCCACATGGCCGGCCGCGAAAGCGGCACGCAAGCCTATATGCGCGGCGTCTCCAATTCCATCCTTTGTTTATACGATACGGTGCCGATGGGTTCGGAGGTATCCAAATCGCTGCAATTTCTGGACAGGGAGATGTCGCTCGAATCGGTGAAGCGGATCGAAATCGTCAGCGGACCGGGTTCGGTCCTGTGGGGTCCGGACGCTTTTGCCGGGGTGGTCAATATTGTCCCCCTCACCGGCCGGGATGTGCAGGGCGGCGAGGTGGGCGGCTATTTCGGGGAGCCCGGTCATCCGGTGGGCGCCTATGCCAACGCCGGATTCCTTTCGGGAAACTGGGATGCATTTTTTTCGGTCAGCGCCCACCATCAGCAGCAGGAGGAGGACGGCGATGTCAATGTCGTCCGATTCTGGGGCGATCTGGAAGAGGCGGTTCCTCCCGAGAACCGATACGGTACGGCAAGCGTCGGAGATTCCCAGTATGTGGAGGCTGCCGGCCGGGTTTCCCACGGCGAACGCTTTTCCCTTTCCGGCCGGATATCCGATTACCGGCATCCCTATGCCCTGGCGGAACAGGGAGGGGACTATACCTGGCGCGAAACGGAAAGAGTACCTTCCGGTTTTCTGAAACTGGAAAGCAAACAGCGTCTCGACTTTCGTTCCGCGCTTCGTTTCACCGCCAGCTACAGTATGCTGAATCCGGAATACGATATCATCGATCGCACCATCGAGCAGAATGAAAACAGTTTCTACACGGAACTGATTTTCGATCACACCCTGATGGCGGGACGGGGGTTGCTGACCGCCGGGGCTTCCTACCGGGACCGGCGGGTCGATGACGCTCTCATCTGGGACGGCTATCTGCCGGACTATTTGGGGCCGGAAAACGAAAACCTGCTGCCCGAACTCGATCAGGTGGATTATCATACACGCCTGGTGTCTGTTTTCGGTCAGTACGTCCACAAAATGGGGCCGGTGGATATACTGCTCGGGCTTCGGAACGATGCCCACGATGAATACGATGACGCCGTCAGCTACAATACGGGGCTGGTCTGGTCGCCGAACCGGCAGTGGGTGGTCAAGCTGTTTCACGGAACGGCTTTCCGCACGCCCTATGCGAGCCAGCTGCGGGAAGAAGACGAACTCGAGCCGGAGAAAATCACCAATCTCAGCGCCCAGGTCGCCTGGAAGCCCTCCATGGTTTTGGATATGTCGCTCTGCGGCTTCAACAACCGTATCGCCAATCATGTGATGGAGGATCCCTACGCGGGCTTGAGCAGTCCCAACACGCAGACAATCAACGGGCTTGAATTCGAAACCCGCCTGCATCCCCATGACACCCTGGATGTGGAACTCAATTTCACGGTGCTGAGCAACAGCGGGCCGGATGAGAAATACCTGTACAACGATTATGATTTCATCCGGCCGGACGGCAGCGTCGAAAAACACTATGTCGAACTGGTTTATCCCTACGATCTGGGGCCTGACCGATTGTTCAATCTGATCGGTACCTGGCGACCCGTCCAGCGGTTCAGCACCACGGGCATATTGCGGTATATCTCTGCCCGGGACCTGATCCATCCCCGGGAGGAAGCGGTCATCACCTGCAAGGAGGCCTGGCTGTTGGACTGGAATGCCACGGTCCACCGTTTCGTGATTCCGAGCATGGAGTTGACCCTGTCGGTTCGGAATCTGTTGGACCGGGAATACACCCAGCCGGGACAGTATCGGGTCATCGAGGGGCCGCCCCGGACCGTCCAGGTGATGTTGCGATACAAGTGGTAAAAAATAATTCAATATTGATGGAATTGTAAAAAGTCGGGTATCTCGGTTTTCGTCATGCCGGACTTGATCCGGCATCCAGATGGGCGGTTCGGATAGAGCGAAACGGAAAGTGAATGTCGCCGGCGGGAAGCTGGTCGAAATCAGCCATGGCTGGCTAAATCTAGCCAATCGAAACGGCGGCAAGCAACCGCACCGCTGGGCAAACAGGGGGGTGGGACCCATCAGCGCAGTTTTTTCTGAACGAATATATAATATAAAAACGGATTGTTATCCAGCAAATGAACGATCGGATCGGAGGAGGGTAACCGCGTCGGGAATGGATGGCATTTTCGTTGCATAAGCCAGGTGCGCCATGACATATTGCCTCCGCTTCATATTGCTTTTTCTGTTTGCCTTGCCGGTGGCGGGCGTGGCCCGGGCGGATGAACCATATGATCAGTCCAGGAATATGGAAGCCATGCTGATGAACCGGATCAATGCGGCCCGCTCCAATCCGTTGGCGACGGCGGCCTCCCTGGGGAAAGACCCGAAGGCGCTGCTCGCAGCCCTGCCGGAATTCGGTGATATCCTGAACAGCGGGCTCATGCCCCTGCAGGCGCAGGAATCGCTTTCGGCGGCGGCCCGCGAACATACCGGGGATATGCTGGCCCGGAATTATTACAGCACCGTTTCCCCGGACGGCTTAACCCATGAGGATCGAATACGGTTTCAGGGGTTTATGCCGCTTATGACCGGTGAAAGCCTGGGGCTGGTGGCCTTCAAAAATTTCATCGAACCGCAAAAAGCAGTTGACATTTTGTTTAAAAACATGTTTTTAGATGAGCTGCAAACCGGCGCCGACGTGGAGCGTAAGTTGCTCAACCCCCATTTTACCCATATCGGTATCGGCGTCCAGACCGGATCATTGACGATTGGGAAAACTGCCTACAATGTGTATCTTGCCGTATGCGATTTTGGCGTTTCAGGTGCATCGCAGGTCGGCTCCCTGCAGGAAGCGGAGACAATTCTGGCGCATCTGATCAACCAGGCAAGAACCAAACCGGTAGAGGTGGCTGCCGCGATGGGCTTGAATCCGGAAACCATTCTGACAACCCGACCCGAATGGCGCGCCGCGCTGACCAGCGGCATGCAGGCATTGTCCGCCGATGAAACCTTGGGCTGGGCCGCGCAGGCCCACACCGAGGAAATGGCGGCTCACCGGTATTTCGATCCCAACGGATATGACGGCCGGTCGACTCCGGACAGGCTGAAGGCAGCCGGGTATGAACCGCGGGAGTTCGCCCAGATCATCGATATCCTCGCCCTGGAACCGGAAACGCCCCTGGCGGAGGTGAGTGAGGCGGTGTTCGAGCAATTGCTGTTTCGGGCCTTCAGCGAAAGCGGGAGCGAGGCCCGGCAGTTGTTCCATCCGGCCCTGACGGAAATGGGCATCGGCTTGCGCCCGGTGGCACCGCGGGAGGGGGAGGAATTCCGCCATCTGTATCTGGTGACGGTTGTCTTCGCGACGCCGGCGGCGGCCGGGACATCACGGGTCATGGGCGTGGCCTACGCGGATGGAAACGGCAACAACCTGTTCGATCCGGGCGAAGGAATCCCGGGATTGCCGCTGTTTGTCGATTATCCCAATGTCAAGCTGGAGCTGGCCACGGATGCGGTCGGCGGGCTGGAACTGCCGCTGGATCCGGGAGGCACGCGGCTGGTGATCTGGCCGGGGGTGCTGAACAACGAGAATTGGACGGATGGGGGAGCAGGCAGCGTTTGGAACGCCTGGAAAATCGGTTTACCGGTTTCCACGGACAACTGATAAAACAAATAAGACTATCTGATTTTTCTGTAATACGGTTCAGGAACCGCGCCGGCACACCAGGCGCGGTTTCATGATAACTTTCACCATAATGGGCCGGGCGGATGCCTTGGTGTGGATCGTGGAAAAACCGCCGGCGGCCGGTTTCTGAAATTGAAAAGGAGGTGATGGCGCGGAATCTCGCATGCAGGGGATCGGGCGGGCTGCGGCCCGGGCCGGAGACAGTCCGATCCAAAGTGGAATTTGGAATGAAACAAGCAAACCCACAATCAATGGAGGAACAATGAGAAAATTTACTGTAGTCATGGCGGCGTTGATGCTGGTCATGGGAATCACCATGTCCGCGATGGCCGCGCAACAGGTCGAAGTGAAAACCAACTCGGAAGGCATCACCGCTGCGGCGAATGCCTGTGAAAAAACCGGTAACGTCACCCTGATTTTCGACGGCGGCACCGTGCTGCGTGACGGCGACTGGGTCACCATGGACATGCCCCTGGGCGTCACCCTCTGCCAGTCTTTTGACTTCCTGGTCCTGGGCGCGGCCTTGGGCGCCGACACCGTGCCCCTGCCCGCCGGCAACTCCGGCTTCGCCACCACCGATATCGGCGACACCGGCGCGGTGGTTGACAATTACCTGTGGGCCATCAAGGATGTCGGCACCGTGGGTGACGGCACCAACGCCGGCATCACCGTAGCCGGTCAGGAAATCGTTTTCCGCGTGCGCGGCACCAGCGGCTCCAGCCGGATCCGCATCGATGTCTACGACGAAGACAACGCCCTGGGCATCAACAATGCCGCCAACTATGACGGTTCTTCTTCCCTCACCGTCGAGCCCGGCACCGAGTTCCAGATCAAACTGTTCGACAACAACCCCCATGACGGCGTCACCGTGCCCACCAACGGCGCCCAGCTGGCGGTCAAGGACTATGACGGCGACGGCATCTACGGCGACGGCATTGCCGGTCCCGGCGCTGCCGCGGACGTGCTGCAGTACAACGCCGACTGGGACAACAACATCTGCGTGACGGTGAACAGCGCCCAGTACAGCGGCACCACCATCAACGTGAGCATCAACTCCGGCGGTGTGGATGGCAACAACTTCCTGACCTTCAACCCCTCCAACCCCCAGGTTGCCCATCTGATCGCGGCCACCACCATCGTTCTGGACGCCTGCAAGGGTGATCTGTACGGTTATGTGGAACCGGCCGGCGGCCAGAGCTCTTCCTGTACCTTCAACTATGAGACGGCAGCTTCCTACTGCACCTCCACCACCTTCGGCGGCAACACCCTGCTGATCGAAAACCAGAGCGGCACCTTCTTCAACCCGAACGACGAATACCGTTTGACGTTGACGATCTCCGGCGACGGCGCTTATTTTGCCGCTGCTCCGACCGCTGCTTCCTTCCTGCCGAGCGAAGATCCCTGCTCGGATCCCGGCACGGCGGTTGTGGCCCTGGGCACCCCGGCCACGGAAACCGGCGTTGCGGTTACCGGCTATGCCAGCGGTGCTGACTGCCAGGCCATTCCCGCAGGCGAACGCGTGGTGGAATTCACCACCGCTGCTGCCTTCACCGGCATCGACACCGATAACGTGATCCGCGTGGATGTCCCGCTGGTCGTCTATGACCCGGCCCAGTTCGACAACGGCGACCAGGTCACCGTCACCGTGGAACTGTACAGACTGCCCTGCGGCCTGATTTTCACCGACGACCGCATCATCGCCGAATTCGTCGATACCTGTGCGGCTTCCGTACCCACCACCACCCTGTACTATCCCTATGCGGTTGCGCTGGATGGTTCCCAAGGATGGTGGTATGGCATGACCATCGGCAACCCGTCTTCAGCCGCCGGCACCGCCGCGGTGACGGTATACGAGTCTGACGGCGACGTCGGCACCTACACCACGCCTTCCATCGCGGCGGGCGGACTGGCGGTATACGGCGCTTCCACGCTGCTGGCCAACCTGACCCAGACTGCCGGCACCGGCACCTTGGGCGACTCGTCCTGCCACATCGTGGTGGTGACCCAGTTCGCCAGCGCCGGCGGTTTCGGCATGACCGGCAACGGGTCCGACAGCACCGGTTACACGGCCTACACCAACGCCAGCCAGTGGAACAACTAACCACCAACCTGTTTGAAACGTCCGGCTTGAACGCGGGCGCTTGAAACAGCAGCTGTAAAGATGAAGAAGGAATCCCTGATTCCTTCTTCATCTTATTTTGGGCGGCAGGTTTTGAATTGTGAAAATGAAACCATTTAAGATCATTAGCATCGTTTTCGCCGTGACATCGGCACTCGCTGCACTGTTCGCGGCCACGGCTCCGGCGGAGCCGGCCGGGATCGTCATCCGCAGCCGCTACCTCAATCCCGTTACCCAGGCCTGGGACAATGAAATCAAATGGCGCCTTGTTCCCCGGGAATCCGGTTCCTACGCCGTTTTCCGCAACGATCAGGCCCAGCCCGACCTGATGCTCCAATATGCGGCTACCGGCCGCCTGATGAGAATCGAAGACCGGCTGTCCGGCATCTACACCCATGACACCCGGGCGGAAGAAACCATCACCCTTTCCTGGGGCTATCCGTTTCCCCTGGACGATCTGAACCCCGGAGACAGCGGCCAGACCCAAGCCGTCAGTCGCAAACTGGTCGGCGACACCGGGTTTGCCTATCACCTCGACAAAGAGACCCGCCCCATCACCCTGGCGGAAGCCGTGGCCCGGGAAATGATTCCGCCGGACCAGGCCCATGTCCACACGGGCCGTGTCCTGAAACTGGTTTCCGTTCATTATGGAAAATCCATCCGCGTCCGTCAGCTATGGGCCGAGGGCGACCGGTGGTGGCTCTACGAAGACACCGGCGATCGTCGATCCTGGCGGGAAACCCATTGATCTCCGAAACGATTTTCTTACCCATGAAAACCAAGACCTTCCATGCAGCCGCCCTTGTCATGACCTCCGTGTTGTGGGCGGTTTTGTTGGCTCCGCCGTTCCAGGCCCTGGCCGGCACGGATGCGGCGGAAACCTATTTTCGGCCCTGGTCCGGCTATTGGTGGTCCACCAGAAGCGGCGCCCTGGCCAACGGCTATGCCAATTTCGGCCATCCGGCGCCCACCGAGAAGTTCGAGCTGCTGACCACCGGAACCTATCCGGGCGCCACCACCCAGTGGGAACTGGCCAACCATTACGACCCGGACGCGGAAAGCTGGAACGGCCAATGCCATGCCTGGGCCGCGGCCGCAGCCTATGAAAACATCGTTTTTTACCCCTCTTCCTACAATAATATCATTTTCCGGGTGGGGGACAAAAAAGGCCTGCTCTCCGCCTGCCATGGCAGCGACCTGACCATCAGCGAATCGGTGCGGTACAACCCGGAGATTTTTCACGCCTGGCTGTTGAACTATATCAAGGTTCACCGCCGGGCCTTTGTGGCCAATCTCGGTTCGGCCACGGAAGCCTGGTTTTACCCCATTTTCCAGTATGACATGCAGCTCACCAACACCAGTGCCGGCAAGGAGGTGCGTTGCCAGATCTGGTACGCCGACGACAACGTGCATCCGGATATCCAGGGTACGGTGGTCAAGACAAAGATTTACACCTATCTTCTCTATCTCAACGCCCGGAATGAAATCACCGGCGGCGAATGGACCGGCACCAGCGCCGGGAGCCCGCCCCGCTCGGTATTTTATCCGCTGGCGCCCCAGGCCACCAATCCCTTTCTCAACTATGAGCTGATCCGGTCCATTTCCCTGCACAAGGATGATTTTCTGGAAAACACGGGAGCCGTGCAGTTGACGCCGGGCAATTACAACCTGATATTGCTGAACGAGGATGCCTATACCATCAACGCCGGTTCCGGCGACCGGCTGGCGTTTGGGTTCGAGAAGATCGATACCCTGGAGGACGGCATCCGGATTGACCTCCTGGATGCGGCCGGCCGGATGGTATGGCAGGCGGAACTCAATGATACGGCCACCCTGACCCTTGCAGCGGAAAATCCACCCTATCGCTTGAACGTCCGCCGCGACAACTACGGCGGAGGGGGAATTTACCGCATCGTTTTCGACCAGTCCAAGGCCAACGAACAATGGATTCCCGATCTTCAAAAGGGATCGGCCTGGAACGGGGTCGCCATCACCAATACCTTCGATCTCCCGCTCACCGATGTCCAGATCGTCGCCTATGACAGCGCCTCCCGGCCTGTGGCCACCCTCAAGGGGCCTTACGAAATCGGCCCCCGGCAAAAGGATGTCTGGCTGGCGGAAAGCCTGCCCATGCGTCTGCACGAAAAAGCCTCGATCAAGGCCCTGAAACTGTTATGCGACGACCCGGCGGCGATGATTTCCCTGGACGGCATCGGCCGGCAAAGCCTGGCCGGTTTCGGCCAGCCCGGCGGATCCGGCGCCGGACGATGGATGATACCCGATACTTCCGGACTTTTTTCCACCAGCAAGGTCGTCACCTGGGGGCTGGTCAACCGCTTCGCCCAGGCCGTGGAGTTGAATTGCCTGCTGTACAGCGCCCAGGGAATACCGGAGCGCCAGGCGGGCATCCATCTTCCGGCCGGTTCCGTCCTGCGGTACTCGCCCAGCGCCAATCCGTTTTACAAAGCCATTGAAAACGGCTGGATCGACGTGCAGACCTCTGTCCCGGACACCGCTGCCGGCGTGGACGGCTTTTCCCGCTGGCTCAAAAACGATTCCGGCGGTCCGGACAGCCTGTTTGCCCTGACCCGGACCGATACCCGGATGATCATTCCCCATGTGGCGGTTTCCGGCGTCTGGCGTACGGAAATGACCTTGATCAATCCGGGCGGCGCCGTCAATGCCGTTGAATGCCGGATGGTGAATGGCCAGGGCGGCGAACCGGTTCCGCTGGAGTTGATGCCCTATGAAAAAACAACCCGGTCCATCGTCGACCTGTTTCCGGCGATGACGGAGGAGGAGCTGGCCCAGGGAGCCCTGCAGATCACCGCCCAGACCCCCGTCGCCGGTTATTTCACCTATAAGACCGCCGTCAGCAGCGCGGCTTTTGAACTCATGGCCCTGGATCAGGGCGTGAATCAACTGGCCATTCCCCACATCGCCCGGGACGGCGATTGGTGGACCGGAGTCGCGCTGTACAACCCGGGGCCGATGGGTGTTGCGGTGACCCTGACTCCCATGGGCCGGAACGGTGAAATGGTGCCGGGGGAGGAGGTGGTTTTGACCGTTGCGCCTTTTACCAAGGCCGTTTTCAACCTCGGCGAGGTTTTCCCGGAAACCCGCTTGCCGGAGCTGCCCTGGGTGCGGATCACCGCCGACGGCAACGGCATCATGGGACTTTTCCTCTATGGTGACGGGAGCCTCGGGTTGCTCAGCGGAGCGGAACTGTACCGGTAAAAGCAAATCGGAATTACGAATTAGGAATTTCGAATTACGAATGATGGAATATGGTTCATTGGTTGAGTGTCAGGTTACGAGGAGAGGTCATTCATGAGGTGTTTCTTTTCCTGTCGGTTATGGAGCGTTGTTCTGGTTCTGGCGGTGGGCCTCGGATCCGTGGGCCCGGGCCAGGGCGCGGAAAGCAAACAGGCCGCCCCGCCGGATGTGGTGATCGCCTACACCAGCGACGGCCAGGGGCATATCAAATGCTTTGGCTGAGCAACGAACGCCCCTGGCGGGCTGGCCCGGCGGGCCGGCTATGTTGCGGAGCTGCGGAAGGAATACGGCGACATCCTGCTGGTGGATGCCGGGGATTTTTTCTGGAGCCAGGAAGAACCGGCGGAACTGAGGGCCGAGTTTACCGCAAGAGCCCTGAAGATGTTGGGATATGACGCCATGAATGTCGCGGACGGTGAGCTGGGGTATGGCCTGCCTTTCTTGCAGCGTTTCCGGGACTCGATTCAGCCGGGTTTCATCGGCTCGAATACCTTTGTGGGCAAGGAATACGCCTGGAAACCCTACCATACGAAAACCGTCAACGGCGTCAAGATCGGCGTGGTGGGGGTCGTTTCCGCCGGTTTCACGGACCCGGCCCGGACAGGTGCGGATGGAATCGAAGTGCGGGATATGGTTTCATCCCTGAAGGCCGTCCTGCCGGCCCTGAAAAAGGAAACCGGCCTCGTTGTCCTGCTGTCCCATGCCGGCTGGGACGAAAGCGTGCGACTGGCGAATGAGGTGGACGGCATCGATGTGATCATCGTGGGACACCAGTATTATTATGATTTCGAGCCGGCGGTGGTCCATGGCAAGATTCTGCTGAAATCCAGCATGGGCGGGAAACATGTGGGGGTCATCCGGATATGGCTGGACCGGAACGGGAAAATCGAGCGGCAGGAAAGCTTTTTAAAGGAATTGACACCGTCCGTGGCATCGGATCCGGAATTTGATGCCCTGGAAAAAGAATTCGAGACACAACGCAACCTGGCCAAAAGAAGGACATCGGGGAACCGGTAAAGACGAAGGAAGTGGCGATGGAAAAAAAGAGATCCGATCACGGGCTTGGTGGCATCGGCGCCCGATTTGCTGCGATGGGGATGGCCATCGCGGCGTGGGCGCTGGTTTTCGCTTTTCTCGGTTGCGCGCATCTGTTTCCGAAAGTGTCCGAACAGGATTTGCGGGAACGGGTGGCGGTGGTCTGGCAGGCCAAAGTGGACGGGGATTGCGACGTCATTTACGAAAACGCTTCAGCTCTCTACCGCCGGCAGGTTACCCTGGAGGACAACCGGTCCAAATGCCGCTCACGGATTGAGAAATTCGAAATCGCCGGGATTACGTTCTCAGAGGATAAAACCAGGGCCAAGGTGAGCGTCCGGTTCGATATCAAGCAGATGGGTTTTCTGATACCCGGGGCAATCCTTCAGGAAAATTGGCTTCAGGAAGACGGGAGGTGGGTGGCGGATTTGGCGCCGCCCAAGTCCGGGTCGCCCTTTTAATGGATTTCCTTCGTTCCGGCTTTCCGCTGCGCCGCAGCCGGAATGAAGGAGCGCCGGATGGCTGTGCGCGCCGAGCCCGGGAAAGCGCGGCCCGGCGGAATCCGTGGCCAACAAACGGGGATGGCAAAGCGATGGCTCAGCTCTTGCCGGTGGTGTCTTCCTTGGTGTCGGGCGGGATGGCCGGCTTTGCCGCCGGATCATCCGCCAAGGGTTTCTTTTCGATACGGGCCTGCAGATTCTCGATATATTTTGAACTCACTTTGAGACCGGATTGCTTGGCCCGCTCCGCGAGATCCAGGGCCGTCTGATATTCCCCCCGTTCCCGGTTTACCAGGGAAAGACCGAACAGGGCCTGACCCAGGTCCTTTTTCATCATCAGGGCGCGATTGAAGGCGGCTGACGCCAGATCGAGGTCGCTGCGGGCGAACGAGATGGTATATTTATAGTAATATGCATGCCCCAGGTTGGTGATGGCCTCGGCGCTTTTCGGATCCAGCTCGATGGCCGTGGTATACGACTTGATGGCATTGTCCGCTTCCCGGAGGTCGAAGTAGCACTTGCCCAGATTGTAATGGGCCGCGAACGATTTGGGGTTCACCTTGATCGCCTTCTGGTAGGCGAGGATGGCCTGGTCGAAGTTTCTCATCATCTGATAGGCATAGCCAATTTGTTCGTACACGGTGCGGAACGTGTTGGCATCGATTTCGATGACCTTGTTGAATGCTTCTACGGCCGAAGGATATGCTTTCATCTGCAGATAGAGGGAACCCAGATTGTGATAAGCCCAAACCGCTTTGGGATCCAACTCCGTTATCCGTTTATAGCAATCGACGGCCCTGTCGGGTCGATGCAGAGCGAGATAGGCATTGGCCATGTTCATATAAATAATGGGCTCGTTTTTCTTTGACTCCAGCGCTTTTTCGTAATACTTCACAGCTTCCGTGAAATTTTGTTGCTGGGCAAAGGCTGTTCCCAGCCGGAAATTGGCCAAGCCGGCCATGGACGGATCCAGCTGGATCGCTTTATCAAATAACGGCTGCGCCTGCTCCATGTTGCCTTTTTCCGCAAGGCGGCCGGCTTCATCGAACAATTCCTTTGCGGTTTGCGCATCGGCGCTCGACCTTGCCGGGGCAAGGCCGCAGAGTAGAAAGAAAAGCGTAATATACATGCAATACGAGTGGTAACGCATAGGTTCCTCCAAAATGTATGGATTGCTGATCAACCGTGTAGAGACCGAATATCTGACATAAAGGAGTGTTTTATGCAAGGAAAATGTTTGCGCCGGCAAGGGGGGCTGAATACGGCAACCATATCTATTCATATGAAAAAAAATATGTTCTGGAGCCTGATGTCCGTCCTGATGTGGTTTTTGGCGGTGGGCGTTCCCCCGGGTCTGGCCGGGGAAGGTTCCGCCCCGGTGGATATGGCGCAACTGAGGAAAATGGCGGCGGCGGGGATCGCTCCGGCTGCGTTTGAGCTGGGAAGATGCTATGAGGAAGGCGACCGGGGGCTGGCCAGGGATTTGACAACCGCTCGAAAATGGTATGCGCTGGCTGCGGAGAAGGGCAATGCGTTTGCCATGAATCGGCTGGGCGTGATGTATTACCAGGGGCTTGCCGGGCTGGCCAAGGATGATAAGAAAGCGCTTGAATTGTTTGAAAAATCCGCTGAATTGGGGACGGCGGTGGGACAATATTTCGCCGGTGTGGTGCATCTGCTGGGCGGGCCGGGTATCCAGGCCGACCCGGAGAAGGCCCTCGGGTATTTCCAGAAATCGGCGGCCCAGGGAAACCCCCGGGGGCAGGACGCGCTGGGGGTGATGTATTATAACGGCGCGGGCGGCCTGGCGCGGGATCCGGTCATGGCCGGGGAATGGTATGCCAAGGCAGCGGCCCAGGGGGATGCGGAGGCCATGGTGCACCTGGCGTCCCTGTACCAGCAGGGAGTGGGAGTGTTTCGGCAGGACCATGACAAGGCCCTGGAATTGTATCAAGAGGCGGCTGTTAAAGGAAACAGCGAGGCCCAGAAAATGGTGTCCTGGTATGAATCCCGGAAAAAAGAGGGCGCGCCGACTGCGGAGTGACGGCCGGCGGGGTGCTTGAAAAGCTTGCATTTTCCTCATTTTTTGGTAATAGCCGGACTCAAGAATTGCCGTGGATAGAAACAAAAGGGTTTGAAAAGACAGGAAGGGACCGGGAATGGGGAACGGAAATGCGGGGCGATATGCATGAACGCTTGAGCTGTGAATGGATCGAGGGCGGGCTCGCCTTCGCCCCCCGGTCGGCGCACGCCTGTTGCGTAGTGCATCATGAAACCTGCGGGTGGCCGCTCCTGTTCCCGTATGACGGCGGTCCGTTTGATGTGGGGCGCTTCCAGCAGGCGAAGCGCGCGCTGCGGGAAGCCCTTGCGGCCGGCAAGGCGGAACAATGCCGGGAATGCCCCTTGCTGACAATTCGTCCGGCCGATGAAACCAGCCCCGAATTCACCCTGCGGAAAATCAATCTCAGTCATTTCACCCGTTGCAACCTGCGCTGCGCCTATTGTTATCTGCAAAAGGAGCGCATTGCCGCGGCCTGGTGGAATGATGACCGTGACATTCAGTTCGGGCACCATCCCCTGGACCTGGGGCCGGTCTTCCGCCAATTCATGGAGAGCGGTTTTCTTTCCCGCCAGGCGGAGATCTTCTGGGGCGGGGGGGAGCCGACCCTCATGCCGGGTTTCGAGGACCTGCTGCTGATGTTGCTGGAATACGGCCCCTGGGTGACCCTGACCACCAACGCAACCATCTTCAACCGGACCATGGCCGAAGCCAGCCAGCCGAATCTGACGATTATCTGCTCGGTGGATGCCGGCAGCCGGGAGACCTATCGCCACCTGAAACAAAGCGATCGATATGAAGCTGTCTGGGAAAACCTGGCCGGTTACGCGGAACACGGCAAAACCCTGGTAACCAAGTATATTCTGCTCCCGGAAAACACGATTCCAAGTGATATCGTCACGTTTCTGGAACGCTCCGGCAGGCTGGGTGTGCATCATGTGGTGTTCGACGTGGATGCCTTCCAGCCGCAGCTCACCGGCGAAATGGAATCCTGCCTGACCCTGGCCCGCCGTCATGCCCGGGAGCTCGGTCTGGAGATGGACATCGCCGGCTGCGGGGCGATCAATTTAAGGGATTGAAGGCGGTGGCAACATCCATGAATCCTCACAGAGCCCATCCCGCATCCATCCAGGCCATGCTGGCCTGCCTGTGGACCAGCCGCGACCTGATTTTTCAGATGACCCGGCGCGAGGTCATCGGCCGGTATCGGGGCTCGATTCTCGGCCTGGCCTGGTCCTTCTCCAATCCCCTGCTCATGCTGGCGGTGTATACTTTCGTCTTTTCGGTGGTGTTCAAGGCCCGCTGGGGAATGGGTGAACAGGAGACCAGAACCCAGTTCGCCGTGATGCTGTTTGCCGGACTGATTGTTTACAACCTGCTGGCGGAAGCCGCCAACCGGGCCCCGGGGGTCATCCTGGCCAATGCGAACTATGTCAAGAAAGTCGTTTTCCCCCTGGAAATCCTGCCGGTGGTGTCCGTGGCCGCGGCGCTTTTCCAGTGCCTGGTCAGCCTGGCGGTGCTGCTGATGGCCATTTTTCTGTTCAATGGCTTTCTGCACTGGACCGTCATCCTGTTCCCCCTGATCCTGCTGCCCCTGGTGGCGGTTTCCGCCGGCGTTTCCTGGGGCCTGGCCTCCCTCGGCGTGTATATCCGTGACGTGGGTCAGTTCATCGGCATCGTCACCGCCGTGCTGCTGTTCGTCTCCCCGGTTTTTTTCCCCATAACCGCCTTGCCGGAAGCCTATCGTCCCTGGATGATGGCCAATCCCCTGGCGTTCATCATCGAACAGTCCCGCGATGTTCTGGTCTGGGGACGGTTGCCGGATTGGCCAGGACTTCTGGTTTATTCCGCCGCGGCCCTGGTGGTTGCCTGGCTGGGTTTCGCCTGGTTTCAGAAAACCCGCAAGGGGTTTGCCGATGTTATCTGAACAGATCGCCATCCGCATCGAAAATCTCAGCAAGGGATATCAGATATACGATACTCCCCGGGACCGGCTCAAGCAGTTCGTCGTACCCCGTCTCCAGCGCATGGCGGGGTGGAAGCAAAGCCGGTATTATCGTGATTTCTGGGCCCTCCGGGACGTCTCTTTCGAAATCCGGCGCGGCGAAACGACGGGCATCATCGGCCGCAACGGCTCCGGCAAATCGACCCTGCTGCAGATCATCTGCGGGACCTTGTCGCCCACTTCCGGAACGGTGGAGACTCGCGGCAGAGTGGCGGCCCTGCTGGAACTCGGCTCCGGGTTCAACCCGGAATTCACCGGCCGGGAAAATGTCTACATGAACGCGGCCGTGCTGGGGCTCACGAAAACGGAGATCGACGCGCGTTTCGACGATATCGCGGCTTTTGCCGATATCGGTGAATTCATCGAACGGCCGGTCAAAACCTACTCCAGCGGCATGTATGTCCGGCTGGCGTTCGCCGTGATGGCCCATGTGGACGCCGATATCCTGGTCATCGATGAAGCCCTGGCGGTCGGGGATGCGTTTTTTGTCCAGAAGTGCATGCGTTTTCTGCGGCGTTTCATGGAACAGGGGACCATCATCCTGGTCAGCCACGATACCGGCGCCGTGACCGGCCTGTGCCGGACCGCTTTCTGGCTGGATAAGGGGGTTGTCCGGGGGCGGGGGGAACCCAAAGATATCGTGGCAAAATATCTGACGGCGTGTTATGAGGCACGCCAGGGAGAGAGCATCGCCGCTGTTCCGGCGGTGCGGGATAACAAAGCTGCCCCAGCGGATGAACCACCCCGGGATATGCGGCAGGACTTCATCAATGCGACGCCCCACCGGAACGACATCGAATTGTTCGCCTTTAAACCGGACAAGGCCCAGTTCGGCAAGGGCGGCGCTGTCGTGACGGACGTCCGGCTCCAGGACGGGGAGGGACGTCAGCTGGCATGGGTGGTGGGGGGGGAAATGCTGACACTGGTCATTCAGTGCCGGGCCAACTGCGACCTGTTTCACCCGATTGTCGGATTCATGGTGCAGGACAGGCTCGGTCAGGTCCTGTTTGCCGACAATACCTATCTCGCCCATATGAATTCACCGCTGCACGTGCCGTCCGGCTTGAAATTTCAAGCCAGCTTCTCCTTTCGCATGCCGGTTATGCCGGTGGGGGACTACACGGTGGCCGCCTCGGCGGCCGAGGGCACCCAGCAGGAGCATGTCCAGCACCACTGGCTGCACGAGGCCCTGGCTTTCCGGGTACATTCCAGTTCCGTCTGTTTCGGGCTGATGGGCGTGCCCATGAACGACATCAGGATTCATCTGGTATGAAAATCCGTATTGATACAGCGGCCAACTCGATGGTCGTGGAAGAAGACGGCGTTGTTGAAACGCTCGACCTGTTTTCCAGGGAAGGCCTGGAAAAGATGACCGGATTGTGGATCAAGCAGCAGTGGAATGCGGCCAACTGGCGCTCCTTGTCCTGGCTAGGCTTCCCGATCTGGCAATTGCCCGACGACATGATCCGGCTGCAGGAAAGCCTGTTCCGGATTCAGCCGGATGTCATTGTGGAAACCGGGGTGAACCAGGGGGGGAGCGCGATTTTTTTCGCCTCCTTGTGCCGTCTGCTGGGCAAGGGCCGGGTGATTTCCATTGATGTCCATATTCCGGAATCCGTCCGGAAAGCCGTGGCTGAAAGCCCATACGGGGAGGCCATCACCTTGATCCAGGCGGATTCGGCGGCGCCGGACACCGTCCGAAAGGTGCGCGATCTGATCCGGCCGGGCGAGCGGACCTTTGTTTTCCTGGACAGCGACCATTCCAGGGCCCATGTGCTGCGGGAGTTGAATGCCTATGCCGGGCTGGTCTCCGTCGGCTCGTATATCGTCGCCGCCGACGGCGTGATGCGGATTCTGTCCGATACGCCGGAAGGGGCCGCCCACTGGCGCGAGGACAACCCGGCCGCCGCCGCCCGGGAGTTTGCGGCCCTGAACCCGAATTTCATCATTCAAAGGCCGGCGGCGCTTTACGGCGAGGAATACGTCATTCGCAACCTGACCTATTGTCCGGACGGGTGGTTGCTGCGCAGAAGCTGAAAGAGCAAAACGGATGCATCAGAGTTCCTATGACAAAATGATCCGGTTCCGGGACCGGTATCTGGCGGACCGGAAAAGCGCTCCCCTGGTGATTTATGACCTGGGAAGCCAGGACATCAACGGCAGCTATCGGCCGATATTCAGCGGCTCCTGCTGGCGTTACGCGGGAATCGATATGGCGCCCGGGAAAAACGTGGACATTGTTCTGCGGAATCCGTATGCTTTCCGCGAGATCCGCGGCAATTCCGCGGATGTGGTGGTTTCCGGCCAAGCGTTCGAGCATATCCGCTATTTCTGGCTGACGATCCTCGAAATCGCGAGGGTGCTGAAGCCCGGCGGCCTCTGCTGCGTTCTGGCGCCCTCCGGCGGTCCGGAGCATCGCTATCCGGACGATTGCTGGCGCTTTTATCCGGACGGGATGCGGGCCATGGCGGATTTCGCCCGGCTGGAGACGCTGGAGACATCCACCCAGTGGCAGGACGAGGGATATGATGACGGCAGCGATCAGTGGCATGATTCCCTGCTGGTCTGCCGCAAGCCGGATGACGGTTTCTGGCCGAACTTCAACAGCCGGCTGAAGGCGGCGCTCCGTCACCGGATGATGCGGCTGGCCATGGGATAGAACCCGCGGGAGCTAAGCGCGATACGGAGTGAAAGGGACAAGCGAATGAAGTGCCTGGTCTTGGGCGGGAAAGGATTTATCGGTTCGCATCTGGTGGATGGGTTGCTGAAAAAAGGATTCGACGTCCGGATATTCGACCGGCCCCATCTGGAGTCCCTCGAACCGGAGCCCCGGACGGAAGGTGTCGAATATATGGAGGGCGATTTCACCAGTGTGTCCGACATGGGTGAAGCTTTGGCGGGATGTGACGTTTGTTATCATCTGGTCTCGACGACCATACCGAAATCCTCCAATGCCGATCCGGCGTTTGATGTGGAAACGAACCTGACGGGGACCGTCAGGATGTTGAGCCTGGCCGTCCAGACGGGCATCAAAAAGATTATTTTCATTTCTTCCGGGGGCACGGTATACGGTATCCCGCAGTATCTGCCGCTGGATGAGGCGCATCCCACCAATCCGATTTGCTCGTACGGAATCACCAAATTGGCCATAGAGAAATACCTCGCCTTGTATCAGCGGCTTCACGGCATGCCGTATATCGTGCTGCGCCTCTCCAATCCCTTCGGCGAGAGACAGCGCACACTGGCCCGGCAGGGCGCCGTGGCGGTTTTCATGGGAAAAATCCTGCGGGGGGAACCAGTGGAGATTTGGGGTGACGGTTCCGTTGTCCGGGACTATGTGTATATCGGCGACGTGGTCGAGGCGATGATTCTGGCGTTGGAATACGGCGGCGCCGAACGGATATTCAATATCGGCTCCGGCACCGGCATGCGCCTTCTGGATGTGCTGGAGGCTGTGGAACAGGTGACGAGTATCGCGGCGGAGCGGGTGTTCAAGGAAGCCAGACCGTTTGATGTACCGTCCAGCGTTCTGGCCGTGGAACGTGCCGGCATGGAGCTGGGCTGGAAGCCGCGGACGACGTTTCCGGAAGGGCTGGAGCGCATGCGGAACTGGCTGCGGATGGAAAAGACCGCGGGTGATGAAGGCGGGTGCGTATAATGGACGGCAAACCTCCCGCGGGTTTTTCCGTTGGCGCGGTGGTGGTCAACTGGAATTCCGGAGAATACCTGGGCCGATGCCTGAAAGCCATGGCCGAGCAGGAAGCCGCCTTCACCCGGGTTGTGGTGGTCGACAACGGCGATGACGCTGCCGCCGGAGCATGGGAGGGTGTATGGCCGCGTCATTTCCAACGGATCGCTCTGCCCCGGAATGTGGGCTTCGCAAAGGCCAACAATATCGCCTTGCCGCATCTTTCGGATTGTGACTGGATCGCCCTGGTGAATCCGGACGCTTTTTTAAAGCCGGATTGGCTCGGCAGGCTTCTGGACGCCGCCCGCCGTTATCCCACGATTCCGGTTTTCGCCGGCTGCCTGGTCAAAGCCCTGGACCCGGACCGGCTGGACGGAGCCGGCGATGCTTTCCATTTCAGCGGAATCGCCTGGCGCCGGGGGCACGGCGCCAGAAGGAATACCTTCCCTTTGACGGAAATGGACGTGTTCGGACCCTGCGCCGCCGCCGCCCTCTATCGGCGGGATGTGCTCGTGGAAGCCGGGGCTTTCGACGAGGATTTTTTTTGCTATTTCGAAGATGTGGATCTGGCGTTCCGCCTGCGGTTGATGGGCCGGGAATGCCGGCTGATTCCGGCCGCCGTGGCCGGTCATGTGGGCTCGGTGACCACCGGCGGCCAGAAAAGCGATTTCGCGGTCTACCACGGCCATCGCAATCTGGTCTGGTGTTATGTGAAGAATATGCCGGGCCTGCTGTTCTGGCTGCTGCTGCCGGCCTTTTTGCTGATGAATGCCGCCGCCGTTGCGCGTTTCATTCTGCGCGGACAGGGTCGGGTCATCCTGCACGCCAAACGGGATGCGATCCGGGGACTTCCGGCCATGTGGCGCAAGCGCCAGGTCGTCCAGACACGGCGGACGGCTTCCGCCCATGCCGTCTGGCGGAGTTTTGACAAGGGCCTCCGGCCGCGGTTGAAGTGAGGGGAATACACGAATCATGGACTTTTTGTTGATCTGTCTGGCCCTTGTTTTCTATGGCGCCGCCATCTTCTGGATCCGGAGGGGCGGAGGGACGGGCATCCTGCGGCTCTTTTTCGGCTTCAGCGGATTTTTGTTGGTGCTGTCCTCCGGTTTGTATATCGTTTCCGATTATTTCACCGGAAACGGCATCGATGAATCCGTTTGGTACCATCTCCGCTATGGATTGGCAGGCGCCGGTTTCGGGGAATACCGCGGCGCATTGGTGGTGGCGTCGGCCTCGATTCTGCTGGCGCTGGCGGCATGCTGCGTCGTGTTCCGGGTAATTCCACCGGCCCGGGAGGTTCGGCGGACCCCGGCCGGGCGGCTGGGGTATGCATTTCTCCTGCTGGCCCTTGTGTCGCATCCCGTCGTCCGCAGCGAGTTGATCTCGACTCTTGCGGTGAGGGCCAGCGACGTCCCTTTTTCCGCAATGTACGCAAAGCCGGGGAGCGGGGCGGAACCGTCCCGGACCAAAAACCTGGTGTATATTTACGCAGAGTCGCTGGAGCGCACCTATTTTGACGAAACGCTTTTCCCGGGACTCATCGTCGGTCTCCGGCGTCTGGAACAGCGGGGCTTGTCTTTCACGCATCTGGATCCGGTTTTCGGGGGGGGGTGGACCATCGCCGGCATGGTTGCCGGCCAATGCGGAATCCCGCTGGTCACGCCCTCGGACGGCAATTCCATGGCGGGCATGGACCGGTTCCTTTCCGGCGCGGTCTGCCTCGGGGATCTCCTGAAGGAACACGGTTATTTTCTGACCTACATGGCCGGCGCGGATTTGGAATTCGCCGGCAAAGGCAAATTTTACGCCACCCATGGTTTCGACGCGACCTTCGGCAGCAGGGAATTGATTCCGACCCTGGAGGACGAGGCTTATGTGAACGACTGGGGGCTCTTCGACGACTCCCTGTTTGAAAGGGTCTATCGGCGTTTCGAGGAATTGTCGGAGTCCGGCGAGAAATTCGGACTTGTCACCCTGAGCGTCGACACCCACCATCCTGTCGGGCATCCATCCGGGCGGTGCGGGGGCTTGGACTATGGGGATGGAAGCAACCCCATGCTCAACGCCGTGCGCTGCTCCGATTTTTTGATCACCGAGCTGGTGGACCGGATCCTCGCCTCCCCGTATGCGCAAGACACCCTGATCGTCATCGGGTCGGATCACCTGGCCATGAACAACAGCGCCATGGATAAATTGTCTCAAGGAGACAGGAAAAACCTGTTCATCGTCATCGATCCCGACCGTCCTCAACCGGTGTCGATCGCCAAGCCCGGATCGCTGCTGGATATCGCGCCCACGATCCTGAGCCTGCTCGGGTATGATACGCCGGCTCTGGGTCTCGGCCGCAATCTGCTGGGAAACGAACCGACATTGGTGGAAAAGGCGCTGGACCCGGATGAGACCCTGAAAGGATGGGCCGAGGAGATCGAAACGTTCTGGGAATACCCGGAAATCAGCTCCGGCTGCCTGGTCGATGCCCTGCGGGGACATCTGCGCCTGGAGGACCGGGTGTTGAAACTGCCGGTGCTGCTGATCCTGACGGAGGAGGGGGGGATAAAGGAAGTCCTCTTCGACTTTTCCGGTGAACGGAAACTGGCGCACCGTGTTCTGGAACGGAGTCCGGAAGAGCCCGTCCTATGGGTGGATGCCGGGGAGGAGGTCGACGCGTTTCAACCTGGTTGCGGAAAAACGACGTATTGTGTTTTCCTGGGGAAACCGGGCGATCCGAACGCCCTGGTCGCGGGCGTTGAAGACGAGCTGTATATCGGGCGGGAACAGCTGGCGGAAGTGTTGAGCCATGCGGTTTCATCGGCCCTGGCAGACGAAAGACGGAAACATCTCATCCGACGCCTGAAAATCTATCAGCACAAACGGCTGGTTTTTTTGCCGGGAAAGGATGCCCTCGGCAGGATCCGGATCCGCTCCCAGGGCCATTACGATAAGGGCGACTCCTATCTGCGGGCGGGAAATACCCGACAAGTCCTTGCCCGGGGAGTCTCGCTGGTGGGCATCGCCGGCCCGTCCACGGTGGCGATCCTTTCGAATGTGGACGCCTGCTCCGATCAGAATCAACCTGTGACGGCCGAACCCTTCCGGGCCGTCGTGGAGCGATCCCGGGAGGATTATCACGCCTTCGCCATTGTGGTGCACGATTCCATGCAGTGTGAACCGGCTGAATTTTCCGGTTTGTTCGCGGGGCTCGGGTTGGAAAAGGTCGGCGGTCTGAAAGTGCGGCAACCCTATATCGCTTTCGTTTCCGCGGATTTGAGCCGGAAATATGAAATCGCCGGCGGGACCGATGGATCGATTGCCTTGCTGCTGAACGGGTTTTACCGGAAAGAATGAACAGGAAACCAGATGAATGCTTCCCTGATGATCACCAAGTCCGCATTGATGCGGCCCCACCGGGTGATGCCGCCCCATTCCTGGGTCGGGCATATTCCCTTCGGCGCCTGGCTGGTGGAACAGACGGAACCCCGCCTGCTGGTCGAACTGGGCACCCATACCGGCAATTCCTATTTTTCCTTCTGCCAGTCGGTGCTGGAGAACGGTCTTTCGACGCGTTGCCATGCGGTGGACACCTGGCAGGGCGATGAACAGAGCGGTCTTTACGGCGAAGAGGTCTACCAGTCCGTCCGAGAACACAACCAGCGGTATTACAGCGGCTTTTCCAACCTGCTGCGCATGACCTTCGATGAAGCGGTCGCCTATTTCAGCGACGGCAGCATCGATTTCCTGCACATCGACGGCCTGCATACCTACGATGCGGTGAAGCACGATTTCGATACCTGGCGGCCGAAACTGTCCGAAAAGGCTGTCGTCGTCTTGCATGACACGGATGTGCGGGAGCGGGATTTCGGCGTATGGCGGTTGTGGGAGGAACTGGTCGCTGTCCATCCGCACCTGGGTTTCCATCACAGTCACGGCCTCGGCGTGCTCCTGGTCGGCGCCGAGCAACCGGAGAGTCTGCGGCGGCTGACGGAAGAATGGTCGCGCCGGGCGGAGGGACATCTGCTCCGACGGTTTTTCGGGGCTGTGGGACGGGGGATCGAATTCGAATGGCGCACCGCCGACTTGGAGAGCAAGGCGGGCGCTCTCGGCCGCAGCTTGCTGGAGCGCGATGGCCGAATAGCCGACCTGATTCAGGAAGCGGCTGAAAAGGATCGGCGGCTGGCGGAGCTGGGAAAAAAAATAGAGGCCCTCGACGGGATCATCGCGGACCGGGCCGAAAGAATCGACATCCTGATACGGGCGGTGGACGACCGGGAGCGCCGCATGAACCGTCTCTCCGCCGACCGGGACAGACAGGTGGAAGCCTTTCAAGAGGAAACCGCTGAATTGCAGCGTCAGATCCGGGCGCTTCAGGGAACGGCCGCGGACCTGCAGGCGTCGACCAGCTGGCGGATCACCGCCCCGATGCGGTGGACCATGGGCTTTCTGCGGGCCCTGGCAGGTCCCTGTCTGTGGCGTCCGCTGCGCCTGCTGTATCATGGGCTGCCCTTATCCTACGAAACCCGCTATCGGATGCGATCCTTCGTGTTTCGTCATTCCGGGGGACTGTTCCGCCATTCCCCTTCCTATCAGGCCTGGATGGCCCACGAACGCGCCTGCCCCGATGCGGAACAGACGTCTGTCAGTCTCCACGCGCCGCATTTATCCCCGGAGGAGGTCCTGGCCTTTCCGGAGCCGGCGGTGCCGGAGATTTCGATCATCGTTCCCCTGCATGACCATCCGGAAAGCAGTTTGCGCAACCTGAAATCCCTGCTGGACACCCTGCCGGACGAGGAGTGTGAGGTGATTCTGGTTACGGATCGGCTTGACGAAGAAGACCGCGAGCGGATTTTTTCGCGGATTGCCGGCGCAAGAATGGTCCCGGCTGAAGGAAGCGGCATGAGCGTCTGGCTGGCGGGTGCAAAAGCCGCAAAAGGCGCGCGACTTGTATTCCTGCGGGGGGATGTTCACGCATCACCAGGATGGCTGCGGGAATTGGCCTGGGTTTTCCGGCACACGGTTGACGCGGGTCTTGCCGGGGCAACGGTCGTCCGCGCGGACGGATGCATCTGGGCGGCGGGCGGACAGGCGGATGAAGAAGGCGGACTGCTGCGCATGGGAAGCGGCGAAGACCCGGCCCATCCGGCCTTCCATTATTTGCGGGAAGTAGACTTCTGTCCGGCGTTCGCCATCATGATTCCCCGGGACCTGTTTTTCGGCGGCGCCGCTGAAATGCCTTCGGATTGCAGCCCGGAAGAAGAAGGGATGTATCTGGCCATGGCCGTCAGGGCCGCGGGCAGGAAAGCGTATCACCAGCCATTGTCCCGGGTGGTGTTGAATCCGCATTCCGTTGTTTGTCGCGGAATCGGTGATACGGAAGGTATGACGGAGAAAAAAAGATCATCGGGTTTCCGTTTGGGCAGGGATTTTGCGGGGGCGTTTGTGAAGGCTGCCCTCCCGCGCGGCAATTTGCTGATCATCGATGAATGGACGCCCACCCCTGACCAGGATTCGGGTTCCCAGGATCTGGTTTCCTATTTCCTGATTCTGCGATCCCTGGGATTCAGCATTACCTTCATTCCAGCCGCGGATCTCAGATGCGTGGAGCCATACACCCGGGATCTGCAACGGATCGGGGTGCAATGCCTCCATGCCCCGTTTGTCAGGGATATCGGGGCTTATCTGGAGGCACACGGCCAGCGCTTCGAGCTGGTCATGATCTACCGTCCGCATTGCGCCGCGGCCCATGTTCATCTGGTGCGGCGTTTCTGCCCCCGCGCCAAAATCGTTTACAACACGGTGGATTTGCATTATCTGCGCGAGGAGCGCCAGGCGGCCGTGGAGAATTCCGCTGCGCTTGCCGAACAGGCGGCCAGAACCAAGGAACTGGAATTGTCCGTGATCCGTCGTGTCGACGCCACGATTCTGCTCAGTCCGGTGGAAAAGGAACTCCTGCTTCGGGAAGCGGGCGTGACGCCGGAAAGCCTGTTCGTCATCCCCCTGATCCGGGGGGATTTTCCCGGTGCGGATGCCGGATTTGAGGAACGCCGGGGAGTAGTATTCATCGGCGGGTTCCAGCACCGGCCGAATGTGGATGCGGTTATCTGGTTCGGGACGGAAATATGGCCTTTGATCCGAAAAAAACTCCCGCAGGTGGAATGTTTCGTTATCGGTAAAAACGCCCCCCAGGCGGTGCTGGATCTCTCCGGCGGCGGCATATCCATTCTCGGACATGTACCGGACATCGCACCCCGCTTTTCAGCCTGTCGCATCGCGGTGGCTCCGATCCGCTACGGGGCCGGGCTGAAAGGCAAGGTGGTCACCAGCCTGGGATACGGTGTGCCTTGTGTCGCGACTACCATGGCCGTGGAGGGAACCGGTTTGCGGGATGGCGAGGAAATCCTGATAGCCGACGATCCGGCTGCTTTCGCCCGGGCCGTGGTCAATCTGCATGAGCAGCAGGAGCTCTGGAATCATCTTTCCGTGAACGGAAGAGCGTATATTCAAAGACGGTATTCACTGGAGGCCGGGAAAGACGCCATTCGCCGGATGCTGGCGGATCTCGGCTTGATGGGTTTTCCGGATGGGGCGGCCGCGCGCAATGAATGATCCGGCAATCCGCATATCGGAATATCCGCGTCCTGTGACCATGCCAAAGGAGGCTGTCAGCCTATGAGCAGCGGTGGTTTCTCGGTGGTAATCCCCCTCTACAACCACGAAAAGTATATAGAGGCGGCCATGGAAAGCGTATTGCGGCAAAGTGTCCGGCCGGCGGAAATCATCGTGGTCGATGACGGCTCTTTGGACGGCTCGGCTTCCGTGGCGGCCGGGGTCGCAAGGCGGCATCCCGAAGTCGTCGTCTGCTGGTCCCAGCGCAATCAGGGAGCCCATCAGGCCATCAATTCCGGCTTGCATCGGGCCACGTCGGAATTCGTCGCCATCCTGAATTCGGATGACGCCTATCATCCGCGGCGCATGGAAATATGCCTGGCCCTGCTGAAAAAGCATCCGGAGGCGGCCGCCGTCGCCACCGGGCTTTCGTTCATGAACGAAAGCGGCCGGTCCGTCGAAAATGCATGGTATCGGCAGGCGCGGGCGTTTTATGATCAGGATGGCGATATGGCCCTGGCGCTTCTGAACGGCAACTTCATCATGACCACTTCCAACCTGGTTCTCAGAAAGAGTGTTTTCGAGGAAGTCGGCTATTTTCAATCGCTGCGGTACGCCCATGACCTGGAATTCATGCTGCGCCTGCTGACCCGGGGAAAGGAGATCCTTCTGCATGACGAGGCGCTCCTGTCCTACCGGATCCACCAGGGGAACACCATCCGGGAAGAACATGCCAGGGTTCGGGTGGAGTGGGCCTATTGCTGCGCCGCATTTCTGCAGGCGACCGCCCTTCACCCGAATTTGAGGCGCGGGGGATGGCAGTATTGGGAGAGATTCGCAGCCGTCACGGAAACCCATCAGTTGACAAGCATGGTCGCTTTGTTTATCAGCTACATGAATGCCTGCGCAGCACGCGGGTTGGACCCGGTGCGCTACCAGGAGGACCAGGAATTTTACACATGCATGCTTCGAATGGCCGGTTGAATTTTTTTTTCATCAGCAATCTCTATCCCCCCAATGCCGTCGGCGGGTACGAGCGGCTGTGCCATGAAAACGCCCTGGCCCTGTCCGCCAGGGGCCATGAAGTTTTTGTGTTGACCAGCGGCTATGGCAGCAAAAAGGCCGATTATCCGGGAATCACCGTGGATCGTTCCCTGCAATTACTGGCGGATCATACGGACATCTACCGGCCCTTCGACGCCCAGGCGTCCGAGCGGGAACGCATCAACCGGCACAATGTTGACCGGATGCAACGGCTGGTCGCGGAACGGAAGCCCGATATCATTTTCGCCTGGAACCTGTTTTTTCTGGACCGCTCCTTTTTCGACGCCCTGCAGGAGACCGGCCGGAGACTCGCTTTCCTGCTCACCGACAACTGGTTGCTGTGTTTTCTGCGGCCGGATTTCTGGCAGACCTATTTCACGGAAAACGTGCTGGCGTCTTTTTCATGGAAACACGAGTTGAAGTCGGTCGCGGCAAGACTGCTGGCCGGAAGAGGGCGGAAGCGTTTCCATATCCGCGGGCGGGCGGTTTTCCCAAGCCGGTTCATGCGGGACCTGTACGCCCGGGGAGGGATCGGTTTCCAGGATGCCGCCGTCATCCACCATGGCGTCAATCTGGCGGCGCATGGCGACAGCGCCTATTGCGACCGGGGCGAGCTGCGCCGCCCCGGATGCCTCCACCTCCTGTTTGCCGGCAGAGTGGTTGAAATGAAAGGGGTTCACACCATCCTCGAGGCAATGCCGGAAATCTTGCGAACCCTGTCCGGTCATGACGTCAGGCTCGACATCCTGGGCGACGCCCAGGATCGGCAGTACCTGGAACGCCTGCAAAAAACGGCGGCTTCCCTGAACATTCAGGATCGGATCCGATTCCTGCCGCCGGTGCCGGAAAGTTCGCTTTTCGACCTTTTTCAGCAGTATGACCTGTACCTGTTTCCTTCTCTCTATGAGCCGTTTTCCCTCACCCTCATCCATGCCCTGGAAGCCGGTATTCCGACGGTGTCCTCCAGCGCCGGCGGGAATCCGGAGATCATATTCCACGGCAGAACCGGCATGCTGTTTTCAAAGGGAGATGCCGCTTCCCTGGCGAAGATGGTGGTCCAGCTGGCGCGCAGCGGGGAGCTTCGCAGGCGCATCTCCGCAACCGCCCGGACAGTGAGCCGGGAATTCACCTTCACGCGGATGATCGAGCGGATCGAGGAGTACATGAAACGTGTTTGAATGTTTTTTTGACAAACCCGTCGATAATACCGCATACCACCTTGATTTTCATTATTTTTCATGCATGGCTTGGCGGAGGCTGTCGGCTACGGTTTCCACTTCCGCAGCGCCCATGCCGATCCAGAACGGCAGGCTGATGGTGCTGCGGCCGATGGTTTCGGCATGGGGGAAATCACCTTCCTTGTATCCGAGGGCCTCCCGCAGATAGCTCAGCAGATGAATGGCCCGGTAGTTGACGGCCACGCCGATGCCCTGGCGGTACAGAGACGACAGCACCTGGTCGCGAAGGTCCGCTGAAACGAGAATCGTCAACAGGTGATGGGCGCTTTTGCAGCCGTCCGGTATTCCGGGCAGCCGGACGCCGGGGATGCCGGCCAGGGCCGCCGCATATCGCTGGTAAAGCTCGCGCCGTTTTTCCCAGAGACGGTCGATTTTCCGCATCTGGGGCAGCAGCAGGGAGGCGTGGATGTTGTCCATGTTGTATTTCCAGCCGCAGGCGAGCATGTCCCAGTGCCGGTATTCGCCGTGATAGCGGTCCGCGGCCTCCCTGGACATCCCGTGCTGGCGCAGCAGGCGGATGCGCTCGGCGATTTCCGCTCTTCGCGTGGCCGCCGCCCCCCCCTCGCCGGAGGTGATGTTCTTGGTGGCGTAAAAGCTGAAACAGACGGCCTCGGAGAGACCGCCCGGCCGGACCCCGTCCCGTTCGCCCTCGATGCAGTGGGCGCTGTCTTCCACCAGGCGCAGGCCATATCGGTCGGCGATTTCCCGCAGCCGCCGCATATCGCACATGTTGCCGTACAGGTGCACCGGCAGGATCGCTTTGGTGGCGGGGGTGAGCGCCTTTTCGATCCGCTCCGGATCCAGCAGGCCCGTAGCCGCTTCCACATCCACGAACACGGGCGTCGCCCCGGTGTGCATGATGGCGGTGACGGTGGCGATGAAGGTCATGGGGGTGGTGATGACCTCGTCGCCCGGCCCGATATCGAGCGCCAGCAGGGAGAGATGGAGCGCGGCGGTGCAGGAGGTGAGGCCCACGGCCCAGGGCAGATGGAGATAACCGGCCAATTGTTTTTCAAAACGGTCGACATATTCGCCGGTGGTGAGAAACAGTCCCCTGAGGCAGGTTTGAACGCTTTCCCGCTCCTCATCCCCCAGCGCGTGTCTGTAGAATTCAACCTTCATGATTTTCTTCCGATGGTTATCAGCGAGCTGCCGAAAGGCGCCGCAATCTGTTTCAGGACATGATATTCCATGCGCATACACATTTCCAGGATGGCGTTTACGTATCCCGGGATCGCAAGGCTGTCGTGATTCAGTCTCCGCGAGCCTTTCCCCAGAATCATTCCGCGCTGGATATACAAAATTACCGCGGGAATGAACATGAAATATTCCAGCGACTCCACCGCATACCCCGCGGCCTGCATCTCCCGGCGCAGATCGCCCGGGCCATAGCGTTTTACATGAAGGCTGAAGTCATCCAATTCGGACCACAACTCCCGCATGGCCGGCACCGTGACGAGAAGGATGCCTCCCGGCCTGATAAAGCCCCGGGCTTTTTGCAGGGCGGCGACGGGATTGCGGATGTGTTCGATGACATCGCCCAGGAGAAGGGCGTCGTATGCCTGCGCCCGTTCGGGGGGCGGATCATCCCCCAGGGAATATTCAAAGGCGTCGATTCCGTCGGTCAGAAAGGATTGAAAGCCCGGATTCAGATCCGAAGCCGTCATTTCGTAGCCCAAGGCTTTGAGATAGTTGGCGATGATGCCGCTGCCGCAACCCAGTTCCAGGATCCTGGGGTGCGAAATCCCGGCCAGGGCCTTGTAAAGTTTTCCCGCGATGACACGGTTGCGATGCCGGAACCAGAAATGATTCCGTCCCGTATGCAGGCTGGATATCCTTTTCGCGGAGTATCCGGTCATTTTCAGATACCCCGCCCCACCACCACAACCCCGAGGACGATCAACGCCACGCCGATGATTTTGTTCCATGAAAACGGCTCTCCCAGAATGAGCATGGACAGAACCGTAACCAGAACGAAATTCAGGCTCATAAAAGGGAAAATGTAGCTCAGCTCAAACCGGGAGATGATCGCGAACCACAGCAGGGCGCATGAGACGACACTGGCAATGCAGCTCAGGCCCCAGAAGCTTAAAAACAGAAACTTCAGGCAGAACAAGAGAAAATCGGTTCCCGAAGGGATGTCCCCCACCGAGTTCAGATAATATTTGAGAACCAGATTGATATAGGCCGCCAGTATCAGCGCCGCGCCAAGATAGAGATATCCCGTCACTTGGCCGCCTCCATCGGATGAACGGATGCCGGTTTCATTCACTTGTTTCCCTTTCCTATACCTTCGCGGCCCATCTGTCGTTCAACAGGTAGCAGTTTCTGCAAAAAACGGTCATCGGAGCCGACGGATCCAGAATTTCCCCGCGCACCCGGGGCCAGGGGTCGCCGTTGTGGAAACGGGAAAGGGCTTCATCATAAATATTGCCCTTGTTGCACAGGTGATCATAACAGCAAAAACCATAGTTCCCCTGGTTATCCACAATTCCCAGGTACCAGGGGATCTGGCAGACTCTTTTCCGGGGCGTCCGTTGCAGAGGAGCGAAAAAATGAATCGGCAACCCGGGAAACTTCCGTTTCAATCGTCTTTGAAATGGTTCAAAGGCCGGATCGTTCTCGAAAACGACCCCGGCGCTGATGTCGTGGGACGTCCCCGGTCCGGGCAGGACATTCGCCAGATACAACCCCCCGCAATTGGATGCGGCGGCAAGCTCCGCTGCCTCCTCCACCTTTCCGGGATCATGAAGCATGTCCCTGGTCACCAGTTTGCAGAGCTTGACAAAGGAAGCGGCGGCCGCCACGGGGACGATTTCCCGCAATTTTTCGATGGTCTCGTCATAAACGGAAATATTGATGGAATCAAGCCCGGCTTCCAGCAGCCGATCCAATTTCCGGGGCAACAGAAGGCCGTTGGTGGTGACGGAGACGATGCGTTTCTGGCCTTTGAGCAGGCGGACGATGTCGCCGATATGGTCGTTCAGCAGCGGTTCGCCTCCGGAGAGCATGACATACAGGCTGCGGTTGAAAGCCGGATGCTCCATGATCCGCCGACATTGTCCAGGACTCATTTCAAATTCGCGGTGATCCCTGGTGTTCGTCGTCCGGGCCACAATGCAGAAGCGGCAGTTCAGATTGCACCTGCGGGTCAGATACAGGGTCGTATAGACCACGCCCCTTTTGTGGATATCGACCGTCGTTCTTTTTTTTTCTATTTTGTATTTCAAATAGTTGAGAATATTCGGATGCAGCCCCAACAACCAGGGGTTGTGGCCGATGATGCGCAGGTGTTGTTTGAGTTTCAATAGATTGAAGGTCATAAGCACGGCCGCGGCGATGGTTTCATCGGTTATTCAATCCTGACAAATGGCATCAATGGGCTTCCTCTTTTCCGGCATCGGTCAATACCTTTACGTGTTTCATCCATTCGATTTCCCGCCACCAGGGTTCATTGCGGACATACCAGTCGATGGTCTGCCGCAACCCTTCCCGGAACGGCCGGCCGGCACCAACACCCAGCAGGTTTGCGGCTTTTTCCGTTGAGGATATGTGTCGGGAAACCTGGCCGAGACGGTCCCCCACATGAACGAGCAGTTCCATGGGCTTTCCGGTTTCCTGCAGGATCATGTGCGCGATGTCGATGATGCTGATATCCTCCCCGGAGCCGATATTGATGGCCTGGCCGCGGACCGTTTCCAGCGGGGCCTCGATGGCCGCTTCGATGCGGCGGCAGGTGTCCTCCACATACAACCAATCCCTTTTGGCGGTTCCGTCCCCGTGGATGGTCAGGGGCTCGTCATGAATGGCCGAGGTGATGAACCGCGGGATCACTTTTTCCAGATGCTGATAGGGACCATACTGGTTGAAAGGCCGCAGGATGACCGCCGGTATTCCATAGGTCAGGAAATACGAGAGCACGAGGCGGTCGGCGCCGCATTTGGCGGAGGCATAAGGGCTGCAGGGGTTGAGGGGGTGCTCCTCATCCATGGGATCGTATAGGGCCGTGCCGTAAACCTCCGAAGTGGATATGTGGATGAACCGTTCCACCTGGTCCTGAAATTTCAGCACGGCATTGGCGATGGTATGGGTACCCAGAACATCGGTTTCAAAGAAGCGCCGGCTTTCGAGGATGGACCGGGTGACATGGGTTTCGGCCGCGAAATGAACGACAATATCCGATTTCTGGACAACCGAATTGACCATCTCGATGGACGTGACGCTTCCCAGGTAGAAATCGAAACGGTCTTTGTCCTTGTGAATCCGTACCGGTATGTTCAACAGTCGGCCGGCATAGGTCAGGGTGTCGAGGACGATGATCCGGTCCTCCGGATGGTTGTCATACCAGTAGCGCACCAGGTTGGAGCCGATGAAACCAGCGCCTCCGGTGATTAATATGGTTCTCAAGCACCGATCTCCTTTTGGATGAATGAAAAAACCTCTATACCGTAAGGCCGGATTTTTTCCAATACAAGATTGTGATATTTTGGACTGATGGCCAGTAAAACCGCATCCGCCCGCCCGGCGGCCAGCCATTCCGGTGAAACCACCTCGATTCCGTGCTTTCCGGTGCCCCAGAGGGCGCGGTTTTCGTCGAGGCAGGCAAGGATGTTATGGTCGCCAAGCGCCGTATAGGCCATCAACAGACTGAAGATCTCACTGCAGCCGAACACCGCCAGCCGGATTCCGGTCCTGGCGGCGAGCCAGGCGTTCACGGCGTCGAAAATCCGTAGCCAGACATCCCTGTTCGTTATGGCGGCGCGGCTTTGCGGCGCGGGGTTCACCGGATGTTTTTTCCCCATGGCGCTTCGGCAGACAAAAAGGCCGAAACCGGTGTTGACGGGATGATGGAAATCCAGATGCACCACTTCCAGGCCGTTGTTCTCCAGCATGCCGGCGCATTGGAAGGCGGTGAAATGCCAGATGTGTTCGCAGAAAAACAGATCGCATCCGGGATAATCCTGAACAGGAGCGCATAAGATGGCGGTTCCGTTTTCGGAAAGCATCTGGCTGATGGAATGGACAAAGAAGGCGGGTGTCTCCACATGTTCCAGAACACCGACGGCGAGGATGACATCCACCTTGGGACGGGGAGGGGCGCCATCGTCCGGCGACAGCATTCCCGGATCAACCGCAAGGCCTTTTTTCCTGGCGATTCCGCAGGCCTCCCGGCTGCCGTCGATACCCCGCAGGCGCTTTCCGGGATACCGGTCGGAAAGCCTTTTCAGCAAATGCCCCTGACCGCAGCCGATTTCCAGCAGACTAGAAAAATGTTCCGGCAGGTGGGGGCTTATCCAGTCGAAATATACCTGGGAGCGGGGCAGCGGTCCATGGCTGCCGAAGAACAGATGCTCGGTTTCCGACAGGCCGAGGGTGTAATCCGTGGAATAATAGCGTCGCAGCTCTGCTTCCGTCGCCCTCCGGGTGTTCGCCACTATCCCGCACCCGCGGCAGACGGATTTGTCCAGATCGGCGCAGATAATGGCCTGGTCGCTGGTGAGCGCCCTGCCCGTGCGGAAACCAAGAAACGGCTCCCAGTTTTCGGAGCCGCAGACAGGGCAATTGCGGGTGCAGGTCATGATGGCTTCTCCAACAATTCCGGAACGGGACTCGACAGCAGAATTTTTCTCGATTCCGGTCCGCAATTCATCAGCAGGTCCAGCACCGAAAGATGGGAGGTGAAATCGCCCCACAATTGCGGGTAAGGGGTGTGATGGTATTCCTGGAAGATGACGGATATCCCGTTTGCCGCGAACAGGTCCCGGTTGATGAAGCTTTTGGCCGCATTGCCGTCATAGAGCAGATCCGCATTGTGGCGTCTGCAGATGTCGATGATTTTTGCGTTCTTGTCCTCCGGTTTTCCGGGAAGATCGGAGGATTTATATTGGGGAGTCGCAATTTCCAGCCGTTTCCTCAGAATTTCAAGCAGGGCGTAGTTCAGATCCGTGAGATAATCGAACCTCATCATGAGAACGGCCTTGATTTCGGAAAAGACGGGTTCGAAATATGGGGCGCTTTTATACCAGAAGGAAATCCGGTGGAGCATTTTTTCATTCCAGGGGGAATCATACGATATCCGGATCTGGTTAATGGGTGTTTGCGCATAGTGGTGTTGCTGCACCGGAACGGTGACCATCTGCACCCCGTCCGGGCTCTTCAGGCGGTTGCGATTCCTCCAGTCCTTGCGGGTGTATTGGACATCGTCGAAATGAACGAACACGTCGGCGCGGCCCATCTGTTCGAAATATCCCAGCCAGGGCAGGAAGCTTGGTTGGATGATGGAAATGCGCCTCATGATTCTTCCAGCGTCTGTTGAATAAGTTCGGCCGCCTTGCGTATCCGGCGGACGGAGACGGATTCGTCCACGAAGACATTGATGCAGCGGCTGGCGAAACTTTCCGCGCCGGGAAAGGCGCCAAACCCGGAAAACTCGTCGAAAAGGGTATGGACGGGAGGATACCACTTGCTTGCCGGTATGGAAGCGGCAGACAATGCTTCCAGAATCCCGTTCCGTCTTTTTTCCGGGGCAAGGAAGGTATACCGCCAGACGGCGTCCCCCTCGACGAGTTCACGATGTTCCAGGGTCGCCAAGGTCAGGCATTCCCGCCATAGCGCCGCTTTTTTGCGCCTGGATGCGAGGTTCGCCTCCAGCCCCGTCAGGCCTTGGTCCATGTCTTTTTTCATGGCTTCGTCCGGCTGGAACAGGAGGTACGGAAAATATTCTCCATACAGACTTCTGTAGATCGACGGTTTCTGGGCGATCGGATTCAGGCGCAGGGAGCGCAAAACAGATTGGAAATGGACATCCGCTTCCTTATGGACGCGGGAGGCCGTCGGCAGGGACCTCAGGAGCTGCTTGGCTTTTTCCCCCATTTCCCGGTCCCGGACATGGAGCGCACCGCCGGCGCCGACAGCGACGATCTTGGCATGACCGAAACTGAATATGGAAGCATCCCCGAAGGTTCCGACCGGCCTTCCCCGCCAGGCGGCGCCCAGGGCATTGCAGGCATCCTCGATCAGGAAAAGACCCTCCCGGGCGGCCCATTCCGCCATGGGGCCGATTTCCAGAGGTGTCCCGAAATTGTGAACGACGATGCAGGCGGCGGCGCGGGCCGTTCTGGAAGCCCGGAGAATCTCGATGGTCGTGTTGCCGCTGTTCGGATCGACATCGTAGAAGGCCGGTCGCAGGCCGGCATTCAGCAGCACCGGGATGACGATCTCGCAGATATTGACGGGCAGCATCACATCGGCGCCCCTGCGATCCAGCGCGTTGAGGATCGCCCAGAGGGCCGTTGTGCCTCTGCCGGTATAGACGGCGTTTTCCGGAAGCGGTGTTTTTGATTTATTCATCGCGGATACAGGTGATGGTCTGGCGGAACCCGAGGTTCCGGTTGGTGGATTCGATTTTATAGGCGATGATGCCCAGGAAAATGAACTGGATACCGATAATGGCGATGGATAAAAAAAACAGCAGCAGATTGGTGGCCAGTTTCGTCTGCTGGATGATCCCGGCCATGATGAGCACGACGGTGAAAAAAGCGCCGGTTCCCAGGGATGCAAACCCCGTGAGCATGAGGTAGAAGATGGTTTTTTTTCCCGTTGAATAGTTGAGAACGGCCAGAAACAGCACTTCCATCAGGGTGAACAGGCTGTAACTGCTGTTGCGTCTGGTATTGGGATGATACTCGATCGGAACCTGGGAAATCGAGAAGCCCAGATAGCAGATGAGCAGGGAAAAATTTTGGGCCAGGATGTCGTATTTGATGACTTTTTGCAGGACATCCTTTTTGATCAGCAGAAAGGTGGAGGCCGGATCCGTCAGGTTGGTGCGGGCCATGAAGTTGACCAGGCGGGTCACCGTACGGGAGCCGATGGATCGCAGGAATCCATGGGACCTGTGCGACCTGGCGCCGCTGATCACTTCCCAGGTTTCGAGGCCGCCGGCGTGTCGATACAGTTTGAGCATATCTTCCGGATATATCTGCAGATCGGAGTCGAGCAGAAAAACCATCTCGCCGCTTGCCTGCTGCATTCCGATGAGTGTCGCGGCCTGCTGGCCCATGTTTCTCGACAGATTGACAATCCGTATCTGCGGATGCGCTGCTTTTAAAGCCTGCAAAAGTCGCAGGGTGTTGTCCGTGCTGCCGTCATTGACCAGGATCATCTCGAAATCCGGCGTCATCGTCCTCAGCGCGGCGAGGGATCGCTCGATAAATTCGACAATGGTTTTTTCTTCGTTGTAGACCGGGCTCACCATGGATACATGCATGTTGTTTTGCTCCTAAATATCGACATACAGCTCTTCCATATATCTCATCACCAGCCGCTCGCGGATCGTGGGGGGACGGATTGTTCCAAGGTCGAGGGCTTCCGTCAGCCACATTTCCAGGTCGTTGAAGCCGCAGTTCGCGCGGATGCCGGTGGTGCCGGAAAAACGGGGGTTGATCTCCATCACCCTGGGGCCCTTCGAGTCGATTCGGAACTGAATGTTGTTCGAACCCTCCAGGTTGGTTTTACGGATGGTTTCAGCGCAGAAGGCTTCCAGTTCGGGTCTGTGGGCAAGGCTTCGGGCGGAGTTGGTCATACCGAATTTGAGTGCGCGTTTCAATACAATCGCGTAAATTTCCCCGCTCCGGCTTCTGTAGGTGCCGGCGGTGTATTCTTCGTCATCGGGAAACACATATTCCTGCAGGACAGGGCGGGGGACCGACGGCAGATACTTGCGGAGATCATCCATGGATCGCAGCTTCCATATGTGTCGCGAACCTCCGCCGGTTCTTGGTTTGAGCATCATCGGGAATCCGAGTGCGGACACCGCCTCCTGGATATCCGCTTCGGTTTCAGCTGGATGGGTTGCGGGGGACGGAATATTTTTTTTTTGAAACCATTGATGGGTTGCCCATTTGTCGGTGAAGCGTCTGATTTCATCCAGCGGGTTCACCAGGATGCGGCAACCGGGATCGGAACGGAACCCATCCCGGTGCCGGGCGAGAATTTCGAACTCGGCATCGGCCGTGGGCACAAGGGCGTCTATGTGGAATTCCCGGACCAGGTTCCGGACGGCGGCGATGTACCGATCCTCTTCCCGCGCCGGCGGCACCGTCCGAAAACCGTTACACCAATACCGGCCGACCACCTGGGCATGGATATCGCAGCCGAACAGAGTCAACGGGAAACGTACCAGGCGCGCGGCCTTGATGACCGAAAGAGCCAGCTCGGAACCGACGGCCGTGATCAGCAAATGGATGGGACGTTCGCTCATCCGTTCAGCTCCTCCAGGGCGGTTGCCACTGCCGCACATCCGGTCCCGATTTCGTTGAGGGAATGCGCGTCGCTGCCGATGGTGACATGGGCGTTCTCCTGAAGACAGATGCTCAGAATCGGAGATAAGGGAACGTGGTATCTGGAATTCAGCTCGATGGCGATTCCGTTGTCCCTGGCCGTGCGAATCACCTTGGCGGTCAGGTCGTCGGGGAATTCGCTGCAATACCGGCGACAGGTTCCTCCCAGGTGGGCGATGGACGAAATCATGGGGTTGCGGGCCAGGGAGAGCAGGGTTTTGTACTCCAATTCAATGCATTCGGCCGGAGACAGTTCTTTCACCCGTCGGCCGTTCAGGCCCGGATAGCGATGGGCCGCGCCGAGGATAAACGGGATGTCCGCCTGAACGGCTCCGCCGAGATCCAGCGTGTGGTTGAAATCCAGGGCCGGGGCCTCGATTCCGGCGACAATTTCCATCCGGCCCGCATAGGCCTCTGCGGTTTTTCGCACCGCCACCAGGTAGGCGTCAAACCAGTTCCGCCTGGACGATTTCCAACCCTCGGTGTGTTCGGTAAAAATGATGCGGGTCAATCCCAGATCGCAGGCCTTGCGGGCGCAGGCCTCGATGGTGGCGCTCCCATCCGTCATATCCGTATGCAGATGGCATTCCCAGGCCGGGACCGCCCGCAACAGTTCCCTGGCGGGGATGGAAAATCGGCGGCGGTCAAGGGCCATGGAAAGAAGCTCCGGGTGTTGTCGAGGGGGGTCTCATATCATGAATCATTCATTCGGTTTTTTTGCCTTCAGAAAATAATGCCAGCAGAACGGCTTGAAAAGACGCTTGCGCCGAAAGGTTTGCTCGATCCGGAGATAGAACTCGTCCAGGGGTTGGATCAGATGGTCCGGCAGAATCGTGAGCCGCCGGATATCGGTGGTATAGATGCCGCTGAAGGGCGGACAGAAAGTCATCCCCAAACTGCCCGAGGGTTGAAAGCCCCCTCCGCGGATGAAGGCTTGCAGTTCCCAGGGCAGGAAAAAATGGATTTTCCCCCCGGGATACAGGTTCAGAAAACGCATGCCGTAAAAGACGAGACGCCAATGCCAGGCCAGCCGGTTCGGCACGTCCAGATACAGGAATCCTCCCGGTTTCAGGACGCGGTATAATTCGCTGCGGGCTTGCAGGCGTTCCCGCAATGGCAGATGATCCAGCACGGCGAGGCAGAAAACAATATCAAAAGATCGGTCTTCGTGGGGGATGTCGGTGACGGAACCCACATACAGCCCCTCGGCCTTCAATCCGTTTTCCGATATCCTGTCACGGGTGGCGATGACCATTTCCGGAGTGTAATCAAAGGCCCAGACCCGGGCGCCACTACGCAATGCATAGACCGTATAATCTCCGAGTCCGCAACCGGCATCCAGAACCGCATGGGTTCCATTGACGGAAAAAAATTCGTCCCAGTGGGTTTCCCTCGCTTTCCGGACGATTCCCCATTCCGGAGTCGCCCTCTTTTCCGCGATGGCCTTCCCGTAATGCCCCCAGTTTTTTTCATAGGCGTTGGATTTCATGAGTTCCGGTATTCCAATTTTTCCTTTATCTGTCAATCATGCTTTCTCCCGGAGACGGCTTACAGGATCAACGGGGTCTGTTTCGGGAGATCTTCTCCGTTCAGCACCCGCCGGATCAGATCCGCATACCGGTGGTTCGGGTTCAGTTTCAGCAGCCGCATGAAATGTCGCTGCCAATCGGTCTTGCTGGAAAGCAGTTCCATCTGGGGCATGAGGCCTGCATTCGGATTGGCGGGAGCGTGTTTTTCCACCAGATAACCGATAACGCCTGCGTTAAACAAAAAGTCCTCATAATCGGGCTGATGGCGCAGCATGGCCTCCATCAATTTGAGGGCTGCTTCGAGGTCGTTCTTTCCGACTAGCTGTTTGACCTTGTAATTGGTGAGATACAACAGCGCGAAATTGGTTCTGGGCGCGTTATCCCGGTATCCCAGATCGTATAACGCGGCGAAGGCTTTTTCATACTCTTTGTTTTTAAAGGCGGTAAGCCCTTGCTGCGCCAGGGAGCATTCTCTCAGTGTCCGTTCATAGCGTGGATATCCCCTGAATTCTCTCCGGATGACGTTTAGAACACGACCGGAGGTTTCCAGATCACCCAGTTCAACCGCCACGGCGAACACCAGATGGGCCTGGGTCAGGCTATGGAGCTGGTCATCGAACCGGGCCGGATCCAATTGTGTCAAATCCGACGGAAAGGGAAGAGCCTTCTGGGCGAACACCATGGCGAAAGGCCCGTAAAAAATCGGTTTCCAAGCCCTGGATTGCAGGAATTTCAAAATCAGCGCAGTGGATGTATGATAATCGATGAGCGCCACATCGAATGGATATTTTTTTTGAAATTCCTCAATGGGGGTGGGGCCGTTGTTGAAGCGATAGTATTCCGGATACCAGTCCTTATAAGGAAAGTATCTTGGATCGCAGAATACCTTGTAAAGCGGGTAGAGATCGTAGAGCAGATATCCTCCCGCCGTATAACTGTTGTAAAGCCTTTCTCCGGGATGATATTGTTTCAGAAAGTCACTGGCGTCCACGGGGTTATAGTAGGAAATGCCGAATCCGGCCCAGCGCGTGGGGAAATTGTCGTAGCGCACATCGTATACCGCCCGCGCCGCAAGAAAAATGACATACAGAACCGCCAGGAACCGGATGATGAACGTCATGGGGGTTCGGTGTGCCGTTCCGTCGGCTGAAAGACGATGTCGCAGGTACAGAATGCTGAAGCACCAGAAGGGCGCCCAGTAATAGGTCGTCCGCAGAAACCGGGTGTAGAGGTATGCCAGAAAAAGGTTGGGAATCAAAATCCCCCAATCCCATTGTTTCCGTCGGAATCCGTGATACAAGTACATCCCGCCCAGCAGAGCGACGAACAGGATGAAGAATTCAAAGGTATGAAGTCTGGACGAGCCCGCAAAAGTCGAAAGATGGGCCCCCACCGTCATCAGGTTCTGATCTCCCTGCTCCCCGGACAGCAGAATCGGCAGCAACTGGCCGGGCATTCTGAACCCATATGGCGTCAGCAGAATGGTGCCAGCGCTCAGAATCGCGGCACCGGCGAAACGATGGTAATCCCTCCGGGCCATGGCGATTTTTGGGGACAGTTTCCGATTCACCCCTTCCGCCAGGACCAGGACGGCCAGAAGGGCGAGACCGAAGATGAACACACCGTGGCTGTTGACCCATAGAAGAAACAGAATCGGATAGACATAGAACAGGCGGGAGCCGATTCCGGGCCACAGGGAGGCTTTCACGCCGAAATAGACCAGGGCCGCCGCCAGGAAAAAAATCAGGGAAAATAGTTCCGGTTTGATATAGGTGCCCAGATAGGCGGCCAATATTCCAGCCAGCATCACGGCAAACGTAAGGGGGTGTTTCCCTATGCCCAGGCGATGGCCGAACCACCACACCGCCAGAACAAAAGCCAGAACGCATAGATACCGCAGGACGAAAAACAACTTCAGCCCTCCCGCGAGATCCAGGAAGTATAAAAACAATTGCGAGATCCAGGCGCAATAAATGGTTTCGTTGCTGGAAGGGGTCCAGGAATACAATGTATGGTCGGGCACCAGGGTGCGGTTTTCAACCAACTGGCGTCCGTATTCGATCTGCCAGAACAGATCACCGTCCGTAATGGGTTCGGCAAACCTGAATCCCAGCGCGACGATCAGAATCACCATGAGCAGCCCGGCGCACCAGCGGTTTTGAAAATCGAATCGCCATATTTTTTGCATTGTTACCTTATCCGGTTGATTGTAATGGTTCTGGACTCCGGCTTCCGAGGGAGAACCGGAAGGAGGACTTTTTTACGACGACATCATAACTTATATGATCGATAAGAATCTGCAAGCGGAAAATGATGGAAACCAGTTTCGGGCTTTCGTTCTTGACAAGCCAACTGCCATAAACTATTGATCGAATTTTACGGAGCCGTGTATCCAAAAAGAGGGAAACATCAACGGAGACAAACAGTTTCATGGCGAAAAGCATTCTCTATCGTTTCTTCCGAATCGGGAAAATCCCCGTCGATAAAAAGCGCCCCCTGATGCAGGAGGGCATCGCACTGATCGACGAAGGCATCCATAGTTCGATCAAATTCAAGACATTCAAGGCTTGTGGGCGAAGGTACTACCACAAGGTCGACTGGTTCACGGGGTCGTTGATTCTGACCGGCAAGCGATTTATGGCTTTTGCCAAATCCAGGGCCTTTATCCATCTGCCCCTGGACGACGAGCGACTCGGCCGGATTCGTGTCGGCCATAGCAATAAAGACGTGCTGTCCCTGACATTCGAGGGCGCGGATTTCGACAACGGCTGCAGCGGCGAGGTGGAATGCCGTTTCTGCACTATCCGGGCGGAAGAATTTGCCGCGGCCTTGAGTCACCATAACATGTATTCGGATTACCTCCGATGAACAGGTCCCTTTCAAAACCGGTTGCAGTGATTTCAGCCGGAATTCATGTGGTTGTTTACCTGATGTGCCTGTGGTGCATTTCCAGTCTGCCACCCGGCGCCGTTTGGGCCCAGTCTGCGGAAGGGGAGGCTCCGGCGCCCTCGAAAGAGGCGGAGCAGCAGCCCGCCCTGACCGGAATCAGCGATCTGGTTTCCAAAACAGCGGATCTGGCCGAACGCGCCAATGATCTGGAGCCGAAGCTGGCGGCACTGTTCGATGAGGCGATGACGAAAAGGCAGCTGGAGGAACTGGGCGGCTCCGTAAGGGAAATCGGCCTGCGATTCAAGCAGTATAGCACCACCGGCGGGTTCAATATGGATCAGATCAATGAAATCAAGACCGAACTCCGCAAAAGCAGGACCGAACTGAAAAAAATCACGGGAGGCGTAGGCGAAGCCCTCACGAACCTGGAAGTCCTTGAAAAATCCTGGCGTGAGGAAATGAAACGGCTGGAGGATTGGAAGTCCTTGTTGAACAAGGACGCCTCCCTGCAGGACGTCAAATCGGTTCTGAAGCGCGGACAGCAGACGGTGAAAAAGTCCCTGGCGCTCATTTCCGCAAAGCTGAAAAACCTCGTTGAGGTCGAGGAAAAGGCCTCGGAAATTCAGGGCAAGATTCTCCCGTTGACGGAAGAGATCAATCTCCTGCTGGACCGGCACCGGCGGGATATCCTGGCGTCGTCCGGTCCGCCCATGTATACCCTGGCCTTTCTCAAACAGTTTGATGTTGATCTGGCAAAAAGCCTGGCCGGGGGAATCGCCGCCGTCAAATCGCCTCCCCGGTCGTTCCTGGCGGGCAACGCCTGGCTGCTGCTGCTGCAGCTGCTGATCGCCATTGTCATCCCCGTCGCCATCTACCGCTATCGGCAAGACCTCACGGCTTGGGATGAATTGCGGTTTTTGGCCAATCGTCCCATGGCTTCCGGCATTTTCATCAGCCTGTTCGCTCTGTCCCACTGGTATAAAATGGCTCCCCAGGAGTGGTGGGCGGTTATCTGGATCATGGGATCGATCGCCGCCGCCAGAACCGCCCGGCCGTTTCTGGACAGTTTATGGAGAAAATGGCTGCTCTATGGTATGGCGGTACTCCTTTCCGTCTTGCAGATGTTTCGGATTTTCAACTTGCCGGTTCCGCTGCTGGGACTGTTTCTTTTCGGCATGTCCGGCATCGGATTGGTGTTGTGCGTATGGCGGTCCATCGCGCGCTCCCGACAGGGCAAGCCGGCGGGTTTTACCGTCGTGTTACGCCTGGGTGCGGTGGTTTTCGCGGCCGTTTTGATCACCGAGGTGTTGGGATACGGGCGCCTTTCCCAGCATATCATGGATGCGGCCTTGAAAACCGTCTTTCTGGCGCTGGCCGCATGGATGTTTTCCCGGGTTGCCTGTGGCCTGCTCTCCTTTGCCGTTCGAAGCGCTCACCTGCAGCGCATCCACATGATCCGTGTCCGTACCCATGTCGTCATCTCCAAAATGGCGGCGGCGGTCAACCTGCTGTTCGGTGTTCTCTTTCTTTCCCTCATGCTGGTTACCTGGAAACCGGCATTGCATCCGGAAGACATTCTGGAGGATTTTCTCGATCTGGGGTTTACCATCGGCGAATGGCGCCTGACCGTCGGCGTGGCGGTCGGCGCGGCGATTATTTTCTATGGATCCATTCTGGCATCCAGGATGGTCCAGACGATATTGAAGGAAGAATTCTTTCCCCGGCGCCAGGTGGAATACGGGGTGCGGATATCCATCGCCCGTCTGGTCCATTATGCATTCGTATCCGCGGGCTTCCTGATGACCCTGAAGGCCCTCGGGTTCAGCCTGCAGAATGTCACCATCATCGGCGGCGCCCTCAGTATCGGTATCGGTTTCGGCCTCCAGGCCATCGTCAACAATTTCGTGTCCGGCTTGATTCTGCTGTTCGAGCGCCCCATCAAGGTGGGGGACATGATCCAGATCGATGACCAGGCCGCCAGGATCAAAAAGGTGGGCCTGCGGGCCACCATCGTGGAGACCTATGACCGCGCGGAAATCGTGGTGCCCAACAGCGATCTGATCTCGAACAAGGTCACCAACTGGACTTTGGCGGACCGCACCCGGCGGATCAGCATATCCATCGGTGTCGCCTACGGTTCCGATGTCCCGCGGGTCATGGAGATATTACATACCTGTGCGGCCGAAAACGCCGATGTCCTGAAGGAGCCGGAAACCCAGGTGCTGTTCATGGCCTTCGGGGAAAGCTCCCTGGATTTCCAGCTGCGGATCTGGATCGACGATGTGGATAAAGGCCCGAAGGTGATCAGCGCCTTGAACCTGGATATCGAGCGCCGCTTCCGGGAAGCGGGGATCGAAATCCCCTTTCCCCAGCGAGACCTGCATCTGCGGAGTATCGATGCAAAAGCCCTATCCGGAGCGGCCGCTATTTTCCGGGAGACGGCGCATGTTCCGAAATGACCGATCCGGGGTCGCCCCCCGGAAGGTGTTCCCCGGCGGTGCAGTCATATTCGAGAATTGTCCCTGCTGCGTTGGCGGGCTTATTTCGTCCGGCATTGTTTTTTGGCGGGCCGGGCTGGTTCGAATCGGCTTTTGAACAACCGGATGATGGCGTCCGCCGCGGCCTTGTTGTCCTGGACAAAATCCATGTTCAGAATCAGGTCGAATTCCTGGGGCGGGGCGCCGGTTTTGCCGTGAACCTTTTGAAAGAACTCTTTCTGTTCCATGTCCGCCTGGGCGAGGGTCATGCGGGCTTTTCTTTCGCTGACCTCCAGGGTTTGGGCGAGGTTGGCAATGCGGTGATCAAGGGAGCCGATGCAGCGGACCGCAAACACCCTTTGGCGGGGCAGCATTAAATGAAGACCGCGGCCGACAAAAACGGTTTTTTCCATGTGGGCGAAAAAGAAGGCCGTAATGAACAGATGGCGGGTGTATTCATTCAGATCAAAGGCGCGGTCTCCTAAAATGCGTCCCAGCAGTTCCCGGAGTTTTCCGGGATAGCGTTCATCAAAACTGGTGATGCTTGCCGGATTCAGTTCCGTGGCCCGGGACAGATGTTCGATGATTTGCCGGTCCACCACCCGGTATCCCAGCTTTTCCGCCGTCACTTCCGCCAGCTCCAGGGCGCCGACCCCGATTTTTCTGGAAAAACAAATGGTCGGGAAAATATCCGGATTGAGGTGTTTCGTTTTTTCGCGCAACTGGTCCAGATGGAAGCGGCCGGCATATTCCTCGGCCAATTTGTTGACCCGGACCTTGCTCTTCCAATATCTGTCTAAATCCGTATCCCGATGTCGGCTTTTTCCGTCGGCCATGCAGCCTCCTTGCAGAATAGGCGTTCTGTTTTCGTGATGTATCAATAATTTTATACTGTTATTTGTACTTCCCTGTCAAGGTCCCTGTTGTGTTGACAAGAAAGCCGGGCAGCGGATATAGTGCGGCCATTTTCAGCAACCAAGGAGCGCCAGCCATGAAATTGTTTTGCCTTACCATCGGGTTTCTTCTGTCGTTTATTCCCGCGGCCCGGGCCGCCGAACCGCTGCAGACCGCCCTGGAGGCCGGCCAGTATCAGGAACTTTCGAAAAACGAGGCGATTATCGATTTTCTGACCCGATTGGCCGGCAGTTCCGACAAGGCTGAACTCGTCTGGGCCGGCCGCTCGGCCGGCCAGCGCCCGATTGTCGGCCTCTGGGCGGGGAAGACGCCCCCCCGTTCCGGAAAAACGCGGGATGCGAACACCAGGCTCACCGTCATGCTCCTCGGTTCCCAGCACGGATCGGAACCGTCCGGAGCCGAAGTCCTGCAGATCGTCGCCCGGGAGCTGGTGCAGGGCGAGCTGACCCGCCATCTGGAACAGTTCAACTTCATCCTCGTGCCGGTGTCCAATCCCGACGGGTTTGACCGGAAGATGCGCGTCAATGCCAATGGAATCAATCTCAGCACGGATTTTGCCCTGATCTCCCAGCCCGAGACCAGGGCCGTGGTCGGACTCCTCAACCGCTTCCAGCCGGATATCCTGCTGGATATTCACGAATCGGCGATTCTCAAGAAAAAATCCCTCGGCCGCCAGGGATATCTGACGGATTTCGAGGCCCAGTTCGAATGCGCCAATCACGCCATGATCGACGGCGATATGCGCGGTTACAGTGTGGATGTCTTTCTGCCGGAACTGATAGCGGATATCCAGGGGAAAGGGCTGGCCGCCAACCGCTACATCGGCGAAATCACGGATATTCACCAGCCCATCCAGCACGGCGGCCTGTCCCTGCGCAATCTGCGGAATTATGCCGGATTCCGGGGGATTTTCTCCTGGCTGCTGGAAAACCGCCTCGATCCCCCCGGCGCTTACCCGACACCGCGCAACATCAAGGGGCGGGTGGAGAAACAATACCTGTGCGTTGCGAGTTTCCTGGACCGGATCCGGCTCCACCGGGAGAAAATCGCCGGTTTCACCGCCCGCCACGGGGCGGATGCCCCGGATACCGTGCCGGAGCGGAAATTGTATCTGAATTCCCATTACGCCGCCCATCCCACCATCCCCGGCATCGACATCCCATTGCGCAGAAGGGATACCAATGAACTGGAGACAGTGACGTTTCCCTATCACGGCGCCGTTGTCACGGAAAAACCGATCTTCCTGCCGGCTGCCTATGCCGTCACGGCCGAACATGACTGGATCGGCGGTTTGTTGGACCTCCACGGCATCCGCTATGATGTCATCGTGCAGCCGGAAAGCCGGCCCGGAACCCGGATGGCGGTGACGCGGATCAACATGTTCCCGCCGCCGGCCGGCAAATCCAGGCTCCGGTTGACGATCGACACAACGGAAGAAACAACCGCCATTGAGTTGAAAACCGGCGACCTGTTGATCCGGACCGATCAACCCCGGGGCAGATTGCTGCCCCTGCTTTTCGATCCGCGTTCCGGGGATGCGGTTTTCCAGGAGCCGGCTTGCGCTGTCCGGTTGGCCAGGCAGAATCCATTTTTCATTGCGGCTGTTTCCGACAAAGAAACACCTTCCGGCATCACGGAAAACGGGCCGGGGCGGAGACCGCTTTTTCCAAATCCAGCAAGCGGAACCCGTCTTCCCGGAAAAGGGCCAGGCAGGCCCTGACAACCTCGGGATCATAATACTTCCCGCTGTTCTCGGAGAGTTCGGCCAATGCCACTTCCAGCCCGAGGGCCGGGCGGTATGGCCGGTAGGAACTCTGGGCTTCGGTGACATCGGCCACGGTGATGATCCGGGATTCCAACCGGATTTGATCTCCCGCGAGACCGGCGGGATAGCCGGAGCCGTCCAGGTGCTCATGATGCTGGAGGACCACGTCGGCCACCGGGAGTTGGAACGGAATGGTCTTTAGCAGATCGTAACCCACCCGGGGATGGATTTTGATGAGTTCGCGTTCGGTTTTCAGCAACTCGCCGGGCCGGTTGATCAGGGCCGTGGGGATGCGGATTTTGCCGATATCATGGAGGATACCCGCCAGCTCGGTGGTGCGGACGATTTCGGCGGAAAGGCCCATGCGTTTCGCGATGGCGGTCGCCAGGACGGCGACCCGCTGCTGGTGGCCGGCGGTGTAGGGATCCCTGGTTTCCGCCATCAGCGAGATCACGGTTATGGTGGCGGCGAGCATGGCCTGGATTTCGGCGGTTTTGTCCGCCACCTTTTTTTCCAGGTCGATATTTTGAGCGGCCAGTTCCTCGTGCATGGCCTTCAAGGCCAGGTGGGTCCGGACCCGGGCCTGGACTTCCTCCGTCAGGAAAGGCTTGGTGATATAATCCACCGCGCCGATTTCGAACCCTTTGGATTTGCGGGTCGCGTCATCCAGGGCCGTGATGAAGATCACCGGGATATGGCTGGTGCCGGCATCGGCTTTCAACCGGGCGCAGACTTCGAATCCGTTCATTTCCGGCATCATGATATCCAACAGGATGATATCCGGTTTTTCCCTTCGGGCGTAATCCAGGGCCTTGACGCCGTTTTTGGCCACTCCCAGACGGTAATCCCGGTTCAGGGTGTTGACCAGCAGATCCAGGTTGGTGGGATTGTCATCGACGATAAGCACCAGCGGTTTCTGATTTGCCAACGCTAACTCCTTATTCGTCCGGTGTTGCGGTCGGATTCACGGCGTGCAGCCATTCATCGACAAGCCGGACTGCCTCCTCGTAATCATAGTTTTGGACCAGGCGCTCCAAGGCGCCGACCTTCCCGCTCTCCGGACAAGATGACAGCTCCGCCATCAACCGGTTGATTTCCTGGGGATCGGAGCGCCCCAGCGCGGTTGAGAGTTGGGACAGCAGCGCCGTCATCCGGGAAGAAGCAATGCCGGGCCGCGGAAGGGTCGGTCCTCCGGCGGGGGCGGTAGGATATTCCCGGATGGCCGGAATGGCGGCAAGGACGGTTTCCAGCTCCCCGCGAACCGCTGCGATCAATTCGCTCATGGAAGCCGGGTCTTGTCCGGATCGGGCGGCGTGCTCCAGTTGCCTGGCTGCGGCAGCGAGATCGCGGGCACCGATGCCCGCGGCGCTGCCTGTCAGGGTATGGGCCAATGAATACAGGCGTTCGTTGTCGCCGGTTTGGAAAGCCTGCTGGATGTTGTCCGCCGTGGCGCGGTTGTTGTTGAAAAATCCGTTGACGATTTTCAGGTAAACGGGGGCCGCCAGTTTCGTCTCCGCCATGGCCTCACGGATATACAAGCCGGGGACAGCTTCCGGAAGCATCACGGCCGGGGAATTCCCGGTTTCATCCACTTCCGGTTCCCGGGGAATCTCGCCCATGTCCGGCCTGCGGTCTTTCAGGAGCCGCCACAACAGCTGGAACAGACGGTGCTGGCTGATGGGTTTGGCGATGTAGCCGTTCATACCGGCCGCAAGGCACAGCTCTTCGTCGCCGCGCATGGCCCTGGCGGTCATGGCGATGATGGGCAGGCGTTCCAGGTCCGGATTGCGACGGATCTGGCGCGTGGCGTCGTATCCGTTCAGGTTGGGCATCTGCACATCCATGAGGACGGCATCAAAGGGGCGAGACGTCACCATTTCCACCGCCTGTAAGCCGTCCATGGCCGTTTCCGTCAGCATGCCGGCGCTTTCCAGAATGGCCACGGCGATTTCACGATTGGTGGGGTTGTCTTCCACCACCAGTAACCGGAATCCTTTCAGGCTGCGTTTGTATGCCGATAGTTCGGCGGGGGTTGACGCCGGGGACAGATGGGGCGTCACGCCTTGCAGGCCGAAGGCGTCCAGCACGGCGTTGAAGAGGGTGGACGGATAGATGGGCTTATATATAAAACCGGTGATGCCCGCTTTTTCCGCCCTCATCTTTTCGACTTCGCGGCCGAAAGCGGTCATCAGGATGATGGGGATAGCCGCTGACGTCCTTGCGCGGATCGCTTCGGCGAGTTCCAGCCCATCCGTTTCCGGCATCATCCAGTCCAGGATCGCCAGGTCCGCCGGAGATACCTCGCCCGGCTGCTCGAAAAATGTTTTCAAGGCCTCGGTTCCGGAGGAGGCGGCCCTCACGGTGAAGCCGAAAGAGCCGAGCATGCGGGTGACAATGGCCAGGCTTTCCGTGCAATCATCCACCACGAGAATCGTGAGGTTGCGGAGTTCTTCCGGCGGCGTATATCCGTGGACGGATTCACTGGGCCGCCGGCCGAAGCGGGCCGTAAAATAAAACGTGCTGCCGCAACCCATCCGGCTTTCCACCCAGATCGTTCCCCCCATCAGGCCCACCAGGCGTTTGCAGATGCTGAGCCCCAGTCCGGTGCCTTCGTAACGTCGCGTGTCGGAGGTGTCCGCCTGGGTGAATGGGTTGAAAAGCCGGGCCAGATAGTCCTCCGGGATGCCGACCCCCACGTCCTTGACCCGGAACTGGATTTCCACCTGTTGCGGCTGTTGTTCCGCGGGGGTCGCCCCGATGAGAATGAAGCCGGGTTTTTCCGTGAACTTGACGGCATTGCCCACCAGGTTGGTGAGAATCTGCTGCAGGCGCATGGGATCGCCCAACAGCGCCGCGGGGGTTTGGGGATCGATGTCCACCAGCAGTTCAATGCGTTTTTCCGCCGCGCTGTTGGCGAACAGATTCACCACCCGGTCCACGACTTCATCGAGCATGAAGCTCCTGGTTTCCATGCTGAGTTTGCCGGCTTCGATCTTGGAAAAATCCAGGATATCGTTGATCAGGTTCAGCAGGGAATGGGCGCTGGAGTGGATGATTTTGACGTACCGCTCGGCTTTCGGGGAAAGCGGTTCGTTCAGGGCCAGTTCGGCGGCGGCGATGACGCCGTTCATGGGGGTGCGGATTTCATGGCTCATGTTGGCCAGAAATTCGCTTTTGGCGTGGGTGGCGGCTTCGGCCTGCTCCTTGGCTTTGGTCAGGGCTTCATCGGTCCTTCGGTGCCGGATGATCTCCGCTTTCAGGCGCTGATGGGAATCGCGGATTTTGCGGTTGAGCCGCAGAATGACGAGGGTGAATATGCCGCCTCCCGCAAAGGCCATGGCCGCTGCCAGAAGCCAGCGCCAGTAAGTGCGGATCACGTCGCCGGCTGTAATCTGGTCCGGTTTTTCATAGGGTCCCACCTTCAGGTAGCGCAGGCATTCATGCACGGATTGATAATTCAGGGGGATGGTCCAGCCGGAGCAGCGGGCGGCAACCGCCGCGCCGGAATCCGGCGGCATCCGCAGCAGGGCGATGGTCACTTTCTCCGCCAGGCTGTCGGTTGTCCCGCGCAGTTTGGCCATGGGCCATTCGGGGTATTCCCGGGTGGAGCAGAGAAACGGAGCCGCCGTTGCTTCCGTTTGCCGGCGCGGCAGGACTCGGACGGTCTCCAGCCGGATTCGGCCCTCCGCGGCCATCCGCTCCAGGATGTCGGTCCGCACTCCGCCGGCGTCCATACGGCCTTCCAGCACCGCGTTCACCACGGCATCATGGGTGTTGCCGAATTCCAGGGAGGAGAAATCCCGCTGGGGATCAAACCCCCGCTCTTTCAGTTCCCGCCAGATGGTCAGCCAGCCGCCCAGGGAATGCTCGTCGGCCGCCATGAAACGTTTGCCTTTCAGATCGGCGAGGCCCTGGATATCCCGCCTGTTTTTCAACCAGAAAACCACGCCCCCGTATGTTTTGCAAACTCCTGCGGAACACCGGTTTTTCAGGGTGGCGATCCGGTTGGCGCCGTAACGGCTTTCCAGCAATACATAGAAGGACGGATTGGCCAGGATGAAGTCCACGCCATCCGTCTTGACCGTTTTTTCGACTTTTTCATATGTCAGGGGCAGGATGCGGAAGCGGAACTCCGGGATTTCCCGGCTGAGATAGTCGGCGGTTGCCGTCCATTGGTCCAGGCAATGCTCCCGGCTCATGGTGGCCAGCACGCCGATGACCACGGGGGATGGCTCTCCGGCGACCGGCGCGCCCGATCCGGTCAGCATGATCGCCCCGAGGATCGCCGCCTGAATCCACCGTCTCCAGCCTATCCGTTTTTTCCGCACCGTTGCCGCTCCCGGATATCGTTTCCATAAGGCCGGAAAAGGACGAGTCCTTCCGGTCGTCGTTACAGGATCATCCTACCGGAAGTGGGCTGGATTTTGCAAGCCCGGCGGTGGATTTGCCGGACAGGAACGGCGTTTCGGATTACAAGTCCGCCGCCGACAAACCCGGTGTGAGCGGCGTTTCCCCTTTGCGCCGGTCCGGATGGTCTCTTTCCAGAAAGCGGCGACGGCCTTCCACGATTTCCGGGGTGGACAGGAGACGGTTGAAGCATTCTGCCTCGATCCGCAGACCTTCCTGGAGGGGGAGACCGAAACCGCGCACCGTCGCTTCCTTGTCGGTCCGAATGGCCGGCTGGGGCAGGCGGCAGATGAATCCGGCCAGTTCCAGGGCCCTTTCCAGCGATTTCCCCCTGGGAACAATTTCATTCACCAGGCCGATGCGTTCCGCTTCCCGGGCGTCGATGACCCGGCCGGTGATGATCAGTTCCATGGCCCGGCCCAAGCCGATGATCCGCGGCAACCGCTGGGTGCCGCCGTCGGCCAGACCGATGTTCCATCTCCGGCAGGTCACGCCGAAGGTGGCGTGCTCCTCGGCGATGCGGATATCGGCGAAACAGGCCCATTCCAGACCGCCGGCATAGGCAACGCCGTTGACGGCGGCGATGATGGGCTTGTAGATGTCGGTCCAGCGGCTGGGGCCCAGGATACCGGGGCGTTCCCCCCGATTGTGGGCCGCGGTTTCGGCGATGGTGGTCGGCACCAGTTGCTCGCCGGCCTTGATGTCTCCTCCCGAGCAAAAAGCCAGATCTCCGGCGCCCGTGATCACGGCCACCTTGACCGAGTCGTCCTCGCGGAACCGGTCCCAGGCGTCCACCAGTTCCCGGTGGGTTACGGGTCCGATGCAGTTACGCACCTCGGGCCGGTTGAACATGATGATCTGGATCTCACCGCGTTTTTCCGTATGAATTTCCGTATAGGTCATGGTTATTCTCCTCGATGCATCCGGCACGGGAAACCGGCCGAGCGGCAATCATCAGGACCGGTTACATGGTTCATTATCGATACCTGATTATATAAAATCAATGGACGGAAGGAAAGTCTGTTTTTTCAGGCAGCAGTTCTTCACTCGGATTCCCCGCAGCCGATCCTGCCCGCCGCGAAATCCAGATCCGCCAGCGCCATCCCGTACCCATAGAGGGCCTCATAATGGCCGGTCTCCGCCCGGGTGAGATAGGTGCGGGCGTCCAATACTTCCGTGGAGGTGGTCAGCTGTTGAAGATACCGCGTGTTGGTGATCCGCCAGTGCTCCCGGGCCTGTTCCAGGGCCTTACCGGTAACGGCGATGTTTTCCGTGGCCACCTCGAGGTCCAGGCAGGCTTCCTGCACCTGCAGGCGCACCTCATCCCGCATTTTCTCGAGGGCTTTCTCCAACGCCTCCCGCTCCCAGCGGGCCTTGGCCGACTTTGCCCTGGTTTTGCCGGCCTCGAAGAAATTCCAGCGGGCCTGAATGCCGAAACTGGCGTTGTATTCATTGTTGAAACGGTTTTGCCGGGCGCCGAAATCCTCGCCGTCCTGTTCATATTTACCCACCGCTTCCACACGGGGGTAGTAGTCGCTTTGGGCCAGCCGGATTTCCTGTTCCCCGGCGGCCATCGCCCGGGACAGAATATCCAGTTCCGGTCGTTTCCCCAGGGCTTCCTCCATCAGGGAGTTCCGGTCGGGTTCCGGCTGATGGACGGTATTCACATCGGCGACGGTCGTCGCGGCGCCGTATTCTCTTCCCAGCAGAACGTTGAACAGGGATCTTGCGGTCCGGACCCCGGCGGCGGCCTGGATGCGTTGCCGGGTTGTATCGGCTTTGGCGACCCCGGCCTTGAGCAGATCGTTCCGCGGAATCAGGCCCTGGTCGTGGAAGCGCCGGGCGTCTTCCTCGTGGGCGATCAGATTTTTTTCCGCGGTTTGCGCGACGGCGAAATTTTTTTCGGCCAGCAACAGGGAGAAATAGGCGCGTTTCACCTCCCGCGCCACGGAAATTTTCGCCTGACGGAGTTTCAGCTCGTAGGTTTCCAATCCCAGGGCGGCCAGGCGGTGCTGGGCGCTGACGGCAAAACCGGTGAAGAGGGGTTGGGTCAGGCCGACCTCCCAATGATGCTGATGGGTGGAGTTGATCACCGCCTTGTGCCCGCCGAGGTTGACAAAGGGTTCCTCGGACAGATTGCGGAATCCATAAGCCCCGTACAATTTAGGGAAAAAATCCGCGAAGGCGGCTTTTTCACCGTATCCGGCCGCCTGCCGGTAGGCGGCGGCCTCGGCGATTTGGGGATTGCCGGCCAGGGCTTCTTTCACCGCCCCGGAAAGCGTCAGTTCATCGGCGTCGGCCGGTCCGGAAAGGGAGCAACAGGTGGCGGCCGAGAGCAACAGGCGCATCAGCAACGCACCTGTTTTCCATGGGTTTCTCCGGTGATTGTTCGTCTTTGGAAACATGTTTCTACTCCAGGGTTTTTCTGAATTTCATGACGGCCAGTGACAGGAAGCTGAACGTCAGCGCCGTCTGGACCAGGATGGGCGTCCAGAGGGTTCCCAAACCCACACCTTTCACCACGATTCCGTGCATGATCTGCAGGAACCAGCGCATGGGGTTGAGCAGGGTCAGCAACTGGACCGATTCCGGCATGTTGCGGATGGGAAAAATGAACCCGCTGAGCAGGATGGACGGCACCAGGATGAAAAAAGCGGTCAGCAAAGCCTGTTGCTGGGTCCGGGCGGTCACGCTGACCAGCAGGGCCAGACCGAGATTTCCCGACATGTAAATTCCGGCGGTGAGGTAGAGCAGGGGCAGGCTGCCGTGGATACGGATGCCGAAGACCAGCAGGGCGATGAGGAACATCATGCTCATGGTGATGTAGCCGGTGATGAGAAACGGTAGGGTTTTGCCGAGAATGAATTCGATCCTGCGGATGGGCGTCACCATCACCTGCTCGATGGTGCCGATTTCCTTTTCCCGGACGATGGCGAGACTGGTGAGCACCAGGCCGATGAGGATGAGCATGACGGCGATCAATCCGGGAATGAAATAGTATTTGCTTTCCAGATTGGGGTTGTACCAGGCGCGGATCCGCACATCCATCGGTGTCGCGGCGATTCCGGTCCCGGCGATGTTCCGTCGCATCAGGCGTTCGTTGAATCCCGCCGTTACCTGGTTGGCGTAATTGGCGGTGATGGCCGTGTCGTTGCTCATGGTGCCGTCCGCCAGCAGCTGAACCTTGGTGGTGCGCCCGGCGGCAAGGTCGGCGCCGAAACCGTTGGGGATCCGCAGAACGGCCAGCACCTCCCCGTTATCCAGCAGCGGCCGGATGGCTTCGTCCGAACGCAGCACGGCGACAATATGAAAATATCCGCCGGCGGAAAATTCGGCGATCAATTCCCGGCTTTGCGGCGTGCAGTCCGAATCCACCACGGCCATGCGGATGTCCTTGACGTCCGTGGTGAGGGCAAAGGCCAGGACCGTGAGTTGCACCAGCGGCATTCCCAGCACCACCATCCGCATCCGCACGTCGCGGAACATCTGCAGAAATTCCTTGATCAACATCTGTCGAATGCGATACCGCATGCGTCATCCTTCCAGCTTCAGGATCATTTTCTTGTGGGCCAGCACTACCATCACCGTGGCGTAAATCCCGAGAAGCAGGGCGTTGAGCCACAAAATTTCCAGTCCGATGCCTTTGAGAAAAATTCCCCGCAGCAGCGCGATGAAATAGCGGGCCGGGACGATATAGGTGATCACCTGAATGGGTGGCGGCATGTTGTGGATTCCGAAAACGAATCCGGAAAGCAGCAGGGTGGGCAGGTAGCCGGAAAACAGGGCCAGTTGGTTGGCCAGCACCTGGTTTTTCAGCGCGATGCTGAGGAGCAGGCCGAGAAACAGGGCGCCGGTGAGAAACACCGAGGCGGATGCGAAAATCAGTCCGGCGCTGCCCCGCAGGGGGACGCCGAACACGGCGTGGCCCATCACGACGGCGATGGCCACATCCGCAAGACCGATGACAAAGTAGGGGATGACTTTCCCGATGACCAGTTCCGGCACCCGGATGGGAGTGCTGATCAGCATTTCCATGGTACCGGTTTCCCATTCCCGGGCCACCGTGACGCTGGTGAGCATGGCGGCGATGACCACCATCACCAGGGCGATGATGCCGGGGATGATGACGTTGCGGCTGCGCAATTCGGGATTGTACCAGGCCCGTGGTTCCAGCACCATCTGGGCGCCGGTTGCGGTCATTCCCCTGGCTGAAAGTCTGTCGGCTATCACGTGGCGGTTGTAAATCTGGCCGATGGCCGTTACGTAGCCCATGGCCAGGCTGGCGTTGTTGGCGTCGGCGCCGTTTAACAGCGTCTGGATGGAAGTGGCGCGGCCGGAACGGATTCCGTCGGCAAAATCGCCCGGAATCACCAGCCCCACCAGGGCGCTGTTGTCGTCCACCCGTTTCCGGAGTTCGCGATAGGTATTCACTTCGTATTCCAGGGAGAAATAGGGGGAGCCATGGAACAGGCTGAGCAGTTCGCGGCTTTCCGGCGTGTGCGACTGGTCCCAGATCACCGTGGGCACATCGGTGAGATCCATGGTCAGGGCATAGCCGAACAGGGCGATCAAAAAGATCGGCATGGCAATGGAGAGCACCAGGCTGCGCCAATCGCGGATCACGTGGATGAATTCCTTGCGGGTGACCGCCCATAATCTTCGAAAACGGAATCGGTTCATGATGGATTTTCCTTGGCGTCTTCTTTTTCGATCAGGGTGACGAAAACGTCTTCCATGTTCGGCATGATCCGGGAGATGGAAACGTCCTGAACCCCTTTCCCCCGCAGCAGTTCGGCGATGCCGGTTTCGGCCTTTTCCGCATCATCCGCTTTCACGTGCAGGCCGGCCCCGAAAAGGGCCGCATCCCGGACGCCGGGCAGGCGTTCCAGTTCGTCGATGACATCCTGGGGCTGCTGACAGCGCACATCCAGGAAGGCTCCTTGCAACAGCCCCAGCTTGAGCCGATGGGGCGTGTCCAGAGCGATCATCCGGCCGCGATAAATCAAGGCCACCCGGTCGCAGTATTCGGCTTCCTCCATGTAATGGGTGGTAACGAAGACGGTGACGCCTTGCCCGGCCATTTCGTAGATCAAATCCCAGAACCTGCGGCGGCTGAGCGGGTCCACCCCGCTGGTGGGCTCATCCAGAAAGACGATGGGCGGACGGTGCAGAATGGCGCAGGCCAGGGACAGCCGCTGTTTCCATCCTCCGGCCAGCAGCCGGGCGGGGGCGTTTTCCCGGCCGGTGAGACCGGCCATGTCCAGGGACCAGGTTTTCCGTTCCGCCAGGCGCTTGCCCCCCAGTCCGTATATGCCGCCGTAAAAATCGATATTCTCGGCAACCGTCAAGTCTTCGTACAGGGAGAATTTCTGGCTCATGTAGCCGATGCTGGACTTGATCGCTTCCGCCTGGGTGGCGATGTCGAAGCCGGCCACCCAGCCGCCTCCCGTGGTGGGGGTGAGGAGACCGCAAAGCATTCGGATGGTGGTGCTTTTTCCGGCGCCGTTGGGACCGAGAAAGCCGAAAATTTCGCCTTGGGGCACGGTGAAGCTGATCCGGTCGACCGCGGTGAAATCGCCGAAACGGCGGGACAGTTCGGTGACTTCCACGGCATATTCCTCTTTCGATGCCTTCGCTGGCATCATATCCGCCGGGGTGTGGAAGGAACCGGCGGTTTCGGTCCGGCCTGGGGCTCCGAGGGTGCTGACGAACACATCTTCCAGACTGGGATTGATTTCCTTGATTTCGTCAGCCTCTATGTTTTCCCGAAGCAGCACGGCCGCGGCCCGATCGGCCGTCGCGGACGGATCGGTGCAGACCACATGGACTTTATCGCCGTAGACATTCACATTGAGGGCATCGGTCAGGTCTCGTCGCAAGGCCAGGCTAGCGTTGCGGGCCCGGGGGCTTCTGACCGAAAGAATCCTGGCGGGCATGGTGTCACGGATTTCCCGGGGCGTACCTTCGGCGATGATGCGGCCCGCGTTCATCAAACCCACCCGGCTGCAGCGTTCCGCCTCGTCCAGATAGGCGGTGGTCACCAGAATGGTTACGCCGTTTTTCAACAAGCGATAGAGAATCCGCCAGAAATCCCGCCGGCTGACCGGATCCACGCCGTTGGTAGGTTCGTCCAGCAGCAACACTTCCGGGGTGTGAATCAGGGCGCAGACCAGCTGAAGCTTTTGTTTCATGCCGCCGGAAAGGGCCGCGGCCAAGCGTTTTTTGAATGGCCGCATACTGGAAAAATCCAACAGATCGTTGATGATCCGTTCGCGGCCCTTGCGGGGAACGCCGTACAGATCCGCGTAAAAGAGAATGTTTTCCAGCACCGTGAGATCCGGATAGAGTCCGAAGCGCTGGCTCATGTAAGCGAGATGTTCCTTGACTTCCGAACGTTGCCCGGGAAGCAGGCAGCCGGCCACCTGGATTTCGCCCGCGGAGGGATCCAGGATACCGGCCAGCATCCGCAAGGTGGTGGTTTTACCGGCGCCGTCCGGACCAACGAGGCCGTAGATTTCACCTTTTTCCACGTTCAGGGAAATTCCGTCCACGGCGGTGAAGTCGCCGAATTTTCTGGTCAGTTCCCGGGTGGATATCACGGCGGGATGTCGTTTCATTGTTTCACGTTGATCCAGGCATCGGCCGGCATGCCCGGCTTGAGTTCGCCGTGCTGATTTTCCAGGTCGATCTTGATCCGGTACATCAGATTGACACGCTCTTCAAACGTCTGCACGGATTTCGGCGTGAACTCCGCCTGGCTTGCGATGAAGCTCACCCGCCCGGGATAGACCTTGCCGGGATAGGCGTCGGTTGCGATTTCCGCGGACTGTCCATGTTTGATTCGCCCCAGATCGGTTTCGCTGATGAACGCCCGGAGGAAAACGCGGTCCATTTCCGCCACCGTCATAACCGGTGTTCCGGGATTCAGATAGGCCCCGGGTTCGGCTGACTTGCTGAGCACCACGCCGTCAAAGGGAGCGATCAGCTCCGTGTCGGCCAGCTGTTGTTTATACAGATTCAGGGCCTCTTCGGCGGCGGCTGCCCGGGCCCGGGATTGGGCGATGGTCTCCCGGCGGGGCCCCTCCTTCACCAGGTCATATTCCGCCTGGGCCTGTTCGAAGGCGGCGCGGGCCTGCCTGATTTTTTCATCCCGGGGCCCCTCCTTGATCATGCTCAACCGCTGCCGGACCGACAGCACGCGCGCTTCGGCCTCGTCCAGTCGGTTCTGGGCCGTTTCAAAACCGGTGTGATAAGAATCGAAGGCCTGGCGGCTGATGCCGCCTTCCTGATAGACGGCCTGGAATCTTTCCAGTTCCGCCCGGGCGAGATTACGCCGGCTGGCGGCGGCCTGTTGGGCTGCGACCGCCCGTTGCAGCTCCGCCTCTCCTTCGGCGACTTCCTGGGAGCGACTGCCGGTTTCCAGTTCCTTGAGCAAAAAACCGGCCTGCTTCATCCGGGCCTCGGCGCGTTTGATTTCTTCGGGTCGGCTGCCAGCGGTCAGCTCGTCCAGAACCGCCCGGGCGTATTCCAGATCGGCGGCGGCTTTGCGCATGAGCAGTTGCTGGTCGGCGGCGTCCAGGCGGGCCAGCGGACGGCCACGGACAATACGATCCCCTTCGTCGACCGTGCGCTCCGCCAGGCGGCCTGGAATTTTAAAGGCCATATCCACTTGATTCACCTCGATATTGCCGGACAACAGAATCCGGTCCGGGTTATTGCCGTTGCGGAAAAAGACATTCCAGACGATGATGACGGCGATCACCACGCCGATGGGAATGGCGATGCGAAGGCGCTTGTGCATTCATTTCCTCCCTTTTTTCGTTTTTTCCCTCTTTATCCGGGTCGGTTTGATCCGGATTCCGATTTCTTCCCGGATGCCGGCGATGCCGGCCAGGGAAAAACGGGTTACATGTTCGGCCAGTTCATCCAGGATATCCTCATCCGACAGTTCCAGCCTGGTCAGCCGGGTCAGGATCGGCCGGGCCAGGGCGTAGTGGAAACACTGACCGATGACGCTGATCTGGCATTTGATGACATCCCGTTCGGAGGCCGCAGGGCCCAGCAGCAGCATGATGATCCCGCTCAGGTCCCGGGCCGTGGGCCGGATGAAATCCTCGACGATGCTGTCCAGGATCGGGGATGGGTCGGCCAGTTCCCGGGCCACCAGCTGTCCCTTGCCCGGATATCCGGAAAGCCCTCCGGGTGCCAGCAGGCGATGAAAAACCGCGCTTACAAAGGTGCGCAGCCGCTGCTCAGGGGGATTACCCGATTCCGCCTCGACGGACACCGGATACCGTGCGAAGGTGGTGGCGATCAGGTTCCGGGCCACTTCGCGATACAGCCCTTCCTTGCCCTGGAAATAATAATTCACGGAAGCCACGTTGACGTCGGCCCGGCGGCAGATTTCACGGATCGTGGCGGCCTTGAAGCCGCGGCGACCGAAGACTTCCGCGGCGACGTCCATTATTTTTTCGCGGGTCGATTTGCCCTCGCCTTCGGCTGCCGTCATTGGGCGCTCCTTTGGAACATGGAAAAATTAAACAAATGTTTTAAAAAAGTGTTTAAAACAAAAACATAAAACTGTCAAGAGAAAAAGTGGGCTTCGATTCCGGCCTGCGTTTCAGTCAAAATACCGGCGGGCGCCGCGGTAGCGTTTCTGGAAATAAGCGTTGGAGAGAGAGGCGATGCGGATCTGCTTGCCGCGGCCGGGGGCGTGGATGAAGCGGTCCCGGCCGGTATAGATGCCCACATGGGAAATGCCGCCGGAGGAGTCGGTGTCGAAGAAAACCAGATCCCCCTGCCGCAGTTCGTCCCGGTCCACCGGGACGCCGTTCCGGTATTGGGACAGAGCCATCCTGGGCAGCTCCAGGCCATTGAGACGATAAACGGTCATGGTAAGTCCGCTGCAATCGAATCCGCTGCGGACGGATGTCCCTCCCCAGGAATACGGGGTGCCGATGAACCGGTGGGCGGTGGAGACGAGGTTGCTGCGCAGGGTCGAGCTCATTGCCGTGGTGGCTAGGCCGACGGAGGGCTGAATGATATAAAATTCGTCGATCAGACCCCGTGCTTGCAGAACCAGGGCGCGGGCTTCGGCCTCTTTTTTGGTCGGGAACTTCTCAAACCGGACTTTGCAGAGCCGGTCCTCATCGACAAAATAATAGGCGTCCAGGCCTGCGGCCTGCAGACGATCGGCGTAAAGCGCGGCCCGTTCGATGGTGGAAAAAGCCCCCACCTGGATGGTGTAGGAAATGGTCGGCAGCCGGGGTCTGATGCGTTTCGGCGGCACCGGCGGAGGGAGGGTTGTCGTCGGCGGAACCGAAGGCGCGGCGCAGGCCGCGAGGCCGATCAGCATCCCGATCAGAACCGGCAGCCGGAAGACACGGCGGTTACGGATGGCGGCGTTTTGGATTCGCATTGGCTCATTCCCGATGGCTTGGTATAATAGTCGGAAATGGAATGAAATTCAATTATAAAAAGGAAAACACTTTGACAAAAGGATAAAAAATCAGATATTTTCTTTACGCTTTCAACCTCGTTTTTCATCCGTCCTGATCGTGGGGGAGTCTGTGAGACAGAAACGCAATACCACTGATATCGCCCGGCGTCTTGATCAGATGCTTACCAGACTGAAGGAACAGAATTTCCGTCTCACCCCTCAGCGCATGGCGGTGATCGAGATTCTGGCGGCCAGCGAAGGGCATCCCACCGTGGCCCAGATTTACGATGCGGTGAAAGCCAAGTTTCCCACCACGAGTCTTGCCACGGTCTACAAGACGGTTCTGCTGCTGAAAGAGATCGGCGAGGTCCTGGAACTCGGATTCGCGGACGGCAGCAACCGCTACGACGGCGCCCGGCCGTATCCCCATCCCCATATCATCTGCACCAAGTGCAGAAAGATCATGGACCCGGAACTTTCCACCCTCGACCACCTGAATGAGGAGATGGCGGTGAAGACCGGCTACCGGATTCAGTACCATCATCTGGATTTTTTTGGCTTGTGTCCCGCTTGCCAGAGGGCCTGTTGATTTTTTATTTACTTAATAATGATTCTTTGTTAATAGATTGAATCGTTAGTTACATACAGCGCTTTTTTCCTATTTCCATTGACTGCTCCGGGTGGGTGAGTGCCATACTTCGACCATCTGGAATACTGAGAAACAATCGCTGTCAACGCCGTCATCTTGCACGGAAATGAAAAAACGGGGCACCGGACCTCATCCTTGGAGCGTCCGCGCCGAACAGCCGGCTCCCGCTGGTTTTGCGACCTGCGGGTCCTGGACACCATTTCACGGAAAGGAGCATCATATGGCAAATAAAGAGAAACCGAAGAGCAATCAAAAGAAACTGACCAACAATGCCGGAGCGCCCGTGGTCGACAACCAGAATATCATGACCGCCGGGCCCAGGGGGCCGGCATTGCTGCAGGATGTCTGGTTCCTGGAAAAACTCGCCCATTTCGACCGGGAGGTGATCCCGGAACGCCGCATGCACGCCAAGGGTTCCGGCGCCTACGGGACCTTCACGGTCACCCATGACATCACCCGCTATACCCGGGCCAGGATATTCGCGACGGTGGGCAAGAAAACCGATTTGTTTGTCCGGTTTTCCACCGTGGCCGGCGAACGCGGCGCCGCCGACGCCGAACGGGACATCCGGGGATTCGCCGTCAAGTTTTACACCGAGGAAGGCAACTGGGATCTGGTGGGCAACAATACCCCGGTCTTTTTCCTGCGCGATCCCCTCAAGTTTCCGGATCTGAACCACGCGGTCAAACGCGATCCCCGGACCAATCTGCGCAGCGCCCGCAATAACTGGGATTTCTGGACATCGCTGCCCGAGGCCCTGCACCAGGTCACCATCGTCATGAGCGACCGGGGAATCCCGGCCACTTACCGTCATATGCATGGATTCGGCAGTCACACCTTCAGCCTGATCAATGCCAAGAAGGAGCGTTACTGGGTCAAATTTCATCTCCGCAGCCAGCAGGGCATCAAAAATCTCAGCGACGCGGAGGCCGAGGCCGTCATCGGCAAATGCCGTGAGAGTCACCAGCGGGATCTGTACGACAGCATCGAGAAGGGGGATTTCCCGCGCTGGACCATGTTCATCCAGGTCATGCCGGAAAAGGATGCGGCCAAATGCCCCTACCATCCCTTCGATCTCACCAAGGTCTGGTTCCATAAGGATTATCCGCTCATCGAGGTGGGCGTCCTGGAGTTGAATCGCAATCCGGAAAACTATTTCGCGGAAGTGGAGCAGTCGGCCTTCAACCCGGCCAACATCGTTCCCGGCATCGGTTTTTCCCCGGACAAGATGCTCCAGGGTCGGTTGTTTTCCTACGGCGATGCCCAGCGTTACCGGCTTGGCGTCAATCATCACCTGATTCCGGTCAATGCACCGCGCTGCCCGTTCCACAGCTATCACCGCGACGGTGCCATGCGCGTGGACGGCAACTACGGCGGCACGCTGGGCTACGAGCCCAACAGCTACGGTGAATGGGCCGAGCAGCCGGATTTCGCCGAGCCGCCGTTGAGCCTGGAAGGCGCCGCCGACCACTGGAACCACCGGGAGGACACGGATTATTATTCCCAGCCCGGCAAATTGTTCCGGCTCATGAGTCCGGCGCAGCAGAAGGCGCTGTTTGAAAACACGGCCCGGGCCATGGGCGATGCACCCAAGGAAATCAAGATCCGCCACATCGGCAACTGCCTGAAGGCGGATCCGGCCTACGGCAAGGGCGTGGCCGAGGCGTTGGGGATAGCGCTCAGCGAGGTGCCCAAGGAGTAGCAGGACGACCGTGGATATTCATCAACAACCGGCCGCGGGTGAGCTCCCGCGGCCGATTTTATTTTTCCACCCTGTCCCTTCTGGACAGAATGGCGTCCGGATCGATCTCGCCCAGGTTGTTGAAGACATAATCGGGCTGATACGGGAACCGGTTCATGATCTCCCTGGTCGTCACTCCGGAAAGCACCAGGCAGGCGGTCATCCCTGATTCAAGGCCGCCAACGATATCCGTATCCATGCGATCGCCGATCATGAAACAGTTCGCCGAATGCACCCCCAATTTTTTCCGGGCCAGAAACATCATGACCGGATTCGGTTTTCCAAGGAAATAGGGGGCCACGCCGGTAACCTTCTGGATGGGAGCCACCAGGGCGCCGCAGGCGGGCACCGGCCCCCTGCGGCTGGGACCGGTTATGTCCGAATTGGTGGCGATGAATTTCGCGCCTTCCTGAATCAGCAGGGTGGCTTCGATGATTTTGGCGTAATCATATTCCTCGGTTTCGGCGATGATCACGTAGTCCGGATTTTTTTTGGTTATTTCCACGCCGGCTTTTCCCAGCTCATCGAGGACCCCCTTGCCGCCGATGACGTAAGCGGAACAGCCTCCCGGCCGCTGCACCTTGAGAAAACTGGCCGTCGCCATGGCCGAGGTATAAAAATAGTCTTCGGTAACGTCAATGCCCATGCCCAGGAGGCGCTCCCTCAGTTCCGTCGGGGTGTGGTAGGAGTTGTTGGTCAGAAACAGGAATTTGTACTGGCTCTGCTTCAACCGGTCCACGAATTCCCTGGCTCCGGGCATCAATTTCGGCCCGGTGTACACCACGCCGTCCATATCCAGGATAAACGCTTTCTGATAGCTTCTGTTATCCAACGGGTTGTTTCCTCCTTTGTTCGATAGTCACTATATTGTTTTGCTACATCAGCATCCCCACCACCGCGCCGGTCATGCAGTTGGCCAGGGTGCCGGAAATGAGGGCCTTGAATCCCAGTGAAACGATTTCCCTGCGTCTTTCCGGCGCCATGCCGCTGTATCCTCCGATCATGATGCCGAGGCTGCCGGGATTGGCGAACCCGCAGAGGGCATAGGTCATGATCAAAAGCGTGCGGGGACTCAACTGACCGGCGGGAATCCGGCTCATGTCCACATAGGCGATGAATTCGTTGAGCACGGCTTTGGTGCCCATCAGGGCGCCGGCGATCCGGGCTTCACTCCAGGGCACGCCCATGAGCCAGACCACCGGCGCCATGATCCAGCCGAAAACGCGCTGCAAGGTCAGGGGTTCGGCGCTTACGTCCGGGGCCAGGCCCAGGATTTGATTGACGAGATGCACCAGGGCCACCAGCACGATGATCATGGCGATGATGTTAAGAAACAACTCCAACCCCTGAACGGTTCCTTTGGTTATGGCGTCCATGGCGCTGACGGTTTCTTCCGGGGCCTTGAGCTCCCCGGGGGTCAATTCACGGGTTTCGGGGATCATGAGCTTGGCCGTGACGATGGAAGCCGGGGCCGCGATGATGGAGGCGATCAGGATATGACCCATGACGTTTTCAATCGTGTGTTCCAGGATGCCGGCATAGAGCACCATCACGGTTCCGGCAATGGTGGCCATGCCGCAGGTCATCAGGGTGAACAGTTCGCTCCGGGTCATTCGGTGCACATAGGGGCGGATCAGCAGGGGCGCTTCCACCATGCCCACAAAAATATCCGCTGATACCCCCAGCCCTTCGGCGCCGCCGATCTTCAAGGTTTTTTCCAGCCCCCAGGAAAAGACTTTCACGACTTTCGGCAGCAAACCCCAGTAAAACAGCAGCGAGGACAGGGCGCTGATCACCAGGACCAGGGGCAGGGCCTGGAAGGCCAGGATGAAACCGGAATCCGGATGGGTGGTTTCAAAGGGCGGACTTCCTCCGCCCACAAAACCGAACACAAACGAGGTCCCGGCCAGGGTTGCTTCCTGAATCGCCTGGACCCCGCGGTTGAGCCAGGTAAAGACCCCCGTGAACAGTGGGAATTTGAGCATAACCAGGGCCAGGAGCAGTTGCCCCAGCATGCCCACGACAATGATCCGGACCGGCGGTTGCCGGCGGTTTTCGCTCAGACACCAGGCGATCAGGGCAAAGGCGATAAATCCGAGAGCGCTTTGAAAAACCAGCATGTCGACTCCATCAGGGCCTGACAACGGCCCGTTTTTTCATCCGTTTCCTTCCATTTCGGCCGGATGATTCGTCCAGCCGCCGCCCAGGGCCTTGTACAGTCTCACCATGTTGGAGATGACGACGCCGTTGCTCTGGGCCAGTTCATCCTCCAGGATCAACAGGGAACGCTCCGCGTCCAGCACGCTGTTGAAATCCACCAGACCAGCCCGGTATTGCTCCTTGGCCAGCATGACGGCCCGCTGCCCGGCAACGGCGGCCTTGGAAACGGCATCCCGGCGGGCCTGTTCCTTGGCGTAAGCGGTCAACGCGGTTTCCACTTCCTCCAGGGCCAGGAGAACCGTCTCCTGGTATTGAATCAGGGCCTGCTCCTGGCGGGCGGTCCACAGCTCGATATGTTGACGCACGGCGCCGCCGTTGAAGATTTTCCAGGAAACTCCCGGGCCGAGACTCCAGGTATGACTGTCCCACTGGAGGAAATCCTCGCCGTTCAAAGATTCCAAGCCGAAACTGCCCATCAGCCGGAAACGGGGATAGAGGTCGGCGGTGGCCACGCCGATTCTGGCCGTCTGGGCCGCCAGATTGCGTTCGGCTTTACGGATATCCGGCCGCTGGCGCATGGTCTCAGCCGGTATGCCCACCGACAGAATGCCCGGGAGCACCGGCAGGGGCCGGTGTCCATCGAGTTGGCCATGAAGTTCACCCGGTTGCTTTCCCAGCAGCACCGCCAGACGGTTTTTGGCCGCCGAAACGCCGCTTTCAAGGGTCGGAATCTGGGAGCGGGAGCTTTCCAGGATCCGCAGGGATTGCTGCACCACCAGTTCATTGGTCATTCCTGCCTGGTAGAGGGATCGGTTCAGGTCATGGGTTTCCTGCTGGGTCTTGATATTGGCTTCGGTCACAGCCAGCCGGCTCTGAAACGTGCGCAGTTCCACATAATTCAACGCCACTTCAGCCATCAGGCTCACCATCGCCGCGTGCAGTTCCTCATGGACGGCTTCCAGATCGGCCTGAGCCGCCTCCACCGAGCGACGGAGGCCGCCGAAAACATCCAATTCCCAGCCGGCGTCGAATCCGGCGGAATACAGTTCGCTTTCCCGCCCGGCGCCGCTGTTTTGGCTGGAGCGTGATTTGATCGCCGAGGCGGACGCATCCAATGTGGGAAAGAGGTCGGCACGGCTGATACCCCGGAGAGCCCGGGCTTCCCGGATCCGTGCAAGGGCAACCCGGATATCCAGGCTGCCGGAGACGGCTTCGGCCATCAAGGCGTTGAGAGCCGGATCATTCAGCGTGGTCCACCAGCCGGCCAGGGTTGCCGGCCGAGTTGCCGATGCGCTCAGACCTCCGGCCATTTCCGTCCGCCATTGCGGCGGCAATTCGGGTTCCATCCTGGTGTAGTCCGGTCCCACCTGCATGCATCCGTTCAAGATCGCCATCAAGGCGGTTGCGGTGATGAAGGCGTTCGCCTTCCGGCCGTTCCAAACGCGTTCGACCCGGGGCCGCCGGTTCGAGGCTGTCTTGATACCAGAGAATTTCATATCCGTCCCACTTCTTGTTTGCAGTGTTGTCATCTATGCCAGTACGCTCCGGATTTCCCGGCGCATCGCTTCCCCCTGGTCCGTTGAAAACCAGCGGATCTCCCGGTCGGCGGCAAACCAGGTGAGTTGACGCTTGGCATACCGCCGGCTGTCGCGTTTCAGCTGCATCACGGTTTCATCCCAGCCGGTTTTTCCCATGAGATATTCCGTCATGTGCCGGTAGCCGATGGATTGCATGGATTTCAGGTTTTCGTGAAAACCTTTTTCCAGCAAGCGGTTGACTTCCTCCAGCAATCCGGACGCCAGCATGCGGTCGACCCGTTTTTCGATGCGGTCGTAAAGCGTCTCTCGATCCATCCGCAGCCCGATTTTCAAGGCCCGATAGCGCGAGCCGGCGAACCGGTGGGCGGCATGGATGGCGGAAATCGTCCGTCCGGTTTTTTCATATATCTCAAGGGCCCGGACGATGCGAAAGGTGTCGTTGGGATGAATTCTCGCCGCCGAAGCCGGATCGCAGACCGACAGGCGCCGATGAAGGACGGGCGAGCCCTTTTCGGCGGCTTCCCGTTTCAGGCGCAGAAGGATGTCCGGGTCCGGCGGCAGGGCCCGCGAAAGCCCATGGAGCAAGGCTTTCAGATACAGACCGGTGCCGCCCACCACGAAGGGGAGGATACCCCGAATCCGCAGATCCTCGATCACATTGCCGGCCAATTCGGCGAACAGGGCCGCGTCGAACGGAGCATCCGGATCCACCACGTCGATGAGGTGGTGAGGCACCGCCGCTTTCTCTGCAGACGTCGGTTTGGCCGTGCCGATGTCCATGTGCCGATAAACCTGCATGGAATCGGCGCTGACGATTTCACCGTGAAAGTCCAGGGCCAGATCGATGGCGGCGGCGGTTTTTCCGACACCGGTCGGGCCGCAGATGACGATGATGATCGGTTTTTCCATAGATGCCGTTTTACCCGCCTTGCCGCGGCTTCTTCAAGGAAAAAATCTGTTGTTTTCCGGGAGGCGCGGCGTCCTGGGATCTAAAAAGCGATGACTTCCGCCTGTTTTACTGTTTGATGCAATTCTTTTTCCCACGTTTCCCCCCCGATGCCGCCGGCGATTTCCTCGGCTATGTGCCGGGGGACGCAGCGCAATTGCGGGTGCCGGCCCAGTCCCTGCAGGCAGGACGGACAATTGGTCAGCAATGTCACGGATTCCCGCCGGCTCGCCAGGACGAGCCGCATGGCCCGGCTCTTGCGGGTCCGCATGGCGGCGGCGATGTCCGGTCTGCTGAGGGCCAGGGTCCCCGCCTCCGAGCAGCAATGGGGGATTTCCCGGATATGCCCGCCACCATGACGAGACAAGAGTTCCAGGGCCGCGCCTTCGAGGGAGTCGTGGCATGGGCGGTGATAATAGAGCTCTCCCCGGCTTTCGAAGGTCAACCCCTCGGACAGGACGAATTGGGCCACATCCACCAGCGGGGCGTTGTATATGGATTCCAGGGCCTGATCCTTCAGGGCTTCCCGGCAGGTTCCGCAGCTGACGATGCAGGCGTCGAAGGAAAGATAGCCGAACATGTCCCGGATTTGGTTCAGGATGATGGTGTTCCTGAGGACCACCCGGCCCTCCATGTCGGTTTTGGCGTTCACCCGTGCCGGATATCCGCAGCAGAGAAAGGGCGGCGGCAGCACCACGGCGGCGCCGGAACGCAGCAGGATGTAAAGGGAGGCCCGGCCCACACGGGAAAACAAACGTTCCGATCCGCATCCCGGAAAGTACAGGACCGTCCGTCGGATTTCCCCGTCCGGACGGATATAGACCGCCTGATTCCCGGCGCAGGTCGGGAGATCAGCCCGCATGCTTTGCCGCGGAACCGCGGTCACCGGGGATGCCAGGAACTCCAGCAAGGGTCTCCTCCGGCGGCCCTCAGGGCCGACGGCCAGGCGCGACAGACGGTGACCCAGCCGCTGAATGCGGCTGCCCCAACGCAGCACACCGACCCGGAACAGACCGTTGAACAGCTTCGAGCGGCTTTCCAGATATGCCAGGGTCATCCGGACCAGCGGCCGGGATTGCTTGAAACGTTTTTCAACCAGCAGCCTGCGTTCCAGGATCGAGACTTCAGCGGTGTCGATATTCACCGGGCAGGGACTGACGCATTTATGGCAGATGGTGCAGTGATCGGCGATTTCCTCCAGGTAACGCAGAAAATCGAAGCGGGTGGAGTGGGAGCGCTGGGCGTCGTAGAGCAGGGCCTCGATCAATGCGCCGATGGCCAGATTTTTATTGCGCGGATGGAAAAACAGGTTGCCGGACGGATAAAACGTACAGCAATCCGCTTTGCACCGCCCGCAGCGGATGCATTTGGAAATGTGTTCCCCCAATTCCTGCAGGGAGGCGTGCCGGAGAATCTGGGCTTCGAGGCCGAGCAGGAGGAAGGAGGGAGTGAATACCAGCGCCGGCACGGCGAGATCGGACAATTTGCCCGGATTCATCAAGCCCTCCGGGTCGATCTTCCGCCGATATTCGGCCAGTTCCTCAAGCCGGCGGGGGTCGATATGGGCCAGCTTGGTGAAACCGATGCCGTGTTCTCCGCTCACCACTCCGTCCAGTTCCACGGCCTTGGCCATGATGATCTCGGCGGTTTCCGCGGCCCGGGCCATCATTTCCCGGTCGTTTGAAAACACGGGAATATTTACATGCACGTTCCCGTCGCCGGCATGCATATGGGTTGCGATGACGATCAGGTGGGAACGGATTTCGGTGTAGAGCTTCCCGATCTCATCGGAAACCCGGCTGTAACCCCGGAAAAGGTCGAGCAACTCGGATTTCAGTTCACGGATGTGGGTTTCCTGGCGCAGGTGGTCCTTGCCGGCGTATGTCAGTCTTTCGATGGCGTTGGCCAGCAGTTCCCGGGCCTTGCCGATTTTTGCGTCCAGCCACTGGGGATCGGCAATGGGCTTGGCCGTTTCCAGGTAGGTTCCCCATGTCCAGACAAGGGTTCTCTGGTTGTGGCGTTCCTCCTCGATGTTGTAGCGGTCGACAAAGTCGGCGAATTCGGCCAGGGCCGGCAGCGGGAGAACGATATCCTCGTTCAGTTTAAACGCATTGGTGCGGGCGGCGATGGCGCCGAGTTTTTTGCGGTCCTGCCAGTAACGGGCGGCCTCGATCCTGTCCGCCGCGAAAAAAAGGCCGGTGTTCGGATAGGGGCGCAGCAAATCCGACAAGCGCGTCCTGGCGCGTTCCAGCTGACGTTCTTCCTGCGCCACCATATCCACCAGCAATACGGCTTTCGGGGTTTCCCTGCGGGGAGCCTTGGTTTTGTAACCGATGGCGCGTACGTATTCCTCGTCAAAATGTTCCAGGGCCATCAAGGCTTCCTCGCCCCGGTCCACAAAGGCGTTTGAAAGATCGCAGATCACCCGGGCGGCCTCATCCATATCGTCGCCGAAGAATTCCAGGCAGGCGGTGGCCACGAAGGGGTACGCCCGGTGGAGGATGAACCGGGCCGAGGTGATCACTCCGTCGGTGCCTTCCTTCTGAATTCCGGGGACGCCGCCCAGGGCCTTGTTGGTGATATCCTTTCCCAGGCCGGCCTTGCGGATTTCGGTGCCCGGCAGGGTGATGTGGTGCAGGAGGTTTCCGTTTTCTCCATCGAAAACCTCAAAAACGACCAGATCGTCTGGAAGAATTTTCCGCAGGGGATGATTCTTGCGGCGTACTTCCCAGTTCCGTCCTCCTGGAACGGCGATCCGGAACGACCAGATATTGTCGATGGCCGTGCCCCATAAGACAGCGGTTTTACCGCCGGCGTTTTCGGCGATATTGCCGCCGATGGTGCAGGCCCAGGCGCTGGTGGGGTCCGTGGCGAAAACATAGCCGTGGGTATCGGCGTAGGACATGGCGTCCCCCGTGATCACACCGGCTTCCGCATGCAGCACGGCCACCTCCCGGACGGAAGCATTCTCGTCCGGATTCGGCAGGATTTCAATTCCGTGAATGTGATTTAATTTTTCGGTATTGATCATCACGCAGCCGGGTCTGACCGGTACGGCCCCTCCGGTCAATCCCGTGCCGGCCCCGCGGGGAATGGCCCGCAGTCCCAGCTCGGCGATGGCCGTTAGCAGAGGGGGGATCTGCGCCTCCATGGTCGGCCGCGCAACGGCGAAAGGGACATGGAGACGCCAGTCGGTGGCGTCCGTGATATGACTGTTCAAACTGAAGGGGTCAAAACAGACATTGTCCTCTCCGATAACGGCGCCCAGTTTTTTGATGGTTTTCTGCCTCAGAACGCCCGTTTTTTCGAGTTCTCCGGCCAGCTCCTCCAGGCCGGTGCGGCACCGTTCCAGCACGGTGTTCAGTTCAATGGAAGCGGCGGATTTGGATTCGATGAAAACGATGGACGCCCGAAGCTCGGCAAGAAATTTTCCGCGTCGCGCGGAATCCGCAACCAGTTCCTGGTACAGAAACGGATTCCGCCGTGCCATGAATAAATCTCCCATCACGCGCATGAGCAGTCTGGCCAGCCGTCCGGTCTTGCGTTGAAAACGCATCTTTTCCATGGCGTACCAAACCGATGGGTCGAACAGAAATTTTGTGATTCTGGCATCATCTGCTGATGTATAGTTGTAGGGTATTTCGCGTGTGTTTCCGGCTGTCATGGCTATTCCCGTCCGTCCGGCGGTTCCTGACCGAGCGTGTATGTTCCGTGAGGAAATATGTAATTTTGCATTTTTACATCCACCCTGATCTTTATTCAACCGGATTTTATTTTTTTGCAGAATCCCCAAAATTGCTGCCTGAAGGATCATGGGCTGCGATCAGCGGCGATATTTCCTACTATTTCGATATGATTTATCGATTCCAAACCAACGATTTTTCATTGACAAAGTTTAGACCATTATATATTCAGTTACCTTTATGTCAAAAAAATGGTATCAGTTCTAAAAGAACTTGCTATATAAGCAACTTATCGAAACAGGAGACAACCGCACATGTCAAAAGATGTTATTGGATCCGTGATGGTCGTGGGCGGAGGGATTGCCGGTATGCAATCCGCTCTGGATCTGGCTGATTCCGGTTATTATGTTTACCTGGTTGAAAAGGGGCCGTCCATCGGCGGTGTCATGTCCCAATTGGACAAGACCTTTCCAACAAACGATTGCGCGATGTGAATTATTTCACCGAAACTGGTCGAGGTCGGCCGGCATCTGAACATCGAACTAAAAACATTGTGCGACATTCAATCCATTGAGGGGGAAGCCGGAAATTTTCAGGTTACGCTCCGCCAACGTCCCCGCTATGTGGATGAAAACAAATGCGTCGGCTGTGGCGCCTGCGCTGAAAAATGTCCGAAGAAAGTTTTGGACACCTACAACAGCGGTTTGTCCAAACGGAAGGCGATTTACGTGGAATACGCCCAGGCGGTTCCATTGAAATACAGCATCAACCCGGAGGAATGTATCTACCTCACCAAGGGGAAATGCGGCAACTGCAAGAAAGTCTGCCCGGCGGAGGCGATCGATTACGATCAGAAAGAGCAGACCCTTTCCCTGAAAGTGGGTTCGGTTATTTTATCGCCGGGTTTTACGCCTTTCGATCCATCGGCCTTTGACAATTATAATTACGCCAATCATCCCAATGTGCTCACCTCCATGGAATTCGAGCGCATCCTTTCAGCATCGGGTCCCACCATGGGGCATGTCACCCGACAGTCAAAGGACCATCGGGAACCAAAAAAGATTGCCTGGTTCCAGTGCGTTGGTTCCCGGGATATGAACAAGTGCGACCATTCCTACTGTTCATCGGTCTGCTGCATGTACGCCATCAAAGAGGCGATCATCGCAAAGGAACATGCGGGTGATGATCTGGAATGCGCCATTTTCTTCATGGATATGCGGACCCATGGCAAGGAATTCGAGCGCTACTATGATGCGGCCAGGGAAAAACACGGCATCCGGTTCGTTCGCAGCCGGGTTCATACGATCGCCCCGGTTCTGGGTAGCGATGATCTGGAACTGCGATATGTGACCGAGGACGGCCAGGTTAAGACGGAAGTATTCGACATGGTTGTTCTTTCCATCGGCCTTGAGACCGCCAAACAGAACATCGCCCTTGCGGATTCCCTGGGGATCAAACTCACCGCCGGCAAATTCTGTCAGACCGACTCATTTACTCCGGTGGAAACTTCACGGAAAGGGATATTCGTCTGCGGCGCTTTCCAGGGCCCAAAAGACATTCCCCAATCGGTCATCGACGCCAGTGCGGCTGCTGAAGCCGCCGGAGAATTGCTTACCGCGGCCCGAAATACTCTTACCAGAACTCCGGAAGCGGTGCCTGAGCTCAATGTCACCGGAGAAAGACCTCGTATCGGAGTGTTTGTCTGCCGCTGCGGCACCAATATCGCCGGCACCGTGGACGTACCGAACGTGGCGGAATACGCCGCAAGGCTTCCGTATGTGGAATACGCCACCGACAACCTGTACGCCTGCTCCCAGGACACCCAGGAAAACATGGTTCAGATCATCAAGGAAAAGAAACTGAACCGGATCGTTGTGGCAGCCTGCACACCCAAAACCCATGAGCCGTTGTTCAAGGAAACCTTGATTAACGCGGGCTTGAATAAATATCTTTTCGAAATGGCCAATATCCGCAACCACAACTCCTGGGTGCATAAGCACAATCCGGATTTGGCGACAAGCAAGGCCAAGGATTTGGTCCGCATGGCCGTTTCCAAAGTGGCCTTGACGGTGCCCCTGGAAGAGGCTGAACTTACCGTCAACCAGACAGCCCTTGTAATCGGCGGAGGAATTTCCGGTCTCACCACAGCACAAAGCTTCGCCAATCAAGGGTATGTAACCCATCTGGTGGAACAGACCGGGCAGCTCGGCGGTCAGGCATTGAGCATCGCCAGAACCGCCAAGGGAGAGAACGTACAGGAACGCCTTTCCATGCTGGTTCAGTCCGTCAGCCGGAACGACAACATCCATGTGCATCTGAATACTTCCATCAGCAATGTCGAGGGGTTCGTTGGAAATTTTAAAACCACCCTGACGAAAGATCGGGAGAATCAGGTCGTTGAGCATGGTGTGGCGGTGATTGCAACCGGCGCCCGGGCTTTTGAGCCCGATGAATACGGTTATGGAAAAGATCCGCGCGTGCTGACCAGTCTCGAACTGGACAAGAGACTGATGGACGGGGAACCTTCCATGAAAGATATCCATTGCGCCGTATTCATTCAGTGCGTCGGCTCCAGGGAAAAGGAAAGACCATATTGTTCACGGGTATGCTGCACCCACTCCGTGGAAAACGCACTGGCTCTCAAAAAATTGAATCCCGCCATGAACGTGTTCATCCTGTATCGTGATATCCGGACTTACGGGGAAAGGGAATATCTGTACAAGGCGGCTCGCGAAGCCGGTGTTATCTTTATTCGGTACTCCGTTTCCCGCAAGCCGGAAGTTCACCTGAAGGATGGTCGCTTGATGGTAAGCGTTATCGACCATGTTCTTGGACGTCCCATGGAAATCGAAGCCGATCTTCTGACCCTGGCATCGGCGATCATTCCAAACCGGGATGAGCGGCTTGCCCAGTTCTTCAAAATTCCCATCAATGAAGACGGATTCTTTGTGGAAAGACATGCCAAACTCGGACCATCCGAATTTGCCACGGACGGTGTTTTCCTTTGTGGTTTGGCCCATTATCCCAAACCCATCGACGAATCCGTGGCCCAAGCCAAGGCGGCCACTTCGCGCGCGGTTACTTTGCTGGCCCGTGAAAAAATCCATACCAGCGGTACAGTAGCCAAGACAGATCAAGGTATGTGCAGTTCCTGCGGTGTTTGTTTGTCCATCTGTCCGTATTCCGCCCCGTCCTATACCGAGAAGGGGCCGTTTGCCGGAAAGGCGGAGATCAATCCGGTCCTCTGCAAAGGATGCGGCCTGTGTGTCGCCTCCTGCCGCAGCGGCGCCATTCATCTGAAGGGCTTTGACAACGACCAGATCTTCGCCCAGATTTTCGCAGTGCATGGGGCGGTCTGAAGAATCAGCCGGGCGCCATAATCCACGGTGCCTGCTACCTCAATGATTGAAGGAGAAATGAAGCATGTCTGAATGGGAACCGAAAATTTTCAGTTTTTTATGCAACTGGTGCAGCTATGGCGCCGCTGACCTGGCCGGCGTCAGTCGAATGCAATATCCGCCGAATATCCGCGTTATCAGAATACCTTGCACCGGCCGGATGAGTCCGAAATTCGCCTTGAGCGCCCTGCGCGAAGGCGCGGACGGGGTCTGGGTGTCCGGGTGACATCCCGGAGAATGTCATTACCTGGAAGGTAATTATCATGCCCGGCGGAAATTCGCGTTATTCAACAACTTGATGGAACACATGGGGGTCGAACCTGGACGCCTCCATTTCTCATGGGTCTCATCCGCGGAATCGACCAAATTCGTCAAGGTGGTCACGGAAGTGACGGAAGCGGTCAAGGCGTTAGGCCCCAACAAAAAATTTGTCAAGCATGAAGCGAAGGTAGCGTAACATGTCATCACGTACAGACAAAATTCAGGAAATCGCCGCACGGCTGCTGAAGGATTGCCAGGTGGAGATGGTCATCGGATTCCGCAAGGGGACCATGCCCATGATGAACGAGCCCTGTTTCATCAAAAAACCCGGCGATGTCGTCCAACTGGTATGGGACGGCAATTGCGGCATCAACCTGGCCAATTACCTCACCGGCCGCAAGGAAAAAATCGGTGTCGTGGCCAAGGGATGCGACAGCCGCAATATCGTCACCCACATCGTTGAAAACAAAATCAAGCGGGAACAGCTGATCATTATCGGCGTCCCCTGCACGGGCATGATCGACCGGCATAAAATCGCCGCGGCATGCAAAACAGAGATCGAAACCGTTACCGAATCGGGCGATACGGTGGCGGTCACCGGCGGCGGCGTTGAAAAAACCTTTCAAAAATCCGAGATGCTTCAGGAGAACTGCGCGGTCTGCATTCACCGCAACCCGGTGATTTATGACGAGCTGGCCGCGGAACTGGTGGCGGAGCAGAAGAATGTGGACCGCTACGCGGACGTGCGCACGGTGGAAGCCATGAATCCGGACGAAAAATGGCAATATTTTGACAACCTGCTGTCAGCCTGTGTTCGCTGCTATGCCTGCCGGAATGCCTGCCCGTTGTGCTATTGCCCCACCTGCTTTGTGGATGAATCCCGTCCCCAGTGGGTCGGCAAAACACTGGATCCCATCGATACACGCACGTTCCATTTCCTGCGGGCCTACCATTGCGCCGGCCGCTGCACGGATTGTGGGGCCTGCCAGCGGGCCTGCCCGGTCAACATCAATATGCGGGCGTTTACCAAAAAACTGGAGAAGGACGCCTTCGAGCTGTATGGATGGGAAGCCGGCATGTCGCTGGATGTACGTCCGCCCCTGGATACATTCAAACCCGATGACCCGGAGGATTTCATCAAATAATATTCCGGTGCCCGGACGCAGTGCGTTCGACCGGCGGGCGGTCGTTTTCCCGGCCGCCGGCACGCCGACCGACGGAACACCCAACATAACGAGTAAAGGCAGATACTATGAAGGTCTTCAAAATCGACAAAAAAGACTGGGCCACCGGCATCGGGAAAACCCGGAGTGCCTATCATCTGGTTGGTCCGGCCCGCGTGCAGGACAAGGACTTCAGCGAATTCAAAGCCCTGGGGCCGGATGAGCTGCCGGATATGGCCGCCACGGATACGCGCCTTTCGCCCAAATCCATCGCTTTCCCACCCCAGGAAGTCTTGATGGTATATACGACGGACGAAACCAGCGACGCCTGCAACCGGATGCAGGAAGCCCGGAAAGACTATTCTCCCCGCGCGATTATCGGCATCCGCCCCTATGATGCGGCGGCTTTTTTATTGGTGAAAAAGAATTTCGATACCCCCGAGTATCGTGATCCGTACTGGTGCGATGCTTATGCGGCCTGCACTTTTGTGGGGCTGGCGGTGAACGAGCCCGGCAGTCTCGATTTCAGCACCAGCACCGACTCCGGTCCTTTCGATGAACGCGGGCTGGATGTCCTGCTGGTGGACGCGGGGGATCATTATCTGGCCAAAATCATCACGGATAAAGGCGCAGCCTTCGCCAAGGCGGCGGGCTGGGTGACCGACGCCGGCGCCGCAGGTGAAAAACGCATCGCCGAGTTGAAAACCGCGGCCGAGTCCAGGATTCGTTCTTCCATCGCTTTCGACAATATCCGCAAGCAATCCATCATGGCGCTGTATGAGGCGGATTTCTGGGAAGATGTTGCCTTCGCCTGCATCAATTGCGGCACCTGTACCTATGTGTGCCCCACCTGCTGGTGCTTCGACATCCAGGATGAAACCCACGGCAAAAGCGGTAAGCGCATGAAGACGTGGGACAGCTGCATGTATCCGCTTTTCACGATTCATACAACCGGTCACAATCCAAGGGGAACCAAAGTCCAGCGGGTGCGTCAGCGCTTCATGCACAAATTAAAGTACTTCCTGGATAAATACGAGGACGGTGTCATGTGTGTCGGCTGCGGCCGATGCATCCGTTCCTGCCCGGTCAACATTGATATCCGCAAGGTCTGCAACATCATGAACAGTCATTCCGCGGATACCGAAGCCTGCGCGGTAAAACGATAATGGGAGGCACTGTGCAAAATCCATATTTACCTTATCCGGTCCGGATCGACGAGATCATCACCGAGACCGAAGATAAAAATTTGAAGACGTTTAAATTTGTATTCATCAATCCCGAGGATGAGGCCAAGTACGCCTATAAGGCCGGTCAGTTCGGGGAGCTTTCCATTCCCGGCAAGGGGGAAATCCCCATCGGCATCGCCTCGTCACCGGTGGAAAAAGGCTTTGTCATGTTCACGGTGAACAAGGCCGGGCTGGTGACCAGCCATTTGCACAACATGAAGGTCGGCGATGTCATGGGTATCCGTGGTCCGCTGGGCAACTGGTATCCCTGGGAAAAGCTGGAAGGAAAAAACATCCTGATCGTCGGCGGTGGTTTCGCCTTCACCACCCTGCGGTCGTCCATCGTCTATATGCTGGATCCGGCCAACCGTTCCAAATTCGGCACCATTGATGTGGTCTACGGCGCCCGAAGCCCCGGCATGTTGCTTTACAAGCAGGAACTGATCGAATGGGAAAAACGGGACGATATCAACATGCACATCACCGTGGATCGAACCGATGATCCGGATTGGAAATACAATGTCGGCTTCGTCCCGCCGATCACCGAACAAAAAGCGCCCCAGGGGGACGACAATACCTACGCCATCGTCTGCGGACCGCCCATCATGATCAAGTTCACCCAACCGGTTCTGGAAAAACTGGGGTATGCCCATGATCACATCATCATGAGCCTTGAAAACCGGATGAAATGCGGTTTCGGAATGTGCGGCCGCTGCAACATCGGCAAGGAATTCGTCTGCAAGGACGGCCCAGTCTTCACCCTGGACCAGATCAACCGGACACCCCGGGAGTATTAACCGGATCATGGGATGACGGCCGGGATCTTATCAGGGGAATACGGATAACTTTTGATATTGACAATGCCGGCGGTTTGGTATAAATGTCTCACTTTCAAACAGTATACACGGGAATTGAAGGACAAGACGGGCAAGAGGCCTGGTGAAAAATAATCAGATAAAGGAGGTTATCTAAATGGCTGATGTTGAATTCAACGGCGAGAAATTTCAGATAGATGAAGACGGTTTCATCCTGGATTTCAACCAGTGGTCCAAAAACTGGGTCATGTACGTTAAAGAGCAGGAAGGCATCGACGAACTCAACGAGGAACATTGGAAGGTCATCAATGTCCTTCAGGACTACTATAAAAAGAACGGTATCGCTCCAATGGTTCGGGTTCTCTCCAAACTGACCACCTTCAAACTGAAACACATTTATGAGCTCTTCCCCTCCGGACCGGGAAAAGGAGCTTGCAAAATGGCCGGCCTTCCCAAACCGACCGGATGCGTATAAGCTCTTCGCTTCATCGTTATGGAGAGGCCCTGATCCAGTCAGGGCCTTTTTTATTTCAGATTACTATTTCAGATTATTATTTCAGACTTTGTGCCACAACTGATGGCCCATGATCCTGACCCTCACGACTGCAACCCGGACCCAATTCATCGATATCACCGCACGGATTCAGCAAGCGGTGGATAGCCGGGGTGTTTCGAGCGGTGTTTGCATGGTATTCGTTCCGCACACCACGGCGGCAGTGACGATCAACGAGAATGCCGATCCCGATGTCCCACGGGATATGGACGGCCTTCTGGATCGCCTCATTCCGTGGTCCGGGGGATATCGTCATGTGGAAGGCAATTCCGCCGCTCATATGAAGGCAACCCTGGTGGGGGCCTCGGAATTGGTTGCCATCGAGCAGGGGCGTCTGGTTCTCGGGTTATGGCAGAGCGTTTTTTTCTGCGAATTTGACGGTCCGCGAACCCGCAAGGTCCATCTGCAGTTCATACCCGCAATGGAGAAAAACCATGAAGCCGCCGATAACCGGAGAGAATGAAATCCAAATGGATTCCATCGACAAATCCATCCTCAACCGGATCCAGTCGAATTTCCCAATAACGGCAAGGCCCTATCATATGATCGCCAGGGAACTGGGATTGGCCGAGGAGGATGTCATCCAGCGCCTCATTCGGTTGAAAGACGCCGGCATCGTCCGTCGGATAGGCGGTAATTTCTCGCCGGACAAACTGGGTTTTGTCAGCACGCTTTGTGCCGCCAGAGTGCCTGAGAATAAAATCGACCTGTTCACCGCAACCGTGAACCGATATCCCGGGGTGACTCATAATTATGAGCGTGACAACGATTATAATATCTGGTTCACTTTCATCGCGCCCACCATGGAACTGATTGAAACCTATTTAGGACAGATCGAGACCGAAACCGGCGTTCGGGTCCTCAATCTCCCGGCAACCCGTGTTTTTAAAATCAGGGCCAAGTTCGACCTGTAATGGAAGCCGTTCGCATTGCCGCTGTCATTGCTTATGCACCGGTGGAAAAGGAACCGGACAATCTGGCCCGCATGCGCCGGTGGGTTGATAGGGCCGCCAGCAAAGGCGCGCGTATCGTCTGTTTTCCGGAGCTGAACATTTCCGGTTATGGAACGAAGGCTTGCCGGCTTAACGCTGCGCGAAAGCTGAATGATCCGGTGACGGAAACCGTGAAAGCCATGTCCCGCCGCAGCGGAACAACGATTCTGGCCGGCCTGATGGAGAAGGATGAACAGGGAGGCGCCTATGCCAGCCATCTGGTGATCCAGCCTGACGGCTGCCTGGGGGTCTATCGAAAACTGCACATAGCGCCACCTGAACGATCCGTTTTTCAGGCCGGGCAAGACATTCCCCTCTTCCGGTCCGGGGGGCTGACATTCGGCATCCAGTTGTGTTACGACGCCCACTTTCCCGAGTTGTCCACCTTCATGGCGGAAAGCGGGGCGGACGTCATTTTCATTCCCCACGCTTCTCCCCGGGGGACACCAGCGGAAAAATACCGATCCTGGTTGCGGCATTTGAGAGCCAGGGCTTTCGACAACAGTTTGTTCATCGTCGCTTGCAATCAAATCGGCGACAACGGGGACGGTTTGTTTTTTCCCGGTCTAGCGGTCGCCATCAGCCCCTCCGGCGACATTCTTAAAAAAAGGTTCAGCGCTACCCGTGAGGCCATGATGATAGTCGATCTTTCCATGGACGAACTCAGAAACATCCGGGGGCATCGCATGCGCTATTTTTTACCAAACCGCCGTCCGGAGTTGTTTGAAAGGGGGCGCGATCCAATGAAAGAAATCAAGGAGCAAAAAGACTGAAAGGCTGTTTTACATATACACCCTGGGATTCCACGCGTTTTTTGATCCCCTCCAGATAACCCGCCAAGGCATTGCGTGATAGGTATTCTTCAAGAAATTCAGGTAGTATCATGGAGTATTCCACCGTGGAAAGATAGATGTAAACCACTTTCCGTCCGCCATCCGCCGGGCGGATCCAGGATGCGCCCTCAATGCTTTCGATGCCGCTGCTGGAGCGTTTGAGCTGGATGCCGATCAGATTGTAAATATTGATTTCTTCCGGGGTCATCAAGCGCCATTCCTGCCGCAGTCCTGACTGATCAAACATGACATCCAGGGTGTATTGGATATTGAACAACGGCACATCCAATTTGCCCTCGATGAAGGATTTGCCGATTCGGCCGTTTCCTGCCGGCTCCAGAACCAGGATGGTTTTGTAATATTCGACATCCGGGACGAACCGGCCCAGTTCGTCCCATTCTGTTGCCACTTCCCAGACATCGTCCGGACCGGCGTTTATCAGGATGATTCCGGCGATCTGCTTTTTTTTGTTGTGGCCCTGGGGGGGGTACGCCCGTTGAAACAGCTGCGGCTCACCGGTCTTCAGTTTTTCCGAATCCACCGGAAAATCAAATGGATCCTGGGCGGCCAGGGATGCGGCCGGTCCCATGACAAAACAAGAAGTGATCAAAATGGAAAGAGCGAAAGTGACCGTCATTTTCCGGATATGAGTATCAGCGACCCTCACATCAGACCTGTTCTGTGCCCCTGAGGATCTTCGGCGCTGGGAAAATTTCGGTTCCGCTGTTCGCCTTGTCAGCGTGAATTCCAAACATCCGGACTGTTTGGCGCATCGGACGTCCAAGCAGAAACTCCAGGATTTCCGTGTCAATGCCGCTTTTCTTGGGAATCTCTTCCCGCAGATATTCGTCATAGTGTACCATTTCAAGAATTTCCTGCGCACCAAAACCGGGATCGGCTCCCTTTTTCGACTCGAGAGTCCGGGCCAATCGATCATAGGAACAGCGTTCCTGGTGGGCCGATATCAGCTCCCAAAGCCCGTTAATTTCCGCCACCAGTTCTTTCCGTGTCAGTCGTTCTTTTTGATACCATTCTGTAATAGCCTCCGTATCCCAACATGTAAGCAGCCGGCATTCCAGCGGGCGATGGGGATAAATGCCGCAACCGGTGGATGCCAGATTATAAAAAATACAGATGCTGGAGTTTGGGCGGGATTTGATTTTGATGATGTCATCCATGGCGGGGCGGACCTGACCACGGATATTATCATAAACCGGTTCGCCCTTGCGGATGGTGAAGAGAAACTTCAGCAGGATTCGGCCGTCGCGAATTCCGTCGGCGTCTCCCGCGTGCAGCGCCGGCCCACCCTTGCGACAACAAACTCCGCAGCGCTCGCATGAGTTCCGCTGAAGTGGAGCCGCCGAAAACCTTTTCCGCTTGGCATTTTTCTGTTCGGGCATTCGCCTGACTGTTTCTGTTATGTGGATGGTCCCAATCCGCTGAATCGAATACTTCGATTCCCGAAACAAGTGCGTATCGTTTTTTGCAGATACCGCTGCTTAATTCAGCATATATCAATGCTGCTCTCAAAGCAAGGATCGGAAGGTTCCGCTTTTTTATCGTTGACCTTCATATTCTTCGATGAAGCGGTTGAAAAAGGCCGTCATGAACTCATGGCGTTCCTGTGCAAGCCGGCGCCCTTCCCTGGTCATGACCCGGTCCTTGATATGGCGGAGCTTGACCTTGAATTCCCGGAAGCCGGTGTCTTCTCTCGAATAAGCCTTGGTGTTGCTCACATCATGGCCGGGATTGTGCAACATGGCGCCGACTTCGCCGGCGAACAGATAGGCCCTGGCAACGCCCACGGCGCCAATGGAGTCTAGTTTGTCGGCGTCGAAAAGGAGCTTCGCTTCCATGGTGCGGGGCTCTTCACCCCCGCGGAATCGATGGCTGCGAATACAATGCAGAATGTTCTGCTTCTGTTCAGGGGACAGATCGGCATTGGCGATCAACTCGGCTGCCATTTGAGCTCCTTTTTCAGCATGACAGAGTTCGCCGTTGGCTCGGTCTTGATGGCACCGGCCGATATCATGAAGCAGGGCCGCGGTTTTCAAGACGAGCATATCCGCTTTTTCTGTTTTCCCGAGGCGCTCGCAAAGTCTGTAAACCCTCAAGGTGTGTTCCCAATCGTGACTGCCGCTGGCGCCTGCGAACAATTTTTCCGCCTGCTGCCGGAAATACTGCAGCAGCGGATCGGTTTCATGGTTCATCGTTATCCCGCTCTCCGGATGATGGGCGCGGAACCGGCATGTCTCCGCAGCACTTTTCCCTATTGGTGTTATTGTTAGGCTGAAGCACTTCTTTTTTCAATAGCAAAAAAAAGAAAAACGGTTTTTAAAACAGTTGAAAATGAAGTGGTTTTGGGTCATAAAGACGAAGGAGCCATCGGCCGCTGCAAACCGTTTGTCAATCCAATAACATTGGTTATTCCCTGGAGAAGGAAGATATGGCGATTACGGAAAGACGAAACCTGGAGAGGTTCGTCTTGAAAATGCCGGCCCGGGTCGTTTTTGCCGGCGACAATGGGGTTAAACAACAAATTGATTTGATGACCGTCAATGTCTGCGCAGGGGGTGCTTTTTTTCATGGGAGGCCTCCATTGAAGGCAGGTGCCTGTGTTGATCTGGTTTTATGGCTTCACCTGGACAATATCGCCGGTTTGCAGGGACGCCGGTCGCAAATCGCAATTACGGGTAAAGTTCTTCGTACGGAAACGGATGGGATGGCCGTGTTGTTTGACGGGCGTTACCGGATTTCCCCTCATTCATGATGGGCGATATGCACCAGGAAAACAAATCCCCGGATAAACCGGCGGCGGCAATCGTTCACGTCATCGGCCCCAACCGGCTTCAAAATGAGTTGCTGTCCCGCTATCTGGAAAAAAAACTGGGTCTCCCTTGTCTGTATCGCAATGAGGTGGACCTGGCAAGCGCCATAAATGCCTATCCTGCACATAAGCATATTATATTATTAGATTGTTTTTATAGTCGCGATTTGAAATCCTGGTCCGGCTTTATCCCGGCCCAACCATCCGGCAAATCGGAGGAATGTCTCGTGGCCCTTTTCAATGTCATGCCAGAAGAAGGGCTCGAACGGATGGCCGTGGAACAAGGGCTCCATGGAATTTTCTATGCAAGTGATCCCATCAGCATTCATGTAAAGGGTGTCAAGGATATCCTGAAAGGCGAGTTGTGGTACTCGCGGAAGACCTTATCTAAATTTCTCATGGAAAAACAATCTTTTGCCAAACTGTCTGCAACAGCGGTCAGCGCGCTCACCCTGCGGGAGAGAGAAATTCTGATCGGCATCGCTTCCGGCTCCGGAAATAAGGAGATCGCCCAGAACCTGGGTATTAGTCTGCATACCGTTAAAACGCATATCTATAATATATATAAAAAAATTAAGGTTCCAAATCGTCTTCAGGCGGCTCTCTGGGCAAGCCAATATTTATAATTCCCCGCATTAGCTCGAAACAAACAAGCAGGTCCTTCCTATCCCGCTCATACTTTCGAACTATCCTTGCTCTTCCATCCTAGGAAATAAATCATGCCATCGACCGATTGAATCCGATCATACCCGGATGGTACGAATGGGAAGAATGGTTGCTCGTGTTACCAAAATCAACCATGGAGAAAATCATATGGATGGTGATATGCCCCATCGAATTCCTCTGCAGCCAGGTTTCAGCGGTTGGATTTCATTCATCAGCGTGATGCTGACCCTGTACGGGTTGATCCTGTGTGGCGGCCAGATCGCACCGGCGCAGAAAACCGAACGGAATACCCTGGATACATTACATGATCATTCCACCTCCGTTTCGTCCCTGTCGGAAAACGAAAATCATCCTTTTCTGCTTGATATTAACAAGATGTTATCATATCAAGATTATATATATAGAGCTGCCCATCGTTATCAAGTGGATCCCGACCTGATCAAGGCAATGATCATGGCGGAGTCCAATTTCAATTCCAAGGCGGTATCAAAGAGGGGCGCCAGGGGGTTACTGCAGCTGATGCCGCTGACGGCGAAATCCCTGGGGGTGAAAAATCCTTTTGATCCGGAACAAAATATCGATGGCGGTGTGCGATACTTCAGGCAACTGCTGGATAAATTCAAGGGGGATGAGACCCTGGCACTGGCCGCGTATAATGCCGGCAGCCGGAAAGTGATAGAATTCGGTGGCGTTCCGCCTTACAAACAAACCAAGCGGTATATTCAGAAGATCGGCAGATATTACTTTTTTTACAAATACTTGTTAACAGCGGCAGAGGGGTTGGCGGATGGGAAACGGATACGGCTTCATTCCTTCCATTTCCCAATACGGGGTGGATTTGTGTAGCCTTGACCATACAAGCAGGTATCTTTTTACATAAAAGCCGCTGGAAGGGTTGTTGATTTTAAATATAACCATTTGAAATAAAATAAATAAATGATTGATTATATTTATGGTATGTGTTTTGCTTAAACAAAAAGTACGATTGTTGTGGTCTCTCTTCTCATTATTACCTCCTTTTCCCAGCAGAGGCGGCCGTAAGGCTGCCTCTGCTTTTCATTGCTGGGCGGGAGGGGCGATGCTTTATTTATGAACAGGGAAAATGCGGATGCTTCAACAAAAGAAAGCCCTCTTCCCGCGGTCGGGAAATGATCGAAGAAGCGGCCGGGATCGCCGTCAAACGGATGCATTGGAGTATATCGCGGGTACCGGGATCGAAAAAAGAAAAAACGTCTTTGAACGAAGGATGCCAGGCGAGTACCGGAAAGGCTGGGCTAGGCTCAATCAGTGGAAAAGTGTTCCCCTCGGTATTGTCATTGGTTAATTTTTCGCCTTGCGTATGCTGAAATGGTGGTTGAGGCGCATGGCGACAAGGGCGTTGTATATGTCCCTGGAGGCGTTTTCCACTTCCAGGGATGAACCGATATTCCGCAGGGAATTGTAGGCTGCGATGATGACCCCGATTCCCACGGAATCGATCATTTCAACCCCGGATAGGTCTATGGTCAATCTGGCCGGTCTGGATTGTACAATTTCGTAAAGCTCCGCCTTAAAACCGGTCGCCATGGAGGCAACTACGTCCCGTTGCGGCGCCACAATGACTTCTTCCCTGGTTCCCGTGATTCGACTCATCCTTTTTCCGTATGGATATCAGAAGTTATCTTATCAACTGATTCATGGACCTGTTGCGAGATGGAATCGCAATCCGACTGGTCAAGCCGCAGGAATTCCAGGGCTCCGGCTTCCGCCTGGTACAGCATGGCGTCAAAACCGGTGCCGATTCCGCCCTGCATGGCGATCAGGTCGGCCAAATGAAGGATGTACGCCAACTCGTTACCTTCCGAACGGGAGGGATAGTGATGGAATTTTATGGCAAGGCTTTGCGAATCGGGAATGCCCCATTTCTGGCAGATTTCATAGGTGATCTCGGCATGATCAAATCCCAGGATTTTCTGTTCGGCCGATAGAAAAGTCGTTTTCCCGTCCTCCATGATTTTATCAAAATCAGCCTCTTTTTCCTGTACAAACGGGTCCATAACGATTTTGCCGGCGTCATGCAACAGACCGGCTGAAAAAGCATCATTTTCCAGGCGGGGATAACGCTTCTGGGCAATGATCTTGGAACCAAAGGCAACCGCCAGTGAATGCTGCCATAAAAACCCGGATTCCAGCCGATAGCCTGTGAGAATATTGTCAATGAGGCCCGCTGCTCCCACAACGGTGATCAGTTCGCCCAAGGCTTCATACCCCAGGACAACCGTCGCCTGATGAATGGAGGAGACCATTCCACGTAATCCGTAATATGCCGAATTGGCCAATTTTAGAACGCGGGCCGCAATCGCCTGATCCGTTTCGATGATGGCGCCGAGTTCCTTGAAACTGGAGCCTGGATCCGCCATTACCTGCTGGGCCTTGAGCACCACTTGGGGCATGGGGGGTAAGTCTTTCAGGGCGCGAAGTATTTTTTTCTTTATTGCATCTCCCTTGTCTTCCGGTTGCTCGGTTCCGGAGGGTGTGTCCTCCTCCCGAGTTTGGGACAAGTTGATGCGGAGATCCAAGTGGATGGCGGACCGGCAGGAAGGGCAGGGGAAAACGATTTTTTTCCCCTTGGGCAAACGCTCGTCCGGAATATTGTAAATCTTGTTGCAGCTGGCGCATTCAACGCGCATGATCGGCTCGCTCTGTTCGTTTCTTGATTGCGACGGAATTTATATGTATGGCGGTTTCGGGTATTCTCGTAATGAAATTACGGAGGATTCATGCATATCGCCCAATATACGGCATACGGAATGTATCCCAACCGAAAAAAACTATAACTGATGCGGTGCTGGATTGTCAAGGGAGGGTTCAGCTTGTATGCAGCTTGATTTTTTTCTTTACAAAAATTCCAATTAATTATAGCCTTACAGTTTTAGGTATCTATTCTGCTGTCTGAATGGTGACGGCGGAGAACTATGTATTACCGTAACTCCCGGTTATTATTTTATATTTCCGAGAGCGACACCCATCCCGTCCCGATTCCAGGCAACCCCTGGAGAAGGGCGCCGGGCCTTTTTTTGCACCTTACCAGGGTCACCCATGGCCGGCCGTTTTATGTGTGAGAAGCAGTTATCGTTCTCTTGCTCTTGAAAATTATTATTTAGGTCATCATAACCTTTTTTTTCAAATCAAGAAGGAGTCGTCCATGGCAAAAAAAATGAAGACAATCGACGGCAATACTGCCGCCGCCCATGTGGCTTACGCGCTCAGTGATATGGCGGCCATTTATCCGATCACCCCTTCGTCGCCGATCGGTGAAATCGCTGATGAATGGGCAGCCAACGGCCGGAAAAATATTTTCGGGCAACCCATGCTGGTCCGGCAGCTGCAGTCGGAAGCCGGTGCAGCTGCCTCCGTCCATGGTTCCTTGGCCGCCGGAGCATTGACGTCGACTTTCACCGCATCCCAGGGGTTGTTGTTGATGATCCCCAACATGTATAAAATGTCCGGTGAATTGCTGCCCGCTGTATTGCATGTCACGGCCCGGGCCATTGCCACCCACGCCTTATCCATCTTCGGAGACCATCAGGATGTCATGGCCGTCCGGCAGACCGGTTTTTCCATGCTGGCCTCGGCCTCGGTTCAGGAAGTGATGGATCTCGGCCTGGTGGCGCATTTGGCGGCTATTGAGTCCAGCGTCCCCTTTGTTCATTTTTTCGATGGATTTCGAACTTCCCATGAAATCCAAAAGATTGAAATGATAGATTATGATGATATCGCCAAGCTGGTGAATCATGATGCTGTGAAAAAATTCCGCGCCCGGGGCGCCAACCCGGAAAGACCCGAAATCCGCGGCACTGCCCAAAACCCGGATATTTATTTCCAGGGACGGGAAGCCGCCAATCCGTATTTTTTAAAGGTTCCCGAAAATGTTATCCATTACATGAAAAAAGTCTCGGACTTGACCGGGAGGAGCTACCACCTGTTTGATTACATCGGCGATCCCCAGGCGGAAAGGGTTATCGTGGCCATGGGTTCTTCCTGCGAGACCATCGAGGAGGTGGTGAATCATCTGAACCAGCAGGGGGAAAAAACCGGTCTGATCAAAGTCAGGCTGTTCCGTCCGTTCGCGGCGGATCACTTCGTTTCCGCCATTCCGGATTCGGCGAAGATCCTGACTGTCCTGGACAGAACCAAGGAGCCCGGGGCATTGGGTGATCCTTTATATCTGGATGTTTGCGCCGCCCTGAGGGAAAAAAACCAAAACCGCAACGTCGTCGCCGGACGATATGGCCTTGGATCAAAGGAATTCAACCCATCCATGGTGAAAGCGGTTTTTGACAACATGTCCCAACATAAGCCGAAAAACCATTTCACCGTCGGCATTCACGATGATGTGACCGGAGCCTCTTTAAAGGTTGAAGGAGGAGTGGATGTCGCTCCGCTTGGAACGATTCAATGTAAATTCTGGGGGTTGGGCGCAGATGGAACCGTCGGCGCCAACAAAAGCGCCATTAAGATCATCGGTGACAAGACCGATCTGTATGCCCAGGCGTATTTCGCTTATGATTCGAAAAAATCCGGCGGAGTGACCATATCCCATCTGCGTTTCGGCAAGACACCGATCCAGTCCACCTATTTGATCGATGCGGCGGATTATATCGCCTGTCACAAATCCAGCTACGTTGACATATATGACGTCCTGGAAGGCATCAAGGACAACGGCATTTTCCTCTTAAACTCGAACTGGACCCCGGCGGAAATGGAAACGAAGCTGCCGGCGGCCATGCGCCAGACCATTGCCCGTAAAAAGCTGAGATTTTATAATATCGATGCGGTAAAAATCGCTTCGGAGTTGGGGCTGGGTGGTCGGATCAACATGATTATGCAGACGGCTTTTTTCAAGCTTGCCAATGTCATCCCGGTGAACGATGCCATCAATTATCTGAAGGAACAGATCCGGCAAATGTTCGAAAAGAAAGGTGATAAAATCGTGGCGATCAACTGTGCGGCGGTGGACCAGACCCTGGAAAACCTGGTGGCGATCCCGTATCCGGCTGCCTGGGCCGATGCCGTGGCGGGGAAACGCCCGGCAGAAAATGAGCCCGCCTTTGTCACCAATGTCATGCGGCCCATGCTGGCCCAGCAGGGTGACAAATTGCCGGTCAGCGCTTTCACGCCCGATGGTATTTTCCCTGTGGCCACTTCGCAGTATGAGAAGCGTGGCGTCGCCATTACCGTTCCGGAATGGATCAAGGAAAACTGTATTCAATGCAATCAGTGCGCCATGGTTTGTCCCCATGCGGCCATTCGGCCGGTTTTGTTGACGGACAAGGAGTTGGAAAAAGCTCCGGCCGGCTTTGCGGCCATTGCCGCCATGGGTAAGGAGCTGAAGGGCTATCATTTTCGCATGCAGGTGAATACCCTGGATTGCATGGGCTGCGGTAACTGCGCCGATATCTGCCCGGCCAAACAGCCCGCTTTGGTGATGAAGTCTCTGGAAACCCAGACTGGAGTTGAGGTCCCCAATCATCGGTATGCGTTGACCATCGAGGTCCGTGACGGACTGGTGAAACGGGATTCCGTCAAAGGCAGTCAGTTCTGTCAGCCGCTTCTTGAGTTCTCCGGTGCATGCGCCGGTTGCGGCGAGACCCCCTATGCCAAGTTGATCACCCAGCTTTTCGGTGAGCGCATGATCATCGGCAATGCAACCGGCTGCAGCTCCATCTGGGGAGGATCGGCACCGTCCGCCCCTTACTGTGTCAACAAGGACGGTTTCGGTCCCACTTGGGGGAATTCGCTTTTCGAAGATCCGGCGGAATTCACGTACGGTCTTCTGCTTGGCCAACTGCAATTGCGCAGAAAACTGGCCGACCTGGTCAAAAGCGCCCTGGAAACCGATATCCCCGGGGAGATCAAGGCCGCCATGACCGGCTGGTTGGACAACATGAAGGATCCTGAAGGCTCGCGGAAATATGGGGATCAACTGAAAGCATTGCTCCCGGGTCAGCCTGGCAATCCGATTCTTTCCGAGATCAGCGCGATGTCCAATCTGTTCACCAAGAAATCCTACTGGGTTTTCATGGGAGACGGTTCGGCGTATGATATTTCCTTCGGGGGTATAGACCACGTGCTTGCATCCGGTGAAGACATCAACATCATGGTGTTTGACACGGAAGTCTATTCCAATACCGGCGGACAATCGTCCAAGGCCACACCCACGGGCTCCATCGCCAAATTCGCGGCTTCCGGCAAAAAAACGGCCAAGAAGGATTTGGGCGGTATGGCCATGACATACGGATATGTGTATGTGGCCAATGTCGGCATGGGGGCCAACAAACAACAACTCATCAAGGCGCTGACCGAGGCGGAAAGCTATGACGGGCCGTCTTTGATAATGGCGTATGCTCCCTGCATCAACCATGGAATTAAAAAAGGCATGGGAAAAAGCCAGGAAGAAATAAAGCTGGCGGTGGACTCCGGATATTGGCCGTTGTATCGATTCAACCCCACACTAAAGGCGGAGGGCAAGAATCCATTTGTTCTCGACTCCAAGGCCCCGGATGGGAGCTTGAGGAAATTCTTGGCCGGCGAAGTCCGATATGCCTCCCTGGAAAAGATCTTCCCCCAGGAAGCCGAAACCCTGCACGCCCGGTTGGAAAAGGAATTTAATGACCGTTACGAGAAGTTGGCCCGCCTGGCCGATCCAACCATCGTTTGCAAGGATGCGGGAATAAAATAGTCCCGCGGCCATCAGCTGAACAAGGGGGCGTTGGTTGAATCACAGCGCCCCTTTTGTTTTCAATCTTATGGTTTTGTGGTTCGCATACAAGTAATCGCGAAGGAAGCAGAGGAGAATTTGGTTCCCGCGAATTCCTTCAAGCCATGGCCTCAAGCCATGGCCTCATTGACTTCGAAAGGATTATGCGATAGCATGCCCGTATCATGCTGAGGAATTCGGTTATGACGGACACGGATCAACAGATGGAAGAAGAGGATGTCACGGTACGGCTGATGCGGATCATCTTGGGGATGACCGAGGAGCAACGCATGGCATTGCTGTCCCAGCTGCAAGCAATCCAGAGTTCCCCGAGCAAGTCCGGCGAGAGAGAAAGCATTCGCAAACCCTATGTCAACTCCATTGAGTTTTTCATCAAGGGCAGAGCCTGCATGGGAGTCAGTCAAAATATCAGCAGCAACGGCATTTTCATCAAGACGGACGAGCCGGTTTCCATCGGCCAGACAATCATCCTCAGTATTCCGTTTACCAACAACCAAAAAACCATCCGGGTCCCGGCCCATGTGGTGAGAACCACCCACAAAGGGATCGGCGTCGAATTTCTAAGGGGGAATGAAGAACCGTAAAAGGCTGCTTAAACGTTTCCTCTTCTTTTCCTTCGACACCTCATTGAAAATCCGTCAGGGTTTTCTGCAGCTTGGCCACCAGTCGTTCCTTTTCTTCGGTGGCTTCCATTTCCTTGGATACCACCATCATACAGCCAAGAGAAAGGCTGATCCCATCTTTCGGGTGGGTTTCAATCACGGCTTGGTCCTTTAGCCAGAAAGCCCTGCCCTTTTCCAGCAGAATCTTGTATACCGCCTCTACCTGCCCCTCTTCACCGGTCTTGCGGCGCAGTTTTCTGCGGGATGTGCTTAATTCGGATTTGTTCAGACTTTCCTTGGCCACATCGTCCTGGATGTTGGCGTACACATAAACCCGCCTGTCCAGAACGCTGTTTCGGAATGCCCCGGCGATTTCATCCGGTGCACAGCCCATCATCTGCTGAAAGCGCCGACAGGTGAATTCATACCAGATGGTTTCTTCATCCGTTTTCCAGGCCGCCAGATATACAATAACCGGTAAATTCAGTTCATCCAGCATCTGGAGGTTCTCCAGATATCCGGAGACGCGTTTTTTCAAAGCTGCGCTGTATTTTCCGTTTAAAATTTTGCCGCAATAGTAGGGCTCCATTTTCCTGCCGCGCTGAATTCCTTTTGTCATGCTGTTTTCCTTTTTTCTGCCGCTTGCCGGCCGTCCCGGGTGTATTCATCGGTGCCTTCAGCCACGGGCGGACAGAAGGGCTTGATTTAAATCGTCCAGGATATCATCCACATGTTCGATGCCTACGGAAATCCGGATCATGTCTTCACTGACTCCGGCGGCCAGCAGTTCCTCTGCAGAAAGCTGCGAGTGGGTGGTACTTGCCGGATGAATCACCAGGGTTTTGGCATCCAGAATATTCGCCAGATGGGAACACAATTTGACGGATTCAATGAACCTGCGGCCCGCATCAAGTCCGCCCTTGATGCCGAATCCGAATACCGCGCCAGCCCCCAGGGGGAAATACTCCCTGGCCCGCAAATAATCCGGATGGCTGGGAAGACCGGCGTAATTCACCCAGTTGACCATTTCATGGGTTTCCAGAAATGCGGCGACCTTGGCGGCGTTTCGGCAATGGGCTTGCGCTCTCATGGGGAGTGTCTCCATACCCTGTAGAATCAGAAAGGCGTTCATGGGTGCAAGAGCGGCTCCGATATCGCGCATCAACCCTGTTCTCAGCTTGGTGCAGAACGCGGTGCACGGCGTCCCCTCCAGCTCGCACAGCTGGGCCCACAGGTTCAAGCCGTGATAACTCGGATCCGGCTCCGTGATTTCGGGAAACTTTCCGGAACCCGCCCAGTCGAAATGGCCGCCCTCCACCACGGCTCCGCCGATGCTGTTTCCATGACCGCCGATGATTTTTGTCAGTGAATATAAAACAATATCCGCTCCGATGCGGAACGGATTGAAAATCGGAGGCGGCGCCACCGTATTATCCAGGATGAATGGAATGCGATGCTGATGGGCGATCTCCGCGATGCGGGCGAGATCATCGACATTGCAGCGGGGATTGCCGATGGTCTCGCTGAAAAGTAGCCTTGTATGGTCATCCATGGCGTTCTCGAAGTTTCGGGGATCGGAAGAATCCACGAAACGTGCTTCAATGCCGAAACGCTTCAAGGTGTTTTCAAATAGAATGCGTGTGCCGCCATATAGATTACTGCCGGAAACGATATTTTGTCCCGTTCCGGCAATGACGGTCACGGCATAAAAAATCGCCGCCATTCCGGATGCCGTTGCGAGGGTCGCCGAGGCGTCATGAATCGCCGCCAGGCGTTTTTCCAGCACATCCGTGGTCGGATTCATGATCCTGGAATAAATATAGCCGGGCTCTTTCAATGCAAACAGATCAGACGCATGGCGGGTGTTTTTAAAGACATAACTCGTTGTCTGATAGATCGGGACCGCCCGGGACAGCGTGTCCGAGTCCGGTATATGGCCGGCATGCAATACCTGTGTTTCAATGGCTTGTTTTTTCGTCTCTGTCATCAGAAACCTCCCCTTGGGCTGTCGCCCTCGTTTGATCCCTCCGTTTCCATCATTTCACGGCTGATCTTCGCCAATTCCTGGCAACGAAGCCGGTGAAGCGCTTCTCCTGATTTCGGGCCAAGTCCCATATATTGCCGCGGCAGGTGTACAGCCAACAGCGCCCTCAGATCCCTCTTTACCTGACTTGAGAAGTCCGTACCGTTATCCGCCTGCGCCAAAAGGAACATTTCATGAACCAGTTTCATTCGGTGAAGCTTGAGCAGCAGGTTCACTTTTGTTCCCTCCCTTGCGGTATCATATCTCCCGGCCATCATATGCCATCTGGAAGCCGCGGCGCCGGCATGGATAAAGCGCAGGGGCAGACGCAACCGGGCGCCCAGGTTGCGGGCGACAACCTCTCCCAGAAGTTCATGTCGATGATGGGTCGGCCATTTCTCCTTCGGTGTAACGGTTTTGCCAAGGTCATGACAAATTGCCATCCAGACCGCCAGTGGTTCCCCCTGGAGAAGATCCGCCACTTCCAGCAGATGTTCAAAAACACTGCCCTCGTGAAAGGGATGCGGTCCGGCCGGGACGTCGACTGCCTGTGCGATCTCATCGAACCAAGGGGAAAGGGCGAACGTCTCCCGCAGAATTTCGAAAAACCGGCTTGGCCTGGGGGAGTCGCACATTTTTCGAACTTCGTTGCCCACGCGTTCCGCAGCGATATGGCCAAGCAATCCCTGCCGGGCCACATTACCCATGACGCGAAGCAATGAGGGGTCCGGTTGAAACTCAGGAAACTGAGCGGTGAATCTGGCTGCCCGGAGCACCCGCAGGGGATCGGAAAAAAAATTTTTCTCGGCGACGGGATACAACCGCTTGTGCCTTAAATCCTCAAAAGCCCTGGGGTGACCGAAGATACGTCCTTCCGCGTCCTTTGCAAAGGCATTGACCGTCAGGTCCCGACTCAAGAGGTCTGCCTCGATGCTGTCGAAATGCGAAAGCGTGTATTCATCGCCTTTGTAGAGATAAACATTTTGACGGTTCCCGATTTTTTTCGCGGAGGGGAACAATTGCATGAAGGAATTTTCATCGGTGCCGATCACGGTGTAGTCCCTGTCGTGTCGGTCCCGCCCCATCAATTCATCGCGTACAGCCCCACCCACCAGGTAAATTCGCATTGCGTCATCCCAGTCAGCATGTAATGGCAACCGGTGAACGTCGGCCGGAATGCCGACGGAAGAAGCGCTCCATCACCAACCCCCATATCATTCCAAGAGACAAACCTCAAACGTCAATTCGATTTCATTGGTTTACGGAACGGGAAGGAAAGCGGTTATCGATCTCGGGGATCGAATGCGCAAGGAGGAACTGTAACCGTCATCATGACAATGGAAGGGTCATGCCGCCTTGACAACCATATATTGACCGGCCAGCCGAATGGGGCTTGGCGGCTTATTCAAACTTCATCGTCTCTGCCTCATAAACCTCCGGGAACAAGGGCGCTCTCGCTTTCTCATGGGAATTCCTCCGGTCGTAGCCAGGTCTTCGGCGTTCCAGAAAATAGGTTCCTTCCAACCGCAGATGGCATTGACGACGATCGTCTCCGGTCCTCCGTTCCATTTCATCCTGTTCTCGCTGGCGCATATCTTCCCCCTGCTCACCTGATTTTCGTTTTTATATAAATTAAATATAATTTAATGTCAATTCATATCAACCTATTGCGGTTTGTATCGTCTGCGAAATCGTCCGGCTGGCATCCGTGAAAAAATTTGGGCCGGAACGGGAGATAACGGCAAGCGGATTTCCACTTCCCATCAAACGAAAAATCCGATATTGCTTTTCCGGCGTCCCTGTATCTCTCAAGACAATAAGGAACCATATGAAAAGGAAGCGAGTTGTTTTATTCTGCATGATCTGTATCGTCAGCGTGGTCCAGACCGCCATGGGGAAAGATTCGCCTGCTATGGACGGGGAAAGCGGATTCATCCGGGAGATTCGCCTCGGGATATTGGGGCATGATGTGGACCGGATGTGGAGCAATCTGCGCAGGGAAAACGGGATCGACTACAACGCCGAACTCACCTTCTTCCGTCCCTCCGTCGACGCCTTCCAGGGGATAATTCTCCCCTCCATCGGTGCCAGCTTAAATGACAGCGGTTTTACGAGCAAAGTATACGCCGGCATTCTGTGGGAAAGAGAACATTCATTCGGTCTGTTTTATAACATCGGTATCGGTTTGGCCTGGCACAACGGTGAACTGGAGACGGATCAGCAGGACAGGAAAAGTCTTGGAACGCGCTTTTGCTTCAGGGTTCCCTGCGAGGTCGGCTTTTCGATAAGTCGGTGCCATCGGGTTTCCGTCGCTTTTGATCATATTTCCAACGGCTATCTGGCAAGCCCGAACGAAGGGTTGGATACATTGGGCATACGGTACGGCTACCGGTTTTGAGAATGATCTGTAGCGGTTCCTGACATGAACGCGCCCCCGGCTGCAAGAATGGTCCATGCGATGGAGATTTCCCGGTCGCTACCGGTAAGCTGCGGCTGCGTGGTAGGCCTTGTCGGCCTCCCGCCACATCGCCTCCGTATCCTTGCCGTACCGGGGTGAAAAATGAAACAGGAAAAACCTTCGTACACCGGCCCTGCCGGCCAATTCTCCCGCCTGGCGGGCGGTGAGATGGAATTTGCGTTCGGCGATGAGCCGGTCTGATTCCAGAAATGCGGATTCAATAAAGAGTTGGTCCGCATCTTTTGCAATGGCGACGATTTTTTCAGCGTTTTCTTCGTGAAATACCGCATCGGTGATGTAAGCGATCTTCTGCCCCGGAGTAATGACGGCGATTTGTCCGGCCAGTTCCCCAAGGCTGAAATGCCGCTCCGGTCCACCTCGTTGACTTTTTACAATGAATTCCGAATCCCCGGGAACGCCTTCAAACAGGGCGGTTTTGAATTCCCGCAACCAGGGTCCCACTTCCAGCTCCAGGGATTCAAGCGCCGATTTTTTGATATTGATATGAAACCGTTCCTGGAGGGCATAACCAAGGCAGGGAATCTGATGATCCAAAATGACGGCGGAAACCGACAGGCCGGGCTCCGGATGGAGCAACCCGGCACCCATTTCCGTCTCAATGGGATTCGTTGCGGAAAAGGCCTGGCTGCAATGATACTCGCGGGTCATCCGGCAATCCCTGCACACTTCCGTCACCCGCAACACGAACCGGTTGCTGTAGTTTTCCACCAGATTCCAGGCGTATCCGGATAATTTTCCTTCCACATGTTTCAAGAAACCTTCCGGTCCATACAAATGCAGGGTTTTGTCCCGCCCCAGGAAGAGCCTGAGCAGTGGATCAAATCCAATGAAGTGATCCATATGGGTATGGGTTATAAATCCCACATCGATCTTCAGCAGATCCCGGTTCGATAGAACGCCAAGGCTTCCCAGATCGAAAATGAACGCTCGGTTATCGAAACAGAATGGAACATACAGACCGGGATCAGCAGAAGGGCCGTTGACCAACCTGGGATGAAACGTAAGGGGCATTATTCGGGAAGATGCTTGATCACCTGCTGATTGATGCAATAGTAAATTTCTTCGTCTGATCCGTATACGTCTACCGTATCTTTCAAATGGATTACTTTTTCAATGACAAAAGCGGTGGTGTAAAGGCTGACAATATTGGGATGGGGAACAATGTTGCGGAACGGGGCGACCTGATAATCGATATCGAAATCATCCGCGTGACTCATGGTGTCAAGGCATTTCAAGATCTGGTCTTCGAGACCGTTTTTGTTGGTGGTTTCAACCAGCTCATGTTCGATCAGCTTGGAGGCGATGGCATTGCTGAGTGGTTCCAGACAATCCTGGATTCCGCTGATGGCGATCCTGCGTGCTCGTTCCTTCGAAGATTCTATCTGTGACAGGATTTTCGATTCCCGGTTGCTCGGGCGAAATACTTTTCCCATTTATTCTTCCCTTCTCTGCTGCTCCATGATAACGCTTCCGATTTGCTATTCAGGCATTGACGGGGGAACTGAAAGGCCATCGCCTTCGATTCCCATACCCCGGGAATAATAATAGCAACCCTTTTAGAATGCAAGGGAAAACAGCATCGCAGGGGCGGCTGCAGTGATTTTCATGTTTTAATCGTTGCCGCTGGTTATTCTTCACGGGCCCCGAAGGACTCATCCTCCGGCCAAGGGCCGGAGGCAGGCGATTTCATCCCCATCCTTCAGGCGATGCCACAGGCCGACACGGACGCCGTTGATGAAATACATCAGCCGGCCACCATCCGGAAGCCCCAGACGCTTCGTCACCACTTTTAACCGAGCGCCCGCCGGCACATCCAGCACAATTCCGTGAAGGGGGTCATACCCCCGCATTCCGGCATCCACCTCCAGGCCTGCAAACAGCTTTATCCTTACCTCCATGATGTATCCGGCATCAGGCGGCGCGGGCCACCATGGTGATGGCATCCACGGGACAATCCATGGCGCAAGTTCCGCAGCCGATGCACATATTTTCATTCAATAAATGCGGATATTTATGTCCTGGAATGCCGTCGCTCGCCAGGGACAGGAAAAGGCAGTCCACCGGACATGAATCAATACAGACAACGCATGAGTTGCATTTTTTTATATGAATGCTGGGGATCTCTTTTTTTGATTGTTTTGTCATGACACCTTTCTCCGTTTACCGGATATCCGATTGCTTTTTGGCAGAAAACCCGGTTCCAGCATGGAAGGATTCCGTTTTATTGAATCCCCAGACTCCGCAAGGCGGCTTCGGACGGTTTTCCGGTCTGGTTGTCCCAACCAAATTCTTCCCAATAATCCCTGATCAGTTTTTCCATGTCCATGGAACGGCCTTTGTTGGCCCCTTCTTTCAGTGCCGGCGCGCCGTGGGCTCTGGGGTTGACTTTTGCATCCACAGGATTAATCCCATGTTTGACGTTGAAGGCTTGGCGCAACGTTTGAATCCGGCGTCCGATTTCCATATACTCTTCCGGGGTTTTGTTCCAGCCAGTGGCGGCGTTCAACCATTCAAATACGGGGAATCTGGTCGCTCCCATGAAGGCCGCGAACATACAGGCGCCGGCGCCGTTCAGCACACTCATGTATTTGCTGCAGGCGGCGCCCATGGCCGCTTTTTTCCCATCGGCGACATATTTTTTGTTTTTATGATAGATCATCCCCAGCAGGCCGAATTTGGGAACGGTTTTCACCTTTTTCCATAATTGGAACATCTCATAGTACAGCCATGATCCGGTGGTATGACGGCCCGGTGTGGGCTCCACCGAGTAGTGCAGGTTGAATCCCGGATCATTGCGGCCGTCATGCATTCCCAGTTCCTGACCGCCGGCATGAATCGCAAGTTTTTTGGCGTTGAGTCCGAGCTTTTCCGCCGCTTTCTTGGTGCCGTCCGCCAGTAAATCACCGATGCCTTCCCGGGCGATCATTTTTTTCAGCAGGGCGATGAGCGCTTCCGTATTGCCCCAATTCAATTCGAGGCCGCCTGTATCCTCCTTTGTCAAGATGGCTTTCTGGTAGCACTCCACCGCAAACGCCATGGTTCCGCCGGCGGAGATGGAATCCATTCCGGCCCGGTTGAGCAATTCGTTCATGTAAAAAATACTGTCCGGGTTTTCATTCATGCACAGGCCGCCCAATGCCAGAACCGTTTCATATTCGGGTTTGTGACTTTCATTGAAAGCACCGCCGGTCTTGTCGTGGATGGAGCAGATTCCACCGCAGCCAAGAGGACACGAATAACAATGATATTTCACGATCTCACAACCGGTAAATACATCCGGATTGACCGGCAGGGATTTTTTGGGGCCGAAATCCTTGTTGCTGCCGGACCAGTTTTTCACCGGTGCATCTCCCATTTCGATGCTGGCCTGGTTCATACTGACCGTACCCCATTTCCGGAGCATGATTTTGTACAGCAAACCGTCCTGGACCATCTGGGTGGGCAGAATCCGCAGCAATGCGCCCAGATAAGAGGTCATGGGGCCGGTGATGAACGGGGGCTGGAATTGAACCCATTTGTTGCATTTTTTGCTCAGCCGTTTCATTTCGTCTCGATGATGGGGCGATATCGTCTTTGTGCCGGAAAGAACGACGGCTTTCAGGCGTTTGGCGCCCATGACAGCGCCTAGACCGGATCGGGCCGCCATCCGGCCTCTGTCATTGCAAACACCGGCGATCAAAGACATTTTTTCGCCGGCCGGTCCGATACATACCACCCTTGGCTTTTTCCCGCTTCCGACTTGTTCCATCAGCAGGTCTTCCGTTTCCAATGCATCCTTTCCCCATAAATGGGAGGCATCCCGCAATTCGGCCTTGCCTTTTGAAACGGAAAGATACACTGGCTTTTCACTCATGCCGGTAAAAAAGATACCGTCATAGCCGCATCTTTTGATGGCCGGTGAAAATGTTCCGCCGCAATTGGCGTCCCCCCAGCCGCCGGTGAGGGGCGACTTTCCCACCACCATCCACCTCCCGGTAAAGAGACTCCCGGTGCCGGTCAAGATGCCTGTTACAAATCCAAGCATATTATCGGGTCCGAGCGGGTCCGCGTTTGCGGGTATATGCCGATAGAGCATGTAGGCGCCAAGACCAAGACCCGATAAATATTCTTCATAGACTTTATCCGGGATGACTTCTTCCCGGATTTCTCCACTGCTCAGGTCCACAAGCAGCACTTTGCCCATATATGCCTGTCCCATATGCACTCCTTTAGCTATATGCCTCGTTTAATACGTTCAGCGCATCGTTGACGTCGAGTTCTTCCGGGTTGAAAGTCAGGGAACCGTCATTTACCGCTGTTTTGGCGATATCCTCCAGTTTGTTTTTCGGTACGCCTGCTTCTTTCAGCGTCCGCGGCAAACCGCATAAATCGAACAACGTCTGTTGAAGCTTGCGGACCAGAACGATGGTTCGAGCGGCCCGCTGGGGTGCCGCGACTTTGACGAATTCTTCTTCTCCCCCTAAAGGGAGCAGCAGTTCAGCCACCATGGATTCGACTTTTCCCAGGTTATATTCCAACCCAAAGGGCAGGAAGATCGACATGGCTAGGCCGTGGGGGATATGGCAGATGGCGCCTGTGGCGTGGCCCAGGGAATGCACCATTCCGACCATGGAATTGGAGAACGCCGCGCCTGCCATGGTGGCGGCGTTGGCCATGCCCATGCGTGCCTCCATATCTTTTCCATTCTCAACCGCCTTTGGCAGATATCTGGCGATCAACCGGACAGCGCCCATGGCGTGGGCATCGCTCAACGGATTTTTCTGGAGACAGGTATAGGCCTCCATGGAGTGGGCCAAGGCGTCCATCCCCGTCATGGCCGTGATATGCGGGGGCATGGTTTCGGTCATACGCGGATCGAGAATGGCGACCTTCGGAAACAGGAGATGAGAGGCGAAAGCCATTTTTACATTTTTGGCTGTGTTTTTGATCACCGCCGCCAAAGTCACCTCGGAACCGGTGCCGGCGGTTGTCGGCACTACGATAAACGGTTTCATGGGGGCTTTCAGGCGGTCGGCGCCTTCAAATTTCATCAGATCGTCCGAATTCTCGGACAGAACAATATTGACGCCTTTCGCGGTATCAATCGGGGATCCGCCACCCACCGCCACAATGGCGTCACAGGCGTTTTCCCGGTAGATGCCGACGATCTGATTCACCACTTCGCTGGAAGAGTCCGGTGGCACTCCATCGAAAATGGCGCCGATGGTCATGCCGGAACTGTCGAAGGCACTTTTGACATATTTGATCAGGCCCGCCTTGACTACGCCGGCATCCGTAACAATGATCGGCCGTTTGGCTCCCAGTTGATCCAGTTCATAGGGAAGATTGTCAAGGGCTTTGTGCCCTGAAAGGATTTTCACCGGGTTGAAAAATTCATAATAACTTGGCAGCATGGATTGGTCCTCCTGTAGTCTTGGGTTTCACGATGCCCCTTCTGTAATTTCCGTCGCGACCGGAAAGGCCCGGGGTCCCGTGCTTTTCACGGCAATGGCCGACCATGGATGAATCCATCCATCATAGACCGAATGGGATACCGACAACGTTTATCACAATTTTAATGAGCTGTTTTTTCAATGGCATGGGCGGCACGCGTTTGACCAGGCGGCGGCAAATGAATTGAGGATACAAATGGGCCAGCAGAATGGTCAGGCAACGGGTAAAGATCATGGCGTTTCCGAGATCTCCGGTGATGATCATCCGACGTTCCGCAAAAGCCTGGGCCGCTCCCACCTGAGGTGTCAGCACCAGGAAAGCGCATTCAATGTTCTTAAAGCTGACGATCAAATCTCCATTTTCATATTTGGCACCCCGATATTTCAAGATGCCCTTCACCTTCTCCAAAACCATCCGCGGACCGTTGGGCAGCACCCTCATGACAAGAACAAATCCTTCCGGCCAGACGGAAATCTCGCGTTTGACGTCCGGATCATGGCGGGTGGCGGATTGGAAAGCCCGGCCTAACACCATGAACACAATTTTCGCAACCAGGGTTTTGAACCATTTTATCCCGGATTTGATTGGTCGATACTGCTTGCCCATCGATAACTTCCTTTCTATATTATTGAGTTGTCGGATATCGTTTTGATGGCAACCATTTTGATTAAATAATGGACGATCCGGTTGACGGGAATGCGTTGCACTCCCAGCATGGACTGAATCACGAAACCGTCCAATACAGCAACCAGGATCGGTGCCACTGTTTCGAGATCATCGCCGCCCGCCATGATTTTCCGGAATCCCTCGGTTGTGGATAGAAACCATTCCCGGTATGTTTTTTCAAACCGCTGCCGAATCGCCTCATTGCCGGACATGGCCTCCTGAATCAGGTACAAATGCAACCGGCTTCTGGTTTTGGCGTTCAAAATCGTATCCACCAGAGCGGTCAATACGGTTTCAAGAGAGGTTGCACCGGCTCCTTCCTGTTCGATCAACGAAAACAGATCGGTTGTGATCTGGTTCATGTGATGCGCGGTAATGTCGAAAATTAGATCGTTTTTGGACGAATAGTAATAGTACAGCGTCCCTTTGCTGATTCCCACGGCGCGGGCAATTCCAGCCAGGCTGGTCTGCTCGATTCCCTGTTTGACAAACAAAAGGCTGGCTGCCTGAATGATGGCGAGCTTTTTTTTTTTCTTTTCTTTTCGGGGCACTGGGTTGCATTTTCGATCCTGAATTCGGCCGATCGGCCGAATAATGCTTCCCCATATCCCAGGCTGGCCAGGGCTGTCAAGAGCAAGTTTTTATATGGCAGATTTAATTAATAAAATACGACGTTCAGCGGTGTAAGGAATGTTTTATGGCGCGGTTTCATGCTGCTCACATACGCATTATTTGATCCAGATGATGCATCCGGATGGGTCTTCCAAGACAGGAACGGGCTCCATCGCCGAATGGCCATCCTTTCGGTCCGTCTCCCTTCGGCTATATCCTTCCCGTCGACGTTCCAAAAAATAGGTTCCTTCCAGATTCAGAATGCACTTCCTGCGATCTTCACCTGACCGTCTTTCCGCTTGTTGGCATTTTTTCATGGCGACACCTTTTGATACGTATCGGACGATAAATTGAAACAGAATCATTTGAGTGCGAGATGGATTCAGACGGTCAGCGGGCTATGTGGGAAATACGAGCTTTCAGTCCAGCGATCAACACAAGAAAAAAGGATGTTTCTGCTTATGAACATTGATAACATAAAAGAACATAATAAACAAGGAAAAAATGATCCGGACGGTTGATGCGGAATGCATGCCGGAATTGAAGCGAGGCAAGAAACCCGACCCGTTTTGCATGATCGTCAACGGCGGAGTTGACAGGGAAAAACCCTTTGCATATACTCAGCCGCTGAAAATAAAAGAGGTCATCCCCCAAAGAACAAGGAGCAAACCCATGGCCGCACCGGAACGGAGAGTCAAGCGCCGCGTGGATGCAAGTTTCGAGATCAGCTACATCCACGAGGGAGATTATCTGATTTCTTTCAGCAGGGATATATCCGTCGATGGAATGTTTATCTACACGCGAACCCCGCTTCCGATAGGGGCTTCCACCAGACTATCCTTCTCGGTCACGGGACTCGATAATCCGATAGAAGTAAATGCGAAAGTCATTTGGGCCAATACGCACGGGGGGAAAAAGGACAACGGTATCGGCGTCCAGTTTGTTGATCCGCCTGAACAAATACGGGAAACGATTTTACAGTATGTGAATCGCGTCGCGGTGCTTTGCGGCATATGAATTGGCGTGTATGGCTGATGCCCCGGCTTTCAGCGGTTTTCCTAAAGCCCGGTTCCATCCAAATTCATTACGCAAGATACCGCCTGGCTGCCCATGTCATGCTTTTTTTTTATTCGGGGGCGATCCGTGTTTGGAAGACTTCAAGCGCCTGGGGGAGCAGGCGGCGGATGAACACCTGCTTATCCGCATTCACCATGGCGTTGTATTCGGCAAAGCGGGGATGGGTCGGTGCCAGGTGCGGGGGATGATTCTGGCAGAACATCCGCAGGTGATCAAATGAAAGGATATAACTGATCAGGGCGTAGTGTTCATTGGCGAATTTTTCAATCCACCCGAGCCGTTTCATCATTTCGAAACGGACCTGATCCGCCAGGAACAAGTGAATGTCGATGACCCTCATCCGTTCGGCGTCATCCAGATAATAGAATTTTACCGGATTACCCCAGTCCAGTGTCCCCATGATGATTTCATAATATGGCAGGGCGGCGTTCTCACCCGGCTCGGCGAGGCGGTACAGCGTCAAATCGGATAAATCCGCCAGGCAGGTTTCCTTTTGAAACGGTTCGTTGAACCGTTTTCTCCAGGGGCCGAACCCCTTTTTCTCGATTTGTGCAATCCGATAGGCTTTTAAATTGACCAGTTCCGCCATTCCGGGTGTTCTCCGGCAAACATCTGGGGTCTGTTAGAGCGTAATCACCTTATCCGCCAGTTGCATGGACGATACAATATCCAGCATGTTGGTTGTCTGACCTGCCTGTTTTTGTTCCAGCAGGTTGAAATGGTCCAGGCAGGTGCCGCACACCAGAATTTGAAGTCCGTTTTTCTCATAATCCCGCAGGATGTCCAGTACCGGTGAGGTGGCGGTGGTGAGCTTGACGCCATTGTTGACAAAGACAAGCCGCCACAGTTCCGGCCCCATTTCCTTCAATGTTTTGATGAAGTTGATCATCAGCCTGACACCAAGTTCATCATCACCGAACCCCATCCGGTCGGTGGCTGCCAGCACCATGATTTTGCAGCATGCCGGTTCTGGATTTTCAGTCCGTGGAATTTCAGATGAACCAGCCTCCATCCGCCTGCCGGTTACCTGGAATTCGTTGCCTTGTGGTTCAACGGACACCTCAAATCGATGGGATTCCAGAAACCGGCAAATATTCTGTCGGGCGGCCGCGTTGTCGACCAGGATGGTCAGACTAGCAGGATTTTCTTTTTCAATCAATTCCTTGGCGAGCAGAACCGGTGCCGGGCAACTGAGCCCCCGGGCGTCGATTTTTTTCATAGGGTGCTCCTTGGTTTCTATTCAATTGATATGGACGATGTCTGATCGTCCATGACCATTCCGATGATGGCGGCCTGGTCGATGCCGCATTTCCTCAGTTTGTGCAACAGGCTTTCGGCTTCCCGGGAGGCAACGCAGATCAGCAACCCTCCGGACGTCTGTGGATCGAAAAGGATATCTTTGGTGAGTTCCGCAATATTCGGCGCGAACCCCACCATGTTTTGCCTGAATTCCTTGTTTTTGTAGGCCCCGGCAGGAATCAGCCCCATGGCGGCGAAGGCGGGGGTTTCCGGGATTACGGGTATTGATTTGGCCCACAGGCGGACACCCAGGCCCGATCCGGCAACCATTTCGGCCAGATGTCCCAAAAGACCGAAACCAGTAACGTCTGTGCAGGCATGCACCGGAAAAGCAGCCATTACCTCTGCTGGGATTTTATTCAGGGCCGCCATCTGCCGGGTGATCCTCTCGATCAGGTCTGCCGGAGCCAGTCCGGCCTTGATGGCCGTGTTAATGATACCGGTGCCGAGAGGCTTGGTCAGAATCAAGCGGTCACCGGATTGTAAATCGGTTTTGGTCAGAATTCTATCCGGGTGAATAAAGCCGGTGATGGACAGGCCGTATTTGAGTTCCTGGTCCTCGATGCTGTGACCGCCGATCAAGACCACATCCGCTTCCTTGAGCTTGTCCGCGCCGCCTTGAATCACTTCGCGCAGTATTCCCAGATCCATTTTTTTGACCGGAAAGCAGACCATGTTCAGCGCCGTTTTCGGAACCCCACCCATGGCGTACACATCACTCAAGGCATTGGCCGCAGCGATCTGGCCGAACCAATAGGGGTCATCGACAATCGGCGTAAAAAAGTCGATGGTTTGGACAATGGCCAGGCTGTCATTGATTTTGTAGACACCCGCATCGTCCGCTCGACGCAATCCGACGATCACGTTGGAATCCGTGGGGAATTCGATCCCGCACAGTGCCCGGTCCAGGTCCCCTGGCGCCAATTTGGAAGCTCAACCGGCGCCGGTGACCGTTGTCGTCAGTCGCGGTTTCCCATCGGCGGTTGTTTGTTTATTTTGTCTCTGTTCCAAGCGATTTTTCCCATTTCTTATGTTGTTCTGATTATTGATGACGCTTTTGGGGGGCTGCTTGTCCGAAGGGACATACCAGTTCCGATGCATGGTATGTATATTTGCAGCTTTTTATCATGAAAAGTCAAAATGATTCTATCTATGGGAACAGTATATTCGATAGATACAACAAATGGGATCCCGCTATCTGGATACTTGACCGGTATGGTGGATTCATGTAATAAAATCCAGATTGCGTTCATCCGTTTATGAGCATGCAAGGCAGCACGAGCCGGTATGCCACCGAACTCAGGATGGGGTGTAGCGGCATATCCGTATTGAATGCAAATCCCGCCTTTGGTCAATCGTCTTGGAGACGTCGGCAACGGCGTGTCGAGGAAAATCGATGGTATTATTATTAAGGAAAACCCATGCAAGAAACCGCAAAACTTATTGTAGACGGCAAAACTTACGAATTACCGGTGATTATCGGCAGTGAAGGGGAAAAGGCGATCGACATCCGCAAACTTCGCCAGGAGACCGGATATATCACATATGACCCCGGTTTCGGCAGCACCGGCAGCTGCCGGAGTTCCATCACCTTCATGGATGGGGAAAAAGGGGTTCTGCGATACCGGGGATACCCCATTGAACAATTGGCCGAGCAATCCACTTTTGTGGAAACTTCCTTTCTGTTGATGAACGGAGAACTGCCGACCCGCAGGGAATTGAATCACAACCGCGTGCAGCTGAATGACTTCTCCCTGGTACATGAGGATATGCAGGATTTTTTCAAATCCTTTCCGCGGGCATCTCATCCCATGGGGATATTATCTTCCATGGTGACGGCTCTGCGCAGTTTCTATCCGGAATTAATGGCGACGGAGGAGACTATCAACGCGACCTTCTTGCGGTTGCTCTCCAAGGTTCGGACAATGGCGGCCATGTCGTATAAGATTTCCCGCGGTCACAGGGTGGTTTATCCACGGCAGGATCTGACGTATTGCGCCAACTTTCTCAACATGATGTTTGACAGCCCGGTAAAACCATACGAGATTGATGAGGATTTGGTGCGGGCCCTGAATATTTTCTGGATTCTGCATGCCGATCACGAACAGAATTGCTCGACGGCCGCTGTGCGGGTGGTGGGGAGCGGAAAAGTCAATATCTACGCTGCAATTTCCGCCGGGATTGCCGCCTTATGGGGACCGTTGCATGGCGGCGCCAATCAGGCAGTCATCGAGATGCTGACCGAAATCGCCAACAACGGCGGTGATGTCAATCGTGCGGTGGAGCGGGCCAAGGACAAGAAAGACCCCTTCCGGTTAATGGGTTTCGGCCATCGGGTCTATAAAACCTATGATCCACGGGCGAAGATCATGAAAAAAATCTGCGACCTGGTCCTGTCAAAATTGAAGCTGAAGGATCCGCTGCTGGATATTGCCCGGAAGCTGGAAGAGGTCGCTCTCATGGATGAATATTTTATCGATCACCATCTGTATCCCAATGTGGATTTTTACAGCGGCATCGTCCTGCGGGCCATGGGCATTCCTACCAGCATGTTTACGGTCATGTTTGCCATCGGCAGGCTTCCGGGATGGATTTCCCAATGGAAAGAAAGCATCGACGATCCCCATTGGCGCATCAGCCGACCTAGGCAGATTTACACGGGCAACCTGATCCGGGATTACATTCCTGTGGAAGAACGAAAAGCATCCGGCAATCGGTAGCAGGAGAAGTCCGGAGATTGGGTCGCCGGACTTCTCCTGAACCAATCATCAGCACAGAGACGGGCCCTCCGAAATGCTCCTGATTCCCATCACCGGAAAGATCAGCTGGCGTAATCCACCGGCTGTCACCATCGCCCTGATATTGATCAACGTGCTTGTGTTTGTTTTTTTCCAGATCGGCGATGATCGGAACCAATTCGAGGCCTACACTTACTATTTTGATTCCGGCCTTTCCGACCTGGAGATTCCACGCTACCTGGAGCATAACCGGCCTGAATCCGTTCCCCGGGAAATGCAGGCGGAGGACATGAATCGGGAAACCCTGATGAATGTCTACCGAGATATGGAAACGGACGCCAGGTTTCAGGAGCGAATTGAAAGCAGGACCCTGATTCCGCCAGATGATCCGGATTACCCCAGGTGGCGGGAACTCCGCAGACGATATGAAAAAATAGTAGAGCGGATCGTGGCGCGATCCTACGGGTTCCGCCCGGCGCATCACTCCATTCTCACGGTTTTCACCTATATGTTTTTACATGGCGGCTTCGGGCATCTGTTCGGCAATATGATTTTCCTTTGGTTGATCGGTTGTTTGCTGGAGATGGGCTGCGGTCGTCTGTTTTGCGCGGCGGGATATGTCATAACCGGCATCGCGGCGGCGGTTTTGTTCTGGCTGGCATATATGGACGACATGGCGCCGCTGGTGGGGGCTTCCGGCGCCATTGCCGGTCTCATGGGCGCTTTTGCCGTGATGTTCGGAAAGACCCGGATCAAGCTTTTTTATTCATTGGGATTTTATTTCAACTATATCCGTTTCCCGGCCGTCATGCTGTTTCCCCTCTGGGTCGGCAACGAGGTTGTACAGTTGTTGATGGATTCCGAAAGCAATGTCGCCTATGTGGCTCACATCGGTGGATTGTTGAGCGGGGCATTGTTCGGACTTGTCAACAAGAAATTGTTCAATGTCAAAACCGTTCAATTTCAGGAGGAAGAACCGGCAAATGAGATTCTGCCGATCATGGAAAAAGCCCTGCAGCGCATCGGAGTTCTCGACATGGAGGGTGGGCGGAAGCTGTTGGAGGAAGTGCTGCGGAAAGATCCGAAAAACAGCGAGGCGCTTTGGCATCTCTTCAATATCGAAAAGATCGATCCCCAGAAACAGCGGTTCCATGATTCTGCCAAACGCTTATTGAACCGGCTGTGTTTGGATAGAAATGACCATGGCAAGGTCTGGGATGTGTATCAGGAGTATACCCGCATTGCCAAACCTCCCAAACTGACCCCGGATATCTATGTCCGGCTGATTTCGGTTTTTGCCGGTATCGGGCGTCTTCACAGCGCGGAGAAAATTGCGTTATTGCTGCTGAAAAAGAAACCCGATTTGCAAGGCTTGTCGGCCGGTCTGATACAACTGGCGACAGCCAGCCGCAAGAGAGGCGACCAGGATAAATGGAAGCGATATCTCCAGATTGTATGCAAGTATTACCGGGATACTCCCGAGTGCGCCATCGCCGCCGACATGCTGAAGAGCGAGATCCAAAAGATCGAAATTCTATAAAGATGCCGCGGGCCGCATTTGTTTCAGGTATTTTTCGAATTGCGGCGCGAAATCATGGTCCGGATATTTTTTCAAAAGGCCTTGAAGAATTTTTTCGGCTTTTTCCGGGTTCATCAACCGGTCGTTGTAAATCTGGGCCGCCCGAAAAAGGGCTTTGGGAATCAAGGGGTCATCGGGGTAGGATTTCAAGAGGCGGTTGAAGATCCCGATGGCTTCGCGGCTTTTACCGCCGTCATTCAACCAGCCCCCCAGTTTGAACAATGTCGATGCCGCGGGATTGAACTGCGCATCCATCGACAACGATTCCGCGTATACCTGGCACGCCTGTTCCCTTTGGTTTTTCCGGATGAGCAGTTCGAGATGATCCTTGGCGTGCGCCAACAGCTCAGCGTTTAATTTTTTCATTTTGAGCAGTTTGTAGTAGTATTCCGAGAGGGATGGGTCATCCAGACCGTTTCGGTCTTTTTCCTGTTTCATCAGGGAAAGCGCCTCATCGTGATTGCCGTCTTTCAATAGAAAATTGACCTGATCCAGAAGCTGGGATTCCTTTTTCACTTCCTGCTGCTTTTTCGACTCCTCCTGGTCGAAATGGAAGTCCTCGAAGTGCACTTTATAGCCGATTTCCTGATGATATTGAAGGATTACATATCCCATCAGGTGGTAGGAAATGATCGTATAATAATTTTCAGCCAGGGTAAGAATAAAGAATGCCAAGGCTTCCGGCAAGAAGGAAAAGGTGTATTGGGCCAGCACGGCCGGGGCGCTTGCCAGAAGAATCAGGAAAAAATACATGAGCAGATAGCCCCAGCCGATACGGAGGGCCAGGGGAATAAAGAGCAGAGGGTTAATGGCGTTCAGCAGACTGTCGGTGGTCACGAGAATGATAATCATGGCGGGAATGGACAGGACGGCAAAGACCAGATACAGGGCTCCCATCAACAATCCGGCTTTTTGCACGATCATGAAAAAGATGAAGGCTAGTACAAAAAAGAGTCCCAGCTGCTTGAAAACTTGTGTAAAATCCTCTGACAGGGTTTTTGTGTCGATTTCCGGCGCTATCAAATTACCTTGGGCGGTTTTTTTTAAGACCGCGTAAGCGTATTTCAACAGAAGGCCCCAAATAATCATGCGGATCACTGAATTGATCAGCCCCTGGCCTGAAAACAGCAGGTTGATGACACTCAGCCCGAGGATCAGGGAAACAGGCCGCAGCGAAAAAGGATAGCTGAAAAATTTCGGGAGCCGTTTCCAGAAGGGCTCGATCAGATTGACGGCCGCAATCCATTCCGTCGCCACCATGCACTTGGGGCATAGATGCATGACGTCACCGCCATGGGAGGCGCTTTTTTCTCTTTTTACGGCACAGGATGCGCAGTATTTCTGGTCGCATTTGGGACAATGCCAGTGGGCGGGTCGGGTCGGATGCTGGTGACAATACAGGGTCATTGCGGCCTCTACATGAAATGTCGGTGCTGAATGGTTGACAGAAATAAAGAATTCATATTTAGTTGAGAAGACCCAATACGGATGAACGGCCGGATAGCTGTCCGTTTTTTCGTGTCGGCGAGTCTTTTCGTTACCGGATGCGGAACGGCCGGATGTAAACGGATAGAACCTCTTTTACCAACTTGCGCAATGCTTGTAAAGTGGATTCACCGGCATAGATGTCTGGCTGACGGTTTGTGTCGGGTTCCATGCGGGCCGGCCATGGACGATGGAAATCATGACAAATGGGGGGATGTGTGAAAGCCGAGCGGGTTTTCCCGATAATCGTAATACTGGGCTTGATTGCCGGTTTTCGGTGGAATGATGTGCCATCGGCTCACGGGGCCGAATCGGGGCAGGCGGCGCAAATCGAGAAACAGCAACGGCAAATCGATGAGCAGGCCCGGATGATCGAGTCCTTGCGGCGGGAAGTGGCAGCCATAAAAAAAGATCCCCGCTCATCAACCGGAAAAGACAGCGCCGCGGATAAACAGCGGAAGCTATTCGTCGAAAGCGGGAACGAACAGGCCCGGGTCCGACTCTACGGCCAGATCAACCGCGGTGTTTTGTATACGGACGACGGTGAAGACGGCAATTTTTATCACGTGGACAACGACAATTCTTCCACGCGGATCGGATTGTCGGCCGATTTGCCGAAATGGCATGAGTTCCGGGCCGGCGCTAAATTGGAATTCGAGTTCCAGTCCAACGACAGCAACCTTGTCAGTCAGATTGACAAAAACGGGGCCGGGGACAACCATTTCCGTAAACGGCATCTGGATTTTTTCGTGGAGACGGAACGGTATGGCAGGCTGTCCGTCGGATACGGCGACACCGCCTCCAACAGTACCGCCGAAGTCGATCTGTCCGGAACCGATGTGATCGGATATTCCAGCGTCAGCGATATGGCTGGCGGCCATTTTTTTTACAGCAACAAGGTGCCGGAAGGATTAACGAATACAACTGTCAGAACCGTATTTGTCAACATGGACGGGCTGGGAAGGGATGATCGAATCCGCTATGATTCTCCGGAAGTGTATGGGATCGTCCTGTCCGGGTCCAATGTTTCCGGCGGTGCTTGCGACGCAGCCATACGATACAACGCCCGGATTGGGGAATTTCGGTTGGCATCGGCAGCCGCATTTGCCGATTTCGGCGATACTTCCAGTTCCTGCGATCAGGCGGTCGACAGTTCGCTTTCGGTGCTGCATGACAGCGGCCTCAGCGGGACTTTCGCAGCCGGAAGGACTAGTTTTACCACGGACGGAAAGAAAGACGGCAAATATGCGTATCTCAAAGGCGGCTATCAGAAGCACTTTTTCCAGGCCGGGTTGACGGCCCTGGCGGTTGACATCGGCTGTTTTTATGATGTCGACCGGAACGGCGATACGGCCAAATCCATCGGCTTGCTGGGGGTTCAACAAATCGATGGATGGTCCACCGATTTCTATATCGGATGTCGCAACTACGATTTGGACCGCCGCAACGATGAACTGAACCGTATTATTGCCGTGCTGAGCGGTGTGCGATTGAAATTTTAGGGGGGCCCGATGAAAATGGCGATTCACTGCAGTTTTCTTGTCTTGCTGGCGGCCATTCCCGTGTTCATGGCTTGCGGAGCCCCGCCAAAGCCGTTTTTTTATGAAAGCGACCGGGAATTGAAGAAGGGGCCGGGGCTCTTCTCTGGGCAGGACGGCGCAATAGAGTTGTACCGGGGAAAGCCGGAAACCGGGGACGCAAGAGGGGAAGCCGCCAAGCCCGGTGATCCGGAACGTCATACGGAAGAAACAAAGGATGGAGTCGGATCTTCCTGAAACCAACCAATGCGATGGGCATATCCAACAATCACCAGTAATGGAAAGGAGCGGACGATGCTGACAAGAATGAACAAAGGCATGGCGGCAACAATGGCAATCTGTCTGGTATTGATAACAATCCCATTCAGCACGGCCTACGCGGACAAATCCTCGGTTCGCATCGAGGCGCCGGAATCCGCGGCCCCCGGCAGTGAGATCACCATTACCCTGCACGTTTCCCACGACGGCAATAATTTTATGCATTACACCGAGTGGGTTTATCTTAAAATCGACGGCGAAGAAGTCGCCCGGTGGTCCTTCGGCGGTTTTAGCAAGCCCGAGTCCGACAATTTTACCCGGACATTTCCATATGCCTTCCGGAAGCCCATCGAGATCCAGGCGGAAGCAAGTTGCAATATTCATGGCAGCACCGGCGTCTCAACCGCCAAAGTGGCTTCCAAGTGAAAGCCGGGTGCCCATCCTCCACCTCTTGAAGGACGCGCCGGTGAACAAACACGATTTTGACGCTCCCGTCGATCGCCGCGGAACCGACAGTCTGAAATGGGAAAAGTACAAAGACCGCGACATCCAACCCCTCTGGGTGGCCGACATGGACTTCCGCAGTCCTCCGGTGGTGGTGGAGGCGCTGCGCAAAAGAATCGAGCACGGTATTTTCGGGTATACGGTTCCGCCTCCAGCCTTGACGGAGACGATCTGCCGCCATCTGACGAGACAATACGGCTGGGAAGCGGCTCCGGAATGGATCCTCTGGCTTCCGGGACTGGTGACGGGTCTGAACCTGAGTTGCCGGGCAGTGGGGGCAAAGGGCTCGGGCGTCATTACCTCGGTGCCGATTTATCCGCCGTTTTTACGTGCGCCGCGTCTGGCGGATAAAAAACGGATCGATTTTTCCATGATTCGCCATCCGGACGGCCGCTGGGGCATGGATCTGGATGAACTGGCCGGGAAAATAACTCCACAGGTGAAGCTCCTATTGTTATGCAATCCCCATAATCCCACCGGCCGGATGTTTGACAAACAGGAATTGATCGCGCTGGCGTCGGTCTGTGAAAAATACGGGACCGTCATTTGTTCGGATGAGATTCATTGTGATCTGGTGCTGGAACCTGACAGACGGCATGTCCCTTTGGCCGCCATCGATCCGGTCATCGCGAGACGGGTGATCACCCTGATGGCTCCCAGCAAGACCTACAATATTCCGGGGTTGGGAGTCTCCTTTGCCGTCATTCCCGACGAAGGACTGCGGAAACGCTTTCGTCTAACCATGGAAGGAATTGTGCCTGCCGTGAACACACTGGGGTATGTCGCGGCCATGGCGGCTTACAGCGGCGGAAAAGGCTGGCTCGATGAGCTGTTGCCTTATCTGCGGCGCAACCGGGATCTCGTGGAGCAAAAGATCAGGAACATCGATGGCTTATCCATGGCGCATGTGGAAGCAACCTATCTTGCATGGATCGACTGCCGAGACGCCGGCCTGGACAATCCGGCGACATTTTTTGAACAGGCCGGGGTGGGGTTGTCCGATGGCAGCGATTTCGGCGCCCCCGGATTTCTGCGCTTGAATTTTGCCTGCCGGCGTGTCAAATTAGAAGAATGTTTGAATAAAATGCATTGGGCCATGGCACAACGCCATGGAACCACGGTAAAGGCTTGAAAAGGTCAGGGGTGGAAATGATTTTACATGACAGGATTTACAGCCGGCGATTTTTCCGCGGAACCCCGGGCCTGATTTTCATCATCTTCGTCGTCTGCCTTGGGGGCGGGTGCGACCGCGGTCCCCGGGGAGAGGGAGGGAAGGCGCTGCCGGAATCATTTCTTTTCATGGATATCGGTGTCAACACCGTGGTGGACGCGGAGGTCATTTCCCGATTGAATCAAGCGCTGGGGGCGGAGGCCGTGGATAAGCGCACTCCCATCAGCCTGGAAATAAAATACAAAGGTTTTTTAAAGCGTTATTATCCGGAGCTGGCTGAACTGGAGCAGGAATTGAACATCAATGATGTGGTTCGGAAAGAGTATCCGGCCACCAAACTGACCTTCCGCTATCCCCAGCAGCGTCAATCGATATTCGACTACGTGGAACTCATTTATGCCAACCGTTCCGGCCATCCCCTGGTTATCAAAATGATCGCCAAAAAAGAGGTGCCGGATTTGATCCAGAGCGTCACGGAAAAATTCGGCTCTCCGCAGGAGATCCTGCTGGCGGAAGGGGAGGGAACTTCCAGGAGCTGGCGTCAGCATCAGGACGTATTCGTCATTACCCGTTTTGCCGGCCGTTACGGAAAACCGGAGCAGCATATCATGATCGTTTATGCCGAACGCCTCCGGCAGTTGTTACAGCAGGAAGCGGCGCAGTCCGGGTATCAGAAAAAACAGGATGCCGGCAGCGTTTTCAAGTAAGGGCTGCGGAACGCCGAATGCCGCGTCAGTGCAGGCGGTCCAACGCTCCAGGCCAGATATAATAAAAACCGGCTCGTGTCTTGGCGGCGGCGCCGAGAGCGCCTAGATCGATCAACGCCGGTTGGCCGCCCGGTAACTCATTGATGGCAGTGTTGTAAATGTTGTCGTTGGGATAGGTTGAACGGCGATAGACGATGAGCTGGGGGTCTTTCCCCAGGCCGGCGATGCGGCCGGCGTGCTCGATGGCCTTGTCCAGGTAGCCGATCTCATCCACCAGCCCCAGCTTCAGAGCATCATCCGCCACAAATAACCGCGCGGTCTTCACCTCTTCCAGGGCCGCGGGCGACAGGTTGCGGTGTTTTTTCACCAGACTGATAAATCGTCCGGCCATATTGTGGATGATATTGCTGAGCAGGATTTTTTCTTCTTCCGTGGCCTCCCGCAGCGGAGAATTCATGTCCTTGTTCTTACCGGATTTGTAAAACCCTGCTCCCACACCGATTTTATCCATCAACCCGTATATTTCGAAGTGAAAGAAAAGGGCGCCCACCGAACCGGTGACCGTGGTGGGATGGGCCATGATGTAATCCGCCGGCAGGGAGATATAATACCCACCGGAAGCGGCCAGGTCCATCATGGACACCACAATTTTGGCACCGGTTTTTTGTTTGTAGCGGACCAGTTCGTTATACATGATATCGCTGGCGGTGACGGAGCCTCCGGGAGAGTCGACTTTCAGTAGAACCGCCTTGATATTTTTATCCTTTTCCGCCTTCCGGAGTTGGGAAATGAATTCCTGCAGCATACTGGGGCCGGCCCGGAAATAGCCTTCCCGCTCGGCATCGGAGATTTCCCCTTTTACCGGCAACAGCAATATTTTGGCTTCCTCCTCGCCTTGGAGGGTGAATTCCTGAAGAGGCTCCGTATCGTCGGGAAACAGGTTGATCTTGGTTGTTCCGCAACCGACGATCAGGATCAGCAGGGAAATGATCGCGGCAAGTCGGTAATGATTCATCAACAGCGGCTTTTGGGGCAAGTGGTCTTTCTGGCGTTTTTGCATGGCGGCCGATCCTTGTGTCAGCAATGGGGATTCTGGGAATGGCGATGGATAATCCGTCGCAGTGCAATGTATTGCGACTGATTATGGATAAACCGGAAGAAAAATACAAGTGCGAAACCGATATCTGTGCGAAACCGATATCGGGAAGGCGGCTCTGGTTCAGTCGCTGCTTGCTTCGGTAACGGTTATCTGATAAAAATAACCGATTATGCGCAACGTCGCTTTTTTTTTGGAAACAATTTATGCGTTCGGGTAACGGCAGGCGGGATTCTCAAATGGATAAACCAAAAACAACAACGGAAATTCTGGAAAAGCGCGGAAAGAAAGCCAGGGCTGGTTCTTTTACAAGGCTTTTCCGGATCACCCTTTTTCTCTTTTTTGTTTCTCTTCTTATTGGTGGTGCCGCGTTTGCGGTTTTTTTTCATCATATTCAGAAAGATCTGCCCCAGATTACCAGTTTGAAGGACTATCGTCCCTCATTGATCACCACGGTGTATTCGGACGATGGAAGAAAAATCGGTGAGTTTTTCAAGGAACGCAGAATCGTGGTGCCGTTATCCCAGATTCCGGAACGATTGATCAAGGCCTTCGTCGCGGCCGAGGACGCCAGATTTTATCAACATGAGGGAATTGACCTGATCAGTGTCGTCAGGGCCATGTTCAAGAATATCGAGGCAGGCGCCATCGTGCAGGGAGGAAGCACCATCACCCAGCAGGTCACCAAGTCTTTCCTGCTGACCCCGGAGCGAAGCTATACCCGGAAAATCAAGGAGGCGATCCTTTCGTATCGGATCGACAAGCTGTTTTCCAAGGATGAAATCCTGTATCTGTATCTGAACCAAATCTACCTGGGACACGGCGCTTATGGCGTACAGGCAGCGGCGGAAAATTATTTCGGCAAGTCCGTGGCGGAATTGGGCCTGGCGGAATGCGCCTTGCTGGCCGGTTTGCCCCAGGCGCCCAGCAAATATTCACCGCTGCGAAATCCGGAGCTGGCCAAAAAAAGGCAGATTTATGTGCTCAACCGCATGCTCGCGGAAGGTTTCATTACCAACATCGAGGCCACGGAGGCCATCAATACGAATCTCGACATCAAGCCGCGACGCAATCTGTATATCGAGAACGTGCCGTTTTATACGGAGCATGTCCGTCAGTATGTGGAAAAAAAATTCGGCGCGGACATGCTCTACACCGCCGGTTTGACAATCCATACGGCGGTCAATATCGAGATGCAAAAGGCAGCCCAGGATGAGATCGCCCTTGGCCTGGCGGAACTTGCCAAGCGCCATGGATATGAGGCCGAACCGGGACAACAACCAGCGCCCCAGGCGGCGCTGTTGTGTCTCGAGACCGAGACCGGACATGTGAAGGCCATGGTGGGCGGCAATGATTTTACGAACAACCAGTTCAATCGGGCGGTGCAATCCCGCCGTCAGCCTGGATCAGCTTTCAAGCCGATCATATATGCCGCCGCGCTGGACAAGGGGTATACACCGGCCACCATGATTCTGGACACCCCCATCGTATTCCGCGACAGGGCCCATGATACCACTTGGAAACCGAAAAACTACGAAGGCAAATTTTTCGGCCCGACCTTGTTCCGTGACGCGTTGGAAAAGTCAAAGAATATCGTCACCATCAAGATCCTCAGGGACATCGGCATCGACTACACGATCCGGTATGCCCGGCGGCTGGGGATTGAATCGAACCTAACCCGGGACCTGTCAATGGCCCTTGGTTCTTCCGGGGTGTCCTTGCTGGAACTGGTAACCGCCTATTCCGTATTTGCCAATGAGGGATATCTGGTGGAGCCGGTGTTTGTCACCAAGATCGTTGACCGGGACGGAAACGTGATGGAGGAGATCATTCCCGAAAGGGAAAGGGTTATTGAAAAAAGCACCGCCTATATCATGACCAATCTGCTGGAAGGGGTGGTAAAACGCGGGACCGGCAGGCGTGTCCTGGCCTTGAATCGCCCGGTTGCGGGAAAAACAGGCACCACCAACAAACTACATGACGCCTGGTTCGTCGGGTACACACCGGGTCTCGTCACCGGGACCTGGGTGGGGTTCGACAGCGAGCGTTCCCTTGGCGCCGGAGAAACCGGCGCCAGGGCGGCAAGCCCCATCTGGCTCGGTTTCATGAAGCGGGTCCTCGCGGATCAGCCCATTGAGGTGTTCCAGGTTCCGGAAGACGTGGTGTTCACACAGATCGACGCCGATACCGGCAAATTGCCCATCCCGGAATCCACCAACACCATTTTTGAATGTTTCAAGCAAGGGACGGTCCCGACCGAATACAGCCAGGCATCCAATACCGTCACCGAAACCGACCAATTGTTCAAATCCGATATGTGATCCCGGAGCGGCGGGAAAAGTCTATCGTTTGATGACGCCGGGAAGGATGAATTCATACCGCCGGCCCAACATCTTGGTTTTGATCAGGCGGTCAGCCCGCCTGAAGGCCAGAAAAACCATCCAAATCCATTTGTCTTCGCGGTAATATTTCCGCACCTCGTCAATGGTCAGGGGCGGCGTTTCCTGATCCAGGAAGCGGTTGATGACGGAGATGGTTTGCGGCAGCAGGTCGGGCCGCTGCTCCTTGTAAAGATTGGCCGCCAGGTCGGTAAAGACAAGGCGTGGATGATAATACCGGTTCATGACATCCGATAGAAAAAACCAGCGAATGATCCAGCGCAGGAAACCGGGAGCACTTTTCAGCAACAGTTCCGGATCCTGCTGCTCCCTTCCGTTTTTACGGAACAGGGGGGTGCTGGTATCGATATAGAGGAGTTCAGCCCCATGGACCCAGTTGGAAAGCTGTCCGTCGATGGCCAGCTGCAAAGAAGGGGCGGCGGTGCGATTGAAGGTCCAGATTTTGTTGATTTCGGTCACTACTTTTTCGATAAGAGCGGTGGATCGGGATGGATCGAATGTCTGCAGCAACTGATGGCAAAAGCGGTCTCCGGGGAGTTTTTGTTGGGCAATATATAGCACCACCGGCCTTCGGGGGATTTCAACAATCCGGGTTTCGCTGGCGGGCAGTTTTACACCGGCCTTTTCCAGCAGGCCGCAATATTCACGGTACATGTTTTCATAGGTTTCGGCCGCGGCGCGGCTGTCAAACAGGGGCATGCGTTTGTAAACCAACTCATCGTCATCTCCAATTTGAAAAATGGCGGATATCTCACCATATCCGACGATATGGCCCGGAACGGCGGATTGTTGCAGGTTTTGGGGATCGAGTCCGGCCTCGAACCGTTGCAAGCGCTCTTCATCGATGATCATGACGGTCATCCTCCCTTGTTGTTCATAGCCCCAGCAGTTTTTTGGCGGCGCTCAGTCCGTTGTCCACCCGTTCGATGATTTCTTCCGCCAGCACCCGGTCGATGATCAGCGGCGGCAACAGCTGGCTGATCCGGGTGTCGTTGTTGGCATAGACACTGAGAATCCCGTTGTCAAAGAGGGTTTTGGATAAGATGGGGCCGCAATGTTCATTGATCATTTCGATACCCATCATCAGTCCCAGCTGGCGCAGACCCACCAGGATCTCCGGGTGCTTTTCCCGCAATTCCTCGAACCTCCCACGGAACACCTCGGAAAGTTCATTGACCCGTTCCAGGAAATGGGGTTGTGAAGAAAGCTGGAGGACCTTCAAGGCAACCGGACAGCCGACTTCCGCTCCGCCGAAGGTGGAAACATGGATAAACGGATGATCGTGAAAGAAGGATTCGAATTCGGGGCGAAAGCAAGTGGCGGACATGGGATAAATCCCGCCGGAAAGCCCTTTCCCGATCACCATGATATCCGGCACCACGTTGTAGTGCTCGATGCCCCACAGACGCCCCGTGCGTCCGAGACCGGTTTGGACTTCATCAATGATGAAAAGGGCACCGGTTTGATCGCAGAGATCGCGGACAAACGGAAAATAATCCGTCCCGGGGATCGGAATCCCGAGAGTGGCCGGCACGGTTTCGAAGATGACGGCGGCGGTGTCCGAATTGACGAGGCCTTCAAGGGCTTCCCGGTCGTTAAAGGGAACCTGTATGAAACCCGGCGGGTTGGGTCCGAAGGGTGATCGGTATTGCTCGTCACCGGTGGATAGCGCCAGACCGGTATGCCCGTGATAGCCACCTCCGGCCGAGACGATGGTCTGCCGGCGGGTGAAGCCACGGGCCAGTTTGATCGCAAGGTCGATGGCCTCCCCGCCGCCGACGCCGAAAACCGTATAGGCGATATCTCCCGGCATCAGTTCGGCCAGCGCACTGCCGAGGGCGGCCCGGCTTTCGCTGATCAAATGATGGTTGCCGATATCGAGCTCCTCCAGGCTCTGGCGGAGGGTTTCAATTACAACCGGATTGCGGTGGCCGAGGTTGAATACGCCGCCATTACAATGGCAGTTGATCAGGCGGTTGCCGGAAATTGCATCCCAGACATACGGGCCTTCCCGTCGGCCGAACACGAAATCGATGCCGACGCTTTCAAAAAAATCCGCTTTTCCGGAGGAAACATGTTTTCGGAAACGTTCGATGATGTTTTTCTTCGTGTCCTGACCGATGTGCCGCATGGGAATTTCCTCTCCATATCACGGGTTGTTGAGTCCAGACATCCATGATACTATCTTCCATAAACCAGTCAACCGTCAAGCAAAACAAGCTGAGGTCAGGAGGATAGGTGAAATGCCCAAGGATTTCGTTTCCCGTTTCCGGATTTGTCTGCTCATAGCCGCGATTCTGGTTTGCCGTCCGTCCTGTCGATATCTTTTCCCGGAAGCGGAGAATCGTTTTATTGCGGAATCATGGCCGGCGGCTGATGGATTGTTTCGGACGGATCCGCATTGGCTGGGAGGGGACGGTGCCGGCTCCATTGATCTTGGAAATGGGCGCATCCTCTGGCTTTTTGGAGACAGTCTGATCGAACCCCTGGGGCGTCGTGGGAGAGATGAAGCCACCATGGTGCGTAACAGCATTGCCATTCAACGGGGATATGATCCGACCAGGGCGGGCCTTCATTTTTTCTGGGGTCGCCGTGACGCCGGTCCCGACGATTTTTTCCGGAGTGATGAACAGGGGAATTGGTTTTGGCCCGGACATGGTGTCAGTCTGGGAGAAAAATTGCTGCTGTTTCTGATGAAGATCGGGTTGAGGGACGATGGATTTTTCGAGGCCGTGGGCTGGAAAGCCGTGCTGGTGGAAAACCCCCATGAAGCTCCGTCTGATTGGCGTCTGTCCTGGCCGGCGGTTTCGCCCAATCGAATCGGTGTTATCGTCGGTTCCGCCGCCGTTGTCCGAGAGGGCGATTATGTGATTGCATACGGGGCCAGGTCGGCCGAACTTCACCCGGTGTTCCTGGTGCGCTGGAGGACCGACTCGGCCAGGCAGGGAGATCTGTCGGCACCCCAATGGTTTCGAAGTGACACCGGCCTTTGGGTGGGGCAGAAGGAATTCATGAAGAGGCCGATACCGGTTTTCGATGGAGGCCAGATGGAATTCAGCGTCCATTATGATCCGCGTCAGCAACAATATCTCCAGGTACAGACCATGAGCTTCTGGAATCCGGATATCGTCGTCCGCCGGGGCAGGGAGGTGACCGGACCATGGTCCCGGCCTTTGTCCCTTTTCCAGCCACCGGAAAGCGGCCGGAAAGGGCTGGTCGTTTATGCGGCAAAGGCTCACCCCGAGCTTTCCGGCGCTGATCTGATCATGACCTATGCCGTCAACACCTTTGAAAAAGCGGACCTCCATGAAAATGCCGATCTGTACTATCCGAAATTCGTGAAACTGACCTGGAACAATCTGTCGGATTAACACCGCGGTCCGGCGGGTGCCAAATCCGGTCGCGGCCTGAATCATCAGACGCTGGAGTCGGTCACGGAGAGCCCGGGAGCTCCATCACTTCGGCGGTGGCTTGCGGCGGCTCTGTCTTCTGTTGAGCGATAAACGGTTTAATGGAAGGCCACATATTTTTCAGAATCAATACGGGCAAGCCGCTGGTGAACTTGTATTTGGCGGCTTCTTCACCGGCCACGAAAGCGGTTACGACCCCGAAATGGCGTTCGCCGATAAAAAAGACGAATGTCGCCGCCCGGCTGACGGTCTTGGAGCCGATCATCTGGCCGCCGGCTCCGAATGTTTTGTACTGATGATCACCGGTTCCGGTTTTGCCGCCCACCTGGAGGGGGGTTCCATCATCGAGGACGAAATCATTGCTGATACTGCGGGCCGTGCCTTCGTTGACTACCCCCATGAGCAATTGCTTTGTTATGTCGGTGACTTCTTTGGACAACACCTGCTCTGTGTGCGGGGATTCGATATTCAGGGTGGTGTCATATGGGGTGCCTTGGCCGAAGTGATATTTCCGGAAGCGGACAATCGGCTTGCGGATGCCGTTGTTGACGATGATACCCATCAGTTCCGCCAGGGCCGCGGGTTTGTCGCCGGAGCTGCCAATGGAGGATGCATAGGATGGAACCAGGAAATCGAATGGGAAGCCCACGCGTTTCCAGGCCTGATGAATATCCTGAAAGGCCTCGAGCTCCAAAATGACACGTATGCGCTTCAATTTTGCGGATTTATACCGTGTCCGAAACAGCCAGGTATAGACCGCCTGGCGTTCGGCTTCACTGGCTTTCAGCATATCGGCGTAGGTCGCGCCCGGGAATCGTTTTTTATACCCCACAAGCCAGAGCTCCAGTGGATGAATGTGGGCGATATATCCCCGGTCCTGCAGAGACATCTTTTCCGCGTCATAAGTCTCATAAAACTTTATCAGGGTTTTTTCCGTCAGCAACGAATCGGGGAATTGGCTCATGATCCATTGGGAAAACTCCTGGAGTCCGGCTTCCGGTTTCAGATATCGAAAAACGGCCGCGAATCCGGCGGGTCTTCTGCGGATGCTTTTCAGGAGGGCCTGCAGCCCTTCTTCGGCTGATTTGTCCCGGTATTTCCGATGGAAGCGCGCTAAAAACAGGGAGCCTTCCTGATCGGCGAACTTGGCCAGATACTTCTTGATATCCTGATCATTCATTGTCTCCAGCTGGGAAGGCGCGCAGCCGATTTTCTGGAAAATATGATAGCGGACGATATCCCGCATCAGCCGGATGAAAACCAGATTGACGGAATTATAGAAGGCGGTTTTGAGGGTGTGGAAGCGGTCGTCATCCTTGTCGCTGAAATTGCCGAACCGGTGCAATCCGCCGCCGGTGAAGAACTGTTCATACGGGCTGGCGGAATACACCCTTTCCAGGGAGGCGTCCAGCATGACGGACAGGTTGCGATCATATGTTCCTGCCAGGTAGAGAACCGCCCAGCGCGACAGGGGATCCAGATTCGTTTTCAGGCAGGCGTTCAATTCCGTCGGGGAAAGGTTGCCATACCGGGTGTGCAGTTGCTCAATGACCTCAAGATAATGAACGATGGTGCGCAGTTTGGCCGAGGATCCCAGGTCCACTTTCGCGCTCTCGTCGATATTGAAAGGTTTGCTGGAACTGTTCGTGAGGACGCGCATATAGTTACCCTGGGGGGTCGTTTCGTAGAGCGCGACGCTGTAGGTGATCCCGGAAGGGTTGCCGCGGGCCAATAAATTCGGTGCATTGAACCCGGCTCCCATGGCGTAGGAGGGCTCTTTGATGGCATTGAAGAATTTGAGGAAATCCTCCTGGAGATTGGTGTGCAGGGTGCTGTAAACCGTCAGATCGTAGCGATCCAGGTCATAGAAACGGTCGGTTTTCAGATTCGACAGCAAGCGCGTGCGCAACAGATTGGTGGTCTTCCATTTTTCGAAGGAGAAGGAATAGTTGAAATTCATCTCCTTGCGGAATTCCGGTTTCGCCCGCATGGCTGCATCCCGGAATTCCGTCGGGATGATGCCGGCTGCCGCAAGGGCCTTTAAATAGCTTTCCGTCAACTGGTGAAGCCGTGCGCGGTCCTTGAGCAACAGCGCGGACGGCTGGCGATGGGCTAGAAACAGGGTCAGCACTTTCCGGAACGCCGCCGCCGCTTCCGGGAGTCCATTTCTGTCACCAGAGCTGCCGTAGGAAAAGAGCAGCCGGTTCACCTGGTTGACATCGGTATCAAACCAGGCCCAGAGACCGTCGCCCAGACCGTTCACCTCGCCGAATTTCGGAATCGCGGCAAGCGGGATGGAATTGATGTATTTCAAAAAGATTTTTTTACGGGTTGCATAGGTGTTTTCCCCGTCCAGATACGACCGCAGGGAGGCGGACACCACCTGGCGGAGTTTCTCGCTCACGGACGCCGTGAAACCTTCCGGAGAATGCTGGTATTTTTCCAGTTGAGTGGCCAGGGTGCTCCCCCCGCCCACCGAATGATCGGTTTTGAAAGTTCCGATGGTGAGATCCACAAAGGCTTTTGCCAGGCGCTCCCATTCGATGGCCGGGTTGAGCTTGGTTTGTTTGTCATCCAGCAGATGCCTGTTTTCAATAAATAAAAGGGTGTTAACGATCAGTGGCGGGACGTCTTCGAAGGAGGGATAGAGGCGCTGAGGATATTGGGTTGTGAAGATTTCCTGGTCTCCACTGTCCAGTATTCTGAGTCCGGCCTGGGTTTTTTCATGATAGATCGGGAACAGGCCCCAATCCACAAGTGTTAAAAAAGTTTCGGAAACCCGCGCCTGCTGTTCGATCCGGTAGCCGTTCTGGTCAAGTAGATCGGCCCAAAATGGGATCCGGCTGTATCCCAGCCGCAAGTCATACGGACCGGTCTGGGGAAAGCGGATGGAATGACTCGGGCCCGGTTCCACCCAAAAGGATATGCCCCGGCAAATCCGCGAAAAAAAGGCTGCCTGAAAGAAGGAGGTCCGCATCTCCACGTAGGCGAGACCCACCGATAGCACCACCAGCAGGACTAACAGAAAGATTTTGAGTACGCGCATAGGAGTCAAGAGGTCCAATGAAGTATCGAGCGGGATGCTCTGGAAAAACCGTTCATCGCTTTCGATTGCCGCATATCGATCAATGCTATCCGGTCTGGTAATCCAACTGGGGATGCAGGGCGCCGAGCCTTTCCCGTATCGGTCCGAAACTCCTGAAACATCGGCGGGGGAGTGAGTCCCGGACCATCATGACAATTTTCCTTTCTATTCCGATATTGTTTTTTTTTCAATCATTTTTTTCTTGCAGAAAACAATTTATGGTGATTAAATACCGGCCCGTTGAAGGACCTGACAGAGATGCGGATCGTTTGGAGCAGCGATTGATGCAGAATATTGCAGTACGTATCAGACAGGGGTGCGATGTCTTGAAATGAACATGAAACGGTTTGCGTGTATTTCCGAGAATAGGAACTCCCCGATGTATGCCATCGTCTTCCATATTTCCCTGGCGGCGAACGAATTCCAGCTTTCGCCGTATCCCTAAATCAACTGAAATGAAATCCCAGAGCAGTGCAATCGTTTATTCGCCGCTGACCGGGTGAATGGACGCTGGGGAAGGCACTCGTGGGAAGGCCACGTCGCCGGTGCGAACCGGAGCGGCGTGAATGTCTTCCAGATGCGGTCGGCCGAACCAGGCGTCCAGGAATCGGTTGCGGCGGATGCAGAAATCAACAACCGGACATAATTGTCCCCATCCCAACAACAGAATGCAGGTTACCGCTATGATGCGATCCAACATATTGATCGGTATTGCCGTGGCCGTTTTGACTTTTTCCATCTGGGGCTACATGAACCGGCCGGAGCAGGAACCCGCCTGGCCGGCGATCATTCCGGGTTTTTCCTTTTCACCCATCCAGGCCTCCCAAAGTCCGTTGACCAAGAATTTCCCCAGCGAGGCCGAGATCGATGCCGATCTGGCTCTGCTGAAGGGCAAGACCCATGCCGTCCGAACCTACACAACGGAAGACGTGCTGGCCAACATACCGTATCTGGCACAAAAGCATAACATCAATGTCACCATGGGCGCCTGGATCGACACCCGGCTCGCCAACAACGAAAGGGAAATTGAACGGTTGTTGCAGGTCGCCCCCGGCTGCCCGAATGTCGTCCGGATCATCGTGGGCAACGAAGTGGTCCTGCGGGCGGATGTTCCCATCGAGCAGTTGATCGAATACATCGAGCGGGTGCGCCGGAATGTCCAGGTGCCGGTGAGCACCGCCGAACCATGGCACGTCTGGGTAAAACACCCTGAACTGGCAGAACATGTCGATTTTATAGCAATTCACATGCTGCCCTACTGGGAAGGAATTCATGTGGACCTGGCTGTCGATTACATCGTCGACCATATGAACAAGCTGAAGAAGCTATACCCTGACAAGCCGCTGGTGATCACCGAGGTCGGCTGGCCCAGCAACGGGCGGACGCGCCGGTCGGCGGTGGCCTCCGAAGCCAACCAGGCGATATTTCTCAGACGGTTTTTGCACCGCGCGGAGCAGGAAAATTACCTGTATTATATCATGGAAGCATTTGACCAGCCCTGGAAAAAGGACACCGAAGGCGCGGTGGGTGCCTACTGGGGGGTCTACGATGCTTACCGAAAACCCAAATTCCCGTTCAAAAAGCCCATAGTCCCCATTCCCCACTGGTATTTCCTGGCGGCCATTTCGGTGGTTATCGCAGCCGTCACCCTGGCCTTGCTGCTGATCGACAGTGAGACCCTGCGCGGCCGCGGCCGTAGTTTCCTGGCGGTGATCGCTTTCGGCGCCGCCACCGGCGCCGTATGGATTGTGTATGAATACATCCATCAGTATCTGACCCTGGCCACCGTGATGGTGGGATTCTTTATGTTCGTCGGGATGGTGGGGGTGATCATGGTGCTGCTCACCGAAGCCCATGAATGGGCGGAAGCCCTGTGGGTGACGAAGCGCCGGCGGGCGTTCAGCGCCTTGAAACTGCCGGATGAGCGGCTACCCATGGTTTCCATCCATGTGCCGGCCTACAATGAACCACCGGAAATGCTCAAGGAGACGCTCAATGCCTTGGCCGGACTGGATTATCCGAATTTCGAAGTCCTTGTCATTGACAACAACACCGTGGATCCCGATGTGTGGCGGCCGGTCGAGGCGCATTGCGCCGGACTGGGTTCGCGGTTCCGTTTTTTCCATGTGGCGCCGCTTTCGGGATTCAAGGCCGGAGCCTTGAATTACGCTCTGGAGCGGACCGACGAGCGGGCCGAAATCATCGCCGTCATCGACAGCGACTATCTGGTCCGGCCGGATTGGTTGCGGGATCTGGTTCCCCAGTTTTCCAATCCGGAGATCGGCCTGGTGCAGGCGCCCCAGGATTACCGTGACGCCGACCAGAATGCCTTCAAAGCCATGTGTTATGCGGAATACCGGGCTTTTTTCTCCATCGGCATGGTTACCCGGAACGAGCGTAACGCCATCATCCAGCACGGCACCATGACCCTTGTCCGGCGCTCGGTTCTGGAAGAATCCGGCGGCTGGGGCGAGTGGTGCATCACCGAGGATGCGGAATTGGGTCTGCGCATCTTCGAGCACGGCTATGATTCGGTCTATATTCCCAAAAGCTATGGCCGCGGTTTGATGCCGGACACCTACATGGATTACAAGAAGCAGCGCTTCCGTTGGGCCTATGGCGCCATCCAGATATTGAGACGGCACACCCGGGAGTTCTTCGGCAAGGATACGAGCCATTTGAGCAATGGTCAGCGCTATCATTTCATCGCCGGCTGGCTGCCCTGGATCGCCGACGGCTTCAATCTCATTTTTACCCTGGCGGCGCTGGTCTGGTCCCTGGCCATGATCATTGCGCCCAAGAAAGTGGATCCGCCCCTGATGGAACTGTCGCTGCTGCCCATTGCGCTCTTTTCCTTCAAGGCCGTCAAGATGGTCTATCTGTACCGCAAGCGGATGCAGGCGTCTCTTGTTCAGACGATAGCGGGGGGACTGGCCGGTCTGGCGCTGGCCCATACCATCGCCAAGGCCGTTCTTTTGGGATTCTTCAGCAGCCAACTGCCGTTTTTCAGGACACCCAAACTGACCGGACGGCCGGCCCTGATGCAGGCGCTGTTTTCAGCGGGACAGGAGCTGACCATATTGATCCTCCTGCTGGCGGGGGCCGTGGGTGTCAGCCTGCGATCCAATTCCATGACGCTGGATTTGCACCTCTGGATCATCGTTCTGTTGATGCTCGCCGTGCCCTATGTGGCTTCGGTGACCGTTTCACTGGTGAGCGGTTTTCCCCGGTTGCCGGCCGGAAATCTGGGGCGTCTGCCGGAAGTGCTGGATACGGGTGTTCCGGTGTCCGAAGTATCCGATCAGCCACGGTACAACCATCTCTGATCAAAAGGCCGCCCCGGTTCCCACCGGGGCGGCCTTTTTCCCCACAATCGTTTTCCCATATCCCCGGATGAGTAACCCGGTTCAGGGAGCGCCGCTGGCAACCGGTCTTCCGGAGGGGTCTTGGAGCCAGCCGTCCGTGCTGCCGGGAACCGCCGGATCGGCGACATAATCGGGGGATTCGGTATAGGTGGTGCTCCAACCCTCCCAGCCGTCCGAATAGTTCCGCACATTTTGATATCCCATCAGATGGGCATGGAGAAAGCTCAGGCTGGAGCGGTAACCGCTCCCACAGTAGAAAATGACCTCCCGGTCAAAGGTTGAACTTCCCTCCGCGGCGGTAATCCCCAGACCTGCCCACATGCCTCTTACCTCGGTGAAGCTGCGAAGGGTGCCGTCATCATCCAGGTATTCCCGATCCGGATTGTCCGCATTATAGGCCCAGACAGCGCCCGGAATGCGGCCCTTGTTGACGACATAGCTGTAGCCGCTGGTCTCACCGATGTATTCCGCCCAGGTGCGCACATCGGCCAGGACGGCGCCGCCGGTATTATAATTGGCCGCAACATAATCCGTTGCGGCGATCAGACCTGGTACAACCGAACCGTCATAGGTGACCGCCGCGGAGTCGTTCACGGTGGTTTCGGATTCGTAGCCGGCTGCAACCCAGGCGTCATAGCCGCCGTTGAGCAATCGGACGTCCTGCACCCCCGCGTATTTCAAGATCCACCACAGGCGGGCGGCAAAAATGGGGTTGTTGCTGTACACCACCACCGTGGCGTCGGCGGTGACGCCCATGCTGCCCAGCGCCTGCTTCAACTGGTCTTCCGGCAGCAAAAACCAGCGGGGGAATCCGTTTTCGTAAGTGTCCGAATTGGAATGCACGGCGCCGGGAATATGCCCTTTCAGATAAGCGTCGTCCGCCCACCCGTTGGCCATGTCCTCGAAGCTGCCCCACTGGGTTTCGAAGATGATATGGCGATGACCACGATCATGGAGATATCCCGGCGGTGCTTCGGTGGCGCTGCCCGGGGCGTGATAATCGATCAGGGCCTTGACCCACGCCGGATAGACCAGCTCGGAATATCCTGCCATTTTTTCCATGGGGTATGTTGTGTCATCGCCTTCGGCCCATTCCCGGATGGAAGCGTCGTAATTGGCGATGACGTCATACCCCATCAGACGTCCCAGGAAATACAGGAACCCGCTGCGGACACCGTCCGTGCTATAGGCCGCGATTTCCTTGTCGCCCGTGATACCCCGCGATTCCAGCAGGGTTTTCAGAGCCGCATGGCTCAGGACCGATTTGTCCGCGTTGAAGCACCAGGCGAAGGGCAGGTGGACCGCTCCTTTCACATGCCCTTCGCGGGCTTCGTCATACAGGCGCCAGCCCGTGAATTCCTCATCGGTGCGGGTGTCCACCAGGACAAAATCGTCATGATTGAGTCTGGCGGCGATTCCGGTTTTATCGGCCCGAACGGAGGCATCGACGTCCGGTACGAATACGGCGGCGGGAAGGGTGTTGACGGTGGTTTCCGTCGGGAGGTCATCGGCGGCCCATTTGTCCCAGCCGCCGTTGAGGATTCTGCAACGGGTGTTGCCGAGATACTCCAGCATCCAGAATAAACGTCCGGCCGAACCCCGGGAAGCCAGGGTGTCGTCATAAAAAATCACGGCGGTGTCCTCTGTCAGTCCCGCGGCTCCCAGGACCGCCGCGAGGCTGTCCACGGGCAGCAGGCTGCCTTTGGGCGTGGAGCCGTCCCGGACGGCAAAGGAATCCCATTGAAGGTTGATGGCGCCCGGGATATGCCCCGCGGCATAGTCGGCGGCGGACCTAGTATCGACAATGACCCACTCAGCCATGTTTTTCATCACGCCTTCGTCGGTGACCAGATCCGTGGCCGAGGCCAGCAGATCGGCATTGGGAAACAATGACAGGTCGCCGGTCTGGGCTGCCGTGGGCTTGCCCGTGTCGTTCCCCGGCGCCGGACTACCACCGTCCGTCGAGTCCGAAGAACTGCCGCATCCCGTGATCAGCGATACAGCGATTACTACTAGAAAAAACAACCTGAAAACTTCTGCCCTGCAATTGTTCATGACGAATCCTTTTCTTGATTGTTGATATCCGTTCCTAACTCCCGGCCGGCTTGACGATTTGGCTGAAAAATAGATAAAACCATGGAATGAAAGGATATACAAATAGATAATATGAATTATAAATCGCACCTTCATTCATGAATTCTATAGGCATCCACCATTCTGGAGATATTAGACAATGCCGATGTTTTATGATATCTCCCTGACGAAAGACGGATGAGGCGCTGCAAGCAGAAGTGGAGGACATTTACAAGTTTGTAGACCGCGTTTTCATGCTGGAAAAGGGTAACCCATGACCAAACCCATTTATCTGGATTACAACGGGACCACGCCGCATGCGCCGGAAGTCATCGCCGCCATGAGGCCTTATCTGGAAACGGAATTCGGCAACCCGTCCAGTTCCCATTGGTATGGAATCCGTCCCAAACAGGCTGTGGAGGCGGCCCGGCGGCAGGTGGCCGGTTTGATCGATTGCACCGCGGAAGAAATTATTTTCACCAGCGGCGGCACCGAATCCATTAATCAGGCCATCAAGAGCATCGCCGGCAACCGTTTCGCCCGCGGCAAGCATTTGATAACCAGTCTGGTGGAGCATCCGGCGGTGCTTGAAACCTGTAGGTATATGGAAGGCCTTGGATTCTCGGTCACTTATCTGCCGGTGGATGAAACCGGAATGGTAGCCCCATCCGATGTGGCCGCGGCAATTACTCCGGACACCATCCTGATTTCCATCATGCATGCCAACAACGAAGTGGGAACCATCCAGCCGGTTGCGGAAATTGCCGCCCTGGCCCGCAAAGCCGGGGTTCTGATGCATACGGATGCGGCTCAATCCCTTGGAAAGATCCGGGTGGAAGCAGACGCGTTGGGGGTGGATCTGCTATCCTTCGCGGGTCATAAACTGTATGCGCCCAAAGGAGTCGGCGGCCTGTATATCCGTAACGGGGTGGAGCCGAAGGTTTTCTGTCACGGAGCGGGACAGGAAAGAGGAAGCCGGGCAGGGACCGAAAACGTGATGGGCATCGTGGGCCTCGGCAAGGCCTGTGAACTCGCCGCCGCCACTATGGAAAGCGGCGCGGGCCACATGCAAGCCATGCGGAATCGTTTGGAGGGCATTCTAGGAACGGAACTCACGGATATCCGGTTCAACGGCCATCCGGAACTGCGGTTGCCCAACACCGCCAGCATTTCTTTCTTCCAGCTGGAGGCCAGCCGCATTCTGGAGCGGATCGGTCTTGAGGTCGCCGCATCCGCCGGGGCCGCCTGCCATTCGGACCATGTGGAAATCTCCCATGTGCTGACGGCCATGAAGCTCCCCGAGGCGTGGGCCAAGGGGACGCTGCGGTTCACCACCGGGAGGATGACCACCGTAGGCGAGATCGACCGGGCAGCGGAGGTGGTCGTCCGGGCGGTGAAAGAACTGCGTGGGTAGAACTCCGGTTGTCGCCCGAGACAACCGGAGTTTTGGTTCCCGAATTATTTGAGCATCTCCAGGAAGGCCTCCACCCGGGTCTTGAGCTGACCGGCGTCTTCCGGGCCGTAGTCGGTTTCCACCCGCAGGACCGGAATCCCTTTATCCTTCAAGGCTTTTTCAACGGGCAGGGACTCCATCAAATAGGGTTGGCAAAATTGCAGGCCATAGTGAATGACGCCGTCCGCCTTGTAGGCGGCGGCCATTTCAACGATATGATCGAGCCGGCTTTGATTGGGCGTGAACACGGCGCAGTCGATGGCGAAGTACCGGTCGATGACGGCTTCCATCAGATCATCCAGGGTAGTGCCGTCCCCGTTCACCAGGTTTCTGCTGCCGCGTTCGCCCACGCAGGATTCCTCACCCACGATGACCGCGCCGGAGGTTTCCACAATCCAGGGAAGTTTCCAGTTGGGCACGGCCATGGGACAGCCGGATACCAGGATTCTGGGACGCTTTCCGGAGGAAATGCCGGACTTCTCCCGGATGCGGCCCTCCAGTTCGTCACAGATCATGTTCACGGAGGAAGTGAAGCGGGCCGGGTTGTCATAGAAAAACACCTGATTGACCAACAGGGCGTCCAGGCCGGATATGGGGGCCGGGTCGGCGGCGCGCAGCCGGTTCAGGCGGTGAACAGCCTTGCGTTTTTCGTTGACGGTTTTGATACCTTTTTCCAGGGCCTGCTTATCCACGGTAACGCCCGTCAGTTTTTCCAGGGCTGCCTTGAATCGGTAGTATTCGGTTTTCAGGAGTTCGCGTCCGGCGACGGATTTCACCTGGGGCAGATCCATGACATACAAGTTGGAAATGAGGGTGTCCAAAATTTCGTAGGCTTTCTTTTTGCCGTCGCAGGTGTTCTCCCCCACCACCATGTCGGCGGATTCCAGATAGGGGCAGACCTTGCCCAGTTTGAAGCCGAAGGTGGATTTGATCAGGGAACAGGTATTGCGCGGCAGCAGTTTTTCCGCCTCCTCCAGGGCGAAATCGGCTCCGGCGCACAGGCCCACCAGGGTGGCGTTGGCCGCCAGCACGATTTCCTCCGGAACGAAGACGCAATAACTGCCGACGATTTTTCTGCCAGCCGCTTTCTCCTCCAGCAGTTCCTTGATGCGCAGGCCATGGACTTCGCTCATCACGAAGTCGAAGTACTTCATTCCATCGGGCCGGTTCTTCTGGGCCAGGTAAATGTCCTGGTAGGCCTGCCCCAGGACATTCAGCAAGGCGTCATGGGCAGCCAGGTCGAGTCCCAACGATTGCCACATGCTTGTATACTCTTCGCTCATGTCGTCTCCCTTTCCGTATTGGCTCCATCGAAAAACGGAGCCGGTTTATCGTCATTGCCGGATCAGGCGTTTGTCCCCGATCCGGACGGTGAAGCCGATTTTATCCAGATGGTCCAATACCGGCGCCCCGCCCCAGCGGCCGTATCCTAATATTTCCCTGCTGTCTGATAAGGTGATGAAGCCTTTGGCCTGGATGGCGCTTCTGACCCGTTCCTTGATGATTTCCAGGGATTCCGGATCGAGAAAACGGTTGTCCCGCAGGCGGATCAACTGTTTCCGCTCGGCCAGGTATTCCATGGCCTGCTGGACTCTCGGCTTGTTCAGTTTTTTTTCGTGAGCCTTCCAGAAACTGTCGGCGCTGAAAGGCGACATTCCGCTGGACCGGGCATGCTCCAGGAGCAGCCGGATCGTTTGTTCCATCTGAGGGGAAAGAACCGTGGCCGGAGCCTCATTGTAATACGGGTTGAGGAATCCGCCCCCGGTTTTTGTCAGTTTTTCATCATGACACCATTCCTCGATGATGCCTTGCAGCAGTTTTTCTTCCAGAAGAGCGGACAAATCATGGGCGATCTCCTTTTCATGGATGATTTTTTTGGCGGCGTTGCTCTGGAAAAGCCTTTCGACGGAGAAAAGGACTTCGTCCTTGAGTCGGCGGAACTCCGTTTTTGCAAGGGCGCCCAGCCCCTTGATATAAATCAGGTCCCCTTTCCGCACCCGGGCGTTGATTTCCGCTTCGAGTTGCGGGAGAGGCCATCCGGTCTTTTCCGTGAGTTCCCGGGCGGAGAAAGCGTGGGTTTGCTGATGGCCGAAAAACAAATCCAAATATCCGGCAAGATTGCCGCTCCGGAGAGCCGACAGCATCGGAACGATTCCGGCCGATTTGGCGCTACGGTATTTCTCCTGTGTCGGTTCCAGAACGGTTCCGCCGCCGATGACGGTATTGCGGTTCAGCGGGGTGACTACAAAAGGATCGCGTGACCTTGCGGCCGCCGGTTTCAGCAGGCGCAACTGGGCCAGGCATTGTCCGCCCGGCGTCAGTTCCTTCGCATCCATGAGAACGATCATGGCGCTGGTGACGGAAGCGCCGATGTGCAGTTTCACCCGTTGTCGGCTTTTCAGATTTTTCCCGGTGTTGCCGAGAAGTCGGAGATCCGCATTCAGCAGATAGCTTGGAATGATGGCGTCCGGTTGCGACAGGGCCATTCCCCTGACGACATCGGTTGCCGGTATTTTGTGCAGATTAACGCCCACGCGCTGTCCCGGACAGGCCTGTTCGATGCTGCGGCCGTGGGATTCGATGGTCCGCGCCCGGACGACGGTTCCGGCCGGCAACAGTTGAACCGCGTCGTCCTTGCGAAGGCTGCCGGACAGGATTGTCCCGCTGACTACGGTTCCGAATCCCTTGCGGATCCGCACTTGATCGATCCACATCCGGAAAAAATCTTTCGTCACGGTTCGTTTTTCGTCATCGGTGGTTTGGATGATCTGCTGCAGGACTTCCTCCCTGCCTGCGCCTTGGACAGCAGAGAAGGGGACGATGGGGCAGCCCTCTAGAAAAGTCCCCTTCACGGCATCCTCGATTTCCAGCATGGCTATTTCCCTGGTTTCCGGATCCACGAGATCGGTCTTGCTCAATACTACGAACCCCTTGCTGACCTTGAAAAAGCGTAAAATTTCCAGATGCTCCACTGTCTGGGGCATGATGCCGTCATCGGCGGCCACCACCAGAACCGCGCTGTCGACGGCATGGAGTCCGCGCACGGTGTTTTTCAGGTAATCCGTATGCCCGGGCACATCCACCAGGGCGATACGGTGTCCGTCGGGCATATCCAGCGGCGCGATCCCCGCATCGATGGAGATGCCGCGGAGTTTTTCATCCGTCCGGCGGTCCGTATCGATACCCGTCAGGCAGCGAATCAGGGAAGTCTTGCCGTGGTCCACATGGCCGGCCACACCGATGGTATAATATCTGTCCATAGCGTTCGAAACGGTTTTCCTGGTTTGGAAGGGGCAAGGGGAATCGAACCTCCTCCTCGATTTTCAGGCGAGGCCGACGGTTTTGAAGACCGCGGGGTGCCCAGCACCATTGCCCCTGTCATCTGTTCTTGCATGGGGCGCCGGCGCCGGAAAAAACCGGGAACAATCGATTCGATGGTGATTTTCAGCCGTACCCCAGCGCCGCAACTCGGCGCAGTTTCCAACAACCCTCAGGTAAAGCCGAAAAATGTCTGCATGGACAGCTCCTGCTTCGATTCGATGGTCATGCTTCTTATTATGGATATCCGGAAATGGTCAAATTGATAATTCCAATCCGGAAAAACATATGCATTGAAACTATCGATTTGATACGCCGCCGGATTTCATGCTATGACGACCCGGAATTTATTGCGTGAATCCATCCGTTCCATTGCCTGTGCGGCGCATTGCCGCATGGAGTGGGTACGGCAAGTCCTTTCGGGAGTTTCCATGCATCGGTTTACAGGCTTTACTTGAGCGTGTTGCAGCGTGCCTGCCCGGGTTCGGCAGGTGGTGAAGTAGCGGCCTGAAGATCGATTCCGTTTTCCTGCGTTTCCTTTTTTTCATTCGGTGATTCAGACTGGCTGTTACCATTCGGCATTTTTTCAGCGCTGCCGCGCCCGTCGTTTACGCCAAGAGATCGGTCTCCGGAACATGTCCTTCATGGATGCTCCAGGATACCGGTGAGGATTTATTTCGATATGGGAAAGGAAAGCAGGATGAATGATCCGATCGTGATTCAAAAAGACTGGAAACCGCAATTCAAAAACAAGCTGTTGAGCATATTGCCCAAGGGCGCCAATCTGAATTTATGTTTGACCTGCGGCGCTTGCGCATCGGGCTGCCCAGCCTCCGGTCTGGAAGACATGGACCCGCGCAAATTCGTCCGCATGGTGGCGTTGGGAATGGACCGGGAACTGACCAAACATCCCTGGGTCTGGCTGTGCAGCATGTGCAAGCGTTGCAGTTATGTCTGTCCGATGAACATCGATATCGCCGCCATGGTGTTCGAGGGCCGCAAATTGTGGCCCCGGGAAGAACGGCCCAAGGGGATTCTGGGGTCCTGCGACATGGCCCTGAAGAACGACAGCTGCAGCGCCATGGGGACCCCGGAGGAGGATTTCCGGTTTGTGGTGGAGGATATGCTGGAGGAAGTCCGGACCAACCAGCCGGGCTGGGAAAACCTGGAAGCACCCATCGACAAGCAGGGAGCGCATTTCTTTTTGAGTCAGAATTCTCGGGAACCGGTCACCGAACCCGAGGAAATGGCGCCCCTTTGGAAGATCCTGCACCTTTCCGGCGCGGATTGGACTTACAGCTGCACCGGCTGGGGCGGCGAGAACTATTGCATGTTCCTGGCCGATGACGAGGGCTGGAAGACCATCACGGAAAAGACCCTGAAACAGGCCATGAATTTAGGGTGCAAGGTATACCTGAACACCGAATGCGGTCATTCCACGTTTTCGGTCTGGATGGGGCAGAAGCGGCACAAGATCGAAACCGACCTGGAGATCGCCCCCATGGTTTCCTACTACGCCAAATGGATCCGGGAGGGAAAGCTCAAGGTCGATGCTTCCTGGAACAAGGAACTGCAGGTGAAATTCACCGTTCAGGATCCCTGCAACCAGGTGCGCAAGGGCTTCGGCGACACCCTGGCCGATGAACTGCGCTTTGTCACGGCAGCCTGCGTGGGGGCGGAGAATGTCATCGAGATGTGGCCGAACAAATCCAACAATTACTGTTGCGGCGGTGGCGGCGGCTATCTTCAGTCCGGTTTCAAGGATGCCCGGCTGCATTACGGGAGACTGAAACATGAGCAGATCAGCCGCACCGGCGTACCCTATGTCATTACGCCGTGCCATAACTGTCATGCCCAGATTGATGAGTTGGGGCATCATTTCGGCAAGGGAGCGTATCGGACGGTGCATTTGTGGACGATCATCGCGCTTTCCCTGGGCATCCTGGGTGAAAACGAACGCGCCTATCTTGGGCCGGATTTGGCGGAAGTGAATCTGCCGGGATACTAGTCTTTGGCGGTCCATCAAATGATCGCGGAAACTGTTTTTCGAAAAATCAAGCAAGGAAGGCAAGGAGAAGATAACGATGTCAAAGCAAACCACGGGAGCAGTCCTGATCGCCGGCGGCGGCATCGGCGGTATCCAGGCAGCCCTGGATCTGGCCAATTCCGGTTATTATGTCTACATGATCGAGAAGAACGCTTCCATCGGCGGCGTCATGTCCCAGTTGGACAAAACCTTCCCCACCAATGACTGTTCCATGTGCATCATGTCCCCCAAGCTGGTGGAGGTGGGCCGGCATATGAACATCGAACTGATCACCCTGGCGGAAATCAAGGATGTCAGCGGCGAGCAGGGAAATTTTCAGGTGGATGTCTTCCGCAAGGCCCGCTACGTGGACATGGAAAAATGCATCGCCTGCGGCGCCTGCGCCGAAAAATGCCCCAAAAAAGTCGTCGACGAGTACAACCGGGGCCTGATCAAACGCAAGGCCGTTTATGTCCAGTATCCCCAGGCTGTTCCATTAAAATATGCGATCGATGAGCGGTATTGCATCCGCATGACTAAGGGGAAATGCGGCAACTGTGAAAAGGCCTGCCCGGCGGGAGCCATCAACTATGACGACAAGGATCGGAATATCATCCTGAATGTAGGGGCCATCATTCTGGCTCCCGGATTCAAGGCCTATGATCCCGCGGGGAAACTGATCTATTCCTATGACAACAATCCGGATGTGGTCACCTCCATCGAATTCGAACGCCTGCTGTCGGCTTCGGGGCCCAACCAGGGCCACGTGGTGCGCCTGTCCGACCATGCGGAGCCCAAACGTATCGCCTGGCTGCAATGCGTGGGTTCCCGCGATTTGAATACCTGCGACAACAGCCATTGCTCCTCGGTCTGCTGCATGTACGCCATTAAACAGGCCATCATCGCCAAGGAGCATGAACCGGATCTGGAATGCGCCATTTTCTATATGGACATGCGTACCCACGGGAAGGGTTTTGAAAGTTGCTACAACGAGGCCCGGGAGAAATACGGCATCCGCTTTGTGCGCTGCAAGGTCCATTCGGTCTTTCCCGAAACCGGCGAGGGAAAAGGTCAGGTGTTGGACTACATGGATGAGCAAACCGGCAAGTGGACCCGGGAGGTTTTCGATATCGTGGTCCTGTCCGTTGGTATGGAAATTCAGGAAGATGTCCGCGGCCTGGCGGGCAAGCTGGGGGTATCCCTCACGGATTCCGGATTTTGCCGGACTACTTCTTTCGATCCGGTGTCGACTTCCCGGCCGGGGATTTATGTGTGCGGCGCTTTCCAGGGCCCAAAGGACATCCCCCAGACCGTCGTGGAGGCCGGAGCGGCCGCCATGCGGGCTGGTATTTCGCTTTCCGGCAGCCGCTATGCCCTGACCCGCGCCAGCACCCCGCGGCCCGAGCGTACCATTTACGGTGAACGGCCCCGCATCGGGGTGTTTGTCTGTCATTGCGGCATCAACATCGGCGGCGTCATCGACGTGCCCGCGGTGCGCGATTACGCAGCCGGATTGCCCTTTGTGGAATACGTCAGCGACAACATGTATTCCTGTTCCCAGGACACCCAGGACGCCATCAGCCGTCTGATCGAGGAAAAGAACCTGAACCGTATCGTGGTGGCCGCCTGTACGCCCAGAACACACGATCCCTTATTCCAGGAAACCCTGCTGAACGCCGGACTGAACAAATACTTGTTTGAAATGGTCAACATCCGCAACCATGGCTCCTGGGTGCACAAGGAATATCCTCTGGCCGCCACGGAAAAAGCCAAGGACCTGGTGCGCATGGCTGCGGCCAAGGTCGCCCAATACCAGGCGTTGGAGGAGGCCCAGCTGGAAATCGACCCAAATGCGCTGGTGATCGGCGGTGGACTCTCCGGCATGAGCGCCGCGTTGGCCTTGGCGGATCAGGGGTATCCGGTTCACTTGATCGAACGGGAAGGTCAACTGGGGGGGCAGGCCAACCGGTTGTACCAGACCGCCTGGGGGGAATCGGTTCAGGACGGTCTGGATGCGATCCGCATCGCCGTCACCAACCATCCCGGCATCCGCGTCCTGCTGAAAGCCCGATTGACCCGGGTGGACGGATTCGTGGGCAATTTCGACACCACCGTGGACCAGGCGGGCAGGACGGAAACCATTCGCCACGGAGTGGCCGTCATCGCCACCGGCGCCACGGAAAGCCTTCCCGCGGAATACGGCTATGGCGACGACCCGCGGGTGCTCACCGCCCTGGAATTGGATGAAAGGCTGCGCCGACGCGATCCAGCCCTCCGGGAGGTGAAGACGGCGGTCTTTATTCAATGCGTGGGTTCCCGGGAGCCGCAAAGACCATACTGCTCGCGGATCTGTTGCACCCACAGCGTGGCCGCGGCGATCCATCTGAAGGAAATGAATCCGGAGATGAACGTTTTCGTGTTGTACCGGGATATCCGCACCTACGGCGAGCGCGAGAAATTGTATCAGACGGCCCGGGAAATAGGCGTTGTTTTCATCCGTTTCAGCCTTGAGAACAAACCCGGGGTGCGGGTTGCGGAAAACGGTCTGGAAATCGAAGTCCTGGATCATATCCTGAAAAAACCGCTGCGGATCGAGGCCGATCTGCTGACCCTGGCCGCGGCGGTTTTGCCGTACAGGGACGAACAACTGGCCCGCTTCTTCAAGGTACCCATGAACGCCGACGGTTTTTTCGCCGAAGCCCACGTCAAACTGGCCCCCTCCAATTTCGCCACCGACGGCGTGTTCCTGTGCGGACTGGCCCATTATCCCAAGCCCATTGACGAATCCATCGCCCAGGCCCAGGCCGCCGCCTCCGGCGCCACCCGGTTGCTGGCCCAGAAAACCATCCGCACCAGCGGAACCGTGGCGTATTCGGCGCCAATGGATTGCAGCGGCTGCGGGGTTTGTGTGGCCGTCTGTCCCTACAACGCGCCCTCTCTGAGGACGGACGGCCCCTTTGCGGGCAGGGCGGAAATCAATCCGGTGCTCTGCAAGGGTTGCGGGGCCTGCGTGGCTTCCTGCCGCTCCGGAGCATTGCGGTTAAAAGGTTTCGAGGAATCTCAGATTATGGCGATGATCGAATGCGCGTGACATGCCTGAAGGAAAAGAAGGTGCTTAAATGAACGATTTCGAACCGAAGATCATTACGTTTTTATGCAACTGGTGCAGTTACGGCGCCGCTGATCTGGCCGGGGTGAGCCGGTTTCAGTACCCGCCCAACATGCGGGTGATCCGGGTGCCCTGTTCCGGACGGATCAGTCCGAAACTGATCCTTGCGGCCCTGCGCAAGGGCGCCGACGGGGTCTGGGTTTCCGGGTGTCACCCCGGTGATTGTCATTATCTCACTGGCAATTACTATGCCCGCCGTAAATTCGCCCTGCTGAAAAATTTGTTGGAACATACCGGCGTGGAGCCCGGACGCCTGCATTTCTCCTGGATTTCTTCCGCCGAAGGGGTCAAATTCGCCGAAGTCGCCAACCAGGTGATCGCGGCGGTGAAGACTCTTGGTCCGGCAACCCAGAGGAGAAAGGTGGAGGAAGCGGCGGCCGCCTGTTAGACATTCCAGAAACGCACGACACGATCTGGCCTTGGCAGGAGGGACGATGACGCAGGTACCCGATTTGGACAAACAGAAAGCGGTTGGAGCGGTGATGGTGGTGGGCGGCGGCATCGCCGGGATCCAGGCCTCCCTGGATCTGGCGGAAGCCGGATTTCTGGTGCATCTGGTGGAGAGCCGGTCGGCCATCGGCGGCGTCATGGCCCAATTGGACAAAACCTTCCCCACTAACGACTGCTCCATGTGCATCGTCTCACCGAAACTGGTGGAGGCTGGCCGGCACCTGAATATCGATCTCCACACCCTCGCGGAAGTCGAAACCGTCAGCGGCGAGGCCGGAAATTTTCAGGTTACCCTGATAGTTCAACCGCGGTTTGTGGAGCTTGATAAATGCACGGCCTGCGGCGAATGCGCCAAGGTCTGTCCGGTGACCCTGCCCAGCGAATTCGACCAGGGATTGCAAACCCGCAAGGCCGCCTATAAACTCTATCCCCAGGGCATGCCGGGCGGCTATGCCATCGAGAAAGCGGACAAGGCCCCCTGCCGTCTGGCCTGCCCGGCCGGTTTGAATGTCCAGGGCTACGTTCAGATGGTGAAACAGGGTAAATACGCCGAGGCCCTGCGCATCATCATGGAGGAACTGCCCCTGCCGGGAGTTCTCGGGCGGATCTGCCCGCATGGTTGCGAAGAGGCTTGCCGCCGCTGCCAAGTGGACAAGCCCCTGGCCATCCGCGACTTGAAGCGTCTGGCGGCCGATCAATACGATCCACGCAAAATCGACATTCCCCGGTTGAAGGATCGACCGGAAAAAGTCGCCATTATCGGCTCCGGTCCGGCTGGCCTGTCCGCCGCCTACCATCTGGCCCGAAAAGGGATCCGTTCGGTGATTTACGAAGCACTTCCAAAACCGGGCGGCATGCTGCGGGTGGGGATTCCGGATCATCGCCTGCCCCCCGAGGTTCTGGACAGGGAAATCGAGGTCATCACCAATTTAGGGGTGGAAATTCATTGTAATTCCCCCCTGGGACCGGATCGGACCATCGACGACCTGTTCGCCAGTGGCTATCAGGCGGTTTATCTGGCCATGGGCGCCCACCAGGGTATTCAACTGGGAATTCCCGGCGAAAAGGCCCACGGAGTTATCCAGGGTGTGGATTTTTTGCGAGAGCTGAATCTCGCCGGCACCATCAAGGCGGGCCGACGGCTCGCCGTCATCGGCGGCGGCAATGTGGCCGTCGATGTATCCCGCTCCGCCGTGCGCCTGGGAGCCGGGGCAGTGACCATCCTTTATCGCAGGACGCGGGCGGAAATGCCGGCCTGGGAGGAGGAAATCCGGGCCGCGGAGTCCGAGGGCGTAAGAATCGAATACCTGACGGCGCCCCAGGAGGTGTTGGTTCAGGACGGCGAGGTCGTCGGATTGCGCTGCATCCGCATGGAATTGACCGATGCGGATTCATCCGGGCGTCGCCGGCCGGTGCCCGTGCCAGGCAGCGAATACGATATGGAGATCGACCAGCTCATTCCGGCCATCGGCCAGCGCCCCGATATATCAGCCCTGGAGGACGCTGCGGGAGTCTCTTTGTCCCGTTGGGGCACGGTGGCGACGGATCCCGTGACCTTCGCAACCGCAAGAAAAGGCGTTTTTGCTGGCGGCGATCTGCAGACCGGACCATGGATCGCCATCGGCGCCATTGCCGCCGGCCGGGAGGCCGCCGAATCCATTATCCGGTATCTGGACGGCCGGGACCTGGCCGCGGGAAGGGAAAAAATGGTTCCGGACAATCCGGTCCACCGATCCGTTCCGGAAGGTGAGCCGGTCAAGGTCCGCGCAGCCATGCCGGAGCTGCCTCTCCCGGAGCGCCGCGGCAATTTCAGGGAGGTGGAACTCGGCTACACCCCGGATCAGGGGCGGATGGAAGCAGAGCGTTGCCTGAATTGCGGATATTGCTCGGAATGTCTCCAATGCGTGGACGCCTGCCTGGCCAAGGCCGTGAATCACGACATGCGGCCCCTGCGGACCACCATTGCCGTTGGCGCCATCATCCTGGCGCCGGGATTTGTGTCTTTCGATCCCGGTCCCCATGCGCCGTACGGCTATGCGACCCATCCCAATGTGGTCACCAGCCTGGAATTCGAGCGGTTGCTGTCCGCTTCCGGTCCCTTCCAGGGGCATCTGGTCCGGCCGTCGGATCATCGGGAGCCGGACAAAATCGCCTGGCTGCAGTGCGTGGGCTCCCGGGATATCAACCAATGCGATCACGAATACTGCTCCTCGGTCTGTTGCATGTACGCCGCCAAGCAGACTGTCATCGCCAAGGAACACAGCGTCAAACCGCTGGATGCAGCGGTGTTTTATATGGATCTGCGGACCTTCGGCAAGGAATTCGACCGCTACTGCCGGCGGGCGGAAGCAGAGCACGGGATCCGCTTCATCCGTTCCCGGGTGCATACGGTGGAGCCCATGCCCGACGGCAATCTGCGCTTGCGTTATGTGACGGAGGCCGGAGAAATCGTGGAAGAGATTTTCGATATGGTGGTGTTATCCGTCGGCCTTACGCCCGTTGCGGGCTCCGTGCGTCTGGCCGGGGTCCTCGGCATCGAACTCAATGAACACGGTTTCGCTCGCACGGGAGATCTGGCGCCGGTGAGCGCCTCACGGCAGGGAGTCTTCGTCTGCGGCGCTTTCCAGGGACCCAAGGACATTCCCCAGTCCGTCATGGAAGCCTCGGCGGCGGCGGCCGACGCGGCCCGGTTGCTGGCGCCGGTCCGGAATTCCCTGACCCGGGTACGGGAACTGCCGCCGGAAAAAGATTTTTCCAACGAGCCCCCGCGCATCGGCGTTTTTGTCTGCAATTGCGGCATCAACATCGGCGGCGTGGCCGATGTTCCCGCCGTGCGGGAGTATGCCCGCCACCTGCCCCATGTGGAGCATGTGGAAGACAACCTCTTCACCTGTTCCCAGGACAACCAGGACCGCATGAAACAGGTGCTGGTGGAAAAGGGCATCAACCGGGTGGTGGTGGCCTCCTGTTCGCCCAGAACCCATGAGTCGTTGTTTCAGGAAACCATTCGGGAAGCGGGCTTGAACCCGTATTTGTTCGAAATGGCCAATATCCGCGACCAGAACACCTGGGTGCACATGCACCAGCCGGAAACGGCCACGGCCAAGGCCAAGGATCTGGTGCGCATGGCGGTGGCCAAGGCGGCCCATATCGAACCCCTGCACCAGGTCACCCTGGGCGTGGAGCCTTCGGTGCTGGTGATCGGCGGCGGCGTAGCCGGTATGGAAGCGGCCCTGGGAGTGGCCGACCAGGGGTACCAGACCTATCTGGTGGAACGATCGGGGGAATTGGGCGGTGTGGCGCTGGGGTTGTCCAGGACCTGGCAGGGGGAAGAAGTCCGGTTTTATGTGGAGAACCTGATCCGGCGGATCCACAAGAATCCCCGGGTGCGTCTCTTCCTACACACTGAAACCGTGGATTTCAGCGGCATCCTGGGGAATTTCAAGACTGAACTGATCACCGGGAAAGGGCGGCTGACCTCCATGGCCGTCAAGCACGGCGCTGTCATCCTGGCCACCGGCGGACGGGAGCGCCGTCCGGAGGAGTTTCATTACGGCGATCATCCGGACATCCTGACCCATCTGGAGCTGGATGCGGTCATGGAGCGCGAGCCGGAACGGGTCCGCAAGGCTGGCACCGTCGCCTTCATTCAGTGCGTCGGCTCGCGCACGGCGGAGCGGCCCTATTGCAGCCGGGTATGCTGCACCCATACCTTGACATCCGCCCTTTCCATCAAGGCGATGAAGCCGGAAACCGCCGTTTTCGTATTCTACCGGGACATCCGCAGTTACGGCTTCCGAGAAACGCTTTACACCGAGGCGCGCCGGGCCGGAGTCATTTTCATCCGCCATGACGAGCAGGAGCCTCCCGAGGTCACGCTGTCTGAAGACAAGCGGATGACCCTCAGCGGGAAAGACCACATCCTGAACCGGACCGTGACGCTTCAGCCGAATCTGCTGGTGCTGGCCTCGGCGATCCTGCCCAACGAGAACCGGGAGTTGTTTGAACTTTTCAAGGTGCCGGTGAACAGCGACGGATTTCTGGTGGAAGCCCATGCCAAGCTGCGGCCCGTGGATTTCGCCTCGGAAGGCATCTTTATGGCCGGCCTGGCCCATTACCCCAAGTCCCTGGACGAGACCATCGCCCAGGCCCGGGCCGCCGTGGCCCGGGCCATGACCCTGCTGGCCCGGGACGGGATCCGCGTGGGCGGCGTCGTTGCCCATGTGCGGGATCCGGATCATTGCGCCTGCTGCCTCGTCTGTGTGCGCAGTTGCCCCTACGGCGTTCCCAGGGTGAAAGAAGGGCGGGCCGTCATTGAGGCGGCGGAATGCCATGGATGCGGCATCTGCGCAGCGGAATGCCCGGCCAAGGTGATCACCTTGCAGCATTTTACGGATGAACAACTGCTGGCCAAATCCCATGCCTTTTTTGACGACATGACAGCCATGACCGCTTTAGGATGAACGGAGGGTTGATGACCGAAGCATTCGAACCCAGGATTTTGGCCTATTGCTGTAAATATTGCGCCTACGCGGCGGCGGATTTGGCCGGGTCCATGCGCATATGCTATCCCGGAAACATCAAGATCGTTCAGGTTCCCTGTACGGGCCGGGTGGATGTTTTGCATCTCATGAAAGCGCTGGAGGACGGGGCCGACGGTGTGGTTGTGGCCGGTTGTCTGGAAGGGGAATGTCATTTCATTTCCGGCAATCTGAAAGTCAGAAAGCGGGTGGAGTATGTCAAACAGATCCTCGGCCAAATCGGGATGGAGCCGGAACGGGTGGCCATGTTCAACCTGTCGTCGGCCATGGGACCGCGGTTCGCGGAAATCGCCATCGAAATGACCGACAGGATCCGGAAACTGGGACCCAGTCCCATCGGATTGTATCATGGCCGCTCTGCCGCGGCCATATAAAGGAAAAGGAAGAAAGGAACGGAGATGAAACGATGGATTTGGGTGGCGGCATGTTTTGGGGCGGTGATGATTCTGTCGTTGCCGGACTGGTCCGGAGCGCTTGAGGAAGCCTTGGAAGGGCCGCGGATATCTGTCCGGGAGCCGCGCTTCGATTTCAAGCCGGTCCTGGAGGGTGCCGTTATCGAACATGAATACCGGATTGAAAATAGCGGCAAGGCGGATTTGATGATTCAGAATGTTCATACAAGCTGTGGCTGCACCACGGCGGACTATACCCGGGTCATTCCGCCGGGGGGGACGGGCCGAATCGTTATCAAGGGGAATACAGAGGGATACGGCGGTTCCGGGTTTTCAAAAACCATCACGGTCATCAGTAACGACCGGCAGGAACCTGAAGTCAAACTCTATATCAACGGCAGGGTGCGGCGTTTCGTCGGTATCGAACCCCGGCAGGCCTTGATGCGGGCGGAAGCCGGCAAGCCCGCTGAAACCACCGTACGGATTACCCCTGAGCCGGATTATCCTTTCCGCATCATTGAATCCCATGCGGATGAAGGGCTCAAAGAGAAGATTGCCTTTACGCTACGTAGCGAGGAGGACCGGTATGTGCTGACGATCGCCAACAGGCTGAAGACCGTGGGGCGGTACTGGGGGGTGATCCATCTGAAAACCGACAGCAAGGAAAAAAGCGAACTGTTGATCCGGGTGACGGGGATCATTTCAGAGGCGCAATCATGATGCAGTGTATCTGTATGGATCCTAAATTCCGAAAACGCCTTGAAGTGATCCGTAAAAACGGCAAGAAGGCCCAAATCGCGGCCCAGAAAGTGGATGAGATCATCGAGCGTTTGTGCCATCAGGGCGTCATGTTCGACGAGGTCGGCACAGTGACCAAATACGGCGAGCAGCGTCTGAAGAATTGCGTCAAATACGATCTGGGCAACGGCTACCGGCTGATTACGGTCAAACATAACCGCGAGATCTTTGTCCTGTATGTCGGCACCCACGACGAATGCCACCGTTGGGTGGAAAACAACCGTGAGCTCCGCCTGGAGCTGGTTCGGCCTCGTTGTGAAGTCATCGGGGTGGAAAGACCCGCCGACCCGCCTGTCGGTGAAGTGGAAATCGGGGACGAATGCGATGCGGAGGATGACCTGACCCAACGCATCGAAAATTTGAGCGACCGGGAGCTTCGCATGATTTTTTGCGGCCTGGCGGGCTGCGACAATAACGTGGCCTCATGATGACATGGGGACGGGTGTCTGGCAACGTCATGGAGGTGATAAAACCCGCCGGATTTCATGGGGCGGAGACCATCGCCATGGATCATGATGCGTGAATTATAGAACGGGTGAGCGCCGTTCCCGGCAGCCGCATCGACCGGCATATCCAGCCTTAAGCGCGGGCGCCAACTCCGGTTTTTTCTCAGAGCAACCGGGTGCCCGGGGGCACTTCTTTTTCCGGTACGCAGAGCACCACATCCCCATCCGGATTGTGAAAGCCTGTCACCAGGCATTCGGAGCGGATTGGGCCGATCTGTTTCGGCGGAAAATTGACCACGCCGACCACCAGTTTGCCCACTAGTTCGGCGGCGGAATACAGCCGGGTGATCTGGGCGCTGGATTTTTTTACGCCGATGTCGTCGCCGAAATCCACCTTCAACAGATAGGCCGGTTTTCTGGCCTCCGGAAAATCGCGGGCCTCGATGATCCGGCCGACACGCAGCTCGATCTTCAAGAAATCATTCCAGGATATCTGTTCCATATTGTTTGTTTCCGTCTTTTTGAAGTTGGCAGTCAGGTTCGGGTTTTCAGAGGCTGACGATACCGGCATGGTCTTGCGGATGTCAACAGCGGCCTGCGAAGACGATTCCGGCACGGCGGTGATCCATCGGCCGGGCTTCCGGAAAATTCATGTCTTGCCTTTTCATACTTTTTTGGTATGATATACGCCATCGGGTTCGATTTTCAACATTCCATGATTATACCGAAATCAGAGGGCACTGATGACGCAACATCTGAGGAATATCCTCTTTTGCAGCGATTTTTCCGATGACGCCCATTTTGCTTTTTCCCACGCCGTATACCAGGGCCGGTCTCACGGCGCCCGGCTCCATATCCTGCATGTCATGCTTTCCCCGGACGCCGACGCGGTTCTGGCATCGGACCAGGGACCGGAACAGCCGGATGAAAAGGTGCAACGACCCGGAATAGAAGAGCAGGCCCTGCGAGCCTTGCGCAGTCGATATGAGCATGGCCTGAAGGGAATCGCTGCTTATCAATTCGCGATTCGTTTCGGTTCGCCGGATGTTGAGATTATTCAATATGCCCGGGAAAATGCCATTGATATGATCGTCATGGGGGTTGTCGGCCGGGCCGGAACCCATCGCGGTCGCTTGCTGCATACCGCCGCCAATGTTTCCAAGTATTCGGAATGTCAGGTGGTCACCATCGGACGCTCCAAGCCGCAATCCGAAGACTGTCCCCGTGAGAGTGGGGTGAAACCTTCATGAACACTCACCTGTTTCATGCGACCCAACCGCTGCCGCAACACCTGCAGGTTATCCCGGAACTCGGTTTCAAAAGCGTGCTGGATTCCCTGCCCTGCTATGTATCCATCCTGGATCCGGAATATCGTTTCCTCTTTTTGAATCAGACCATAAAAAACGATTTCGGCGAACCGGCCGGGCGCACCTGCCACGATCTGCTGAAAGGATTTTCAAGTCCCTGCACGAAATGCCCGGTGGCGGATACCTTCCGGGACAAACAGATCCATATCAGTGAAGGGAGCTTGAAAGTGTCGGGCGGGGATCTCCATCAGATCATTATTTGCACGGCGCCGCTCCTCGGCATTCCGGGAAACGTTATGGCGGTGATTAAGATCGCCATCAATATCACTAAAGTCAAGGAGGCGCACAACGAGCTGATCCTGCTGGGGCAGTCCATGGCCTTCCTTTCCCATGACATCAAGAATATCCTGGAGGGGCTGCAGGGAGGCGCCTATGTGGTGGAAGAAGGTATCAAGGATAATGATATGACGCTGGCGGGGAAGGGCTGGCGCATCGTGAAAAAGAATATTTTCGAAATATCCAGGGTTGCCCAGAATATTTTATACTCTTCCAAAAAACGGGAGCCGGAAATGAAACTGGTGAATCCTGCCCTGCTGGTCAGGGATGTCGTCGGACTCTTTCAGGAAAAAGCCGGTTCCATGGGGATTCAGCTGGTGTATGAAATCAATCCAAACCTGCCGGCCGTCAAGGTGGATCAGGGCGGCGTCGTCAGGATGCTCGGTAATCTTGTCTGGAACGCCATCGAGGCCTGCCGGCGAACGGGTGCCATGAAGAACGGCATGGTGTACATCCGGGCGGACTATTTCAATAAGCGACAATACATGTTCGAAGTGGAAGATACCGGTGAAGGGATGGATGAAAGTACCAAACGGAATTTGTTCCGGGATTTTTTTACGACAAAGGGGAACTCCGGAACAGGACTTGGTCTGGTTGTGGTGGACCGGATCGTGCGACAGCATAAAGGCAGGGTCGATGTGTTGTCGAAGACCGGTGTCGGAAGTTTGTTCCGTGTGGTGCTCAATTTTCAGTAGCGCATGGATGCGTTTGAATTTACAAGTCAATCGGATGGAGGAAACCATGGAAAAAAAGAAAATAATCCTGGTGGATGATAACCCTGATTTTCGATTCACAATGGGTTTATTCCTGGAACGCAACGGATTTGATGTCATCGCCGCCGAAGATGGAAAGACCGGCTGGGAGCGGATACAAGCGCAACCTCCTGATCTGATCTTGCTGGATGTGATGATGGAAAATCTGTTTTCCGGATTCGAACTGTGCCGGCAAATTCGCAACAGCGAAGAATTCAAGCATCTGCCTATTATCGGGATTTCCGCCATGGCGGATGAGGTGGGGGTGACCTTCGATAAGGAAACCGATCAGGAGTATTTTTCGCCCGATATTTTCATTGATAAACCGGTGGATAAGGAGTTGCTGCTGAAATCCATTCACGGGTTGCTGAAAATGGCCTGATGTTTTGATGGTAACTCCGGATGGCGCCCATCCATTTCATCCGACCTCGCCGGGAGGTGCAGCATGTCTCTCAGGTTCCATTTGGGGGACCGATGCAGGCATTTGCCCGACCTTGTTAGCCTTGACACTCCTATTGGCCTCGGGTAATATTTGATAACAGCAAGCAGAACTGATACAACGCCCCCATAATAAACCAAATTGAGCCGGCTGTAAGAGGTCCGTCCCATGGAAACCCCGCTGCCGAACGTTTCCGAAGATCTCGCCATCTACAAGGAAATGTTGGCGCATCTGGAGGACGTGGTGTTCAGCCACGACGCAGATGGCCGGATCACCTATCTCAGTCCCTCATGGCAACAGGTGGTGCACTACTCCCCGGAAGAGATCCGCAACCTCGATTTTCAAACCTTACTTCCCCCCGAATATATTGCCGAGGCGCAATGGCGAACCGAGAAGCAGCGGCGCGGCGAACCGGTGGAACAGCCGTGGGATCTGCAGATATTGGATCGCGATGGGCAACGAATATGGATTCAGATACGAACCCGGGCCGTATACGATGAAGCGGGAAATCTTCTTCAGGTTTATGGCGTCGCCCGCAATACCCAGGAGAAGAAAGCTCTTGAGGAAAAACTCCGACAATATACCGGGCATCTGGAAAACCTGGTGGATGAGCGCACCAGGGTCCTGCGCGAATCCGAGGAAATGTACCGGTTGCTGGTGGAAAACGCCCATGACGCCATTTTTATCACCCGCGAGGATCATATCATTTTCGCCAATCCCCGCACCTTGAGCATGCTTGGATACACCATGGAGGAACTGGCCGGGATTCCTTTCAAACAGATGGTTCATCCCCAGGATCGCGGCGTTTTGTTGCAGCATTACATGGACAAATTGAAAAGAAACTCGAATCTCGGGTATTTCACGTTCCGGGCGATGAATAAATCGGGGGATGTCCTCTGGCTGCAGATCAACGCCGTTCGAACGCGCTGGCAGGAACGGTCCGCCATCCTGAATTTTGTTCGTGACATCACCCAGGTGAAAAAGCTGGAGCAGCAGCTGATCCAGGCCCAGAAAATGGAAGCCATCGGCACCCTGGCCGGCGGCATCGCCCACGATTTCAACAATATTTTGTCCGCCATCATGGGATACACGGAAATGTCCCTGGCGGAGGCCATGCCGGGCGGTTCGCTTCACCGGCGTCTGTCCCGGGTGTTCCAGGCCGGAGAGCGCGCCCGGAACTTGGTCGGTCAGATTTTGGCGTTCAGCCGGCAATCCGAGCCCGTACTGAAACCGACGGCCGTCGGTCCTGTGGTCACGGAGGCCCTGGCCCTGCTGCGCGCTTCGATTCCCTCCACCATCCTGTTTGAAACCGAGATTGATCCGGATGTCGGCGAGGTATATGCCGACCCGACCCAGCTTCACCAGATTGTCATGAATCTCTGCACAAACGCCTTTCACGCCATGAGGGAAAAGGGCGGGACCATGCGCGTTCGTTTGACGCGTTTTGAGATCGATGAATCCACCAGCGGTGATTTTCTGGACTTGCGGCCGGGACGCTTCATCCGGCTGACCGTGGCTGATACCGGTCACGGTATGGACCGCACAACCATGGAAAAAATGTTCAATCCCTATTTCACCACCAAGGTAAAAGGCGAAGGTTCCGGGTTGGGGCTCTCCGTGGTGCATGGGATCGTTAAGAACTTGAACGGGGCCGTCAAGGTATACAGCGAACCCGGTAAAGGAACCACCATCCAGATTTATCTGCCCGGCATCGATGCAACCGTCCGGGAAGAAGCTTCGAACCAGGAATTCTTGCCCGGCGGCAATGAGGCGATTCTCGCGGTGGATGATGAGGAGATCGTCCGGGAACTGATTGTCGAGATGCTGTCCGAACTCGGATACAAGGTGGAGTCGCGGGCCAGCAGCATTGAAGCGCTCCAGGCTTTTCTCGCCGGTCCGGATCGATACGACCTGGTCATCAGCGATCAGACCATGCCCCATCTCACCGGTATTGACCTGGCAGCCCGGATTCATGCGTTCCGGCCGGAATTTCCCGTCATTGTTTGCACCGGATTCAGCACCCAGCTGGAATCCGGAGACCAGCTGCCGCAAGGCGTGCACGCCCTGGTCAACAAACCCATATTAAAGCGCGAGCTGGCCCGGGCTGTCAGGCGAGTCCTGGATAAAAGCAAACAAGCCGACGGGTAGCGACCCTCCGGAAAAGTGCGGCGTGTTTGAATTCCATCCGGTCCGGTCTGGTGGCTAGGTCAAATGACTATCGCCGGAATTCCATATGTTGGCATGCCGGATCTTTGATTGAATTTGCGGTCATTCATACATCATGACACCACTGGTGTTATGGATATGTAAAAAATGTTATAGAAATTTTGCGGCCAGCTGGCTCAATTCACCGGATTTGATTGTGCAAAGCGTCTGTCAAGAGAATACTAACCCACAGGAAAAATAGCAAAAAAAATTATTCCGGCATGCGGTGAAAAATGGCGCGGGATTTGCTTTTCAGGTGGATAGCACGATGAATTGCAACACAAGTAAACAAGTAAGGAACTTTGATATATTGAAAGGAACAGGGCCTATGAAAAAACGGATCCTATTGTTACTTGTGGCGCTTCTACTAATAGCCGCACCGGTCATGGCGATCCCATTCGGATTTGTCGATGTCCCTTCGGATGACAATCCGGGACTTGATCTTTCCCATAATTTTTCCGGAGACATCTCCTCTTTCAATGCAGATCAAGTTCTGTTCACCATTTATAATAATGGCCCGGACATTTCCACCATCGCCAAAATTCTGTTTGAATACACTCCCGACGATCTGTTGGCAAACGGGTCTTTCCACGCAGCCAATTCCACAGGTGGGGTGGGCTTCCATCCCGCAGTAAACCTTACCCTGCCCCAGGGAAATAACATTTCCTTCGATGCCGATTTCGGCGAGGATGCGGACAAGCCCGCCCCGGACTGGGGCGTCAATGCGGGGGAGCAGGTGTCCTTCCTGTTTGACGGGGTTTTCAACGATGTACTGAGCGCCATGCTTGGAGGCAATTTGCGCATTGGAATGCATGTCATCAATATCGGTGACTTAAGTGACAGCTATATCAGCGAGATGCCTGATGATCCACCGGCTGCGGTGCCCGAGCCCGCGACCATGATTCTGCTGGGAACCGGCCTGGTCGGTATAGCGGGCCTCTCAAGAAGGAAATTGAAAAAATAAACAGGCGGCTCCTTATCATAAAGCCGTACAGATCAGGGAACCATCGTACCATGAGAAATGAAAGTAATAGTGTGGCAAACAATTCATAATTCTATATTGCATAAATACCTCATGTGCGATTGGAGAAGCGGTAGAAAAAAATATAATAAATTGAAATTAAAATTAAATTTTAAATTACTTGTTTGAATTTATTTTTGGCTTATTTGTTGCTTCCATCAAGGCACTACGATGAAAATAGCGTTGTAAAAAATAATCAGTGTGGCAAAGGAGAGACGGTCATGAAAAGAATGGTAATGTTTTACAGCTTCATTTGTTTGTTCGTATTTTCCAGCGCGGCGTGGTCTTTCACGATCAATGCGGGGACGATCGACGTGGGTGGCGTGGATGAATTTTTACAGGCCACCAATCTTGCAAACAGCGGCGATGAAACCGAACTGAATTGGGTTCAAACGGTGCTGGGCGTTTCCGATATCATCCTGGAGGAAAAGTATGATGAAGACGGCCCTGGAACCGACTGGTGGATAGCAACAGACACAGATAACAGAGTGTTTGCAATTGATTTTATCACGGACGCCCCCTTGTACTTTCTCATTAAAACCGGAAATGTCGGCGATTATAACACCTTCCTTTACAGGAATGTATCTAATTTGGCTTGGGGAGTGGTTGACCTGGATATTCCTGGAATCGTCAGTATTAAGAACGTCGGAAAAATCAGCCATGTTGACGAGTTCAATGGCGCAGCTCCTGTTCCGGAGCCTGCAACCATGTTCCTCCTGGGAACCGGCTTGGTCGGTATCGCGGGTCTCTCAAGAAAGAAATTGAAAAAATAAACAGACGGCTGGTTTTGATCAAGCCATAAAAAGCAATGAGCCATCATGCTGCCACAAGCCGGAGGCCGGAACTGATTGAAAGTCCGGGCTCCGGCTTTTATTTTTTTTACTGCTTATCCAGCACCACAAATTTTTTAACCAGCCGTTCGCCGTTTTCATCCACCAGCGTCAATATGTGAGGGCCGGGAGACGGCATGAGGGCCATGTGATGAATCTCCCGGGTGCTGCCGATGAAATTTTCGTCAAGGTGCCAGTAAACGGCGGCCCGCAGATCGCGGTGGGCCGCCTGGAAAACGGTGCGCCCCCTGTCACCGCCGAGTTCCAGCGGAACATAGATTCGATCGTTCCGGCCGGGATACAGCAGGCACATGGAGGTGGTGGTTGCCGGTGGAAGAACCTCGCGGCAGTCGTTCCGGAAGGGTGGCAGCGGCTTGTAGTCGGAATGGCATTTGCGGTAATACCACTCCATGGCGGGCGGCAGTACAAACCATTTCGCCGGCTGCAGGTCGGCGATCCGGGCGCATTTGGAATGCAGGCGATAGCGCTTTTCCCCATCGCAATGGATGGTCCGGCAATAAGGGCAGACAGCGCTGCCAAGCCCGGCCTTCGGTGCCGGCACGGTTCTGGTTTCCGCGCAGTCCATTCCGGCGCGATGTCCGCTGTGGGCGCAGACCTGTATGGTGACAAGCCCCTTGGGCTTCATGTAGAACCAAGGCTGATCTCCCAGGATGCGGAACAGATCGAAAAGAATGGGGGCGGCGGCGTGGATTCCCGTCAAGTCGGGCCGGCCTTCGCCGTCGGCGTTTCCGACCCATACCCCCACGGCATGCCGGGCGGTGGTCCCCACGGCCCAGCCATCCCGGAACCCATAGCTGGTTCCGGTCTTCCAGGCGATCCGGGCGGCGGACTTGAAACTGCGCCAGTCGCCTTCCTCCTCCGGCCGGACCAGTTCGGAAAGCGTGTTGAGGGTCAGCCAGGCAGCGGCCGGTGAAAGCGGAGAATTCAGTTCGCCATCCGTCCGGGCCGGGTCATGGTGGAGGGCGGTTACGGGCGCCGGGATGAAGGCCGGGGGAAAGAAGGCCCGTTTTCGCGGGTCCGCTGACTGGGAAAGGGCCAGTCGGGCCAGGCCTGCGTATATCCCGGTGATCTCCCACAGGCGGCCTTCCGCGCCGCCCAGAATCACGGCGAGACCGTATTCGTCGGCTCCGCGGTGCAGGGTCGTCATGCCCACGGATTTCAACAGGGAACAGAACCGTCCGACTCCGTATGACTGGAGCATACGCACCGCCGGAACGTTGAGGGAGCGGATCAGGGCGGTTGCGGCGGTCACGGCCCCCTGGTAGGTTTTACCGAAATTTTGCGGGGCGAAGCCTCCCAGCCGGGTGGGGACATCCGGAAAAAGGGTGGCGGGCAGCATCTCGCCGGAATCCAGCATGCCCGCGTACAACAGGGGTTTGAGAATGCTGCCCGTGCTGCGTCTGGCCATGATGATATCCACGCAGTTGGCATGCTCATGGTTCCTGCTTCCGGGAACGTTGCCGATATATGCCAGGACATTACCGGTCTTGACATCCAGGATCAGAGCCGCGGCGTTTTCGATGCGGTTCTGTCTTAGCCGCAGGTGATGCTTCACCAGGATTTCGGTTGCGGCAACCTGGAGTTCTTTTACGAGGCTCGTTTGCAGCCGTGCGGCCGCCGCGTCCTGGTTGCTTCCACCGGCGAGTTTCCGCCTGGTCTTGACCCGTTCCAGCAGGTGCGGCGCCACATTGGGTATGGGGTTGCCCCAATCGGGCAGGGGTTCCTGCATTGCCAGCCGGCAGGTCAGTTCATCGATCCGGCCTTTTTCCTGAAGGCGCATCAGCAGCCGGTTGCGTTTTTTCATCAGCAGGTGCGGGTTTTTTCCGGGGTGGATCAGGCCCGGGCTGTTGGGCAGCACCGCCAGGACGGCGGCTTCCGCCCAGGTCAGCTCCCCTGGGGCATGACCGAAAAAGCGCCAGGCGGCGGCCTCGATGCCGACCACATTCCCGCCGAACGGGGCGTGGGCCGCATACAGGGAAAGGATTTCCGCCTTGCTTTTGCGGGTTTCCAGCCTCAGGGCCAGCAGCATTTCGATGATTTTTTCAACAAAGGAACGCGGCCGGCCGGGCCGGGACAGCCGGATCACTTGCATGGTGATGGTGGAAGCCCCGCTGATTTTTTTCCCGGCCAGAATGTTTTGTTTGACGGCCCTGGCCAGGGCCAGGGGATCCACTCCCGGATGCCGGTGAAAACGGCGGTCCTCAAAGAGCAGCAGAGCATCGACGAAGCGTTCCGGCACTTGTCCGGCCGGCGGGAAACGCCACTGGTCGTCGTCGGCAATGGCGGCTCCCAGCAGTTCACCGTTTTGATCCAGCAGCAGTTGGGAATAGGGGGCCTGGAAAACGGGTTCGTTTTTTCCGGAAAATACAAAGAACAACAGAACCGGGAAGGCCAACGGGATGAACAGCCAACCCAGGGGTATCAGGCCGCCGGTTTTCCGGATAAAGCGGAAAAGGCGCCGTCCGGCATTTCGAAACAAAAGGATCATGTGAAACCATCTCCGCCGCAAGTTTCTATTGTATGCCGGCCTTGACGACTTCCACCCATTTCCCCGGAATCCGGGCGTGGATGGTGCCGTCGTACATGGCTTCCGTCTTGATCAGTGGAAGATAGAATTTCCCGCGATAGGCGGCGTTCAGCAGGACGGAGTAGGTTCTGGACTCGCCCTGGCCGATATGGAAATAGGTGTACACCCGGTCATCCCGGACATCCTGGTACTCAAATAAATGATTGTCGGATTCCACGGCGGGGTCCAGGCGCAGGTTGCGGATTTCCCAGCCGGATGGAAATACCTCGCTGAGGGCCACGGCCTCGTAGGCCCCCGCCTGGCCGGTGTTCCGGATGGTCACCCGGGCGGTGAAATCCGTTCCCTGTTCGATGGTTACCGGATCGAGGTCGCGTCCGGAAGAATCCAGAAAGACCATGGACATGCCCAGGCCGTTTTCGGATGCGGTTTCAGCGCCCATGGCCGGGATCCCCCGCAGGAGGAGCCGGGGGTACAGGGTCGTTGAACCGGTGTTGCGGATGGTCAGCTTGCCGGAGGTCCCGCCGCCCGGCTCCAGCGGTATCTGAATTGCCGGAGTGGAATCCGAAACCGGCGCAACCGGAGAGCCGTTCCAGGCATATTCAAAATCCATCCGGGCGCCTGTCAGGGCGCCGGAGTAACGCGCCATGGCCATCAATTCATAGGCGCCGGACTGGGTGCTGAGCCATTTGTCGCCCGTCAGGCTTGCGGAAATTTCCCGGGCGATGGCTTCGCCTTCCCCGGCCCGGTTCATCAGGCACATGGCCTGGAGAATCATGGCCTTGTCGCGCAAATCGGAGCCATAGGTATTGGCCAGTTCCCGGTAGGGTGCAACCGTGGTATCCCCGGCCTTGGCCAGTTGCGCGGCGGCTTCCGGTTGGCCGGCCATGAAATAGGCGGCGGCCAGGTTCCACTTGGCGGTCACGGGCAGGTCTTTGGACTCCCGCAGCCGGTTCATGGCGCCCAGATCCGGATCACCGGCCAGGGCGAGGGTGAACAGGCGATAGGCCTGGATCAGCTCGGAAGCGACGGTGCCCGTCACCCAGGAGCGCGACTTGGCCCGTTGATACGCCAACCATTGGGAGATCATCTGCCGGGGCACGAGATAGCCGGTTTTTTCCGCTTCGACCAGAAAATGCCCGGCATAATTGGACACCCAGTCTTCGGTGCGCTGATCTCCGGGCCAATATTGAAATCCGCCGTTGAGGGACTGGAAAGAGCGCAGCTTTTGAAGCGCCGTCTCGATGTGTCGCTGCACCTGGTCCTGCTTCCGCGGGGAAAGCCGGAGCAGCTCGCCGAGATACAATTGGGGGAAGGCGGCGGAAACGGTTTGCTCCAGGCAGCCGTGGGGATAATGGATCAGGTAGTCCAGGCGTTTGCCGATGTCCATGGGCATGAAGGCGGATATTTCCAGGGAGGCGCTGTTGGTGCCGGGTCTGCCCGGCAGGTTGATTTCCCGCTCGAAAACACCGCCCGTTTCGATGGTTCCATGAACCACTTCCGTCACCGGCTCGGAATTCGCGCGGACATCGATTTCGGTGGTTTCCGCGGCGCTTTCACCACCGTCCTCGGCTGTTACGAAAACCCGGGCGATTCCCGGTTGGGCTCCGGCGGCGAGTTTCATCTCCACGACCTCCTCGCCCTGGGTGGTGAAGGCAATGCGTTTTTCGGTTTCACCTTCGGCAGCGAGGGGGCCTTCGGTTCTGATCCGGACGGTGACGTCCCTGATCCCGGGATCCATGGCAAAAACCGTGATGGGGAAGGCGACGGTTTCTTCCGGACCCAAGACCCTGGGCAGGGTGCTCGCCACCATGAGCGGTTTGCGGACATGGACGGCTTTTTCGGCAAAGCCGAAGGATTTTTCGTGAGCCGCCACCAGCATGATCCGCACGGAGCCGATGGTTGGCGGGATATCGATTTCATGGGTTCGGGCGCCGTCGGCTTCCAGGTGAAAAGGTCCTATAAAACGCACCAGGGGTGGAAACCGCCGGGCTTTTTTCTTGGCGTTGTCCATCAGGGCCTCGTCGCCGCCGATGGCCAGCAGTTTCTCCAGTTTGCCGCCATAGGCTCCTGACACCAGGTCGAAGAGATCCCAGGTTTTCACGCCCAGGGCCACGGTCTGGTAGAAATACGCCCAGGGATCCGGTGTGTTGAAACGGGTCAGATCCAACAGCCCTTCGTCCACCAGTGCCAGGGTATAGGTCATGGGCCGGTGGGAATCCTCGCTGACCGTGATTCCGGCCTTCTGGCCGGGAACCAACACCTCCGGGCTCCGGATCACCGGCGCCAGCCTGGTGGCCGGATCATGCACGTTCATGCGCGTGACGCCATAGAGGCGGATGGGCAGATCATTGGTCCCCTGGCCGTGGGGCTGGAGATAGGTCGCGTGCAGGTAGACATTCGGGGCCATTTCCGGCGTCGTTTTCAGCCGGTAGCGCGTGGTTTCGCCTTCCGGCCGCACCCAGGCGGTATGCAGGACTCTCGAATTGGATTCGACGCTTACCAGCACCCGGCCTTCCTTGCCGGTGGGGATGGTCAGGATGGCTTCCTCACCCACCTGGTAATCCGTCTTATCCGTTGAAAAACTCAGGATCGAAGCGCTGCCCGGCATGTCCTGCCGGCCTCTGCCGGCCCAGCCGGGCCAATCCGCGTAAAAGGTCCGGCCGGTGGAATGACCGCCTTCCAGATCCGTGACCCGGACGAAGAAACGTCCCCATTCCGGATACTTGATTTCAAAAGGCCATTCGGCCTGGCCGTTCACGACCTCCAGCTCCGTGGCAGCCATGGGCCGATACTCGTCCCCCGAGGCAAAACCGGCCAGTTCATCGGCGCCCTTGTCCCACCACCAGCGCCATTTGATTTTGGCCAGCTCGACCTTGACCCGGCCTTTGGGAACCGGTTTCCCCCGGGGATCCAGGAGGACGATACGGGCCGGGTGCCTGGTGTCGGTCAGCAGCATGTTCCGGGCGCTGTCTCCGGGTGGAAGACGCAGGCCCACATAGCGCTGATACGGATGATAGGGGTAGCTGACCCGATCGACGCTGAACGCGCCGCCGTATTCAAACACCCTGGTTCGGAAATCCGCGCTGAGCATCCCCGGGGAGAGATTTTTGGCGCTGATCTCGGCCTTGATCGCCACCCGGCCGTTTTCGTCCAGGCTGCCTTCGAAAACAGTCTGTCGTTCCGGTTGGTACTCCCGGGCGGGGTCGTCAAAGACATATTCCTCATGGTTTTTAAAGGTGGTTTTGACGGCGCTGAAATTCAATTCCACATCGCTTTTCAGGTTTTTGGCGATGGCGCCGTGGAGCCAGGCGGCCGAAAGTTCTCCCTGGATGGTGCCGCCTTCGAGCTGCGTGCCTTCGGGACCCAGGTCCAGCTTCACTTTCAAGCGGTTGGGCATCACGGTTTCAATTCTCAGGCTTTTCTCGAAAACGGCACCGCCCGCCTTGGCGCGCACGGTCCAGGTGCCGGTGGGGGCGTCTTCGGCGGTGGCGGTCTGAAAACAGTAAAACCCGTTCAACGCCTCCCGGGTCTGATGGGTCTTGACGATCTGGCCTTTGGGGTTGCGCAGTTCGAAGACCACCGGGTGGGTGGCCGGGAGGGTACGGGTTTCATCCAGGAGAATCAGGGTCAGGAAAATGGTGTCGCCCGGCCGCCATACCCCGCGCTCGCCGTAGATGAAGCCTTTCATTCCCTCCGTGACTTCCTGGCCGGCGATGTCGAAATGGCTCAGGGACAGGGCCTGTCCGTCGTCCACCCGCAGATACGCAGTCTGGCCGTTTTGGTTCGCTACCAGGAGGTAGGGCTTGCGTTCGAAAGACAGCCGCGCCAGGCCCTGCTCATCGGTCTTGCCTTGGCTGATCACCTGTTGCTGGTAGTCCAGCAGCGTCAGCTCGGCCCCCGCGAGGGGGGCGGCGCTGCGGATGCCGGTGGCCGCCGCGAAAAGGATCTTATCCGTCCCGCGTTTGGCGATGAGGCCGATATCCGAGATCAGCACGTTGCGGGCCACGGTGATGTTATGGTCGTAATACCTGCGGTAATAGCTGCGGCTGCAGGGGTTGGTCCGCTGGTCATAGGAATCCTCGTATTCCGAATCCCCGTAGTAGTTTTCAACGGAATCCCAGAGGCTGTCTTCCAGCTCGTCGTCCTCGCTGTCCGTTTCCGTCGCATCGGGAAGGGCGGATGGGGCGGCGTTTTTCAGGGGCGCCGGCTCGCCCTTGCAGGGGTAGATGATGTCCTCCCTGCCGAAGGTGAGTTGCAGACGGAAAATGCCGTGGGTGTTCTTTTCCACGAGACTCGCGAGATCCAGCCCGTAGCGGACCCATTGGTTGTTTTTGTCCGGCGGCGTTTCCAGGGGGATCTTCTTTTTCCAGACCGTCCGGCCCACGCGTTTCAGTTCCTTCTCGCCGTCCAGGGTGTTGACCTGAAGAAACTGGGGGATGCTGGTCTCGTAGATGTGGAGCGCCGAAACGGTCACGGCCCGGAGGTTGACCGCTTCGATGGGCAGGACGAGTTCCCGGGAGGTGGGCAGAATGACCCCCTTGCCGGCAAAACGGACCTGGGGTTTCATGGGCTCGAAATTCACCTCGAAGGAAACCGGTTCCGGCAGTTTTTTGCCCATGGAGTTGCGGATGCCCGGTTCCAGCGACACGGTGTTGCTGCCGGACAGACCCGTCAGGCTGTAAATATGGACACTGTTGTCGATGATTTCAAAGCGCAGTTCCGTCAGATTACCGACGCGGATGAGACCCCGCAGGTCCTGATTTTTTTCCAGGGGGTCGGAAAATTGGACGGCGAGATGGCGCTCCTCTTTTTCCAGGACCTGAAAACCGGACATGGAAAACGCCTGCAGGGCCGGTACCTCGATGGTTTCTTTCCCGGTTTTCTTGACCTCCATGGAAGCGCCGTCCCAGGTCAGCTCCACCTGGGAGGGATTTTCGCCGCGCTGGATGCCGTCCACGGTGAAGAGATGACTGCGTTTGTCGCCGGCATGGGTCCAGGTGACGGCAAGGGCTTTCCCTTCCTGGACGGCCTTCAGGACTTTTTCGACTTCCCCGGCCTCGGCCGTGTCGGCCGTGGTGATCTTGCCCGTGAGCCGCTGGAACTGCAATTTGTCGGGGGCCACCGGTTCCAGATTGTCATGGGTGATGTCGAAATCCGGTTCGATGGTCCGGAACTTGAAACCGAAAACCGCGTTCTCGGCTTCCTTGGGCAGAAAGGCCGTCATATCGACGCTGACGTCGAAATTATTTCCGCCGGGCAGTCGGGGGGAGGGGATGAAGACCAGGGTCCGCGGGTTCTGGAAAAGAGCCTTGCCAGTGATGGCCGGAGTGAAGGTGAACGGGGACGGCTCCAGAACCTGGTCGATCAGGTGGGGGGCTGCCAGATCGCTGGTGAAAACCACCTTGATCGGTCCCTGCCGCGAGATGCGATCGTCGGAATGATACGAGACGATTTTCGGATCGGGCGGGCCGATGGGTTGGACTTCCTCCTTTTTTTCACAGCCGGCGGGGAACAGGATGGAAGTGAAAACCAAGAGCCATAGCGCCAAGACGGTCTTTTTCATTGCGAATCCCCTTGGGGGGATATGGTCTGATATCCCCGTTTGCATGGTTGCGGTTGTTCGGAAGACGATGACAGCCTGCCCCTGACGGGAAGCCGACGGGCGATGGGGCGCATGCTATCACAAAGCTGGAGATTCCGCCACTTTTCCGTTTCGTGACGGCCATCTCATTTTCAGCGATTCATCTCATCCAGACAAACAGTTCCAACATTATTCTTGCTTGGACGAGCAGGCAATGCTAACTTGCTATCCTGTCAGGCTATTTTACAGTTTCCTGCATCCGTTTCACCCGATCCTTATTGTTAATTGTCCAGCCTGAGATCAATTGTTCCGGATTTTTTCAGAACCGCCATCATTACAATCTGGAGGTCTTTCCGGTGTCAAGAGAGCCTACCTACGAAGAGCTTACGCAACGGGTTGCCGAACTGGAACGGCAAGTCCTTCTATATCAGACCGCCGCCAAGAAGTATCAGACCCTCTTTCATTCATTTCCACATGGCATCACTGTCTCCGATGCCGAGGGAAAAATTCTTGAAACCAATGCCATGGCGGAAACGCTTTTGGGGGTATGCAGGGAAGAACATGAAGACAGAACCATCGGCGGGCCGGAATGGAAAATAGTTCGCACCGATGGCTCTGAAATGCCGCCCGAAGAATGGGCCAGCGTCATCGCCCTAAAGGAAAACCGATGCGTAACCGATTGCGAAATGGGAGTCGTTGGATCAAATAACACGACCACCTGGATCAACGTAACGGCTGCGCCTCTTCCCATCGAAGGACATGGTGTCGTCATAACCTACAACGATATCACGGAAAAGAAACGGATTGAAAAGGAACTGGTCGAAAGTGAAGGACGCTATCGGAAAGCCCAGGCAATCGGGCATGTGGGCAGTTGGGAATACGACCTTGAAACAACCCGCTTCTGGGGATCGGACGAGGCCAAACGGATTTATGGTTTTGACGTGGCTGCGGACGATTTCAGCACCGACGAGGTTGAAACCTGTATCCCGGAGCGGGAAAGGGTGCACCAGGCGCTCGTGGATCTGATTGAAAAGGATCAAGAATATAACCTGGAATTTGACATAGTCACCCATGGTACAAAGCAGCGCAGAACGATCATTTCCGTCGCGGAGCTTGAAAAAGATGCCCTCGGGCGTCCCGTGAAAATCACCGGCGTTATTCAGGATATTTCCGAACGTAAACGCGCCGAAGAAGCCTTGCGGGAATCCGAGCGCAAATGGAAGAACATCCTCGTCACGATTCCTCAGATCGGAATCAGCCTGGACCCGGATGCACGGATCATTTTCGCAAACGATCATTTTTTGAAATTGACCGGCTGGCGGGAGGAGGAGATCATCGGGTCGGACTGGTTTGACAGTTTCATTCCCTCAAACAGCCGGGCGGAAGTTCGCCATGTATTCAATTCCGTCATGCATTCGCGAAATACCTTGGGTTTTTCCAACTACGAAAATGAAATTATGACGCGAACCGGTGCCCGCCTCAACGTGGCGTGGTCGAACGTTCTGACCAAGGATGAAAACGGTTCCATCCTGGATGTAACCTGTATGGGCATCGATCTTACCGAACAGAAACGCGCAGAGGAAGCCCTGCGGAACAGCAAGGAGCAATACGATAAGCTCGTTGCGAATATCAGCGATGTCGTTTGGCGTTATGAAGTGGATACCCAAGGGAAATTTGTGGGCAGTTATATTTCTCCCGTGGCGGACCGCCTGCTCAATTTGCCCCAAGGGAGCATCGGCAACAGTTTTGAAAAATATTTTTCCCATGTCCACCCAGATGATTTGTCTGATGTCTTGGAGACGCTGTCCACGGGATTGACCGCCGTTAAACAAAACGAGTCCCTGGAATACCGCTTATGCCGTCCGGATGGCTCGGTCATCTGGGTCCGCTCCCATGGCTCGGCATTCGTGACATCCGACGGCAACATCGTCGGCTTCGGTACGACTTCGGACATCACGGAGCAGAAACTGGCGGAGATGGAGCATAGCAAGCTCCAGGCGCAACTTTTTCAGGCGCAAAAAATGGAGTCGGTCGGCCGACTTGCCGGCGGCGTAGCCCACGATTTCAACAACATGCTGATGGCCATCATCGGGAACACCGAAATGGCCATGGAGGAGATGGATCCGGACTCGCCAGTGTATTTTCATTTGCATGAAGTATTAACGAGCGCACAGCGTTCGGCGGATTTGACGCGGCAACTCCTCGCCTTTGCGCGCAAACAAACCATCGCCCCGAAACAGCTGGATATGAATGAGACCATAGGCGGCATGATCAAGATGATTCAACGCCTCATCGGCGAGGATATCCACCTGGTCTGGAAGCCGGCGGCGAATATCTGGCCGATAAAGATGGATCCCTCCCAACTCGATCAAATTCTGGTCAATCTTGCTGTCAATGCTCGTGATGCCATCAACGGAACTGGGACGTTGACCATAGAAACGGAAAATGCCCTTCTGGATGAAACCTATTGCATGACGCAAATCGGCGTGATCCCCGGTGAATATGTACTGCTGGCGGTAAGCGATACGGGCTGCGGCATTGACAAGGAATCAATGGCACATCTTTTTGAACCCTTCTATACCACCAAAGAATTGGGAAAAGGAACGGGGCTCGGGCTTGCAACCATTTATGGCGCCGTGAAACAAAACAACGGGTTCATCAACGTATACAGCGAACCGGGCCAAGGGACCGCATTCAAGATTTATTTGCCGCGGACAGCGATAAAAGAGGGGGATGAAGGCGGCAAACCGCTGCCGAAACCCGCCGGCGGCACCGAGACGATCATGCTGGTTGAGGATGAGCCGTCAATCCTGAATCTCGGCAAGGCAATTCTGGAACGATACGGGTATACGGTTCTGGCTGCTCGAACGCCCATGGGGGCTCAACACATGGCATCGCAACATAACGGCCCCATTCATCTATTGATTACCGATGTGGTGATGCCGCAGATGAACGGGCGGGAATTGACGGTCTCCCTGTCGCTGGACCGGCCGGGGTTGAAAACGCTGTATATGTCGGGATACACGGCCAATGTCATCGCCCACCATGGGGTTCTCGAAGAAGGCGTTCATTTTTTACAGAAACCATTTTCCATTCAAACACTGACCAATAAAGTTCGGGAAGTCCTGGAAACCGATAATGGGTCCTGAAGGGAGGATAGGAGACCTTCCTGCCCCGTCTGGGACTGGATGTCCCGAAAAACAAAAAAGGCTTGCAAGGTTTGATTCCCTTGCAAGCCTTGATCACCCTTGGAGGCGGCATCCGGATTTGAACCGGAGAGTGTCGGTTTTGCAGACCGATGCCTTACCACTTGGCTATGCCGCCCGCACCAAAAAAAATGGAGCGGGAAACGGGATTTGAACCCGCGACTTCAACCTTGGCAAGGTTGCACTCTACCACTGAGTTATTCCCGCTCAACAGGCAACCTTTCTAACCTGTCATGAAATGCTTGTCAATACCAAATCGACTATTTTTCCAAAAGTCTTCTGAAGCGGTAAAAATAGTCCGCCCCGGACCAGAGGGTGAAAATCAGGGCGCCCCACAGCAGCCATATCCCGATGAGGTGAAAGCGCAGTCCGAAATATGGATAATGCAGCAATAACGGTATGATGGCTGCAATCTGAAACCCGGTTTTGTATTTCCCCAGCAGGGAGGCGGCGATATCTTCCCCGCGGCCGGCGATGACGTTGCGCAGTCCGGTTACGGCGATTTCCCGGCCGATGATGATGCAGGCGATCCAGGCCGGAATCCAGCCGTGGGAAGACATCATGATCAGGGAGGTGGAAACCAGCAGTTTATCCGCCAACGGGTCCATGGCCTTGCCGAAATTGGAAACCGTGCCATAGCGTCTGGCAAAAAACCCATCAAAAAAATCGGTGATCGCCGCCAGGCTGAACAGCAGGGCCGCCAGAAAGGCCGTCAGCCGGTTGGGGCGCAACAGCAGCAACAGGATGAACAAGCTGCTGGCCATGCGGAAAAGAGTCAGAAAATTCGGATTCTGGATGATTTTTTTAATGCGTTCCCAATGAAGCATGTTCACGGTCCTGTCAGGCTTTCCGAGCCTGCTTATTTTTTCGCTTTTTTCCAATCGGCCAAGAAGGTCTCCAGGCCTTTCTCGGTCATGGGATGGGCGGCCAGGCGGCTCAGAACATTGAACGGAATGGTGGCGATATCCGCCCCCATCATGGCCGATTCGAGGATGTGCAGCGGATTCCGGACGCTGGCCACGATCACCTCGGTGTCGAAGGCGTAGTTGTCGTAAATCTGAATGATCTGTTCCACCAGCACCAATCCGTCCTGGGACAGGTCGTCCAGACGGCCCACGAAGGGGCTGACATAGGTGGCGCCGGCCTTGGCCGCCATCAGGGCCTGGAGCGGCGAAAACACCAATGTGACGTTGGTCTTGATCTTTTCCTCGCTCAGGAGGCGGGTGGCTTTGATGCCGTCCACGGTCATGGGGATCTTGACCACGATGTTCTCGTGAATGGCAGCCAGCTTGCGGGCCTCCGTGACCATGCCGTCCGTTTCCAGGCTGAGCACTTCCGCGCTGATGGGCCCGTCGACGATGGCGCAGATGTCCCGGATGATGGTCTCAAAATTGCCGCCTTCCTTGGCGATCAGGGAGGGGTTGGTGGTCACGCCGTCCACCATCCCCATGCGGTGGGCTTCCTTGATTTCGTCGATATTGGCCGTGTCGATAAAAAATTTCATTGAATACAACCTCCTGAATCTTTCTAATGATTATTTTTTTCTCATTTCCATGTACTTGTCCCGGCATTCCCGGCTGCAGAAATGGAGTTCCCGCCCGCCTTCCATCACGCGGATGCCGTTGCGCCTGGGGAAATATACCTGGCAATACGGATCCTTCACCATGATATCATCGATCCGGTGCGCCGCCTGCCCGTTCATCGACCGGTTTGCACCGGTTAGATATACCTTCCAGGCTTTGTACACTTTCAGCCCCAGGTAAACGATGGCGATGATCAGGATGAATCGGAACATGGGAAGGACCAAACCTTCTGACTGTCATCATGCAAGTGATCCAGCAAATACCGGATGCTCTTACCGAACACCGGATGAATGATATCCGCATCTATATCACAAAGCGGCTGCAATACAAAACTTCTTTTGTGCATGCGCGGATGGGGGATCACCAGTTCGGGCGAATGGACAACCTCGGCGCCGTACAAAACGATATCCATGTCCAGGACCCGGGGGCCGAACCGGACCAGCGGCTTTTCCCTTCCGACAAACCGCTCGATCTCTTTCAGGGCGCGGAGGAGTTCAAACGGCGTCAACGCCGTTTTCAGCTTCAGGGCGCCGTTGACAAACCAGCCCTGGTCCAAAAAATCCACCGGGGATGTCTGATAGAGCGGTGAACGCTTCATGACGGCCACGCCCCTGGTCCGGGACAGGGCCTCGACGCCGCGGCGGCAGTTGGTTTCCCGGTCGCCCATGTTGGAGCCGAAGGAAACGTAAGCGGTATGGTTATCCGGCATTGGACCCGTCTGGATGAAACCTCTCCATTATTTTGGTGTTCCGGCTTTTTCAGCCGGTGGTTGCAGTTCAATGCGGACGACATTGGACTCCGGGCTGAGGACGTTGCCGTCGGTAAAACCGACCACCTTGAAAAAATACCGGTTCCCGCATTCGCAGGCTTTCCGGTAAACGATCCGGCCGTCCCTTTTTTCAACAGCGGTCAGCTGATCCAACCGCAGGCGGTCGGTCCGCCAGAACGTCACCGGACAATCCGGACACAGGGGCCCGGACAATTGTTGCGTGCCGCCGTAAATGTCGAATCCCGTCAACAGTTCATCATCGCCGCCGCTGGGGATGGTCCAGCTCAGGGTTGCGTTGCAGCCCTCCGCCTTCGCCGCCAGATCTTCCACCGCCCGGAGCTTCAAGCCCGTCGGCGACACCGGTGGCGTTTTCTTCCCGCAGCCAAGCCAGACCAGACAGATGACGACCAGCAGCGCCGCCCATGTCAACCGCGTTTTCACGCGTCACCGGAGCTTCGGCCGGAAATCTGTCCGGACTGGAGTTGATCCTCGGCCGCCCGGATGGCGGCGGCCACGTTTTCCCTGGCCGTCCCGCCGTGGGATCTCCGCCGGTCGACCATCTTTTCAATGGTCAGGAAGGAAAACAGCTCTTCCGTGATCAGGTTGGAAAAACCGCGCATTTCCTCCAGGGTGAGTTCATGGAGTTCCTTGCCGCATCCCAGGGCGTAGGCCACCGCCTTGCCGGCGCAACCGTGGGCTTCCCGGAAGGGCATTCCCTTGGTGACCAGATAATCCGCCATATCGGTGGCGTTCAAAAAACCGCTGCGGGCCGCTGCGGCCATGCGTTCCTTGCGGAAGATGATTTTCGGCAGCATCCTGATATACATTTCCAGGCAGGCCTTCAGGGTGTCGACGGTGTCGAACAGCGGTTCCTTGTCTTCCTGCATGTCCCGGTTGTAGGCCAGGGGCAGGGCTTTCATGATGGTCAGCAGCGCCATGAGATTGCCGAACACCCGTCCGGTCTTGCCCCGCACCAGTTCCGGGACGTCCGGGTTCTTTTTCTGGGGCATGATGCTGCTGCCGGTGGCAAACGCATCCGGCAGCTCGATGAAATGGAATTCGGATGAGGACCATAACACCATTTCCTCCGACAGGCGGGACAGATGGACCATGCAGATGCTGGCCGCCGCGAGAAATTCGATGATATAATCCCGGTCGGAGACCGCATCGATGCTGTTTCCGGACATCCGGGAAAATTGCAGTTCCCGGGTGGTGTATTCCCGGTCGATGGGGTAGGTGGTGCCGGCCAGCGCGGCGCTGCCGAGGGGATTGACATCCAGGCGCTTCAGGCAATCCTCCAGCCGTTCCGTGTCACGGCCGAACATGTCGACGTACGCCATGAGGTGGTGGGCCAGCAGCACGGGCTGGGCCCGCTGCAAATGGGTATATCCCGGCATGATGATATCCAGATGGGCCTTGGCAAGGTCGACGATCACGCGCCGGAAGGCGTTCAGGTGGCCGATGAGCAGCTGGACCTGGTCCCGCAGATACAGCCGGGTGTCCAGGGCCACCTGGTCATTGCGGCTTCTGGCCGTATGGAGTTTGGGGGCGATCTTGGCGACCTTCAGGGTCAGGGCGTTTTCCACATGCATGTGGATGTCTTCCAGTTTGTCGTCGAAGATGAATTTGCCGCGTTCGATTTCGCGTTTGATTTCGCCGAGGCCCTGGATCAGCGCGGCGGCTTCGTCGTCGGTAATGATCCCCGCCTTGGCCAGCATGCGTGAATGGGCGATGCTGCCCGCTATGTCATGAGCGTACAGGCGTTTATCCACCTGGATCGACGACGTGAAGGTCTCAACGCTGGTATCCGTTTTTTCGGCGAATCTTCCGTCCCATGGTTTGTCTGTCATGACTTCCTCATTTGCTCATCAGTTTCTGGATTCTCAGCCGCAGGGCATTGAGCCGGATGAATCCTTCGGCGTCCTTCTGCCGGTAAACGCTGTCTTTTTCGAAAGTCGCATGATCCGCGCTGTACAGGGAGCGATCCGACTTGCGTCCCAGCACCCGCACGTTGCCTTTGTACAGTTCCAGGCGAACCGTTCCGCAGACGTTTTCCTGGGCCTGGTCCATCAGCCCCTGGAGCAATCTCATTTCCGGCGAGAACCAGAAACCATAATAGACGAGTTCCGCGTATTTGGGGATCAGCGAATCCCGCAGATGCATCACCTCGCGATCCATGGTGATGGATTCCATGGCGATATGGGCCGTGCGCAGAATGGTGCCGCCCGGGGTTTCATAAACACCGCGGGATTTCATGCCGACGAAACGGTTTTCAACGATGTCGGCCCGCCCGACGCCGTTGCGGCCGCCGATCACGTTGAGCTCCTTCAACAACACGGCCGGGGACATGGTTTTGCCGTTCACCGCCGTGGGATTGCCCCGGTCGAAGGTCAGTTCGATGATTTCGGCCTTGTCCGGCGCGGCCTGGGGGGACACGGACAGGGTATACATATCGTCGGGCGGCGCATTCCAGGGTTCCTCCAGAATACCGCCTTCATAACTGATGTGCAGCAGGTTGCGGTCGCTGCTGTAGGGCTTCTGGGGGGTCGTGGGCACCGGGATGCCGTGCCTGGCGGCGAAAGCCATCAAATCCGTCCGGGATTTCAGATTCCACTCCCGCCAGGGGGCGATGATGCGGATATGGGGATCATGGGCCAGGTAGGTCAATTCGAAACGGACCTGATCGTTGCCTTTGCCCGTGGCGCCGTGGCTGACGGCGTCCGCCCCTTCCGCCGCGGCGATTTCCATCTGGCGTTTGGCGATCAGGGGTCTGGCTATGGACGTGCCGAGGAGGTATTGACTTTCATAAACGGCGTTGGCCCGGAAGGCCGGAAACACATAATCGCGCACAAAGACTTCCCGGAGGTCGTCCACGTAGACCTTGGCGGCTCCCGTCGCCAGGGCTTTTTTCTCGATGGTTTCCAGTTCTTCTTCCTGACCGATATCGGCCGAGAAGGATATGACCTCGCATTGATAGGTTTCCACCAGCCATTTCAGGATCACCGATGTATCCAGACCGCCGGAATAGGCCAATACCACTTTTTTTACGTCAGACACGGTTGTTTCTCCTTATCTATTGGGTATTCATTGTTGTCTATGGGTTTTCAGGCCGGTTTCAGGCTAGTTGCCCGACCCGCCCGCGTTTCGCGACAACAGGACCTTCAGGATCGCCTTGTGCATATGCAGCTTGTTTTCCGCCTGGTCCCAGACAACCGACTGGGGTCCTTCCAGCACGGCTTCGCTGATTTCCTCTCCGCGGTGGGCCGGCAGGCAGTGCATGACGATGGCGTCCTTTCTGGCCCGGCTCACCAGCCCGGCGTTCACCTGATACGGACGGAACAGATTTTTCCGGATGTTCTGTTCGCGCTCCTGCCCCATGCTGGCCCAGACATCGGTATAGATCACATCCGCGTCCTTTGCGGCTTCCATGGGATCGTCGGTCACCGTGATCCGCCCGGTGCCGGCGCTCCTTGCATTTTCCAGGACGGCCCTGTCCGGCTCATATCCTTTCGGACAGGCGAGGACCAGATGGAGATCCAGAACCGCCGCGGCGTTGATCCAGGAATGGGCGACATTGTTGCCGTCCCCCACCCAGACGATTTTGAGACCTTGATAACCGCCCTTGCATTCGATGACGGTCATGAGATCGCTCAGGATCTGGCAGGGATGGTACATATCCGTCAGGGCGTTGATCACCGGGATGGTGGAAAACTCGGCGAAGCCCTCCAGCAGGTCCTGGGAAAACGTCCGGATGGCGATGGCGTCGATGAACCGGGACAACACCCGGGCCGTGTCCCGCACCGGTTCGTTGCGGACGATCTGGGTGTCCTTGGCGCTGATGAAAATCGGGGTTCCCCCCAGTTGAATCATGGCCGCTTCGAAGGAAATCCGCGTGCGCGTGGATGGTTTTTCAAAGATCAGTCCCAGGGATTTCCCGGCCAGGGCATGTTCGACGATGCCGAGCTTCCGTCTGGCTTTCAGTTCGGCGGCTTCCTGGAACAGCAGCTCAAAATCCGATTTATCAAGGTCAAACAGGGTTAGAATGTCTTTTTTCAAAACAGCCTCGCTTTCCGCGTCAATGCACAATCAAAAAATGCCGGATCAAAGCACGATCAGAGCACTTCATCCAGACAGGCAATCAGCGCATCTATATCCTCCCTGGATATGATCAGGGGCGGGATGAACCGCAGGATGCTATCCTGCACGCAGTTGATCAGAAACCCTTTTTGCATGCAGGCTTTCACGATCTCCGCGCCGGGGTGCTTCAGTTTGATGCCCAGCAGCAGACCGATGCCGCGCACGTCCTCCACGACATCGTGCCGGCTTTTCAGCCATTCGAGCCGATCCTGAAAATACCGGCCGATCTGCCCGGCGCGTCCGGCGAGATCTTCCTCCACGATGGTGGTGAGGGTCGCGAGGGCCGCTGCCGTGATGATGGGCGTGCCGCCGAAGGTGGAGGCATGGGAACCCGGTGTAAAGGCGGCGGCCACCGCTTCCCTGGCCAGCATGGCGCCGATGGGCAGGCCGTTGCCGAGGGCCTTGGCCAGGGTCATGATATCCGGTTCGACGCCCTCGTGCTGGTAGGCGAAGAGCTTCCCGGTGCGGCCGATGCCGGTCTGGATCTCGTCGAAAATCAGCAGCAGCCCTTTTTCGTCGCAGAGGTCCCGCACTTTTTTCAGATAGCCGGGGGAGGGACAGCGAACCCCCCCTTCGCCCTGCACCGGCTCCAGCATCACCGCACAGGTGAGGGGGGTGACGGCCTGGCGCAGGGCCTCGATATCGTTGAAGGGCACAAAATCGAATCCCGGCAGCACGGGTTCATAGCCGGCCTGGATTTTTTTCTGGCCGGTGGCGGACAACGTCGCCATGGTGCGCCCGTGAAAGGATTTATCCATGGCGATGATCCGGAAAGGCTCTTCGCCTTTGCTGCTGAAAAATTTGCGTGCCAGTTTGATGGCCGCCTCGTTGGCTTCGGCCCCGCTGTTGCAGAAAAAAACGCGGTCGGCGAAACTGTTGGCCGTAAGGAACGCGGCCAGTTCCACCTGGGGCAGCGTGTAATAGAGATTGGAGACGTGAAACAATTCCCGGGCCTGGTCACCCAGGGCGCGGATTACGGCCGGATGGGAATGCCCCAGATTGCAGACCGCGATACCGGCCACGAAATCGAGGTAGCTATTGCCGCCGACATCTTCCACCCGGCAACCCTGGCCTTTTTTCAGCACCAGCGGAAACCGTCCATAGGTGCCTGCCAGGACCTTGTCCGCTTTTTTGATGATGTCGCTGCTCATGCGGTCACCTCCGTACCGATACCCTTGTCCGTGAACAATTCCAGCAACAGCGAATGCCTTCTCGTGCCGTTGATGATGTGAACTTTTTCAATACCCTGCTCAATGGCCGCAAGGGCGGTTTCGATCTTCGGGATCATGCCGCCGGAAATGGTCCCGTCGGCCACCAGACGCCGTATCCGATCCGCCGCGATGGAAGTGATCAGGTTTTTGTCGGCATCCATGACGCCGTCGACGTCGGTGAGAAAGATCAGTCTGGCGGCCGAAATCGCTGCGGCGATATGGGTGGCCACCAGATCGGCGTTGATGTTGTATGTCTCGCCGTCTTCCCCGGTTCCCACCGGGGCGATGATGGGGATGAACCCCCTGGCGGTGAGGGTATGAATGATTTCCGGGTTGATCCGGGTCACTTCCCCCACCAGTCCCGGGTCGATGATTTCCGGCGGTTTGTCGCCGTCCTGATATACGATCTGCATTTTCCTTGCCTGGATCAGGCAACCGTCCTTGCCGCTCAGTCCCACGGCTTTGCCGCCCGCCTGATTGATCTGGGCCACAATGGCCTTGTTCACCTTGCCGCCCAGCACCATCTCCACCACATCCATGGTCGGTTCATCGGTGAGACGCATGCCCCGGACGAATTTGGAACAGATCCCCATCTGGTCGAGAACCTTGTTGATCTGTGGACCGCCGCCATGCACCACCACGGGGTTGACACCGATATATTTGAGCAGGGTCACGTCCCGGGTGAAATCCTGTTTGAGCTGTTCGTCCACCATGGCGTGTCCACCGTATTTCACCACGATGGTCTTGCCGTAAAACCGTTGTATATACGGCAACGACTCCACCAATATATCCGCCACGCTGGCAGGCGCTTTGCTGTTTTCCCGCGTCATCCGCTTTCCCCTTCTTTCGGGTTGCTATAAAATAAACCGGCTCAGATCGTCGTTGGATTTGAGGTCGCGCAATTTATTGTCCACGTAGGCCGCGTCGATGACGATCCGTTTTTCGGCCAGATCCGGCGCCTCGAACAGGACGTCCTCCAGAAGCCTTTCCATGAGGGTGTGCAGGCGCCTGGCCCCGATGTTTTCCGTGCGGCTGTTGACTTCCTCGGCGACGCGGGCAATGGCGGCGACGGCTTCATCCTCGAACACCACTTCCACTCCTTCGGTGCGCAGCAGTGCCAGGTACTGCAGCAGCAGGGCGTTGCGCGGCTCCGTCAGGATCCGCACGAATTCGGCCGCGCCCAGGGGCTCCAGCTCCACCCGGATGGGGAACCGTCCCTGGAGTTCCGGAATCAGATCCGAGGGCCGGCAGGCGTGAAACGCGCCGGAGGCGATAAACAGAATGTGATCGGTCTTCACCGGACCGTATTTGGTGGTCACCACGCTGCCTTCGACAATCGGCAGCAGGTCGCGCTGGACTCCCTCCCGGGAAACGTCCGGCCCATGACCGCCGCCGTTCTTGGCCACGATTTTATCGATCTCATCCAGAAAGATGATTCCGGACTGTTCCACTTTTTCGATGGCTGTCCGGACCACCTGTTCCATGTCGACGAGGCCCTTGGCTTCCTCCTGGATCAGGTTTTCCATGGCCTCCGGAACCTTGTATTTCCTGCGTTTGGTGTTGCGGGGCAGGATGCTGCCGAACATGTCCTTCAGGTTGACGCCCAACTCCTCCATGCCGGCATTGGAGAAAATTTCCACCACCGGCATGCTCCGGTCGGCCACATCCAGATCCACGAAGCGGCTGTCGAGCTTCCCGGCCCGCAGCATCTGGCGCAGTTTCTCACGGGTCGAACGGGTTTCGCCGCCGCTGTCGGTCACCAGCCCCAGGGGCGCCTCCCTGCCGTCTTCCAGCTTGGTGGATTTCGGATCCTGGGTTTTGGGCAGCAGGAGATCCAGCATGCGCTCCTCGGCGATCTGGCGGGCCTTGTCCTTGACCGCCTCCTGGGCCTGGACCCTCAACTGATTGACCGTCAGTTCCACCAGGTCGCGAACCATGGATTCCACGTCCCGGCCGACATAGCCCACTTCCGTGAATTTGGAGGCCTCCACCTTGTAGAAGGGGGAATCCGTCAATTTCGCCAGCCGGCGGGCGATCTCGGTCTTGCCCACTCCGGTGGGGCCGATGAGAATGATGTTTTTCGGGGCGATTTCGTCCCTCAGCTCCTCGCCGACCTGCCGTCTTCGCCACCGATTCCGCAGGGCGATGGCCACGGAACGCTTTCCCCGGTTTTGGCCGATGATATATTTATCGAGTTCTTTTACAATTTCAGCAGGTTTTAGGTCGCTCATCTTGAATTCCTCGCGGCTTGCCGGATCATCCGCCGATCCTGACCCGCTTGTCAGATCGTTTCGATGGTGATGACGTCATTGGTGTAAATGCACAAGGAGGCCGCTATTTTCATGGCGGTCTCCACAATCTCCCGGGCGGACAGTTCCGTGTGTTGCAAAAGGGCCGCGGCGGCCGCCTGGGCCGCGACACTGCCGGAGCCGATGGCGATATAGCCCTCGTCCGGTTCAATGACATCCCCGTTGCCGGAAATCAGAAACATCTGGGAAGCGTCGGCGGCGATCAGGATCGCCTCCAGGCGGCGGAGATATTTGTCTGTGCGCCAATCGCCGGCCAGTTCCACGGCGGAACGGGTCAGGTTCCCGTTGAAACGCTCCAGCTTTTTTTCCAGGCGTTCGAACAGATTCAGGGCATCGGCGGTTGCGCCGGCGAAACCGACGATGATCTTGTCATTGAATATCCGCCTGACTTTTTTGGCTTTCTGCTTGATGATGGTTTTGTCCAGGGTTACCTGGCCGTCCCCGGCGACCACCGTTTTTCCCTGCCGGCGGACGGCCAGGACCGTTGTACCATGATAATCCGTCATATCCGTCTCCGCTGTTCCATGTCATTTCCGTGGATGGGCCCGGTCATAGGTTTCCATCAATTTCGCGATGGAGACATGGGTGTATTTCTGGGTGGTGGAAAGACATTGATGGCCCAGCAGTTCCTGCACCACCCGCAGGTCCGCTCCGGCGTCCAGCATATGGGTGGCGAAGGTATGCCGCAGGCCATGCGGTGAAATGGGGACGGCCAGCCCGCAAGCGGCCACCATTTTCTCCAGGATCCGCTGAACCGATCGCGTGGAGAGTCGGCCTTTCCGGAGATTGACAAAAACCGGGTCCTCGGAGCCCGGAATGTATCCGGTTTCCGCCTGAAGCCGGCGGAGATAGTCCTGAATGGCATCCGCCGCCTTCCGGCCCATGGGAATGATCCGCTGCTTGTTTCCTTTCCCCACGACCCGCAGGGAAAGCCGATACAAATCGATGTCGCCCATATTCAGGCCGGTGAGTTCCGATACCCGCAATCCACTGGAATACAGGGTTTCAAAAATGGCGCGATTCCGTTTGCCGGCCATGGTTTCCGTCTCCATGGCATCCAGCAGCCGGAACATGTCGTCCACGGAGAGAAAGGATGGGATCGGTTTCTCCTGTTTGGGAGTCATGACCGCTTCCGCCGGATTCCCGTCCAGCACTTTCAGCTTGACCAGAAAACGGAAAAAGGAGCGCAAGGCCGCCAGCTTTCGGGCAATGGAGGATTTCCGGTTGCCCTTTTTGTACAGAAAACCGAGATAGGCCCGGATCCGGAGGCCATCGATTCCATCCAGGGTCACCCGATCCATTTTCCGGCTGTCTTCCTTCCCGCCTTCTCCGGCCGTAAACTTCAGGAATTCCGTCAAGTCCTTTTGGTAGGCCCGGACGGTATTGGCCGAATAGCCTTTTTCGGACATCAACGACTCGACAAACAGCCCGATCCATTCTGTGACGGTTTCCGCGCTCATTCAAAGTCAATCATGTTTTCCAGTTGCCGCCATGAGCCGACCTCGATGAAATCATGTTGTCGGCGGTTCCAGGGCTGTTTGAACAGAATCGGCGTGATCCCGGCTGCCTGAAGGCCGTAACAGGTCTCCAGCCTGTCTTCCACGAAATGGGTAATACCGCGTTCGAGCAACACGGTGGTTTTTGCCTCGAATGATCCGGTGGCGACGATTTCCACCGCCGCGGGTTCCAGGGAGGCGGTTTCGGCCAGCCAGGCCGCCATGGGACCCGGGTACGGACGGGCCGTCACGAACAGAAGCGGCGTCCGTACGCGGCCTATCCGCGACAGTACTTCCGGAGCGTCCTGGATCGGCAGAAGCGGCGCGTCATAATTCCCATCCAACAGCTTCTGAATGATGGCCCCTGCCACGGATGCATCGATGCCTTCGACCTCCTCCAGGGAATAGCTCGTGATTTCCTCGTACCGGATCCAGTCGATCCGATAATCCGAACGGGCGATTTCGATGAACAGCGACATGGTGTCGGCGATGACCCCGTCGATATCAAAAGCGATGTGTCCCGGTCGAATCCGGACGGATGGATTCGGCGAGGTTTTCCCCATGGTTTCGGTTCCCGGCAGAAAGGCCGCGGTCATTGACGGTATCGCGTCATGCGCTAGGCCGCCCGCCGGGCTCTTTTTTTCAGTCGGCTGATGCGCCGTCTCAGGTTGACGGCCTGCTTGGATTCCTTGGCCTCCAGCGCCTCGACCCGTTTGGCTTTCAGGACTTTGATTTTCTGCTTCAAATCCCGGATGGACGTGTCCTTTTTGCCGCCTTCTTCCTCTTTGATTCCTTTGGCTTTCTTGATGGCGCTGATCAGTTCGTCCTTATTCATTCCATGGACGCCCGCGATCCCGGGCAGACCCAGGGCCGCCTCCCGTAATTCCTTTGCGGTCATCTTCTCGATGGGTTTTTCCTTGGCCTTCTTGTCCTCCGCCATGCCTGCGTCTCCTTTCGTGAGATGTCGGAACACCAGCTGAAACTGCTTGCAATCCAGAAGGTGATGAAAAAAGGTTCAGCGGAAGCCCAAAAGCCGCCGCTGCAACCATGTATCAATAGCTTAAAATTGGCTTTTGTAAACCGTCAGGGCTGAAAAAGTCAATATATAATTCATGAATTCAAAGCCGTATTCCCATGGTGCCGGCCAGATTCTTCATGTCTTCCCAAACATCCCGCTTTTTATCCGGATTCCGCAGCAGGTAGGCCGGATGATAGGTGGGCATGACCAGTGCTCCCCCATAAGGGGTAAACTGCCCCCGGATCATGGAGATGGGCCGCGCGGTGTCCAGGAGGGCGTGGGTGGCGACGGAACCGAGGGTGCAAATGAATTCCGGCCGGATGGCGGCCAGCTGCCGTTTGAGGAAAGGCATGCAGGCCCGGATTTCCTCCGGGGATGGTGTCCGGTTTTCCGGCGGGCGGCATTTGACGACATTGCAGATATACACCGTTTCCCGGGTCAATTGGATGGCCTTGATGATCTTGGTCAGCAACTCGCCGGCGGCTCCCACAAAGGGCTCACCGCACTGGTCCTCTTCGAATCCGGGGGCTTCACCCACGAACACCAGCCTTGCCCGGGGATCCCCGGCCCCGAAAACGATCCGGCTGCGGCCGCTGCACAAGCGGCACCGGCGACAATTGCCGATTTCCCTGCGGATATCATCGAGGCTTTCCATGGCCGGCAGCGTCGGCGGGATTCCCCAGCGCTGGAGTTTTTCTAGACCGGCGGGTCCGCAATCCAGCCCGCGGCAACCCATATCGGCCAAGTATCGCAGGTATGCCTCGACTTCGTCGAGCAGCAGAGAGGCTTTCTCCCTATGGTTGTTCATGATCCGTCCGTCCGCCCAGGTGCCGGGCGGAGATACTGTCCAGGATGAGGTCGGCGATCCCGTCTTTCGACATCACCGGCAACGTCTCCCGGGATCCGTCCGCATGATAGAGGGTCACCTGGTTGGTGTCGGCGTTGAAGCCGGAACCCGGCGAACCGATCAGGTTGCCGACGATCATGTCCAGCTGTTTGGCCTGCAGCTTTTGAAGGGCATATTCATCCAGGTCTCCGGTCTCGGCGGCGAATCCCACCAGGATCCGCCCTTTTTTCCGCCGTCCCAGTTCCGCAAGGATATCGATGTTTTTTGTCAGGACGAGATGGAACTCAGCGGCGGTTTTCTTAATCTTGCCACGGGCGGTCTCCACAGGACGGTAATCCGCCACTGCCGCCACCTTGATAATCAGATCCGCATCCTCGGCATGCTGGAAAACGGCTTCGGCCATGTCCCCGGCCGAAACCACCGCAACGGTTTTGACTCCGGAAGGCGGCGCCAGATTCGTCGGACCCGAGACCAGCGTCACGTCAGCTCCCCGGTATTCCGCGGCCCGGGCGAGGGCATAGCCCATTTTGCCGGAGGAATGGTTGCTGATATAGCGGACCGGATCGATGGCTTCCCGGGTGGGACCCGCCGTCACCAGAACCCGTTTGCCGCTGTAGTCTTTCCGGCGCAGATGATGATACAGCCGGTCGACGATATGGGCGGGATCCGCCAGGCGGCCGGGGCCGGTGGTGCCGCAGGCCAGCTCGCCCGCATCCGGCTCGATGATCCGGTACCCATCCGCCTCCAGGCGGTCGATGTTCCGCTGGACGGCGATATTTTCATACATATGGGTGTTCATGGAAGGGCAGAGCAACCGGGGCGCGGTCACCGCCAGCAGGAAGGTGCTGAGGGCGTCGTCGGCGATTCCGTTGGCCAGTTTTCCGATCATGTCGGCCGTGGCCGGAGCGATGATCACGGCATGGGCCTCGCGGGCCCACTGGATATGGCGAATGGCGCCGTCCTCCCGGTCATGGAACAGATCGCAGCAAACCGGCTGGCTGGAAAGGGTTTCAAAGGTAAGCGGCCCGACAAAGGCGGCTGCGTTGCGGGTCATGATGACGCGCACCGAAGCGCCTTGTTTGATCAGCAGGCGCAGCAATTCCACGCTTTTATAAGCCGCGATGCCGCCGCAGACTCCCAGAACGAACCGTTTGTTGGTAAAGCGCTCCCGCATCCTGATTTTCCTATATATTTTCCGGTTTTGTGATTCGGCCATCCCGTACCGCGGATATCCGCATTTGTATCCTGTTCGGACTTCAAAGTCAATTTGCAGCTTGATTTCCGGATTGCCGGCATTATGTTTCGATCGTGCTGAAAAAAAACGAGCACCAACAGCCAAACCCGTCGATGCGTGCGGCAGCCGGGGAAATTTTCGGGATGCCTTGCGAACGGGTCGGGCAAGGAGGTATGCCATGAAAGAATATTGTCAGATCATACGCGAGTTTGAAGAAATACGGGACGAGTTGCAGGCGGTTCTGGAACGGATGTCCCTGTGGAAACTGATCGGGGACGAACTGCTGCCCATGTAGATGGGAACAATCAAAAGGAGATTTGCATGAGTATCCGGCTTCTGATCGTCGGCGGTGTCGCCGGCGGTGCCACCGCCGCGGCCAGGGCCCGCAGAATCAATGAATCCGCCCACATCATCCTGTTTGAACGCGGAGAATATATTTCCTTCGCCAACTGCGGTCTGCCGTATTATATCGGCGAGACCATCAAGGAGAGGGACGAACTGCTGCTCACCACTCCGGAAGCGTTCCGGGCGCGTTACAACATTGACGTCCGGACCCATACCCGGGTCATGCGCATCGAGCCGGAAGAAAAACGAATCCATGTGAAGGACCTGACCACCGGGAAGCTAACCGTCGAAACCTATGACAAGCTGATTCTGTCCCCGGGTGCCGAACCCATCAGGCCGTCCTTGCCGGGAATCGACAGCGAGCGCATTTTTTATCTGCGGAATATTCCCGACATGGACCGTATCAAGGCCTATGTGGATGAACGCAAACCGCAATCGGCGGTTGTCGTGGGTGGCGGGTTCATCGGCTTGGAAATGATGGAAAACCTGATAAGCAGAGGGATTAGAACCACCGTGGTGGAAATGGCGGACCAGGTCATGCCGCCTCTTGATGTGGAAATGGCCGCTGTTGTTCAGGATCACCTCCAGACCAAGGGGGCGGTCTGCCACCTGAAGGATGGCCTCAGGTCCTTCTCCCACCGGAACAACCGGCTGGTGGCGGCCACCGCCGGGGGAGAATTCGAATGTGATCTGGCCATTCTGTCCATCGGCGTGCGCCCGGAAACGGAACTGGCCCGTCAGGCGGGGTTGGCCATCGGTGCCAGCGGCGGCATCCGGGTGAACGACGCCATGCAGACCAGCGATCCTCACATTTACGCCGTCGGCGACGCGGTGGAAGTCCCCCATCTGGTCACCGGGCGGCCGTCCCTCGCACCCCTGGCCGGACCTGCCAACAAACAGGGACGCATCGCCGCGGACAACGCCATGGGACGCAGAGCGGTTTATCGGGGCACGCTGGGAACGGCCATCGTCAAAGTGTTCGAACTCACGGCGGCCGTTGCCGGCGTCAATGAAAAAACCCTGACGGCCGAAGGGATTCCGTTCGTCGCCAGTTATACCCATTCCGGCTCCAATGCTTCGTATTACCCGGGATCAACTCCCATGGCGGTCAAACTGCTGTTCGCTCCGGGCACCGGCAGGCTATTCGGCGCCCAGATCGTCGGCTTCTCCGGCGTGGACAAGCGCATCGATGTGCTGGCCACCGCCATCCGGGGCAACATGACGGTGTACGACCTGGAGGAACTCGAGCTGGCCTATGCTCCACCGTATTCATCCGCCAAGGATCCGGTCAACATCGCCGGTTTCGTGGCGGCCAATATCCTGAAGGGCGACCTGGAAAAAATCGACTGGCGGGAACTGGGGGAATACGACCCCCGCACCGAGGTGCTCATGGACCTGCGGTATCCGTCGGAGATCGAGGAAAAGGGAGCCGTCGAGGGCGCCGTCCGGATCCCCGTGGACCGGTTGCGGTCCCGGCTGGACCGCCTGGACAAAACCAAGCGGTACATCCTTTTCTGCGCCGTGGGAATGCGGGCCTATGTGGCGTACCGGATTCTCACCCAGAACGGTTTCACGGCGCGGATCGTGAGCGGGGGGTACAGCACCTACAGCACGGCAAAGCGGTATCTCGTGAAATAAGCCCAGGCGCTGCAGCCCCCTTGGAAATACGGGCGGTCGATCTTGAAGTGGAACCGGTCGGAATGAATCGTCGGTCTTTACCGCTGGGCCGAGCGGGGAGCCTTGCCGGCCAGCGGGTTGTACAGCTTCATGATGGCCACTTTCATGACATCCAGGGTCTTCATCTGCCCGATGATGTCCAGCAGCTTGGTTTCGGCTTCCGCGGGCAGGACATAAGAATTGTCGGCGCCGATTTCCAGATCCGGGAACCCCTTGGCCAGCTTTTTCTGTTCCTTTTCCGCGACTTTGACTTGAATCGCTTTCTTCCCGGCCACATCCGTCACCTGGCCGGCGAGACCGGCGCCTTCGATCACCTGCATTTTTTTGTCGTCCAGAAACACGTTGATGAGAAAATCTCCCATGGAATACGCTCCTTTGTTTATACAATTGTTGTCGATATGGTTGTCCAGCGGACAATTTCGGGATCTTTTAGTCAATGTGGGCCGGGATGTCAAGCGGAGGGTGTGCCCGATTGTTTTTTTCCGTCATAAAGGTTCTGGAGATCAGGTATTCGAGATACCGTGATTTCACCTGTTGCAGGGCTAACACCTGTTTGATTGGCGGGAGGCGGAGGATGACGCCCAGGACCAGGGCCATGGCGCGGTGATGCCACAGGATGCGGTTGTCGAAGAGGAAATGCTGCAATTTGCCGCGTTCGATGGCCATTAAAATCACGTTATGGGCGCTGTTCAGCGGCGTCAACAGGCGTTCCCGCCGCCGTTCCAGAACCATTGCCCCGGTCGGGCAGTTGCGCACGCAGATGCCGCAACCCAGGCAGCGCTGCGTGTCCAGCCGTGGCGCCGGTTTTTCCCGGGCGGCGGGATTTCCGGCGGTCATTTTCAGGGCTTCCACCGGGCAGGCCGCCGTGCATTTCCCGCAACCGATGCAGGTTTCCGGATTCAAACGGGGCAGAAACGGGGAGGTCTGCACGGGTCTGGCGAAGCTGAAGCGCTTGGCCGCCAGCAGGGCCTCGCAGCAGCAGCTGCAGCAGTTGCAGATGTAATTCACCTGCTCGCGGACATTTTCGCCGAACTGGACCAGGTTGCGGCCTTGGGCTTCCTGGAGCAGATCCAAGCCTTCGGCGGCATCGACCCGGCGGCCGATACCCCGGCGGATCAGATAGGCGCCGGCCTGATGGAAGGTCATGCAGATTTCCAGGGGATTGTCGCAGGCGCGGCGCAGATGCCGCATCTTGTGGCGGCAGTAACAGAGGCTGACGCTGATATGGCCGGCGGTCCGGATTATATGGCTGGCTCTTTCATAATCCAGGACCAGCAGCTTTTCTTCCGGCAAGGCCGGTTCGTGGACAAAGATCCGTCCCAGACGGGTTTCCCCGGCCGTGAAGAGTTCCCGGACGAAATCCTGTTCCACGTTCAGATACTGATACAACAGTTCCGCCAGTTTTTTCTGGTCCAGATCCCGGCGCACCCGCATCATGGAGAACTCGAAAAAGCCGGCCATGGGCGGCGGCACCAGATACAGGGGGCGCTGCCGGATTTCGATATCCAGCAACAATCCCTTGCTTGCCAGTTCGTCCAGAATCTGGCGTGTTTTCCGGAGCGGCAGTTTCCATATCCGGGCGGCTTTTTCCAGGGCAAAGGGCTTGAGGGGCAGCAGGGAGACGTATCCGGCCTCCTGCTCCGTATAGAGCATTTTCAGGATGGCATGGAGCAGACGGGACGGCGGCGCCCCCTGGGGAAAGCGGTTGATCCGCGCGATCAGCCGGCGGTAGGGGTTGGATATCGTTGCATGCGCCATCGCCGGCCTCCCGTTTCCAGCGGCGGGTTTGGCCCCATCCTGCGGGCGGTTTCACCATGGGGCGACCGACTCCTCGATGGCAAGGGCGCAACCCGTTATCTTGTATCGGTTGCTTTTTCGACACTGCGTTGCTTGTAATCGTTTCCGGCCATGGCGCGGATTCCCATGGTTTCAATCAGCCGGTTGATATCCGTTGTTTTCAGGTTCATCCCCCCGGTGGATACCGGCAGCAGCATGATTTTCTTGTCCTGAAGGGCCTCGGCGATGCGCAGTTTGACGAGCGCTTCGCCACCCGAACCGGCCAGGGCGTTGTTCATCTCCTGGATGCCTTTGGCTTCGGCGATTCCTTCCGCCTTGATGGCCTCCGCCATCATCTGCTGCCGCTCGTAGTATACATCGGCCTCGATTTTGGCTCTGCGATAGGCGCCGTCCGCGTCGGCGATCATCTTGTTCACCTCGCCCTTGGCTTCCTCCAGTTTGCGCTTGTATTCCTCCAGGGCCGCATGCCGGGCGGATTTGTTTTTCTGCACCTGCTGATCGGCGACTTTTTTGTCCTCGATGGCCTTCTGGTATTCGCGATTGAACCGGTAATCCTTGGTGAGCACTTTTTCGACGATGATCCCCATCGGGCCGAGCATCTCCTGGAGCACTTCCTTGGCTTTCTGGGCCTGCAGTTCCCGTTTTTCCGCCACGTAAAATTCTTCGGTGGTCAACTCGCCGAAGATATCGCGGGGTTTGCTGCGCGCGATGGTGCGGACGATCTTTTCCCGCAGGGTGTGGTTGTCGACGGCCACATGCTGCAGGATGTAAGGTGCTTGTGCGGCGTCGATGCGGTAGGCGATGATGACGTCCAGTCCGATATCGTTGCCGTCGATGCTCTTGAACAGCAGATCATCATGGGTCCGGCGCTCTCCGCGTGACGGTTCATAGACCATTTCAAGATTCTGCAGTTTGGTGTCGAAGGTGTGCCAGTCATTGATGAAGGGCAGAAACACATGGGTGGAGCCCGGGGCATAAACCTGCTCCTCGACCCCCGGCGGTCCCCAGATGGCCAGTTTCCGGGTACGTACGCCCACTTCGTTTTCGCCGGTGCTGTACAGCAGGCAAGCCGGCAGGCAGAGACAGCAGATCAGCGGGAAGGCAAGGAACAGGAAGCGTTTCATGGCGTATCTCCCTTGCGGACATCAAATAGGTTCAAGGCATTGTTCAAATCAAGGGGATTGACGCCGCCGCTGCCGTCGCTGGGCAGAACGATGAGATCCAGCCCTTTGTACACTTCCGCCATTTTTAAGCCCACCATCCGTTCGGAACCGACGCCTTTCATGGCATCGTTTTTCAAACGGACTTTTTCCGCATCCGCCAGTTTCACCAGCAGGTCGGCTTCGGCTTTTTTGGTCCGCACATACAGATCTTTTTCCGCTTCCTTGCGGGTGACATAGGCCCGGCCCTGTTCGAGCTCCACATCCACCATCACGAGACCCTCCTGGATGACTTTTTTCAATTCCGCCTCTTCCTTGGCGGCCCGGGCCGCGGCCTGGTTCGTAAACACCAGCTGATCCTTCAGCTTTTTCTCCTCGATGTTTTTCTGGATTTCGGGGCTGTAAACGAAATAGCGCACCAGCACCTGCTCAACCTGGATGCCTTTCGGATTCAGTTCCGCATTCAGCAGTTCCCGCGCTTCCCGTGCCTTCTTCACCCGCAAGGGGCTGTTGTAAAAATCTTCGGTGGTCAATTTGCCCAAGGTTTCCTTGAGAGCGGGCTCCGCCTTCGGCAGAATCCCGTTATCCTCATACAGGCTGCCGGGGCCGATTTTGGTGAACACGAGAAAGGGGTCATTGATCCGGTACAGGATGGAAACATCCACATCCACATAAAAACCGTCCGATGTCTGAATATGGGCGACCCGATCCTTCCGGGCCGGCAGGGCAGCGGTCTTCGGCGACGCTGTCAGCTCCAAAACCTGAATGTCCCGCGGCAGGCGGAAGATCTGCTGAAAACCGGGGATGACCCAGTGCAGACCGGCCGTGTAAATTTCCTTCTGGACTCCCCGGTTGATACCGATGCGCACGACCTTGATGCCGAATTCATTGGGCTGCACATAGGTGAACAGGGCATTAAAGGCGATCATCAGCACCACCAGCGCGGCGATGGCCAGTTTGACGGCGCCTGGTAACTTCAGGAGCATGCCGGGCATTTTCAACTTTGTGGTGACCTTCGGCAAGCGCGGTGCCATTTCGTCGGTTCGTTCGACCATCCATCCGTTTCCTTTCCGTTTTCGATAACGTCAGGGGGGCGTTGCGCCCAACTCGGCGACCAAGCCGTCGGAAGCTGTTTTAAAAACCGGTTCCCGCCCCAGGCCGGATTGCAGATCGCAGACGATCCGCAGCTTTTTATCATGTTTCCATACCCGGACCGACCGGATGAGATCGTGTTCCACCGCCATGGCGTAAAATCCGGGTTTTTCCCATTTCCCCGCAAGGTCGATGACCAGTCTATGCGGGTCGGGGAGCAAGAAGGATTGATGGGCATCGATGGGACCGTCCGCCTGGATATGGATGGTCGGACCGTTATCGGTATTTTGGACGGAAATGCGTTTCAGGGTTCTTGGCTGGTTCGCATGGGGGGAAGCCGTCACGCGTTCCCTTCTGTCACCGGGTGTGGACTCCGTTCCGGGAGTCACCGCGGCCGGAATCGGCCGGGGTCCCTCCGGCAGTTGTTTCACGGGTGTTTCCGCCGTTGGGGCGACCGGCTGCTGCTGTTCCAATGCCGGGGCCTTTGCCGGGGGGGCGGTTTCGGCGGGCAGCGGCTGATCTGCCGTTGGAACGGGAACCGCTTCCGGCTGATTCGGGTTCGGCAAGGCCTCGGCCGTTTCTCCGGAAGGCAAGGGCGCACCCTTTTCCTCCAACGGCATTTTGGGGATTTGCATGGCTTCCGGTTCCGCCTGCTTGGCGGGGATTCTCATGGAGGGGGCCTGTTCTTCCGGCTGCGGTTGCGGGGTTTGGGGCCGCATCACAAGGAAAAGGATCAACAGGAGCAGAACGGCTGCGGCGCCGGCCATGATTTTGGCGGATACGGTTTTCAGCGGATTTTCATACTGGTTGAAACGCTTCCGGCAATCCAGGCATAAATAGGGTCGGCGGGGTACCAAGTAACCGATGAGTCTGGCGACGGATGTTTGGGGGATGGGGGCGGTTTTTTCACTCTGGCAATGCGGGCAATTCCTTTTGAGCGTCTTCATGCACGTATGGCTCCATTTTTTTCTCGATTCGGTCAGGCGTGGCGGAATCTCCGGTTCAGGGAGACGGTGACGGCGTCCTGCCCGATCGGTTTCAGGACCCTTCGGATTGTTTGATCTGTTTTTGCCATTTGAACAATCCGGCGAACCGGTTGTTCAGGAGTTTTCGATATTCCTTGAGCGGTATTTTTGTTTCATCGGCGCGCTGCCGAAGGGTTTCCTCGGAACGGATAATGCCGGGCCAGAGCCTCCCCTTCATGACCTGGACAAAATAGTTGTTACAGGAAAACCCGAATTCGGTAATGGCAGGAATCGGTTCTTCATATTTGTTGCTCAACCCAAACATATCAAACGGGAACTCATATGACAAGTCCAGATGATGTCCGATCAGCAGATCGTATGGGTTCACCGATGCCAGGGCGTGGGGCACGCAGTTTTTCTGCGAAATGCGGTATTTCACCCGCAACCAGTCGGTCAGCTCCTTTCCCGACCGCAACTGGGCCTCATTGATGGAGGATTGCGCCATGGCAACGATGTGAGTCGAGTCGCCGTTCCCGCCGGTTTTCGACTTTCCCTTGGGGTTGTGCTCGAAATCCTTGCCTTCGAAACAGATCCCGATGAAGGCATTGTTTAAATCCAGGTAAATGTTTTCCGAATCGGCCCAGATCGAATTTCCCGCGTGATAGGCGGCATGATCCTCGCGGACCAAGCGGTAGACCTCGCCGAACCGGTCGATAAAATAGTGATAGGCTTTTTTTTTCCGGAGATACCGGGCCAGCAGACGGCTGTATTCCTTGATGGATTGCGTCATTTCCGGCTTGAACTCATAGATGTCGCTTTCCGCGGCATGGAACAGAATGCCGGCCACGTTGCCGGTGGCCGGCCAGTCATTCGGGCTGGAAGCGGCCTGGATCGGAATCCGGCGGTAGCGCCGGGGGGTGTTGTCGACGGTTTGGCCGGTGTGGATCCGCAACCGGTTGCTGTAATACTCGCTTTCGGCTGTCTTTTCGATCATCCAGATCAGGGTGTCCAGGTATTCGGGGAATGCCGGCGGCTTCTGCGCATCCTCTCCCGGCAAGGCTTTGGGAAAAACCGGCGCCGGGGACAATTCCGACGTCACCGTCGGGATGATATAATGAAAGACATCGGTTTCGGTTTTTGCAGCGGTTTTACCGAAAAGGTTTCCATACCGGCTTCCGTTCGAAAGGAACAGGATAAAGGCAAATCCGAAGAGCATCACCCCCATGCCGCAGACCAGATACACCAAGTAATGGCGGGATTTGCCGGCGAGGGGCGGCTGGAGCCGGTATTCCGCGCCTCCGGTTTCCTCCGGCCGGTGGTTGCCGTTTTTGCGAAACAGGGACTCCCCGCCTTTTGCCGCTTCCGTTTTCCGTCGATGTTTTCCCCCGCTTTCAACGGATTCGTTTAGCGAATAGTCGGCAAGGGCCTGATGAATGAATCGCAGTTTTTTTACCGGATCGGAGATTTGCTCCGCCAGTTTTTCGATTCGCTGCCGATACTCCTTCGGCGGTATTCTTTCGGGTTCGGAGAGTTGGATCATGGACAATAAACTCCCTTTCAATCCGTATCGGTCGCCACGATACCGATCAGATGAAATCCGGAATCCGGGGAGCAGACATTATCGTTCGCTTCGCCGAAAAAAACCGCGTCCGTCAATCCTTGTCAACCTTCGTACATGGCGGCGATCAGGGCGCCGTTGGCGGTGGCTTTCAGCGGGTCCTTGGCCAGCCGGATTTCGCTGATTTCCAGCGGGAAGTCCACCTCTTTCAGGCATTTTTCAAACCGCTCCCTGAATCCGTTCGGTTTGGCCGTGCCGCCGCTGAGCACAATCGGGACGGGGGCATCCGATTTTGGAATCTTCGACGTCTGTTCAATACTCTCCTTCATGGAGCGGATCAGCGTCCGGATGAGATCATCATAATAGATCTGCAGGGCGTCCTCGATCTCATTGTCCGCCTTCGCCAGCAGATCGAGCTGATTCTCCTTGATATCCCGGATGCGGGTGTTGACCTCATTGGTGACCGAGGCCACTGCATCGTCGATATGATCCCCGCCCTTGATGATGCTGAAGGTGATATGCGGGATGGAGAGATAGGACAGGCAGACATTGCACATCCCGCCGCCGCAGCTGATGCCGAACCCGGTGAAATTCTCCTTTTCCAGTTCTGAAAAAACAACCGCCATGCCCTCGTTGATGCTTCGGGATTTGAAGCCTTTTTCATCCAGATGGCGTTTCAGAATCGCCTCGTGATAGATGATATCCGTTGTGGCATTCTTCGGCGCTCCGGGGATGGAAAAGCAGAGCGGGGTATTGGGCAGGGCGGCGGAGGGGATCATGTCGTCCAGAATGCCCTTCATGATTTCAATGGCATTGGCTTCCTTGGCGTTCAGGAGGCCGTTGCGCATGGGGCGCCGGGTTTCGGTATTCAGCATGTTGGCGAAGAGTTCCGCGCCGTCACCGTACACGATGAGGGAGTTCCCGAGTTTGTAATGGTGGATTTTGTTTTGTTTCAATATGTTTTCAGTAAAACGGGAGTAGGGGACCTCGATGAAGGCGTTCAGTTGGGAAAAATAATCCTTGCTTCCGCTCTCTTTACCATTCACGGCGTAGACGGTTTTCGAAGTCCCGATATCCACGCCGATGGCGTTCTGGCTCAGCTCCGAGGTTTCCTCCGGTTGCTTCAAAATCTGTTCAAATGCCTGGACCATCTCGGCAGCGTCCTTCTTGAGGGGCTTCTTGTTTTTGTCGACCATTGTTCCTTCCTCCTCTCCGATAAATTCGTTTGCTGACTTGCTGGCTGATCTCGTTTCAGGGGGCCGCGTACAACACGGAAATCGAACGTCATTGCGCGCAGGAATTCCCGCCGGATGCTGCCGGACGGATGCTTCGGCCCTTTCATCTCTGGGGTGAATGCCACGGGACTTCATCCGCAGCATATCCGCAAATCCATCTGTTCCTCATCGGCACGGCTGTTTTCGGGGTTATGCTGTCGGGATGACTCTTTATCGGTCATTATCGGTAACAATGACAATGCAGCAACTATACCAAATCGATTAAAGTTCAGCAAGTTGTTTCCTGTCCTATCCTCGCCTGCTTTTCCAGGGCGTCGCCGGTGGTGAAATTTCCTTGCATTATATCCGTAATTTATTTACAAAACAATATGTTGATAATAAAGTGTGGCAAAAATTCCATCCCATTACGGAGGAGCGCCTGGTGAAATCCATGAACCGTCTTCCCGTCGTCCTGGTCACCGGTTCTTCCGGTTACCTGGGGTCGGCCATATGCGTGGATCTTTGCCGCGATCATATGGTGTTGGGGCTGGACCGGCGGCCGCCTTCCCGGGATCTGAGAAACCAGGCCCGGGGAGCGGAATGGGGTGGCGTCGACATCACCCATGCCCGCAGCTTGGTCGACTGGACCAGCCGAATGGGGGAACGGTATGGCGGGGTTGATGTTGTCATACACCTGGCGGCGTTTTATCATTATGGAAAACGATGGCTGCCGGAATACGGACGGATCAATGTGGCCGGGTTGAGAAACACCCTGGATGCAGCCGTGGCCGTCAATGCCAAACGGTTTGTTTTCGCCGGCAGCATCGCCTCCCTTCCGCCGCCGCCTCCGGGACGGATGCTGACGGAAAAATCCACTCCCGTCGGGCAGGTGGCCTACGCCAGATCCAAGGCGCTGGGTGAAACCATGCTGATGGACTACCATGATCGCATCCCCTGCGTTTCGTTGCGCATCGGCGGCGTATTCAGCGACTGGTGCGAACTGCCGCCCCTGTACAGCCTGATCAGAATGTGGAGCAGCCCCATGCCCAGCGGAAGGATGGTGCCGGGGCAGGGGACCTCCGGTTTTCCTTATATCCATCGAGACGATCTGGTGCGGGCGGTCCGGAAGGTGCTTCAGGCATCCCACCGGCTGGCGCCGCTGGAAAGACTGTTTGCCGCCCCCAGCGGCTGCACGCTTCACCGGGAACTCTTCCCCCTCATCCGCGAGGGGATGGGGTTCGATTCCGCGGCGCGGCCGATCTTTGTTCCACCCGTTGCCGCCGGCATGGCCTTGTTCATCCGCAACCGCTTCAAGGTTCTGCTGGGGCAACGCCGTTATGAACGGCGCTGGATGCTGGACTATGTGGACCGGCCGCTGATCGTGGATGCCGGATACACGCATGCGCTGCTGGATTGGAGGCCGTCGTCGGAGCTGGGGGTGCTGCAGCGGCTGCCGGTTTTGATGCGGCATTTCAACAACGACCGCCAGGAATGGGAAAAACGCAATATCCGCCGCAATGAAGGGCGCTACGATTATCAAACCGAATCATCCGGCGGTGCGGGCTGAACGATTCGGCATAAGGAGCGTATGTCCTCGCTGTTTCTCCCATTTCGACTCGGTTCCCTGGAACTGAGAAACCGGCTGGTGGCGGTTCCGGTATTCACCGGTTATGCCTTGCCCGGCGGGCAGGTCAGCGGCATGTTGATCGATCATTATCGCCGACTGGCCGGAACGGGTGTCGCCATGGTGGTGGTGGCCAATGCCGCGGTCGCGCAAGACGGGTGTACCTCCCTGCATAACCTGCGGGTGGATCGGGATGCCCAGATTGACGGCCTGCGGGAGCTGGCCGGCGCCATCCGCCGGGAAGGAGCCGCGGCGTGTCTGCAGCTCAATCATGCCGGACGTTTTGCCCGGGGCGACCGGCCGCTTCTGCCCACGCCAGTTACCGGAAAACACCTGGCCTTCCAGGTCGCCTCGCTGACCGACTTTGTCCGTTCCTTTCCCCTGGAGAAACGGTTCGCCCTGACCCAGCGTCTGCTGTTGCTGGTAAACCGCTGGACCACCGGCATGGAAGAAACCGATATGCGGCGGGTCGCCCGTGACTTCGCCCTGGCGGCCCAGCGGGCCTGGCAGGCCGGTTTCGATTGCGTGGAATTGCACGGGGCCTCGGGATATTTATTGAACCAGTTCCTGTCGGCTTTTACCAATACAAGGCCTTCGGCGATCCAAGGCGGTTTGCCGGATCGCCTGCGTTTCCCCCTGGAGGTTCTCCAGGCCGTCAAACAGAGGCTGCCCGAATCCTTTCCCGTGGGATTCAGACTCCAGCTCCGGGAATGGGTTCCTGAAGGCATCGAACCGGACGAGGCCGCTGCCTTGGCAACCCGGCTGCAGCAGGAGCGGATTGCCTACCTGTCCGTATCCGCGGGATCCTATAACTCCTATTTTTCCGCCGACTACAAGGCGCTGGCGTCCAGACCGGCCTATCTTCGGGAAGATGCGGCCGGATTGCGAAAACGTTTGAAGACGCCGGTGATCCTGGCCGGCCGGATCCTGGATGCCGCAACCGCCGAACAACTGCTGGATGACGGCGTCACGGATCTCATCGGATTGGGGCGACCCCTGCGAACCGATGACCGCTGGTTGGAAAAAGCGCGGCAGGGGTTGCGGATAACGCCCTGCGTGGATTGCGGCAGCTGCCTCAAGCGGGTCACGCTGGACCAGGGCTTTGCCTGCGCCAGGTGGCCCGCCTGGCGGCGGAACCGGACCGATCTGGAACACAAATTGCTGAAACGAAATCCGGCGCGGCAACTGTGGGCTATCACGGCGCCGGAGGACGCGGCCGTTTTTCAAAGGCTGCTGGACTGGCTTGCAGCGCCGGAGCCGGTGCGGCATGTCCGGGCCATGTTTCTTCCGGACGCTTCGGAGCCGGAAAGCCTGGTCGGGGCGGAAGAACCCTTCAGACGCTGGCTTGGCGCCAACCGGTCGTCCGAGGCGTCTGTGGTTCCACGGGTGGCTGATTCATGCATGCTGGTCAGCGACGACCCGGCGAATGCCATCCTCGAAGCCGTGGTTCAAGGCGGCTACGGCATGATTCTGGTGGCCCGCAACCGGGATGCGGTCTGGCAGGAGCGGCTGATGCACCGTCTGAGGGGCCGGGTGTTCTGTCTGGCGGGGCCGGGTAAAAAGCCGTTCCGCATGCTCGTTTTGCTGGATCTGTCGGACACCAGCCTGTTGGTGATCAAATGCCTGGACCGCCTGCTGGCCCATCGTCCGGAAATGGCGTTCGATTGCGTGCATGTGCTGTCCGGAACAGCCCGGGAGGCGGCCACCACCTGGAAACGGATGGGCCGAATCCTCGGTTTGGAGCGCGGCATGGCCCTGGAACTGATCGAATCCGGCCCGGACGTGCCCGCGGCCCTGCTCCGCAAAATCCGGGAGGACGGATACTCCCTGGTGGTCATGGGCAAACGCGGCCTCTCGGGCATCAAACGGCTGGTGCTGGGCAGCGTGTCCGCCGGGGTGATGCAGGGGCTTGAAGATGAAACGCTGGTTTTAATCGATTAATCGGCGATGGCAAAAACCCGTTCCGCGTTGCCGCTCAGGAACAAGGCCAAGGTTTCGTCGTCCAGGCCGAGGGAGCCCAGATCCTCCCGGCATTTGGCCGGGGTGATCATGGGGTAGTTGGTGCCGAAGAGGACCTTGTTGCGACCGTTCCGTTTCATGTATTCCACCAGCTCGCCGGGGTAGCGTCTGGCCGTGTAGGCCGAGGTGTCGATGAATACATTGGGATGTTTGGTGGCCACGGCGATCATTTCCGTGGTCCAGGGATAGCCGATATGGCCGCAGACCAATTTGAGCTCCGGGAAATCCAGGGCCACCTGGTCGATATAGGGAATGGGCCGGCCCGGCTCCGACGGACAGAGGGGGCCGGTGTGGCCCACCTGCAGGCAGACCGGCACCTCCAGGGCCGCGCATTCCGCGTACACCGGGTAGTACAGCCGGTCCGTGGGCGGCAGGTTCCAGAACCACTGGACAATGCGGATGCCCTTGAAACCCAGCTCCCGGATGCAGCGGCGGGTTTCCCGGACCGCCGCCATGGGCCGGTGCAGATCCACCGCGCCGATGCCGATGAAGCGGTCCGGATGCCGTTCCACCAGCCCGGCGACTTCCTCGTTGGCAATCAACGGCCCCTGGGGACCCCACCAGGCGCTGATCAGACCCCTTCCCACCCGGCCCTGATCCATGGCCGCGAGGGTCCACTCCACGGGGATCGGTTCCGTCACCGTCGTCATGCCCATCCACCTTCGCAGGGAGGCGAACATGGCATGGTTGATGAAATCCAGATTCGGATGCTGCATCCAGACATCAATGGCGGTTTCTTCAGGGGGCATCGAAATACTCCGGCAAAATTGTTTGGTTACAAACCATATGGCTGCGTTATCGCCCTTGCCCGGATTTTGTCGCCAATGGTTTTATTTCACGAGATATTTGTTTTGCAAGAGCATCTTCGACAACATCCATATCATACCGGCTTTGCAAATTAATCCAATAGCGAGGGTTTTGATTAAAATAACGTCCCAAGCGCAATGCCAGCTCGGCCGTTACCGGTCTTTTACAATGAACAACATGATTGATCCTCATTGCAGGCACGCCCAAATCCTGAGCAAGACGGTATTGGGTTATATGTAACTCGTCGAGTAATTCCTTCAGATACATACCAGGGTGAATCGGTGAAATTCGATGTTTCGTCATAATGGCATCCTTAGTGGTAATCAACAAATTCGACTTGTTCCGCATTGCCGTTACACCATTCAAAACACACGCGCCATCTCTCATTGATTCTGATGCTATACTGTCCTTTGCGGTCCCCCCTTAGCGCTTCGAGGTGGTTGGACGGAGGCTGCCGCAAGTCTTCAAGATTCACGGCCGCGTCAATCGCATTAAGTTTCATAAAGGCCTGAACATGAAGATCCCGATGAAATTTTTTCGAAAATTCACGATGGAATATCTTTTCAGTTTCGCGGCAACGGAACGATTTAATCATCAAACGATAATAAACATTTTGTTTATTGTAATCAAGGACAATGTTCCGGTTCTGAAAAAATTTGTATAACAATGAAATTATTGGGGAAAAATCGGTAGAGAAAAATAAAACTATCCGCAGATGAAACACGAAAAGACAGAAAGGCGGCAGATAATTCCCATGCGATTGCTCCGGGGGCGGTTTTGCTTCGAGTTGCAATCTCCACTTTCCTGGTCTAATATGATCAGGCTGCAGGGCGGATGTTTTACTTTCCAACTCATGACGTCACCTTCGGAAAGATCGCAAAGGGATATGGCATCCATACAATCCTATGACGTCCATCACCTGATCGGTTTTCAGGTGGGTACCGCGACGATCCTCAGGGAACTCGGCAGGGGAAGCATGGCCATCGTGTTTCTGGCGTTTCAACAAACCCTGAAACGCCAGATCGCGGTGAAGATTCTGCCCAAAGTCATGATGACCGCCAGGGCCGCCGAGCGTTTCCAGCAGGAAGCGGAAGCCGCGGCGATTCTGTCCCATCCGAATATCATTCCCATATATGAAGTCGGCGAAACGCCGGAATTCCTGTTCATGAGCATGCAGCTGATCCAGGGAAGGGATTTGGCCAGGGAAATTCAGGACATTCAGAGACATCCGCTGCCGTCCAGGCGGATTCTGCCCCTGGAACGCACCCTGGCCATCGTCATCCAGGTACTGGAGGCCCTTGATTACGCTCATCAACAGGGTATCGTCCACCGGGATATCAAACCGGCCAATATTTTGATCGAATCCCATACCCAAAGGCCGCTCATCTCCGATTTCGGGACTGCCAGGTTTCTCAAGGGCGATGACGCCGGAAAAGACCTGTTGCAGGGCACACCCCTGTATATGGCGCCTGAACAGATCACCGGGACGAACGTCGACAGGCGGGCGGACGTGTACGCCGCGGGCGTCATGCTGTTTCAGATGGCGGCGGGAACATTGCCGCTGCCGGAATACGATTCCCCCATGGACTTGCTGAAACACAAGAAAGACGCGGTGGAGGGGATTTTCCGTCAAAAGCCCTCCGCGCTGAATCCGAACCTGAATGTCAAGATGGACCAGATCATTGAAAAAGCCGTGGCCCACCATCCGGGCAAACGCTTCGGGACCTGCGCCGCGTTTGCCAACGCCTTGAGATGGTATCAGAAAAACTGTCTCCGATAGAAGGAGAAACCAGCGGACAATGAAACAACCGGAACTGAGCAAACTGGCGGCCGATAAGATCGGCCGAAGCATGAATCTGGTATATAACCAGGCGGCCATGTATCATCCCGGACATCCGGCGGTGGTCCGGTCGGTGGAGCAGCTTTTCGAGGCCCTCAAGGAGGGATTCAAAAAAGTGTCGCCCATCATTTTTTCCATGAATCAGGAGAAGTTTTTCATCGAAGACGAACCCGTCGATTATCATATCAATACAGCGCGTCTGGCGGATTATTTCGTCAAGGCCGGAATTCAGTCCATTTCCTTCGAGCGGCGGATGACCCTGGAGGAATTGCAGACACTGGTGGAGATTGTATTCGATACGAAAAGAACCCCCGATGTAAAGAGCATGAAAAAAGCACTGGAAACAAAAGGGGTCGCCAGTGCCACCATCAATTATGTGATTTTTAAAAAAATTACCCTGGACGAAGAAGTCGTTTTGCGGGAGCGTTTACAGCAGCAGCTATCGGCATTGGACGGTGATATTCCGTCGGGTGGGAACCGGATCGGCGGGATGGTTCAGGGGGAAGTGGTTGACCTGCGCGCGAAGGTGACCGGCCCCACCACGGAGGATGTGCTGGGAATGATGATGGCGGAGGCGATTTCCGAGTCTTTTGAGAACCAATTTTCCATTGCCGCCCTGCTGGAAGATCCGGGAGTCATATCCGCGGAGATGATCCGGGCGGATGTGGCGTTTGCCGAACAACATCGGGGTAAGGGGCAGACGCCCGGCCCCATGATCATCCGCCAGATCCAATCCATTCGCAATAAGGTGGGTCGCGGCGGCGACGCGGATGTCGATCTGAAGCGACTTGCCGAGGGGGTGATGGAGCTGAAGGGCCGGCTGCTGAAAGGTCTGGAGGCCCAGAAGGCGCTGGGAACCGTCTATCCATTCGAAAACGATATCCGAAAGGAAATCGACGAACTGACGGATTCGGTGTTGATCCGACTCGTCCAGGAGGAATACCGGAAAGGCGAGGTTCCCATCAGACGTCTGGCCCAGATTATCGTGCGGCTGATTCCGGAAGCGGATGAACTCCGGCGGTTGTTGCCGAAAATCCGCCACGGGCTGATGACCGAGGGCATGCCCCTAGCGGATTTCTATAACCTGATCCAGGAATTGAAAGCGGAATTGCAGAGCGACAACCTATCCCGGATGCTGGATCAGAGCGCCAGGGAGATCGGACTGGAAGGCGACATCCTGATTCATGAAATCCTGGAACATCCGAAGGAGGCGGCTGAATTGATTTATCTGGCCTCGGAAATCCGGAGGGGCGGAGGCGACCGGGGCGAGTTGACCGGAATTCTGGTGGAGTATATCGAAACCGTCGGCAGCCGCATGGCATTGGATGAAGCCGACTCCGAAACCGGAACCGAAGGCAAACAGCTGGACGGCATGTACGCGAAAGCCAGAAACGACCTGATCGGAGCCTTGAAAAACAAACAACTGGATGCCGCGATGCTGAAGGATATCGAATATCGGATCATGGCCCGGCTGGAGGAAAACATGCGCCAGCTCAAATCCGAGTTGGTTCTTCGAAAACTCCGTTCCGGGGAAAACACGGCCGACAGCAAAGCCGCTATCCGCAATATTTTGAGTGTCGAGGCGGCGTCCGAAGAAGAAGTCAACGCCATCCTGGGATATGTGAAGAAGGCCATGCTGGAACGGGGGATGTCCGAAGACCGTTTCGAGCAATTGCGGCGGGAGATGGTTGCCGCGCCGGAGGCGAAAACCGAGGAGAAGAGCGTCCCCAAACGGACCTTGAACAAGGGCAGCACCCTGTTCATCCTGGACAGCGAAATCCGCCGCGCAAAACGGTATCATACGCCTTTTTCAACCCTGGTGCTGACACCCGTGAAAGTCACGCCGAAAAAGGCCGTGCCCCAGGGTTCGATCTCGCGCGAGGATGTCACCTCCGCGGTGATGGAAGACCTGGTGAAGATCGTGCGGGACACCGATATCGTGGGGATCGTCGACAGCCGCCTGCTGATCGTCATTCAACCCATGACGTCCAAAGACGACTCCAGGACTTCGCTGGCACGGATCACCTCCCTCCTGAAAGATCGCGAGTTCCTTGTCAAGGAGATGCCTTTCGAGATCCGTTTTGCCTGCGTATCGACTTCCTTCAACCCGGAAAGCAAGGGGGACTATCGGGAATATCTGACAGCCGCCCAGCGCGAGTTGTCCTACCTGGCCAAACGGTTGGCCAATATTCAGAGTTTCATGTAGCTGCGGGTGCGGGATCGTCGGCATCCATCCAGGCAGGGAAGTGTTGCCGGTATTCCCGCAGCAGCGCCAAGGAAAGTTCCACTGTTTGAACGGATTCCAGGCTGCTTTTCTGAAACAGGGTGGTTCCCAGGGGATCGATCACGGCGCTGTCGCCGCTGTAAGTCATCCCGTTGCCGTCCGTTCCCACCCGGTTTACGCCTGCTACGTAACACTGGTTTTCGATGGCCCTGGCCGGCAGCAACGCTTTCCAATGGGCAGCGCGTTTGGCCGGCCAATTGGCGACATAAACGGCCAGGTCGTAGGCCTTGTTCCAGTTGCGGCACCAGCAGGGAAAGCGCAGATCATAGCAGATGAACGGCCGGATCCGCCAGCCGTTCAATTCCACCGTCAGAAGCCGGTCGCCGGCGGTGTAAACCTTTTCTTCACCGGCATACCGGAACAGGTGTTTCTTGTCGTAGGTCAGGATGTCCCCGCTAGGCCTGACCCAGATCAGCCGGTTGAAAAAACGGCCCTTTTCCCGAACGGCAAGGCTGCCGGCGATGTCGGCCTTTGATTTTTCGGCCTGCTCCAGGAGCCAGGCGACCGCGGGTCCCTGCATGTCCTGGGCGATGCTCGCCGCGTTCATGCTGAATCCCGTGGCGAACATCTCCGGCAGGATGATCAGGTGGGTTTCCTCACCAAGGCCTTGGAGTTTTTCGCCGATGCCAGCCAGGTTGCGTTGGCTGTCTTCCCAGGAAAGATCGGTCTGGATGACGGTGATTTTCAGATTCCGCATAGTATGTCCGCCGCTTGTCGGAGGGTTTCGTCTTTTTTGGCAAAACAGAAGCGCAGCACCTGGTTGTCGTCCCGCCGGCTGTAAAATACCGATGGCGGGATCGCGGCCACGCCCATGTCCGTGACCATCCGGCGGGCGAAGGCGGTATCCGGTTCCTGGCTGATCGCCGAATAATCCAGCAGTTGGAAATAGGTGCCGCGACAGGGCAGGATGGTAAATCGCGATCCTGCCAGCAGGGAGCGAAACAGATCCCGTTTTTTCTGGTAAAAGGTCCCCAGGGTGGTGAACCTTTCCGTTTCTTTCAGGAAATCGGCATAGGCGTATTGGATGGGAGTGTTGGAAGCGAAGGTCAGAAACTGGTGCACCTTCCGGAATTCCCGGGAAAGCGGCTCCGGGGCCAGGCAATATCCGATTTTCCAGCCCGTGGTGTGGTAGGTTTTGCCGAAGGAGCTGATCACGAAGCTCTTGCGGGCGAGGTCCGGATAGCCCAGCAGGCTTTCATGAACAATCCCGTCAAAAAGGATATGTTCGTAGACTTCATCGCCGATGATATATAGATCCCGGTCCGCAACCACCTGGCGGAAGGCTTCCATGTCCCGGGGCAGCAGCACGGTCCCGGTGGGATTGTGGGGAGAGTTGAGGATGACCAGGCGCGTCCTGGTAGTGAAGGCCGCCCGCACCTGGTCCCAATCGATCCGGTAGTCCGGAAAATCCAGGGTGACATAGACGGGAACGCCCCCGTTCAGCCGCACGGCCGGCACATAGGAATCAAAGGCCGGCTCGAAAATGATTACCTCGTCCCCCGGGCCGACCACCGCGCTGATGGCCGCGTAGAGGGCCTCCGTGGCGCCGGAAGTGACGGTGATCTCGGTTTCGGGGTCGTAGTCCGCGCCGTATATGTCCGCGGTTTTGCGGGCGATGGCCTGCCTGAGTTCCAACACTCCCTGCATGGGGGCATACTGGTTGCGTCCGGCCCGCATGTGCCGGGTCACCAGGTCGATCAATTCCGGGGAGGTATCAAAATCGGGAAATCCCTGGGAGAGATTGACGGCCCCATGTTCCTGGGCCAGCCGGCTCATGACCGTGAAGACGGTGGTTCCCACATCGGATAATTTGGAAACGATTTCCATCCGGATCCTTTGACGTTGGTATAACGGTTGCCATCAAAACGAATAAGGATGGTTTCTGCATACCGTATTTCCACAGCGGCCGCAACGGATTTGACCGCTGGAACCGGAGACGGGGGATGGCGCGGGAAGCAGGCGGCTCTTGACGGCCGGCGGATGGCATATTATACAAAACAGATAGTTGGATTTATCTCACCCCAGCGGTCTGGACGGAGGTTTCCATGAAAATCCTGTTGAAGGTGTGCTGCGGCGTATTGGTATTTTTCCTCGCGACGGAGTTCCGGCTCCAGGCCGGTTTTTATTCCTGGACCGATGAAAACGGCGTAAAGCGCTACAGCGATACGGCGCCGGATGAGACAGCGGCGGATGTAAAGGTCCATGCGGAAATTCCCTCCGACGGGCAGGAAGCAACCGTCTCTTCTCCAAACGGAAATCAACCGACTCCCGCGGACTGGAAGGACGGGGATGTGTATCAGGAACTGGAACGGGAGAAGGCGCTGAAAAAGCAAAAAGCCGAAGAAGAGAAAGCGCAGGCGGCCCGGGCGGAGTGGGAAGGGAAAATCCAGGCGGAGAAGGACCGGTTGCAAGGGGAAATCGATCGCATCCGGCAGCTGGCCGTGGGCCCTTCCCTGTCCATTGCCTTGAAAAACGCCCGTATCAAGGAATTTCAAGACAGGTTGGATATCCTGGAAAAATCCCCCGAGGACTACTTCGGGAAAAAAGAGCCCTGATAAACAACAGAAGGATCGAAGAGCCAGCTTCCAGATGACGGGAGGCTGGAATTTTGGATGATAGCCCGGCCGGGGAGCCTCAGGAATGACACCCGCCGAGAAGCCGGCGAATCAGGAGCGCCAGTTCCTTGATCAGCACGGGTTTCATCATCAACCCCTTGATTCCAAGATCATCGCACCGGCCACGGTCGATTTTTTCGCTGAAACCGGTGCATATAATGATCGGAATTCCCGGACGCACCGCGAGCAGTTCCTCGGCAAGTTGAAGTCCCGTCATGCGTGGCATGGCCATATCGGTTATCACCAGATCTTGCTCTTCCGGATGCTTGCGGAAGGACTCCAAGGCCGCGATGCTGTCCGTGAAGGCGTGGACCTGATACCCGAGCCGTTGGAGGAATGACGTCACCATGCGGGCGATGGGTTCCTCATCCTCCACCAGGAATACCCGCTCGTTTCCCCTAGGCAGCTCCATAATGCCTTTGGTGGTATCTTCTTCATCATCGCCTGTCATGATCGGCAGGTACACATCGAACGTCGTTCCTTTGCCCGCCTGGCTAGTGACATGGATATGCCCTCCGGATTCCGTGACGATTCCGTGAACGATGGAAAGTCCGAGTCCGGTGCCCTTGCCGCGCTCCTTGGTGGTGAAATACGGTTCAAATATCTTATCCAGGATTGCCTTGTCGATCCCCACTCCCGTGTCGGAGACGCTGATACGGGCGAATTTTCCGCATGTCAATGCCGGAGCCGCCAGATTATCCGGACCGATTTCGGTCTCCTGCAAGACTACCGTTATGGTTCCGCCGGTTTCATCAACCGCGTGATAGGCATTGGTGACCAGGTTCATGACAATCTGGTGGATTTGCGTCGGATCTGCCAGAACCCGTCCGCAATGGTTTTGAATACGACTGGTGATCTCGATGTTTGCGGGGATTGTGGAGCGGATGAGTTTCACCACCTCCTTCAGAATCGGATGAATCCGGATGGGCAGTTTCCGTTCCTCCGACTGACGGCTAAAGGACAGGATTTGTCCCACTAGGTCGCTGGCGCGCAGGGCGGCCCGATAAATCTCATCAACCTGTTCGTGTTTCTTGTCCTCCGGGGGAAGATCCTGAAGCAGCATCTCGGAAAAACCGATGATGGGAAAAAGGATATTATTGAAATCGTGGGCGATTCCGCCGGCAAGGGTCCCGATGGCTTCCATTTTTTGGGCCTGGAGCATGCGCTGCTCCAGCTCCAGGTCCCGCGTTATATCGCGTTTGATGGATACATATCCGTCGATGACGCCCAGGGGGTTCAGGACCGGGGAAATAACCGTTTCCTCGGTGTATAAATCCCCGTTCTTGCGTTTATTGACCAGGCGACCCTGCCAGGTTTGGCCGGAAATAAGTGTCCGCCACATCTCCCGGTAAAACCCGTCGCCTTGCAGTCCGCTCTTGAGAAAACGGGGATTGCGGCCAAGGACTTCCTCTCGTCCGAAACCGGATATTTGTTCGAAGGTCGGATTGACATAGCGGATAAGTGCATCGCAATCGGTGATCACAATAGCCTCTCCCACCTGATCGATGGCCGCCGCCAGCCGTTCCCGATCCCTTTCGGCCTTTTTCCTGTCAGTGATGTCATGCACGATGGAATGCAGGAGGGTTCTGGTCTTGACCTGGATTTTGCTGCTGAATACTTCCACGTCGCGGATTCCGCCATCTGCCCGGCGGTGGCGGAATTCGAAGCGGATCCGGTTCAGGTTCAGTGCCCGGTTCATCTCCGCCATGATTTCCGCGTGCGGAAGAGTGTTGATGTCCTGGATTTTCATACGCCGAAGTTCCTCGCGTGTCCAGCCGTAGAATGATGCCGCGGCCCAGTTGGCATCGATAATGGCATATGTGTCGGGGTCGATGATTAATTTGACGGCCACATGATCCTCAAACAGCTTCCTGTAGTTTTCCTCGCTCTGCTGCAAGGCCTGACGTGAGAGATAGTTTGTGGTCACATCCCGGAAAACCATGGCCGCGCCGGTGTTCTCCCCCTTCTCATCGCGGACCGGCGCGGCACTTACCGTAACATGGCGTTCGGAGCCGTCCCGGGAAACCAGCAGGGTGTGATTGATGAAAACGACTTTCCTGCCGTCTGATAGAGCTTTTTCCGCCGGATTGTCTACCGGTTCCCGGGTGTCGGAGTCGATGGAACGAAAAATTTCGGACAACAAGCGCCCCCGGGCTTCACTGCCTTTCCAGCCGGTCAGGAGTTCCGCTTCTGGATTGACAAGCTCCACCCGTCCATGGGAATCGGTTGCAATTACGCCCGCATCGACGGCGTTGAGGATGACGCTGTGGCGTTCGGCATTGGAGCGCAGGGCGCTTTCAGCGGCATATAAGGCGCGGTACTGGTTTTTTTGTTCACGCTGCCGGATCAGCAGACTGATCGTTCCCGCCAATCCGATCATGCCCAACATCAGGGACAGCATCAAGGTTGAACGGAAACGCCAGCCGGAAAAGGCCTCTACCGTATCGATCTTAACCACCATGAACCAGTTGGAATCCGGCACGGGCAGGATGGATGCCGCCACCTCTGTCCCGCGATAATCCCTGCCGATCACGAATCCGGATTGTCCGGACGCGGCCATGACCGCAGGGTCGCTGTCCAGCTGCAAGGGAAGACGCAGGTTGAGGGCCGCATCCGGCCTATGCCGGAGATTGGTAAGAAAAACGACATTCCCACCGTCCTTCCGTGCAAGCAGGGCCTCCGCTGTTTTCCGGTGGGTGGGCCAGTTCCGGATCATGGGGAAGAGGAATGTGGCGGCATCGAGGACCTGGATGACCGCACCCGCCGGCGACGCCGGGTCTTCTCCGATAGAAAATCGAGTTGTTATAGACAGATGAAGATCCGGGTACAGAGTATCGATATGCAAATCGGTGAATTCCGGTCTTTTGGATTGGAGGGCTTTTCCCATGGTAGCCATGTATCCGATCTGTTTTGTTTCGCAACCGTTCAAGCTAAGACGGATTCGGCCCCCCGGGTCCACCAGAAGAATGTCGGCGCAATCGTTGTTCTGCTGAAACAGTCGCAACAGGGCCAAAAGGCTATCGGGAGCCTGTGCTTGCGGGTGGGACAGAAAGCGACTCGCGGATTGATGAAAAAGCGGATTTTTCACCAATAAATCAGCGTCTTTTATCTGGTCATTTCTCCATTCTTCGATCTGGCCTGTCTTGATCCTGGCAACTGCCGCCAGCTCGTCGGCAATCCGTTCACGATAGGCCCGCTCTTGATCGCTGTAAAACCAGGCTCCGGCAAAAAGCATCAGCAGCAGTGTCGCAGCGAGTGCAACCGCCTGCCGGTTACATGATATCGCCTTTCGTGTTTCTTTCATCCAACTCCCCAAAATAAATTTTAATGTTCGAATTCCGCAGGTTCTTCGTTTCCCTCTGCGATTTCCATCGACAGCGCGCTGATCGCTGCTTGAGTCCAAGCAAACGTTCTCTGACCATTTCCACTTCCTGTAGGCCGCCATCCCCGTATCCAATAAAGTGGGGATAGAGGGTTTGTTCGAGGCTTGCCGTATTTTAATGGAGGGTTGCACCATAACGGTTTGTCTCGAAAGCGCACGCTTTTCCGGCCGGTTCTTTTACCGCAACTCACAAAGTGTGCCAATTGTTATATCGAAATATTTTATATTATTACAATAAGATACGGATGGTAATGGATGGAGGGAGGGGCATTCCGGTCTTGTTTTCCGGTAAAAGCGGACGGATTTTCCGAAAATTTCGGATAAAAACGCTTAATCGACTGACTGGAGAGAGGGCAAGGTGGACATTACAGGGAAAGGTTATGCTGTTTGATCAGTTCGTAAAAACGGGAGCGGGAAAGACCCGATAGGCGCAGGGCTGTTTCTGTCCGATTCCCGGAGGCGCTTAGCAACTCCTCCAGGTATTGTTTTTCCGCAGCAGCCAAGGCATTTTTTTTAAAGATTTTATAGGTGAGGGGGAACCTGGACAAATCCGGTCCGGTGGAGGCGGCTCCCGGCTGTCCGTCGCGGACGGCGGATGCCGGGTCGAATTCCTTGCGAACAGCGTGCAGCCGTATGTTCTGGGGCAAGTAGCGGGAGATCAGGGTAAGATCTGGACCGGCGTTGGACAGGGCTGTTTCCAACGCATTGATGAGTTCCCGGACATTGCCAGGCCATGGATAATCGTTGAGAACCGCCAGAAAGTCGGCGGAAACCCCTTTGAAACCGATTCTGGAACGATCGCAGATTTTGGTCAAATAGTGAAAAACCAAAGGACTTATGTCTTCAGGCCGTTCCCGCAGAGGCGGCAGATGGATTTCGATTGCGCGGATGCGGTACAGAAGGTCTTTTCGGAAACCGCCGCTGTCCGCCAAATGGTTGAGATTCTGATTGGTGGCGGCGATAAGCCTGAAGTCGCTAGCGCGCTCATGCCTTCCGCCCACCGGCCTGTATCTGCGCTCCTGCAGCACACGCAAAAAGACCCTCTGGATTTCGGGTTGCATTTCCCCAACTTCATCCAGAAAGAGGGTGCCGCCATCGGCTTGGGCCACCAACCCCTCCCGGGTGCTTTCCGCTCCGGTGTAAGCCCCTTTTTCATGACCGAACAGCAGGCTTTCCACCAGAGTCGCAGGAAGGGCCGCACAATCCACAACCACTATGTTTGCCTCGGAGCGGGAGCTGTTGGCATGGATGGCTCTGGCGAATATTTCCTTACCGGTCCCGGTTTCCCCGGAGATGAGTACGCTGGCGTTTCCGGCAGCCGCACGGGCAACTTGGTCATAGCACGCTTTGATCGCCTTGCTTTTTCCAACGATATGGTCCAGCTTCAGTGCCACCGGTTCAGTGCGAGTTTGGTCTTTTTCCCTGCGATAGTCAATCACCCGCTTCAAAGACAATGTCACTTCCTGGGGAGAATCGCTTTTCCGGATGTAGTCCCAGGCCCCATTTTTAATGGCGATTTCCGCTCCATCAGCGGTTCCGAAGCCGGTTAGAATAACCACTTCCGGTTCCGAGGCCGAGGCGCGGATAGCTGGAATGATATCCAGTCCATAGCCGTCCGGCAATTGGACATCGAGAAGGACTGCATCGCAGTACCGATCCCGTAAAACGGCAAGGCCCTCAGCTATGGTGGCGCAACAGACCGGCTCACAATTCATGCGGCGGATCATTGCTCCCAGCATTTTCGAAACCGCCTTGTCGTCGTCAATGATGAGGATTGTGTACATATCCGGATGCTCCTTGACGATTTTTTCCCCAAACATTTTTTCTATTTCCAGCCCCTTGGTGATATCGCGTTCGACTGCCACATAACGGACGCCTGCGCCCCCATCAGCTCCCGTTTGAAGCGGCGTTTGAGCAGCAACCGATTCAGATAGGTGAACGGCGCCCTTGCGACTGGGGCTGTGCCGTCGATGCAGGCCCGGGGTGAAATCAGCGCATCGGCGATGTGAAAGGTCCGCATGTCCCGGCCGAGAAATCCGGCGCATCCGGCGCAGTAGGTCAGGACAGGCAGCTCTTCCGCCTCCTGCCGGCGCCGCCTTCGCCATTCATCGGCCAGATCCCCGCGGACAAATCCCACCGAGCCGCCTTCGCCGCAGCAGAGGGTGCGATCGCGTTTGTGCTTCGACTCCCGCAGGGAAAAACCCATCCTGCCGGCCAGATCCCGCACCGCGTTATGGACATCATCCTCCCGTCGCAGGGGGCATGGATCGTGAATGGTTACCGGACCGTGGCCTCCCGGGTTCCCGGGAACGCCGTTGCGGGAGATATGTTCATAGATCGTTTCGACTTGCAGTGCGGTTCCGTATGTCTTGAAAAGGATGTAGCAGTTGGGGCAGGCCGCCAGCACCCGGCGGATGCCGTGTCGGATCAGAAAATCACGCATGGGGTTGAACATGGCGGCAAAATGGTTCTGGCGTCCCAGATCATGGGAGATTTTATTGCAGCAGTCCATGACGAGCCCCAGGTTCGGGATTAGCTCCTGCAAGAGGGAAAAAACATGGCGGGTGGTCCGGGGGCGGGTTCCCGAAAATGTGCAGCCGGGGAAGAAAACCGTATCGCAGCCTTGCGGCAGCCCGTAGTAGGTAAACAGGGGGGAATTGCCTGTTTTTTCATACCCCAGAATGATCTTGTAGGCCGCGAAGGCAACGCGGCCGGATGCCGCGGCGTCCCGTCGCATGGCCAGAAACAGTCTGCTCGGCTCCAGGCCTTCCGGGCAGACGGCGTCGCATAGACCGCAGAGGCTGCATTCATACGGCAGCCGAAAATCCAAAGCCGGCTTGTAGGTTTCGGCAATGGTTTTCGGCAGACCGTATAATTGGAGAAAGCGGCATTTGTTCAGGCAGGCGCCGCAGCCGGTGCATTTCCGGATGGTTGCCGCCAGTTCGTCCCCAAGCGCCGTTTGGCTGGTCATGCTGTAACCGGTTCTCTTCAGTTCAACGCTTCATCGAATGGATGGGTTCCCCGGAAGTCATCTCCAAGATACAGATGGAGGCCATCGTACAACTCGTCGCCGCAGAATTCAACCCCCAGATGGATGTCATCGGTGTGTTTGATCAGGACTTCCCGTTGAATCGGCAGATGGATGATGTTGTCCAGATTGAAGGTGACGATCAGCCGATCGTTGATGTGCAGGAGACGGCGGGCATTCAGTTTGACCCGCATACCGGTGCGGGACATATTCTCGATGCTGATCAGGCCTCTGTACCCTTTTTCCACGGTCCGGTAGCCGCCTGTCAGAAAGGTGGCGACCCGGGTGGCGCTTCGTTTTTCCCGGAATACGGATATGTTGTTCGGCTGGCAGACCGGGGTTGTTTCCAGCCGTTTCAAGGCGGCGGGAATGCGGTAGTCGGACACTTCCCGGAAATTTTGCAGAACCGCATCCGGTTTCAACAGTTGTGGTTGCCGGCGCAGATCATTGGTTTTCCCTTGATCAGATGATCCTGGTTGTTTTTCCGTTCTTTTTTTTCTGAATATCATCATCTTGAAACTCCAGGTAACCGTTGTCGATTGGGTTCGTCGTTTTTTATATTTTGGGTGAAAAGCAATCTGTATGCCAAATCGGCGTGTTCATGAAAATGCCGTATCGACGGGTGGTTGCCTTTTCCCGGGAGTTACAGACAATTCGTTTGTGTAACGAATTACATAGTTGTCGGCGCACTCGTTTCATAAAGGTGAGTAGGCTTAGATCCACCGAAGCTCAGGACTCCGGAAAAGGCGTCAGGTTTCCGTTTCTGTCGAATTCCAGGGACTCCCAGCCGGTCAGCCGTTCCAGGTCCGGGTTGGTGTCGATCCATGGCCCAAGGGATTCGGAGACCTGCAGCAGGTGCAGGCTGGCGGTGTTTTTGATCCGGACGATGCGGAGGGTGTCCACAGGCGGCCGGCCGATGGTTTGCAGGCAGACGTCCAGGGCCTCCCGGTCCGTGTCGAAATGGATGGGGACGGCGGCCTTCTCCGGGGAAATGGCGGCAACGGCGTTGGCGACGGTCTTTTCCCGGTCCAGGGAGTTGACCAGACGGGTGGTGGTGATGTCCGCCAGCCCGATGCCGTTCCCATTGCCGTCCGACAGGGGCGAGAGGTCCCGGACGAAGATTCTGCCGGGATGGGGCGGGCTGAAAAAATCGCCGGTGATGTCCCGGTGCCGGCCGGTGACGTTGGAATCCATGCCGATGCCGCTGATGTCCTTGCCGATATAATCGATGACCAGGATGTCGACGGGGTCGAAGGGGATTTTCCCCATCCAGGAATAGGCTTTTTGCAGGAGTTCCCTTTCCCGTTCCACCAGGATGGACGGCGGCAGGGCCTCCACATGGGCCAGCCGGCCGTAGCCGTCTTCCAGCAGCGCCAAGCCGAAAAGCAGATTCGATTGTTTCAGCAACCGCCGGGCGGCTGTCTCGATGATCCGGAAACCGTGTTTCACCGCATGACGATGAAATGCCGCCGCGCCTTCAACCTTGCCGAGCCCGACGGTCAGCATTTTGCAGAGCCCGCTTTCAATGGGGGCCGTGAATTTGGTATGGGGCTTGATGCGGTTGATCATAACCAGGTGGTCGGCTTCCATGGCGGTCCGGGCCACATGGAGCGGCAGGCCGTCAAGGTCATGGACCGCCACGGTTTCCATCTCCGGGCGGATGGGAACCCCCATGGCCGCCTCGGTTATTCCGTATTTCTCCAGCACGGCCGCCTGGCCTTGGGGAGTTGCCCCGCCATGACTTCCCATGGCCGGGACGATATACGGCGCAAGCCCGCTCCGGATCAAGGCGCGGATGCAATGCCGGACGACCTGGTCGATGCCATGGATTCCCCGGCTGCCGACGGCGACCGCCACCGAGCCTCCCGGCGCAATCCGGGTTGTTTCCGCAAAACCGGCCACGGCATGCCGGACGGATGCGGCGATATCCTTCACGGCGGCGGCATGCAGACGCTGCCGGACCATGGCGAAGCGGGGATAAGCAGGAACATGGGGAAAGCGGGATGATTTCATTTTCCCAGGAACCACCCGGTGGTGGATGGAAACAACCGGAGGACGGCAGGAAAATGCAAGCCCCCGGATATGCATATCGATATGCCGGGGGCTTGGAAATTCCGCCAATCGGTCTTGTGGTTATGCCGAACCGCCCCGAAGAATTCCGGTAACGGCGGATTCATGCGTAAAGACTGATTGTTAAAGCGAAGGGTTTATGATTCCTCCACTGTGATCGCATCTTCTTCACATACTTCCACGCAGCTTTCGCAGCCAAGGCATTCATCTGCATTCACTGGCACGGATTTCCCGTCCTGCATTTCGAATACTTCCACAGGGCAAACATCGACACATTCCTCACAACCCTGACATTTGTCTGCGTCAACAACTGGATTAAAAGCCATTGATAAGCCTCCTTTAAAAGAATTCAATTGTGTAAAAACGGGCATCACCGCCCATGTGTGAAAACAGTCGGAAAAATTTGCTTAATATAATTGAGGGAGCGAGTCAAGCCTCTTCTTTCTTTTTTACCAGGTCAACCGGTAATTCGGAGTTCCTTCCCGGACAAACCCGACCGGTTTCGGCGAGCGGGCAGGCGGCATCAAAACGCCCGTTCCATGGTAATGAAACCGATCAGGGTGGCGGAAAAGGGTTGCGGGTTTTCAGAGGGCGTTTCTTCCACCGCATACGGGCCGGTGAACTGCTTGAAAAAATGCTGTGGGTCGGTTCCGGCGATCCGAAACAATTCCATCTTGATCCATTCTTCGTCCTGCGGCATCGAAGTCGGCAGGGAAACCTCCTCCACGGGTGCATCGGACGGTGTATTCAGGAAGCGCTGCAGGATCTCCCGGATTGCTTGGCGCTGATGACATTCCGGCTGGGTTGGCTCCGCTTCCGGCGGCTTTATGGACACCGTGGCCACGGGTTTCATCGCCGATGCGTTTTCAAGCAGATAATCCAGAACCGCACGGCTGTCGGTAAGGAACAGGACCGGATTGCGGGTATCCCTGTTCAGCAGGCATGACCAGGCGGCCAGACGCTGCCTGGTCATATAAGCGCCCGGATCGCAGGCGGCGGAACCGGCGGCGGCGGATTCGGGGGCCGCATTGCCCAGAAGACCACACACCATCTTCCGTTCCAACCATTCCGCGGTTTGCATTCCTTTGCCGATTTCTTCCTGCTGCCGGTCGAATTCCCGGGCGAGCTGAAGAAAAACCCGGGCCTGGAGCAGGACATCCTCTTTCTCGTTTGCTTCCGACTGCCCATGCTGCCCCAGGGAACTTCGGATTTGCGAAACCGTTTCCTCATTGATCAAACGGACGGTGTCCTGGTGCATGGGTTTTAAAATGGAAAAATCTTCCGGCCGATGGAGAAGCCCCCATTCCCGGAAGGATTTATACAAGTTCTCGAAACGTTCCTCGTCTTGATGGATGGGAACCCGGATCTCAACGCCCGCGGGGTTGTTTTCCCCGTCCTTCGGGGTCGCGGGTCGATATACGGCGATCCGGTCAAAACAGGAAGCGAGCAGGGCTGCCTTTTCCGGCGAAATGGCTGTAAACGGGAAGTAAACCGGTGTCATGGAAACCTTTTGTTGAAAAACCGTCCGGACGTCATTTCAGCTTTTGGTGTCGTGCACGGCAATGCCGTGTTCGATCAGGGATTGGCGGATTTTATCGGCCAGTTGCCAGTTTTTTTCCAGGCGGGCTTTGTCCCTGGCCTGGAGCATCCGCTGAATTTCCGAATCCGCATACATGTTGCTGAAATCGAAAATTTTCAGTACCTCGTCGATGCCGCGAAATGTTTCGATGATTTTTTCCGCATCGGGGGCGTTGATGTGACCGTTCTGCAGCAATAAATTGATTTTGCGTATATTTTTAAAAAGAGCCGCCAGCGCCGCCGAGGTGTTCAGATCGTCATCCATGGCGCTGACAAATCCCTGTTTGATATCATAGCGCAGCTGATCCAATTCGGTCACGGACTTTCCCGCCTGCACCGCAAACAGCCGCCGCACGCAGGTGTCGAGACGTTTCAACGCCTGCCGGGCGCCCTCCAGCCGGTCGAGAGAGAAGATCAGGGGTTTGCGGTAGTGGCTGGAAAGCAGCCAGTACCGGATTTCCCGGCCGGTATAGCCCATCTGACGGATATTGTCCAGTGTCGGGCGAGTCCCTTTTTCATCCACCTTCTTACCGTCCACCAGGATTCTCTCGCTGTGGATCCAATAACGGGCCAGGGGCTTCCCGGTGACAGCCCTGGCGGTGGCCAGCACGTTTTCATGATGGGGGAAAATGAGTTCCTGGGCGCTGGTATGGATGTCGAAGCTTTCCCCAAGGTATTTCATGGACATGGCCGCGCATTGGATATGCCAGGAGGGTCGGACGTTTCCCCAGTCCGATTTCACGTAGATACCGCGTTTCAGCTCCGAAAGCTTGGATCGTTTGAACAGCGTGAAATCCCTGGGGTTGTCTTTTTCATATTCATCCAGATCCACCGTCGCGCCCAGTCTCACCTTATTAATATCGATGTGCGACAAGCGTCCGTAATCCGAATAACGGGAAATATTGAAATACAGGGAACGCAGTTTTTCATACGCATATCCCTTTTCAACCAGCTTCCCGGCCAGGGCCACCATATCTTCCAGATGACGACTGGCCCTGGGATATTCATCCGCTGGCTTGACATTCAGCTCGGCCAGATCCTGGTCAAACCGGCGGATGTGTTTTTCCGTGAAATCGGTGAGCCCCTCGCCGGCTTTTTCGGATCCCTGGATGGTTTTATCGTCCAGATCGGTGATGTTCATGATGTGCCGCACTTCGTAACCCCGAAAATCCAGATAGCGGGATAGAAGGTCGGAAAAAACGAAACGGCGGCATTCGCCGATATGAATCGGGGCGTGGGCCGTGGGACCGCAGGTGTACATGGAGACCTTGCCCGGTATGGCCGGAACGAAGATTTCCTTGGTGCGGGTCATGGTGTTGAACAAGGTCAATTCCACTTGTTCCCGCACGGTGAAAAGCGAAGTGCTCAAATAGCGTTCCCCGCTGTCCGGAAACATGACGACGATGGTCCCTTCCGTCATGGCCTCGGCTTCCTTGGCCGCCAGCACCATGGCGGCTCCACTGCTCATGCCCACGAAAAGGCCTTCCTCCCTGGCCAGCCTCCGGGTCATCTCAAAGGCTTCCTCATCATCGATATGCGGATTCTTGTCGAGTCGTTTTTTTTCAAAAATTCCAGGACGGTAGGCTTCCTTCATATTTTTGAGGCCCTGAAGTTTATGCCCCAGATACGGCTCCACACCGACGATGGTGATATCCGGGTTATATTCCTTCAAGCGGCGGGAAAGTCCCATGAGGGTTCCGGTGGTTCCCATGGTGGCCACCAGGGTGGTGATGGTGCCGTTGGTCTGCTCCCAGATTTCCGGCCCCGTGCCTTCGTAATGCGCCTGCCAGTTGGCCGGATTGTTGAATTGGTCCGTCATGAAATAGGCCTTGGGGTTTTCCCGCGCCAGACGGTACACCTCCTCAATGGCGCCGTCGGTGCCCAGATGGCCCGGTGTCAGGAGGATGTCCGCTCCCCTGGCCTTCAATATTTTTTGCCGTTCCTGGCTGACGGCTTCGGACATGGCCAGCAACAGCCGGTAGCCTTTGACCGCGCAGACCAGGGCGAGACCGATGCCGGTATTGCCGCTGGTGGCTTCGAGAACCGTTTTGTCAGGGGTGAGTTCGCCGGAGGCTTCTCCTGCGTTGATCATGTAAAGCGCGGCCCGATCCTTGATGGAACCGCCGGGGTTGACATACTCCAGCTTGGCCAGAATCCGAACCTTCGGGTTGGGGTTCAAACGTTTGATTTCGATCAGCGGTGTCCGGCCGATCGTGTCCAGAATCGAAAAACTCATCACGGTTTCCTGACTGTCATATCAGTAGCAATTGATATCATCCGGATGCTCGTCCCGCATGCTGCCGGACGACATGGATCATTTGATGTCGGACGTCGGTTTCCGCCCTGGCGGCATTCAGAATCCGGAACCGTTCCGGGTTCAGCCGGGCAAGGCTCAGATAGCCGTTCCGCACCCGTTCATGAAAGGCGAGGGCTTCCTGTTCGAACCGGGTTTCGGACTCCCTGCGGTCACCACTGCCGACGGCGGAAAACGCCCGCGACAGACCTATCTCCACCGGCAGATCGAACAGCAATGTCAGGTCTGGGATGAGACCATTCAGCACGATCCGATGCAGCTGGTCGATGGTTCCTAGGTCCAGACCCCGGGCATACCCCTGGTAGACGGTGGTCGCATCACAGAAACGGTCGCATATGACCGTCATCCCTTTGGCCAAGGCCGGAGATATGATCTGTTGGATATGCTGGGCGCGGTCGGCGGCATACAACAGCAGCTCCGCCAGCGGCTCCACATCGGTATTTGCCGGATCCAATAAAATCGTACGGATTTTTTGCCCGAGCCTGGTTCCGCCGGGCTCTCTGGTGACCAGACACTCATAGCCCATCTCCCGCATAAAATCAACCAGGTGTCGCACCTGGGTACTTTTGCCGGAGCCTTCTATTCCTTCCAGTGTGATCAGCATGTCAATCGATCTTCCATCCCCTCAGGTTTTCGAGCATGTCATAGTCGGTCATGTCGCATTTGATCGGCGTGATGGAGATATAATTGCCGCAGAGCGCATCGCTGTCTATGTCCGGGTCCGATAAGTCCGGTTTGCCGTCGCAGCCCTGCCAGTAATAGGGCCGGTTGCGCGGGTCCATTTTTTTTTCAATGCGCTCCTGAAAAAATCGGGTGTTCTGGCGGCTTACCCGCACACCGGATGTGTCCTTGACGGGCATGTCCGGGCAATTGACGTTCAGAAAGGTCCCAACCGGCAGTCCGTTCCGCAGGATTGTTTCCGCCAGGCGTTTGGCAAATCCGGCGACCTCTTCATAATAATTCGGCTTGGAATTGGATATCGATACGGCCATTGCCGGGATACCATACAAGGCGGCTTCCTTCGCGGCCGCGACGGTCCCCGAGTAGTTGACGTTGACACCGAGATTGGCGCCGGGATTGATTCCGGATACCACAATGGCCGGTTTTTCCTCCAGCAGTTCCAGCAGCCCGAGTTTGATACAATCCGCCGGTGTGCCGCTGACCGCATAGCCCCAATGCCTGTCGTTCAAGCGGATCCTGTCGGCCCGGATGGGCTCATGCAGGGTGATGCCGTGGCCCACGGCGCTGCGTTCCCGGTCCGGGGCGATTACCGTTACCCGGCAGATATCCATCAGGGCTTCCTGCAGCGCCCAGAGACCCTTGGCGAAAATTCCGTCGTCATTGGTAACGAGAATGCTCATCGGCTGGTATATTTCCTTGGTTCGGCTGGCGTTTGTCCGCCGGTTCGCCGGGCCGCCGGAAACGCGCGGATCGGCAACTACATATTGACTTTTCTCATCAGGTCCGTTTTATACTGAAAAATTTTAAAGGCTTCAAGAGATATCCGGTAAACGACGGTCGTGCGCCTTCCCAATCGCTTTCAGACTGATGGGATGGTATGCCGTATCAATGGGTTGAATGGGATTGAACGCGGATTCAACACAGGGGGTCATGCCAGCGTTTGTCACAGAAAAATCGTCCGCCGGCAGCGGTGGATGGGATGTTGTTGTGAAACGGAAGCCGAAGCGATTTCGGCGGACGGCCTCCCGTTGGATGTTCCGGTTGAGCCGATTGATTCTGTCGACTGTCCTGATGGTGTGTTTGACGGAATGGGCTTCCTTTGGCCAAGAGCCGGAGACAGGCTCATGGCGCATTTTAGCGGATGAAATGAGTTATGACCAGGGGAAGGATGAATATACCGCCAGTGGCAATGTAAGCATCCACGGGTCGCGGCAGCAATTGACGGCGGATTATGTCCGGTATGACAGGGCCTTAAGGCGGGTTTTCGCCAGCGGTCATGTGACCGCGAAAATGGATGGTGATACGGTGACGGCCGACCGTGTCGAACTCGATCTGGAAAAAGAGATCGGGACCATTTATCAAGGCGGAATCGATTCAACGGTGACGAATTTTCATATCCGGGCGGATGAAATCAATAAAACCGGTCCGGCGACGTATACGGCCAGGAAAGCAACGGTTACGACCTGTGACGGCGATGATCCGGACTGGAAAATGACGTGTTCGGACATGGAAGTGACCGTTGAAGGATACGGCATTGCGCATGAGGCGGCTTTATGGGGCCGGCAAATACCGCTGTTCTACTCGCCGATCTTGCCTTTCCCGGCCAAGACCAAACGCCAGACCGGCTTGCTCATTCCGGAAATCCGCTATGCGGATCGCAAGGGGCTTGATGTCAATCAGCCTTTTTTCTGGGCCATTGATGACAATATGGACGCCACCCTGTATGTCAACGCCATGTCCGAGCGAGGGAACCGGATCGGAAGTGAATACCGGTATGTCTTCAGTGAGGAAACGAAGGGCGCCGTGATGCTCGATCTGCTGCGGGACAGAAAGGTGGACGACGGTTCCGGCGAAACCAGCGAGGACTGGGGATATACGGAAGACGCGTACCTGAGGACGAATTCAGACCGCTACTGGTTCCGCATGAAACATGATCAGGATTTCGGCCACGGTGTGAAAGCCAAGCTGGACCTGGACCTGGTCAGTGATCAGGACTATCTGCTGGAATTCGAAGACGGATACAACGGGTTTCGGGCGACCCAGGAATATTTTGTCGGCACCTATGGCAGGGGTTTGGATGAGTACAACCAGACAACGCGGAAAAACCAGCTGAACGTGAACAAAACCTGGACGCTATACAGTTTCGATGCGGATCTGCTGTGGAAAGACGATGTGGTGAAAAGACGCTGGGAACAGACCGACGACACCATGCAGGAACTGCCCCATCTTCGGTTTTCCGGTCTGAAGCATCAAATGCCCGGGGCAAATCCGTTGTTTTGGGATCTTTCTTCCGAATATATCTATTTTTACAGCAAGGACAGCGATCGGGGGCAGCGGGCGGAGATGTATCCGCGAGTTTACGCGCCGCTTTCCTATCGGAATTATGTTTCGTTCGAGCCATCCGTCGGTTTGCGGGAAACCGTGTGGCAGGTGAACGCCTGGGAGGAGGGCGCCGATTCGACCCGCTCCTCCTTCCATCGACAGCTCTATGATTTGAAACTGGACTTGTCCACGGAAGTCTATCGTATTTTTACCATGAACCAATGGGGCCTGGACCGGTTGAAGCATTCCATCCGGCCGCAGATCGTATACGATTACATTCCGGAAGAGGATCAAAGCCGCTACCCCCAGTTCGACGCCTTTGACCGGATCGAGAAGCAGAACCGGATAACGTATGCCATCACCAATATGGTGACATCCCGCAAGCCGTTCGAACCGGCGCAGCGGCCGGACCACGAAGCTTCGGTCGCCGGGGTGCCCCGGAACTTCGCCTATTCTCAATTCTGCTATTTTCGGTTATCCCAGTCCTATGATATCAACGAGGCCCGCGACGCCGAGGAGCCCGAGCCCTTTTCGGCCGTGACGGGAACCCTGGAGTTGCAGCCCGTGCCCGCTTTCGGTTTGCGGGTCGATCTTGGATGGGATCCATACACCCGGCGCTTTGATTCCCACAGCGAGACGGTCATGCTGACGGCCGAGAGCGGCCACCGTATTTATGCGGAGTTCCGTCAGGCGGAGGAAATATCGAAATCCATCCTGATGATGGCGGATTTCATCCTGACGGATCGTTTTTCTACTTATGGGAAATATGAACGGAATTTGAAGGACGGTAAAAATATTGAAACCGGCATCGGTTTGCGTTATACGACCCAGTGCTGGGGGCTTGATGTGTCCGGCATGCGAAGGGAGGACGACGCGATATACCGGGTCATGATCGAGCTGTACGGCCTGGGGCAGGCCGGGACGTCGATTGCGGCCCCCTATTAGAGGTGAGGAAACCTTGTGCACATGAACGGAGCGCCGGAAAACAAGATCGACGGGCAACTGGTTCGGCATTGGTATGTGCTGCATACCCGGAGCCGCTTTGAAAATGTCGTCAACGACGGCCTTCAAAAAAAATCCCTGGAGGTGTTTCTTCCGAAAATACGGGTTAGAAGCAGGCGCCAGGACCGGAAATTAATGATTCATGTCCCGCTTTTCCCGGGGTATGTGTTCGTAAAGACCGACCTTCATCCCCATGAATATCTGGAAATCGTCAAGACCGCCGGGGTGGTCAGGCTGGTGGGCAGCCGCAGCGGTCCCATAGCGGTATCCGATGAAACCATCGGTTCCCTGAAAATCATGGTCAAGGGAGATGATCCGGTCATCACCGGAAGCCGGTTCAAGAAAGGTGACAGAATCATGGTCATATCCGGCCCGTTTGCCGGCGTAATCGGCTATTTTATTCAATATCGGGGTCAAGGCCGGGTTATTGTGAACATTGAGGCCTTGGGGCAGTTCGCCGCCGTGAACGTGAGCGAGGAGGATGTGGAGCATCTTCCGGAAATATTTTCATAACTGCTTGACTTTTTACCGACTTATATTTTATTGTGCGGATGAATGCGCTGTACCGTGTTCCTGTAAGGCAGATCTGATCGCTGATCTCGATGATTCCTATAATTCAAGGAGGATGTATGAATAAATTGGAGTTGATTTCCGCATTAAAAAACGAAGCGAATATTTCCAAATCAGATGCCGCCAAGGTAATCCAGATATTTTTTGATTCCATGGCCGATGCGATGGCCAAGGGGGAACGGGTTGAAATCCGCGGGTTATGCAGCTTTTTTGTCAAAAATTATAAAAGTTATACGGGCAGAAACCCGAAAACAGGCGAAAAGGTCACCATCAAACCGAAGAAATTACCGTTTTTTAAATGCGGCAAAGAACTAAAAGAGCGGGTTGATTACTAAACACGCATCCGGTTCCGAGACGTTGCTCGACTTTCGAAAACTGCCTGCAGCCCGTATATTGATTTACCAAGAAAAGGTCGCACGGTTTTTATTCGCCACGCTGCAAAACCAGTCCATTCCCCATGGGTTTTTATTTACCGGCATGGAAGGAGTTGGCAAGCGGGATGCGGCCATGGCCTATGCCATGGCATGTAACTGTCTTCACAGGGCGGAAATGACCGAACCCGGGGCGGGGGTTTTCCCCGAAAGAGTCGATTGTGACGCGCCAATGGACATCCCCTGTGGCACATGCAGGCCATGCCGCAAGATACTTTCGGGGCAACATCCTGATATCATTTATGTAAAACCATCCGCCCGGGTCATCAAAATAGCTCAGATTCGTGAGCTTTGCCGCTGTCTGGCCATGAAACCCTATGAGGCCGAAGTTCGCACGGTGATCGTATCCGATGCCGACAGGTTGAATGCCGAGGCGGGGAACGCCTTGCTGAAAATTCTGGAGGAACCGCCCGTGGGGACCATTTTCATTTTAACGGCCCTGCAGGCCTCCGATCTGTTGCCGACCATTGTTTCACGGTGTCAACAAGTCAGATTTCATCCGATTCCGGCTCAACGCCTTCAACCATTGCTGGTTGAAACCTACGGTTTGGATCAGGAACAAGCCGGAATCATGGCACGGATGGCCGGCGGAAGTTGGACAACGGCGCGGAAGATATGCGAGACGGAGTGGGGCGCTTTCCGGAAACGTCTTCTTCGGGAAATCTCAGCGCTTTCGGATCATTCGGTCAGTCAGCGTCTTTATTTTGCGGAAACACTCTGCAGCCTCAAGGAAAGGCTGCCCGATGTGTTGGACATTTGTCAAACCTGGTTTCGGGATTTGCTGATCTTCACGGATGCGCCGGACAAGATCATCAATACCGATATGACCAATTTGATTGCGGATATCAGTCATAGATGGCGCCCGGCGACTCTGCACCGGATTGTCGAAGCTGTCGGGATGGCGCAAAGAAGGCTCCAGGCCAATGCCAATGCGCGTTTGGTGATGGATATGCTGATTCTGGAAATGGCGGGCGGATAGTCAATGAAAAAAGTAGTTGGAGTGAGATTCAAGGCTGCCGGCAAAATATACGACTTCGACGCCGGCGCGTTCGTGTTGAATATCGGTGATACCGTGATTGTGGAAACAGAACACGGGCTCGGGTTCGGCACGGTTGCTTCCCTGCCGGTTCAAGTGGAGGAAGAGAGCCTTGCCACCCCGCTGAAAAAAATCTGCCGGCTGGCGACGGAAAACGATTTCGCGCAACAGGAGAGCAATCTCGCTCTGGAAAAACAGGCGAACGATTTTTGTCAGGAACAGATCAAATTATTGAGACTGGAAATGAATCTGTTCGCGGTGGAAAGCACCTTTGACGCGAATAAACTGACCTTTTTTTTTACGGCCGAGGGCCGGGTTGATTTCCGGCAGCTGGTCAAAATATTGGTGAAGGAGTTTCGAACCCGTATTGAGATGCGCCAGGTAGGCATCCGCAATCAGGCCAAAATGTGCGGTGGCATCGGAAGATGCGGGCGGCAGCTTTGTTGCTCGACATTCCTGTCCAAGTTTGAGCCTGTTTCCATACGGATGGCCAAAGACCAGGGACTCTCGTTGAATCCGACGAAAATATCCGGCCAGTGTGGACGGCTGATGTGTTGTCTGACGTTTGAAAACGACACTTATGTCGATCTCCGCCAAAAAGCGCCGAAAATCGGCAAACCGGTAACGGTGAGCGGACGATCGGGAAAGATCGTCCGGCAGAACGTGATCTGCAACCGCGTCGTGATTCAATTTGAAGACGGCGTCGAAACGGAAATCGATATCGAGGCGATCAAAAACACGGGAGAACAGGAGAGCATATGACAGGTTCCTTCTATATAACGACGCCGATATACTATGTGAATGCGCGACCGCATTTGGGGCATGCCTACACAACGATTGCCGCGGACGTCATCAACCGGTTCCATGGAATGCGCGAGGCGGATTGTTTTTTTCTGACCGGAACGGATGAACACGGGGATAAAATCGTTGCGGCCGCCGAGAAGGAGAACCTCAGTCCCCGGGTCTATGTGGACAGGATCAGCCGGCTTTTTAAAGAGTTGTGGCCTGAAATGAACATTCGGTACAATCATTTCATCCGCACCACGGATAAGGAGCATGTCGCCCTGGTCACTTCGATTCTGCAGCGGATTTATGAATGCGGTGATATCTATTTCAGCGAATACGAGGGGATGTATTGCTTCGGATGCGAGCGATTTTATTTGGAACGGGAGCTGGTGAACGGAAAATGCCCGGACCATGACACGGAACCCCAGCTGATCAAGGAGGCGAATTATTTTTTCCGGATGAGCAAATACCAGGATTGGCTGATTCAGCATATCCAAACCCATCCGGATTTTATCCGTCCGGAACGCTATCGCAACGAGGTTCTGGCCTTTTTACGGGAACCCCTGGAGGATCTCTGCATTTCACGGCCGAAATCACGCTTGAAATGGGGTATCACCTTACCCTTCGACGATAACTACGTCACATATGTATGGTTTGATGCATTGCTCAATTATATTTCCGCATTGGGGTACCCGGATGGAGAAGCGTTCCGGAAGTACTGGCCCGTGGCCCAGCACATCGTGGCGAAAGACATCCTCAAACCACATGGAATTTACTGGCCGATTATTCTGAAAGCCGCCGGAATTCCGGTTTACCGGCATTTAAATGTCCATGGCTATTGGAATGTGGATGAGAGCAAGATGTCCAAAAGTATCGGCAATGTCGTGGACCCGTTGAGCATGAAAGCGATTTACGGGTTGGATGCGTTTCGCTATTTCCTCATGAGGGATATGGTGTTCGGCCTGGATTCCGGTTTTTCGGAAACCGCTTTGGTGCATCGAATCAATTCGGATTTGGCCAATGACCTGGGGAATCTTTTCTCCCGTGTTATCGCCATGACGCATAAATATTTCAACGGTCAGGTACCGGCTGTGGACAAGGAAGCCGAGAGCACCTTCCATTTCGGTCTGGACGAGGATGCCCGCAGGGCGGTGGATGATTTCGAAACGGCCATGGACGCATTTGCTTTTCACAAGGCCTTGATGGCTGTCTGGGAGCTGATCAGCCAGATGAACAAATATATCGACGTGACCGCTCCCTGGGAACTGGCGAAGAAAAAAACCAGCTGGAAACAACTCCAAGCCGTCATCTACAATCTGCTGGAAGGGCTCCGGGTGGTGTCGGGTATGCTATATCCCGTGATGCCGGATACGGCCAAGACCATGCAACTTCACCTGGGTCAGGACCCGGAACAGGCTTTTTATAATCTGGACAGGTTGCGGCAATGGGGTATTCTGGCATCCGGCGCCGCGTTACCGAAAGGCATCATGCTGTTTCCAAGGATCGATCTGAAAAACGATCAATTGCCGGAAAAAGAAGCTGCCGGTGAAAAAGGGCCGCTGCATGAACTGAAGCCGGAGATAAGCATCGATGCCCTGAAACAGGTCGATCTGCGGATCGGCACGATTCTGTCCGCGGAGCCCATTCCCAGAGCCAAAAAGCTGTTGAAGCTTGAAATCGACATCGGTGAAAAACGTACGGTTGTGGCCGGGATTGCCGAGGTCTACCGGCCGGATGAGATTATCGGCAAACAGGTCGTTCTGGTTGCCAATTTAAAACCGGTGAAACTCATGGGCGTCTTGTCCATGGGCATGCTGCTTGCAGCCAATGACGGAAGCGGTCCCAGACTTGTGGTTATTGACGGTAAGGTTGAAAGCGGAACGCCGCTCTCCTGACACCGCGACCGCTTTTTGGCGGGGAAACATGGTAGATGAAATCATACGGCGCCACGGAAGCCCTATTCATTAAGAACGTATAAAAATCGGGAAGACATCCATGCAGAATTCTTTCTACAAGTTCAGCGGAGACCAGGCCAATTGGCAGAGGTACCAGTCCAGGTTGAAACGCGAGGCTGCCTTTCACAAGCTGAAACTGAGGCTTCTGACCTGTTCCACCATCATTGTCATCGTTTTTCTGGTTGGGTACAATTTTCCGGTCGGTTTGAGCAGGACGGCCTTTCAACAATTGGTGTCCTATGGAGAGGAGCAGGCGACGGCGGCGATTTCGGAAATATCGGAAGTGGAGAAGCCGAAGCTGATGCGCAAAAATGAGGTTCGTTCCATTCTGGATCAGGGGAATTTTTGTAATCTGAGGAATGATTCATTGGATGTCCAGCTGGATGGCCGATGTTATAAGGTGGAGACCAGCCTCGATCTGCCGCTGCAAACCTTTTTGCTGGACAAGATGAACCGGAATCACACCCGCTATATCGGTATCGTCGCCATTGAACCGACCACCGGCAGGGTGCTGGCCATGACGGGATTCGATCGCACCAGGAAGGACGGCAACCCCTGTATCGAAGCCGCCTACCCGGCGGCCAGCGTGTTCAAGATCGTCACGGCTGCGGCCGGAATTGAAAAATGCGGCTTCCAGCCCTCTTCCAAATTCGCCCTGAACGGCGGGAAATACACCCTGTATCGATCGCAGCTCAAGGACCAAGTGAACCGGTATACCATCTGGATGAGTCTGAAGGAATCTTTCGCCATGTCCGTCAATCCGATTTTCGGGAAAATCGGGGCCAAGCACTTGGGGCCGGATCTGTTGGAGCAATATGCGGAAGCTTTTGGGTTCAACCGGAATATCAATTTTGAATTGCCTCTCTCCCAGAGCCGGACGATGACCTTGTCCCAGGACACCTATGAACTGGCGGAAATCGCCAGCGGGTTCAACCGCGAGACAACCCTCTCGCCGCTTCACGGAGCCTTGATGAGCGCCACCATCCTGAACAAAGGGGATTTCATCGAACCCACGATCATCGATACCATTACCGATGAGAACGGCAATATCCACTATCACAGCCGTCCCAAAACCATCCGACAGGTGATCACTTCCGATGCGGCGTCATCCATCAACACCATGATGCTGGCGACGGTTCAGGACGGCACCAGCAAACGGGCTTTCCAGGGCGCCGGCAGGGATCGGGTGTTGTCCCGCCTGAAAATCGGCGGGAAAACCGGTTCCATGGGCAGCCGGGAGGTGGCGAATCTGCGGTACGATTGGTTTGTGGGGTTTGCCACGGATGAGAGCGGGGAACACAAGATGGCCGTGGCGGCCATGGTGGCCCATGAGAAATTTATCGGCACCAGGGCGGCTTATTATGCGCGGCTGGCCATGCAGCAGTATTTCGGCAGGCATTTCGAACGCATGGAAGAAGCCAAGGCCATCGATGAAAAGCGGAATGAAAAACAGAAAAAACAAGAACTCGGTCAGACACGACCGGTGAGGAGACCAGCATATGCCGGGGTTTGAATTATTTGGAGAAGAAGAGCGGAAAGAAGTCCAGGATGTCCTCGATACGGGAGTCCTATTTCGTTACGGGTTCGATCAGGCGCGGAAGGGGCATTATAAAGCGCTGACCTTCGAACAGGAGCTGTGCCGGCGGCTCAAGACAGCCCATGGCCATCTCTGCTCCAGCGGCACGGCGGCTCTTTCCATTGCCCTGGCTTCCTGCAGCGTGGGGGCCGGCGACGAAGTGATCGTGCCGCCCTTTACCTTCATTGCGACCATTGAGGCGGTTCTCATGGCTGGAGCCGTTCCGGTCTTTTCCGAAATCGATGAAACCTTGTGTCTGGACCCGGCCGGGCTGGAATCGGCCCTTTCTTCACGCACCAAGGCGGTATTACCGGTGCACATGTGCGGATCCATGGCGCGGATCGATGAAATAAAAGCCTTTTGCGAACGGAAGGGATTGCTGCTGATAGAAGATGCCTGTCAGTCGCTGGGCGCCGCGTACAACGGAAAAGCATTGGGTACCTTCGGGCAGATGGGATGCTATTCCTTCGACTACGTCAAAACCATTACCTGCGGTGAAGGCGGGGCGGTGGTGACCGATGACGCCGATTTGTACGCCAGGGCGGATGCCTATGCCGATCATGGTCATGACCATCGAGGCTCCGACCGGGGAAAAGAGGGGCATGCGATTCTGGGGCTCAATTATCGCATCAGCGAACTGAATGCCGCCGTGGGGGTGGCGCAATTGAGAAAACTGGACCGGATCATCGGCACCCAGCAGACCCATAAGCGGATGATCAAGGACCGGTTGTCGGCAATCCGTGGAATAGAATTCCGGCAGATACCGGATGCCCGGGGAGACTCGGCGACATTTCTCGCCTTCCTGCTGCCGGATGAAAACAGGGCCCGGCAGACGGCCGCCGAACTGGCCAGGGCGGGAGTGGACGGATGTTTTTATTGGTACGATAACAATTGGCATTATATCCGCCAGTGGCAGCATTTGAAAAACATGTCCGCGGCCGCCAGGCTGCCCATTGAGCTTTTTGAGAATCGTCCGGATTACGGCAAGCTCTCCTGCCCCCGCTCCGACGGCCTTATCGGCAGAACCATCTGTATGCAGATCAAGCTGTCCTGGAAGGAGGCGGATATTGAAAAAAGAATTGCTTCGATGAGCACCATCCTGAAGCAATACACCTGAAGCAATACAGTTGATGTGACGTGACCCCTGCCGGGCGGCATGAAAACCGTCAGGGCAGGTAATCCCAAACCGCATTTGCAGAAAGATGACCGTATGTTCCGAAACTTCAAACAGGTTACCAATATGGTGTTCGGCAGGGGATGCTTTGCGCAACTTGCCGATATTCTGGCCCCGAAAAGGACCGGGCAGGATTCCTTCATGGTGTTCGTGGTGGATGATTACTTCAAGGACAAGGAACTGCGTTCCCGGGTGCCCCTGGTGGGGCAGGATTTGCTGCTCTGGGTCAATGTGGATGACGAACCCAAGACCAAATATGTGGATCAGCTGACCCGGAACGTCCAGGAGTATTCCCAGCGCCTGCCGGACGGTGTCATCGGTATTGGCGGCGGCAGCACCATGGATCTTGCCAAGGCAATCTCCCTGATGCTGACCAATCCCGGTTCCTCGACGGAATATCAGGGCTGGGATTTGATTCGCCATCCGGCTGTTTACCATGTGGGCATTCCGACCCTTTCCGGAACCGGGGCCGAGGTCTCCCGGACGGCGGTCCTGACAGGACCGGAAAAAAAACTGGGGTTGAATTCGGATCATACGGTTTTCGATCAGGTGGTCCTCGACCCGGAGCTGATCGCCGGCGCTCCCCTGGAACAACGGTTTTATACCGGTATGGACTGCTACATCCATTGCGTCGAATCGTTGGCGGGCACCTTTCTCAACTCTTTCAGCAAAGCCTATGGAGAAAAAGCCAGCGACCTTTGTCTGGAAGTGTTCCTCGAAGGCGGGGTCGACAGCGACGACAAACTGATGATGGCTTCCTATTTCGGCGGCATGAGCATCGCCTATTCCCAAGTGGGAGTGGCCCATGCGCTTTCCTACGGTCTGTCATTTGTGCTCGGAGTACACCACGGTATCGGGAATTCCATCGTTTTCGATTACCTGGAAGAATTCTACCCCCAAGGGGTGATCGAATTCAGGCGCATGATGGATAAGCAGGGAATCCGGTTGCCCAGAAACATCGTCCGCGATCTGGATGCCGCCGGCCTGGAAAAAATGACGGATGTGGCGCTTGGCCTGGCCCCGCTTTGGGAAAACGCCCTGGGCAAAAACTGGCGTGAGCTCATGACCCGGGAACGGATTCGGGAGCTGTATCAAAGAATGTGAGCGCAATGATAATGATACGACCTATCGTAAAAAAGTCCGAAGAGTTGTGTCTTTCGTTAGGCCGGCTCATGGGAGCCGTCCTGTCCACGGCGGTTTTTTTCGGAAAAGTCCCCAAGGGGTTTACAGGCAGGGCGCTGATCCTGTTTCCGTTTCGGCCCGCTACCCTTTGCTGCGGTTTGGCGGGGATCATTTCTTTCAGGCGGAAAATCGGGACCGTAGGGGAGTTTTCCGTTGCGGAATTGCTTGACCTGACAACGGTCATGGAAAAGTCGGGATTTTCCGATTTTGATGGAAAAAAATCCTTTGCGGAGCACTATTTGGGTGGCGGAGCACGGATCAGGGAATTGCTGGAAAAGATCCGCATTTTGAAACGGGAGCAGGCGTTCGTCGGAATATTCCGGGATGAGGCGATTCAGGGCCGACTCGCCGGGATAACCGCGAGGGTGGAGAAGATCGTCCAGACGGAAACGGCGATTTTGGCTAAACGTGTGGGGGAGTTGGACACGGCCGATACGGAAGTGGTTCTACGCCGGATTGAAGACCTGAAGGACGCGGCCTGGTTTCTGCGCTGGGAAGTACAGGGAAATATCGAGCGGGTCCGGTATCTGATGGATGCCGCCGGTGTGCAGGAAACCGATCAGGCCATCGGAATCTACCGGGAACTCAACGCGGTCCTGAACAGCGTCGACCGGCTGGAGGTCCGTGGAAGAGATTCGGCCGGGATTTCACTGTTGTTTGTGGTGGACGGGCCGGTCTATGCCGAGTTCCAGCAACGCGTCGCCGGCCTTGAAACAGGCGCGGCGCTCGAGGCCCGGGCGGCGCAGCCGGTGCTGATGAACCGCAGCGTCAGTGTCCGTGAATCCGTTACGAAGGAAGGAGGCCTTCGGGTCACCCTTACATTGGTGTACAAAATAGCGGCCGAGATCGGGCATCTGGGGGACAATATCCGCTTTCTGAGAAGGCAAATCCGGGAAGACCGGATTCTGGCCGTTCTCGCCGGTCTGCCCATCATCCATCGCAGCATCATCGCCCACACCCGCTGGGCTTCCGTCGGAGCCATAACCGAACCCAATTGTCACCCGGTGGACAACCGGGTTGCCGAAAAGAAACCGTCCGGCAGCGGTACGATCCATGTTTGCCTGAACGGTGATATCGACAATTACCTGGAGCTCAAAACGGCTTTTGAAAAAACATCGGGGGAACTGCAGGAAGAAGTCACGACGGATACAAAAATTATTCCGCTCCAAATTGAAACCCACATCCGCGCCGGTTATTCCGTTCCGGAGGCCTTCCGGCTGGCGGTCAACGACTTCGAAGGCTCCCATGCCATCTCCATGCATACGGATTTGCTTCCGGGTAAATTGTTCCTGGCTCAGCGGGGTAGCGGCCAGGCGGTATTCGTAGGGCTTGCCGAGGATCATTACATGCCGACTTCCGAGGTGTACGGTTTCGTCGAGGAAACCTCCGACTATCTGAAACTGGACGGCGAAAAAATCATCGACGGAAGAAAGGGTAAAACCCAGGGCCAGATTTTCATCCTGGATCAAGCCTCCAGCGGCAAGCTGGACGGCATCACCGGATTCTATTATGACGGAACCCCCATCGAGCTGAGCGAAAGGGATATCAAACATACGGAAATCACTTCCCGGGACATCGATCGTCAGGAATATCCGCATTATTTCCTGAAAGAAATATCCGAATCGCCCGTATCGGTGGAAAAGACGCTGCAGAATCGCTGGAAGATCAGACGGGACAGCGGGGACCAGTTGGCCATTTCGTTGGATGAATCCGCCGTGCCGGTGAAAATCAGGCAGGCGCTCCAGGAAGACCGTATCCGGCGGATTTTTTTTGTAGGCCAGGGGACGGCGGGGGTGGCGGCCAAGGCCTGTGCCGATATCCTCGGCTATTACCTGGATGACCCGACAATCCAGATCGATGCCATGAAGTCTTCCGAAATGAGCGGCTTCAGGCTGGGAAAAAGCAACCGTCAGGATCAGTTGAGCGATATGCTGATGGTCGCCATCACCCAGTCCGGAACAACGACGGATACCAATCGAACCGTGGATATGGTCCGGGAGCGAGGCGGACATACCCTGGCCATTGTCAACCGGCGTGATTCGGATATCACGTTCAAGGTCGACGGGGTGATTTACACCAGCAGCGGGCGGGATATCGAAATGTCCGTGGCTTCGACCAAGGCCTTTTATTCCCAGATTGTGGCCGGCGCCGTTCTCGGTTTGCTGTTGGCCGAAATCAAAAAAAGAAGGGGGCCGGATTTTATCACTTCCGAGATCCAGCAGTTACTGGCCTTGCCGGTCCAGATGCGAAAAATACTTTCCATGAAAGACACCATCGAGGCCTCGGCCAACCGCCTGGCGGTCACCAAGACTTACTGGGCGGCGGTGGGGAGCGGGCCCAACAAAGCCTCGGCGGATGAAATCCGCATCAAGCTGAGTGAACTCTGTTATAAAACCATTTCAACGGATTACGTGGAGGATAAAAAGCACATCGATTTGTCTTCGGAGCCTTTGATCATTGTCTGCGCCGCGGGGACCCGCGGTACCGTGATCGGTGATATCATCAAGGACACCGCTATTTTCCAAGCTCACAAAGCCCTGCCTGTCGTGATCGCCGATGAAGGGGAAGATCGCTTTGCACCCTACGCGGCCGATGTATTTCATGTCCCCATCGTGGGGGAACACCTTTCGCCCATTGTCAACACATTGGTCGGACATCTGTGGGGCTACTACGCGGCCCTGGCGATTCACGACGGCTCGCGGTTCCTGCATGACGCCCGGGAGGATCTCAAGCAAACCATCGAGCAGTTCGCCGCAACCGGCCTGGATGTCTTTGAAATTGTGCTGGAGAAAACCTTCCGGGAAAAAATTGTCGAGTTTTACCGTGCTTTCCGGATGAAAAAGCAGGAAAAGCGGTTATCCAGCGCCATGGATATCCAAAAGGCTGCGGATTTGACCCTGCTGTTGAAGTATCTTGCCGGCCGTTTGCCGGTGGCCGATTTTGAAATCGATTTCCATGTCAAGGGGACGGCCCTGAACATGCTGAATACCCTTTTTTCCTGCCTGAACGACGCCATCAACGCCATGGCACGTCCCATCGACGCCATCAAGCATCAAGCCAAGACCGTAACCGTGGGAACCAGCCGGATCAGTGAAAAAGTGGAGGGGATCCTGTTCAACACCCTTTTGACCTTTGGTTTCAAGACCGCTCAACTGACCAATAAAAATGTGCTGGTGTTAAAGAATTTGCAGGGCGTCGTGGAACAGATCAAAGGTGCGATTCTGTATCGCATCGACGGGTTGGATAAGCTGGGAGAACTGACCGATGAGACCCGCATCCATGTATTGAAAAAGGAAGGCGTTTTGGCTGCCTTGCCTTCCCGCGTTGAAAAGGACACCCTGCTGAAGGGAACCAAGCGGATCATTGTGCGGCAGGGGAATGTCTACATCGGCAAAGGCAGAAAGGATGACCGCAGCATCATCGTGATCCCGATCATTTCCGCATCCAGCGCATCTCCCAACCTGATGGAATTTCTGCTGCTGCTCCATATCGGTTTCAAGGAACAGATTCCATTGGGCGTCAAGATAAAGGCCCTTGGCGGTAAATACGAGCATATCAAGAATATCGTTCAGGAAAACAGCGTATCCTGGGAAGACGATTGCCTGGAAATGGTGCCGACGACGGATCTTTTCGGCCTGTCGGCGGAGAAAATCGGTGAATCCATTGTTTCCCAACGGAAAGCCGACACCCGGGAATCGTCCCGGCAATAAGCGGTTGCCATAACCGCGGTAATGCATACAGGTACCCATAGGCGATGAAATTATCCACCAGAAGCCGTTACGGCACCCGGATCCTGCTCGAGTTGGCTCGGAATTGGAACAGCGACCCGGTTCAGGTGAGCGCCATATCCAAGCAGCAGGGCATCCCCGTCAAATATATGGAACAACTGATCCGTTCGCTGAAAGCCGCCGGATTGATCACCAGTGTCCGGGGTCCGAAGGGTGGTCATATCATTGCAAAAGACCCGGCCTTGATCACTCTGGGCGACATCGTCCGGTTGTTTGAAGGCCAGACCGACCTGGTGGAGTGCATCGGCTCACCCGAATCATGCGGCATGGCGGATTCCTGCAGGGCCCGCCTTGCCTGGAAAGCCGCCACGGACGCCCTCTATGAGAAGCTGGACGGCATCACCGTGGCTGATTTGCTGGACGATGAATGCGCTTCCATGATCCGCAAGAACCGCCGGCGCAGCCGTTACAGCGATTGATTCGACAGCATCGCGATGATCTTTTTCCTGGTCTCCTGGTCGCTGCTTTTCACCAGACGGACGATGGTTTCCTGGTCCGAGGGGACAGGTGCCGTATCGTCAGCGGCCTCCACGGACAGTATTTCACAGATGGCCTTTACCAGCTTCTGCGGTGACACGGGTTTTTCCAGGAGGTACCGGGGGCGATGTCCCGAGACAAATGCATTGAAGCTTTTCAGGTCCTCGCTGCCGAACTCGTCATGGGCATGGGCCGTGATGACGATAACCGGAAGATTCTTGCATTTGGAATGTTGTCGCAGGGTCCGCATGACCTGGATACCGGATTTTCTCGGCATGACCATGTCCAGCGTCATTAAATCCGGCGGATCCGATTCTATTTTTTCCAATGCCTCCTCCCCGTTGGAAGCCGTTTCCACGTGAAAACCGGCATCTTCTATACAGGTCGCCAGGAAATTACGAACATCCGGTTCATCATCCACCACTAAAATTTTTTTTTCCGAGGCGTAGGCCATTGATCGACTCCTTTGTTTCAGCAGGGTTTCGGCAAAATCGTCTATCCATGCAAACTGCCATCCATATTGCGAGCTTTCGTATCACCGGTTTCTGCCCGCCGGGCGGGAAATCGCCCCGCCGGCGGGGAATGGTTTGATTAAAGAGCCACCGGGGCCGCGGGCAGCGCCATCATTTGTCCGAAGCAGCGGTCGAATCCGCGGTTTTGTCCTTGAGGCTGCTCAGCGCCTTGGTGATTTCCAGCAGAACCCCGAGACCTTCCTGGATGTCCTGGCGGAAACCGGCCGACACCATGCCCATCAGACCGGTTTTTTTACTGCCGGAGAGATCGATTTTTCCCGGCAATGCCGCCATTTTTTCCAGAAAATCCATGGCCCGGGGGTCGGATAATTGTTTTGTGAGGCCCAGCAGAGACACGGCGACATCGCCGATCTGGTCGATATCCTCGGAATCATATGCCGACGCCACTTTGGCACGGACATCCAGCATGGAGCGGAGAATCCGGAAGACGCCGCGTTGCTCCAGTTCATCCAGATAATGAATGAGCTGGGGGATGGCGGATTTCAGCAACGGTTCCAGATCGCGGACAAACTCGATCATGCTGGTCATCTGGCGCAACAGGAAGATCAAATCCCGGGTGCTGCGCATGGCCTGCTTGATCAGCAAAAAAAAATCATCAAGTTCAAAACCCGCTTCCACCTCCTGCAATTCCTTGGTCACCAGTTGGACGGCCGTATTGCCCAGGGGGATCAGGTCATCCTTCAATTCCCGGATACTGTGACCGAACTTGGCAACCGGAATGATGTGCGACTCGATGTATTCCAATTTTTGAAGGATCAATTCTTCATTGGTCATGCGGGCCCCCTATTCGCTATCGATTCGCGGCCAATTCTTGCCGGCCATGTTCATTTGAGGCTCCAGCGGCAGATCCTGCCCGGTCAGCAGCAAATTCCAATAAACCCATTTAAACATCATCTTACCCCAATAATTGATATAGCTTTCCCCGACCAAATCGAAAGGACCAACCCCGGGGAAGGGGAATTTGCCGGGTAGCGGTTCTGTTTTATAATTAAAATCAAAAAGATATGCCTTGTCATAGCCGGAAACGATGAAGCAGGTCGAATGGCCGTCAAAGGCCGGCTTCGGTTCCTGGCCATCGATTTCCAGAATCAGATTCTCCACTACGATTTCGGCTTCATAATGGGCCACCGAACCGGCTTTGGAGGTGGGGACATTGGTGGCGTCGCCGACGACATAAATATTGTCGTATTTTTCAGCCTTGAGGGTGTGATGATTCGTCATGACATATCCCATGCCGTCACCCAGGCCCGAATTATCGACATATTCCGCGCCCAGATTCGGCATGGTGGAAACCAGCAGATCATATGGAACAGTTTCCCCTTTGGCGGACTGCAAAATTCCTTGCTCCGGATCCACCGAGGCCAGGTCGAAATTGGGCGTAACCCGGATGCCTTTCTCCTCGGCGGCGACGCTTAATACTTTTGTGGCAATGGGTTTGGTGAAAATTCCGGTGTTGGGGGTTACGAATTCGATTTCAATATTGTTTCTGACCCCGTTTTTGGCAAAGAACCAATCGGCCATGAAAATGAATTCCATGGGCACCACCGGACATTTGTGGGGCATTTCGGCGATATTGAACACCAGCCGTCCGGATTTAAAATATTTCATTTTCCGATACAGCGCCATGGCGCTTTCGAGAGTGAAAAACGTGTGCTCCCGGCGTTTGGAATCCGGTTTCCAGTCTTCGAGCCCGTCAATCTCCTCCGGGGCGATCCGGCAGCCGGTGGCAATGACCAGCCAATCATACTCATAGGTGCCTTTTTTGCATTCGACCTTGCGGGCATCCGGATCCACTGCCACCACTTCATCCAGAACGAAGTTGACCCCTTTGGGTATAAAATCCCGTTTGGGTTTCATGCAATCCTCGGCGGTATATATACCAAAGGGAATGAACAGCCAGCCGGGCTGGTAATGGTGGATGTCGTCATTGTCGATGATGGTGATTTGCCACTCCAAGGGGCTCAGTTCCCTGCGCAATTTGGTGGCTACCATGGTTCCGCCTGCACCGGAACCTAAGACCAAGATTTTTTTCATTTACTTCCTCCTGTCGGGCGATGCCTGTTCTGTTGCGGCCTTTCCGATTGCGCCAATCGGCTTTCGGAAAAAACCGATTTGAAAATAATGTTTTGGGTTGAAAATAAATTTTATTATTTATATATATAAATTTAATCTATATTAAAATGGTATAATAAATGGTTGGGGCGCATTTTGTAAAGAAAAATTTTGCATCCCAAGACCGGATGCCGGTACCATGCTACGGAAACATGCAAGCATGATTCGAATACCGTTCAGGAAAGACGACTGATTTTGATCCAGCCACCACCCCAAATTTCCGCGTGGATTCGTGACCAGCTGTTTGATGCCGTCCCCATGGCCATCGCGGTCATCGACCAGGCTTTCAATCTGATTCATGCCAACAAGGGTTTTGAACAGATGTTCGGGCCTTGGCGTCAGAAAAAATGTTTTGCCGTGTATAAAAACAGGGGGACCCTGTGTCCCGACTGTAAAGGCGCGAAAGCATTTCAAGACGGCAGGGCCCGAATCAGTCAGGAGATTGGCTATAACAGAGACGGCAGATTGACGCGGTATATCAAGCAGACCCTGCCGATCATCGATACGGACGGCGATATTCCGTTTTTGGTGGAAATGTGTATCGATGTCACCGAACTGGAACAGATGCGGCGGGAATACCAGTTGTTGTTTGATCAGGTTCCCTGTCAGATTGTGCTGATCGACAGGGACTTTCGTATCGTCAAGGCCAATGCCCGGACAAAACAGATGCTGGGAGATGTGGAAGGCAGCTACTGTTTCAGCGGCCTGAAAGGTTCCGATCATACCTGCTCGGAGTGCACGGCCCGAAAAACCTTCGAGGACGGCCAGCTCCATACAGGTCATCATGTGTGGCGGACAAAAGACGACCGGACGATCCATCTGCACGTGATTACGGTTCCGTTGACGGTTTTGGAAGGCGATGTTGATACCGTCATGGAGATGGCCGTGGATGTAACCCAGACGATTCAGTTGCGGGACGGGTTGAAATTCGCCCATTCCTTCCTGGAGACGATCGTTTCGACTTCAATGGATGGCATCCTGGCCCTGGATGCCACAGGCCGCATCACCGTTATCAATCCTGCGGCCCGCAAGATCATCGGCGATCTGGGAGCGCGGGAGCTGACCCATGAAACCCTGGCTGATTTGCTGCCGAATGGATTCTGCCGGCAGGTCACGGAAGGCCATCAGCATGTTTCCATACCGGAAACCACCATCACGAGTTCATCCGGAGAGAAAGTGCCTGTCCGTTTGGTGGGGAATCAATTGTTGATGGACGGCAACTCCCTGGGGATGGCGTTTTCCATACAGGATTTGCGTGAGATAAAAAAATTACAGAACGAGAAACTGGAAGCGGAGCGCCTGGCAGCTGTAGGTCAAACGGTTGCCGGCTTGGCCCATGGGGTTAAAAATCTCATCGCCGCCCTCGAGGGCGGCATGTACATGCTGAGAAGCGGTGTTCAAAAAGCCGATATCGACCGCCTGGAAAACGGCATGACGATGCTGGATCGCAACATCGAACGGATGTCGACATTCGTTAAGGCGTTTCTGAATTTTTCAAAGGGCCGCAAAATACATCCCAAACTTGTCAATCCCGCCGATATCGCAAGGGAAGTCATGGAAATGTACGCCTCCAGGGCTGATACATACGGGATTCGGCTGGAAATGGAGTTGCAGGAGTTCCCGGAGCCGGCGGCAATTGACCCGGAGGCCATGCATGAATGCCTGACCAATCTGGTGGGGAATGCGATTGACGCCTGCCGGCAGGATTCAACCACGGTTGGTTCGTTCGTGCGGTTGCGTGCCTTTGAGGAAAAAGCCGTCATCCACTATATCGTCGCGGATGACGGCTGCGGAATGGATGAGGAAACCCGGAATAGACTCTTTTCGACTTTTTTTACCACCAAGGGGCTGGACGGAACCGGGCTGGGCTTACTGTTGACCAAAAAAATCGTCCAGGAACACGGTGGCGATATTGAGGTCCAGTCGACGCCCGGCAAAGGGTCTCGATTCCATATTCGATTGCCGAGAAACAGCCTGCCAGCCCTGCATTCCTGTCCATCATAGCCCACCAAGGATATTGCAATTTAAACCGATTTGGGCTAACAGGCTACATAACGACAGTCATTCAACTCTTCTGCTTGCAAACCATTCCAGCAACCTCCAATGGACTTGGATCGCCATGAGTTGGACAGATATTGATTCGTATCGTGTTCGCTGTATTTCGCCGATCCAACTGTTGGATTATTTTTCCAGATTGGGAGTTGAAAAAGAGGAGCTCCTGCGGGATGTTCAGACCGACAGGGATTTCATCTCCAAACCGCATAATTGGATCCCCCTGCCGGATTTTTTAACCATCCTTCAGAACTGCAGCCGGGCCTATCCGTTTCTGACATTGGATGACTGGGAGAAAATCGGTGCCCAAATCGGAACCGGAGTTACAGCCGGGCTTTTCCGATCCATTGTGTCCCTGTTTGGAATCCGGATGAGTTTCATTTTTTCTCATCGACACATTCAGCGTTTCAATAATTTTTCCTCCATCCGTCTATTGCAGCTGAGGCGGGAGTCGGCGGATTTCATCATCAAGCTGGACCCCCCCGTGGCGAACCAATCCATGGGAATTTTCACTCGATGGGCCGCCGGACTCCTCTCCGCCTTGCCGGCGGTGTATCACCATCAACCTGCCCGGACCAGAATCTTGTATGACCAGGCTTTGCTGAAAAACATCTGCGAGAAATTATACGGCGTCCACCGGTTGAATTATACGGAATGTGATTCACTCGTATACATCCGTGGCCGGATCGTCGGCAAACGGGTCCAATTGCAGGAAAAGTCACTCCACCCAAAACCCGTGTTCGACGAAGGCTATTCAACCGATCCTCCATACAATGCCACGGTGATCACCGAGGATGTCATCGAGAACGGTTCCTGCCTGCTGAAAAAAGGAGACATCTTTGATGCGCCCTATGGGCGTATCTGCCTGAACTGGAGAGAGATGTCCCTGCCAGCCAGATGGATGATGATGATTCGCGATTTCAGCCCCATGGCCAGGGAGAGACGCTCCCTGTTTGAACGGCAGATCGAGCTGGCCGACCGGCGGTATTTTGAAGCCGAAAAACTGCGAAGAGAAGAGGCGGCGGCCAGGAAAAAACTGCAGGAACTCAACGAACAATATCGCAAAAAAATCGTTTCTCTGCATCAGACCAAGGCCGCATTACGGAAAAGCGAGGAAAAGTATCGTGAAATTCTGGCAGATATAGAAGACGGCTATTTTGAAGTGGACCTGGCGGGTAATCTTACGGTCGTCAATGCCTCCATGTGCCGGATACTGGGGTATGGAGAGGAAGAGCTGATCGGGATGAACAACCGGCGTTTCATGGATGCGGAAAATGCCAAAAAAGTGTTTCATATTTTCAATACCGTTTACCGCACGGGCATTCCCACCAAGGCTTTCGATTGGCGTCTGATTCGAAAAGACAGCGGGATGTGCTGGATTGAAACTTCGGTTACGCTGATCAGGGATGCCGCCGGGAATCCGGTCGGTTTCCGCGGCATTCTGCGGGACATAACCGAACGGAAGCAGGCGGAGGCCCACCTGCTGCGGTCGGAAAGGATGGCCGCTCTCGGAGATCTGGTGGCAGGCGTGGCGCATGAGATCAGCACGCCTTTAGGCGTCGGGGTTATGTCCGCCTCTTTTTTAAAGGATACCACCGAGGCCTATCTCCGGCAGCCGGAGGCAGTGGAACCGGAGACAGCGGAAATGAAAAAATATGCCCGCATCGCTCTGGAAGCCTCGACGCTCATCCTGACCAACCTGCAGCGAGCGGCCGAGCTGCTGAACAGTTTCAAACAGGTGGCGGTGGATCAATCCGGTGGTGAAAAACGACGGATCAATTTAAAGGGGTATTTAATGGAGGTTCTGAACAGCCTGCGACCGAAATACAAGCGCAGCGGGCATTCCATTCAGGTGGATTGCCCGGAGGACCTCGAAATCAACACCCATCCCGGAGCTTTCTCCCAGATCATCACCAATCTGGTCATGAATTCCCTGGTTCATGCTTTTGAAGAGGACCGCAAGGGGGAGATCCGGATAACGGTCAGCCGGAATACGGATACATTGCTGTTCCATTACCGTGATGACGGCAAGGGCATGAAGCCGCAGGTTCTGGAAAAGATATTCGAACCTTTTTTCACCACCAAGCGCGGTCAGGGCGGGAGCGGCCTGGGCATGCATGTCGTCTATAATCTTGTTACCCAGAAACTCAACGGCCGGATCGAGTGCTCCAGTCAGCCGGGCAAGGGGGCGGAATTCCTGATCACCCTTCCGTTGTCGTGACAGGATTCCGGACATGGTATCCGCGCATTCACGCCGGAAAACCCCGCATGACATCGATCATGGAAAAGACCTTTCCGGCAATTCCCGTTTCCATCTGTCGGTGGAGAAAAACGACTGCATCGAGGGTGCCGTCCACATATATATCCCGGCCGTTGATGTTATGGGTAAATGTGAATGTCGCGTTTTTATCGGCCGAGACAAGTGTATAGGTGTGCCATCCGTGTCCGCTTAGATATGCTTCCGGTATTCCCCAGTCCCTGGCCTGTTTGACCGGGTCCCGCTCCATGAGAATGTCGTCGGCGGAGAAAGGGACTCCCAGTTTGTTGAAATACTCCACCATTGCTTTGGCCGTGCCGCTGGTGTCGGCTTTGCCCTGCTGGTGGCTTTCCCGGATTTCCAAGGAATACCCCTTGAAAAGGCCTGGAAATGTTTCGGCCGCATAGGCCATCATGGCCTGGAAGCCGACGATCTGTTTGGCCATATTGGGGGCGATCACCGCCGGAATACCGGATTGCTGAACGGTCTGAAGGAGAAGCTGCCGGTTGCCGCCGGTGGTTCCCATGACAAAGGGGAGGTGATAGCGGCAGTAAAATTCCGCATTGGCGTTTATCGCTGAAGGATGGGTATAATCTATCGAGATAAAACGCTCGTATTGTTTCCGGATTTCCTGGATGCGTTCATCCCGTTCAGCGGGCCTGATCAGATGACAAACGAAGGCATCGATTTCGTGCCGGTCGGCTTCGATTTCGGGTCCGGTCAACGACCAGGGTATCACCAGAAAGCGGTTGTCCGCCAGGGCATGCCTGGCGAGATTGACCGCGACATTCCCCGGGATTCCGTTTATCATAATGCGAATGGGTTCCTTCATGGCAGTTCCTTTCTGATTCGATTGACGATGGATCGGATCGCCGGATAATCCGGTGGGTACGGCATGTTCAGATTGTGGTGCAGGCTTTTCAGGGCCTGCGGGATAAATTGCTCAAAATCGGTCTTCCCCTTGACCCGGCTCAGAAAACCATAGGCGCCAAGGATCTGGAGATTACGGGTCAGGGCGCAAGCCCGGAAACCATAGCGGAAACTTTCCGCGGCGGATAGCTTCAAGGCCACGGCTTTTTCAACGGCGTATTCCAGCAGTTCCAACTGGAGCCCAAACGGCAGGGCGACATACGGATCCAGCAACAGGGAGGCCAGGTCGTATTGAACGGGCCCCAGCCGCCCTCCCTGAAAATCGATGAAAAAGATTCGTCCCCCGTTCACCATGATATTTCGTGATTGGAAGTCCCGGTGCATGAATCCGGTAACGGCGTGTTTCATGACCTCCTCGACCAGTCTCTCACAGTCCGGGGCCATGTCGTTAAAAGACACCGTCAGCCCCAGGTACCCGCCTACAAAAGCTTCCAGAAAATATCCGCATTCCCGGGAGAGAATCAGTTCCCGAGTGTACGCAGGTGTCTGATAGGTTTGGCTCGGGTCGAAATCCTCGGCGGCATTGGTTGCCATGTGAAACAGAAGATCAATAATCCGGCGGTAATATTGTTTCACGTCTTCCGGTTCGGCCGACAGGACCACCTGCTGAAGATGGATATCTCCCAAATCCTCCAGGAAGACGAGCCCGGAGAAGGCATCGGCCAGGTGAATTCGGGGGACTGGAACGCCTTTCCTGGAGAGGTGGCGACCGATGGCGATAAACGAATCGACTTCACAGACGGTTTGGGAGGTCCGGATTCCATGATCGACCATCACCAGGGACCGTCCGTCGCTCGCAAGACGGTACCAGGCCCTGTCGGAGCCGTCGCCCTTGAGTCGCGAGCGCTGAATCGGCGTGGGTGGTCGTTGACCGAATGCTTGGTCAAAGGCCTCCGGAGCCATGGCTTCGTAAACGATTCGTCTGTACGATTCCACCGTGCCGATATCGCACCAATGATGGTTTTTTACTACACAGGCCTTCACGCCGCGGCCATTCTGAATGACCTGCCGGTAAACATCGATGCTGTTGCGGAATGTTTTTTCCGGTATGTATTCCAGAATTTCCGGATCGATTACCTGGATGCCGGTAAACGCCAGTCGTGTAGAAGGTCCGGTATCCGATTCTCCGGCTTTTTCATGGAAGGCAACGACCATCCCATCCGGATTCATGGAGACCTGATTGAATTCCCGATAATCATGGAGCACCATGGTTACCGGATGTGGATGGCGGCAATGAAACTCATACACCTCCCGGAAGTCGATGTCGGTAACAATGTCGCTGTTGACCACCAGAAAAGGATCGCTGTCCCAAAAATCCGCCGCATTTTTTATGGCCCCTCCGGTCCCGAGTATTTCGGGTTCAAAACGGGTGAAAACGGGTATCCGGTAAGCCTGCCGCGATACAAATTCTTCCACCCGCTGGTGCAAATGATGGGTGTTGATGAGGATCGCATGACAACCGGCGGCCTCCAATTGCCGGATGATATGATCCATCAGGGGCCTTCCCGCGATGGGGAAAAGCGGCTTGGGGGTATGGCTGGTGTAAGGCAGCAGACGCGTTCCGAAGCCGGCTGCCAAGAGTAATGCCTTCATGGTGACCCGATCATATGAATTGAGAGTACGCGGTTATTCCGTTGCCACTTTCCAGCGGTCGGAATGCAGGTATGTGTCGAACCCGATGGCCGGTCTGCATCCGTTCATGGCTGGAGCACATTCAGATAATGCTGAATTTTTTCAACAAACGATTCAACTGTTTCCTTTTCGCTTTCCTTGTCGAGTCCAAGGTCCATGAAATGTTTGTCCGCATTCAGATAGCTGATTTTCGAAAGCGCTTCGACATGCTCAATTTCTTTTCGATTGTACATCCGATTGCCGATGGACTGAATTTTTTTGATGCGGTCTTTTCCCTCGATGATTTGTGCCGGATATCGGATAAAAAAATGAAGAACGACCAGGTATGATTCGAGATAGGTCTTCAGAAAAGCAGCGAAAAATTTTATTTTTTTCAGGCCCGCGCTGGTCAGGGTATAGGTTTCCGGAAGCGTCGGATGCGGCACCAGCATCCCGATGTCGATAAAGGCCTTGAGCGTTTTCCGGATATGGACGGTCGGTGTTTTGTCCACATCAAACGCAAATTCGTTGATGAACAATTCCCGAAGAAAATGATAGGTCGTTATCAGGTCGGAGGAGGAAAACTGGAAGGCGTCGGTTTCCAGAACAGCCACCGCGGTAAACGCGGCCGGAACAAAAAAGTTGATGCAGTTGTTTTTATAGTAATCCAGGCCGGGGCGCCGGCTTTCATTGACTTTATAAAGCCGCCTTTTGCTCGGTAATCTTTCCTCCTCATTGGAGATGGCCTGCTCGATGAATTTGCGCTGGACGAAAACGGATAACACGGAGTTAAATGTTTTTTGATGGTCATGGGATAAGAGACTGTCGCTCCGCTTCGCCTTGATGGAAATCAGGTAGTCCATGTATACGGTCAAATACGCTTCGATGGTTTCGTACGGCACTCTTTTTTTGGAAATGTTCAGAATGGCGCTCGCGACAACGCCGTAGGGCGTCACAACGGCAACATGGTTGATGCCGTTGACGAACCGGAAACCGAGATCCTGGCAGATCTCCTTTTGCGTTTCACGGGACAATTCGTGGCTGGTGTATTCCCGGTCATGCAGATACTCTTTCAGCGACAAGGGATCGTGGAAGTTGACATATACCTTGCCATAGCGCTTTTTCAGGGTTTTCCGCGCTTTTATCACCTGTTTGAGGCTTTCGGGCTCTTTCTGGCCCCCCTCGACCTCATGCAGGTAGGATTTTTCCTCAATCACCCGGTCATAACCGATGAAGATCGGTACGAAGAGGATATCGTCACAGGCTCCTTTCAGGTAGGACTCCACGATAATGGAAAGAAGTCCCAATTTCGGCATCAGCAGCTTTCCCGTTCGGCTGCGGGTTCCTTCGATAAAAAATTCGATGTTGAATCCTTCTTGTAATATCTTATAGATATAACGCGAAAAAATGATGGAATACAGCATATTGCCCTTGAATGTGCGCCTCAGGAAAAAAGCACCGCCGCCCCTGAAAATCGTCCCCATGGGCCAGAATGACAAGTTTTTTCCCGCAGCGATATGTGGACAGGGCATATTGTTATGATGAAAAATGAACGAAAGAATCAGATAGTCGAGATGACTTTTATGACATGGGACCAGCACCAACGGTCCTTTGGTGGACAGCTCCTTAATCCGGGCAAGCCCTTCCATGTCGATCACCATGCCGTCAAACAGCATCCGCAGGATGAGGCGCAGGGAAAGATCGAACACCTGAATCCAGTTCTGGCTGTAATTGGCGGCGATTTCTTCAATATAATCGTTGGCTTTTTTTTGGACATGCCGGATGGAAACGGCTTCCTCCTTGGCATGTTGCTGAATGAATTGCTGAACATGCCGGTTCGTGAGAACGCTTTCTTTCAATTCAACCCGGGATTTCAGCACCGGTCCGATGATGCTGCGTCGATGTCGATCGATGGTGGACAACAAATATTCCCGCAGGGTTCTGGCCTGTTGGTCGATACTCATGGTCCTGTATCGTGGAATCGATAGAAATTCCTTAAGGTTGACGGGCTCTGAATTCTCTACGAAAATTTTTTTCGGTTTCTGAACCAGTGTGATCAGACGTCTGATCCTGCCCGGTGATTCTTCCGCGCCGAACAGGAAATCGATCAGTGTCGGCGAGGTGCGGATGGGGCGTTTGCTGTAGAAAATCAATTGGGGAATGACAAAAACCGGCCGGTCGATGGTATGCTGTATTTCGATCAGGTACCGCACAGGATCGGTTTTGGCCTTGATGAATCGTCTTTGAAAGCCTTTTTTGTCGATAAGAGAAAAGAATCCGGCCTTGCCTTCGAGTAATTGATTCCGGATAAACCCACTGATGAAGGGATCCGGGGCATGGAAGTACCGAAAGAAATAATCCACATATGACAGAAAAATTCTAAGCAGACGAGTCAGGGGCAGCAATACGGGGAAGTTGTAGTAAAACCCGATTTCCGGAAAAGGAAGGCCGAGGGCCTGGTAGCGGGTGTGGTGGAGCAGAAATTCAAAACGGCTCTTATATTTATTCACATAGACAACCACCCCTTCTTTTTCCAGGCCCTTCAGTTTGGCAGCTTTTTTTTCGTCTATTCCGATGCCGAACAGGAAAAAGCGCAGCACCAAACTGGTCAGGAAGCCGGTCTTGGGCGGGAGATGACAGGCGAAGTGATCGTGGGTTCCATCGAGTGCTTTGTTCAACAGGTTATCCAATAGGGTTTTCAACCGGCGCAAAGCCTTTTTCAGCGCATGTATCATTCCAGTCTTCCCTGTCCATGAGTTGGATCCAAGCCGTGTACCATTTCCGCATTCACCAAAAATAGTAAAACTATCAAATGGCTCTTTGCAATGCAATATGATTGTTGCCCCTCGGGAGTCCCGGCTGGCTGTTGAGGTTTCTTCCCAATTTGGGCACGAACCCCCTTCCCTGTGGGATTCCAACGATTTTCTTTTGAAAAAATGGTCTTGCGTTAGATGGTTGGTTGTGTTACTTTTTGCGCAAATTTGGGTTGAGCGGTAAAAAGTTGTATATCTATTTGAAATAACGGCTATAAAATATGGTCTTCGGCGCGTAGCAAAGGGCTCGCGGATCAGGCCATGCCGACCGTGGATCGGTGACTGTAAATTCATTCAGGATCACATCAAATAAATCATTTATGACAAGTCAAAGGAGGAAACGGTTTTATGAAAACATTAATTGGTGGCGCGGTTGGAGCTCTCCTGGGAATTATCGGCATGGCGATATGGTTTAAACCATTCCTGCAGCTGTTGGCCGGGGTTGTTCCCGCCATGCTGCTGCTGGGAGGATGTCTGGCCCTGTATCTTGGTTTTGACGAATTGAAAGACACCTGGAAAAAAGACGAGGGAGTCGACCCGGTGGCCCCGCTTGGGGATGACAAGGACCGGCAGATATCCGAGCTGAAAAAAGAAATCGATAGTTTGAAGAAGAAAGCCTGATGGTCCAACAGCAGGAACCCTGTCACGGCTCCGAGGGGTTCCTGCTTTTTGTATCCTTCTTGTCGCGATTTCGGGTGGAATACGCATTCCCCGGACGGGCTTCAATATAGTTGGAACCTGTTGCTGATTTCCCGAAACGATTCCACTTCCTGCCGCCAGCCTTTTTCCATTGTCTCGATTGATTCACCTTGCTCGATCCGTCGCCGGACATCCTTGTCGCCGATGATGAGATCAATGGGCCAGCGGTTGAATTCATATTCATAGGGGGGAGACTTCCAACGAAAAGAATCCCCGTGAAGCCGGATGGTTGCCTTCAGCAATTTCAGGGAAGTCGCATAGGGCCGGTAGGCATCGGAATCGACCACATGCAGTTGAAAGCCGAAACAGCTTTTCCCGCTCCATTTATTGGATGTGGGTTCAAAGATCACCGGCCTCAGGACAACCCCCTCCAGCGGTTCGTCCGCCAATTCCCGTACCAACCGTTCCGGACGGATAAACGGAGCGCCGAAGAGTTCAAAGGGCTGAGTCGTGCCACGCCCTTCGGAAACATTGGTGCCTTCCCACAGGACCTGGCCCGGATAAACCAGGGCGGATGCAGGGGTGGGGAGATTGGGCGACGGGGGGACCCAGGGAAGTCCGGTTTCAGGGAAAAGCATGGACCGTTTCCACCCGAGCATGGGAAAAACGGAAAGATCGCATTGGATACCATAGTGTTCGTTGAACAGCTGCGCGATTTCACCGATGGTCAGGCCGTGACGCATGGGAATCGGATAGCGGCCGACAAAGGAGGCGCAGTCGGACCGGAGACAGTTTCCTTCAACCGCCACGCCCCCCAGGGGATTCGGTCGATCCAGCACGACCACTGTTTTCCCTTGCTCCCGGGCGACTTCAAGGCAATAGGAAAGCGTATAAATGAAGGTATAAACCCGGGTCCCCGCATCCTGTATGTCCACCAGCAACATATCGATGGCGTCGAACATTTTTTTTGTCGGGACGCGGGTTTTCCCGTACAGGCTGAAAATCGGTATGTTCCAGTGAGGGTCGGTGGTATCCTCGGATTCCACCATGTTGTCCTGTTTTTCCGCAAAGAAACCGTGTTGGGGTGCAAACAGCGCGGTCAATTGGCCGGGAAATCTTTCAGCGATCAGGTCCCGGGCGTGTCGGAAACGGCGGTCAACGGAAGCCGGATTGCATAACAAGCCGATGCGTTTGCCTGAAATCCAACCAGGGGGGGAATCAATAAAATGTTCCAGTCCGGTTTGAACAATCGTCATGGAGAACCTCGATACTGAAAAAAAGGAATATAGCCTGATTCAGGAATATCGGTTATACTATCATAAAACACATAGCCTGGAAATCGTCTTTCCCATTCGGAGCCCGGAATATGCGAAAATTGATCATTACCATCGATGGTCCGGCAGGGGCCGGGAAAACAACGGCCAGCCGTATCCTGGCGGAGCGCCTGAACTATACCTATGTCGATACCGGTGCCTTGTATCGAGGGATCGCCTACGAGGCGAAACTTCGAAATATCCGCCATGAAGATCCGGCCGACCTCGAAAAATTATGCCGGGCGGTGGATCTGCGCCTGGTGTTCGCAGGGCAGGGTTTGCGGTTGCTGTCCAGTGAACGGGATATCACCGATTGCATCCGGACACCTGAAATCACCATGCTGGCGTCGGCCATATCCGCCAAACCGGTGGTGCGCGAATGCCTTTTCGATCTTCAACGCAGGCTGGGGGCCGAAGGCGGAGCGGTTTTCGAGGGCCGGGATATGGGCACGGTTGTGTTTCCCAAAGCCGACGTCAAGTTTTTTTTGGAAGCGTCGGTTCGCACCCGGGCATTGCGCCGATTCGGTGAGCTGGCCGGAAAATCGTCCCAGAGCCTGGAAGAAGTCGAGGCCGACATCATGCGCCGGGATCAAAATGACAGCACGCGTGCAGTGGCTCCCCTGAAGCCGGCGGAGGACGCCATTGTCATTGATTCCACATTGCTTTCCATCACGGAAGTGGTGGATCGCATGCTGATGGAGATACATGGAAAACATGGCCGGTGATTGGTGCCGGCCCCACTTTTGCTGCAACCATTTTGGCGCCAAGCATGAAACCCCTTCCAGATCATCCGGAATAGGCCTTCGCAGTCCTTGCGGACCTCATCCATCCGTTGGACGAATTAATCATTGTGTTTTCCAGGCTCGTTTGGTATAAGCCCTTTCACTTATTGCGCGCTCTTCACGGGCGCGGAATAAAAATTTGGTTAAGGGGGTATTACAGTTCATGGAAAACACTTTTAAAAGCGATGTAAATCAGAATGTTATTGGAGATGACCTGTTGGAGGCGGCTGTATTTCACAGCAGCGCGCAACCCACCGATGATCCGACTGCGGACGGATTCGCCGAAGGCTCCCGAAAGGGGGAAGGCGGCATGGATGAGCTGATGGGTCTGTACGAGGAAAGTTTTAAGAGATTCGCGGAGGGAGAAGTCGTTACCGGTAGAATTATCGCCGTCGACAAGGATTATGTCCTTGTCGATATCGGATATAAGTCGGAAGGGCAGATCCGTATCCAGGAATTCAAAGATGAAAGCGGCGCCGTCCATGCGAACATCCATGACGAGGTCGAAGTCATGGTTGAATTCTGGGATGAAGAAGAGGAACGGGTCGTACTTTCGAAAGAAAAGGCTGAAAAAGTCAAGGTCTGGGAAACCATCCGGGAAACATACGATACGGACGGCACCATCGAAGGCGTGATCACCAGCCGGGTGAAAGGCGGATTTTCCGTTGATGTCGGTCTCCAGGCATTTCTGCCGGGGTCCCAGGCGGATCTTCGTCCCATTCGGAATCTGGATGAAATGGTTGGCCAGACGTTTAAATTCAAGATACTGAAATATAATCGCAAAAGAAGCAATATCGTCCTGTCGCGCCGGGCCATCCTGGAGCAGGAAAGAGAGTCCAAACGATCGGCCACGCTGTCTTCCATTACCGAAGGTCAGGTGCTGGAAGGCATTGTGAAAAATATCACCGAATATGGAATTTTCGTGGATCTGGGCGGCGTGGACGGACTGCTGCATATCACCGATATTTCCTGGGGCCGGGTCAAGCATCCTTCGGAAATGTTCACCGTGGGAGATAAGATCAAGGTCAAGGTTCTTTCATTTGACCTGGAGAAAGAACGAGTCTCTTTGGGGATGAAACAGTTGTCCCCGGATCCCTGGACCGTGGCAACCAAAAAATATGCGGTGGGATCAAAGGTGAAAGGCAAAGTCGTCAGTCTGACCGATTATGGCGCTTTCGTCGAGTTGGAAGAGGGGGTCGAGGGGCTTATTCATGTGTCCGAGATGTCCTGGACCAGGAAGGTCCGACATCCTTCCAAAGTCGTCTCCACCGGTGAGATGGTGGAAGCGGTCGTGCTGGATCTCAAACCGGAAAGCCGGAGAATATCCCTTGGTATGAAACAAGTTGTCCCCAATCCATGGGAAGTGATCAGCGAAAAGTATCCGATCGGCACGACAATTGAGGGAAAAATCAAAAATATAACGGATTTCGGTTTATTTATCGGCATTGATGACGATATCGACGGTCTGGTTCACATTTCGGATATTTCATGGACCAAGCGGATCAAGCATCCGTCCGAGGTATATAAAAAAGGGGATGTGGTTCAAGCCATCGTTCTGGATATTGATAAGGAAAGCGAACGATTTTCACTGGGCGTCAAACAGCTCCAGCAGGATCCCTGGAAAACCGTCCGGGAACGATACGAAGTGGGCAAGGTGATTTCCGGCACGGTTACCAATGTCACCGATTTCGGTATTTTTGTTGAACTGGAAGAGGGTATTGAGGGCCTTGTCCATGTTTCCGAAATCAGCAAGGAGAAAATCAAGACGCCGGTGGGCCAATACAATGTGGGGGACACCCTGACCGCCAAGGTCATGAATGTGAACACCGAGGAACGCCGGATCGGCTTGTCCATCAAGCGCATTGACATGGATGACGACGAGACCACGCTGAAAGAGTATGTCAATAATATGAAGCCGGCGACGTCTTCCTTTGGCGAAATTCTGCGGGAAAACCTGCAGGAAAAACTCAATGGTGCCACGGACGGCGACGGCCGAAAAGCGGATCGGGAGAAAGCGGAATAGCTGGAAACCTGGTTTCAGTCCGAACAAACCATAAAAGCGTTAGCCGCATGTCGTTCCTGCCGCGCAATCCATTGCCGGCAGGAACGATTCACCGGGCTGGCGCTTTTTTGTTGTGTGTTCCGGCAGCGGAATGAAATCATAGAAAACGAGGTCATGATCGGATTATGTTTTCAAGAAGACACCCCTATCTTTTTTTTATCCTGGTTTTCACGGCCATCGTTTCCGGCATGTTCGTGACCATGACCATGCTGATCGTCGGCGTTCAAAAATCCCCATCCTTTGCCGGTGACACGGTGGGCATTGTGGAAATCGAAGGGGTCATCATGGAATCCAAGGATACGGTTCGGCAGCTCAAGGAATATCGTGAGGATGAGAGTATCAAAGCCATCGTATTGCGCATCGATTCCCCGGGCGGGGCAGTGGGACCATCCCAGGAAATCTACCGGGAGGTTCGAAAAACCATCGAAAAAAAGAAAGTGATCGCCTCCATGGGTTCCGTGGCTGCTTCCGGCGGTTATTACATCGCCGCCGCATCGGACGGCATCGTCGCCAATCCCGGGACAATAACCGGCAGCATCGGTGTGATTATGGGATACACCAATTTCCGTGAAATTTTTCAAAAGATCGGTCTGCTGCCCATTGTCATCAAAAGTGGTGAGTATAAGGATATCGGGTCACCCTTGCGCGAAATGACGGCCCCGGAGAAAGAAATCCTTCAGAAATTTGTGGATACGATCCATCGCCAGTTCGTGCAGGATGTTTCCCTTGGAAGAAAAATGGATCCCCTGCAAATGGGGAAACTGGCGGACGGCAGGATTTTCTCCGGAGAGGAAGCAAAAATGCTGGGATTGGTCGACCGCACCGGTAATTTCGAGGATGCTGTTGAATGGGCCGGGAGGCTGGGCGGGATCAAGGGGAAAATTTCGACGGTGTATCCGGAAGAAAAGCCCCTGTCTTTTTTGCAGTACCTGACCGAGTCCTCCCTGGACAGCCTTTTCAGCCGCCTGTCACGGTCCGACATCGCCGCCGAATACCGGTACGAACCGAGGCCCTGAAGGCCGGCTTTCGGACTTGCCTGAAACCGGACACCCCGGGGGGAAAAGGTCGTATCGCGTATCCCAACAGCTGGAATGCCAGCGCCATCCCGCGCTGTTCCGCTGTCAGACAAACATGCTTACATCACCCGCGCCTTCCCGGATTACCTCGGGTTCGTCGTTAAAGAGATTGATAATGCTGGACGGCTTTCCGGGAACCGGGCCACCGTCAATTACCAGATCGATCCGGCCTTTAAAATGGTCGTGAATCAGGGAGGGGTCATGGAAAATCGAGCCATCCGGTGAGCTGGCGCTTGTTGAAATGACGGCTTGGCCGAATTTTTCAACGAAACTGAGACAAATTTTATTGTCCGGGACCCGGATGCCGGCTGTTTTGCGCTTTGTCAGCATGATTTTGGGGACAATGCGTGAGCCTTCCAAAATAAAGGTATAGGGACCCGGGAGCAGTCTCCTCATGGTTTTATATGCATAGTTGGAAACCTTTGCATATTGGCTGATATTTTTCAAATCCGAGCAGATAAAGCTGAAAGGTTTGTTCTGCTCCCGTTTTTTCAGCTGATACACCTTTTCAATCGCCTTTTTGTTCATGATATCGCAGCCGATACCGTAATACGTATCGGTGGGATAGGCGATAATGCCTCCTTTTTTCAGGCACTCCACCACCTGCTGGATCAGGCGTTCCTGGGGATTGATGGGGTTGATGACCAATAGCATGGTTACATGAATCATATCAGCCGCCGCAATGCAAGGGAAAAGCGGTTTTTCCAGCCGCGGACGGGTAAATTAAAGATTGCCAAAGGAAAGTGCTTTTGCTATTCAACTCCATTAAACAATTTGTCGATTGCCGTAACGAACCATAATCTCATCTGTGCAGGCCCCCTCGGTCTGTTTTCAAAAACGGATGACCTTTCAACCTGTATTCGTCACCTAACCTTGATCTCTTTTGGAGGCCCCATGGTAAAGATACCGCCCGAAGAGGCATATTCATTTGATGATGTTTTGTTGCTGCCGAATTATTCCGATGTGTTGCCCAAGGATGTGGATACCAGTACGCGTTTGACCAGAAATTTGACCCTGAATATTCCCATTGTCAGTGCGGCAATGGATACGGTGACCGAGTCGCGGACATCCATCAGCATGGCCAGGGCCGGAGGCATCGGCTTCATACACCGGAACATGAGCATTGAAAACCAGGTCCGGGAAGTCGATCAGGTGAAAAAATCAGAGAGCGGCATGATTATCGATCCGGTTACGGTTGACCCGGACGTTTCCATCGGCGACGTGCTCCAGTTGATGCAGCAATATCGAATATCGGGTGTTCCGGTGACCAGAGGTGATCAACTCGTCGGGATCGTTACCAACCGGGACCTGCGATTTGAAACCGATCTTGAAAAAAAAGTCTCCGCGGTGATGACCAAGGAAAATCTGGTGACGGTCGTGGAGAATATCGATCTGGAAGAGTCCAAAAAACTGTTACATCAGCATCGGATCGAAAAATTACTGGTGGTGGATGCGAAAGGCCGCCTGAAAGGTATGATAACGATCAAGGATATTGAAAAAATAAAAAAATATCCCAAAGCCTGTAAGGATCGCATGGGGCGTCTACGTGTCGGGGCGGCAGTGGGAGTCGGCCCCGATATGGAAGAGCGGGCGGAAAAGTTGCTCAAGGCCGGCGCGGATGTCATTCTGATAGACACTTCCCATGGGCATTCGGAAAACGTCATCACGGCGGTCAAAAAACTGAAAAACAATTTCAGCGGGATCGAATTGATTGCCGGTAATGTGGCAACGGCCAAGGGGGCCGAGGAATTGATCGCTGCCGGCGTCGATGGGGTTAAAATCGGAATCGGGCCGGGGTCCATCTGCACGACGAGAATTGTGGCCGGTGTCGGCGTGCCGCAGATAACCGCCATCATGAATTGCCGTGCCGTTTCCAATAAGACCGGTGTGCCGTTGATTGCCGACGGCGGTATTAAATTTTCCGGCGATGTCACCAAGGCCATCGGTGCTGGAGCGCATTCGGTGATGCTGGGCGGACTCCTTGCCGGAACCGAGGAAAGTCCGGGGGAAACCGTCATTCTGCAGGGCCGCAGTTACAAGGTGTATCGCGGCATGGGGTCGCTGGAGGCCATGAAAAAGGGCAGCAAGGACCGCTATTATCAAGGGGATGACGAAGAGGACGACAAGCTGGTTCCGGAGGGCATTGTCGGTCGGGTTCCCTACCGGGGAACAATTCTTTCGAATTTATTTCAATTGGTGGGCGGTCTCAAGGCCGGAATGGGATATGTCGGCAGTCGAACCATAGAAGAATTGAGGGAAAAGGCCCGTTTTGTTCGCATCAGCGCCGCCGGACTGCGTGAAAGTCATGTCCATGACGTTATTATTACCAAAGAGGCGCCGAATTACCGTCTGGAGTAATGTCTCAAATGGGAACCGAACAGCCCGATTTCGTCCACCTGCATGTTCATACCGAGTACAGCCTGCTGGACGGCGCCATCCGTCTTTCCGCTCTTCTCGGTCAGGCCAGGGAATTTCATATGAATTCCGTGGCGATAACGGATCACGGGACGATGTTCGGTGTTGTGGAATTTTATGAAAAAGCGCTGAAAGCCAATATCAAACCGATTGTCGGCTGTGAATGCTATATCGCCCCGCGGAGCCTCCGGGATAAAACCCCCTTTGACAGCAAGGGGGTCAGCCATATCGTTCTTCTGGCGGAAAATATGGAGGGGTATCGCAACCTGTGCAAACTGGCGACCATCGCACAGCTGGATGGTTTTTACTACCGCCCGCGAATCGATAAATCGGTGTTGAAGGAGCATCACCGGGGTTTGATCGCTCTGTCCGCCTGCCTGCATGGTGAAATACCGCAGCTGATCAAAGCCGGGAAAATATCGGAAGCGGAAGCCGCGGCCCGGTTTTATCAAGAAGTTTTCGGTGAGAACAATTTTTTCCTGGAGGTGCAGCACAATGGAATCGATGTCCAGAACCAGGTGAACGCCGCTTTGCTGGATATCAGCGGCCGGCTTTCCATCCCCATGGTGGCGACCAACGACTGCCATTATCTGAAAAAAGAGGATGTCCGCGCCCATGACGTGCTCCTCTGTATCCAGACCGGGAAAACGGTAAACGAAACCGACCGGTTTCGTTTCAGCACCGACCAGTTGTATTTCAAGTCCGGGCAGGAAATGCGGGCGACCCTGGGGCAATATCCGGGCGCCATTGAAAATACGGTAAAAATCGCCGACCGTTGTGAGGTTGAATTCGATTTCAACACCTATCATTTTCCCCGTTTCAGCAAGGATGAGACCCACACCCCCGATGAATTGTTCGAGCAGGAGGTTCGCAAGGGATATCTCAACCGGTTGAGGAAATTGCGGGAAAAAAAGCCCTCCCTGGATCAGAAACCCTATGACGAGCGCCTTGAGTATGAGATCGAAATGATCAAGCGCATGGGGTTTACCGGATATTTCCTGATTGTGGCGGATTTCATTCGTTTCGGCAAAGAAAACAAGGTGCCGGTGGGACCGGGAAGAGGCTCGGCAGCCGGCAGCATTGTGGCGTATTCGCTGGGTATTACCGATCTGGATCCCATTGAACATGGTCTGATCTTTGAGCGGTTTTTAAATCCGGCCCGGATCAGCATGCCGGATATCGATGTGGATTTCTGCATCAACGGCCGGGAAAAAGTGTTCAAATACGTAGTGGAGCGGTATGGCGGGGGGGATTATGTAGCTCAGATCATTACGTATGGAAAATTGAAAACCCGGGCGGTGATCCGGGATGTCGGCCGCGCTCTGGATATCCCCTTGTCGGAAGTGGATGCCATCGCGAAAATGGTGCCGGATACCTTGAATATCAGCCTGGATGAGGCCCTGGAGCAGGAGCCGAAACTGAGAGAGCTGGCCGGCAGTCGTCCGGATATCGCCAATCTGATGCAGATTTGCAGAGTGCTGGAAGGATTGCCCCGGCATGCGTCCACCCATGCCGCGGGTGTGGTCATCGGTGACAAGCCGCTGGTGGAGTATCTCCCGTTGTATCGGGGGAAAAAGGGGGAGGTTGTCACCCAGCTTGACATGAAGCGGGTTGAAAAAATCGGCTTGGTTAAATTCGATTTCCTTGGTCTGCGCAACCTGACCGTCATCGAAGACACCCTGACGCTGATCAGGAAACAGGGCAAGACTCCTCCGGTGTTGGCTGAATTGGATCTGGGCGACCAGGAGACCTATCGATTGTTGTCCAAAGGTGACACAACCGGGGTTTTTCAGCTGGAAAGCTCAGGGATGAAGGAACTTCTGGTGCGGTTGAAGCCGGAAAATTTTGCTGATGTCACGGCCCTCGTGGCACTGTACCGTCCCGGCCCTCTGGACAGCGGCATGGTGAGCGATTACGTGGAGTGCAAGCACGGCCGAAAACCGGTTGTATATCTGCTGCCGGAGCTGGAGCCGATTCTGAAGGAAACCTATGGCGTGATCCTGTACCAGGAACAGGTGATGAAAATCGCCAGTGAATTGGCGAACTATTCCATGGCCGAAGCGGATGGGTTGCGGAAAGCCATGGGAAAAAAGGATCCCGAGACCATGGCCAAGAATCGGGACAAGTTTCTGAAAGGGGCCATCGGGAAAAATCTGCCGGAGGACAAATCATCACAAATATTCGATTTGATGGAAAAATTTGGAGGATATGGATTCAATAAATCCCATAGCGCCGCCTATGCATTGATCGCCTACCAGACCGCTTTTCTCAAAACGCATTTTCCGGTTGAGTTCATGGCGGCGTTACTGACGAGCGAGATGCAGTCTTCGGAAAGTGTCGTCAAATATATCTCGGAATGCCGCAGCCATGGAATTCAGGTGCTTCCGCCGAGCATCAACGAGAGCGACAAGACCTTCACGGTGATGGGGAATGAGATCCGATTCGGCCTGGTGGCGGTGAAGAATGTCGGCGAAACGGCAATTGATGCCATTATTGAAGAGAGAAAAAACGGGCCTTTTACGGATCTGTTCGATTTCTGTGAACGGGTCGACCTGCGAAAAGTCAACAAACGGGTGGTGGAGAGCCTGATCAAATGCGGGGCATTTGATTGTACCGGGCAAAATCGGGCCCGAATGACGGCGGCTCTGGAGGATGCCCTGGATTACGGGCAAAAATTGCAGAGGGAAAAAGCGGATCCCCAAATGGGGTTGTTTGATATGGGGGGGGGCGCCGCCATTCAATTGAACAAGCCGTCACTTCCCATGGTGGATGAATGGGATGAGAAGGAGCGTCTTCATCTGGAAAAGGAGGCCCTTGGATTTTATATCAGCGGCCATCCGTTGGAGCGGTACCAGCCGGTGCTGCGGAAATTCGCCAATACCGATGCCGTGGCGCTCAATGAGGTCGCCGACAAATCCGTGGTTCGGATCGGCGGAATCATCCGGGGAATCAAACGAACGAGAACGAAGAAAGGAGATTTGATGGCCTTTGTCTCCCTGGAGGATATGAACGGAGCGGTTGAAGCCGTTGTTTTTCCAAAAGAGTATGAGGCGTATGCGGATTTGCTGATGGAAGACAAGGCCGTGCTGCTCCAGGGGGAAGTGCAAAAAGAAGAAAACGGTAGCAAGCTTCTGGTGAATATGATCGTTCGCGTGGAAGACGCGGCAGAGACCTGGACCGGGAGTGTTCACGTACGAATCGATCTAACCAGGACGGATGCGGACCGTTTGAAAAAATTGAAGGAAATCATCTGCCAGCAATCCGGTGAGTGCAGCGGATTTCTGCATCTGGAAGAGCCCGGTAAAACCGAGACGGTGATCGCGTTCCCGGAAACCTATCGGTTATGTGCGGACCAGGACATGATTGCGGCGATCAACGGCTTGCTCGGATATGATGCCGTGGAAACGAGATGCAGTGAGGCCAAACCGGATGGAAAGAATTCCAATTCCATTGGATATCGCAAGCGCAAGTTCCATTGATGTGCCTGAAAATCATTCCAAAACCTTGACCTGTGGCTAAAAAGTCCCGGCTGTTACCAGATGATGCTCATCATGGTGCAGTTCAGCCCGCTGCCGATACCCATGAGGGCCAAATGGTCACCTGGCTTGAAACGGCCTTCTTCTTCCGCAATGGCCAGTGAGATCGGAACCGCCGCAGGTCCGATGTTGCCGAGGTAGGGGAAAGTCAGGCAGTGTTTTTCAGGGGTCAGGCCCAGTTTCCGGTTCAAGACATCCATATTCCGCTGGCTGACCTGGTGGGGTATATAATGATCGATGGTTGCGTCGCTCCAGTTCCTGATTTGTTTGGAGGCGAGCATCCAGGTGTCGTGCGCCAATTTGACCCCATTGACCATTACCGACGAAGCATTGGTGATCATCTGGTCCCGCTGGCCGCGGCAAAGATGCGCATGCTCCGTGGCGGCCAGGCTCACTGACTGTTGAATGACATGGTTTGTCCGGGATCGGTTGCGATGGGAAAGAACCATGGCCGCGGCGCCGGAGCCGAGTGTCAATGTCGCGAAGTGGTCTGATAGGCTCTGCATCGTGGATTCCGGCGAATTCAGGATTTGTATGGTGGATTCCACCACCTGGCGGGAGCTTTCTCCATCGACGATCAGGCCGTATTCCACCTGACCTTTTTCGATCATCATGCCGACGATGGTAATGGCATTGATGAATGCCAGGCAGGCATTGCCGATATCAAAATTCAGGCAGTGGGGAGAGAGCTGCAAATTGTGGTGCACCAGGCAGGCCACGGAAGGTTCGATATAATCCTTGCAAACAGACGTGCTGACCAGGACGCCGATATCCCGGTAAGCAATTCCGGCTTTTTCAATTGCTTTTCGGGCAGCCATGGTGGCTGCCTGGCTGGGTGTGACATGCGGGTCCCAGAAGCGTCTTTCACGAATCCCGGTCAGTGCCAGGATTTGGCCTGGCGTTATACGCAGGCGGTTCAGCAGACCACTGATCTGATTTTCAAGCCATGCGGAAGTGATGCGATGGGGGGGAAGTTCATAGGCAACAGACTCGATCGTGACCGGTTTGTCGGACATGTTGTATTAAAGCCTTCCATACATTCTTTTTTATGTGACAATTTGGCGGTTGTGGCGCCGGTTTCCGTCCGGCATTGAATCCCGCCGAACGTGCAAACGACAGGTTTGCTGTTACCGAGCATAACCAATGTAAACAGACTGATGGTATAAAAGCAACAGGTTCTTAATGGATTTTCAGGAAAATACACGACATCATGCTCGAACGTCTTGTAATCCTATTGATATAATGATATTATCACTGAATCGATCCAGCTGGTTCCATTTTCCATCAAAAAATTGGAATACCTGTAAATGAGAAGGCATCCATGACTGATAACGATGACCGGCCCTTCTGGAAAATCAAGCCGCTTTCGGAAATGACCCATGCAGAATGGGAATCCTTGTGTGACGGTTGCGGTCGGTGCTGTTTGGAAAAGATCGAAGACCCGGATACCGGTGCGGTTGTTTACACCAGTGTTACCTGCCCTCATCTGGATACATGGGAGTGCCGGTGCGGATCGTATGAAACGAGATCGGTGATAGAGCCGGAGTGCCTGAGGTTGACGCCGCATAATCTCGAAAGCATCCAGTGGATGCCGCTCACCTGTGCCTATCGATACCTTGCGGAGGGAAAGGAATTGGAATGGTGGCATCCGTTGGTTTCCGGTCGTCCGGAGTCTGTTCATGAGGCTGGAATTTCAGTCAGGAATAAGGTGATATCGGGATGCTATGTTCTTCCAGAACAGTTGGAGGCCTATGCCATCGATGCCGATATATGAAAACCAGCATCGGCAATTGTACGGATATAGTGGAGAATGTTTCATGAAAATACGGAATCGGGTAATCCTCAAGTTGTTGGTGGGCAGCCTGGTATGCGGCGTTGTGGCCGGCAGCACCCTGCTGTTCATCGCCTGCACGGAAGCGCGCTCGTCGATCAAACCGTCGGCTTTTCCGGAAGATGTGGCTTTTCTCAGCGAACGTTCCACCGGCATACTGGCTCCCGAGGAACAGCATGCAAAAACCAGTGTCGAGGTTGTCACCTATCTCCAGCAGGGATATTTCAGGGATGTGGATGTAAACGATGCGTTTGCGAGTAAGGTCTATGATCGATACCTGACGGAGCTCGATCGCATGCATCTTTATTTTATTGGAAGCGATATCAAGCTGTTCGAGCCTTTTCGTTTTCAACTGGACGACGCGTTGTCCGAGGGCGATTTGCAACCGGCTTATCTGATTTTCAACCGCTATCAGCACCGGGTGCTGGAACGGATTGAATTCGTTCTCCGGCAAATTGACACCGAATTGGAGTCAATGGATTTTTCGATCGATGAACGGATTGAGATTGAAAGAGAGAAAGTCCCATGGCCGGCCGATGAACAGGAAATGAACGACCTGTGGCGCAAACGCTTGAAAAATGAAGTATTGAATCTTCGTCTTGCCGGAAAGCCTCTGGAGAAAATACGCAGCACCTTGAAGAAACGGTATGAGAATCAACTGACGCGGATAAAGCAGCGAAACAGCGAAGATGTTTTTCGAATATACATCAATGCATATACCCAGAGTTATGACCCCCATACCCAGTATTTTTCACCCCAGTTGACGGAAAACTTTAATATCATGATGCGGCTTTCCCTTGAGGGAATCGGGGCCGTCCTGCAGAACAGCGATGAATATGTAAAAATCGTCCGCCTGATCGCAGCCGGACCCGCCGACAAATCCGGTCTGCTCAAACCCGGGGATCGCATTGTCGGCGTGGCCCAGGGCCTTGACGGCGAAATGACCGATGTCGTCGGCTGGCGTCTGGATGATGTCGTGGATTTAATTCGCGGACCCAAGGAAACCGTGGTCCGGCTCGAGGTTATTCCCGTGGACGCGGTTGATGAGCACCAGACAAAAATTGTCAACATCACCCGCAACACGGTCAAGCTGGAAGATCAGGCTGTCAAGAAAAAAGTTATGGTCATGAACGGCAGGGAGGGAAAAACCCATCGAATCGGTGTCATCGATATCCCCACCTTTTACATTGATTTCGAAGCCTATCAAAACGGCAAAAGGGATTTCCGCAGCACGACGCGGGATGTGCGACGAATCCTGGAGGAGTTTCGAAAGGAAGCTATCGATGGGGTCGTCATTGATCTGCGGGACAATGGCGGTGGCGCGTTGCAGGAGGCGAATCAGCTGACCGGTCTGTTTATCGAATCCGGTCCCGTGGTTCAGGTGAAGGACGACCGGGGACGAATCCGGGCTTTAAATGATCCTGATCCCGCGGTATTGTACGACGGGCCGCTGGTGGTGATCACCAACCGAATCAGCGCTTCGGCTTCCGAGATATTCGCCGGCGCCGTCCAGGACTATCACCGGGGTATCGTTGTCGGCAGCCGGACTTTTGGCAAGGGCACCGTCCAAACACTGGAGAATCTGAAACGGGGCCAATTGAAATTGACCCACGGCATGTTTTACAGGATATCCGGGGCAAGTACACAAAACAGGGGCATTGTTCCGGATATCGAATTTCCATCCCTGTACGACCAGAGCAAAATCGGTGAAAGCGCTCTTCCAGAAGCACTGCCATGGGCCTCCATTCCTCCGGTGCCTTATCAACCGTATCCGGACCTGGAAGAACGAATACGGCGTTTGAAAAAACTGCATGATGACCGGATCCGGGCCGATGCCGGGTTTGGCTATTTGATGGCCGCGGTGGAGCGTCTGGAGGAAGCAAGAAGCCAGACCCAGGTTTCCCTGGAGGAAAAGAAAAGGCTTGAAGAACGAAAAAAAGCGGATGTATTGCGACTGGAACTGACCAATATGCGTAGAAAAGCGGAAGGCCTTCCATTGTTGAAGGGGACGGAGGAACTGGAGGCCGAAGAAGACGAGGAAAATGAAGAAATTCAGGAACCGGAAAAGGAGGAGTCATTCGATCCGATTCTGACGGAAAGTGGAAATGTTTTAGCGGATTATATCCTGCTTTCATCCGAAAGCATTGCCGCACGCTGGTAATATCGGATGATGATACCGAATCAAGCCGATATGGATTGAGATTCGATGCCGGTGATGGTTGAGTTCGCAGATATCTGAAACGGATTACTTTGAGGATAAGGGAAAAGGAATGATGAGCCCGATCGGTTGGCCCAAAAAAAAGCCGGCCAAGGACGATGGCCGCAAGCGGATTGTGGAAAAAGGGACTACCCCGAAGGTAGCGGAGGCAAAGCAGCAGGAGCGCGAGTCAATTTTCAAGGGGCTGGACGAAAAAGAGCTGAACACACTTTACAGCATGGCCAATATTCTGAAGATGAAATCCGGCGACTATCTGTATCGTGAAGGGGATATCGATCAACGCATTTACGTGATTTTGGAAGGCAGAATCAAAATCATTCAAATGGGCGATGATCGTTCGGAGGAGGTCATCAGGTTGAGCGCCGGGACCTGGATGGGGGAAACCGCTTTCGCGCGCTCAAAGCGTACGAACACGGCGGTTGCGGATTCTCCTGCTTCCGTGATGGCTCTGGACAAGGAGACGATCAATTCCCTGGAAAAGCAGACCCAGCTCTATTTTTACAAACGCCTGAACAATCTGTCTGCTTTAAAATTAAGTCAACTGGAAAACCAAAAAATAACGCTGCAAACGAAAAACGCCCGCTTGGCCGATGCCCTTTTCGCGGCGAAAGCCGGACAACGGCCGGATTTGGAAAGATCGGAAGTGGTCAAGGCGGTTATTCAAAAGATTCCCAGGTTGCCGCTGTTTGTGAGTTCGTTTTTCGGGAAAATGGGGGATATCGCCAGTATGTCCCCCGATATCAATGTATTGATAGCGGAATTGACAGCGGGGGAACAGCAGTTGGTGGATGAGGTCATGAAAAAAATCAATTCATCCTATTTCGCTTTCCCCAACCCGCTTCCGGACATCAACGCGGCCGTATCGCAGATGGGTTTTCAGACAGTGTATCGGACATTTGTCGCGGAAGCAATTCGTCACAGCATGCCGGATTTGCCCGACCTGGAACGTCTGCATGCCCAGTCGGTAACCATGTCGTATATCGCTTTCGCCATATCCGGTTCCTCCCAAAAAGGTTCTCCGGTTCAAGTGGCAATAATCGGATTGCTATACAATATCGGCCAACTGGTCATGGCCCTCTTGAAAAACAACTATCCCGGCATCGGTGTTTTCATCGACACACTGGATCATTCCCAGATTGGAACCCTGCTGGTTCAAGAATGGGATCTGCCGGAAAGCGTTTGTCAAACGGTTGAATATTTATTCCATCCGGATTTTGTGCCGCCGTCAAAAATTCCGGAAGAAATACTCGAGCACCTGACCGTTTTATATATGGCCCGGTTATGTCATGATATTATGCAGGGGAAATCGGACGTATATATGCCGATGTTGTATTACGATGATTACAGGCGGCTTTTGAAATGGGATCGACTGTCTCCCGAGGAAGTGCTGATGACCCAGGCCTTGCCGTATCTGCGACAAAACCAGGAATGTCTGCCGGCTTTTTTGCGCCAAGTGCTGGATCAATATCAATAAAAAAATGAGATGATCAACCTTTCGACGGGTGAATCATCTGCGCGATTGCCGTGAGGGCCAGCTCATACCCCAAAACCCCCATGCCGGTTATTTGACCGGTGGCGATGTCCGCAATCATGGACTTGTGGCGAAAGGGTTCCCGTTTGTAGATGTTGCTCAGGTGGATTTCCACAACGGGAACCTTGAGCAGCAGCAATGCGTCCCGGATGGCGATGCTGGTATGCGTATACGCGGCGGGATTGATGATAACGCCATGGCAGCGGCCCGCGGCTGATTGGAGCCGATCGACAATAGCGCCTTCATGGTTGGACTGATAGGCATCCACCAGCAAACCGAGTTTTTTCCCCTGGCGGATAAGGCCGGTATTGATGTCCTCCAACGTGACGGTCCCGTATATTTCGGGTTCCCGTTTGCCGAGCATATTCAGATTGGGACCATGAATCACCAACACCCTGAAGGCTTCGCTATCTGCTTGTTTCATATCGTTTGTCTCCTGGGGTACCGGGGGAGTCGTCACCGGCCTATTGTTTTACGGAACAACTGAATGATTTCATCATAATGGCCGCTGCCGAAGATGGCTGAACCGGCGACAAATACATCCGTCCCGGCGGAGGCGATCTTTTCGATTGTCTGGGCGTTGACGCCGCCATCGAGCTGGATGAGGGGATTCAGGTTTTTTTTCCGGATCATATCCTTGAGCTGGCGGACCTTACCCAATGTTTCCGGGATGAAGGATTGTCCCCCGAATCCCGGGTTGACGCTCATGATCAGTACAAAATCAAGATGCTCTAAAACCAATTCCAGGGCTGCAACCGGTGTGGCCGGGTTCAAGGCCACGCCGGCCTTGGCTCCGGCATTCCTGATCAGCTGAACGGAGCGATGCAGATGGGGGCAGGTTTCGACATGCACGGAAACCAGGTCCGCTCCGGCTGAAATGAAATCATTTATCAGCAAATCCGGTTTTTCAATCATCAAATGCACATCCAGCGGCAGGTTCGTGACCCTCCGGCATGCTTCCACAATGATCGGACCATAGGTGATATTGGGTACAAAATGTCCGTCCATGACATCAATGTGAATCCAGTCCGCTCCCGCGTCCTCAACCGCCTTGATTTCATCACCCAATTTTGTGAAGTCGGCCGATAAAATGGATGGCGCTATTAACTTCATTTTTTTTCATCCCCTTTGATATGAGTTGATACAACACTTCGATCACCAGGTGTCAAATACTTCCGCTGTTACCAGTTTGTCATTGCTGTACAGGAACATCGTTGCTTTGGTATTGCTCGGCACCAGGGACCATATTTCGGTTCCCGGTTTGACCAGGCTATTGTGGAAATCCGCGGACAGACCGAAGCACTCGACCTGGACGCGGATACGTTTTTTCATGAATCCTTCGCCTAACCGGTATCGAAACAACCGCGGGCCTGAAAACAAGTTCGATATTTTACGAGGTTCAGGGGTTTGCTGCCGGTTTATGATGAGATCCACCGGTGTTCCCTGCTGGATCCGTTGTCCGGTCCGCGGTTCTTGGGATACAATGGTATTCAATGGCTGATCGGATTTGAAGATATATTGTATTTCCCCGATGCGCATGCTGATTCTGGCAATTCGCGCCACCGCTTCATCGAGCGATAAATCTCTCAAATCCGGCATCATATAAAATTTTGGGCGAGCCCCTATGCTGATCAGGAGATTAACCTGGTCGCCAGGATGGATGCGGTTTCCCGCCGGTGGCGAATGAGCGATTACCTGATCTTTTTCCCAGACAGGGGAAAAGACAAAGGCATTCGTTCCGGCAATGAGATCGTTTTCCTCAATGGCGAGCTGGGCCTGCTGAGCGGTGAGGGCTCTCAGATTCGGCATTTTTATGGATTTGGCCCCCTTTGAGAGGATGATACGGATATCCCGTCCCTTTTTGATTTTCCTGCCCGGCAGCGGGTCCTGAAACAGGATATGATGTTTCGGGGTCATACCGCTGTATTCCGATCCTTTCACCTTGGTGTTCAGTCCCAGTTTCGTCATCAGTTCCAGGGTGTGCACCAGGCTCTTGCCGGTGAGATCCGGCACGATCACGGTTTCTTCCGTCCTGATGATCGCGGTCAACGCGAAATAGGCACTCATCCCGGCGACGAAGAAAACGGCAAGGAATAAAGCCGCCATTCTGAAAACTTTTGCGATCATGATGAAAACCGTAATAGGGGCGGATGCGTCACGTTTTGGTGGGGATTGTAGTCAGAATCCTTGCAGATGTCAATCGGCTCAACGATGCATTTTCGGCGCATTTCCGCAGGGGCGGACCGGATCAAGGCGCGGAAGAAAAAAAAGGGAGACGTCTTTCGACGCTCCCTTTCGGCGACTTTCGCGGTGGGTGGATTATTATTCTTCTTCTTCCGGCTTGAGGTGATCCGGGATGACCACCATTTTTAACAACAATGGTTTGAGGAAGGACCAGCGGATACCGATTTCATACACTTCTTCCAGATCCCTGATGGCATCCCAGCAGTTGTGACAGGGAGAAATGACCAGTTTGGCGCCGGTGGCAAGAATTTGATCCCGCTTGACTTTCAGACCGATGTTACGTTCCTTGCGGTAGCGGCCGAGGCCGTTCATCCCGCCGCCGCCGCCGCAACAGAAATTATGCTCCCTGTTGGGAGTCATTTCCCTGAAATCTTCCGCTATTTGACTCATGATATACCGGGCCGCATCTTTCAGCCCGGCATTGCGGATATAATTGCACGAGTCTTGATAGGTCACCGGTTCCTTGATCTTTTTGGCGGGGTCGATCTTCAGCTTGCCGGTTCGCAAGGCTTCCGCCACCCATTCGACGTAGTGAAGCGTTTCAACCGGTGTTTTCCCGCTTTTCAAACCGGCCCAATAGGGCCCTTCAATCACCGTGGCCCGATAGGCATGACCGCATTCGGTCACGACCATCCGTTTCGGTTTCAATCGCTCCATGGCATCATAGACGGCCGTTACTTGCTGCCGGCATCCTTCCCAGTCGCCGGCGAACATGGCCAGACTGGTTTCTTCCCATCCTTCACTCGGCACCGTCCAGTTTTCACCGGCGATATGGAACAAAATGGCGGCTTCCGCCAGATCCTCCGGATAATGCTTGGGTTCACGGGCATTGACCGTGTAGATAAAATCGGCATTCTCTTTGTCGACGGGGATCTCCAGACCGGGCCAGTCTTCCTGGTTTTCATCACACATCCATTCACAGGTTTCCACCCAGTCTTCGGAAGTCACATCCATCTGTGCTTTGTAAATGCGATGCATTCCGGCACCGATTTTCAACTCCCATGGCACGAATCCCTGTGAAAAGCAAAGACCGCGGAGGTATCCGAACATGACCCCCATATCGATTCCGAATGGGCAGTAAAGGGCGCAGCGGTTGCAGCAGGTGCACTTTCCCCAGGCCGTATCCATTACCATCTGCATGAAAGCATTGGTAACGTCGCCCTTCCGTCGGACGATTTCACCGAGGGTGGATTGGATTTTATAGGAGGGGACTTGTTTGGGGTCCTTTTTGTTCGCCAGGTAAAAAAAACAGCTGTCGGCGCAAAGTCCGCATCGGGCACAGATTTCGAGCCATGTCCTTAGCCGCGATTTGCAGGTTTTCTGAATCGTGTCCCAGAGAGCGCCGCGGTCCACATCGAGCTGATTCATTTCCTGATAATACTGGATGCCGTTTTTATCATCCAGAAGCGCCTGGAGTTCTTCCTTGGTGGTTACCGGTTTTCGATTGCAAAGTTTTCCTTCAGCCATGGTGTCGATTCCCGAAAAGATTAATGGTCCAACAATATCCTACCAAACCATCCCCCGACCTTTCATCCCCCCCCGTTTGATGCCGAAATCCATGCCGATCTGGGCTCGGGACAAAAAGAACATGACGATGTGAGAAAGCTTGGTAAACGGAATGGCGATCAGCCAGATTTCACCGCTCAGGATGTGAAGAATAAGCCAGAACTGGTAATCCGTCACCTGGCGGTGAGCCAAAAAGCCGGTTATGAATGGCGCGACTGCTATCAGGAGCAACAGATAATCGTATGCAGTGGTCAGGATGCGCACCTCGGGGAGGGCGATCCGCCGCAGGGCCAAGAAAACAGCTGAAATAATGACGATCAACGTAAGGAGATCGGCGGTATTCTCACTCAGGGTCCATAAGGTGATTCCCCAGCGTTCCTGGAGCAGGAGGTTATGTCCGATGAGGAAAACAGGCGTGACCAGCAAACCGATATGAAACGTAAAAACCATGACGGTAAAAAGAGGTTTTGTGCGCCAGCTTCTCGCGCCGAAGGGCACGATCCAGAACAGGATGGAGCGGACAGCCCCCTTGATGCCGTAAGCCGTGTTGACGGAATAGGTGACACGGTCAAGCTTCCAGTCAAGCCCTTTGATATAAAGGACGATACGCACCAATATCCCGATGGAAAAAATGAGAAATGACAGCCAAGCCAGTGGTCCGGTAACGATCTCGTACATAATTTCTCCTACACTTACACGAACAGGTGGCGGAACTAGTGATGCCCCTGATGCTTTTGTTGATTTTCCTCCCGCTCCTCATCGTCCCGTTCGGTCAGAAAAAACCAGAAACCGAGGAAGCTCAGCAGGGAGAGCAACATTACCAAATAGGTCAAGCTTTCCGTATGCAATAAAAAATCATGCAGTGTAAAAAAGACAGGATGCATTTAACGGTCCTTCCCTTTGCTAATGGCCGGTTTTATAATCCGGATGCTCATACAGAATCGGCATCCGGGTTACGATGAAACGGAAAAAAAGGATCAGCAATGTCACCATGAAAACCGAGATGCCGATCTCCATCCAGTGGGGCACATACCGTTCGCTCGCCGGCAGATGATAATTGAATGCGATTACCGATACGTTCAAACGGTTTAAAACGATGCCGGCCACTGTCCATGCGGCGGTGAAACGGATGAGTTTGACATTCTTTTCCCTTGCGCCGATGGCGTACAGAAAACAAGGTAGCGCAACAAATCCGATCAGTTCAAGTAAAAACCAGTACCCGTAGGGGGTTGTCAGCAGATGCCAGTGGTTTCCGGCCGTGAGTCCCACGATTTTGATGGTGAAATATCCGGCAAGGACGAGAGCGGCCGCTTTCCCGAATCCGAGCACCAGGGGGTCGCTTTCGGCCAGATGGGTCTCATCCATTTTATGATGAAACGCCTTATGGGAAAGCGAACCCTCGAACATCACCATGGAAAGGCCGGCTATAATGCTTGAAACAAAAAAGAAAACCGGCAGATAAGGTGAATACCAGAGGGGGTGCAGCTTGGAGGGAGCAATCAGGAAAAGCGCGCCCAGGGATGACTGATGCAGGGTTGATAGAACCACACCGAAAATGGTCAGCACCATGGTCAGTTTCACCGCGAGGTCGCGGGTCTTTTTCAATCCCAGCCATTCCAGCGGAGCGGGAGTAAATTCCAGGAAAAGAACGGTGAGATAGAGGGCTACGCAAAGACCGACCTCAAACAGCAGGGATGTGGTGCCCCAGCCGACGATGAAAGGGTAGGGCAGACGCCAGGGACGGCCGACGTCATAATGCAGCGCGATGACGACGAACAGGTATCCGAGGAAGCCGGTCAGCACAGCCGGGCGGACAGCTGAATGATATCGCTTCATGCCGAACACATAAACGGCGGCGGATGTGACGTAGCCCCCGGCTGCCAGCGCTACGCCCACCAGCAGGTCAAAACCGATCCATATGCCCCAGGGTGTATGGTTCGACAAGTTGGTCGTCGCTCCCAGGCCCTTCACAAAACGCAGCACGGTGATGAACAGCCCGACGAGCACGATAACGCCGGCAATCAGATTGAACGGTGTGAAAATGGATTTGCTGACAGCAGTACGTTCTCCGGACATCAGGACTCCTCCCCCTTACCTTGCGGCTGAGACCCAGGTTCTTGAGTGCTCCCGGTTTGGGTTTTCGCCGCTTCTTCCAACGCTTGCTTGATGGCCTGGGCTTTGGCTTTTTCAGCCTGTTCCAAGGCCTTTTCTTTTTCCTTCTTCGCTTTTTCCAATGCCTGAGCCAGATTCGCGCGGGCGTTGTCTTCCGTTTCCTCTATGGCCGCGAGAACGGCGGCGGATTTTTCCTCGTCGGCGATTTTTTCCTTGCGCTTGCTCATGGCATAGACCCCGGTCAACAGAACCGGCCATAATCCAACCACCATGGGGACTATGCTGAGCGCGCCGGCGGTCAGTTCGGGAGCGGGCTTGATTCCCAAATCCTCCCGCATTCCGATGGATGCAAAGGGAACCCCGGATAGATAGAGCCAGCTGGTTCCTCCCATCTCGCTCTCACCGTAAATATGATCCATATATCTGCCCGGATATCTGCGGATGCGCTCCCTGGCGGTCTGGATCAGGTCATCACGTTTTCCGAAAGTAAGTGCTTCTTTCGGGCAGGCCTCCACACAACCCGGTAACAGCCCTTGTTCCAATCGAGGCGCGCAAAGGGTGCATTTCAGCACTCGCGGGGTCAGCGGTTGGTCGTATTCATAGGTCGGAATTTCAAACGGGCATGCGACCATGCAATACCGACAACCGACGCAGACCGATTCATCATATACTACCGGGCCTTTATCCGTTTTCCGGAAAGCGCGGACAAAACATACGGAAGCGCAGGCAGGTTCCAGGCAGTGGTTGCATTGAATCTTTCTGAAAATCGGCAGGCCGGCGGGATTGGATGCATTCTCATATCGATTCACAACCGTATAAGCGTCGTTGGCGGTGCCGCGTTTGTGATCCAGCACCGTCAAGTCGTCAAACGGTTTTGCAGGGGCCGGCAGCTGGTTGACGGTATTGCAAGCTGCTTCGCATTTGCGACACCCGACGCAACGGGTGATATCATGCAATACGCCGAAGCTGTCCGGGTGGCCGGTGAAATGTTCCGTGGAGGCGGCCCCGGCGGATTTGCCGATAGTGGAACCGATTCCTGCTGCACCCATCCAGCCTAAAAATTTTCGTCTAGATATGGCCATTTATCTTACCTCTACGTTGTTCATAAATGGACAGGGTCCGTTTCATGGCGACAAAGCGCACTCAATTCGTATTCTTTTTTTTATGACATTCGGTACAAGTCGCGGGTTTGTCAATTTCCATTTTTTTATGACATTCCATGCATTGAATATGGTAGGCGCCCAGAAGACCAGGCTTCAGAACGTCCGGATCGCTGAAGGGCTTCCCATGACAGCTGACGCATTGGGGCGGATTCAGCGAGGCCGGGCTGTTATGGTGGCATCCCTGACAAATGGTCTCCTGTCTGGCATGGAAATAACCGGCGAGTTTGTTGTCCTTGATTTCTTCAAACAGGGTCTTTACAATTTTCCGGTGGGGGAGCTCCACCGGTTCATATTTGTCGGACATTCTTTTGATGACAACCTTTTCCGGGATGTCTTTTTCTTCCGGCAATCCGGTAATGAACGTCCGTGCGCCGAGAAGGGCCGCGGCAGCGGCTTTTTCTTCTTCCGGGGTGACGGATTGTTGGTCAGCCGTGGGAATTGCGGAATGGCATTTGGCGCAGGTCGCATCGGAGCTGCCGCCATCCGGGGACATCAGGGCGTGGCAGCCGGCGCATTCTCTTTTTTGCTGCTGCCGGGTATGGCAACCGATGCAACTCGGATCGGCATTGATTCGATGCATGGCCTGTTCCAGGCGAATGTCCGCACCCTCCTTTTTGCCGTCCATGGTATGACAGGTATTGCAGGCCTGCATCCCGGCGTGATGGCAGACACGGCAGGTATCATTGTAATTTTCATGGGCCTTATGGTCGAAGGGGGTAAAATTCATGCGATGTTCGACTTGTTCTTTTCCGGTTTTGATCATCGCGACATCCGGCTGTTTGCGTTCCATGCGCGGGACCGGCGAGATTTTTTCAACGAGTCGCCGGGATTCCGCATTATGGCAACCGGCACAGGTGAAGGGGCCGGTTTTCTGCTGCCGGGAAGCGGTTTTGAGATGGCAGCCGATACAGGCCTTGTGAGCGGCCAGCGAGATGGATATCCTGTTTTCCTCGGTGACCTGTTTATGGCAAAATCTGCAGGAACCCTCCGCATCTTTGACATAGATCAGTTTTTTGGCCACGCTGTCGTACTCATGGTGGCAGCTGTCGCATTTGTTTTCCAAGGCCTTGCTGTGACGGAAATGCAGGGATTTATCCATGCCCGCAGGTTGTTGAGCCGGTTGAACGGTCGGTTTCTCCACATGACAGCCGCCGCATTCCACCGGTCCTGACGGCTGTTTGGCTGCATCGGTTTCCTTGTGGCAGGCAATGCAGTTCTCATGATACAAATTCATCACCGCCTTGGGGGCGCTGTTTTCGGCGCGTTTGAAAAGCAGCAGCAGGTTGCCTTCCTGTTGCAGATGACAGACCGTGCAGTCCTTTCCCTGTTTTTGGACGGCGGCTGTATGCCGGTCATGCTGAAACAGAACGGGGGGTCGTTCCAGATCGCCGAAAATTTTCATGCCATCGATGGAGATGATACCGGCTGGATCGGGTGCGGAATCCGCCTGTTGTTGGGTCTCGGTTCCGGAAACCCGGATGGTTGAAATAGACAACAGGGCTATAATACAAAAAATTCCCTTCCATCGTAGCGCTATTCCCATCTTCATGTTGACTTCCTTATTCATTTGGCGGCTGTTTTTTTCCTGATTCTTCCCGATCCAACTTTGGTTCGTTTGTCTGTTGTGAGGAGTTCTTGAATGGTGGTTTTGTCGTAGATATCGAAAATGGCCATTCGCACTTTATTCCACATGGGCATGAAAACACAATCGCCCATGAACGGGCAATTGTATTTCGTCTCGCAGGCAATGCACTGTTCCGGGCTGGTGGTTTGCTGTAGAAATCGAAGGACATCGCCGACTGAAATTTTTTCCGGTTCACGGCTCAGAACGTAACCACCATGATAACCGCGTTTGGAATCGACCATGCCCGAGCGTCGCAACTGGCTCAGGATCACCTCCAGAAAGCGATGAGGTATCTTCTGGGCACCGGCGATTTCGGAAATCTTGACAGGGCCATCACCCCTGCGCCTGGCCAGCTCATATAAGGCTCTCAGCGCGTATTGTGATTTTTGTGTGATCAGCATTGTCCGTCAAGCCCCTTTCTTGATCACCATGGTCAAGAAAAGGTGAACTTTAATGGAGAAATCGGAACCTGTCAATCCTCTTTTTTTGAAACCCCATCAACTGGATGTTTTTCTGCGCAGACGGGCGCCGAAAAAACCATCGGTATGATGAAGGTGGGGATAGGTTTTCAGAAAGCCCCTGGAATCGATCAATCCAAGGGCCGTATTCGGGAACGTTTCCGGTGGTTTTTCCAGGAAGAATTGAGGATGGTGGTTTAAAAACGTCTCGATCAGCAATTCATTTTCTTCCGGTTCGAAACTGCAAACGGAATAGACCAGGATCCCGCCGGGTTTCACCAGCGCCGCAAGACGGTTGATCAGGGCCAGCTGGTTACGCTGGAAGCGGAGCAGCTTTTTTTTGGCATCGGACCATTTCCCATCCGGATTTCTCCGCAGGACCCCCAAACCGGAGCAGGGGGCATCCAGAAGAACCCGGTCATATTGGCACAAAACCTCCGGGCCGAATTCAAGCAGTATATCCTGAGCCGCCGGATATACCATGGAGATTCCCATGCGGTTCATTTCCGTTGCCAGACGGTTCAATTTGGCGCTGCTGAGATCCATGGCAACCAGCCTGCCCCTGTTGTTCATCATCTGGGCAATGTTGGCTGTTTTCCCGCCGAGGCCGGCACAGGCGTCCAGCACTGTTTCATCGGGTCGGGGGGCGAGGAGATAGGCCACCAATTGCGAGGCTTCATCCTGAACCTGGAAGAGCCCATCCTTGAATTCCTGGAAATCCGGAATGGCGGTCGACGGTCCGGACAGCTGGAGGCCTTCCGGTGAATACGGCGTCGGTGAGATGCTCTCGACAGCGGGGGATAAGGTTCCGTAAACGGTTTCTCGGGAGGTCTTCAATGGATTGACCCGAATCGTGATGGGGGGGATGGTATTGACGGCTTCACACAACTTCCTGGTTTGGTCCATTCCAAATCGATGGAGCCAACGTTCCATGAGCCATGCGGGAAATGCGTACTCAGCCGCCAGGGCTTGAATCGGGTCCTCCTCGATGGAAGGAAACGGAACCGTTTGGAAAGACCGCGCCGCATTTCTCAGGACGCCGTTCACGTACCGCGTGATATAAGGGCGGCCATATTTTTTGGTCAGTTCCACCGCCGTGTTGACGGCGGCGGACGTCGGAACGCGGTCTAGGTACAACAGCTGAAAGAGACTGATCCTCAGGATGTTGAGAATCTCCGGATCGATTTTATTCAGCGGCGTAGCGGAGAAATGGCGGATCATATGGTCAAGCCTGGCGCGCCACCGCATGACACCGTACAGAATGGCCATGGCCAGCGAGCGTTCGCGGTGTGACGGCATTCGGTCCCGGGTCAGGTATTCCTCGACGGCTTGATCGAGGGTGGTCCGGGAGGATGACAGCAGGTTGAGGATCATCACGGCCATGCCGCGGGCATCGTCCGGACCGGAAGCGTTATTTTTTTTCATCAGAGGACAGAACCATTTGAAAAACTGTTCCGGGCGGCAGGTTTTTGCCGCGTAAAAAATGCTGCACGGGCATTCGTTTCCCGGATTCACCCTGGATTTCCAGGATGGAAATGGCGCCGTCTCCCGTTGCTACCCGGAGTTCTTCCGCGAAACCGCGAATGACCGTTCCGGGTGCGGCCGGTTCGCTCATTTCCGCCTGTTGAACGGAGAAGATTTTCAGACGGGATTGCTGCCAGAAAGTGAAGGCGCCGGGCCACGGGTCCATTGCCCGCACGAGGGCATGGATTTGTGAGGCCGGCCGGCGCCAGTCGATCATCCCGTCGGATTTTTGTAAGAGCGGCGCCAAGGTCGCAAGGGAGGAGTCCTGGGGAATGGGCCTGATGGTCCCCCTGGAAAAACGGTCGATGGTCTCGACGAGCAGGCTCGCCCCGATTTCCGAGAGACGGTCATGCAGGGTGGCGGCCGTATCGACAGCTTGAATCGGATAGGTCGCGGATAACAGTATGTCCCCGGAATCCATTCCGGCGTCAAGGGCCATGATGGTGACGCCGGTTTGCGGTTCTTCATTCAGGATAGCCCACTGGATCGGGGCCGGGCCGCGATATTTGGGTAAAAGGGAGGGATGGATGTTCAAGGCGGAAAAACGAGGTATCCGCAACAGAGCTTCGGGCAACAGCTGACCAAAGGCAACCACGCAGAGAAAATCCGGCTTCAGCGCCGCCACTTGATGGAGAAAAGCTTCCGTTTTGACGGACTCCGGTTGCACCACCGGATAGCCGTACAGTTCCGCGGCAACTTTAACCGGGGGGGCGACGGGTTTCCGGCCGCGCCCTTTGGGACGGTCCGGCTGGGTCACCACAAGGGAAATCCGGTGGGGGCTCCGGTGGAGCGCCGTCAATGCCGGCAAGGCGAATGCCGGGGTTCCCATGAATATGATGGTCAAAGAATCAGGCACTGGTTTTCAATTGCTTTCTGACCTTGCGTTTATAGATTTCCCGTTTGAGCGTGCTGATGCGGTCGATGAACAAGACCCCGTTCAAATGATCGATTTCATGTTGCAGAATGATGGCCAGGAGACCCTCCGCCTCGATCTTGACAGGCGCCCCGCAGCCATCCAGGCCTTCCACCAACATTTTTTCGGATCGTTTCACATCGGACCTGAATTCCGGCACGCTCAGACAGCCTTCGTTTTCAGAGATGATTTCCCCCTCGGCGGCAATGATTTTCGGGTTGATCAGAACCCGGTAGGGACGATTTTCCTTATCGGCGGTCGGATCAAATACGATGATGCTCTGATCCGAGCCGATCTGGGTTGCGGCAAGCCCGACTCCCGGAGCATCGTACATGGTATCGGCCATGTTCCGTAAAAGTTCCTGGAGATTGTCATCAAATTGAATGACCGGGCGGGTCCTGGTTTTGAGAAATGGATCCGGATAGGTTAGGATCTCAAGTACGGCCATTCCATATTCCTTTCATCATGAATTTCCATTTTATTGGTCTGACGATTGTATGATAATGCATATCCGGAGAAAAGCTATGGATCCATTGCGCCGTTACTGACTGGCTGTACTTGTATGGCCCGGATATTGATGCCATAGACCAGGGCCGACACCATGCCGATGAAGATGACAGGGAACATTTGCACGGCATGGCTGGCAAGGGCAAAGCCGGCTGCGTCCTTGGCTGGTATGGAGAATAACGAAAGGGCGAACACGCCTCCCGCTTCCCACAACCCCCAGAATCCCGGAACCGAGGGCAGGGCAATGAAAAAGCAGATAATCAGCATGACGGCCGTGATTTCAAGGGGAGAAAGTCCGAGGTCCGGGCATCCCAGGGCCATCAGATAATACGAGGTGGCGTTTATGACCCATATGATGGACGACAGAAGAATGCACAGCAGCATTCTCCTGCCATCTTTTACCAGGACGAAACCGGCGGCGACGTTTTCGACGACCCGAACAAGAGGCAGGGCAATGAACCGGGAGATCATTTGTTGTGCGCCCGGACCTGCAACAAAAAACAGGTCTGGCAGTCGCGATATGATCCGAATGATGCCCGTCTTCACCCGGTCGATGCTGATGATGACAATGCCGGCGATCAGAACCAATAACAATTTGATCATCCCGCTGCCGATGCTTTCCAGCGTATCCTTATTCAACTTGTAGGCACCAAAGGGTATTTCCAGATTCGGATCGATCCGGACATTCAGGAATACGATGGTAAACAGGGTGATCATGATCAGCAGATCGAAGACTCTTTCCGTGGCTACCGTGGCCAGGCCGGTGGTATACGGGACATGGTCTTTTTTGAGCAATACCGCCGGTCTGGCCAATTCACCGATTCTGGCGGGCAGTATGCAGTTCAGCATGAAACCGATCATCATGGGATGGAAGGCCCGCCAATACCGAATCTGATGGGAGGATTGCAGAATAACCTGCCAGCGCAGAGCCCGTCCCATGAAACCGATCAAAACAAACAGAACGGAGGGGATGATCCAGATGAAGTTGATGGAACCCAGATAATCGATCAGTGCGGCGAACGGCACGTTCCGGAATGCGAAATACAGGGTGATGATCGATAAAATGCCACCGAACAAAAGGGAGAGAATGATTTTTTTATTCATTCAGCAGATGTCTCGCCGCCAGGATATCCTGGTTGATCTGTACGGAAAGTTGGGCAATGTCGGAGAATTTCTTTTCATCCCGTAACCGTTTGACGAAATTCACGTATATGGTTTGGTTATAAATATTGTCGTTAAAGTCCATTATGTGAACCTCGATGGTAAACAGGTGGTCGGTAAACGTCGGGCTGTATCCGATATTGGCCACGCCTTTGTAAAGGCCGCCAGCACATTCCACGGTTACGGCGTAGACACCGCTTTTCGGGCAGAGCTCGCCCTGCAGCCGGATATTGGCGGTGGGGAAACCCAGTAATTTCCCACCGCGGTCGCGGCCTTTTTCCACGGTTCCCCGGATTTGATAATAGCGGCCCAAAAAATCCCGGGCCTTTTCCACGTCTCCCTCCATTACGGTTTCCCGGATCTGGGTGCTGCTGATCCTTTCCGCTTTGTTTCCCCCGTATCGCTCCCAATCTTTGATAATGACTTCAAATCCGAGTTGCTCCCCGCAGGCCTGCAAAAAAGCGACGTTTCCCTCGCGGTTTTTACCGAAAGCATAGTCTTTTCCCACCACAATGGCTTTCATGCCGATGCGACGAACGAGGATATCTTCCACAAACTGTTTGGCGGTCAGCTTGGCGAATTCTTTTGTGAAGGGAATGCAGACCGTTACGTCAATGCCTGTTTGGGAGAGGAGCTCCATTTTCTGGTCGAACAACGTGATGTGGGGAAGGTAGGTATTGTTCTGGAGCACATGAATCGGATGGGGCTCGAAGGTCACGGCAACGGATGTTCCGGACAGGGCGGCCGCCTTTTGTTTGACTTCGGCCAGCAGGGCCTGGTGCCCTTTGTGAACGCCGTCAAAATTGCCGATGGTAACCACCGCATTCGGGAGTTTTTCGGTGAATTCATAAATGTTTTGAATTAGTTTCATGGTTGCTTACAAATCCTTGATAATCTGCTTGACAGGCATATCAAATCAGTATACATAGTGTATCTCAAATTTGAAAGCAAACAGTTTTTTGCTTTCAGATCAAGCCGAAGTGGCGGAACTGGTAGACGCGCTAGGTTCAGGGTCTAGTCGGGGGTCCCCGGTGGGAGTTCGAGTCTCCCCTTCGGCACCACAAAAAACAAAAGGGTTTGCGGGAAATCAAGTACCGCAACCCTTTTTTTTATTAAGAATGTAAAATCATCCAGCCGCTCGGATGATTCTTATGTGCATAAAGTTTTGATTTCGTTATTTTTTTATTGTGATTTTATTGTGAGAATTTCCCATCCCCCCACCATCTTGTAGCGGTTTCCCAGCAAATACCAAGGGAGCTTGAACCCATAGGCGATCAGTGTCCGCAAAAAATGTTTTCGGAAGGAGGTTTCGACGATGGAGGGTTGTGATCGAAGTGTCCTGTAAGAATTCCCGGGATCGATGATCGGAAAAATCTTGTTCCAGAACAATGGGCCCAGATCGTGAAGATGGGACGGGTAGTGGAAATCCCATTCATGACCGATTGAATGGGCGCCCCTCATGAAAGGCAGCATATACGGCGTTCTGGCATAAAAAAGGCCGTCAATTTTCAACAGGCTCAATAATCGGGCGAGGGTTTTCCCGGGTTCGGGCAGATGTTCCAGGACCGCGCTGGCGATAACCAAATGATAGCCGTCAGATATGACATCCGCGAGGTCGGCGGCGAATTCAAGCTGAATCCTGTCATCATCGACAGCCGGCAAGACGGTATGATAGTCGACTACGGTGATGTGAATCTGGGAGCAGGTCGTTTTCAGGAGTTCTTTCCCCAGTTGCACGGCCATTGATCCATCCCCGCCGCCGAAATCGAGGAGGGATAATTTATTTTGCTTCAGATGCCGGGCAGCTAGGCGCATAATGTGTTTGGCGAATTTATTGGTCAAATCAAAGGTAACTTTGTTCCCTTTTCCGTAGTAACTTTTTTCATCATAGTAGTCATTGTAAAAATCGGAAAGGGTCTCGCCGGTCGGCATGCGCGAGGCGGAAACGGCGTCGCAATTTCGGCAAAGCAGTAAGGTCACCGCCGGATTGTTCTGCAAGACCCAGACAGGAATCCTGTCCTTGGAAAAGCAAAAGGCGCAGGAAGGGGCTTCCGGAATCATCTGGGAGTCGTCCAGCTGCATGGATTTGTGATACCGTTTAAATTTCATGGAGCTTCACCGATGGAGAATCCGTTGCAGTCGTGAGCAGTGGTTTCAGCCAATGAATTGGCCGCCCACACGAACATTTTCCTGGACAAATCCAATCCCGGCCGCCGATTTTTGTCGATGATTTTCCCAAGCCCGATATTGTACAGCACGCCCATCAGGATCAGGACGGGGTAGTGAACGAAAAAAGCATAGGCATAAACGAGGAGGGATGATGTCTGTTGCTGCTGTTTCAGAAACGTGAAAAACCGCCTTCTCAGTTTCATGTTCTTGGGGTAGTTGTAATACCTGGTGACTCCTTTTTTGCGGAATCCAAAATAATTTCGAGGCACGCCGGAAGTTTCCAGGATGCGTCTTGCGACAGGCCGGTCATAATCGTTGAACAGGCGCCACGGAAACATCTCCTCGGACAGACTGATTCCCACAACATCCTTGACGCTGCTCGCGTACATGAAGGGAACAGGCACATGAATGAACCCGCTTTTCAAGCGGATTTCCGCCAGATTGAATCCGGATGTGTCCCCACGTATGATGTCGCCCCCGGATTCTCCGGGTTTCAGTTTCAGATCCCACATGACATCGCCGTGATATCCGGTGAAAACCAATCCGACCTGGCAATCGGAATAAATTTTCCGGGCCAAAGAATAATAAACCGACTCCGGCCCGGCGCAACTTGCCGCCAGAAAGTATAATTCGTCCTCGGAAATGTTGTCATGATCCAGGTAGTGAACGGTATAGCCCAAGGACTCGGCCACGGGGCTTCCGTCGTCCATGGCGATTCTGGGGCTGAGCCAGGCCGGCAGAATCGAATTGCTCATTTTACTGGTAAAACAATCGTCCACCCCGATCTTGCTGACGAGCGCCGATACGGCGGTGGAGTCGTATCCGGACGACATGGTGGTGAAGGTCGAAACCGGGTGCTTCCTGTCGCTGCTTTCGTAGTTCCGCCTGATCCTCTCCAGTGTTTCCGTCATAAGACCATGGTATTCTGCGAACGAGCGGATCGGTCTGGACTCCTTTTCATCCGAAAAGGAGATCGCCTCACCGGTAACCAAGAGATTGTGGCGGAACAACTGGTAAAAGCAGGTGATTTCCGGATGCAGGATGGAAAATTCCCGTTTATACTTTTTGACGCCGTCAAGGATCGTGAACGCTTCGGACCGGTAATCATGTTCCAGATTCAGGCGTGCGCCGGTATGGGCCATAAGCACGACGAGACTGTTGGACACGATCAGACGCCGGTCGTTACGGCAGTATACGATTCTGTCCACCAAGGCCCTCGAGGGAACGAAATGGATCGTCTCGTCGTCGACCCGGATGCCGCTGCCAAAAAAAATGTCGCTTGTGTGAAAATCGGCCGAATGGAAGTCATTGTCCCACACGCCTTCCACGATCCAGGTATCTCCGTATTCCACGGCGGAACCATGGCAGACGGTGATTGTCCCGGAACCAAGTTCATGAGAGGCGATCCATGCCAGTTTCGGCAGTTCCTTCACTTCGTGGCAACGCATGTTTACTTTCATGTTATCACCCTACTTGATCACGATAAGGGGCAGATGAGATATCAATTTTTGTCGGAATTTCTTTTACCATGTACACCCAGTTTTTCCAGAAGATTCAGCGATAAATTCCGTAATTCCGGATCAGAGCGAAAAACCATCATGAGGTAAGGCAGTGACGAAAGCACAGCCGTGACAAAGACATATCCGGGTGGCGCCTTGAAAACCCGGTCGACCAAGGCCGTCATCACCAGGGTTGGGAACGCCATCAGGAGGCTTTGGAAAAAATGCCGCCATAACCGCCGGTAGGATGAACCGACTTGCCGGATGAGATAAGAAGACATCAGCAGGATGATCAGAACGCTGGTTGCCGTGAAAAGCATGGCGGTGACAAGCGCATCTTTTATCAGCAATCCCCCCAGGAACAGAACGCCCAAACGAAACGCAATGAGGACGAGATTAAACAGGAGGCCGGCACCCTGACGTTCGAGTGTCCCGAAAAGGGTTGAAATGGAATTGTTCAACAGCACGACGAACAGCCAGGGGCAAATGATTTGGGCATATATGCCGGCTTCGGACCACCAGGAGCCCAGGACAAAGCTGAAGATCTTCGGTCCTGCCAAAGCGATGAGGGAGAATGGAAGCACGCCGATACTGATCATTCTGGTAAGAACCGATTCCACCACGGCGCCCAATTCCTTGCCCATGGCTTTTCTATGCGAGGACAATTGAAAAAACGCCTGGCTGGTCGAGTCTCCGACTATCAGGATGGGCATATACAACAGGTAAAAAGCCTTCGAAAACAGTCCTGCCTTGTCGGGGCCGAAGAAGGAAGACAGCAGAATGATGGGTGAATATAAGGACAGCAGCATCACCAGGGCGGATGCGGATTCATACAGCGGGAATTTGATGTATCGAATGGCGGCGGCAAGCAAACCTGCTTTCGTAAAGTGCTGATACACCCTGGTTAGATCGTGCTTCAGGAAGGCATAGGAGAGATTCAACGGGCTGCCGATGAGTCCGAAAACCCTGAAGGAAGTAAAATTGGTGGCGCTGATGAAACCGGCCGCCCCGCCGCAGACCTCCGCAAGGACCCGTGGGATGGATTGCATCGCGCGGGATAAGGCGATGCTGTTGAACCGCTTTTGACGCGTATGCCATCTACGGAGCAGCAAATCCAGTCCGGTCAAAAATACGGCGGCCGGGAACAGCCACAGGCTTGCAGGCCAGAGTGCTTCCATGCGCAGCAGCGCCAGGACATGCCGCCCGATGCCATAGACCGAAATGCCGGCTAAGACCGTTATTGCCGTGAGAATGAAAATACACAGAAAAAAGATATTGCCCGCATCTTCTTCCTCCTTCGGCAGCAGCAGGGCCATTTCATATCTCAGGCAAGCGACGGTGCCAAGAATGGTCGCCCCGGCATAGAATGTGGACGCCGCCCCGAAGGCTTCCGGCGGAAACATCCTGGACGTAACCGGTTCGGCCAGGAACACCAGGGCGCTGGAAAAGGTTGTTCCACCGGCCATTAAAGCCACATTGACGCCGAACGATCCGTCACCGGTTGGTTTTTTTTCTGAGTTCTTCCCCACGCTTTTCCCTGATTCCCGTTGCGCGCCTTTTTGGCGAAGTATCATAGTGCATCGACATCGATATCTCAATGATATTATTTATCCGGAAAAATCGGTGATATCTCCTTGACACGTAATTGTTTTTTTAATATAAAAGGGCACTTGAGAAAACAGCCCCCTGCCGCCATGCCGGGTTCGGTGAACTTGCGTCTGTTTTTCAAGGAAAAACAGGGCGCGGAACTGCTTGTCTCATGCATATTGTCATCAATCGCGGAGAGCGGAAGAAAGAAATGTCCGGCATTCGTGTAAATCAAGCGGATTGGAAGAGAACGACATTTATTGCGCACAATGAATTCATATAGTTATCATGCCATGAGATATCTGGGCGTTATTGTGCTGTGCTTTCTTCTGATGACGGCAAGAGCCGCCGCCACCATTCAGTTCACGCCCGGACTCACCATCAGCAGCACTTTCACGGACAATGCCAGCCTGACCCCCGAGGATGAGGAATATGACTATATCACCACACTCAATCCGGGGGTGGATTTGAGCATGTACGAGAGGAACAGCGCCCTCACCATTTCCTACAACCCGACCTACGCCTCCTATACCCGTTTCCCCGAAAACAACATTTTGCGCCACAGCGCAGCCGTCGGGGCCTGGGGCAAGATTACCGACAATACCAGGATCGAACTGGGAAACCGGTATCTGTATACGGAGGATCCGATTTCCGATACGGATTTCACCGTCCGGCAGGGCCGCGAGCCCTATCAGACCAATACGGCCAGTTTCGGCATCCTGAATCAATTCGGCAAAAACGATTCCATCGCACTCCGGTATGAATACTATCTGATCGACAACGAAGACCCGAGTCTTGAAAACAAGGAATACTATCGACCAAGTCTTTTGCTCATGTACTGGATGTCGCCCAGCCGATATGCCCTGGAATGGGAATGCAAATATACACGTAACGACCTTGAAATTTCTGAAGACTTTGACGATGTGATGAACAAACTGCGTCTGATCAAGCGTTTTGGGCGTCAATTCGAGGGGTACATCGCCTATTCGCACGTGGATACGGTTTTCATGGCCGGGGGGGATGACTATCAGGTCCACAGTTCCCTGGTGGGATTCGACTGGAAGGAACAAGCCAATTCAAGTTTGGGGGCCAGTTTCGGTTATTTTTTCCGGGACACCGAGGCGGGTGATGATGATACCGGAATTGTCGGCTCCATAGAAAGCGCCTACAGCTGGGATGAAGGCAGCGCCATTGCCGTCTCCGGCAAGGTCGGGTATGATATCGCCTCTTATGGAGCTGAAAATCTGGGGTTCAGCCCTTTTTATCATATGTCGGGAAGCGTGAGCCAGCAGCTGGGCAAAAGGCTGTCCGGTTCGATCGGCACCGGTTACCGCCGGAACATCTACATGGACCAGGCTCCCGAGCGGGAAGACACCATATGGCGAAGCAACGCCGGACTGGTTTATCAGGCATTGCCCTGGATGGCTGTGCGGCTGGAATACGTTTTCCGGAAGTTATACTCGGACGATACCGCCAACAACTATGTGGAGAACCGCGGAATATTATCGGTATCCCTGAAGCCCGAGCGGGAAGTCCGGTTAAACCCGTGAACGGAAACCGGCATATGATGGAAATGAACAGGCCGCGGGATCGGGCTGGATGACCGCTAACACAATGAAGCCACTATATCTGGAGGTTGCATGCGAATACGAAAAGGCCTTGTCGTCGGGTCTTTCTTGATGCTGATCCTGGTGTCGGGCGGACCGTTATCCGTGTTCGCCTCCATGAATTTCAACGGTGTCATCAGTTCGGACACCGGCTGGAATGTATCGGACAGCCCCATCGTCATAACCGGCGATGTTCTGATCGAACAGAGCGCCGTCCTGACCATTGAACCCGGTGTGGAGGTGATTTTCACGCCGCGTCCGGACGGCAGCCGGGGGCACACCATCCGGGTGGAGGGGACCCTTGTCGCCAGGGGAACCCCCGCTACCCCCATTGTGTTTACCAGTCTGGACAGGCGGATTCCCTGGGGGGCGATTGTCTTCAGTGACAGCAGCCGGGATTATAACGAATCCACCGGAACCGGAAGCGTAATCGCCTATTGCATCGTCGAGTATGGCGGAAATGATCCCGATGTCACCGGGATGATTGTCACCGCCAACGCCATGCCCTATATTGTCGGCAATGCGATTCGGTTCAGTTCCTCGGCGGGGATCTCATCCACCGCCGCAGCCAATTCAAGCAACCTCATTTCCCCCAGCGGTGATATCCGGATCGTTTCAAACCAGATCTACGGCAATGCAACCGGCATTTTGTTTTCAGCCGAGGGAGGGCTTGTCGCCGACAATTATTTGTTGAATAACAAGCGGGCCTTGGATTTCTCCATCCGTTCCCATGATCTTCAGGTGGTCAACAATACGGTGGTCGACACGGATTCGAATGCCATCGGAAGCGCTATGCGGCTTGTTTTCAACGCCACTGTTTCCGATGGTCCGGTAACTCCGGCCGAAATCGGCATCACCGCCAATGAGTTGCAGGCCGAACATTCCGTCGTCGGTCTTATCGCCGTCAGCGTTGCGGACGCGGCCGCTTTTGAATTGCGGATCACGGGAAACAATTTCAGTCTGGAGGGCTATCCCGGATACATCGTATATACCTACGACTGGGCGGAAAGCCTGTCCACACTGGCGATGACCGGCAACTGGTGGGGGACCGCCGATTCGACAGTCATCGACAATTCGATTTATGATCACAACAATGACTACCGCTTACCCGTTGTCGAATACCAGCCGATTGCCGGTGAGGCCTTTGCTGGAGCCGGATCGAGCCTGTCCTACCCCCCGGTGGCGGACGCCGGCGCGGATCAGGAAGCCTTCGCCGATCAGGAGGTGACGTTGGATGGAAGCAGCTCCTATGATCCGGACGGGACCGCGGTCTATCAATGGCGGCAAACCTCCGGACCCACAGTCAGGTTGAAAGAACCGGAGGGCCGGGTTGCCTCTTTTGTGGCGCCCCTGGGAGGCGCCAGTGGGGTTGTCCTCCAGTTTCAGTTAACCGTCTCAACCGGATCCGGCATATCGCATACGGACACGACCACCGTTACGGTGCGGCCGGACGAGGCGCTTCCCGTTGTGGACATCGGTGGTTGCTTTATCGGCGCCCTGTCGCCGTCCAGCATATCAGACAGTGCATATGAAGGGCGGCATGGCCTCTTTCTGCTCGCGTCCGCCCTATTCCTGGTGATCGCGGCCGCACGGGCCGCAAGGAGAACCCGGCTGATCATTTGGTCGTTCCTGCTGGTGGGGCTTCTGTCCATGACCACTCCCGCCCGGGCAGGATATTTTGCCGCGGGCGGCGGCGGCGGCGGCGAGGCGGATGAATTTAATGTCACGGTGGAAACCGGTGCCAATGAAATCCGCCTCGGCAATCTGAACCTGTTGTTCGGAGTCGGAATCCCGTTTATTCCCCATAGCGACAGGGCTCTCCCGGAGCCAACGATTTCCTCGCCATGTCCCAATGATGATTGCATCCGGTTGGAGAGTGAGAGAAAGGGAACCGAATTCGGCCTGCTCGGCAAATTGGGGGTGGAGATCGGTTCCACCGATCTCTACCTGTCGGCCATCGGCGGGTGCACCATATACACCGAAAGCGAGCTTTCCCGCTCGGAAGCCACGGGGCGAATCTATGAGGAATCGTCGGACAGCAAAATTCAGGCCCTCTATGGCGGGGGGCTGAGTTATTTCCCGGAGTATCTGAAATGGCCGATTGTCATCCAGGTCGACTATGACAATGTGCGGGGGGTGACCGGCACGATCGGCTGGTATTGGTAGTCAACCAGGCATAAGGGAAGAACCGATACAAATACGAGGTAAAGGATGACCGGTAACGAAAAACATGAGCTTCTATCGTCCAGTTCCGTTTCCGTGGTTGTTCCGGTTTATAACAGCGAGGCGACCCTGGCCGAGCTTGCCGAGAGGATCGGTCTGGCACTGACGCCGCTGGTGGATCGATTTGAGATCATATTCGTCAACGACGGGAGTCGTGACAGAAGCTGGCAGGTGATCACCGATTTGTCGCGTTCGAATAAGCAGGTCCGCGGCATGACCTTGATGCACAACTATGGCCAGCATAATGCGTTGCTGGCGGGCATTCAAAACGCGAGATACGATTTTATCGTCACCATCGATGACGATTTGCAGAATCCGCCGGAAGAAATTCCCAACCTGCTCGCGAAGCTTGTCGAGGGATACGATGTGGTGTACGGCAAGCCGAGGGTCCGGCAGCACAGCGCGGCCCGCAATTTCTCGTCCCGGATGTTGAAAGGCATATTAAAAGTGGTGCTCGGCGCCGAGATGGGAGGGCACAGCAGCGCATTCCGGGCCTTTCGTTCCATTCTGATGAAAGGCTTTCAGAATTTCAACGATCCCCAGTTGTCCATCGATGTGTTGTTGTCGTGGAGCGTGGCCGGCGTGACCAATATTCCGGTTGATCATCAGCCGCGCAAGGTCGGCAGGTCGAGTTATTCCTTGACCAAATTGATGTTGCTGGCCTTCAATATGTTGACCGGCTATTCGACGCTACCCCTGCGGATCGCCAGCGCCCTGGGGCTGGTTACTTCTTTCATGGGTTTTTTGATGTTTGTGTACGTGATTGTGCGGCGCATTATACAGACCCGCTATGTCCCCGGCTTCGCCTTCATGGCGGCGGAAATCGCGCTCTTCGCCGGTCTCCAGTTGTTTGCCATCGGCATCATCGGAGAATATCTGGCCAGGATGCATTTTCGGACCATGGGAAAACCGCCCTATGTGATTCGTGAACAAACACCGAAACTGGCCATATCGGATGCAACCGGAGCGGAGGGAAACGATAATTGAAACAAAAACTGATGATTTTAGGTGCGGGAAAATGTCAGGTGCCGGTCATCCGGCAGGCCCAGGAAATGGGTTTCTTCACCATCGCGGTGAGCATGAAGGGGGATTATCCCGGATTCAAAACCGCCGACAAGGCCTGTGAAATCGACGTGCGGGATCAGGATGAAATCCTGAGGGTTGCGAAAGCCGAAAATATCTGCGGGATTTTGACCGATCAGACGGATATCCCGGTTCTGACGGCCGCCTATATTGCGGAGCAACTGGGACTCCCCGGGATCGGGTACGATTGCGCCCTGCGGTTCACCAATAAATTCCAGATGAGGGAATATTGCGACAGCATCGGGGTCCCCGTGCCAAAGCATTTCCTGTCCAAATCCTATGAAGACGCCCGGGATCGGGCGGAAGAACTGGGCTTTCCCCTGGTTGTGAAGCCGGTGGACAGTCAGGGCAGCCGCGGCGTCAGCAGGGTCAACGGCCGGCATGATCTGAAAGACAAATTGAACAGTGCCATCGGCTTTTCCGCCTGCAAGACCGCCATCGTAGAGCAGTTTCTGCCGAACCGGAAAGAGGTGGTTGTCCAGGGATTCGCCTTTGATTTCCAGTTTACCAACCTGACCATCGGCGACCGGTATTATTTCCATCTTCCCGATATGTTCATCCCCAAGCAAACCCTGTATCCCTCCCTGCTGCCGGGGGATATTCAGCAAAAAGTATTGAACATTAACGAACATCTGATCAAGAGTTTCGCGCCGAAATTCGGCAACACCCACAGCGAATACCTCATCGATCCGGACACCGGCGATGTCCATCTGGTGGAAACCGCCATCCGGGGAGGCGGCGTCTTCATTTCCTCGGATCTCGTCCCCTTGGCTTCCGGCATCAATGTCAACGAACTGTTGATCACCTGCGCCACCGATTCCGGCAGGGTCCGGATCGACAAGGCCGATATCCAGCACCGGTCCTCGGGTTATCTCTGTTTTTATCTGCCGGAAGGGGAAATCCGGCGAGTAAGCGGCATCGAGGAACTCAGCTCCCTGCCGGGGGTGAAAAAAGTCAGCCTGGAGGACATCCGGGTGGGAAATCATATCAGTCCACTGAAAGACAAGACTCTGCGGCTCGGGCCGATTCTGGTTGCCGGAAAGGACCGGAACGATTTGCAGGAAACCATCAAGCAGGTTCAGGAAACGCTGGTGATTGAAGTCGCAACACCCGGTGGTATTCGGGGTATTGAATGGTAGTGGGTGTCTGTCCGCAACCGTGAGCAGTAAAAAGGAATCCGGGATGAACACATCGACACTAGGTTTCGCGGCAAGGGTGGCGCAGCAATATTTTTTCTTTTTGACGAGCCAGAAATGGGATCGGGCGAGAATCCATGCCTACCAGGATGAGCGGCTCATCAACATCGTGCGCCATGCCGCTGCAAACGTTCCATATTATCGAAATCTTTTTAACAAAATACAACTCGACCCTTCCACCTTCCGCGGCCGGCAGGACATGCATAAAATCCCGTTATTGAGCAAGGAGATCCTGCGGACCCATCAAGACGAGTTTGTTGCCGAAAATGCCGCCGAATACGGTATTAATTGGGATTCCACCAGCGGCTCCACCGGCACGCCCCTTCATTTTATCGTGGATCATGCGGCCAAAGCGCAAAAGCTGGCCTGTGTGCTGAGAAGCTATCAGTGGGCCGGACACTTTCCCGGCAGAAAAACGTTTTCGTTTCAGAGCTATAAATTTGATGATCCCGGGGCGTTCTTCAAGCACTACCCCATGGCCCGGCTGTGGAGATTTGATGCAAAGCAATTGAAAAAAGACTCGGCGGCAACGCTGCTGGACATGATTGCGCGGATCGGTCCGTCTGTTTTTATCGGGTATCCGTTTTCCATTTATATGCTGGCCCGGTTCGCCCGGGAGCAGGGAAAACCGATCCGGCCCCTTACATCCATCGTCACCGCCGGCGAAACCCTGTCCGAACAAAGACGGAAACTGCTGGAGGAAGCCTACCGCTGCAAGGTATATGATTTTTATTCCCATCATGAGAATGTGACCATCATTTCGGAATGCGGTCACCAGACCAAACATATCTGCGAGGATTTCGCCTACAACGAGATTGTGGATGAAACCGGCAACGACTCTTCCCGGCTCGGAGAAGGAGAACTCATCGGTACCGGGTTTGTCAACTACGCCATGCCCTTGATCCGCTATCGAACCGGCGACCGGGTTATATTGGATAAGGACCCTGCCGTCTGCCGATGCGGCCGGCATTTCCGCAAGATAAAAGCCATCGTCGGGAGGCAGAACGATTATATCGTCACCCCCGACGGCCGATACCTGGGCAATGTCCTGGAGCACTCCGTTGACGGCGCAAAAGGGGTGATGCTGTCCCAGTGCGTGCAGGACGCCGTGGATCATATCTATCTGAACCTGATCGTCGACGGCAGCTACAGCGAGGATTCTAAAAAAGCCCTGGAGGCCGGCTTGCGGAAACGATTGGGGAATGAGATCAAAATCGATTATAAGCTCGTTGCCCAGTTGGAAAGAAGGAACAGCGGGAAAACGCCGTTCATTGTATCGAAAATCGGGCATGAATATATCTGAATTATCTGAGGAGGGCGACTTGTCCACAAAAACCAGCACGACGTTCAAGACAGGGGCCGCGGCCATGGATTACAGTATACCGTTCAACAAGCCTTTCATCGTGGGCAAGGAATTGTATTACATCTCCCAGTCGGTGTTAAGCGGACAAATCGCCGGGGACGGTCTGTTCACTAAAAAATGTCATGAGTTGCTGGAAAGAAAATTCAATATCCCCAAGGTCCTGCTGACCCATTCCTGTACCGCCGCCCTGGAGATGGCCGCCCTGCTGTGCGAAGTCGGACCCGGCGATGAAGTGATATTGCCCTCCTTCACCTTCGTCTCCACGGCCAACGCCTTTTATCTGCGGGGGGCCAAGCTGGTGTTCGTGGACATCCGCCCCGACACCTTGAACATTGATGAGACCAAAATCGAAGCGGCGATTACGGAAAGAACGAAAGCCATCGTCCCGGTACATTATGCCGGCCAGGGCTGCCATATGGGAGTCATTATGGATATCGCCCGGCGGCACAACCTGTATGTCATCGAGGACGCGGCCCAGGGCGTCAACGCCAAATACAAGGACAAATTCCTTGGAACCATCGGCGACATCGGGGCCTACAGCTTCCATGAGACGAAAAATTTCATCAGCGGCGAAGGCGGGGCCATTGCGATCAACAATCCAAAATTTATCGAACGGGCCGAAATCATCCGCGAAAAGGGGACCGACCGCAGCAAGTTCTTCCGGGGCCAGGTGGACAAATACAACTGGGTGGACGTGGGGTCATCCTATCTCCCTTCCGACCTGCTGGCCGCTTTTTTGTTCGCCCAGCTGGAAAACATGGACAAGATCAACAGCCAGCGGGAGGAACTCTACAATTATTATTTCAAGGCATTGATTCCCCTCGTGAACGACGGCAAGCTCCGGCTGCCCTATCTTTCCAGCGAATGCCAGGGCAACAGCCACCTGTTTTATATCATCCTGAACGATGAAAATACCCGCGATGCCCTCATGGCCTATTTGAAAACAAAGGGAATCATGGCGGTTTTCCATTATCTTCCGCTGCATCTTTCGCCCATCGGCCGGTCCATGGGATATACGGACGGGCAATTGCCGGTCACGGAAACCATGAGCGGCCGGCTTCTCCGGTTGCCGTTCTTTTATGAGTTGACATCCGAGGAACAGGATCTGGTGGTGGATTCCATCAAGGGGTTTTTTGCCAGTCGCTGATCCGTGATGGAAAAACGGCTGGGGGAAGGATGCCCGGCAACGGATAGCGTCCTGCCTAAGGCAGGTGGGCAGGTTTGTATATGGTTAAAATTTTATATAATAATACGAAAAATAGTACATAGCATAGGAACAATAGTGCATAGTTTCCCCTTGAAACAGCTGCCGTTTTTTTCCCGCATTGTAACCCCGTAAAATAGAACAATGTTTTTTTATGGCTCGCATGGGGCACTGGCATGTCTATTGCTTTTGCGATGGGGCGCTATTGATAATAGATACCATAGGTGCTGGCGGATTGACGCTGTAACAGGCAAAACCATTTAGTGATTCAGATAACAAACCCGGGGGCGGACGTAATGAACAGATTCAGAAACAACGCGGAAAAGAACAACATGTGGCTTTGGCGGTTACAGACCTCTTTGTTCCATGTGGTTATCATGCTGGTCCTGACATTGGCGGCTGGAACGGCCGGTGAAGCGGCTGACATCATCATCGACAACGGCGACAGCGGGACTTCCGCCACCGGCACCTGGCTGGTTTCCACCGCGCTGGATCCCTACGGCGCTGACAGCGTTTATGCCAAGAACAATGCCACCTACACTTACAGTTTCACGGCGCCGACAACTTCGGAATACGAGGTGTCTGCCTGGTGGACTTACTTTTCGAACCGGGTTTCCAGCGCCCCGATCCGCATCCAGCATGCCAGCGGAACAACAACCGTCTATGTCAACCAGCGCCTGAACGGCGGCCAATGGAATTCCCTGGGGACATTCTCCTTTGTCGCCGGAATTACCTACACAATCACCATCACCGGCGCCAACAGCACGTACACCACCTGCGCCGATGCAATGAAGTTCACCGAGATTGTCAATACGCTCCCGCCGGCAGCCGATTTTTCAGCGGACAGGACCACCGGCATGGTTCCGGCCACCATCCAGTTCAGCGACCGGAGCACGGGCGGTATTCCCACGGATTGGCTGTGGGATTTCGGCGACGGCCAGACCAGCACCGGGCAGAATCCATCGCACGTGTATGAGCAGGAGGGCGTGTACACCGTCACCCTCACCGCCGCCAATGAATACGGCAGCGATATGGCTGTCAAGACGGCCTACATCACCATTACCGCCGGAACAGGCGGCGACCCGGGGGAAATCATCATCGACAACGGGGATTATGGAACTTCCGCAACCGGAACCTGGCTGGTTTCCACCGCGCTGGATCCCTACGGTGTTGACAGCGTTTATGCCAAGAACAATGCCGCTTATACCTACAGTTTCACGGCGCCGAAAACGTCCGAATATGAGGTATCTGCCTGGTGGACCTATTTTTCGAACCGAGTTTCCAGCGCTCCGATCCGCATCCAGCATGCCAGCGGAACAACAACCGTCTATGTCAACCAGCGCCTGAACGGCGGCCAATGGAATTCCCTGGGGACATTCTCCTTTGTCGCCGGAATAACCTACACGGTCACCATCACTGGCGCCAACAGCACGTACACCACCTGCGCCGATGCGGTGAAATTCACCGAAATCATCAACACGCTCCCACCGGCAGCCGATTTCTCAGCGGACAGAACCACCGGTGTCGCTCCTGCCACCATCCAGTTCACCGATCAAAGTGAGGGCGGTATCCCCACCGAATGGCTGTGGGATTTCGGCGACGGCCAGACCAGCACCGAACAGAATCCGGCCCATGTATATGAGCAGGAAGGCGTGTACACCGTCTCCCTCACCGCCACCAATGGATTCGGCAACGATACGGCTGTCAAGACGGCCTATATCACCATTACCGCCGGAACGGGCGGAGACCCGGGAGAAGTCATCATCGACAACGGGGACAATGGCACCTCCTTCACCGGCACCTGGCTGGTTTCCACTGCAGTGGATCCCTACGGCGTCGACAGCGTTTATGCCAAGAACAATGCCGCCTATACATATACCTTCATTCCATCCACCACGGCTGAATATGAAGTTTCCGCCTGGTGGACCTACTTTTCGAACCGGGTCACCAACGCACCGATCCGCATCCAGCATGCCGGCGGAACTGCAACCGTCTATGTCAACCAGCGTCTGAACGGCGGGCAATGGAATTCCCTGGGGACCTTCTCCTTTGTCGCCGGGGTTGTGTACACGGTCACCATCACCGGTGCCAACAGCACCTATACCACCTGCGCCGATGCGGTGAAATTCACCGAAATCATCAACACGCTCCCACCGGCAGCTGATTTCTCAGCGAACAAGACCATCGGCGGCGCACCCGCCACCATCCAGTTCACGGATCTGAGCTCCGGCGGTAACGCCACCGAATGGCTGTGGGATTTCGGCGACGGCCAGACCAGCACCGAGCAGAATCCGGCCCATGTGTATGAGCAGGAGGGCGAGTATACCGTGAGCCTGACCGCTGCCAATGAATTCGGCAGCGACACCATGGTGAAGGCGGCCTATATCAAGCTGACCTCCGCGTCGGAAAATATCTACTGTGTGGAAATTTACGGCGGCATCACCGATTATGCGGAAGTCGCCGGCCAGAGCCTGTCGCGGTACGGAGCCGTCAAGGTGGACGGCATCTGGCGCTATACCAATCCCAATACCGGCGTGACCTATTTTCTGCATCCGGTCACGACCCAGGAACAGTTCCTGGCCGCGGTCCGGGAGGAGGGTGCCGTGATCCTGATCCGCGGGCATTCCAATTACGGGTTGGGCCTGACCTTCCCGCCGTTTAACACCGCGCTCCAGAATGTGCGTTATGTGGACGACAACCTGATTTTCAACTGTTCCTCCCACATGGTGGACGTCAGCACGGCCGGTCTGCGGTACAGCCAGGCCTATCCCAACTGGACGCCCATCTACCAGGACGGCACGGACGCCATTTGGCCCTATGCCTGGGATGATCCGGCGGGCCGCACGCCGGCCTACAATTATTATCTGACCTACACCCTGCCGGGCGATCCCACCCACTACCGGGTGGAATCCTCCTCCACCGGAAAATACCTTGAGCGTTTCGCCGGCAGCGGTCCGGCCTGGTATTCCCCCACGGGCGCCAAGCCCGATCCGGTGAGCAATCCGGAGGTTTTCATCGCCAATACCAGACCGGAATACAGCCACGTGGAGCACAGCGGCAACTGGGCGGTGCAGAAAGACGCCACCCTTTATGGGATCGCGGGATATACCTTCAGCTACACTCCCAACCAGACAATCGCCGATACGTTTACCTATACCCTGACGTTTTACGCACCCAGAAATCCAGCCGGTACCTACGACTTCAAAGTCACTTATGATCCGGAGCCGACCAATGACCCGGCCGTGACCTACACCATTCAACAGAACAATACCGTGCTCGGCACCGTGACCTTGAACCAGCAGGAACCCGCCGGCACACCGGCCGGGAGTTATGTGCTCGCCTCTCTTGGAACCTTTTCCGTGGCGGAAGGCGCGGTCACCGTTACCCTGACCGGCAGCGGCAGCGGCTGGATGATCGCGGATGGTCTGGCGGCATTCAATCCGGCCATCCCCTGGCAGTTCTTCGCGGTCGACAACAATGACGAATACCGGTCCCATTTCGAGGACTCCCGGTACGGCAACAAGACCATCCTGGACACCACCAATTGCCAGGACATCCGTCCGGAAGACTGTAAATACAAAATGATGTTTTTCAATACCTGTTTTTCCGGGAAATATTTCATCGACAGCTTCCATCAGGGACGGATGTTCTATACCAACTGGAATTCGGAAAACGGTGCTGAAATGGGATTCATCAAACGCTATGTGGTGGATGGATATTCGGATCAGCAGTTGCTGGACTATGTGAATTCCGTTCATCCGGGCCTGTATGAATACTATGATTTCACCAAACTGCCGCCTTCCATGCGGTAGCGGGCCATTCCCGGTTTCCGGTTCGTCCTTGATGGATGCACTGGAAACCGGAACCCTCCCTGTCATCCGCGACTGCTCCCATCTGAAAAAAGCCGATAGAGATCAATCAGAATTTGGACTATAACGGACCGGTGCTATTTCGGTATATTTTTTCACAATAAATAGGAAAAATATTGCATAGTTCTTTCCGGGCCAGCGCGGCTGGACGGCAATATTTTATAACTCGTTTGAATAAAATAGAAATTAAAATTGATTTTCCCGTCATTTTTTGGTATCGGGGCTGGCATGTCTATTGCGTTAAAACGTTCATACAGGAAAAATTAGGAAGTTCGCGCCACATGGATGACAGGTGGATTCATAAAATATGGCGCATTCTTGTTTCCAAGCGGGACAACAACCATCGGAGGATGAATATGAATTCATTCAAGAATAATTTGCAAAAGAAAAAAATGAGGCCAAGGCAGCTGCACGCCTATTTTTTACCGGTTGTGATCATGCTGTCCCTTTCGCTGGTGTTCGGAGCCGCCAGTTCATCAGCCGATGTGATCATTGACAACGGCGACAGCGGGACTTCCGCAACCGGAACCTGGCTGGTATCGAGCGGTGTCAACCCCTATGGCGTGGACAGCATCTACTGTAAAAACAACGCAACCTATACCTATAGCTTCACGGCGCCGACCACTTCGGAATACGAGGTGTCTGCCTGGTGGACCTATTTTTCGAACCGGGTTTCCAGCGCGCCGATCCGCATCCAGCACGCCAGCGGAACAACAACCGTCTATGTCAACCAGCGTCTGAACGGCGGGCAATGGAATTCCCTGGGGACCTTCTCCTTTGTCGCCGGGGTTGTGTACACGGTCACCATCACCGGCACCAACAGCACCTACACCACCTGCGCGGATGCGGTGAAATTCACCGAAATCATCAATACGCTACCGCCGGCAGCCGATTTTTCAGCGGACAGGACCACCGGCGGGGTTCCTTCCACCATCCAGTTCAGCGACCGGAGCACGGGCGGTATTCCTGCGGATTGGCTGTGGGATTTCGGCGACGGCCAGACCAGTACCGAACAGAATCCGGCCCATGTATATGAGCAGGAAGGCGTGTACACCGTGACCCTCACCGCCGCCAATGAATTCGGCAGCGATACGGCTGTCAAGACGGCCTACATCACCATCAGCGCCGGAACCGGCGGAGATCCGGGTGAAGTCATCATCGACAATGGGGACAATGGCACTTCCTTCACCGGAACCTGGCTGGTTTCCACTGCGGTGGATCCCTACGGCGTCGACAGCGTTTATGCCAAGAACAATGCCGCCTATACGTATACCTTCATTCCACCCACCACTACCGAATATGAAGTGTCCGCTTGGTGGACTTACTATTCGAACCGGGTCACAAACGCGCCGATACGCATCCAGCATGCAAACGGAACAGCAACCGTCTATGTCAACCAGCGCCTGAACGGCGGACAATGGAATTCCCTGGGGACCTTTTCCTTTGTAGCCGGAATGGTCTACACAGTCACGATAACCGGCGTTTCCACGACCTATACCACCTGCGCCGATGCGGTGAAGTTCACCGAGGTGATCAACACCCTGCCGCCGGTGGCGGAGTTTTCCGCCAATAAAACCTCCGGCGGCGCTCCCGCCACGATCCAGTTCACGGACCTGAGCACCGGCGGCGCGGCCACCGAATGGTATTGGGATTTCGGCGACGGCCAGACCAGCTTCGAGGAAAATCCGGCCCATGTGTATGACCAAGACGGTGACTATACCGTCAGCCTGACCGCTTCCAATGAGTTCGGCAGCGGCACCATGGTGAAGGAGGCCTACATCAAATTGACCTCTGCGTCGGAAAACATCTACTGTGTTGAAATCTACGGCGGCATCACCAACTACGCGGAAGTCGTGGGCCAGAGCCTGTCGCGGTACGGCGCCGTCAAGGTGGACGGACTCTGGCGCTACACCAGCCCCAAAAACGGCGTGACCTATTTCTTCCATCCGGTCAAGACCCAGGAACAGTTCCTGGCGGCGGTCCGGGAGGAGGGCGCCGTGATCCTGATCCGCGGGCATTCCAATTACGGTCTGGGCCTGACCTTCCCGCCGTTCAACACCGCGCTCCAGAATGTGCGCTATGTGGACGACAATCTGATCTTCAACTGTTCCTCGGACATGGTGGATGTGACCACGGCCGGGTTCCGCTACAGCCAGGCCTATCCCAACTGGACCCCCATCTATCAAGACGGAACGGACGCCAAATGGCCCTATGACTGGGATGATCCGGCGGGCCGCCTGCCGGCCTACAATTATTACCTGACCTACACGCTGCCAGGCGATCCGACGCATTACCGGGTGGAAGCCTCGTCCAACGGCCAATACCTCGAGCGCTTCGCGGGAAGCGGCCCGGCCTGGTATTCCCCCACCGGTGCCAAGCCCGATCCGTTGAACAATCCGAGTTATTTTATTGTGAACACGAAACCGGAATTCAGCCACGTGGAATACAGCGGCAACTGGGCCGCCCAGAGAAACAGCTCGCTTTATGGATTCATAGGATATACCTACAGCTATACCCCCAACCAGACGGGAGCAGATGTCTTCACCTATACCCTGGCATTCTATGCGCCCAGAAATCCGGCAGGAACCTATGATTTTCGGGTCACCTATGACCCGGATCCGAACAATGACACGGCCGTGACCTATACCATTCAACAGAACAACACCGTGCTCGGGACCGTGACCCTGAATCAGCGGGAACCCGCGGATACGGCGGCAGCCAAGTATGTAATCGTTTCCCTTGGCACCTATCCCGTGGTGGAAGGGGCTGTGACTGTTACGGTTACCGGCAGCGGCAGCGGCCGGATTATCGCGGACTATTTGATGGCGGTCAATCCCCTTAACACCCGGCAGTCCTCCCGCATCGACAACCAGGATGAGTACCGGTCCCATTTCGAGGATTCCCGGTACGGCAACAAGACCATCCTGGATGCCACCAACAGCAAGGACATCCAGCCGGAAGACTGCAAGTACAAAATGATGTTCTTCAACACCTGCTTTTCCGGGAAATATTTCATCGACACCTTCCACCAGGGCCGGATGTTCTATACCAACTGGAATTCGCAGAACGGCGCGGAAACGGGATTCATCAAACGCTATGTCGTGGATGGATATTCGGATCAGCAATTGCTGACCTATATCAATTCCGTACATCCGGGCCTGTATGAATACTATGATTTCACCAAGCTGCCGCCTTCCATGAGGTAGCAGGCCAGCCCTGTTCCCCGTGCGCCCTTTGTCAGGCGCACGGGGAGCACGATCCCACCCGGCCATCCGCGCCAGCCGCATTCATCCACAAGAAACTCCAACGATAGCATCTGGATACCCCCTGGTGCTGCAAAAAATGAGTGGGATGCCTCCCTGCAACGGAACGGGGTTGCAGAAATGAGTCGGTAAGGTGCTGCATATCGGTAAAATGGTACATGATAAATAGGAAAACAATTACACAAGCCGGTTGCATGTCGGAACCGCTCGATTTTGAAATATTATAAATATTTCAAATTACATAATAATATAACAATGGATTTCTTTGTGACCGGCAGGGGCGGGTGGCATGCCTATTGCTCTACTGATGCCGTACATAAAGCAGGAAGGATGCGGCCCATGGATGTGGGCCGGATTCACGCAACATGATGATCCTTGTTTGTATCAAGATAACAATGGGAGAACGGAGACTATGAACACTTTCAGAAACATCACGGAAAAGAAAAATGCGAGATGGAGGCCGGTTCCGGCCCGTATATTCAGTATATTTATCCTGTTAACACTGTCTATGGTGGTGGGGCTCGCCTCTGCCGCGGCCGACATCATCATCGACAACGGCGACAATGAAACGTCCTATACCGGTACGTGGCTGGTTTCCAGCGGCGTGGATCCCTATGGTGTGGACAGCATCTATGCCAAAAACAATGCGACCTATACCTATACCTTCATTCCGCCCACCACAGCCGAATATGAAGTCTCCGCCTGGTGGACGGTGTTTGCCAACCGGGTGACCAGCGCGCCCATTGCCATCCGGCATGCCAACGGAACCGCCACGGTCCGGGTCAACCAGCGCGTCAACGGCGGGCAATGGAATGTCCTTGGAACCTATTCCTTCGTGGCCGGTATTGTATACACAGTCACCATAACCGGCACCAACAGCACCTATACCACCTGCGCCGATGCGGTGAAGTTCACCGAGGTGATCAACACCCTGCCGCCGGTGGCGGAGTTTTCCGCCAATAAAACCATCGGCGGTGCGCCTGCCACGATCCAGTTCACGGACCTGAGCACCGGCGGCGCGGCCACCGAATGGTATTGGGATTTCGGTGACGGTCAGACCAGCTTCGAGGAGAATCCGGCCCATGTGTATGACCAAGACGGTGACTATACCGTCAGCCTGACCGCTTCCAATGAGTTCGGCAGCGATACCATGGTGAAGGAGGCCTACATCAAACTGACCTCCGCGTCGGAAAATATCTACTGCGTGGAAATTTACGGCGGCATTTCCAATTTCGCGGAAGTGGCCGGCCAGAGCCTGTCGCGCTACGGCGCCGTCAAGGTGGACGGGATCTGGCGTTACACCAGTCCCAAAAACGGGGTGACCTATTTCTTCCACCCGGTGAAGACCAAGGAACAATTCCTGGCTGCAGTCCGGGAAGAGGGCGCCGTGATCCTGATCCGCGGGCATTCCAATTACGGTCTGGGCCTGACCTTCCCGCCGTTTAACACCGCGCTCCAGAATGTGCGTTATGTGGACGACAACCTGATCTTCAACTGCTCCTCGGACATGGTGGATGTCACCACCGCCGGGTTCCGCTACAGCCAGGCCTATCCCAACTGGACGCCCATCTATCAGGACGGCAGCGACGCCAAATGGCCCTATGGCTGGGATGATCCGGCGGGCCGCCTGCCGGCTTACAATTATTACCTGACCTATACCCTGCCGGGCGATCCCACCCACTACCGGGTGGAAGCCTCGTCCAACGGCCAATACCTCGAGCGCTTCCAGGGCAGCGGCTCGGCTTGGTATTCCCCCACGGGCGCCAAGCCGAATCCGGTGAACAACCCGAGTTATTTCATCGTCAACTCAAAACCGGAATTCAGCCACGTGGAATACAGCGGCAACTGGGCGGTGCAGAAAAACAGCACCCTCTATGGATTCCGCGGGTATACCTACAGTTTCACCCCCAACCAGACGATTGCGGACACCTTCACGTATACCCTGGCATTCTATCCTACCAGAAATCCGGCCGGCACCTATGATTTTTCCGTCACCTATGACCCGGATCCGAACAATGATACAGCCGTGACCTACACCATCCAACAGAACAACACCGTGCTTGGGACCGTCACCCTGAACCAGCGGGAACCCGCCGACACACCGGCCGGCAATTATGTGACTGCTTCCATCGGCACCTATCCGGTGGTGGAGGGTGCGGTCACCGTGACCCTTACCGGCAGTGGCAGCGGCCGGATGATCGCGGATTATCTGTCCGCGGTCAACCCCGCCAACACCCGGCAGTCCTCCCGCATCGACAACCAGGACGAATACCGGTCCCATTTCGAGGACTCCCGGTACGGCAACAAGACCATCATAGATGCCACCAACAGCAAGGACATCCAGCCGGAAGACTGCAAATACAAGATGATCTTCTTCAACACCTGCTTTTCCGGGAAATACTATATCGACACCTTCCACCAGGGCCGGATGTTCTACACCAACTGGAATTCGCAAAACGGCGCTGAAACGGGATTCATCAAGCGTTATGTCGTCGATGGGTATACAGACCAGCAGTTGCTGACCTATCTCAATTCCGTTCACACCGGTCTTTACGAATATTATGATTTCACCCAACTGCCGCCTTCCATGAGGTAGCGTTCCATCCGTGTTCCCTGTGCGCCGATGGCGCACGGGGAACACGATTCTCCTGTCCGTCAACCCCCCAAATATCCATCCACAAGAAAACTTTGCTGACTTCATAGAAGTCAGTAGACAGGAATCAGAAGTCGGAATATAACAATCCCGTTCCTTCTATAGAGTGACACGCCGACAGGTCCTTCTTCCGTTGCTTCCGCCAAGGCGGGAGACCAGAACAAAAGGAGTCATGATGAGAGCTCTTGCCATCGGGGTTTCCATTGGGTTGCTGGCCGCCAACCTGGCGTTCTTTTATCTGTTTGCCATCGGTTTGGACGGCGTGTTTCTGGCCCTGGGCCATTTTTTCGTCGCAGTGCTCCTGCCGGGATATATCATGGCCCTGGTTTTTTTGCGGTTTTTCCAGCGGGATTTCACGCATCAACCGGCCTGGGACACCCTCCTTCCCCTGGCGACCATCTTCGGCCTGGCCAATGTATGCGCCTCCTATCTTGCCGGCCAGTTGACGGGACTCCCTGGTTTTTATTACGGGGTTGTCTGGCCAATGCTTGCATTTTTAGCCGGGCCGTTCAGGAACCTTTTCCGGGATGCCGCGGGATACCATTTCCGCGCCGCCGCGGCTTTGTCCGGCTGGACCCTTGCGGTTTTTCTCTTGTTCGTTCTGATTCTCAACGGGCTGTTTTTTCTGTCCAGGGCAACGCCCGGCCTGCTGCCCCTGGATATTTTCCATGATCATGTCTGGAATGCGGGGCATACGGTCTCCCTGGTGTCGGACTTTCCCCTCAAGTCCCTGAACGTGGAGAGTCGTCCCGGTGTCGGCTATCATATCCTGGTGCACATTCTCGGCGCGCACCTGGCGCTTGTGACCGGACTGGTCCCTCATATGGTGGGCCTGCAATATGGTTTCGTGCCGCTGGTGCCGTTTCTGATCCTGAACATGGCGCTTCTTCTCCAACAATTCGTCAAGGGTAAACGGGCCTATCTATTTTATGGCCTGGCGGTGCTGCTTTTCGGCGGGGGCTTCTCCCTGGTTCATGAGGTCAAGGTCAACTCCTATCTGAACAGCAATACCAATTTCATGGGGATTATCCTGCTTTTTACGGTGATCCATCTGATGATCCATAGCGGTCGCTATACCAAAACCGGCAGCCTCCTGGTCTATCTGACAGGCTTTTTTCTGGCCACGGCGGCAAAAGGCTCCATCGGCGCCTCGCTTGCAGCCGGTATGCTTTTCTGGGGAGTTTTTCAGGTTGCCCGGAAGCGGTTCAATGGGCGGGACCTGGCCGATATCGGCGGCGGCCTCACGGGGTTCGCCGCGGCCTACGGCGCTTTTTTCTGGCTGCCGGTTCGGGGGCAGGTGCTGGTGGATAAGGTGGCGGGCAAGTCCGGCGCCTGGTTGGTTCCGCTTTCATACGTAACCGGCAATGCCTTTTCCAGGCCGTTTCTGGACGTGATTTACAAATATGTGCCGGAATCGTTTCAACTCCCGGCCCATGCCGTATTTACCATTTGCATTTTGCCCATCTATCTGTTGCTGTATTTTTCATACCGCCTGCTGGTGCCCTATTGGATGAAAACCGCTGGTATGGAGGAGAATCACACCAAAATTCTCTTTGTTATCCTCGGCTCCCTGGCCATCACCTACAGTATCCGACTGGGGCCCCAGGATACGGCCTATTTCATCACCAGCGCGGTTTTCCTGCTGGATCTGTTTTTCGTGTCCTATCTGGCAAGGGAAAACGTGTTTTTCCTGCTGGCCGATTATTACCGAAACGGCCGGCTGTATGGATTGGTCGGGGCACTGGTGATCCTGGCGTTGCCGTTTGTGAGCCTGCCGAACTGGGTGCGCAAGGACTATGCGTATAATTTTTTCATGTACGGCAGAATCGGGCAGGCCATGGATGCCAAATTTTCCAAAACCGACTATCGAAAAGCCCATCAGACTATTACCCCGAAACTCTACGCGGCCCTGCAATATATCCGCGAGAACACTCCCCGGGACACCATGGTGGTCACGCCGTTCATTCAGCTGAAAAACGGCCGACCCGTGGCCTACCAGACCAGTACGTTCGCGGAACGGCCTGTTTATTTAGAGGGGTATCGTTTCGGCAAGGTGGGCAAATACCTGGGGAAGGCGGAGATCGAGGAAAGGGTCAGGACCGTGGAAGCCGTGTACCAGGGATACCGGATCCCGGATGTCCTGATGAAGAGAAACTATGTATTTCTACTGGACGAGGCAACCAGGAAGGAACTGGCAAAGCAGTATGCCGGCAGGGTGTTGTATGACAACGGGACGTGGACCGTCGTCCGGTATGTGATTGAGTGAGAAACAGTGTTGAAGGATAGCACATTCACGAGACGGATGTTGTCGACATGGAAGTGATAGATCTGTTTCGTATCCACCATGAAAAATAAAAACCGCCGGATGTTTTCCAGGTCCAGGGGCCGCCGGGAGCCGGAGGTGATCAGGCTGTTCAACGGTATCTCCAGGTGATTGTTACCCGGTGCCATCGAGAAGCTCTGATTGAAGCGATCCGCATATGGCGGATACTCCTCGCGGTCATCCACCCGGATCGTGATGGACAATGTCTCCGGTTGGGGATTGAAGATATCCATGCATAGATGGGTGAATCCCCGCCAGTCGGTTTGCCGCAGCCTCAGGGCCAGTCCCGGATAGGCAGCCGGATACAGGGTCATGACCAGGGATTTTTGTCCGGACGTGGCATGGTTTTCCGAAAGGGCGTACAGCCGGCCGCAAGTCCAGCGCACCGCGTCCAGATCCGCGTCCGACTCGAAATCGTTGAGCACCGCATCGTCCACCATTCCGGGTTCGCAGCCGCGCAACATCAGCAGCGCCAGCAGCAGCAGGAACGAATGGGCCGCTCCATATCCAGCGTGAGGTGCCTTGATCATTTACCGGCCTCCTGGAGTTGTTCCGGGCTCCGCCGGATCGACAAAATGCAAGACGACAATTTCCGGCCGGCACAGCAACCGGATCGGCACATGGCTGGTCCCGATTCCCCTGCTGACGAACAGTTGTTTTTTACCATGGCGGAACAGGCCGTAATGATAACGATCGTTTTTTTCATATCCAAGAAACCCGGCGAGACCATTCAGAAATCCGATCTGACCGCCATGGGTGTCGCCAGCCAGAAGAACCATATCGGAATCATCATGAACGGTGTCGAACAATAAGGGGTCATGGGCCAACCCGATAAGGGGGTGGTTGTCACCGACCCATGTCGCTCCTGCTTTTTCCGTGATTTGATCCATGTCGCCGGAATCCATGCCATACAGGCAGAGGGTGGCACCGTTGATGGCGATGGTATCATGGGAATTGCGCAGAAACCGTACCGGATGACGCCGTGTGGGATTCCCGGTTCCCGGTTCATGGCAGAACAGGCAGGACTGCCGGTCATTACTGTAATCGTGGTCTCCCATGACCGCCCATATCCCGGTGCCGGCGCGCAGCCTGGATAAAAAATCCAGGGCCGGCCGGTAGTCGCCCTTCCATGGGACATAATCTCCGGTCAGCAGGAGAATATCCGGCCGCAAGTCCTGCAATATCCGCAGGACCGCCTTTTCCCGCCGGCCGATTCCCTCGATATGCAGATCGCTCAACTGAATGACGGTTTTGTCCTTCAGGATACGGCTCAACCGTGCATCGGGGATGGTCACATGGGTCGTCCTGATCCAGAAAGGCTCCAGCCAATAACCGTATGCCATCACCGCCAGTATCAGGAGACATGGGCCTGCCCAATAGAGCGTGGTAGATTTCGAAAAAAGCCGTTGTTTCAATTCCATGAATGCCGGATCATTTTATTGCTGCACTTTTCACCTGTTTATTCTATAGTACAGGTCTTCGCGGAGACAGGCAAAGTGTATAATCGGAGAAATAACACCAACAAAGAAGGAAATGCGGAATGAAAGTGCTGCTTGTGGCCGGCGCCAGGCCGAATTTCATGAAAATCGCCCCGATTTACCGGGAATCGAAGGCCCGGTCTTTGGTGGATTGCAGAATTGTGCACACCGGCCAGCACTATGATTATGATATGTCCCAGACTTTTTTCAACGATCTGGAGCTTCCCCAGCCGGTCCATTTTCTGAATGCCGGATCCGGCAGCCATGCGGTGCAGACTGCCAGGATCATGGTGGAATTTGAAAAAGTGTGCGAACAGGAGAAGCCGGATCTGGTGATGGTGGTGGGGGATGTGAATTCAACCCTGGCCTGCAGCGTGGTGGCGAAGAAACTGGGCATTCAGGTGGCCCATGTGGAGGCCGGCCTGAGAAGTTTCGATCTGCAGATGCCGGAGGAAATCAACCGCATGGTCACGGATGTCCTTTCCGATTTTCTGTTTGTTACGGAAGAGAGCGGCCGGAATAACCTGGTCCGGGAAGGCAAATCCGAAAGCCGCATTCATTTTGTGGGCAACGTCATGGTGGACAACCTGCTCCACCAGAATGCCCGTCTGAACCAGGAATCGGAACGGACCTTTGAAACAGCCACCCTGAAAAAACAGAATCCCGGCTATGCTTTTCTGACCCTCCACCGGCCTTCCAATGTGGATGATCGGGAAAAATTCATGGAAATCGCATCTGCCTTGAATACGATTGCAGGGGAAAGACCCATTCTTTTCCCGATCCATCCGCGAACCGCCAAGATGAAAGAAACGTTTGGAATCCGATTCGCAGAGGGCATCCATCTGCTGTCGCCCTTGGGTTTCAGGGAAGCGTTGTTTCTGTGGAAGGATGCGGCCGTGGTGCTCACCGACAGCGGAGGTCTTCAGGAAGAGACCACTGCCCTGGGAGTGCCCTGCGTCACCATCCGGGACAATACCGAACGCCCCATCACCATCGAACAGGGAACGAATATCCTTGCCGGAACATCAAAGGACGGAATTCTGAAAGCCTATCGAGAAAGCCAAACCCGTGATATGAAAGACCGCCGTCTGCCACCGAAGTGGGACGGCAAGGCATCCAAACGGATTTGGGATATTGTGGCGCCCTGAACAAAAAAAAAAGCAGGACCGGAATGTCGATCCTGCTTTTTTGTGATGGCTGAAAATGATCGAGGGTACGATCAATTGGTCGAGATGCTTAACGTGGTCGCCGGCGGAGCCGTGGCTGCCGCAGTACCGCCGATGGTTACGGGATATCCCTGGGTATTGACGCTCCCATTGGCATCCACCACATAGACAAACACCGTTTTCCCGTTATCGAACGAACCCTGATTGAAGGTTATCGAAATGGAATTCGATTCCCATTTAGAGGGAATCTGTATTTCACGGTGAGTACAGCCGGACCAGGTTTCCATATTCCCCGCTTCCACCCTCGCCTGGGTGGTATCGACGTACACATCGTCAAGCCATGCATTTAGGCCTCGATCCACGACAGTGGAGCCCGCGGCCATGCGTCGGTAATAATCCATGATCCGCAGCTCTTTGAACGATCCGGAGTAATCTCCACTGATATCGCTGTTTAAAATGATTGATTCCGGTGAAGTGGTGTGAAGCCAGAATTTGGCGGCACCGTCCAGGCCTGCTTTATAGGCACATTCTATTCTGACCCATTGCTTGTTGGGTATGGATTTGTTAACATAATCGGTTACAATTCCCTCCATGTAATAGACGGGACTAGTCAATTTCGTAATTCCATGTACCGGCGGGCCGTAATGCCGGAAGTATTTCCAGTTGTCGGTCGGATTGCCTGTCTCTTCATAATATCCCCACCAGGTCAGATAAATAAAATCTTCGGATGCGAAGTCGATACCCAAACCACTGCCATAACAATTTTCGTCAGGCACCGACATGTTATGGTATGAGGAACGCGCGCTGTTCTTTCGTAGTTGGGTACCGTTGTAAACCGGTTCGCGACCGGCGACTCCGGAAGATTTCAGAATCCAATTTGTCGTATTCGCGCTCAATGAACTGGGGGCACCGACTTTTGCTCCGAGCGTTCCTTTTTCAAAATTATCCCATTTGAATGGTTTGGGAGTCGCCTTTGTACCAAAAGCCGCCCCGGTAATGGTCAGTATTTCGTCTTTGGCGATTGTACCCGTAACACTGGTGATGGATGGCGCAGAAAACACCACCGCGGGGATGGACAATAACAGTATTAATCCCATGCATAAGCTTTTTCTAAACATAGCCGTAGCCTCCTTCTCTATTAAAAAAATCCAACAAATGCTTTGTTTGCCATAATAAAAGCAAGCATTGTGCCATCGATAATAACCGTGGCCTCGATTCATCTTGCATGTGATTCAGTCCAACCATTAAGACCTGATTATTTATTGATCTTGGTGTGTTTCCCCAATAATCCGTCAAGGACAACGGCAATCGCATTATTCCTTCATAGCATAGAAGCAGGATGAAAAGAAAGGGTGTCGGCTTCATACTCGGTAGAACCGATGTTTCATTTTTTGCATTATGGCTAAAAAAGGTTACAAACATCATTATGATCAAGATGGAAATTTCCGTTCCTTGGGAAAGATTGAATTGCCATTAATAACTCTATAGCCTTATTCCTTTTTTTAACAGACGTTTCCGAATCATATAGCGGATATCGGGCCTGTTTTCGTCAATTTCCTTAAGGAATCGTATGGTGCGTTTCCGCAATACCCGTCGCTCCCTCAACGCCTCTCCCATGCCTCTGAAGCCGTCCCGAAGACCTTTGAGCCAATAAATGAAATACCCATCCCGGATGGAATACACCAGCATGGACCCCAGTCCACGAATTAAATAAACAATGGCATAGGATAAAGGAAAATTCCGAGCCGCCAGCCACAATAAATTGCGATTGTCATAATAATAATTGGTCCATGTTTTTCGTCCCAGCTGGGAGTGGCAATGAATCACCTCGATATTCGGCGAGTAGATAACGTCATAACCGTGATCAAGCAACCGCATGGCCAAGTCAGGCCCCTCATGGCTGAGAAAAAAATGTTGAGGATAATACCCGGCTCGTTCCAAGGCGGTTTTCCGGAAGGCCACAGCACCCTCGGTGATTTCGTAGGTGTTGAATTCTCTCCCACAGAATCCCTCTGGAAGGCAATGGTGCACCCAATTGCAGATTTCGCCGGTTTGATGGTCCAATACCTTAAAATTAACGGCAGCCAATCGGTTGCGGCCTTGAAACAATCGGACGATTTCACAAATTGCCGTGTCAGTAACACCGCGAACGTCATCATCCAGTGTAATGACGATATCGCCCCTTGCCCGCTTCATTCCAATGTTTCTTGCCCCGGCCCCCAAATTCGTTTCCGTACGTTCATAAATCACATCGGGGAATTCCGTGCGCATGATCTGCTCCGTGGCATCCTCAGAATGGTTGTCGACAACGATAATTTCAAGGGGCTGATAGGAGAGCGCGGTCAGATCCGTTACGAGTATTTTCAGCAGAGAACTTCGATTGTACGTTAATATGGAAATCGTCACTGGAGTCATGAGAACATGCCGTTTTTTAGATATACCCCATCTTGTAAGAATGGGAAAGTGGATTTTTCAGACAGAGTGAACCGGATAATCATTTTCGATATAGGTTTCATACCAGACTTGAAACATCATCAATGACCAGATTAATTTGTCGTGAATTTCAACACGAGTGAAATGCTCATCCAAAATTTTTCGGATTATGCGTTTATTGAACAGGCCGTGTTTATCCAGATTCTGTACGTTCAGGACAGATTCGGCATACTCCTTTAAATCCGTTCTCAGCCATTGGGTCATCGGCCCCACAAAACCTTGTTTCCTATGGGAGATGACCTCTCCGGGAAGCAAGTCCGCCATTGCTTTTTTCAATATATGTTTTTTCCGCCAAAGATGGATTTTCATCTCACTGGGTATGGTTGCGCAAAATTCCATCAGTTTGTGGTCCAGGAAGGGGACCCGTGCCTCCAGGGCATGCCGCATGCTCATACGGTCGGTACAGGCCAGGATATCCTCCGGAAGATACGTCTTGATATCACAATAAAAAACACGATCCAGTGGCTCTGTGGCATTATCGGCATTGAAATAACGGGTGATCATTTCCCGACAATGCTCTAAGCCGTTTTCAAATGTTTTAAAGTTCGCAAACAGATTCCCGGCGGATATGGTGCCAAGCATTGAAGTAAACTGATAATACCTGTCATCCTGTGCAAAATCGGCCGAACGTACAAACCGTTTTAAATGGTTGACAGTGTAATGTCCATCAGGTCTTTCTGGTATTTTTTCAATGAGGCTTTTAATGATTTTCCGGCGGACAACGGACGGAAGTTTGTGATAGAGCGAACTGAGCTTGAACCCCAGATAACGCTCATAGCCTCCGAAGAGTTCATCACCGCCTAATCCGGAAAGGGCGACCGTGACTTTTTCACGTGTTTTCTGGCATAAATAGAAAGAGGGTACCGTGGAATGATCCGCGAACGGTTCATCAAACGAGCGAACTATATCTTGCATAATATCGGAAACTTGTGGAACAACCGTATATTCGGTGTGGTTGGTTCCGTATCGAGCGGCCACTTGGCGGGCATATCCCCGTTCATCCAGATAGCCCCCCACCTGACCTCCGAACCCGATACTGGTGGTGTTAACCGGAGCATTGCTTACCTGGCTCATCAGAGCCACAATCGCGCCAGAGTCAATTCCACCACTGAGAAAAGCCCCCAGGGGCACATCGCTGATCATGTGCATCCGGACAGCCTCTGAAAGCAGTTCCATGAAACCATCGATGCTTTTCTTCATATTTCGGGAACGATCCGGAATAAAATGCAGGTCCCAATATTTCCGGATGGTGAGGCGGCCTCCTTCCACTGTCATGAAATGACCGGGTTCCAGTTTGCGGATCTGTCTGAAAATGGACAGCGGTGCCGGGATGTAGGACAGACTGAAATAGGCCGCCAGTGCATCCATATCCATTACGCGGGGAAATTCAGGGAACTGAAGGATTGCTTTCATTTCAGATGCAAAATAAAAGACACCATCCCACATGGCATAAAATAACGGTTTGATTCCCAACCGATCCCGGGCGATAAACAATTTTTGCCGTGGAGCATCCCAGATGGCAAAGGCAAACATGCCACGGAGCTTTTCGACGCATTCGGTGCTCCACTCCTCATATGCATGCAGAATGGTTTCCGTATCGCTATCGGTGGCGAAGCGATGGCCCCGCTGCTGAAGAATTTCGCGTACCGCTTGAAAATTATAAATTTCCCCGTTGAAAATGATGCATTTCGTACGATCCTCGTTATAAATCGGCTGTTTTCCCGTGTTCAGATCGATGATGCTTAAGCGTCGATGACCAAGAAAAACCTTATGATCCAGGTGGTGTCCATTGTCGTCGGGCCCGCGATGCCGCAATATGTCGGTTTCAAAGGGAAGATTGAATTTTTTAACATCGAGGTCGGTTTTGGTGCTCAGAAGACCGAATATGCCACACATGGATGTTCTCTTTTTTCAATAATGGTTTTTGGTCAGGCGCCCGGCTGGTTGCAAAACAGATCACCGAAGACGTATGTTGCATGCGACGAATAAAGCTGTTTACATGGAGGGTGCAGAAACCAGTTGCCTCTCCAACTCCATGGCAACAAGTTTCGCGCCTTTACCCGTGTAGTGGACATTATCCCCAAAATGGTCCATATCATTTGGAATTGCCCTGTCAAGATCGACAAAAGCGATTTGGTGCCTTTCGGCCATGATCCGCAGGGCCTGATTACATTGAATGGAAGCGTCGATAAGCCCTTTAAAGGAAAGTTCCACGTAGAATCTGCGATGGTCCCAAAAGACAGCCGGGTATTGATCGATATTGTCGGCATCGATCAATACAGGGTAAGAACACAGGATAACTTTAATATGGTTTTCAGTCAGATAGTTGATCAACTCTTCGATTCTGGCTTGGAAGAGAGCGAGACCTTCCGGGGAGGCGTGATCGCTCGGGCTTTTTCCTTTCAACCGAATAGTCTCTATGGCACTCACTTGACATCGCATATTCCATAGTTGGTAGGTGGCCAATACGGATTCCGGAATCAGCTGCTTGAATGTCTGTTTCATCTTGGACGGCAATCTCAAACCATCGATAATCCCTGAAACTCCCGATAAATCCATGCCCGGTCGATTTTTCACTTGTTGTGGAGTGTGATTTGGATCTTGTTCAGATGCCGCTTCTCGTCGATATCTCCCGCTGGCATAGGAAAAGGGGTTGATCATCAGAATGATGATATTTGGTTGAAAATTAATAATATATTGCTGGATATACGGTTGGTATAGGCCCAATTCGAGACCTACCACGGCTGTATTGATGACTTCATATCCATGATATTTGCTCAGCAATGAGGATAATTGTGACGGCCACTCTTGACCGGAGGGTTCATATAAACCGAAGGTTTCGGAAGTTCCCATGCAGACAATTCGCTTGATTCCCGCCTTTTTTTTGACAGCAATTTCCGGACCGCGAAAACCGGAAGCATTGATGATCCATTTCTCAAAACGACTCCCGGGTACGTTATGGCGAATTCCGTTCCGATCTCTTGAACGCAGTCTATCGGCAGTATACTTTTCCCAAAACGGAGCACGGTATTTTGCAAAATCGTCGATTCGGGCAGTGATTTCCATGCTGACAAAAAAAAAGGATACGGCCAAAATTGCACGGAAAATCCGATGGCCTTTTTTACTTTCGAACTGCTTATAAGTAGAGGAGCTGCGATCCATTCGTTTCCAGCATAGATACCATTTTCAGCAAGTCGGCAACAGGAATTGACTAGAATTGAAAATAGATAAAGGATTGTGCTTTGGCACCGTAAAAACACAGCAGGTAAGAAAAAACGCCATATGCAGCGCTTTTCAACACCAAAGGCTGTTTATCCAGTATGGCCAGGTCGCTGCTGCACCCGATCAGCGCTTCCTCCGATTGGGATGCATTTTTCAATGCAACCGCCGCCATCACGATACAGGGGGCGCCTGCAAAGAACAAAACATCGCGTAAGGCTTGCAGGGCCTTTTCATCCGTTGTCCAGCTGAGGAATTCAAAAGCCCACATCTGTTGAAAAATCATCAGGATTTGATGAATATCGGTGGCTCGGAAAAAAAACCAGCCGATACAAGTGATCTGAAACATCAGGAACGCTTTGAATAAATAAATTGCCGGCGAGTGTTGTTTTGATTCTGCCGTCAGTTGGAAGTCCCTTGCCATTCGAAACAGACACAAGAGCGCGCCGTGAAAGGCCCCCCATAGCACAAAAGTCCAGTTGGCGCCATGCCAGAGACCACCCAGGAGCATGGTGATCATGAGATTGCGATAGGTCATGTATTTTCTAAACCGGTTTCCGCCAAGTGGGATATACAGATAATCCCTCAGCCAGGAGGAGAAACTGATGTGCCAATGCCTCCAGAAATCGCTGGGATTGGTTACAAAATATGGCTGGCGAAAATTTCGTTGCAGTTCAAACCCCATGCATTTGGCCACCCCCCGGGCCATATCCGTGTATCCTGAAAAATCGCAGAATAGCTGCCAGGCAAATGCCCAGGTTGCAACGATATATTCCATCCCGCTTGCCGAGGGCGCTGCATAGATGCGATCAACAATGACCCCCAGATTGTCGGCCACAAATATTTTTTTAAAAAGTCCCCAATAGATCAGCTGCAATCCGCTTATAAATGATTCTTTTTGAAACGATCGCGGTTTTTCTATCTGCGGCAGCAGCTCACGGGCGCGCTCAATGGGGCCGGAGAGCAATTGAGGGAAAAAAGACACGTACAGGGCGAAGGTAAGGACATCATCAACCGGCTTTAGTTTATTATAGTAAATGTCAATGGTATACGTCATGGCCTGAAACGTATAGAAAGAAATCCCGACAGGCAGCAGGACATGTAATACCGGCAGGCTGACACTCCACCCGAACGTTGATAATATTTGGGCAAAAGAGCCGATAAAAAAATTGCAGTACTTAAAAAAAGCCAAAGGCGCCAGGTTCGCGGCAATACTGAGATACAGGTATTTCTTTTTTCCCTGGCGGTTGTTGTGAAGAAAGATCATCTTTCCGCAATAGTAGTTTATCGCCGTGATGATCATGATCAAGGACAGAAATCTCCAGTCCCACCAGCCGTAAAAAACATAATTGGCCACCAGCAGCATGCGATTCTGCAGGTGATGCCGCAGGCTGTAATAAAGAGCCAGTACAATACTAAAAAACAAAAAAAATGACAGTGAGTTGAAAACCATGGAATAATATGGGCTCCCTGCTCATATTAAGAGCAGCTCAAATGATACCGGGCTTTATTAATGATCGGCACGATCCCTGTGCAATGCATTCGAAAAGAATCCATCGTATCTTCCGGCGCAACGTGAATGCGAGAAATGGCCATCGGATTTTCAGGATGACTGCTGCGAGTCTGATTCAGCGTGAAAGCGCCCGCATAGCCGGTCTGTTGCAGCATTTTTTCATGCTGCCGGGTGAAATCGTTTTCAGAGCCGTTGGGGTAGGCAAAAAAATGAACGGTTTGGCCCAGAATTGTTTCCAAACGGGATTTGTTCAGGCGGATTTCCTCATGGGCGGCAGCGTGCTCCATGGAGGTCAGTATGGTATGGGTATGGGTGTGGCCGCCGAAGCATACCCCTTCCTTGCTCAATTCCCGCAACTCATCCGCCTGCAGCACCAAAAAATCGGCCAACTCTTCCGCAGGGGACATTCCATCGCGGTTCATGGCATTGGAAATATCCTGTATGATTTCAGAACGGGCTGCGAAATCAAAACGTTTCAAAACTCCGAGGCAGGCCGCTGACATCTGCTCCGGCTGCAAGTCTTGTAATTGGATGCGCAATTTCCGGCCGATGGGTTCCAAATCTGGTCTCGGCGAACGGCCACAATAATACCATACCAGATCATACCAAAGGGGCACCTGGTTTTCGACATAATAGGTGGGAACAAAAACAATGGGGGTGATTCCCAGGCGCTTCAGAACGGGAAAGGCCAGGCGTTTGAAATTGACATAGGCGTCGTCGAAGGTCACCAAGGCCGCATGCACCGGCAACGGTGTCCGGGACTTTATGGATTGCAACAGCTCTTCCGGAGAAATGACCCGGTACCGTCGCCGGAGATAAGTCAGCTGCGCTTCCATCTGGTCCACGTGCACAAACGTGTCTGGATAGACATGGCCGGCGTCATCCGGGCCGCCATACACCCCGTGATAAGTCACCACCAGAAGCCTATGACGGTGATAGATATTCAGCAGCGCGGGAAGGCCGGTCCACAGGGCGATGCGATGTTTGGAGATGGTCATGACAGCATGAGATTCCGGTACACCGTGTCGGTTTCTTGGAGCATCCGCTCCACGGAAAACTGTTTGTGGACCGCTGCATGACCGGCCCGGGCAAGATCGGCGGCTGCGTCCGGCTCATCCAGCATCCGCCGGATGGCAGCGACCAGACCTGGCGCATCGCCTGGCGCTACGAGCATCCCGGTCTGGCCATGGCGGATGATTTCCCCGGCGCCGCCTGAATCCGTGGTGATGACGGCCAGGCCGGCGGCCATGTATTCCATGACCGCATTGGAAAATCCCTCTGAATCGGAACAAATCACCCCGATGGACATCTCCTTGAGCAAGGTCGGAACATCGGCCCGCCGGCCCCAAAATTGAATGGCGGATTGCAGGCCCGACTCCCGGGCCAGCTTTTCCAGGCCGGCACGCAGATGGCCGTCCCCGACGACCCAGAATCGGGCCCGGGGATGGCTTTGATGCACCATGGCCGCTGCCTGGATGAACAGATCCACCCGTTTCACCTCCCGGTTCAGATTGGCGACGATCCCGATGACCGGCGCGGTCTCCTGACAGATGCGATCCGAAGGAGAGTAGTTTTCCACGGCGATGCCGTTATAGATGATCCGCGTCTTGTCCTCCCGCAGTCCTTCCGATTGCATGGCCTTGTTCCGGACCGCCCGGGCGTTGCAGATGACACAGGACACGAATCTGTCGGCGATCCGTAGCAACACCAGATCCCGGGAAGTGATATTGAAGGCCATGTCCCGCCGCGAGGAAATCACCTGGCGGACACCGGCCACTCGGGCGATCATCACTCCGAGGCTGTTGGCGGCATGAAAAAAGGTGTGAACCATATTCGGACGGGTATCCCGCAGAATCCGATAGAGGCGCCACAGGGAAAACAAGGATTTGGACATGTCCGCCCGGGCGCCGAGGGTGGTGATGGCGATTTCCGGGAACATTTTCGGGGCGGTTTCCTGTAGAAACGGGCTGTCCTGAAAGGAGAGAAGATGAATGCGGTATCCGGTCCGGGGCAGATGGGTCAGGAGATGCGCCAGTTGCGTTTCGGTGCCGGCCTGCACGGTCCTGAAAAAATCCACCAGATAGGTCAACCGGATGGTTTCATTCATAGTCGGTTGCCTCAGAGATATAGTTCGAGATCCCCGTCGCCGTGCCAGATATTCCATGGAATATCCGGAGAGGAGGCCGGCGTTCGGGACTCGTCCTTGAATTTGCAGGTAAAACGGGGGGAAATCCGCGTGGGCACAAAACCGAAACGCAGCAGCCACCGGCGTGCTGCGGGCAGGGTCGCAAAGGTCCAGATCTTGTTGAACCGTCGCTGTTTGAAAAATCGCATGGCCGCGGTCAACAGCCGGCATGCGCACTGTTTGTCATCCGAAGGGCAGATCAAATCGACCACCCAGCCGTCCATGGGGGCTTCTGCTGAAAAGCCCAGAACAACGGCGCCGCGAGGGTCATCGTTTCCGGCTTGAAAAACCGTGTACTGTTTTACCGGGCAGGCCATATATCGCCAGTTCAGATAGGCCGCGCTTTTATACGGACCGAACGTCCCCCCGCGGCTCATTTTTTCGGCCAGGTGGTCGTAGGCTGCCTCCTCAAAGGCGCTGATCTCCCTGACCGGCAAATCGGCGTTTTCCCGGGGAAGCGGCAGGAGTTGTTTCCAAAGCCACAGCATCCGGAACAGCAGGCTTTTGGCAGGATGCTTCAGGCGGGTTTCCGGGGAATTTACCGCCAGCAGATAATCCGAATACGGCACGTCGCTGTAGCCCATGCTTTTGCGCAAACCATACATGGCCCGGCTGGTGCCCTTGGCCATGACCAGGTCGTAAGGTTCGGCCGCGGCCGATACCAGCTTTTTGCCCACGCCTTTTCCCCGTTCCGAGGCGGCGATGAGCGAGTCCTGCTGCCAGGAAGCCCGGATGGGCTCCCCGTTGATCCGCATATCCACCGGCACAATACCCACGGCGCCCACCAGCCGGTTTTCCCGCCCGGCGATCACGGCCGTTTCGCCGCCCGAAGCGCCGGCATTGCCGTTCCGCCAGGACCACAGCGTCTGAAACAGGTCGTATCTATCCAGATTGGCCTGATAAAAACGCAGTAAATCCGGTTCTTCCCCGGATGTCAGGAAGTGGATCAGGAGCGGGTCCGTCTCAGAGGTCGCGAGTGGCATAGTTACCCATCATAGGGGCTTTTGGATTTCCCGGCGGATATCCTGGCGGAACGGCGCAGCTTGTCCCGCAGCTCCCGGAAATGACGCAGCCGCAGTTTGCGCAATTTCCGCCAGGTCAATTTGTCCCGGAAGAGGGGCAGGATTCTCAGTTCCATTTCCCGTTTCAGGGAATACAGCCGCCACCAGAGCCCGTAACCGGGCCAGTGTAATCGGGAACACAAGCGGTCATAATGTCTGCGTCGATCCACTGTATCCTCGGCCGCGACCAAGCCCTCCGGCCGGATGAAGGTGGGGTGAAAATCGGTGGCCGTGATCCCCTCTCCGGGTATCCATTCGACTCCCAGGATCCCGCCCCGGCGGTTTTCCGCGCTCAAGTGCACCGTCAATGTCCGTCTGTTGCCGTTTCCATCCGGCAGCGACCATTCCACTTCGTCAAAAAGAAAATTTCCCTGGCTGTAGCAGACCAGACCTTTGCCGATGCGCTCCGTGCCTTGCAACACATGGGGATGATGCCCCAGAATCAGGCCGGCGCCGGCGCTGATCAATTCCGCGGCAGTCCGGCGCTGTCCGGGGGAGGGGTAGAGATAATGTTCCAGGCCCCAGTGCAGCAGAAGCACCACCAAATCCGATTGCCGGCGGCAGGCGGCGATGCTCCGCCTGGTTTCCTCCAGGTCGAAAAAGGCCACGCCCGGGAGTTCGTCGGTGGCAAAGCAGTGGGAGGCGACAAAAACATCGCTTCTGGCCAGAAAGGCGATCCGTTGGCCCTGATGGTCGATATAAACGGGCGCAAGCGCTTCGGTCCGGTTTTCCCCTGCTCCGACAAAATCGATGCCGGCCTTTTCCAGCGCGGCAATGGTGCTGGATAGCCCTGCGGCGCCGTAATCCATCATGTGGTTGTTGGCCAGGGATACCAGCCGGATCCCGGCCTGCTTCATCACATCGGCCCAGCCGACAGCCCCCCGGAGGGTGCATTTGCCGGGGGTTGCGGCGCCGTTTTCCAGGACCGGGTTTTCCAGATTCGCGATCACCAGGTTCGCGTCCCCTGAAAAATACGGCAAAATGGATGAAAAAGCGGACAGGGCAGGGGTGTCGGCGTTTTTCCCCTGGAAGGAAACATCGCCAACCGCCGTCAAGCGGATGCCGCGCCCCGGGGAGGTGGATGGCATGGCTGCTGGAGGTTCACGCATATCCATTTCAGAATTCTTTTCGAATGGCGAAACGATACTTCCCGGATTTGTCATGGGGGATGGCGTCGACGAATTCGACCGTAAACCGCATTTTCCCATGGAAGATATTGCCGATGGTCTTTTCGAGGAGCGTCATGTTTTCGGTTTGGAAATCCTTGTCCTTGGCGATCCGCAGGATGATATGATCGCGCTCGTCCTGAATGATCTGGAGCTGGCCCACTTTGGGGTTTTCGACCAGGGGCACCAGGAGGGAAAGGCCCATGATCAGGGAGCCGTCATGGGGGGAAATCAGGTAATCCGACTCCCTGCCGGCGCCCATTTCCATGAGCGGCAGGGTGCGTCCACACGTGCATGAACCCTGAACCGGCGCGCCGATATCCCCTACCTGGTAGCGGATAAATGGCATTCCGAGGTTGAACAGATCCGTGACAACCACATCGCCGGATTCCCCGTTTTCCACCGGCTGACCGTTCTTTAAAAATTCGATATAGAGGGTTTCGGCGTTCATGTGCATCTTGAAATGCTTCTCGCATTCACTGGCGATGGTGCCGGATTCCCGCGACAGATAGTAATCGAATACATCGCAGTGGAAGACCTTTTTGAATTGTTCTCTGGCCCGGCTGCTCAAGGGCTCCCCAACGGATTTGATGGCGCCCGGCTGGATATGATAGCGGTTTCCGGATTCGATGAAATCCGCCATGACGGAAATGGGATTCGGGAATCCGCGCATCAGGCAAGGCCTGAACCGTTCCAGTTGCCGGCAGATGTCATGCAGGGTCTTTTCATCCAGCACGCCGGCGAAAATTCGCAATCTTCTGTCCAGCAGCTGGTTTCTGATAAAGGATTTCCAGTTCTTTTCACCGCGGAAATCAATGGAAGCCGGCCAGACAATCGCCTCCTTTTCCCCGATGTCCCATCCGCACCAGCGGTCGTGGCGCATGGTGGAGGCCAGTTTGAAGTTCAGGCTCGCGTTATCGCGGTAAAAAACCGTATAATCCGCCGTGGTGCCGCCGGTGGTGCTTTCATGGATGTCTTTTTCCGGATAGTTGTCGGCGATCAATTCGTTCAGGTGGTTTTTCAAATCCATTTTTCGCAGCAGGGGGAGTTTCCGTAAATCCGAAAAATCGCGGAAATCCCGGGGGTGAAAGCCGATCTCGTCGAATCTCCTGCGGTACAAAACCGTGTGCTCATAGGCCTGGTTCAACACCAGCTTCAGGCGGTTGAACTGCCACTCCGCCAGCCGTTCCCGTGACCAGTACTGGCTTTTCTCGAGCACCTCCAGGGCTCCCAGGATATTGGTTCCCTCTCGTTTTTCATTCAATGGGAACAGAATTTTATGAATGATGCGGCCATGCAGCGAAGGCATATGGTTTCCTTTCTTTTTATGACCGGCTTTTCCCCTGGCTAATCTCCTCCAGGATACCGGCCAGATTCCCGGTAATGGCTCGGATATGATACCCGGCCATGGGGTCGTTTGGGTCATGGATTCGGCTTCCCCCCTTCCATTCATTCGCCGGCGCGGATTTCATTTTCCACAGGAATTCAATCACCGGGCCCGGGTCATCGGCGGTGAAAACCACGCCGGTGCGCGTTTCCCGGATGAGGCCGGAGGCGTCTCCTTCCGGGAAAAAACCCAGGATCGGCTTTTGGGCCGCCATGTATTCGAACAGTTTGGAAGGAACATAGGTGGCGCTCTCCCTGCCGGTTCCCAGGGTAGCCCAGAGGAGATCGGCGCTGCACATGATTTTGCGGGCCTCCTCCAGAGCCACCCAGGGCCTGATTTCCACCCAGTCTTCGAGGCCGAGATTCTGGACGGTCTTTCTGGTTTCCGCATCTCTGGCGCCCAGCAGGACAATGCGGATGGATTTGTCCAGTTCCGGAACAGCCGGCGGCTGCTTCCCGTCCCGCCAGGTCGCCAGGGCATGAAAAAGGCCGTAGGGACGGAAGCGCGGGTAGAAGGTTCCGGCATGCACGATGGTGAAAACCTCGTTTCGTCCCTTGGAATAGAACTGGTCGGGAAACTCCTCCCAGCCGTTGGGCAGGTACTGGACTTTATCCTCACCCAGCCAGGGAAAGGCGGCCAGCAGGTTCTTCCGGTTGGCGCGGGTATTGGCCAGGATCACGGCCGCCTTTTCATATACCTTTCTTTCCAGAAACCGTTCCAGTTTTGACAGGGTGTTTTTCGGAAAGCCTTCCTGGCGATAGGCGTTCAGGGTCCAGGGATCACGGAAATCCGCCACCCAGGGGATATTCAGCCTTTTGGACAACAGCAGCCCGGCCAGATGAGTGGAGTGGGGCGGCGATGTGGTATAGATCGCGTCCACGGGACTGCGTTTATGGATTTCAAGTCCCTTGCGGACGGCGAAGGGGACCCAGAACAGCATATGATCCGGGAAGGCGGAGAGTTCCATTATCAGGCTTCGCAGGACCCGCAGGATTCTATTGTTCGGATTCTTGTTTCTGGCCCACAGCCAGGGATCAACCGTGGAGGTCAGATGAAGCCCGACGTTTTCTCCCAGGTTGGCGACCCTGGCCGTGTCCGCGAACAGATCCTCCCTTGGCTTGATGCTCACCACGTCGATGCTCCAACCGAATTCCTGGAGATACCGGGCGAATCGCTCTGAGCGGACAGCGCCCGCCGTGGCATTGGGAGGAAACGGGTAACTGATCATCAACAATGTTTTCATGATTGCCTTCGGTTTATCAGAACGGCTTGACAGTTTTGGCGCTAATGACTCCATCAACAAGAATTATTCCATATATCCAAACCGGACCAAATCGCTCCTCATGATGGCTGTCATCACATCGATTTCCTTTCCTGAGAACACCGTTTGCCAGGAAAGATCCTCGGTGACACGTCCATTGAACCCTTTGCGCATTACATTTCCCAGTATGTGGTATTCCCTGGAAAAATCGGTCAGCATCGCCGGATCCCGTTCCACTTCCAGAAAGTCGGTGACCTGGGAGAGGATCATCTCTGGATTTCGGCAGATATCTTCATAGCGAATCATCAATACCGGAATATCGGGGTTGCGCAGGATAAATCGATCCACCATCTGGATATACTCCCGCCATGTATTTGCCGCCAGTGCCAGATGGGTGTTATCCAGCTTACGATTTTTGAGAAACGACCTGCAAAAACCGCGACCATCCCGTAACAGGTATACAATGCGAAAAGGTTCGGGCTGATATTGGGCGAACAACTCGGCTCGCCGGACGGACTTGGTGCCGTCTATGTATAGATCACTGCCTTCAAAAGCGCAGCTTCGATCAAAAAAAGCTCGATGAGCGTTGACGAATCCAGCTGCCCTGCTGCGATAACCATGATTTTTTCGGATGATCAGGTCACGCAACCCCGGCAGATAGTTCAGGCTGTTCAGCCATTGGTCCATGGGCTTGAAACGGGAAAACCGGGGAAGTATCGAAAACAAATTTCTGTTTTCCGGGAATTGCGGGTTATCCAACATATGCACGCCCGCAACCCTGTAAAATTCGCAACTCATCAGGTCCTTGCCGCAGGAGCAGCGGTAAATTTCCAGATCCGTGACCTTGAATGGGAAGGTTTCGCCATTGCAGGTCAATCGGCAATGGTTGTTCAGCAGGATAGCCAGAAGCGTTGCGCCGGAATACCAGTTGGAGAACATGAAGGCGAATCGATTTCGGTTGCCATTCCGTATTTCACTCCTGTTCCCATCTGGAGTCATCGTCTTGTTGTTTGTCGTTGCGATCATTCCCATCCCTACTATCCACATATCCCTGTTTGGGGCCGGTTTTCGTCGGTGATCATCAAAAGGGCGTCACAAAAGAACTTGGCCGCCCAGTTCAGCATTTCGAATCGGCCGTATTCACCGTCAAAGGGAAAACTACCTTTCACGCCGCCCCGGATACCGGGGTTGGGGTGCCTCAGGTTTTGGGTTTTTTTGACAAAATCGATGGCCTTTCGGCTTGCCAGCCGATACTTTGGATCACCCGTAAGGGCGTTTGCGCGCAGCCAGGCGATGGCGGCCTGGGCGTCGCCGGTTACACAATCCCAGGAAACCATTGCATTCCAATGCTCATCCAGACGGCCTGGAATGCCTCCGTCCTCCCGCTGGCAATTGCACAGGGCATCCAATGTCCGCAAGGCGGCGTTAACATAGCGGTTTTCATTTAATCGCATACCGGACTCCAGAATGCCGCGGGTGGCATACACAATGGTATGCAACAACGGTCTGGCGGGATCGCTGAGACAATTGTCGCTGAACCAGCCGTTTTCTTTTTGTCGCTTCAAGGCGAATTCGATGTTGTTGCGTCCTGCCGTGACATACCCGGCATGATCCATATGCAGGCCGAGTTCAATCAGTGCCCATGCGGCCCGGGTGTTGTATACGGTTGAAGAGGAAAGTGCATATTGGGAATTGCCGGAGCGCCACGCGCCATCGGATTCCTGAACCTGCATCAGGTAGTCCGCTGCCTTAGCGGCGGCTTTGATATATTTTTCGGTATTGGTGAGTTTAAAAACCGCAAGCCAACCGAAGATCACCTGGCCTGTATTGAAAACAGCGGGAAGAGGGCGGGCAGTGACAACGCTGCCCATTACCGCACCGGACGGCAGTTGGATGTCGATTTCCCAATCCGCCATTCGGAAAGCCCGATCCCGAAGGTTCGGTTGGTTCAGGTGGTCCGAAGCCGCAAGCATGGTGGGAATGATATATCCGGTGGTTTCCGGGTAGGAGGCCTGCCAACCCCTTGGCAGGTATCCGCGCCAGCGTGTTGCGTGATATCCCCTGGCGACGCCGCCGTCTGGGCTTGAATCCTGAGCTCTGCAAAGCCAGTTAATGGTCTCAAGCAGGTGATCTCTGTCACTCCTATCGTTTTGTCGTCCACCCTGCTTGTCTTGCGATACTTCTTTTTTCGCTTCCAGGTCAATGGGAAGGAGTTCCCAGAGGTTTTGCGGCATTTTTTTTCTGATATTCTCTACGAAATTCATAGAACAGAATTCCTCTTACTGGCGGTCCTTGATTCCGTACTGCCTGATCCGGATACGATTCATTAGGTTATGGCAGGGTCACGCCGAAATCTTTTTGCCGCCGACCTTTTTTGATGATGTTGTCAGGAGGGATTTGAGCCCGTCCAGGGCGTTCTGGCGTTCGGTTTTACCAACAAAAATAGTTATGAAAGCAACAGGGTATGCGAACCATAAGCCGATTTTACTAGCTGTGCGCATGAAAAGCTCCACGCCCATCAGCGTTTCGCTGAACAGGTATAACAACAGGCACAAGGTGAAAACACCGAGCAGTTTCATCCATTCAAACGGTATCGGATAGACCTTCCTGGCCATGAGGTAAAGCCCAAGATTTCTGGATACAAAGGAAATCAGGGTTGACATTACGGCTCCATACATGCCGAATCGGGGGATTAGGAGAAAATTCAATCCCAGGTTGATGCCCGCCGTTGCCATGGTGACCGTGGCGATCCGTTCGGTCTTCTTTTTCAGCCACAGCCCGGTACTGACATGATCCTCCATGGCGTAAACGATATAACACAAAACAATGAGAGGAATGATCCGGGCTGCCTCCCAATATTTCGACGGCGACATCAGCATAACGATTTCCGTCGCAAACAGGGACATACCCAGACCGATAAAAAACATGGCGGAGATGAAATAGGTAAATACCTTGGCATAGATTTTTTTGGCATCCGGATCTTTTTCAATGGCAAACCTGCGGGCGTTCCACACCTGGGAGAAGGGCACATAAAAGAGGCTGTGAATGCTGTTGCCCATTTTATATCCCAGGCTGTAAATGCCCGTATCGGCCAGCGACAGGTACCCGCTGATAAAATACCGGTCCGAGGCATGGGTGACCATGCTGGCCAGGGAACTGGGAATCAGCGGCGCACTGAACCGCAGCATCTTGATAAACAAGGGCCGGGAAAAATGGAGCCCGTTTTCCCGGATCACATAGGGAAACAGCAGCAGGCCAGTGATTATATCCACGATCAGGGTGCTTAACAGGATGCCGATTACGCCGATTTTGGCCACGGCAACGAAATAGATATTCAACGAGGCGCCGGCAATGAGCCGGGAAAGGGATACCCCGACAAATAAAAGAGAGCGTTCCTTGACCTGAATGTAGCTGTTAACAACACTGATTGGCAACTGAATCCAAAGGCTGATAAAGGCGATGAACAACAGGATAGCCTGGCTGTCGTCTTTCAAAATCAATGCCGCTGTCCAGGGAGAGGTCGCCAGCAGTGGTGTTATCAGGATCGTAGCCATGATAATGACGCCGGTCATGGCGGTGCCGACGACCTCTTTTCGTCTGTTGTCTTGATCGGTTTCATGATAAAAACGAAATACCGTAGCAGCCAGCCGGAGCCCAATGATTACACTGACTACCTCGATGGTAAGGGAGATCAATTGGAGGACCCCATAATCCTCGGGAGTCAGAAAATGCGTATACAATGGAATCAGCAGGAAGCCGATAAGCTTGTTGGAAATGGAGCCAAGACCATAAATAGCTCCATGAGTGCCCAGTTTCCGGATTTGGTACCCCAACCCGCTGGTTTTGGTCGCGCTCATCGTTGCTTTGTCTCCCGGGCTGAACCCCCATGTGGTTTGATCCGGGAAGCTTTTGGTCCTTTGTCCGGCAGGGACATGGCCTTCTCTTTGCCTGATTCGGTCCGGATTCTGGATGAGGCGGCGATAACCGCAGCGATCATATACCAGAAAAAGATATATACACTATGAGTCCCCATCCCGACCACCAAACGAACGATAGAGGAGACCACGATCGCCGGATATATGCTGTTCAGACTTGGGTCAGGGCTCCTTTCTTTCACAACAGGCCAAGCCTTCATGAAGTAATTTTTGAAAAGCGCGAACCACGCGATGGTGCCGATAATTCCCAGATCTCCCATCAACTCTCCATAGTGGTTATGAGCCCAAAGCCCCCAGCCGAACCAGGCTTTCCGGGCCAGGGGATAGCAGCCGGGACCGACGCCCAGCAGCGGCCTTTGGAGGAGCATCTCAAAACCATGTTTCAAGCCCGTTATTCTAGAACTTTCGGATACTCCCGCCGAGCCGGTAAACAATCCTAGAATGGTATCCATGTAATTGAGGTAATTTTCACCGGCCACCAGGGGGAGTAAAAAAGCGCCGGCAACGCCCGCAATCCCGACAACTATCCGTTTTTTAGAAAAGTAAAGGAGGCACAGATAAAAAACTACCAGACCGACAAAGCCGCCCCTGGAGCCGCTGATGATCACCCCGTACAGACAGAGCACAAGCAATCCGAAGCCAACTGTTCTGAGCAGTCTGTTTGTGTTCGCGATACTGAGATACCATAGAAACGGCATACCTTGCAAAATCAAATTGGCCAGGGCCACATGCCCGGCTCCCATGCCATCGCCGGTGGTGGCATAGTCGATTCGTTGGTCACTGATACTTTTGACGATGAAGCCGGTGTGAAAATTGTAGATCGCCTGATAAGCCAGATAAGCAGTTAGAATCCCGAACACCCACAGAAGAGTTTCTAGGTCGCGTTCGGTTTCCGACAAGGTGACGATCATCATGAAAAAAACAAGGACTTTGGTGAACTCCTTCATCCAGTCATATGAGTGGGAAAAATTAAACGCCTGGATCATGGAGACCAGCATTATTCCATACAGTATCAGCATGGATTTGGTAATTCCGCTTTGTTTCGGGCTGCCGCGTTGCAGCCTGCCCGGTGAAAAGAGCATTACTGCTATATTGATGAGCCCCACTATCAGCTCTATGCGGATGCTTCCCAGGGCTGGATAATAGACTCCCGGACGCACCACCATGATGATCAGATAGCCGATGACGCCGTAAAAGGGACGAAACAGAATACCGGCGGTCAGCAGCAGGGCGGTTGCGGTTAGGGCCAGGCGGATGTGGTCGGGGGAAAGCATAGAAGAGACAGAAGTCAGGAGTCAGAAGTCAGAAGACAATAGGCAGAAGACAGAAGACGGAATAGAAATCTCATGTGTCTTGCCGTTGGTCTGCCGGCTGGAAAAAATTGTTCAGGGTCTTGCGGATATGCCGGATATCCTCCGGTGATATTGTCGGGTCATTGGAAAGGTTCAGGACGGTATCGGACAGCTGTTCCGTGAAGGCCAGGCGCGCTTCCGGTTTCCGGTAGCGCGGGTTCAGATGCAACGGAGAGTAGAGGGGCTGCAATTCGATCCCGGCCTGGTGCAAAAAGGCATAGAACTGTTTCGCACTGAAACCGGCCTGGCCGGCGCCGTCCAAAAAAAAGACCTGTTTGGTGAAGGTCTCCCGGCGTCCTGCGGGCAATTCCTCCGGGAAGCGGATCGGCAGGTGATATGTCCGGCGGATGTCTTCGAGAACCTCGTCCAACTGGTTTTTGACCTTCCGGCGCATGGCGATGATGTCGTCCAGACGCCGGATTTGGGAAAGGGCGATGGCGGCATCGATATTGGCCAGCCGGGCAAGGTGTCCTTCCGCCTTCCCGGTTTTCCGGAAAAAAAAACCGAGGTACGGGAATGCCCGGGCAGTGTATTTTCGCCAGCGGCGAAAAATCAGCCAATAAAACAGCTCCCGGATCTTGTCCGGCAGGCCGGGTGGGGATGCCGGCAGTTTTCCGATTGTTTCCGCCAACGCCGGCGAGTTTGTCAGCAACAGTCCCCCTCCGCTGGCGGTGGTCATCTTGCCGGGTCCGAAGCTGATGATGCCGGCGTCGCCGAAGGTCCCGATGGGCCGGCTGTCGATGCAGGCCCCGAAGGATTGGGCCGCGTCATCGATCAGCAGGATGCGATCCCGGTCCCCCGAGCGGTGCAATTTTTCTTCCAGCAGTTGGATGTCGCCCGGCCGGCCGAACAGATGGGGGAAAATGATCGCCCGGACGGAAGGGTTCAGCAGGGACAGGATGTGATTCCCATCGGGATTCAGATCCCGTCCGACCTCGCAGAAAAGCGGTTCGGCGCCGCAGGACCTGACCGCATCGGCCACGCTGTGGCAGCAGAAAGAGGGCATGACGACCTCATGGCCCGGTCCGATTCCGGAAGCCCTGAGACAGGCCGAAATCGCCTCCGCGCCGCTGCCGAATCCGAAAACATGGGGCACGCCGGTCATTTCCCGGATGAGGTCATATAAATTCCGGATACTCCGGCCGTTGATGACGGTGCCGGTGATCAGGCATTTCGCGATGATCAGATGTTCCCGCCATCCCCAGGAGGGCACGCAATAGGGAATGACGCGGCGATGTCTGTTGAACATGGTGGCGAGCCTTCTCCCGTTTTCTGTTTTCTATCGCCTATACCCCGATGCCCCTATAGCCCTTTTTTATCTTCCCCAGGCTTTTCCATAAGCGATAAAAAAGCGGATTCAGGACAATGCCGGCCGTGAAACAGGGATGAATCGTCGCGGAAAAACGTTCCTTGAAATGGTACAATCCGGCCTGTTCCAGGGGGAGCCCGTTCAACTCCGACTCCGCCAGGCCCCCCAGGTTCAAGGTCCGGCATCCGGAGTTGCGGCTGTCAACCATTGCGTTCCAGATCAACAGATCCGGCGCGGACTTTTTCAGACCTTCCTCAGCCGCGGCGCTCAGCACATAATAGGCGGTTCCGGCGAATTCCAGGAAAAAGGCACCGGCCACGGCTGCTGCGTCGTCGTATGCGAGATAGAACCGGCCGAGGCCGTGGTCGATCAAGTGCCGGCGCATTTTTTCCAGGGTCGCTTCCTCCGGCGGTTTCGGAAACGGAATCCCCATGGCGGTTTTCCGTTGCCATGTTTGCATGGCCAGCTGCCGGTAATCGCGAAGCTGCTCAAGGGTGTGCGCCCGGTCGACCCGCAGGCCGGATTTCTTGGCTTTGGCGATCATGTTGCGCTTTTTCCCGTGGAGGCGTTTCCAAAGGGCCTCCTCGGAATCCCCGAGCGCAATAAGGAATTCCCAGCGTTTTTTCCCGGTTTTCGGCAGGGCCTGTGTCAGGCGGCAGGCCTCCGGGGAGCCGAAGGAATTCCATTCCACGGTCATGAAGCCATGGCCGGCGGCATAGTCCCGGATCCGTCCAATCAACTCATCCAGGGCCTCGGGAGTCGAATAGGCGGGCAGACTGCCGAAGGAGAGGGAGCGGAAGACCGGAATCCGGCGCGGGAAGCGCCTGACGACCAGGCCGTGGGTGAGAGCCGCGACACCGCCTGCGGCATCGCGCAGCGTAAAATACAGCGGCGACTGGCCGTTGTTTTCGGCACTGTAACAGCTCCATTGGTGGGAGTGGAAAGGGCAGCTTTGCAATCCGGCCAGCTCCCGGTTCCAATCCTCGGGAACGACCTTCGTCGATGCGGTCAGGGTGTGCATGCGGGAAATTGGCAATCAGGCTTTCTTTCGGTGTTCACAGGAGGAAAGAAAGGATTCGACGATGATGCGTTCCAGATCCAGGGAAATTTCCAGGGGCATTGGGATATTGTAATCGTCTTGATAAACGAAGCTGGGTTTTTCCTTGTAGGCATAATGATGCCAGACCGGCGAGAATTCGGTTATGAGGAACCGTCCTTCGGATTCGATCAGATCCAGGTTGAGCCAGGAGGCCTGCAGGGTCGTGGCCAGCCGGGTGGAAACATCCAGGGCTTCCCGGGGTACATGGGCCCAGACTCCGGTGCCGCCGCCGTCGATGTTCATTTTCCACATGGAGGTGTCCGCCTGGAAGCGCCAGTGGGCTTCCACGACCCTGTCTTCGTTGACGACGGTTTTGAGATCCCGGGTGATCCGGACATATTTTTGGGCCAGCATAGGCGCAGAAAAAAACGGGAACCGGGCTTTCCTGGCTTTCAGCAGCTGCCAGAAGAACAGCCGGCTGGAAATCATGGAAGCGAAATATTTCAGGGCGCCGGGATGGATGAAATCCAGTTGCGACATCCGGTAGTAGGAATTCAATTCCGCCTTGTCATGAATCAGAAAAACCGTTCCGCCGCCGGCTCCGTAACGATTCTTCAATATCATGGGGTACCCCAGGCGCCGGTCGGCCCGGTCCACCATGGCGGGTGAAGCCAGCGGGATGGTTTCGGGAATGGGAAAACCGTTGTGCCGCAGAAAGAGGAACTGGCGGTATTTGTCGTTGTAATACCGCACTGCTTTCGGATCGGGATAGAGCAGCAGGTGCGGATAGGTTTCGTGCAGAAAAACGATGTTGTCGTAAACTTTCTGCAGGGCCAGGGGACTGTTGGAGGAAAACTCGAAAGAAGGATAATAGATGACGAAATCCGCTTTATTGAAATCATAGTCCATCCAGTCGGCGTCGTTGAAGTCCAGCACGACGGTGGGGACGGCGTAGCTTTCCAGTTTGTTGCGGAACGCCTGAAAACGCTCAGTGGATTGGAAAAGAACAGCCTGGGGCATCGGATTTCTCCGTTTGGGATTAGCGCAGCAATTGGTTGTAAATATTCCGGTAGTTCTCCGCCATGCGGCGGCTGGAATAGGAGCCGGCGACCCGCCTGTAGGCGTTCCGGACCAGGGCCTTGCCCAGGTCGGGATCATGGGCGAGCCGCAGGATTCCTTCGGACAGGGCGGACGGATTCCCCGGTTCCACCAGGATGCCGTTCCTGCCGCCTTCCAGCACATGGGGAATCCCGCCCACCCGGGTGGCCACCACGGGGATTCGCGCCTGCATGGCTTCCAGCAGGGTGATGGGAAGTCCTTCGGTCAGGGAAGAGATCGCGTACGCGTCGAAGAAAGGCATATATCGTCTGGCGTCCGGACGATAACCGGTCAGGAAGACCCGTTCCGACAAGCCGGAAATCCGGATGGTGTTTTCGAGCTGCCTGCGGGCATATCCTTCCCCGATGATGATCAGGCGGGCATCCACGCCGTTTTGGACGATCCGGGCCAGGGCCATGATAAGGTCGTCATAGCCTTTTTCAGTCGACAGGCGCCCGATGGTTCCGATGGTGAACCGCTTCCGGTTGCAGAAGAGCCCGGCATCCGTTTCCGGTATGGCTCCGGGTGTTTCCCGGCCGTCCTGGGCCATCGGATCCATGGGGAGGCCGTTATCCACGACCCATAGTCGTTTTACCTGTTTAAGGTTTTTGATGCGGGGGTTTTCCAGCATTCCGGCATTGACGCAGACGACGGCGTCGACAAAACAGAGGCTCAGGCGATCGAGGGCTTCATACAGGCGGATTTTTTTGAACCCGCCGGTGCTGGTCCAGCCGTGCAGGGTGGAAACCATGGGCACCCGGCGCAGCCGGGACGGCATCAGGCCGAAGAAGATATTGGCCTTGTAGCCGTGGGAATGAAATATCTGGAAACCGCTACGCCGGGCATAGCGAAGAATCCGGAGAGCCCCGGCGACATTGAAACCCGGCGCCATCCGGAAGGTTTGTAGCGGGAGCCCATTTTCCCGGGCCGCCTTTTCGATGGGTTTTTCCGGGATGCCTTTCTCGCCGATGCTGGCGATGGTCGGTTCCAATCCCATCCGCAGCTGCTCCCCGGCCAGGTTCAACAGCATGACCTCGGCGCCGTAGAGACCGCCGGAATCGATGAGGTGCAGAATTTTCAATGGAATTCCCTGCCCGTTCTCATCCTTTTCGCGGCGTCCACAGCACCTGCTTTTGTCCCATGATGAATTTGATGAAGGCATGGGCCGACGCGAGATTCAGGAGGAAAAAATAATGCGCCAGGTGAACCAACCGGAAACGAAGATGGCGCCGTTCCAGCAGGGGCTCCGCAGCGGCCGCCAGATATCCCGTGATCTGGAGGATCAGCAGCCACGGGTATATTCCTCCGCTGGACCAGAGAACGATATTGGCCGGAAAAGCGACCAGGAGGAACAGGAAACCCAGATACCGCAACGCCTTGTGGGACCAGAGTTGAAACGCGAACATCCGGGAACGCGGGTGCAGCAGGAGCCGCCGCATGTCCCACAGGGCCCACAGGGAGCGCAGGGCCACGCGGACGCGCATCCGATATTCATCGCCGGCGGTCTTCAGGGTCTCCTCGTTGAGCAGGGCCTCGGGCTCATAGACCACCCGGTAGCCTTGATCGATGACGTTCAACGGCAATACGAAATCCGGAAGCTGATCCGCATTCATCGGGCGATACAGCTTTTTGCGCGCCGCATCGATGCCTCCGTCCACCCCCACGATGGAGCCGACACCGGTTTCTAGACGCCGGAGAAAATTTTCATATTTCATATAGGCCGTGCATCCGTCGCCCACGGGGGTGCCGTCCGGGTTGACGTAGATCATCTTGCCGGTGACATAGCCGACTTCGGGGTCGGAAAAATTACGCATGAGTTTCCGCAAGGCGTCCGGCGCATACATGGAGTTGGCATCGGAGAACACCAGAATATCCCCCCTGGCTTGGCCGACGGCCATGTTTAACGCGGACGTTTTGCCGGCCCGGGGCTGCTGGCGCAGCAGCCGCACGCCGTTTTCCTGGAACCCCAGCGCAATTTCATCGGTCCGGTCGGTGGAGCCGTCTGAGATCACGATGATTTCAAGCCTGTCGCGGGGGTAGTCGAGGGCCAGCTTGTTCCGAATGGTCGCCGCGATACCGGTTTCCTCGTTATAGGCGGGGATCAGAACCGTGACCAAAGGCTCGAACGGCCCTTGGCGTATCTCCCGTTTTTGAAAGAAGCCCAGGACCAGCACCGCCAAGGGGTAGCCCACATACACGTACCAAACAGCGAACAATGCACCCCAGAAGAGTATTTCGATACAAAACGTCACGGGAACCTCTGATTGTCTACGGCTGGTTGCTTTTTATGTGCGACAACAAAACCGGGTAAAAGGACTGGATAAAGGAGATACCGGTGGCATAGGCCTGTTCGGGAGATTGCGAATCCAGGGACATGGTCAGCCGGACAAATGCGTTATCCTCGCGCCCTTTCAGCCATTTTGCCCGGATAAGATTGATTTTCTGCAGGAATGTTTCCGGCGAGGTTTCTTCAAAGGCCTGGAACCAGTACATCAGGAGGATTTTCTGAAGGGGGGAGGTCGCAGTCATGGTCATCAGATGAATCCGATGATCCCCGATATCCACGCTTCTTTCCGCAAAATCCGCGAGCTGCCATCCCTGGCCGGGAAAACAAACCAGGGGGGAGTGGGCGGCGCCGACATTTTTGGAAGCAAGGTAATAGCCGATATACAGCATCACATCGCTACCGTTTTTACGGAAACGGTTATTGAGATAATCGTCCAGCATCAAGGATTGAACGATGCTTTCCTCGATGGGTGCCATGCCCAGGTTTTGCCAGCCTTCGATTTTGGAAAAGGCCCGGTCAAGGCTTTCCGGTTTCCTCGCAATGGTGGTTTCCGGTTTCCAGTGCACCAGCACGCCGGTAAGCAGAAAGCAAACGGCGACAATCAACATTCTGCGGTTCAGGTTTTTTCCCAAATCGACAGTACTCCTTTGAAGGATGCGATCAATGCCAGGGAAATAAAAAAGATCAGGAGCCCGAACACGGTATGGGTCGTCCCGGCTGTCAGATCATAGCTGAAATACTGGTAGGCGAATATCATCATGGAGACACGGAAGATATTCACGAGGATCGCCGCCGGAATGCTGGACAGGAGGAGCAGCAGCCGGAGCAGGTTGGATCGCAGCGTGAGATAACCGAAAACGGCGCTCAGGGTCAGCAGGGACATGATGGATCTCAAACCGCTGCAAGCCTGAACCACCTGCAAGGTCCAGTCCGACAGGAAGATCACGTTCCCTTCCCGAAAGATCGGCACCCCCATGGAACGGGCCAGCATGGTGCTGAGCTGGGATACGAGCAGCTGCAGGGGAACCGTCAGGGTGGAATAGATCTGGGAGGGTATCGGAATCATGAAAAGAAGCAACAGGAAGCAGAAGGCCAGCTCCCGCAATACGTATTTCCCGAACAGATACCAGATGACGCCGGCTGACACCAGGACAAGCGAAATCGATGCAACGGTTATTATTTCCCCTGTCGTTGCCAGCAGATACAGCACAAGGGACAGGATGATGAGCCCCAGGCCCCATGATCCCGGTTCAATCCGGGTCTGTTGTAAGGTTCCCCGTTTCCGCCACGCGATGAAACAAACGAGGGGGACGATGAAAAACCCGTGGGAGTAATCGTCATCCGAGGACCAGGTCGATATCAGATTCCGCCAGACCGGCAGGTAGAGGAAAAGGAAACTGATCGACAGCAACAAGACGTACGGCAGGAAATTGTTTTTCATTCCCCCGTTTTCGTCCATACCGGTTGGGGCATTTTTTTCAGTCGACTGGAATCTGTCCGTCATATTCGATCTCGCATGGGAAGTCGGGTCCATGATGGAGGCCGCCTCAGCCGGTTGCCGGAAACATGGACGGCCCCCGGTTTTTTTGCTCTTCCAGATAGCGATGGCATGTGGAATACCCTAACCGGAAATAGGTCTCAATGAATGTGGCCAGACGGTCATGGGTTTTCTCCAGGTTGACATAATGCCGCCATTTGTTCAATCCTGTCACCGTTCTTGCTTTCGGCTGACCGGGATCTATTTCCCACGGGTGCATATAAAACAGATAGGCGTCGCTTTTCTTCAGGATTCTGTCAACCCCGGCCCGAAATATGGGCGGCGGCAGAAATCGGAAGTAGCCGCCCCCTCCCCAGGGCAGGGTTTGACCGGCCATGGAGAGATTGCTGATGGGCAGCTCATAAAAATCGTCGGCCAATTCCAGGGCCAATCCATGGCGTTTTTTTCCATCAATGCTGATCTTTCCATAGCGGTGGTTTTTTGAAAACGAGTTGTAGCTGGAATCATATCGATATCCGCAAGCCTTCACAACCGCCAGGACTTCATCACTGATGGAAAAATTGGGAGCCCGATACCCGTGAACCGCCTCCCCGGATATGTCTTCCAGCAGTTTTTTGCTGCGGACGAGGTCCTGGTAAAGCTCGGTTGCATTCAGTTGCGGGCATAATGAATGCCGATACCCGTGGGAGGCGATCTCGTGGCCGCGGTTTTGGATGTCACGCACGAGCTGGCGGCAATTCTCGGCGACCCAGCCAAGGATAAAAAAAGTGGCCTTGACCGGGCTGCTGAAGGAGTCGAAAAGGTCCAGTAAGCGGTGGGTATTGGATTCAACGCGCAGGGGCTGGTTGTTCCACCGGAAGATCGGGAATTCCGGACGCAGATTTTCCACCTGGAACCAATCCTCAACATCCACCGTAAGGATAATCTGTTTAGGGGGCATGGTGCCTATAGATCCGGGGAGCGTTGCCGACCCTTGACCGATCAGGGAACGATGATGGTGTCGTCGGCTTTCAGCATCATGTTCTGTTCCAGATCTTTCCCTTTGACAATATTCCGGAAATCAATGCGAATGCTTTTTACCGTTCTGCCTTCCTGGCGCAGCAGCACGATTTCGGTTTTGGAAGCCCATTCCGTGAAGCCGCCGGCCAAGGCAAATGCCTGGAGGACCGTCAGGGGTTTTGTCAGATTGTATTCACCGGTGCGGACCACCTCGCCTAAAATATAGATTTTTTGACTCAAGGGATTTTTTACAATCACATTGACCACCGGCGATTCCACATACATTTTCAGCTTTTCTTCCAGCTCTCTTTTGAGTTGCATGGGGGTGCGACCGGCGGCCTGCACATCGTTGAGGAGGGGAAAGGATATCTTCCCGTCAATTCTGACGATCACATCCGGAATGGAAAAATCCGGTTCTTTCCATGTCTTGATTTCAAGGATATCGCCGCCGCCGATGATATAGTCCGCAGGTCTTTCGGCTGGAATCGGAGTATCGGCTGCATGGGCGCTGGTCATGGAGAAAACCGACAAAAGCAAGCCTGCCAGGAACAGCCCGGACCATTTCCGTGGGTCTGAAAACATGATATTTTTCAACGGTTGTACTCCTTTCATTGCGGCCCCATATCCATGAAGACGGACCATTGCTACCATACGGGATATAGCTCCGCTTTGTCGATTGGTGGAAAAAAACAATATAACTAATCAAAAATATTATAAAATTGTTTTATTCGGAGCGCCGCGCCCACCCTCCGGTCAATGTGCCCCTTTGCTGCAGAGCACGATTTTAATGGTGCGCATGACAATCATAATGTCCATTAAAATGGAAAAATTCTTGGTATAAAATAAATCATAACTCAGCTTTTCGATGGCATCTTCAACCGAGGCGCCGTATCCATAACTGATCTGGGCCCATCCCGTGATGCCCGGCTTGACGGTCATCCGTTCAGTGTAATACGGGATGATTTCCTCCAATTGCTTGACGAAATGTTCCCGTTCCGGCCGGGGGCCGACAAAGCTCATTTCCCCTTTCAGGACATTCCAAATCTGTGGAATTTCATCTATTCGGGTTTTACGGATGATTTTTCCCACCCGGGTGATGCGGGGATCTTTATCGCTCGCCCAGACGGGTCCGGTGACTGTTTCCGCATCGTGAATCATGGACCGGAATTTATGGATGACATACTTTCTTCTTTTTTCGCCCATGCGTTCCTGGGAAAAGAAGACCGGCCCCCTGGAATCGATTTTGATGGCGATGGCGCACAGCGCCACAAGCGGCGCCAGGACCACCAGCAGGCAACAGGAGAACACAATATCGAAAATGCGCTTGATGATCAGCTTTCTATACGATTTATGGAAGCCCGATGAAAAAATCAGCCATGCGGGATTGATCAAATCCACCATGATTTTCCCTGTCAGCATTTCATAAAACGTATTTCCTTCGAGGATGTTAAACCCGTCCACCCGGCATTGCAGCAGTTCCTTGGCCGGGAAATTCCCCCGCCGGTTTTTGATGGCAACGATAATTTTACTGATCTTCAGCTGTTTTGAGAGATCGCATAAATCGACCTGGCCGATGTCTTTTATCGTCACATGGGATCCGGCGGGAACCGAAAACGACTCATCCCGGCCGTCCTTTTCGGTAACCACCATGGCGATGGTATATCCGCAGTCCGGCTTGTCATTGATTTCCGATACGATGTGTTGCGCCAGTTTTCCCGAACCCAGCAGGATGATTTTTTCGTTGAAGAGACCCTTTTTCAAGATGACGGTATAGCCGAAACGCCATATGGCGATGAGCAGCAACACCAAACCGGTGCTGACCAGGAAAATCCCCTGCCCGACAATCAGGACCGGAAAAAGCAGATAGACAATACCCAAAAAAATGGCGGCGGTGCCGAGGGCCTGAAACAGTCGGATTCCGATTTCGGCATAGGTGCTCGTTACCTTCTGGTCATACAGATCGTAATAGTAGATGCAGGTTTGAATTACGATGGTGATGATAAGACATTTCAAGAGGATAAAATTATCATAGGCAAAGGAATCCAAACCCAGCAGCAGATAACAGGCGATCAATACGGACAGGATGATTAACAATCCCTCCCCGATAATGAAGACGATATTCCGAACCGGATAATACTGTTTGAATAAATTAAGCATGTTATATAGACGGCTGCTCGAATTATCTGGCTAAATAGTATTTTGAATAGTCGCTGTACTTACCGTATCCATAGTAGCTGGATGCCCGCATGTCAAAACGATTTAAAATGATGCCGATGATTTTTTCCTTGCCGATCATGTTGATCAATTGTTCGACATTTTCTCTTCTGGTTTTCCGATAATTCACCACCACTAAAATTCCATCGACTTTTCTTGCGATGGCATTGGATTCCGCCGTCAATTGCGGCGGGGCGGTGTCCATGATCACATATCTGTCCGGATACCGTTCTCTGACTTCGGCAATAAGTTGAGCCATTTTCTCGGAGGTAAGCAGCTCCGCCGGGTTTTTGGGCGGCGGGCCGCCGGGGAGGATATTCAGCTTGCCGATGTTTGTTCTCCGCAGAAAGCCAGGCAGCGGTTTGTTGGAGGACAGATAATTACTCAAGCCGGGTCCCTCCCCCAGGCCGAACAATGTATGGACTGTCGGCAGGCGCAGATCACAGTCAATCAGCAGAACGTGATCATCGATATTCTGGGAAATGCTGATCGCCAGATTGGAGGCCACAAAGGACTTCCCCTCGTTGGGCAGAGCGCTGGTGACCATGATGACCCGCGGCACCTTTCCGTCGGCCGGGAAAAGGATGTTGGTCTTCAGGGATTTGAACTGTTCGGCCTCAAACGACTGCGCGTCTGAAAAGGCGATCAGATTGTTGTCCAGGCGCAAGCCGATGTCCGATGAGCGGAGATTCGATGCCTCGTCGGTTTTTGTATCTTGTCGCGTGTCGGTACCAGTCTGTTGTTCGATTTTGAACATACCGGAAACAGGTTTCGGTTTTTGGTTGCTTTTTTCCAAGGCATCAAACACTTTACCCATATAAGAACCCTTTCCGTCTGGTTGGATCACTTCCCTATTTCCGGATGGCGCCCGAAAAAGTCATGATCAAAACACAATGGGTCAGGACAAACCGGATCGCATTCCATCAACGAATCATCGCCAACACTCTTTCCGGACCACTCAATATGATCAATGCAAATGAGGCAAACAGGCCGATGGATATGACGATCGATACCATGGTTGAGACTTGATGGAGTTTCCTCAGGGAGTGGTCTTTTTGTTGAAAGAGTTGCGGTATCGTTGCAATGACCGGTAAACCCAGATAGGATTCCACATCCGCGGTATTTTTAAAGGATGTATCCAGATATTCCAGCAGGACGACGGCCCCCGCGCCGAAACCCATGCCGATTGCCAAGATCATGACAAAAAGCCTGTTCAAATCCGGCTCCACGGGTTTTTCCGGTTTTTTCGCTACATCAATCACCCGGAATCTTTCCCCTTTTTGTTTCTTCTCCATATTGACCGAGATTTCGGCTTCCAGTTTGCGATTCAGAAGCGAGCTGTATGTCTTTTGGATATTCTGATAATCCCTCTTCAGCGTCATCAATTCCTGCTCTCGTTTGGGCGTGTTTTCCACCCGGGATTTGTATTCGATTTTCTGGGCTTCCAGCTCGGCGATTTCACTTGTCAGCTCTCTGATCAGCCGATTCATGTCATTCAACTGCCGTTGATTCGCCAGGGTTGCCCGACTTACCGGTTTATCGGCCCCACCCCTGTCGTTTAAAGCGCTCGCGGCTCTGCTGTTTTCCTCTTTTTCCAGATCGGCGATGGTTTTCTGTAATCTCAGGATATCCGGGTGTTGTTCCGTGTATTTGCTTTTCAGATTCGCCAGCAGTTCCCGCTGACGCTCCAGCTCCGTCGGTTGAGACGTGTTTACGCCGGATGTCTGGATGGCGGGGGCGTTCTGCCCCGATGCCGCCAATTGATTTTCAAAAATGATCAGTTTCTGCTGCTCCTCGTTCAGGCGTTGTTTTTTTTCATTCAGCTGCTGATCAATCCGGTCATAAATTCTCAAATTGCTTTCCAGTTGCTCGGGAAGTTCGCCCATATGTGCGCGACGATACTCCTTCATGACTTCTTCGACTTCCTCGAGTTTTTGGCGCATGGATAAAAGTTCGCCGTCCAGGAACTCGCTTGTGCCAATGGCTTGTTCTTCCCGCACTTTCAGGTTTTCATTGATGAAGTAGGATGCCAATGTATTGACAACATTAACAATTTGCGCCGGATCCCCGCCTTTGTATGAGATCGTGAACGAGTCGGCGCCTGAATTGGCTCTGCCGCGGGTATGCGTAATTTTCACCGAGATCAGTTTGCGCATGGTTTCGATCTTTTCTTCCATGTGCATTTCGTTTTTTTTATTCCGGCTTTGGGAAAATAACTGCAAATCATTGATGATTTTCTCGAGATTCGTGCGGCTGAGAATCTGCTGGGAAATGGTGTTGATCCTGGCGTCAAAATCATATGAGACCACGGACTGTACATAACTTTGCGGTACACGCTGGGCTTCGACCAGGATCAAGGTGCTGGCCTCATAAATTTTAGGCAGGGTAAGGGCAAGATAGATACCGACAATCATCGAAATACAGAACGGTATGATGATAAACCAGCGCCTTCGTGACATGATCTCAATTGCTTGACCGATACTGATCATTCCTTTGGTGTTGTTCATTGGGGAACCCTTTTTGTAACGAACGCCTGCATCCGTCAATTGAATCTCTACCAAATGGGTCGAGGCAAAAGGCAATAGCTTAAGTCTTGTACTCTATCAGATAGCAAGGTTAAAATAAACAGATTTTATCGCCATCCACTGGCCCAGCTGTGTCGAATGTCCATGTTTTTTCCCTGCCGGTTGGTTCTAGGCGCCTTGCGATATGGGATGGGAAATGCTATTGCTAAACAAACATGGCTTGTTCTTCCCGCAGATGAAAGGAGGTTTCCCGAATGCCCATTCCAGGCAACCTGTTGACCACCGCCATGGCTGTCATGCCCCATACGGATGTGGATCGGGCGCTGGAACTGGCCCTTTCCCTGGACATCCCCTTTTGGCCCCAACTGCCCAATTTCAATTATTATGAGGATATGTACGTCCAGGCCGCCGAGCATTTCCCGGGTATTCTGCTGGATGTGGCAAACCGGACCCTGAAATTTTCCGATGAAAAATTCGTGGAGCAGTTCGAAGAAACCATGGCGCGGTTTGAAGAGCCTGCTTATTTCGATATCAGCGAGACCTATTCCCAGGTTTACCATCGCTTTCTGGCCCTGGATCTGGCGGACCGGCCGGCGATCCGGGGCCAGCTGGAAGGCCCCATCAGCTTCGGCTTCAATGTGCTGGATCAGGACGAACGTCCCATCCTGTTCAACGATACGGTCCGGCCGTTCATGATGGAGTTCATGGCCAGACGGATCAATGTCCAACTGGCGCGGCTGAAGGCGATCAACCCCAATGCCTTCATGTTCGTGGATGAACCCGGGCTCCAGTTTTTATTTTCAGCGCTCTCGGGCTATGACGACCAGAAGGCCAGGGCCGATCTGGACGCTTTTTTCGCCATGATCGAACGCCCGCGGGGGATTCATCTCTGCGGCAACCCGGATTGGGATTTTCTGCTCCAAAGGGATCTGGATATCCTGTCCATGGACATTTACAGCAATGCCCAGGTATTTTCTTCTTACGCCAAATCCATCCATCGATTTCTGGATAGGGGGGGAGTCATCGTCTGGGGAATCGTGCCGACCAATTTCGAGCCGTTTGAGAAAGAAAACATCCAGAGTCTCATCGCCCGGTTGGAAACGGTTTTTCAAACACTTGCCGGAAATGGAATCGACAGGCAGTTCCTGCTTTCCAGGAGTCTGCTGTCGCCGGCCACCTGCTGTCTGGTGAATCCGGACAAGGAAAGGACGGTTGAAAAGGCCTTCCTGACCATCCGGGAACTCTCCCGGCAGGTGAGGGAGAGGTGGTTGCGTTGAGCTGCAAAAACAAAAAGACCGGGGATATCAGCTGGTGTGCTTCCATCCCCGGCCTTTGAACGAAAAAAACGATTCAGTCTGTTTTGATCCCTATCAACCCTTTTGTCTCATTTTCCGGTTGACGCCGGCCAGGCCCAGCAGCCCGGCGCCCAGCAGCAGCATGGTTGCCGGCTCGGGAACCGGGGAAACAACGCCCACCAGCTGGCTCTGATTGTCGGTTCTGCCATCGATTGACAGGTTCACGGCGATCACTTTCCAGCCGGAATCGTCAAATGAAAAATTGCCCTGGAAATAGTCCCAATCGGCCTTGATCCCTCCGATTTCCGCTTCCAGCCACCAGATGGCGTTTTGAACTCTTGCCGCGGCATTGGCGACATTTTTAAACACATCCGACATATACGCGGCATAAAGCCATTTTGTGGACTCCGAAACCGGATCCTGCCCGTTGACTGCTCCGCCGCCTCCGCCGACCGCATTCTCCCCAACGGATGTTACCAGATAGCGGGTTCCGGGGTTGAAATAATTACGGCTTTCCAGGCAGAAGGTTGCGTAGGTTACGCCCTCGCGTTCATCCTGCATGGAGTAGGGTACCGTCCAGTCGTTCAGCATGGTGACATAATCACCTGCCATCGGCAATGCCCAGGCATTACACACCGTCACCAAGATGGTGCAGACCGTTGCTAACATTTTGACCATTTTTTTCTCCCTTTCCTTAAATTATATTGAACTATTTAATGTATATG
>JBMORA010000001.1:0-114611 GCA_049320885.1 Thermodesulfobacteriota bacterium | reverse complement strand
ACCCTGATTGTGCCGCTTCTTCGGTATGAAACAGAACCGAAGATTAGCAGGATATGTGCCATGTTTTATTTTTACAATGATAACAAATTGATAAAATTTTGAGGCAACATGTACAGGCGCATGGAGGGTCATTTGCAGCTCAATTATGGCATGGAATCGCCAAAAAATATGAAGAAATTTTCTTTTTTTTGGATAAATAAATTCATAACCCATGAAATTCTTGATGTCGTCTTGACTTGGACCCGGGAAAATCGTATGGTCCCTCCATCATATGATGGAAACAATAAATGGAGTAGGCTGCTTGAAGGATCAGATCAGCACGCAAGCCGCAGGACCGTTTGTCGACGATTGGCAGCAGCATGCCGAGCGATTGCGCGGCCGATCGGCGGCCGGCGAAAAATGCATCGGCTATTTCTGCACCTATACCCCGATTGAAATCCTGCACGCGGCTGGTTACATCCCCGTGCGCATCACCGGCGGCAGGGGGCCGCTGGAAAACGCCTATTCCCTGGCCCCGGACTTCATCTGCCCTTTCATGAAGCGCAGTCTGGAAAAAGCCATCCGGGGCGAATACGACTATATTGACGGTGTGGTGCAGGCATACACCTGTGATGTCGCCTGCGGCCTGCTGAATATCTGGAAGGAAAATTTTCCGGGGGGCCGGTATCACCAGATCGCCTTCCCCTATCATGACAATTCCATGGCGAGGACCTATCTCCGCCGGGAGCTGGAGAATCTTCTGCACAAATTGTCGGCAGGCGCCGGGCAGGTGACCGAAGCCGCTTTATCCGCGGCCGTTGGCCTGTATGACGATATCCGCCTGCGGCTCAACAGCCTCCATGAGCGTCGCCTGAACGGCAGCCTGCCCCTTTCCGCCTTGGAATTGGCTTATGTCGTGATGGCGGGGGGGGTGACGCCTCCCCGGTTGTATCTTGAACAGTTGGAATCCCTGGCGGCGGGCATGGCGACCACCGGGCCTCGTCAAGGTATACCGGTGATCGTATCCGGCAGCCTGGTGGAAGAACCGGAAATCATGGAAGCAATTGAGGCTGCCGGCTTCCGGGTCGCCGCCGATGACCTTTGTAGCGGCTTCCGGCCTTTCCGGCCGGTATCCGGGGAGGGCCATGATTCCCTGGATCGAATCGTGGACCGGATGCTGAGGCGGAATCCCTGCCCCAGCAGAACCCGTGCTATCCAAAGACTTCCTTATATCCGCGCGCTGATGGAATCCGGCCGGGCGAAGGCCGTCATCTTTCTGGTGCAGAAATTCTGCACCCCCCATTTGGCGGATTTTCCCATCCTTTCGGAGGAATTGAAAAAAACCGGAATTCCGGCCCTCTTGCTGGAACTGGATGAAAACTGGACCACCTCCGGTCAGTTTCGGACCCGACTGGAAAGTTTTCGGGAGATGATCGGCTGATGCAGAAAACACAAAAATCCAAAAAGCGACTCAAGGCCGCCAAGGCCTTGAACCAGGTGGTGGGCGAATACTACCTGGAATGCATGCAGGCTCGAAAAAACGGCAAACCGGTGGTCTGGATGCCGCCCATGAACGGAGCCATCGAAATCTGCTATGCCATGGATTTGCAGCCGGTCTTTCCGGAAAACTGGTCGCCGGTCTGCGCCGCATTCGGACTGGCGCCACGGAATTTCGAGGTGTCCGAAAACCTCGGATATTCGCGGGATTTGTGCGGCTATTTGCGCAACATCATCGGCTATGTCCATGGTCCCATGCAGTCGGAGAACACGCCCCTCGGGAATCTGCCGGAGCCGGACATCCTGCTGTCTCCCAGCGGCGGGTGTATTCCGGTGATGAAAATCTTTCACGCCCTGGAGAGGCGCTTTCCGCGGGCGGCGGTGTTTGCCGGGGATCTGCCCCAGGTGGCCGTTGAGAACATCGAATCCCATCATATCGCGTATGCCGTCCATGAGGGCGACCGCCTGATTTCCTTTCTGGAAAATGCCACCGGCCGCAGACTGGACCCGGCGCGGCTAGCCGAAGTGGTTCATTTGTCCGACCAGGCCTGCGCCCTGTGGGATGAAATCATGTCCTTCCGCCGGTATATCCCAGCTCCCTTTTCCGCCGCCGAGATCGGCATCATGTTCGTGATGGTCACCCGCCAGGGGACTCGAACGGCCGTGGACTTCCTGACCCAGGTGCGTGACGAGGTGGCGGAAAGGGCCGCCTTGCGCATGGGGGTTATTCCGGACGAAAAAATCCGGCTGTTTTGGGACAACATTCCGCTCTGGTATAATCTGGGATTGTTCAATTATTTTGAAAAAGAGGGCGGCGTGGTGGTGGCGGAGACTTACTCGGCGGCCTGGTCCCTGCGGCTGGATCCCGAAAACCCCCGGGAGACCCTGGCGTTGAAAAGTCTGCGATCCTATCCCATGGTTTCCTGCGTTTCCATCCGGCGCCGGACGGAAATGGTGCTCCAGGCCTGCCGGGAATATCATATCGACGGGGTGATCATGCATCGCAACAAGTCCTGTGCGCCCATCACCCTGGGCCAGATGGACATACAACGGGCCCTGGAAAAGGAACTGGGCATTCCTTCCGTTTTTATCGATGCCGATCACATGGATGGCCGCAATTTTTCCGAGGCCCAGTTTCAGACCCGGGCGGATGCCTTCATGGAAATGCTGGCGGCGAGAAAAGGAAGCATCCGTGACTGATCCAGGTCATTCCGCCGGAACCGGCGCCTATATCGCCGGCTAAAAGGGATTGGCAACCGGTGAAGCGGGTTGCAAATTCAGCCGGCTTTTTCTATCCGCGACCCAGCGGCACAGGGGTTCCAGTTCCGGGAGATCTTCCGTCAAGGCATTCCCATGAAGGCTGTCCTGAAAAATCCGTTCGCTCTGGGAAATCCGGGCGATGACATCCGCCTCCGCCATATGCCGCAGCATGATATCCAGTGTCGTTGCCGTCACTTTATTGAGGACGAAACGACACTCCTTGCCTGCATTTCGGGCCATTTCCCGGATGGTCCCGGCCATCAGGAAGGATTCGTAAACCGGATCGACGACACCTAATATCAGATCGCACTCGGCATCCACCCGCCGGCCGAAATGCTCGATACCGGCTTCGGTGTCGATGAGAACGAAATCGTTTTCACCGAGGTTGAGCTTGGATAATACCGTCCTGGACAGCATTCCCATGGCGCAGGCGCAGCCTTCTCCGAACGCGTGGATTTTTCCAATGGCGGTCACCCGGAGGCTGTCCGTTCCGGCAACGCAGGATTCCGGAAGCTCATCGATGGTCAGCATCTCCTGGAACGGATTGCCGCCCGGAGCAAGCGGCTGGTTCAATCTGGCCTTGAATTCCGCCTTGCCCCCCAGGTTCTCCATGATCGAAGCGGGACGCCCAACCCCGGCAAGCAGATGCAGGCCGAAATTGGATTCGTCCGCGTCCACCAGGAGCACGCGATATCCCATCCGGTTCAGATGGCGGGCCAATAAGGCGGCGATGGTGCTTTTGCCGCTGCCCCCCTTGCCGCATATCAAGATTTTCATGACTTTCCTTTCAAACAGGGCGATGATGCCGCTTCCAGCTGGTTGTCAACCGTTCCCCAAACATGTCATACACAGCCTGAAAACCAAAGTACAGCGGAATGTGAAAATCATATCAGGGCCGGTTGTACGAATCGCAAAACTATTGTATAGAAAAATGGGGCTTACTTCCGATGGCTTTCCCATTTTTTCCCGGAGGGGGACAATGAAACCGAAGCGTTGGGCTGGCATGCTGCTGCTGGTATGGCTGTTATTTTCCTGTTCCTATCGCAAGATCATGATCAACGACGTGGTGGATATGGCGGAATTCGCCCTCAACCGTTTTGAGAATGAATATTATGATCTGAAATTGATGGAACAGGCGGCGCCGGCGAATCTGGTGAACCTGGAAGCCCTGCTGGCGAATGATCCCGCCAATCAGCGCATGCTCGTCTTTCTGGCCAAGGCCTATTTCAGTTATACCTATGCCATAGAAGAGGTCCGGTGGGAGTCCATCCTTATCGCGGATGCCGCCGACCGTGATGCGGAGGAGCATCCCGCGGAATTGAAGAACCAGGTCAGTCTCCACTACCGGAAGGGCATGGACTATGCGTTGAAAGCCTTGGCCATCCAGCATCCCGATTGCGAGGCGAGCCTGGGGAATGTCCGGACGGCGCTGGATTTCATCAAAAGCCTCACCATTGAAGATGTGCCCGCGCTGTTTTGGTATGGGATGAATCTGTCCGCCTACATCAATCTAAATCAGGATTCGGTCAAAGCCGTCTCGCAATTGCATCTGGCCACCAAGGCCATGGAGAGAGTGCTGGAACTCGATCCTTCCTATTACTACGGCTGCGCTCACCTGGCTCTTATGACCATCTATTCCTCCATGCCGCCGATGCTGGGGGGCAATCCGGAACGATCGTTGCACCATTATCGCGAGCAGCAGAAAATCGCCGGGGAGGATTTCCTGCTGCTGGATCTGCATTATGCCCGGTATTATCTGTACCAGAAACAAGACCGGGAAGAATATGTTCATGTCCTGAACCATATCCTGGAACGGTCGAAGAAACACTCGGAGCGCTATGTCCTGTTCAATCAGATCGCGGCGCTTCGCGCGGCGGTTTACCTGAAGGCTACGGACGGGTTATTCAACTGAAAGGAAAGCGTGAGCATGAATCCCATGAAAAACAAAGCGGCATTCACCCTCTTTATCGCGGTTGTATTGGGGGTGATGGCGGCGGGTGCGACCGGCCATTGCCGGACCATCGTGAAGGTCGCCTCCGTCATGCCGGAAGGAAGTCCCTGGACCCAGATTCTGCGGGAAATGGCCGCTGAGGTGGACCAGAAGACCGCAGGCCAGGTGTCGATGAAGATTTATGCCGGCGGCGTCAGCGGGGACGAGGCGGATGTCATCCGCAAAATGCGGGTGAACCGGATTCACGCGGCCGGCTTCACGGGGGTGGGTCTCGGCATGATCGTGCCGCATATCCGCATTCTGGAATCACCGTTGCTCTTTCAAAACCTGCAGGAAGTCGATTTCGTGAAGGAGCAGCTGATGGAGGATTTCGCCGCCGATTTCGCCAGGGAAGGGTATGTTTTTCTGGGGTATGTGGATGGCGGTTTCGTGTACTTTTTTTCCAGGACCAGCCTGGCGGAGCCCGATGATTTGAAAAAGATCAAAATGTGGCTGTGGACCAATGACCGGATCGCGGAAACGTTTCTGGATGTTTTCGGCATCAAGGCCTATCCGCTCCATGTGGCCGACGTGAACACCGGGTTGGAAACCGGCATGATCGACGCCTTTTACTCCGTACCGGTGGCGGCGGTTTCCTTTCAATGGTATTGGCGCATCCAATATATGCTGGATTACCCCATCGTCAATTCCACGGGGGGATTCCTCGTCAACAAACGACTGTTCGACGGTTTGACGGAAAAGGAGCGGGGAGTTCTCCGGGAGACCGTGAAAAAACACTGTGACCGGCTGGTGAAGATCACCCGGGAATCCAATCTGGAAGCCCAAAGAGTCCTCGCCGGGGCGGGTATCCAGCTGGTGAAACCGAGTCCTGCCCAGATGGCCCATTTTCGGCGGAAAGCAACGGAGACTTATGAACGCAATATCCCGTCGTTGTATTCAAGGCCGCTGCTGGAGAAAATCCAGGGGCTCGTGACTTCCTTCCGGCAGAAGGAGGCGCACGGCGCAACGGAATAACCGAATGAACGCTTTGAGAAAATTGGACGAAGCCCTGCTGTTCTGCGAAAAAGCTGTCGCATTGGCTTTGTTTTCCGGCCTGGTGATCCTGATCGCCTTCAATGTGCTGTCGCGGAATATTTTCCAGGTATCGTATCAACATATCCTGGAATTGTCGCCCACCCTGGTGGTCTGGATGACATGCATCGGCGCCACCATCGGACTCAAAAGAGACCGCCATATCAAGATGGAGTTTTTCTTGCGATATTGTTCCGGGAGAATCCGCATGGCGGCCCGCATCGCCGTGGATATTTTCGGGGCCGCGGTCATGACCGTGCTCTGTATCGCGGCCATGGAATTCGTGCGCAACGAGGCCGCCATTTTCGGTTCCCGCGGCTGGTTGACGGCCATTTTCCCGGTTTTTTTCGCCCTTGCCGCCTTCCGCTATTGCACCGATATCGTTTTTCGTTTCAACGGACAGGGTCAATCGGTCAATGATTCCGAAGAGCAACAGACGACCAAGCCCGGACGATCATGAATACAACGCTCCTCCTGATTGTCATCATCCTTTTTTTTCTCTTCATCGAAACCCCCCTGTTTACCGTCATTGCCGCCCTGTCCATCGTTTGCCTGTATTTTGTCGAGCATGACTGGCTGTCCCTGCAGATGATCCTCATCGAGCTGAACCGTCTGGCCACGGTGCCGGTTCTGGTCGCCTTACCTCTTTTCACCTTTGTCGGCTGCCTGTTGACCGAGACCCAGAGCCCGAAAAGAATCATGAACTGCATGCAGGCCGCCTTTGGATGGCTGCCGGGCGGCATGGCCATGGCCGCGGTGGGAGCCTGCGTCTTCTTCGGCGCTCTGACCGGGGCCAGCGGCGTCACCATCGTGGCCTTGGGCGGGATTCTGTACCCGATCCTGTTGCAGAATCGTAATCCGGAGACGTTTTCACTCGGCCTGCTGACGACTTCCGGCAGTCTGGGGTTGCTCTTTCCGCCGAGTCTGCCGATCATTCTGTATGGCGTCGTGGCCCAGGTCCCCATCCAGGACATTTTCAAGGCGGCGCTGCTTCCCGGCATCCTGTCCGTCGGGCTGGTGGCGGCTTATATCATTCTGCATCACTATTTCCTGCACGGAGGCGCCGAACCTCGGCAGATGACCGCCGGCTTTTCCGGGAGAGAACTGATCCGGCGGTTATGGGAGGCCTCCTGGGACTGGCCGATCCTGATCATTATCATTGTCGGCGTATATGGAGGCTATGTCACCATAGCGGAAGTCGCGGCCATCGTCGTCATTTACGTGATCCTGGTGGCTTGTTTCCTGAAGCGGGAAGTGAAGTTTTTCAGCCGGCTGCCGGCCATCGTCATCGAAAGCGTTGTGTTGTCCGGTGCGATTATCGTGATTTTGGGAATTGCGCTGGGCTTCACCGGATTCCTGATCGACGAGCAAATCCCCGATCGGCTCCTTACCCTGTTGACCCGTCTGACGGACAACCGCTACCTGTTTCTCGCGGGGTTGAATCTGTTTCTGCTGGTGGTCGGCTGCATCATGGATATTTTTTCGGCCATCATCATCATCGTTCCCATCATTGCGCCCATCGCAAGAACGTACGGGGTGGACCCCATTCAACTCTGCATTATTTTTCTGGTCAATCTGGAAATCGGGTATTCCACTCCTCCGGTGGGAATGAACCTGTTCATTGCAAGCCTGCGGTTTGAAAAGCCCGTCGGTATGATTTACCGCGCAACCTGGCCCTATCTGGTGCTGATGTTTGTCGTGCTGGCCCTGGTGACTTATCTGCCGGATATCAGTCTGGTGCTGCTCTCCCGATAGGGGGCAAGTGCCGGAAACTCCTATACACCGCCCTGACCGGCTTCCCCTTCGGTGGTCTTTCGTTTCATCTTTGAATCAATGGTGGCAATGATTTTCTGATACGTATTGTTTTCGGGATCAAGGCTCAAGGCCTTTTTGAGATCCGCAAGCGCCTGGTTCATGTCTCCTTTGTTATACCAGGCAATGCCTTTATAAAAATAAGCGGAGGCGTAATTCGGACTGATTTCCAGGGCTTTTGTATAGACTTCGATGGCCTTGTCGTAATCGCCTTTTTTATCCCACGCCATGCCCTGATCCAGAAAATTTTTGGCATCGGGGTTGATGTTGACTTTCGCGGCCATTTCTTTCTGCTGGTCGCCCAGTTCCCCCTGGTCATAGGAGATGTCATCGAATTTGGGATTGATGGACCGGGCTTTCTTGTTGTCGGCGACGGCCTTATCCAATTGGCCCATGTGGTCCCAGGCAATCCCTCGATGATAATAGGCCTCCGCGAAATTCGGGTCGATTTCGATGGCTTCGGAAAAGTCCTTGATGGCGGCTCCGTATTCGTTTTTCGAGGCATAGGCAAGACCGCGGTGGAGGTAAGCCTCGCTGAAGAGCGGGTCGGCCAGCAGGGCCTTGTTAAAGTCCTCAATGGCCTTGTTGGGGTCATTTTTCTTGCCCCAGATGATACCGCGCTGGACATAGGACATGGCGTGATTGGGGAAGCATTTCAAGGCGCTCGAAAAATCGGCGAGGGCTTTGTCGAAGTCGTTTTTCTTGCCGTAGGCAAGACCGCGGTTGAAATAGGCCGCTCCGTAGTCCGGTTCCAATTCCAGGGACTTGTTGTAATCCGAAATGGCCTGGTCCATATTGTCCTTATTGTTCCAGGCGATCCCGCGTTGATTGTAGGCCTTGGCGAAGCGCGGGTTGATTTTCAGGGCCTTGTTATAGTCGGCGATGGCCTGGTAGTAATGCCCGGCGTTATTGGACAACATACCGCGCTGGTAATAAGCCGCGGCGAATTCGGGATTGAGCTGGATGGCCCGGTTGAAATCATTCATCGCCTTTTCATTGTCGCCTTTTTTGCTCCAGGCAATCCCCCTGTTGCAATAGGCTTCGGCGGAATCAGGTTTCAGCTCAATGGCGCGATTGAGATCGCGCAGGGCATTGTCGGCCTCCCCCCTCTCAAGCCAGATATTCCCGCGATGGGCATAGGCGTCCGGGTAATCCGGGTTGAGTTTGAGGGTCATGTCCAAATCCTTCAACGCCTTGGTCATGTTTTTCTTTTGCATCCAGGCCATGCTTCGTTGGAGATAGGGCTCCGCCTCCCGGGGTGACAGTTCGATGGCCCGCGTGAAATCCTGGATCGCCTGATCATAGTTGCTTTCCCTGACCCAGGCGAATCCTCGTTGCAGATAGGCCTGGGGTTGATTCGGCGACAGCCCGAGGGACTTGTTAAAATCGGCTATGGCCTGGCGGTGGTTGCCGGAGTTCAGCAAGACCAGCCCACGGTTGAAGTAGGCATCCGCGAATTTGGGATCGAGTTCGATGGCCATGTTGAAATCGGTCAAGGCCCGCTCTTTTTCGCCTCTTTTTGTCCATAAAATTCCACGCCGGTTATAGACTTCCGCGTCGCGGGGATTTAGGGAAAGGACTTTTTCAAAATCATCGAGCGCCTGATCGATATCCCCTTTTTTTGACCAGGTGATGCCTCTGTATAAATACACTTCCGTATACCGCGGGTTGATTTCCAGGGCCTTGTTGAAATCGTTGATGGCCTGGTCGAAATCCCCAACCCGGTCCCAGGCGGCTCCCCTCTGGGCGAAGGCCTTGGCGTACCGGGGGTTCAGTTCCACGGCCCTGTTGAAATCCGCTATGGCCTGTTCATAGTTGTTTTTATTGTTCCAGGCCAGACCCCGGTTGAAATAGGCCTTGGCAAAGCGGGGGTTGACCTTGATGGCGTTGGAGAATTCTTCAATGGCGCGGTCATAATCGCCTTTTTTGCCCCAGGTGATGGCAATGTTGAAATGGTCGCTGGCGGAGATGGTCGCATCCTCATCCATACCCACCGGGGCTGCCACGACTTCTTTCCGGGAAGCCGCCGCCGTTGAAGCCGCCGCCGTTGTCGAAGCCGCCGTTGTCGAAGCCGCCGTTGTCGAAGCCGCCGGTTTCCGGCTGCCGTCGGCAGCAAGCGCCATGGATTTGTTATAATCGGCAATGGCTTTGGGAAGATCGCCCTTTTTACCCCAGATGACGCCGCGCTGCTTGTAGGCTTCGGCGTGATTCGGGTCGAATGCCAACGCCTGGGTGAAATCGGCAAGGGCTTGATCGAGATTCCCTTTCTGGTCCCAGGCGATTCCCCGCAGGGTATACAATTCCGCCGACCGGGGGGTGGTCTGGAGGGCCTGATTGTAGATCGCGATGGCCTTATCCGGATCTCCCTTCCGGTTCCAGGCGAGGCCTTTCTGCTTCAGCGCCTCATGATGTCCCGGGTCCACCGTCAGCACCTTGTCCAGGTCCGACAGGGCCTTGTCATATTCCCCTTTCGCATTCCAGGCGATTCCCCGCTGGAGCAGGGCTGCCGTGAAGCCGGGCATCATTTCGATGGCTTTGGTGAAGTCACCGATGGCCTGATCAATGCCGCCGTTTTTCATCCGGGCGATGCCGATATTCAGCCAGTCTTCCGCTCTGAGTTGCTCAGCCGGCCGGCTGCCGATCTGCTCGTCCGTCGCCACTGTCGCGGTTGTCGTGAGGGCCTGTTGTTTCTGCTTTTCGGCCGCATATTCCGGATTGATCTCGAGGGCCTTGTTGAAATCCTCCACGGCTCGCTGCAGATTTCCCTGCTTACCCCAGGCGATGCCCCGGAAATTATAGGCCTCGGCAAAACGGGGGTTGATTTCGATGGCGCGCGTATAATCGGCGATGGCCAGGTCGATGCGGCCTTGTTTGTACAGCGCCAGACCGCGGTAATTGAAGGCTTCCGCGAATTGGGGATCCAGTTTGAGGGCTTGATTGTAATCCGCAATGGCCAGGTCGATATCGCCTTTTTTGTCATAGGCGAATCCGCGATAGGTATAGGTTTTCGGATTGTCGGGCTGGATTTCCAGGGCCCGGCTGTAATCGGCGACAGCCTGATCGTAATCGCCTTTCTTGTCCCAGACAATGCCGCGGTAGACGTAATTCTCAGGCGATTTTGGAGCGAGTTCCAGGGCCTTGTCGTAATCGGCTAGAGCCTGGTCGAAATTTTCGAGTTTGTCCCAGGCAAGACCCCTTTGGGTATAGGCCGGACCGAAGTTCGGGTCGGTTTCAATGGCGGCCCTGAAGTCGGCGATGGCTTTTTCAAATTCTCCCTTCCGCTTTTTTTCCATTCCCTTTGCGTACAAGTCATTGGCGGTCTCAACAGGGGAGGCGGCTTTTCCACCGGCAGCCGTGCCGAATTCTTCCATGGTCAGGGTTTTGTAGTACCCGGCTTTGGTGTTTCGCGGATTCAGTTCAATGGCTTTATCGAAATCCTCGATGGCCTTTTCGTATTGTTTCTGTTTGCTCCAGGCGATCCCCCGGTTCAGGTAGGCGCTGTCCATGCGGGGATTCAGTTCAATGGCTTTATTGAAACTATCGACGGCCTTTTCGTAATCCCCCTTTTTCCCGTAGGACAAGCCCTTGACCAACCATTGTTTGGCTTCCGAAATTTTCCGGGCGGGCGCTCCCCAGACCGGTCCGCCGGCTGAAAGGAAGATCGCGGAAAGAATCACCACTAGAAGAAAAATGCTTTTTCGCATTCGGTTTACCTCTTACATTTGGTGCCGTTCTATGCCGGACGGCGCATGGCGCTTGAATCCTGAACCCGGAAAAAAGACGCCGGTTTTTCGGAGGCGGAAAGGCCAAAAATATAAATATCTAATTTATAACACTAATCCTCCGCCTCAATACCACACTCTCCATCGTATGGCAAGTAAAATGGAAGGGGCGATGACCGAAAGGCGGTAATGGCGCGGATTTGCCGATTCCGCCTGGATAACATACCGGTATTCCAGGTAACCGGCCGCTGGAAGGGAGTGGATGAAAGGTGTTTTGTCAACTATACTGGATTATGTGTTTTTTGTATTTACATCCACTTCATGTTGTGGTAGGGAGCTTTCAGTACTATCAGCTTAAGGGACGCGCATTTGCGCGGTTTCAGCCTGCCCTGCGGAATATTTAGGAAACCAACATCGACGACATGGATGCGGCTCGTTCCAATGGAGGCCCGGTTCTTCCGGCCCCTTCGCCGCGGATGCCGGTGAAGAATATTTTCGGCACAATCGATCCGGGAGGTGAATGTCTTTAACTCATAATGAATAAGGAGAAGAGGTATGAATCGAAGGTTAACAATCGGGTTAATCATGGCGGTTATCATTGGGATATACTTTACATACCCCAGTGCATCTGTCGGCGAGGTTCTCATCATTGCAAACAGCAATTTACCCGGAGATTCAATATCAAGGGAAGACATCAAGGATATTTTCATCGGGAATAAAACAACCTGGCAGAACGAGCAGATAACCTTTGTGATCCAGGACGAGGGAGAAACCCACAAGGAGTTCTTGCAGAACTATGTCAAACGGACGCCTGCTCAGTACAGCCGATTCTGGAAAAAGCAGATTTTTACCGGAAAAGGACGGAAGCCGCGGACCTTCAAAAATGAAGAGGGCCTGATCGAATATGTGGCCGGCACGGACGGCGCCATAGGGTACATTTCCACGGATTCCGTCGGCAAAACCGGAAATGTTAAAGTGATGAAGATTAATGGCAATTGATAAGAGGGCGCCTATCATGATATGCACAACAATGAAGCGGATACAAGGAGCGAGAACAAAACGGCGCAATACGACATCGGGCGATTTCCTTCCAGTCTATTTGAAGGATAACAATAGGGAGGCGATAATGAAAAGAACACTGGTTGTCCTGTTTTCAGTTCTGCTGGGTATTCTCTGTGCGGGCAGTACCCAGGCGATGGAATTCGACGAAATGGGGGGCGTGGATATTCACGGCTTCATCTCCCAGGGCTATCTGAAAAGCGATGAAAACAACTTCTTCGCCGATACGGAAAAAGGCACGACTCAATTCAATGAGGCCGCCATCAACTTTTCCACGGACGTAACCGAGAAACTCCGCATCGGTCTGCAGCTGTTCGCCCGGGATTTGGGGAATATCGGCAACAACGACGTCATCCTGGACTGGGCCGTGGCGGACTATCGCTGGCGGGACTGGTTGGGGCTGCGGATCGGCAACCTGAAATTCGTCAACGGGCTCTACAATGAGACCCGCGACGTGGACATGCTGCGCACCAGCATCTTCCTGCCCCAGTCGGTTTATAATGAGTCCTGGCGGGAATCCACCGCGCTGATCCAGGGAGCCGGTCTCTACGGCGAACTGCCTCTCAAGGCGGCGGGCAGCTTCAGCTACAGCGGCCAGTACGGCACCGTCAGCATGCCCAAGGACGGCGGCGCCGCCAAACTGGCGGAAGACCAGTGGCCCTTGAAATCGCGGGACATTACGCCTTTGTTGGAAAGAAGTGCAGCCGCAGCAGGCACGACCATCACCGGATTGAATACCGCCTTGAATAACACGCTGACCGCTTTGGACGCCAATAACCTGCTGAGCGATTATGATACAGCTGTCGCCCGGGATCAGGTCAACAAGCTGAGCGGCGCCGCCCGGGATCCGATAATCGATATTATGACCGTGGACGTGGAGGATATCGATGTCGATTACGCCTATACCGGTCAGGGGATGTGGAATACGCCTTTGGAAGGCATGGTTGTCGGCGTTACCGCCTGGGGGTATTATTTCGAAGCCGTTACCCAGGCGAAGCTGGATACCCAGGCCATGCAGACCATTTCCACCATGAACGGGTCCACCAAACTGGGAGCCATCGGCGCCGGCCTGCAACAGGGGCAACTGCCCACCCAGCAAAACCTCGACAGCATGATGGCCGATTTCAACAGCGCCAAAAGTTCGGATTCCATGAACCAGCTGGGAGTCGGACTTCCCAGTTATCCGGTCACCTTCGGGGCGGAATCCAAATCCTTGACCTATTCGGCGGAATATACCTTCCGCAACCTGGTCCTGGCCGGTGAATACATGGAAACCCGCTATAAACTCAATTTCAAAAGCGATCTGTTCGCCAATCCGGCCGTCGCCGGCATGCTGGCCGGCCTGGCGGATCCCCGTTCGGCGACTTTTTCCGGCGATACCATGACCATCAACACCTTCACGGCGGCCGGCTGGTACGGCAGCGCCACCTACCGCTTCACCTACTGGTTCGAGCTGGGCGCCTATTACTCGGAATACTATCCGGATGTGGATGACAAGGAAGGTTACAAACGCCGGGACGTCAAGAAGCTGGACAGCGAGCTTCACCGCGGCTATTTAAAGGACACCTGCATGACCCTGCGGTTCGACATCAACGAGAACTGGGTGCTCAAGCTCGAAGGTCATGTGATGCGCGGCGCAGCATCCCTGCTGGGCGCGGACAATCCTGCGCCGACGGATGCCTACCCCCTGGACGGCTCGGAACGCTATGACAGCAACTGGCTGCTGGGCGCAGCCAAAATCACTTACAGCTTCTAGCGTATCGGAAGGACAGGAAATTTTTACTCATCGAGCTGCTCCGGTCATGGTCGGCGGTATCAACGCCGCGCCGTTGACGGAGCAGCTTTTTTTTCGGTGGGCATAAATGAGCGAATATATCCAGCATGACGTAGCGGGGGTTTCGGTGGGGATCGTCCCCCAGCGATCCTTCACCTTCGCGGCGCCCCCGGACGACCTGCGGCTGGAAAGCGGCCGCCGGTTGGGGCCGGTCACCCTGGCTTATGAAACCTGCGGCCAAATGAACGCGGACAAAAGCAATGTGGTGCTGGTCCTGCATGCCCTCACCGGCGATGCCCATGTGGCCGGCTATCACCGGGAAGGCGACGCCAAGCCGGGATGGTGGGATATCATGGTGGGGCCCGGAAAAGGCATCGACACGGACCGCTATTTCGTGGTGTGCAGCAATATCATCGGCAGCTGCCGGGGTTCCACCGGCCCTTGCAGCCCCCATCCGGAAACCGGGCGGCCCTACGGTTTCGAATTTCCGGTGGTCACCATCGGCGACATGGTCACGGCCCAGAAGGCCCTGATGGATCATCTGGGCGTCACCAGTCTTCTTGCGGTGGTGGGCGGTTCCATGGGGGGGATGCAGGTGCTGGAATGGAGTCTGCGGTATCCGCACATGGTGCGATCCGCCATCCCGCTGGCCACCACCATGCGGCATTCGGCCCTGGCCATCGCCTTCAACGAGGTCGCCCGCCAATCCATCATGGCGGATCCGAATTGGAACAGGGGCGATTACTACGGCGGGCTGATACCCGGCGTGGGGCTCGCCGTGGCCCGGATGATCGGCCATATCACTTATCTGTCGGATGAGGCCATGCGCCAGAAGTTCGGCCGCAGGTTGCAGGACAAGACGGATTTTTCCTTCGATTTCAGCGGTGATTTCCAGGTCGAGAGCTACCTGCGATATCAGGGGACGAAATTCGTGGAACGCTTCGACGCCAATTCCTTCCTCTATATCACCAAGGCCGCCGATTATTTCGATATCGAGCGGCAACACGGGGAAGGCTCGGCGGTCAAGGCCTTTTCCCGGGCCCGGGCCAAGTTTCTGGTGGTCTCGTTTACGTCGGACTGGCTGTATCCCACCTATCAATCCAAGGCCATGATCCAGGCCATGAAGAAGAACGGCCTGGATGTCAGTTTCTGTGAAATCGAGGCGGATTGCGGTCATGACGCCTTCCTGCTGCCCAACGAAAGACTCAGCGCCTTGATCAGGGGGTTTCTGGAACGTGTTGAAAACGAATCTTCCGCCATATAAGGAGCCCGTGCGTTTCGACCTTCGGATCATCAGCTCCTGGATCCGGCCGGGCGCCACGGTGCTGGATTTGGGCTGCGGCGAAGGCGAACTGCTGTTGTATCTGAAAAACCGGAAACAGGCGCGGGGAACCGGCATAGAAAAAGTGGAGGCCAAGGTCGCCCGGTGCATCGAAAAGGGGCTGACGGTGTTGCAGGGGGATATCAACCGGGAAATTGAGGACTACCCGGACGACGCCTTTGATTATGTCATTTTAAGCCAGACCCTGCAGCAGGTGTATGCCCCGGACAAACTGATCCGGTCGCTGTTGCGCATCGGGAAATTCGGCATCGTCAGTTTCCCCAATTTCAGCCATTGGCGCATCCGCCTGCAACTCCTGGGGCGGGGAATAGCTCCCATATCCCGGCAGCTGCCCTATGAGTGGTACGATACTCCCAATATCCGGGTGATCACCATCAAGGATTTCAGGCGCTTCGCCCGGGAACTGCCCTGTCGCATCCTGCGGGAGGTGGCCATCAATACCGATCACCATGACCGGCATGGGCATGTGATCGCGTTCCTGCCCAATCTGCGGGCCACTTACGGGATGTTCCTTATTGGAAGAAAAGGTTGATAAGAATTACGAATTAGGAATTACGAATTACGAATGGAGGATTGAGATCAATTATTATTTTTTCAACCATCAACCATTCACCATCAACTATCAAGCGGCCCACCCGCTTTTCTGACCCTACGGTGCTTGACCCTCGAAAACCACGTCTTATATTGGGGTCGTAAGCGAGCGAAACAGCGCTGTGACGTTCAGTTCACTTACCTCCTTTTTGACCCGGGCGGCTCTGCCCCGAGCCGCCCATTTTTCCCATCAACCCAACGATTTTTTATAATCACAGTCCTCGGCCAGGCATTTGATGACGGTTCCTTCCTTTTTGGTCGTCTTTTCCACCAGAAAGGAGGCGCCGCAAACCGGGCAGGTCTCATTCACGGGCTTGTCCCAGGTGGCGAAGGTACATTCCGGATATCGGTTGCAGCCGTAAAATACGGTGCCGCGTTTGGATTTCCGTTCCACCAGCTCGCCGCTGCAGCCTTTTTCCGGACAATGCACGCCGGTGGTTTTACCGGTCCCGCCGGTTTGCAGGGACTGGGTGTTTTTGCATGCCGGGTATCCGGAACAGGCGAGAAACTCCCCGTATTTTCCCTGCCGGACCACCATGGGTTTGCCGCATTTTTCGCAGGTCCGTCCGTCCGCCAGCTCGGCCGAAGGCTCGACGGTAACGATATTCCCTTTTTCATCCCTGGTGAAGTTCCGGGAATAGGTGCATTCCGGATACCCGTTACAGGCCAGGAACGGTCCGTTCTTGCCGACCTTGATGTGCAATTTCGTGCCGCAGATCGGGCAGGCATGCGGTGTTTCAACTCCCACGCCCTTGATGCTGAGCATGCTATCCTTGGCAAGTTCCAGTTTTTCCGAAAAGGGGCGGTAAAATTGGTTGAGCACGTTCAAAAAAGCGGTTTCCGAGGTCTCCACCCGGTCCAGATCGTTCTCCAGCCTGGCGGTGAATTCCACATCGAACAGTTCCGGGAAGTTTTGAACCAGCAGATCCGTGACGATGAAGCCCAGTTCATTGGGCTTGAAGTAGCGGTTGACCAGCTCCACGTAGCCTTTTTCCTGTATGGTGGACAGGATGGTGGCATAGGTGCTGGGACGGCCGATGCCGTTTTCCTCCAGTTCCTTCACCAGGGATGCCTCGGAAAACCTCGGCGGCGGCTGGGTAAAGTGCTGCTTGGGGTCCAGCTTCAGGAGGTTCAGCGGGGCGCCTTCCGGTAAATCCGGGAGTTCCTGCTTTTTCTTGTCGGTTTCGCCTTCGGCATCCACCGGTGAGTAACAGCGCATGTATCCCGGAAAACGGATGGTCGATCCGCTCACGCTGAAGGTATAGACGCCGGCCTTGATGGAAACGGTTTTCTGGTCGATGAGGGCCTGGGCCATCTGGGAGGCCACGAAGCGTTTCCAGATCAGGGTGTAGAGGTTCAACTGATCCTCGTTGAGATAGGGCGACATGTTTTCCGGCGTATGGTACACCGAAGTGGGGCGGATGGCCTCATGGGCATCCTGAACCTTGTTTTTATTGGCAAAGAAACGCGGTTCTTCAACAGCGTAGTCCTTGCCGTAGGTGTCCCGGACCAGCTGGATGGCTTCCCGGGCGGCTTCGGCGGCTATCCGGGTGGAATCGGTTCGCATATAGGTAATCAGACCGGTGGGTTCGCCCGGCCCCAGGTCGATGCCCTCATACAACTGCTGGGCGACCATCATGGTTTTTTTGGCGGTGAAGCGCAGTTTCTGGATGGCCTCCTGTTGCAGCTTGCTGGTGATGAAGGGCGGCAGGGGGTTGCGTTTAATCGTTTTCTGAACAACGGTATCGACGCTGAAACGCTCGGAGGACAGGGCCGACAGGATTTGTTCCGCGTTTTGCCGGTCGGGGATGGTGATTTTCCGGTCGTCCTTCTTGACGAGCTTGGCTTCAAACGCGGGGGGTTTTTCTCCTTCCAGTTGAGCGGTGATGGACCAGTATTCCTCGGGCTCGAAGGCCTGGATTTCCCGTTCACGGTCGCAGATGATCCGGACGGCCACGGACTGGACCCTTCCGGCGCTGAGACCTCCCTGGACTTTCCGCCACAGCAGCGGGGAAATCTGATAGCCCACCAGCCGGTCCAGAATCCGGCGGGCCTGCTGGGCGTCATATTTGTTCTGATTCAGGCTCTGGGGATGGCTCAGGGCCTCCGTAATCCCGTTTTTGGTCAGCTCGTGGAACAGCACCCGGTGGAAATTGCGTCCCTGTTGTTTCAGGATATCAGCCGTATGAAAAGCGATGGCCTCGCCTTCCCGGTCCGGGTCGGGGGCCAGGTAGATGTCCGCGGCATTGGCGGCCGCGCTTTTCAGGGATTTGATGATGTTCTGCTTGCCCTTGATGGTGATGTATTTGGGTTTGAAACCGTTTTCGATATCGATGCCGATTTCCTTGGGAGGCAGGTCCTTTACGTGGCCGGCGGTGGCGGTTACATTATATTGCGAGCCGATATATTTTTTGATGGTTCTGACTTTGGTCGGTGATTCGACCACGATAAGCGGTTTTGCCACAATCAATCCTCATTCATGCAAAAAAGTTTTCCAGGGGACTGGCGCACCAGTCCCGACAATTCCAGCTGCAGGAGAATCCCGGCTGTTTGACCGGGAGACATTTCCGCCCGTTGGGCCACCACGTCGATATGCTGCGGATACGGCGACAGCACCGCCAGCACGCGCCTTTGGTCCGGGTCGGCGGGTTGCCCTTTAGGCCCTCCATCCCGCGGGTTGACCGCGGCCGCTCCGGCTGCGGGACTGGAGGAAAGCCGATGAGCAATCTCTTCCAGCACATCCGCGGCCTGTTCAACGAGCCTGGCGCCTTGTTTCAGCAGGCTGTGGGTCCCCGTGCTCTTGAATGACCGGATGCTTCCGGGGACGGCGAACACTTCCCGTCCCTGTTCGGCCGCCAGCCGGGCGGTAATCAGCGAACCGCTGTTTTTGGTCGCCTCCACGACGATGGTGCCCAGGGCCATGCCGCTGATGATCCGGTTGCGCAGGGGAAAATGGAAAGGTTCCGGCTCCGTCAGCATGGGAAATTCCGAAACCACCGCCCCCTGACGGGCGATTCTCTCCGCCAACTGACGATTGGAGGCCGGATACATTCTGGCCAGACCGCTGCCCAAAACGGCGACTGTCCGTCCCCCGCCGTTCAGTGCGCCCAGATGCGCGGCCGTGTCGATCCCCACGGCCATGCCGCTGATGACGTCGAGCCGATGGGCGGCGAGATCCTCGCAAAGCCTTTCCGCCGCGGTCAGGCCGTACTGGGTCGCGTTCCGCGATCCCACCACCGCAATGCAGTCCGCGATGTCCGCAAGGGAGCCGCGGACATACAGGAAAGGCGGCGGATCCGGTATCTGCAACAGCAGGGGCGGATAACCCGGATCACACATGGTGACGATCTTTATCTTGTTTTCAAGAACAAGTTCAAGATCTTTTTTCACCTCCGGCGCCAGTTTGCGTGCCTTGATCTCCCGGACGAGTCGGGAAGACACTCCCTCGATCCCTTCCAGGGCGGCGCTGTCCGCCGCGAGGACGGATTCGGGCGTTCCGAAACGGTCCAGCAGGCGTTTGAAGAGATGGTTGCCGATACCGCTGGTATGCTTGAGCGTGAACCACGGCAGAAGTTTGTCCGCTGGCGTATCCATGGCGCGTGGCAGTTACCGGATTTTTTTCAGCATCTGTTCCGCTTTGGTGCCTGCCGGACTGAAAGGATAGTTTTTCACCGCCTGTTTCAGAAAGGTGCGCGCATTTTCCTTGTCGTTGAGTGCCAGATAGGAATAACCGATCTTCAACAAGGCGTCGGGTACCTTGCCGCCATCCGGATACTGGGACAGGACCTGCTTGAAGGTGGTGATGGCGCCCGGAAAATCTTTTTGGGCGTATTGACACTCCCCTTTCCAGTAAACGGCGTTGTCTGTCAGTTCATGCCGCGGATAGGTCAGGATGAAGGTGTTGAAATCTTCGGCGGCGGCGGTAAAATCGGATTTTTTGTAGGCAGCAAGGGCCTTGTTATACAGCATGTGGGGCGAGGACGGGGCGCCGTTCCCGGCGGCGGGGGAGGGGGGCGGGGTCGCCGGTCCGTCCCCTGCGGGCATGGTTTCTTCCGTGAAGGTCCCGGAGGAATCCGGTCCGGAAGACCCGGGCATGGGTTTGGAGGAGGGATTCAATTCCCGGAGCTGGCGCTCATGGTTGTCCACCATGAACTGGATGACGGAGAGCCGGTGATAGGACTCGTCCATTTTGTCTTCCAGCTCGCGGATTTGCTGATCCATCCGGGCAAGGCTCTGGTTCTCCTCCGGCTGCTGCGTGGCGCAGGCCTGGAGAATCCCCATGACAAGAAGGGCGGTTACGACAGAAAAGCCTTTCCAGAATCTCGTGATGCCGCAGCGGATCGCCACCGGATGTTTCATACGCTCCCCCTTCCAGCATTCTATGGATTGCAGGTCAGCAGTGTTTCATCGGCGCCCCTGATAGGCCAGCAGGATCGGGCTGGCTACGAAAACGGAGGAATAGGTTCCCACCAGGATGCCGACGGTCATGGCAAAGGCGAAATCATGGATGATGCCGCCGCCCCAAATGAGCAGGGCCACTACGGAGACCAGGGTGGTGCCTCCTGTCAGGATGGTGCGGCTCAGGGTTTCGTTGACGCTCAGGTTGATATTGACGTCCAGGGTGTTTTTGCTGTTTTTCCGGAGGTTCTCCCGAATCCGGTCATATACGATGATGGTGTCGTTCAGGGAATAGCCGATGATGGTCAAAAGGGCCGCGATGATGGGCAGGGTGAATTCCTTGCCCATAATGCAGAAGATGCCGACGGTGATCAAGACGTCGTGGAGCAGGGCCACGATGGCACCCATGGCGTATTTCAGGCTCAGAAACCAGAAAAGCACCAGGGTGACGATCAGGGCCGTGGCGATTAAAAACACCAGGCCGACATGAAACAGGGAGAACAGATAAACCGCGCCGATCAACACTCCGGCCACGATGATGCTGAGGGTCCATTTCAGCTCGAAGCGGCCTGAGATGTAAATGGTGATCATGAGCATGGTGTAATAGATAGCCAGGAGCGCTTTTTCCCGCAGATCCTTGCCCACCTGGGGGCCCACCATTTCGATCCGCTGGATGGCGGCTGTCTGGCCGGTGCTTTCACCCAGGGTTTTCTCGAGTTGTCCGGTGAATTCCTCCGAGGCGTCCACCGGCTGGTTGGTGCGGATCAGGAACTCGGAAGCATCGCTTTCACCGAATTTCTGGACCGCAGCCCCGTCCAAACCAATGCTTTTCAGGCCCTGTTTGATGACGCTGGTTTTGGTCGGGGCCGAAAATTTGATCTGGATCAGGGTGCCGCCGACGAAATCGACGCCGAACCGGGGACCGATGAGGATCACGGCGGCGATGCTGGCCAAAAGGAGTATGGCGGAAACGACATAGGCTTTTTTGCGCATGCCGACAAAATCGATTTTCGGTGTGGATTTGATGAACTCCATTACAGAATACCCCTCCTTAGATGCTGATGGTTTTGGCGCCGCGGTTGATCAGGAAATAATCGAAAACGAGCCGGCTGAAAACCAGCGCGGTGAACACGCTGGACACCACGCCCAGACTCAGGGTGACAGCGAAGCCTTTCACCGGGCCGGTGCCGAACTGGAACAGGACCAGGGCGGCGATGAGGGTGGTGATATTGGAATCCAGAATGGTGATGGTCGCCCGTTCGAAACCGGCCGCCACCGCGGCCCGGGGCGTCTTGCCGAGTTTCAGCTCTTCCCGGATGCGCTCGAAGATCAACACATTGGCGTCAACAGCCATGCCGATGGTGAGGATGATGCCGGCGATGCCAGGCAGGGTCAGGGTGGCCTGAAAAGCGGAGAGGCCGCCGGCGATGAGGATGATGTTGATGATCAGGGCCGCATCGGCGATGAGTCCCGCTCCTTTATAGTACACGGCCATGAAGATCACCACCAGCAGGCCGCCGATGAGTCCGGATATCAGTCCTCTCTGGATGGAGTCCTGGCCCAGGGACGGCCCCACGGTCCTTTCCTCCAGGACCTTGACCGGTGCGGGCAGGGCCCCGGCCCGCAGGACGATGGCCAGATCCCGGGCCTCTTCCTCGGTGAAACTCCCCTCGATCATGGCGTCGCCGCCGGTGATTTCGGATTTGATCACCGGCGCCGAATATACATTGTTGTCCAGCACGATGGCCAGGCGTTTGTTGATGTTCTCGCCGGTGATGCGGCCGAACTGCCGCGCGCCTTTTTTATTGAAACGGATGGACACATACGGTTCATTGTACTGCTGGTTGATCTGCACCCGGGCGTCGGTCAGGTCCGCGCCGGTGAGGGCGGTGCGCTTTTTGATCAGGAAGGGGGTCTTCCGCATGCGGTTGGTTTCCGGATCATGAACCGTCTGGTACATGAGTTCACTGCCCGCGGGAATGTCGCCCTTCAGGGCTGCATTGACATCATGGTCTTCATCCACGAGACGGAATTCCAGCAGAGCGGTTTTACCGATCAGGGCTTTGGCCCGGCTGGGATCCTTGATGCCCGGCAGCTGGATCAGCAGGCGGTTATCACCCTGGCGTCTGATGTCCGGCTCGCTGACACCGAAGGCGTCGATCCGGTTCCGGATGGTCTCGAGGGCCTGATCCACGGCCATCTGTTCCAGATATTTGGCCTCGGCCTCGGGCAGGGACAGGATGAAGCGGGTCAGGCCTTCCGTTTCCTCGGTTTCCACGTGAAGGTCCGGAAATTCCCGGTCCAGAAAGGTGTTGAAGCGGTCGAGATCCTCGCCGCTGATGTTGACCGATGCCTTGGCGCCGGGAAGAGCGGCGATGCCCCGGTTGCGGATGTTCTCCTTGCGCAGCAGCAAGCGCAGTTCCTGGATCAGGCGTTCCATGTGGCCTTCCACGGCCTTGGGCGCATCCACCTCCAGCGCCAGATGCATGCCGCCCTGCAGATCGAGTCCCAGATTGATCTGCTTATGGGGCCACAGCTCCGGTTTGTCCTTGCGGTTGAGTCTCATTTCTAAGGTGGGAAACAGATACACCAGGGCGACGAGAACCACGACCAAATTCACTATTGCTCGCCATGAGAGATTCTTCACAGCTCGATATCCTTTCTCCGTAGTTATGATAACCTGCGGCGCATGCGCCGGCCGCGGCGGCGGCGGTGTATCAGGATTGCGGTTTGGCTTTTTTATCCGGCGCCGCCGGCGTCGGCTGGTTGAGGGCCGCGATATTGCCGCGCACGACCTTGATCCGGACCTTTTCGGCGATCTCCAGGGTCACGGCGGTATCGTCCACCGAGGTGATGGTGCCGTGAATGCCGCCGCTGGTGATCACCCGGTCGCCTTTTTTCAGCTGGTTGAGCATTTCGCGATGCTCCTTGGCTTTTTTCTGCTGGGGACGGATGAGCAGAAAATAAAAAATGGCGAACATGAGAATCAGCGGGACGAATGCGGTAAATCCGCCCCCCTGCCCCGCGGGGGCGCCGCCCTGGCCCATGGCGTATGCGATATCCATCAAGATAACTTCCTCCTTAGTAATGAAGATTTTTAGACGATCCCACTGATACAGGAATCAAATTGACGTGTCAATACGGAAGCATCAATACACGGAGCGAAAAATGACGCGGGGCGAAAAAAGCCGCCGGACGCTCAGTTGCAGATAATCCGGCTTTCACCTGGCCGCATGGCCGGGTCGCCTTCAATGGTGATCAAGATATCGCGGCGGGTTTCGAGTTCCAGGATTTCACTGCGTTTTTTATTCAGAATATAGGTGGCCACCGGGGGGGGGACCAGCCCTCTGACCTGGGTGATGTCGGTTTTCAGGGTCTCCAGGCGGAGTTTGCGCAGGAAGCCCAATCCCAGGGATTCCGTGGAAGGAATCAGACCTTTACCCTGACAATGCTCGCAGGTGTTGAAACTGCCGCTCTCGATGGACGCCCGGATCCGTTGCCGCGACATTTCCATCAGGCCGAAGCGGGAAATCTGACCGATTTTGGTGCGGGCCTTGTCTTCCTTCAGAAAGGTTTTCATCGCGTTCAGGATTTTGGCCTTGTGCTTGGCGTCCCGCATGTCGATGAAATCAATGACGATCAGGCCCCCCAGGTCGCGGAGCCGCAACTGGCGGGCGATTTCCTCGGCCGCTTCCAGGTTGGTGTTGAAGGCGGTCTGCTCGATGTTTTCGCCGGAGGTGGCCTTGCCGGAATTGACATCAATGGCCACCAGGGCTTCGGTTTGATCCAGAACGATGGAACCGCCGGATTTGAGGTTCACCCGGCTTTCGAAAATCGAGGCGATCTGCTCTTCCAGCTGGTATTTGGTGAAAATCGGTTTGGGCTCCGTGAATTGTTTCACGATCTGGGAGTGTTTGGGCGAAATGATGTTGACGAAATTCTTGACTTCCTTGTAAACCGCCGGGTCGTCGATGAGAATTTCCTTGGTGTCGGGGGTGAAATAATCGCGGATGGACCGCAGGGCCAGGTTTCTTTCCTTGTACAACAGCACCGGCGCCTTTTCCTGCATGCCTTTTTTGATGATGCTTTCCCATACCCGCATGAGGTATTGCAAATCCCTGGCGATCTGCGTTTTGGTGCACCCTTCGCCGGCGGTGCGCACGATCAGGCTGAACCCTTCGGGAAGTTTCAGCTTCTCAATGATGTCCTTCAGGCGCTTGCGTTCTTCCTCGTCCTCGATTTTGCGCGAAATGCCGTTGGTGTTGCTGCCGGGCATCAGCACCATGTGCCTTCCGGGAAGGGAAATGAAGGTGGTGAGCATGGCGCCTTTTTTCATGATCGAATCCTTGGTGACCTGCACCATGATTTCCTGGCCGCGCCGGACGATTTTTTTCAGGGAGCGGTCTCCCGTGGCATTGTCCTGAAAATAATCGCTGTGGATATCGTTTTTTTGCAGGAAGCCATGCCGTTCGGCGCCGTAATCCACGAAGACGGCCTGGAGGCTCGGTTCGATGCGGGTGATGACGCCTTTATAAATATTGCTTTTGGTTACGGTCTTGGAGGCGGTTTCGATATGAAATTCTTCCAGCTTGCTGTCCTGGATGATGGCAATCCGGTTTTCTTCGTGGTCGACGGCATTGATGATGATTTTTTTTGTCATAATTATCGGGGTTCGGATAATATCCTTTGAAGTGTTGAAATCTACATATGAAATTGTCCGATTCAAGTCAAATGATTTTTGGAGCCGGAGCATTCCGGAAAGCCCATTCATGGAGGGCGGCGGCACCGGGGGAATTTGCATGCCGCGGCTTGCAATTTGACGGTGATGGTGGCATAAGATCCAGGCAGCCGATCGCCTCCGGCGCCGGCTTTCCGGACAGTTTTCCGTCGTCGCGGACGGTATCCATATAACCGGACCCTCGTGTAAAAAGGATAAAACGAAAATGGAAGAACGCTACGATCCGAAATCGATCGAATCCAAATGGCAGGCCTATTGGGATCAGACCAAACTGTTCGCGGTCACGGAAGATCATCGGAAGGAAAAATATTACCTGCTGGAGATGTTTCCCTACCCCTCGGGTAAAATCCATATGGGGCATGTCCGCAATTACACCATCGGGGATGTGGTGGCGCGCTACAAGCGGATGCGGGGATTGAATGTGCTCCATCCCATGGGCTGGGACGCTTTCGGCATGCCGGCGGAGAATGCGGCCATCGCCCATCAGACCCATCCGGCCAAATGGACCTACGAAAACATTGCCTACATGCGCAACCAATTGAAACGCATGGGTTTCAGCTATGACTGGGACCGGGAGATCGCCACCTGCCGGCCGGAATACTATCGCTGGGAGCAATGGCTGTTCATCCAGATGTATAAAAAACGGATGGCCTATCGCAAGGAATCCTTCGTCAACTGGTGCGATCCCTGCCAGACAGTGCTCGCCAATGAGCAGGTGGAGGCCGGGATGTGCTGGCGCTGCGGAAAACCGGTCCGCCAGAAAAAGCTGGAACAATGGTTCCTGAAAATCACCGACTTCGCCGAGGATCTGCTGGTGTATTGCGACCTGCTCCCCGGCTGGCCGGAGAAGGTGACCACCATGCAGAAAAACTGGATCGGCAAGAGCATCGGCGCGGAAATCCGGTTCGCCGTGGAGGATTCGCCGGAAACCATCGCCGTCTTCACCACCCGGCCGGATACCCTGTATGGGGCGACCTTCATGTGTCTTGCGCCGGAGCATCCCCTGGTGCCGGTTTTGTCCGCCGGCAAGCCCCAGGCAGGGGACGTGGAGGCCTTTGTGGAGAAAATGTCGCGCCAGGACCGCTCCAGCAGAGCCCTGGAAGGCTACGAGAAGGAAGGGGTTTTCACCGGCGCCTGTTGCATCAATCCCGTGACCGGCAGGCGGATGCCGATCTATACCGCGAATTTCGCTTTGATGGAATACGGCACCGGAGCGGTCATGTCCGTTCCGGCCCACGATCAGCGGGATTTCGAATTCGCGCGGAAATACGGACTCGATTGCATCGTCGTCATCCAGCCGCGGGATATGGACCTGAAGGTGGAAACCATGACCGAAGCCTATGCCGGGGAAGGGATTCTGGTCAACTCGGATCGATTCAACGGGCTCGGCAACAAGACGGCCCAGGATGAGATCGCCCGCTACCTGGAACAGCAGGGTCTGGGCCGCAAGACCGTCAGTTTCCGGTTGCGCGACTGGGGCATTTCCCGGCAGCGCTATTGGGGCGCGCCCATTCCCATGATCCATTGTGAGCAATGCGGCATCGTCCCGGTCCCGGAGTCGGATCTGCCGATCCTGCTGCCGGAGGATGCCGGCCTGCTGGAGGGGGGGAAGTCCCCCCTGCCGGCCCTGCCGGCTTTCATGCGGACCACCTGCCCGCAATGCGGCAACACGGAGGCTCGTCGGGATACCGATACCATGGATACTTTTATGGAATCCTCCTGGTATTTCGAACGCTACTGCAGCCCGGATTACCATACCGGCATTTTTGACCGCGCCGCGGTGGAATACTGGATGCCGGTGGATCAATACATAGGCGGCGTGGAACACGCCATCCTGCATTTGTTGTATTCCCGATATTTCACAAGGGTGCTGGAGAGTTTCGGCCTGGTGGGGTTCAAGGAGCCGTTTACCCGCCTGCTGACCCAGGGCATGGTCTGCAAGGAAACCATGGCCTGTCCGCAACATGGCTTTCTGTTCCCGGAAGAGGCGGAAACGGGCGACAAAGGGGTTTACTGCTCCAAATGCGAAAGCCCGGTGACGGTGGGCCGGGTGGAAAAGATGTCCAAATCGAAAAAAAACGTCATTGATCCGAACACCTTGCTGGACCAATACGGTGCGGATACGACCCGCCTGTTTTGTCTGTTTGCGGCCCCGCCGGAGCGGGATCTGGAATGGAGCGAGCAGGGGGTGGACGGAAGCTACCGGTTCCTGAACCGGGTCTGGCGTCTGGGAGCGACATGTCTGCCGGTTATCGGCGGGGTGAAACCATACAGCGGTTCCTGGCATGGCCTGGAAGGCCGGCTGAAGGAGGTGTATCAGAAAACCCACCAGACCATCCAACGGGTCACAAACGATATCGATGCGCGTTTTCATTTCAACACGGCCATCAGCGCGGTCATGGAACTGGTCAACGCCATGTATGGCCTGGAGGCCTTCGAAAACCTGCCCGAGGGTCCCGCCGTCATGCGTTTCGCCATGGAATCCGCGGTGCTGTTGCTCTCACCGATCGTGCCGCATTTCGCGGAGGAAATGTGGTCCGCGCTGGGAAATCCCCCCAGCATCATCGACGTGCCCTGGCCGGCGTACGATGAGGCGGCCCTGACCGCCGATGAGGTTTTGATCGTTGTCCAGGTGAACGGCAAGCTGCGGGGCAAGTTCGCCGTGACCGCCGGCACCGGTGAGGAGCTCATCAAGGAGCGGGCCTTGGCCGATGGGCAGGTGAAAAAATTCATCGACGGCAAAAGCATCCGGAAAGTGATTGTGGTGCAAAACAAACTGGTCAATATCGTGGCGGCGTGAGCGGATATGCGGAGTAAACGGGGCGCCGTCATCTGGATGCTGCTGCTGGTGGTTATTCCAACGGCCTGCGGGTACCGTTTTATGGAAGGCGGCAGCCTTCCGGGCGGGCTGAGACGGATCACCGTGCGGATGTTTTCCAACCGGACGGCGGAAACGGGACTCGAACAGGTGTTCACCAATGCCGTCATCTATGAATTCACCCGCAGCCATATCGCCGAACTGGTGGAGGAGGAACGGGCCGAAGCGGTTCTTTCCGGTTCGATCCAATCCCTGCAGGTGACCACCGCATCCCGCGTCAGTGTGCAGACGACCACCGAGATGCGGATCAGCGTTTACGGGCAGGCGAAACTGACCAACGCGGCGGGTAAAACCGTCTGGGAAGGAAACGGCATCTCCGTTCAGGAAACCTACCTGCTGGCGGGGGATGTGGAGGTGAATAAACGCGAAAAGCTGAAAGCGGTGGCCAGGCGTTTCGCTGAAAAGGTATTTCAGCAATTGACCATGGATTTTTAGGAGCCCGCCGTTTCCGGCAGGCCCCGTATCAGGCCTTTGACGGAGTGGTTGTCCGGTGGTCGGCGCTTGCGTGATCGACTATTTCGCGATCGAATTGACGAGTTTCGCCAGACGGGAAATTTTTCTGGACGCCGCTCTTTTGTGAATGACACCCTTTTTGGCGGCTTTATCGATAATGGATTTCGTCTGGTTCAATTGATCCACCGCCGCTTCGCTTGATTTCTGCGCCACCGTGGAACGGACTTTCTTGACAAAGGTCCGCGCGACGGTTTTCACGGTTTTATTGCGCAACCGCCGATTTTCGCTCTGCTTGACTCTCTTTAAAGCCGATTTGTGATTCGCCAACGCCTTCGTGCTCCTTTTATTCCAATGAGTTTTCCATTAAGCCTGTCCGTCAGGATACAATTGCAAAACAAGCATAAATACAATTTTGATCCTCGCCTGTCAAGGGGATTGTGCAGCCAATGCCCGATTTTTACAGGGTGTATACCCGATGCCCCTCGATCACACGAATACCGTTTTGTTCCAATATGGTAACTGCGGCATCCAGGTTTTCGAAGCGAAATATCATGACCGCATGGTTGCCGGCGGTTGGATTGACGAAGGCATACATATATTCGACGTTGATGTCGGCCCGGTTCAAAATTTCCATGATGCGATGCAAACCGCCGGGTTTGTCCTCGACTTCCACCGCCACCACATCGGTCTTGCCCACGGTGAAATTTTGACTCTTCAGGGTTTCCTCGGCTTTCCGGGTATTGTCCACAATCAGACGCAGGATGCCGAAGTCGGATGTGTCGGCCATGGACAACGCGCGGATATTGACGCCGGCCTTGGCGAGCACGCCGGTCACTTCGGCGATACGCCCTGATTTGTTTTCCAAAAATACGGAGATTTGTTCAACACGCATCATAATGCTCCTATATTTTCCGATTGTCGATCACCCGAACAGCCTTGCCTTCGCTGCGGGCAATGGTTTTGGGTTCCACCAGTTTGACCTTGGCGGAAACACCCAGATATTCCTTGATATCCTTCTCGATTTTGGCTTCCAGGGACTGCAGTTTCTTGACTTCGTCGGAGAAGAGACGCTCGCCCACTTCCACCCGCACGGTGAGGATATCGAGATTGTCCTTGCGGTCCACCAGCAGCTGGTAATGAGGCTCCACTTCGTCGACATTCATGAGCACGCTTTCGATCTGGGACGGGAATACGTTCACGCCCCGGATGATGAGCATGTCGTCGGTGCGGCCGCTGACCCGTTTCATTCGGACATGGGTCCGGCCGCAGATGCACGGTTCGGGGTTCAGGGTGGAAATGTCCCGGGTGCGGTAGCGGATCACCGGAAAGGCCTCCTTGGTCAGGGAGGTGAAGACCAGCTCGCCGGTCTCGCCGTAGGGCAGCACATCGCCGGTGGCCGGGTCGATGATTTCCGGAATGAAATGATCCTCAAAAACATGCAGGCCTTTTTTGGCTTCATGACACTCGATGGCAACCCCCGGCCCGATGACTTCGCTCAAACCGTAAATGTCCACGGCACTCAGGTTCAGTTTGTTCTCGATTTCCCGGCGCATGGTTTCCGACCAGGGCTCGGCGCCGAAAATGCCGTATTTGAATTTGAGGTTTTGAAAGGAAACCCCCATTTCAATGGCCACCTCCGCCAGATGCAGGGCATAGGAGGGAGTGGCGGTGAGAATGGTGGGACCGAAATCCTTCATGATGATGACCTGCCGTTTGGTGTTACCCCCGGAGACGGGGATGATGGACGCCCCCAGTTTTTCCGCGCCGTAATGCACCCCCAGCCCCCCGGTGAACAGGCCGTATCCATAGGCGTTGTGAATGATATCCTCGCGGGTCGCGCCGCCGGCTGAAAGCGAACGCGCCATCAGTTCGGCCCAGGTGTTGATGTCCCGGGCGGTGTAACCGACGACGGTGGGCTGACCGGTGGTGCCGGAGGAGGCATGAATGCGGACGACATTGCTCATGGGCACGGCGAACATGCCGAAGGGATAATTGTCCCGCAGATCCTGTTTGGTGGTGAAGGGAATTCTCTTCAGGTCGTCGAGGGTTTTAATATCCGCCGACGAGACGCCGGCTTTCTGAAAGCGTTCCCGATAGAACGGAACCGTGGCATAGGCCCTTTCGATTGTGGTTTGAAACCGCCGCAGCTGGATGGCTTCCAGCGCTTCCCGCGGCATGGTTTCATATTCGATATTGAAAATCATCTTCCATTCTCCTTCCACCGGCGGTGATCGACAACAGTGGCATCGTTGATTCTATTCGTTCAAACGGCCCTTGAATTCGGCCGGTCGTTTTTCCAGAAAAGCCCTGGTGCCCTCTCCGGCGTCGCTGCTGGCCATGCAGAGGGCGAAGGCGTCGATTTCGATCCGGCAACCGGTTTCAAGGTCCACATCCGTACCTTTATTGATGGCGTGCTTGGCGGCGCGCAGGGCCGCCTTGCCTTTGGCGGCCATGATGCTGGCGGTTTTGATGGTTTCTTCCATCAGCTTGTCCGGCGAGGTCACGAGATTCACCAGGCCGATTTCGGCTGCTTCCCGGGCGGAGATCATCCTGCCGGTGAAAATCATTTCCTTGGCCCGGTTTTTACCCACCAGCCGCGGTAATCGCTGGGTGCCGCCGAAACCGGGAATGATGCCGAGATTGATTTCCGGGAGTCCGAATTTGGCGTTTTCCGAGGCGTAAATGAAATCAGCGGCCAGGGCGATCTCGTTGCCGCCCCCCAGGGCGAATCCGTTCACCGCCGCAATGACCGGGATGGCAAGCGCTTGCAGCCGGCCGATGGCCCGGTGACCGTTTTCCGCGAATTTTCTCGCCTGCAATGGATTGAAAGTGGCCAGTTCGCTGATGTCGGCGCCTGCGACAAAGGCTTTTTCACCGGCGCCGGTGAGAACCAGCACCCGGATATTTTCATCGGCATCGATTTCATCCAGGGCCTGGTGGAACTCCGTCAGCAATACGGAATTGAGCGCATTGAGGGATTTCGGACGGTTGAAGGTGATAAACGCCACCGCCTTTTCGACGGTGAACAGGATGTTTTCATATGTCATGCGGGCCTCCATAATCGTTAAGTGCCATGGATTTCAGAATATCAGGTGGATTAAAACAAGTGGGCCGCTTTGTCAAACCTAAAAAACACGGAAAGCGGGTCGGCGGTTTTTTATCCGCGCCTGATTGCCTCCCAGGCGCCTTCCGGAACCGTTGCCGTCATCCCCGCGCGCGTCACCGGACTTGGACAGCAGACGAAAAGTGTGATAACGCATCGGCATGTTGCGCATGGAATTCCAATATACACAATCGCGGATGGGGGCCGGCCGGGCGGCGATGGCAGCCTTCGGGCTTTTCGTCGCGGTGCTGGCATGCCTGCATGGCTGCGCCACGCCGGTGGGGGTCCGCTTCATGGACCCCCGGGATGCCCGGCAGGGTCTCACCCGGAGCGTTCTGTCCGGCGACGACCTGAGCGCGCCCACCATGCAGATTCTCAATCGATCCGGCCTGGCGGAACGATTTCTGGACGATCCGGAGGAAGTGATTGCATCCCTGCATCGGGGGATGCCCACCGCGAGGGAGGCGGACCGCCTCTTCGCCTTGGCGGAGCTTTGTTTTCTCCATGCCGCCAGGAACGACGACCGTTCGTATTTTCTGGCCGCAGTGGTATATGCCTATGCCTTCATTTTCCCGCGGAACCCCGATGATTCCCCTGGAGAACTGGACCCCCGGCTGCGAACCGCCGTGGATTTGTATAACCAGGGGATCGCCCGGGGATTTGCGGCGACGGAATCCGGCCGCGGGGTGATGCTGAAGGGGGGGACATACCGGCTGCCGTTCGGCGAACTGGTGGTGCGCATGGAACCGGAAACATGTTTCTGGGGCCCTTTCCGCCTGGAAAATTTCATCGATGCCGCGGAACTCGAGGTCCGCGGCCTGCGGAATGATTACCGCTGGCCCGGAATCGGGACGGCGCTGGTCGCCACCCTGAAACCCCGGCCGGGGCAACAGCATCGGGATTTCGCCCGAGTGCCGTCGATCCTGAAAGTGGCTGCCACCGCTTTTCTTCAGCTGGATGACGTCACGGAAGGACTCCGGAGCGGACGACTGGAGGGCCGGCTGACGCTGTATACGGGTCAGGAGGAAATGTCGATCCAGGTCAACGGTCGTGACGCCCCTCTGGAATACAGAACCACCGCCGCCCTGGCATATACCCTGGAAGGGTCCCAGGTATATGACCTGGAGCTGAAAGGATTGCTTTCCGGGGATTTGCAGCTCATCAAAAAAACGGCCCGCTTCAGGGACAATGTGTTTCTCCTGGCACCGTACCGCCGCGGCCGGATTCCCGTGGTTTTCGTTCACGGAACGGCATCCAGCCCGGCGCGCTGGGCCCAGATGCTGAACGAAATCCTGAATGACCGGGAATTGGGCCGCCGCTATCAGGTCTGGCTCTTCACCTATAATACCGGGAATCCGATCCTGTATTCCGGTGGCATCCTCGTTCAGGGCCTGCGAAACGTGGTCCGGGAATTGGATCCGGAAGGCCGGGACGAAGCGCTGAAAAAAATGGTCGTCATCGGCCACAGCCAGGGGGGGCTGCTGGCAAGACTCACCGTCACCGACAGTGGCGAACGCTTCTGGGATAACACGTTCGCGGTTCCCATGGATCGTCTTTCGGTTTCGCCCCGGACACGGGCGCTGCTGCAGCGCAGCCTTTTCTATCGGCCCCTTCCGTTTGTGAGGCGGGTCGTCTTCATCGCGACCCCTCACCGGGGCAGTTTTCTGGTGGGCGGGCAGGTCCGGTATCTGTTCCAGAAAATGATTTCGCTGCCGTTTGAACTGCTTGATCCGCTGGAGGAAATTTTCCGGCACAGCCCCGAGGCCATCGCCCGGCGATCTCTGGAGGAGGGGGTTCCCCGCAGCACGGACAATATGGCCCCGGACAGCGAATTTATCCGGACGTTTTCAACCCTGCCCATCGCGCCGGGAGTCGGAACCCATTCCATCATCGCCGTGGACAATCCCGGGGAAACGAGGGAAGAGTGGGATGACGGCGTGGTGACCTACCGGAGCGCCCATATTGAGGGCGCGACTTCGGAACTCGTGGTTCATTCCGGTCATTCCGCCCAGGACGAGCCGCAAACCATAGAGGAAGTCCGGCGGATACTGATGGAGAACCTCAAGGAGCCGTAGCGCCATCCAGGACCGCGGCAATCCGCCTACTCACGCCGGCGGCCCGGGGAGGCTCATGGCCTTCCATATTGGAATCATCCCTTGGACCGGCCGGCCGGCCGGCGTTCCATGAAGGCGGTGGGATTGGTTTCCCGCATGTAATGACGGATGCCGGCGACGATGGCATCACACAACCGGTCCTGGTATCTGGGGTCGATCAGCCAGCGGCATTCCCGCGGGTGGCTGATGAAACCGGTTTCGACCAGGATGGCCGGCATCTGGGCGCCCAGAAGGACATAAAAAGGCGCCTGCTTGACCCCTTTGTTCTTGATCTGCTGATAGTTGTTTCGCAGACCCGCACACATGGATTCCTGGACCCGGGAGGCCAGGCGCGTGGATTCGTTGATTTTGGCGTTCTGCATCAGATCCTGGAGGATGGACTGCAGATCGCTGATATTTTTGGTGGAGGTGGCGTTTTCCGCCGCCGCCACGCGGATGGCGTCTTCATCGGTGGCAAGGTTCAGGAAATAGGTTTCGATTCCGTAGGCGCGTTTGTCCCGCGACGCATTGGTGTGCATGGAAATAAAGAGATCGGCGTTTTGCGTGTTGGCCAGGGCCGTGCGTTCTTCCAACGTCAGAAAGACGTCGCTGCTGCGGGTGAGAATGACTTCGCAATTCAATTCGGTCCTGATTCGGGCGGCCAGTTTTTTGGCGATCTGCAGCACGATTTCTTTTTCATGCACGCCTTTGAGGTAACCGGGTGCGCCGAAATCCTTTCCGCCGTGTCCCGGATCGATGACGATCCGTCGTACCCCCAGGGCCAGCTGCCGGGCGATGGCGCTGACCGGCCTCCCCTTGTCGGTTTTAACGGCGGAAGGCGGCGGCGGCGGAGGTGCGCTCGTCATCTGCGCATGGCCTTTGCCCCAGACATCGATGACGATGCGAAACGGGTTGTTCAGGGAAAACACCTTGTAATTATCGAAGGACTTGATGTCGATGACGACCCTGACCGTATCCAGGGTGTATTGCCCGGCCCGGATGTTCTCGAGAAGGTTGTCGTCGATGGGCACTAGCTGACGCAGATCCTTGGAAAGCTTGCTTTGGTTCAGATCGATGAACAGACGCTCGGGCTTGTTCAGGGCCGGGTCTTTTTTCAGCAGATGATGGGAATAGGGCACTTCATGATCCGTGCTGACGACAACCCGTGTATAGTTGGGGTTTGACCAGAACCGGAGATCCGTAACCAGGTTGTCCGCTGCGGGGAGAGGTGGAGCAGGTTCGGGCGGAGGATTGCCGGGCGCCGGGTCGGCGGTGGCTGGACCGGGAGCGTTTACGGGCAGCGCGGCGGCCGGCGGTTTCTTTTTCGTCAGGGCGCGTTTCTTGTGATAGGGTGGCCGGGCGACGGCGGCGCGGGGGACCGGGGCGCCGATTTTCTGCATTTCCGTCAGGGCCTGCCGGCGATATTTGCTGCCAGGATATCTCTGGATCAGTTTTTCATAAGCGTCGACGGCCGCCTCCAGGTCGGCTTTCAGGTAGGAGCGCCGGTACAGGCCGTGGTACAACATGCCGACCTGATACATCCCGGCCGCGGCCCAGGGACCTTCCGGGGCTTTTGCGACCACTTTTCTGTATTGGTCGATGCATTCCAGCCAGTTGTGCCGGTATTGCTGTTTGCGGACGTCACTCAACAGACGGTTGGCGGATTTTTCGGCCCGGAGATACTCCGCCTTGCCGGCTTCTCCCGCGTCCGCCGGCATGACCGGCAAAAAGAGAATCAGCATTAGAGCCGTGATGAGGGTATTTCGAGTAGATGTATTCATTATCCCTAATTCAAAACCGAATTCGCTTTCTGCTTCAGTTCGTTCAGCTGGTTGATCGCTTCGATGGGCGTCATGGCGGAGATATTCAGCTGCTTTAAAATGTCAACGATGATTTCCTCCGGTTTTCGAAAAAGCTGAAGCTGAACCTGCTTTTTGGAATGTTTATTTTTTCCGGCTCGATCCCCGTCGCCGGAACCATCCCCGGCGAGGGACAGGACCGAGTCCCCGTTTTCAATCCGCGCCAGCACTTTTTTCGCCTTTTTGATAATGGATTCCGGGAGTCCGGCCAGCCGTGCCACTTGAATGCCATAGCTCCGGTTGGTGCTTCCCGGCGTCAGTTTCCGGAGAAAAATGATTTCGTCGTTCCATTCCCTGACGGCGATATGGCAGTTCTTGACCCTTGGTTTCGCACGGGCCAGTTCGGTCAGCTCGTGATAGTGGGTGGCAAAAAGGGTTTTCACGCCGCAGCCTTTCAGATCATGCAGGTATTCGGCCACGGCCCAGGCGATGCTCAACCCGTCGAAGGTACTGGTGCCCCGGCCGATTTCATCCATGATCACCAGGCTGTCGGCCCCGGCGTTGTTCATGATATTGGCCGTCTCCTCCATCTCCACCATGAAAGTGCTTTGACCCGAAGACAGGTTGTCCAGGGCGCCCACCCGGGTGAAGATCCGGTCCGTAATGCAGACGGAGGCCTTGGCGGCAGGGACGAAACCACCCATTTGGGCCATGATCACGATCAGGGCGGTCTGGCGCAGAACAGTGGATTTTCCGGCCATGTTCGGGCCGGTAATCACCAGAATCTGGTTTTCATCGTTGTCCAGGCGGATGGAATTGGGAATATAGCGTTCGCCGGAAATCAGTTTTTCCACCACCGGGTGGCGACCGTCGGTGATGTCGATGACGCCGGCGTGGTTGATGTCCGGCTGAACATAACCGTTCTGATCCGCGATTTCCGCCAGGCTCGCCAGGCAGTCCAGCTGTGCCGTGAAAGCCGCCACTTTCAGGATACAGTGGTTGTTTTCCACCACCCGCTCGCGGATTTCGTTGAACAGGCGGTATTCCAGGGCCGCCATCCGTTCCTGGGCCCCAAGAACATTGGTTTCGAATGTTTTCAGTTCTTCCGTGACATAGCGTTCGGCGTTCGCGATGGTCTGTTTGCGCACGTAATGGGCTGGAACCGATTCCGTCTGGCTTCTGGGGACCTCGATATAATAACCGAAGACTTTGTTGTATTTCACCTTGAGGGAGCCGATGCCGGTTTTTCGTTTTTCATCGGCTTCCAGCCTGGCGAGCCAGCTTTTGCCGTCGGTGCTGATCTGGATGAGTTCGTCCAGCTCCGGATGGTAACCGGTTTTGATGATGCCGCCTTCATGGATCGTGGGGGGGGCGTCTTCCCGGATGGCGGCGTCGATAAGCCCGGCCAGCTCCTGCAGATGGCGCGGATCCGGTTGATCCGCCGGCAGGGAAAGGACAAACAGTTCCGACGACAGGGTTGCCAGGCTGGCCAGGATATCGGGTATTTTCCAGAGGGACGTTTTCAGGGCCGTCAGATCCCTGGCGTTGGCGCGTCCCAGGGTGATTTTGCCGGTGAGTCTTTCCAGGTCGAAGACCTGGCGGAGCTGTTCCCGCAACCCATGGCGCAGATCGGCATGCTGTTTGATTTCCGCCACCGCCGACAGACGCAGGCGGATGGCCGCCGGATCCAGCAGGGGATACCGCAGCCATTGCTTGAACAGGCGTCCTCCCATGGCGGTGAGGGTCTGATCCAGGATCTCCAGCAGGGTCCCGCGGCGGGAACCGGAGCGCAGGCTGCCCATCAATTCCAGATTGCGGCAGCTGGTTTCGTCGATGAGCAGATACTGATCCAGGGAATAGGTCTCAAGCCCGAGGATATGACCGGTTTTCTGCTTCTGGGTTTCCTGCACGTAGGCCAGCAGGGCGCCGGCCGCCCCGATGGCGGCCAGGGCGTTCTCACACCCGAACCCCTCGAGGCTGCGGGTGTTGAATTGATCCATCAGGAGCCTTTTGGCCGCGTGCGGGGCAAAGTTTTTTTCATCCGGGAAGGACTTGAAATGATCCGGGAAGGCGCCCATCAGAGCCATTGCTTCGGCATCATCGCGAAAGGATTGCGGCAGGAGGATTTCCCTGGGATTGATCCGCAGGGCCTCTTCCACGATGGCATCCATGTTGTCCGATTCCGCCACCCGGAAGGTACCGGTGGAAACATCCAGGAAGGCAAGCCCGACGGCTTGCCGCACCCGGTGGACGGCCAGAATATAGTTGTTGGTTTTCTCGTCCAGGAATTCGTTGTCGATGATCATTCCCGGTGTAATGACCCGCACCACCTCGCGTCTTACCAGCCCCTTGGCCGTTTTCGGATCTTCGGTCTGTTCGCAGACGGCCACCTTGTGACCCTGTTCAATCAGCCGGCCGATATAGGCGTTCGCCGCCCGCACGGGGATGCCGCACATGGGTATGGCTTCATCATCATTTTTATTCCGGGAAGTGAGGGCGATTTCCAGAATGCCGGAGGCGACGGCCGCATCTTCAAAAAACATTTCATAAAAATCCCCCATGCGATAAAAGAGGATGGCGTCCGCATACTGTTCCTTGATGGCAAGGTATTGGCGGACCATGGGGGTCATTTTAGCGTTCGATATCTCCGTCATGTAAACTTCTTCAGCCCTGGAACCCTGGTACCGGCATATATGGTATACCCATAACGATTGTAAAACAATATACAATGTCCCGATAATCTGTCAACACCTGATACGGTATACCGGATATGGCGGCCCCCCTGGCCGCGTTTTGCGGCCTTCCGGAAGGAAATCGGCAACCACCTTGAGTATGGACCGGTTTCTGTGCTATGGAATGGAAAATTGTGTCGCAGGACGTCTGATAAGGGATTCCCCCCTCATCATAACAGGCAGGTACAACCAATAAGGAGAAAAAAAGATGAACCGGTTTCAGAAAAAAAAATGGGCCCTGCTTGTCGCGGTGCTTCTATCCGTATCGGCCTATGTTTCGACAGCCGCGGCCGAATATGTCAAAGCCGGAACGCATTATAAGCTACCCACCCAGAAACTGCCGGAGGATGTGTTCTCGAAGATCAAGGCCAATGCCGAGAAACGCTATCCGGGCAACGATTTATTACGTCAGAACACCATCGACACCCAGACCAGGGCCTATTTCAAGGTCATCGAGTTCGCGAACGAAAAGATTCCCTCCCAGGAAATGATCATGATCAAAAGAAACGCGGCCAGGGAATACCCGGATGATTATATCCGTCAGCTCGTCAACATCGACAAGCGGGCGAAACTGTATCTGCAGCAGAACGAAACGACGGCGGCGTCCAAGGGGCAACCGTAGATCGGACGCGCCGCGGGCCGAGCACAAGAGAGCGCCCTGGAAGGCGGCGGATTTCCCGACTTGCCGGTTTTCACCGGTCTTTTACCGCCGGCGGGTCGGTCTGCAAAGCGGCCAGACGGGATTCGAGGTTGGCGATGGTTTTCGTCTGCTCGTTCCGGATGCGATCCAGGGATTTGATGGCGCAGCTGGCCTGATATTGCGACAGCAGGGTGAAAAAATAAGCGAGCAGCATCCCCGCCAGGAAACAGACGGAGAACATCATCCCGATGGGCAGTTTCGGCGATTCGTATCGAAAGGCGAACAGTTCAATGGTCAGGTTTTCGGTTTCCAGCAGGAATTCACGATTCTGATAGGCCGCTACCAATAGAAACAGCAACAGGATCGCCAGCAGGGTTATTTTGACGGCTTTCATCGGGTTCCTCCTTTCGGGTCTCGGTATTCATCCGGATTCACAACTGGATTCAGCATACTGATTCCGGTCAGGAAAATCAATTTCAAACGCTCGGGCATGCGACTCCGCGGGTTTCAAAGAGGCACCACTTCGATTTCCCCCCAGGCGCCGATCTTATCTTTTTTGATGATGACGATACCGTCCACGCCTTGAATCCGTTGTCCCCACTGGATCGCCGGCCCGATGTCGGAGGGCTTGCACACGCGGTTGCCGACAGCCGTGGCCGCAGCATCGGCAAGCGCGCAGGACGGCGAAATCACGCAAACCGCGTCGGCGGAGCCGAAGCTGATGGAATGCCCCACCGTTCCCGAGGAAGTGCAGATGCCAACCGGATCCGGGCGCGCCGCGAGACGGATGCCGATTTTCATGCTCAGCGGCGATGAGCCGGCATAAATACCGATAAGGGCCGGGCTGTTGAGCCTGATGAAGATATCTCCGCCGTTTTCGACGATTATTTCCGATGAATGCGCCAGCAGGTCGGCGCCCACGCTTTCGGCAATGGCGCCGGCCACGGCGGCCATGGGGCCGACTCCGGCCTTTCCGGCGGCGGTTGCCATTGCCTGAATGATCCGCGGAGCAGGGGAAGGATGAAGCCAGGGGGTCATGGCCCGGACGAAATCCGGGTGTTGTTGAATATACGCCTCGATGTAGCCCCGATATTCCATGACCAGTTCGCGGGTGATATCGGTAAGCTGCCTTTCGGCCTGAATGTGGAGGTCCGTTTCCTTGACGGTCACCTGAAATCCGACCAGATGCGGATGCCGCATGGTATCGCGGTAGGTCCGCTCCCGATGTTTCATGCCGGCGGCGGCCATGGGGATGGGGGGTGATATCGGCATGCCGGTTTAGTAACAGTTTTCCAGAATGGTGGGCCGCATGGATTCCGGACACTGGGCCAGGAAATACCCGTCGGTCATTCCAGCGATGAAGTCGCGAACAATTTCGGCGGGAAGACGGTTTTCCAGATAGGCCGAGGACATGCTTTCCAGAAAATGAGTGTAGATCACCGAGGAGAGATTCTCCTTCCGGATGTCTTCAAGATAGGAATCGAAAAGGTATTCATACAATCGGCCGATGGTGTCGGATGCCCGCTTGATTTTGGGATTCAGGTAAATTCGATCGTAGTTGAATTTTTTTAACGTTTTCAGCGCATGGGAGACTTCAGGACTGAATGCCAGGTAGGGCTGCTCGACACTGTTGGCGATCACGTCGGTCACCAGCTGGTACACAATGGTGCCGTTGGTGTCGCCCAGAATTTGAACCGATTCCCCCGGCAGGTCCTTGCGGGTGATCAGTCCCAGCCGGATGGCGTCTTCGATATCGCGTCCGATATAGCTGATGGTGTCGGCCATGCGGACCACGCAACCCTCCAGGGTCATGGGTCGGAGAGCGACGCCCGTTTGGGTTGTCTTGGCTGCCATCTCCTGATCCAGGGTGGCAAACGTTTTGTCCCATTGGGGCTCCAGGCGGCGGTTGTGGGTTTCGCCGTCGTGGCACAGGATGCCGTCCAGGGTCTGGAGGCATAAATTCCAGCCGAGACCCTTGCGTTCCACGCTTTCCATGAAGCGCACGCTTTGCACATTGTGGTGGAAGTGTCCGATTCCTTCCCGCAGACACAGCCGGGAAAGGAAATTTTCACCCTCATGGCCGAAAGGAGGATGGCCGATGTCATGACCGAGGGCGATGGCTTCCATCAGATCCTCGTTGAGACCCAGAAAGCGTCCGATGGTGCGGGCCACCTTGGAAACCAGTTGAACATGGAGCACACGATGGGTGATATGATCGTTGCGCACGAGATAAAAAACCTGGGTCTTGTCGATATAGCGGGTGTACGCCAGGGAATGGAGAATCCGGTCGCCGTCCACGGCGTAATCCTGCCGGTAGCTTGACGCAAGACGGTTCTCCGTCCGGCGCCGGCTGCTCCGGTTGCTCCGGGCGGCCATGGGGCTGAGAATATCGTTTTCACGGCTATCCAGCGCTTTTTTCAGTTCGCCGAGCCGGAAAGAAAATTCGTCTGATGAAGGAAAGGGGATCATTTGCCGTCATTCCGGAGGGTCAAGGGTAAACGCATCGGGCGGAACAGATATGTTGGCCCAGTACCGTTCCATGTGGAGCGTGAAGACAGCTCCGTTCCCGCCGGAAATCGTGATCCGGCGGGGAACCGAGAATTCGCGGACCGTTAGGCAGCCTTCGAAATCGACCCGGTAGGCGAGGGCGCCGAGAGGGGTGAATACGTCGCAGGCGGCAAGGGACAACCGGTCCGGGCGGAGGTATAGCCTGCGGTGTCCATTGAACCAGCCGGAATCCAGGATCAGAGCGGGGTCATCCGTTGAATCCGGCGTGATGGCCGCATCCATGGGGTTTTCCGGAAGCGGGGCCCGGCCGGTGAGCAGCTGAATGATATCCCGGATGGGAATGGCGATGGATATCAAGGCCTCCAGATCCGCATCGGCGTCGTCGGCGCTCGTTGTTTCAAAACGCTTGTCCGGGTGGGAGAAAAAATACAATCGGTCGCCGTCGCAGGCCACCGACAGGGCCGGCCTTCCGGTCAGGTCCAGAATTTCCAGGCGGAGTTTTTTCGGCGTTTCCCCGAGCCAGGCGATACGGGCGTGCTGGCTTGATCCCTGGTAATTCCATTTCATCCGGCCGATGCCTTTGAACGTTGTCAGCCCCTTGTTGTGCTCCGTAAGTTGCCGCAACAGGTCGGCGGCGCCGGTTTCGGCTTCCACCGGGGCGGCGACTCTTCGGGCAAGGGTGGCGCATCCGGCGGCCGTCGCCGTTGCAAGAAGAAGGCATATCCATGGAAGCAGGGGGGATAAGGGCTGCCGGTCCCGTTCAGCGGGACAGAGCCTGAATCTTTGTCTCAAGTTTGGCGGCATCCTTTTTCTTGGAGGAGGATAGCGCCTGTTGATAGGATTTCAGCGCTTTCTCCGGGTTTTCTGTTTTTAAATAGGCATCTCCCAGATGCTCCAGTATGATGGGGTCATCCGGCACCAGGTCTGCCGCTTTCCTCAGGATCTCGACGGCCTTTTCATATTCACCGCGCTTAAAGTAGAGCCATCCCAGGCTGTCGGTGATATAGCCGTCGTCCGGCAGGAGTTCGAGCGCCTTGCGGATCAAATTTTCCGCCTGATCCAGCTTGCGATTCAGCTCCAGGTAGGTGTACCCGAGATAATTCAGGGCATGGGCGTCCTCCGGATCCAGCTGGACGACTTTTTCCATCTGGGCGATGGAGTCGTCTTTTTTATTACACTTGTGATAAACGACTCCAAGACGGAAGAGCAGCCGGGTATTGTTGGGATTCACGTCGAGACCCGCTTTCAGGATCGATTCCGACTGATCGTACTGCTCCGATTCTTCGTAAAAAGCTCCCAGGTAGAGATAAAATTCCGTTCTCATGGGAGATTGCTGGATAGCCTGCCGCAGATGATCGATGGCTTCCTGGTTTTTTTTCTGGGCTTGATAGATATAGGCGATATAAATCACGGCGTTTTCATAGAACCGGGAGTCGGCCTTCACCTTTTGGAAATAACCGATGGCTTCATGATATTTTTCCATATGGTTATAGGCGGCGCCGGTTAGATAATTCAGATCGGAACTCTGCGGCGCGGCCTGTAACATGCCCGTCAGCACGACAATGGCGTCGCTGTATTTTTTCTGGTCAAAGAACAGAAAAACGATATTGTCGGCGATGCTTTGGTCCGTAAGGCTTTTTTCGGCGATTTGTTTGAAGAAATCCTCCGCTTCCTCGGTGAGGCCGATTTTTGTGTAAAACAGTCCGAATTCGATGGCTGCCCGGTCGTTTTCCGGAGCAGCCTCCAGAATTCCCTGATACATATTGCTGATTTTGCTTATTTTTTCTACCTGATCGGCTTTCTCCTCGATGAGTCGGGCCTTGGGCAGGCGGAGCCGGAAGCCGACGGGCATGGCGTCCAGGGATACCAGCGTCGGGTTGACGGTCATCACCGCCGATTCAATCAGGGGAGTGAAATGGCGGTACCGCTTCTGGGCGATTTGCCGAATGGTATCGCCTGGTTGAATATCGATGATGTCGAAATCAGCCGCCTTGATATGGGAAAAAACTTCCTTCTCATACATTTCGATCAATTCGAAACGCGGCTCCAGCAGTTTGGGCTCCAACTCCAGTGTTCTCAGGAAATTTTTTTCGGCTTCCGGAATCCGCCCCTGGTCCTTGTGGATTTTTCCGAGGAAAAAATAGCCGAAATAGGCGTCCGGAAAGGCGGTCACCAGTTTTTCGAAAACCGTCCGGGCCTGGTCGAGACGGTTCTCCTCCATGTACATGGTGCCGAGGACCAGGTAGATGCTTTTCTGTTTCGGATCGACCGCAAGAACCTTTTCATAGGCTTCCTGCGCGGCCCGGTTGTTCTGGCGGTTCTGCTCGATGCTGCCCATCATGATCAGCGCATCGGCATGGTCCGGATTCTTTTTCAGGATTTCCTGCACAATCGGCAGGGCTTCATCGGTATTACCCTGCTGGAGATAAATCAGGGCGAGTTCTTTTTTCAGGAAAAGGGATTCGGGATCCAGCCGGATGGCGGTCTGCAGATCCGCCAGGGCCTGGGTCAAATTCCCGTTATTTTTCTGCAATTGAGATGTGGTGTAAAAATAATAACTGTTCCCGGAGCCTCCGTTTGCCGCCGGGCCGGTCACCCGGGGTTCCTCCGGGCTTTGTGCATGGATGCAGCCGCTCACCAGCAGGCCGCAGATCAGGCCCCAGAAATGCACAATTGAAAGGAACGATTTGTTTTTCATCAGGATGGTCAGCATCTGGAATGTTCCGGACGACAAATGATTGATCCACAACGTATTGGGCCGGCAGGCGCGTCCGCCGGTTAATCGCTGTCGATGGTATAGGCCTCGAAATCAGGGATTTCCCGCTTGAAAAAGTCTCGCATCTTTTTCATGATATTTTTTTCCACCTGCCGGACCCGTTCCCGGGAGATTCCGTATTGATCCCCGATTTCCTGAAGGGTTATCGGCTTGTCGGAGAAGATCCGGATTTCGAAAATTTCGAGTTCGCGATCCGTCAAGGTTTTCTTGAAATCCTCTACCTTGTTATGCAGAAGGGTTTCAATCTCCTTTTTTGCCATTTTTTCTTCCGCCGAATCGGAGTTCGTGCTCAGAAATTCAATCCGTTCCGTGTCGGAATCTTCCTTGAGAGGGGCATCCAGGGATACGTCCCAGCCGTCCAGGCGCTGGTCCATGTCCACGATTTCCCGTTCCGTCACCCCCAACCGCTGGGAGAGCAATTTGGGTTTCGGATCGAATCCCTGCTCAATCAGCTTTTGTTTTTCTTTTTTCAGTTTGAAAAAGAGTTTCCGCTGGCCCTGGGTGGTTCCGATTTTCACCAGCCGCCAGTTGTCCATGATAAACTTCAGGATATAGGCCTTGATCCAGAAAGACGCATAGTAGGAGAATTTGACGTTTTTATACGGGTCGAATTTTTTGACGGCCTGCATGAGCCCGATATTGCCTTCCTGGATCAGATCCAGCAGATTCTGCATCCAGACACGCTGAAATTCCAGGGCGATTTTCACCACCAGCCTCAAATTCGCGGTCACCAGCGTATAGGCGGCCTCCGTATCTCCTTCCTCCTGCACCCGTTTGCCGAGGACCTGTTCCTGTTCCCGGGTAAGCAACCGGTATTGGCTGATTTCCGTGAGATAGCGCTGGAGCGGGTCGAATTTTACCAGACTGTTGTCATAGACAGGGTCGGCTTTTTTCCTATTCGGCTCCGACCCCGTATGATCCTGATTCGGCTGCTTGTTGTCTTCTTTTCCCATGCGGCTTGATGTTTCCTTGATAATCGATCCCCATTTCTTTCCCGCTACGGCCGGGAATTCTTTTCTGTGGACAATCTCACAATTCATGTGATACGAAAAGCCATTTTCTTTTCAGCGCCTGTAGCTCAGCTGGATAGAGCAACGGACTTCTAATCCGTAGGCCAGGGGTTCGAATCCCTTCAGGCGCGCCAATGATTTCTATGGGTCAGCCGTTTCGGCTGGCCTATTTTTTTGTTCAAAATCTGCAATGGTGCCCAAAATTGTGCCCATCTGTGATTTTAGGTAGGCTGCTTGTTTCTGGGCGGCAAGCTTCACGCCGGCATCACTGGCAATACCCCCCCACCATCTCACCCTGACGGGCACAAGATGGCGTTGGATAAGTCCGCCGACTTATCCAACGCCTGTATATCCCATGATTATTCATTGGATTCAAGGTTTATTTTATTGATTGAATAGGCTGCTAAAAGCCTTCAACTTTTTTCAAAACCCATCGTAGGAGAATTGAGAACTGCCACCGGAGCACTTACGCCTTGAAACAAATGGGAGGCGGACGGCGAAGAGTCGTGTGGCAGAAAGGGAACCCCCGGGGCCGGGGTTCCCCGTATGAAAAACCAAAGCCCCTTGCCGGCCCATTCTTTCGGTTAGGCGCGGAGGGGCTTTCGAGGGGCCATTCAGGAGGCGTGGCTGTCTTTTAGAGCATGTCCAGCATGTCGCTCAATTGCAGGCCCATCTTTTTCAGAATATAGTTGTTGGCGCTGCCGCCCAATCCATTGATCCGTTTTCGGATCCGGCCCAAGGCGAGCGTCTGTTTCCCCGGGTGGCCGGGGCCAGGTTCCCCCAGCGCCCGGTTGTCCAGATAGTCGAACTTCCCGATAATTGCGTCAATATGATATATCATGGCATCCTCCTCCGCAGCCGTATGATGAATGCCCGGTGATCCGGTAATGGTGACTGAGATAACATTTGTCCTGCGGGCAGGCTTGTCAAGGCGGCCTGTTTACGGCCCATTGAAGGATCAGTGGTAATTTCATTGCGTCGCCAACATCTTGGCCAACTTGGGGAATTCTTCATGGGCATGGGCGTTTAACGCGCTTTCAAAATCATCATTCAGAAAAAACCGGATGATGGGATCGATGATCCTCCCGATACCATGGAACCCCACCTCCACGATATGGACGATGTTGAGACCGTCATCCACTTCTTCGAATATCATGGTGAACCATGCGGGTAATTTGATGAGCTTCTTGATCTGGTAGACCATTTCGCTGTACGGCACCAGCCTGGTGATGACGGCGTGTCCCTTTACCCTATATTTACCTACAAATTCATCTGCATAGATGATGTTGCCGATATCGCCGGGATAGTGTTTCACCGTATGGCAAACCAGGTGCGTGCCTGCCCACCACCTTTGATAGTCCGCATCCGTGCAATTGAGCATGAAATCATAGATATCCTTTGACGTAATCCCTTTGACCTTCACGATTGTTTTTAATGTAATCATTTGTTGATCCTTATCTTTTTGGGACGATATGATCCTATTTTTTTAAAGACTTATCCGGTAGAGGAGGCTCCCATCTCCCATACCCATCAGGTATGCCCTCATTTGTGACGCGTTTGCCAGCCGTATGGCAGGATGGCCGGAACTTCGGATTTGTATTTCAAATATTCCTCGCCAAACATAATCTCTAGATACATATCTTCTTCCCTGACCATGAATCTTGCCAGGAAATACAGCACAACGGAAGCGGACAAGAGCGCCCAGGAGTTGAGAAGCAAAGCGAGACCCGGAATGAAAAATAGGATCCAGGCGGAATATACCGGATGCCGGCACATACCATATACACCTTTGGTAACGAGCTTACCGGCTTTAAAGGCGCGCATAACGGATACAAGGGAAAAGAGATAGAAAGGGATTCCCAGGATAAGGGGAGCGATAGCAAGCCATCTCGAAAATCCGTATGGTATAAAGGCTATGGTAAAGAGCGGCTCAAAATATATCGTCAAACCGAACATCAGGATGCAATAGAAAGCGGAATAAAGTCCGAATCGTGGTCCACAGCCCCACTTCGTCATTTTATTCGTCATAGCACACTCCTTTCAAGCATCTCCACGGATGTTTCCTTCTCGCACCCGAATCGTCTTGCTTTCCCGTTGGTGGCGAAATAATTGGATGGATGCTTCTCGAATTGGATGCCGGCATCATCGCCGTTGAATTCCAGGCTGGAATCCACCAGCGGCAGGGTCAGCTTTGAGGGATATTCCGGTGAACTGATCACGCTGACCTTGCCGCAGGAAAGCGCGGAGAAGTGGACATAGGGGAAATCATGATAAATCGACTCGGTGCAGGCGATTTCCAACCGAATCCGATGACCAGTAAGGAAACGATTCGCGTTCGGCCAGATGCAGGCGGCATATAGGGTGAGCACGATGTGCCCGGTGACCTCCACTTCCGAACAAAGAATATCACTGCGGTAGACCAGTTGCGACCGGCCGATTATTCCGGGAGAAAAGGGCCAGGACAGATAGGACATTTTTCTTTCGGCTGTTTCGGGTCGCTCCTGGCAGAGCCTGCCGGTGCCTCCGCGCATCCCCTGCGGCCGGAGGTAGAGATCGACATATTTTGTACGACCGATGGGCCATTCAATTTCCGCCCGCCACTGGTTGCGGCCCATGATCCAGATGTTGACCGGCGGATCCTGCTCGATTCCGGTATTCTTCCCCTTCAGCCATTTGTCGTACCATCGCAGGGATTCCAAGCGCCAGGATTGGCCGTTGCTGTCCCGAGTGACGACTCCGTATGAGGGCGCTGATAGCTCAGGGCTTGCCGGGGGATGGTTATAGGGGTGCTGTGGGGCTGATTTGCAACGGAAATCAACCGGTTTCGGCGGAGTGCGATGGATTGGAAACCATTTCATTCCGACACCCCCGGCCGTTCAGCTGCTTTGACCTGGGGCATAGCGCCCATTTCTGCACGAGATATGTTCTGCATGGTACTTGTCCTCATTTTACAGGATCACATTGCTCTTTTCCCCAGCCAGCTCCGCAATCAGATTGTGGCCCAGGAAAGGGATAAATAGTCTTCTGCGGTTCAGTTTGGTTCGCAGGGCCTGAATGAAAAAACCTTCCCCATCCACCAGGCATTCCCGCACCACCTTACCTGCATCCGTCGCCGTAACGGCAGTGATATCCATGGAGGCCAGCACTTCAAACGATTTCCTGAAATCCAGGATTTTGTCGACGCCGCAGGTGGGCGAACCGTCAATGCCGACGATGCCCCGAACGCTGAAGCCGGAATCGAGATAGTCCTGGATATGGCGGACGATTCGGGTCGCGATTCGACCGTTCATCCATCGGGAATAAATCCGAATCAAGGGCACAGCGAACTGCCGAAGGGTAAATAAAATCGTTCCGTCGGCACCATATGCCATCAACAGCAACCGTTTGGAGACTCCGCCCCAGGCAGATTGCTCCGGGCAGGGCAGCTGAACCATTCCCAGCCCGTGGTCGATGCACTGATGAACAATTTCCGCCAGGCAGCCTGCCCGGCAGGCACCGCCGGGATACCGGGTGTTCTCGTTCAGAATACAGTGGGAAAGAAAAATCACCGTTTTCTTCCGTTTGTCCCCGAATCGGTGAAGCAGTTCCCGGTATTTTTCGTTTGGCGGCTCGCCGTGGGTGGGTGACCAGATCCTCATGGTGTCGGCTCAATTCATATTAAGGTTTATGAACTAAACAATAATGGCAAAAAAAATTATTCTATGCGATACCGGTCCACATAAAACTCTATTTTTTCTAAAATATCTTTAAATATATCGATCTGTTCCCGGCTGATATCATTCATGTAGGCGACAAAGTCGATATACAGGTCGGCATGAAATTGTTCGTGCCCGTTGTAGGCGGTCTGGCCTTTGGCTGTCAGGATCAGAAGCACTTCCTTGTCGTTTTCCATGCTTCTGACTTTGTTGATGAAGCCACGTTTCTTGAGTTTGGATATCATTTGGGAAGCGCCCCCTTTGGTGATGCCGAGATTTTTGGCCAGTTCGGTAACGTTGATGCCGCTGTTGTTGCCGATGGCCTGTATCGTATGAATTTCAGATGGATAAAGTTTTTCGCCGACACCGAAATCATAGGGCGTTTTTTCCAGTTCCGTGATCTTGTTGACGATCCGGTAAAACTGCAGCATCAATTGGGCAATGGTTTGGGTCTTGGCGTTCATGAGAGTATAGTATACAAGCTAAACAAAAAAATCAAGCAAAAAATTTTCCATAGCATGCAACCATACGCCTGAAAAGTAAATGAACAAGCCGGAGCAGGACGCAGATGCGCGCTTCGGCCAGGGTGGAGTAGTTATGGTTGCTTTGGTGCCGGATAGTTTGATAATCGGTTTGGGGGTGGACTTTGGTTCAACGGCAACTGGGAGGAAGGGACTTGAAGATCTTGCTGATTTCAACCAGCCGGGAAATGCTGCCTTTTCCTGTGGCGCCCATCGGGCTGGCGTACATCGCGGGAACACTCCGGGAGAATGGATACACCGTGAGATTGCTGGATTTGTGTTTTGCAGCCCATGGCGAAAAGGAGGTTCGCGAGGCTGTAACGCACTTCAAGCCTGATCTGATCGGAATATCGCTTAGAAACCTGGATAATTCCACTTGTATCGGATCAAGGAGCTATCTGGAAGAAGTCAAGACCGTCGTTGATACTGTCAAGAATGCAACCAATCGAGACATCATCATCGGCGGGGCCGGTTTTTCCAGTTGCCCGGAAGGGATTTTGCACTATCTGGGACTTTCGTATGGAATCGTCGGTGAAGGGGAGGAAAGCTTTCTTTCGTTTCTTCAGAAACACCGGAACGGGGAAGATATTGCCATGGTTCCCGGGCTGGTGTATGCCCGGGAAAATCGTTACATCACCAATAATAGAAAGCAATTCAGTGAAATGGATGCGCTGGCGAGACCGGCCTGGGATTTGATCGATCTGAAAGCGTATCTCCGCCATGGCGGCTACGCCGCTGTTCAGACAAAGCGCGGCTGCGCCTTCAATTGCATTTACTGCTGTTATCCGCTCGTCGAAGGCCGGCGCTACCGTCTGCGCGCTCCCGCCGCTGTCGTGGATGAGATCGAGGGGCTGCATCGGGACCAAGGGGTTGCCCATTTCTATTTTGTCGACAGCGTTTTTTCATTTCCGGAGCAGCATGCAAGAGCCATATGCGCGGAAATCGTCCGGCGCAAGCTGAGGATCCACTGGTCCGCCATGACCAGCCCCCGCGGTATCCATGCAGGCCTTGTAGCGTTGATGAAGGCGTCCGGATGCATCGGGGTGGAAGTCGGCATCGATTCGGCCTCGGAGGTCATGCTGAAGAATCTGAAAAAACGGTTTGCAAAAAGCGATATCGCCCATACCGCCGAATTGTATTCCCGACACGGGATTCCGTTTTTATTCTGCATTCTGCTGGGTGGACCGGGCGAGACCAAGGAAACCATGCGGGAAACCGTCGCTTTCCTCAAAACGATCAAAAAACCCAACCAGGTTTTGTTCAATCTGGGCATGCGAATTTATCCAGGGACCGAACTGGAGGCCGTTGCCAGAAAAGAGGGCCTCCTGTCCGATGAGGCAGGGCTTTTACGGCCGGTCTGCTATCTGTCCAAGGCCATGGGCATCCAGCATGTAACGGACGTCGACCGGTTTTGTTATCCCGAGCTGACCTGGAGCAGCGCCGAAGACTGGTATTGGCCCGCTAATGTACTGCTGCAACAATTGGCCCGGAGGCTTCGATTCCGTCCGGTGTGGAAGCATGCGTACCTGCTTGGAATCACCAGAAAGCTGCGGGTGCTGTTAAAGTCTGATCCGGAAAAACGCCAGCAAGGCTGGCAGGAGCAGCAGATCCGCCAGCATGGCGATGACAATGGTGATGCCGGTCAACATACCGAACTGCTGCATGGGAACAAAACCGGAAAAGCAGAGCACGATGAATCCGGATAGATTGGCCAGCGATGTAGATGCGATCGATTTGCCGGTGGCGGCGAGGGTTATCAGGAGCGGCCCATGCAGGTCGGCGGTACCGTAGCTTTCCTGTTTCAGGCGCGTGATGAAATGGACAGTGTCATCCACGCAGATCCCGATGGCGATGCTCCCGATCATCACGGTGGCCACACTCAGCTTGATGTCCATCCAGCCCATAAATCCGAAAATGACGACGATCGGGAGCAGATTCACGAACATGCAGATGGCTGCCTTTTTCATCGATTTCAACAGGAGGAGGAAGACCCCGAATATGATGCCGAACGCGATCAGGAAACTTTTCATCAGGCTCTGCAGCAGCTGGTTCTGCATGTCGACGATAATAGGAACGATTCCGGTTATATAAACATCCCGCCAGCCGTTGAAATGCTCCCGGGCTTTTGCTTCGATATAGGTGACGATGGTTTGGAACTGGTTGGAAGCCAGGCTCTTGACGCGGACGGAAATGCGGGTAGTTGTTCCACGGTCGTTGATGAAATAGCGGCTTGCCGTCTCGAGACTCTGCAGCAGGCGCTGATTCGGGATGGCGCTGGTTTCCATGAGTTCGGCACTGATGGTATCTTCCCAAATGTCCACGATGGATTTGGAGGTGACGATTTCCGGATTTTGCAGAATGTCTTCCTGGAAGCTTTTTATTTTCATTCGGGTGTCGTAATCCGGCAGGTGGTTTTCCCATGGCGCATCCTGGGCCGTGATGACGACTTCCACCGGCGCCAAGGCGGTGAAACGGCTCTCGATGAAATGATAGGCGGCCACGATGGGCGAGTCATCCGGGAAGAACATCAAGGCGTCGGTTTCGATGCTGAGGTTGCTCATGCCGATGCCGGCCAGGATCATGCCGAGGCTGAAGATAGCGATGACCCATCTTTTGGATTGGAGGACGAAACGTCCTGTGCGTGGGAAAAAACCGGCCGGCCCATGAAGGGGCTCCGACGGCCGCGGTTTTGGATGCGGCCGGGGAAATCGCATCAGGAGCAGGGGCAGAAATGAAATGGCCAAGAGAAAGGTCGACCCGATCCCCAGGGCGACGAAAAGCCCCAGGTCGCTGACAGGCCCGATATCGCTGGCCATGAGGGATAAAAAGCCGATCACGGTTGTCAGGGCGCTGAGGAACAAGGGCAGGTGGATATTGTTATAGGCCTTCATCACAGCGGACTCATGGCTTCCAACGGCGGCAGGAGGACGGTGCTCCCCATGCCCTTCATAATCGTTGTAAAAATAAATGGAATAGGCCAGCGATGTGACCATGACCAGTGGCAGCACAGCGATGGTGATGACATTCAGTTCGGCTTCCAGAATTCCCATCCAGCCCACCGTCAGCATGAGAGCGAAGCCCGCCATCAGCGCAGGCACAACGACGCCGGTCAAGGACTTGAAAATCATCAGCAGCATAAACAGACAGGCGGCAAACAGGATCGGGTAATAGATCATCGCATTCCGCTGGGAGATATGGTCCAGTTCGGCGTTGATGACGGATGGGCCGGCGATAAAGGCCTCGGGGCCATGGGGCAGTGTTGCCGCCACGGTTTCCTTGATTCGCTTCAGCACACCGCCTCTGTCGCGAAGGCCTCCTTCGGAAAGCAGGACAATGATGCCGGCGGCCTTGCCATCCGGCGCGATGAGCAGATGCTTTGCAAAACCCGACGACAGGATCATTATCTTGAAAAGATCGATGTATTCGCTTGGTCGATCGAAAATTTCCGTCAGGGACCAGACGCTGCGGATTCCGGATTCCTTTTTCAGCGCGCGGCTCAATCGGCCGGTCATCACAAGATGGTCCCGGCTCAGTCCCCCAGGGAGTTGAAAGGCGACCAGCATGTATTCCTCGGAACCGAACTCCTGGAGGAAACGTTCATATTGGGTTTTGATCGGGCTTTTAAGGGGGATCCATACTTCCATGGAGTTGTCCATGCGCACTTTGGATGCGTTGTAGCCGAACACCACGGCAAGCGCCATCAGGACAATCCAGACTTTGCCAGAATTCCGCAGGATCCAAAGGAGAAAGATTTCCGCCACGATAAACCTCATCTGCTGTCAGATCATCGCAGGCCGCCGAAAGCAGGCCGCCCGCCAGGAAAACCCAAAACGGGCGGGCGACGAATCTTCTGCTTGTCAGGAAGCATGCGGGTGGTTGCGCATGAGCGCGCTGTCCAGTTTGCCCAGCACCTCGTCGATATTGTCTTTTGTCACGATCAACGGCGGCTGGAACGTCAGCACGTTTCTGCCGATACCGGTCTTGCCGATCAGGACGCCGTCATCCTTCATCGATTCCAGGATCCGATCGCAGGTTTCCGCGTCGGCGCTTCCGTCTGTTTTCACCAGTTCGGCGCCGAGCATCAGACCGATGCCGCGGACATCCCCGATGATCGGATACTTCTCCTGCAAGGCCTTCAATTGCTCCTTGAAATAGAGGCCGAGGGAGTGGGCCCGCGTTTGGAGTCTTTCTTTTTCATGGACCTCCAGGGTGGCCATCACAGTCGCCGCTGTCACCGGATTTCCTCCCAGGGTCGACGCGCCGGGTTTGACATGGGCGGCCGCGATGGCTGCCGTTGTGACGTAAGCGCCTACGGGGACCCCGTTGCCAAGGGCTTTGGCCATGGTCAGGATATCCGGGGTCACTCCCCAGTGTTCGATGGCGAACATCTTCCCGGTGCGATTGATGCCGGTTTGAACTTCATCACAAATAAAGAGGATGCCTGCTTTACGGGTGATCTCCCGAATGATGGGGAAATATTCGGGCGGCGGAACGATGATGCCGCCGTTGCCGGCGACAGGTTCCGCGATGAAGGCCGCCGTATCCGGCGTGATCGCTTTTTCAAGGTTGCGGGCACAATGAACGTCACAGGTCGGATAGCGCATTTGAAAATGACAGCGATAGCAGTTGGGGCCGGGGATGAGCATGGCCTCCTTGTAAGGGGCATTGTCGGTCCGCCACATGGGGATCCCCGTGACGCTCAGGGTCAGATAGGTTCTTCCGTGGAGACCATGGGTCAGGCTGATGGTGCCGTGACGCCCTGTCGCCAGACGGGCCAGTATCAGGGCACCGTCATTGGCCTCTGAACCGCTGTTGCAGAAAAAACATTTATCCAGTCCCGCCGGGGCGATCGCTGCCACTTTTTCCGCCATATCCACTATCGGCTGGGTGAGATAAATGGTGGTGGTGTGCTGGAGGGTCCTGATCTGGGCGCAGGTTTTTTCCGTGATCTCCGGGTGGCAATGGCCGGCGTTGACCACCGCGACGCCGGCATAAAAATCGAGATATGGTCTCCCTTCATGATCGATCAGATACTGCCTTTCGCCCTTCACGATCTGGGGTGGATGCTGATAAAAATGAAACAGACAGGGGAGCAGATAGCTTTTTTTTTTCTGGCGTATGGCCTCCGGACCAATGGGTTTCATTTCATATCCTTTTTGACGGTTTTGTAGTCTTCCGCTCTTTCGGCAAAGATCCCTTTGGGATAGGCACCGAGGCTGAATCCCCTGGGACTTTGCGACACAAGGCGTTGCAGGGCCTTTTCCCCGATGGGTTCGTCGGGGGTCTGGATGGTCCTGGCATACAGCTCCGTCAGATACCCCACCAGCGACGGGTCATAGTACTGCCCTTCGATGCGGAGGCTTTTTATACCCGGGTGAAAGAATGCGCCGATAACCCGCAGGCAGGCCAGATCTTTCGACAGGAGAATATGGCTGCGGCAATACTGGTCCGTTTCCACGGGGAAGATATCGGCGTACCGGTTTTTCAGGCCACAGCGAAGATGGCGGCAGGTGCCGCGGCAAGGCTCGTCGGCCGAGGTTCCGCGCAGGGCCAGGCTGATCAGGCAATGTTCCGCGTACATGCCGGGCAAGGGGCCATGGACCAGGCATTCAAGGGGCATGGGGGGGGCGGCGGCGAGGGCGGCCACGGTATCAAAGGCGGCTTCGAGGGAAACGGTCGCCCGGGCAGCCCCGAGGCTGTGCAGCAGCTCCAGAGCCTTGACATTGATGACATTCAAGGAAAAATCAGCGTGGATGGGGATGTCGGTGGTTGCCTTGAGCAGTTGCAGACTGCCCAGATTGTGGACCAGCACGGCGTCCGGTGGTTCCGCCAGACGGCCGTCCAGCAACCGGGCGAGTCCCTGCAGTTGATGGGCGACGGTGACCCGGGGGGTCAGCAGGCCGACCTTTTTGCCGCTTGCCCGGGTATCCCGGATAATGCATTCCAATGCGGCTTGGTTCCACCCATGATCATGCCGGCTGGGGACTTCGCCACCGACATAGATCCAGTCAGCGCCGCCGGCCAGCGCCCGGGCGGCCGCTTGCGGCGTGGCCACATGCACGGCCAGTTCCGGCCGGGGGCTCTGGAGTGCCCTTGGGGCCGTGGGGAATCCTTCCGGATCGTCCAGCAGGTCGATCTCGGGTAATACAGCCCCGGTGCTCAGGAAGAGGGGTTCCCGTTCTCCGGTGGAACCGATGAATTCGGCACCGGGTCTACGGAAGGCGACGCTGGTTGAAAACTCCCTTACCCGTTCCCGATAGAGTTCCTCGAACAAGTCAAAATTGTCCGAATAGCCCAAGGGGTCGGTGTGGTACCTGTCGATGGCCCTTCTGTAGATGTTGACGATTTGGGACATGAATTCCGGTGGCCGCATGCGCCCCTCGATTTTGAGAGAAACGATTCCGGCCTGCACCAATTCGGGGATGCGCTGCAGCAGGCACATGTCCTTGACGGCCAGAAGATAGTTGCCTTCCATTCTGGCCGGCAGACGTGAACCATCGGCCAGATCGATCAATTCATAGGGCCATCGGCAGGGTTTCATGCATTTGCCCCGATTGCTGCTGTTTCCGAAAATCAGGCCGCTGGCATAGCACTGGCCGCTTTGGACAAAGCACATATCGCCATGGACGAAATATTCCATCTCCAGACCGCTCTTCCGGCCCATCTCCTCGACTTGAGCCAGGGTAATGTCCCGGGAGCAGATGATGCGGCCAATACCAAGTCCGGCGGCGGCGATGGCGCCCTCGGCGCTGTGGATATTCATCATGGTGCTGGCGTGAAGGGGTAGATGGATTTCCCTTTCCTTCACCAGCCGGATGAGGCCCAGGTCCTGCACGATGATGGCGTCGGCGCCCACGGACTGCAGAAACCGGAGGTAGTCGCCGACACCTTCCAGTTCTTGGTCGCTCAAGAGGCTGTTCACCGCCACATACAGTTTGGCGCCGGCGTCATGAACTTTCACGGCCGTCTGGGCGATCTGGTCTCTATCGAAATTGAAATCCGAACGGTGGCGGCGCATGTTGTAATCCTTGCCCGCCAGGTAAACCGCGTCGGCACCGCTTTCCAGGATCGGTTCAAGCCCCTTAAACCGGCCGACCGGCGCCAGGAGTTCCATGGATTTCGGTGAAGAAATGGACGCTTTCATGAGGCATTCCTCCCTACGGTTAATACAGCCCCAGGGCCATCTTTTTCGCTGTGTCCGGCGTTGGGTCCGGACCGGGATCAGCCAAGCCGTCCAGGGTCAGGCCGAAGGCGCGGGCGGCCGCCCCGGCCGGAATACGGGTGGCCTGGTCGCGTTCCAGCATGTTGAGAATTAAAAAACTTTCATCCAGACGACTGAAAACCACCCGGCCTCGTTGGCCATAATCCACTTTCCGGTTGTCCGGGCCGATGATGTCGATGAGCAGGCGCACACCGGGGGGAAAGTAATGAAGGCGCCCGTCCGGGTTGGACTCGACCTCCAGACAAACCCCGAAAAGGGTGTTGCCGTATCCGGAAATGTGAACGGCTTCGGGAAAACAGTCGTTCCGCAGGCGCAGATACAGCTCCGGGGAAAGCGCCATGCCGCCGTAGTGGACCCCCTTGATTCGGCGCCGTAGCGCGGGGTTCATTTTATCCGCCAGCCTTTTCAGAACCGGCGGGGTTGAAAACAGGACGCCGATGTCTTGGGTCCTGAGAATGTGCAGGGCCTGGTCTTCAATGTGCTGGAAATAGCGCTCCCAGCCCATGGAACCGGGAACCAGTTTCTTGATCCAGCGGGCGTCGAAATCGATGGCGAACGGATCCAGGCTGCCCATCCTCCTGGCCACCATCCGTGCGGCTTTGCCAATGATATGGGGCCCTCCTGGACCGATCCACAACCAGTTCAAGCTCTTGGGAAAGCCCAGCTTCTCGGCGACGAAACCGAAGTATTCCACAAAGGCGGCATGGAACTCGTCATTGCGATAGGCCGTCACCTTGGGGGTGCCGGTGGTGCCGGCGGTATCTCCCAGCGTGAAGGACTCCTTCTCCAGGTGATAGCGGCGGGGAATGAAATCCTCCACCGGCCGGGTGGCGAGGGCCTTTGGGTTCATGGGGCCCAGGATGCCGAGGTCGTCGGTGGACCGGATCTGCTGCAATACATCGACTCCCATTTTTCGGGCCTGTTCCAGCCAGTAAGGGGTTCCGGTTTGCGGATCAAAATGGATCGACAGCACGTGACGCAACCAGATATCGGCGGATTGATGAAACCAGGGGACGTTATGCATTCAACCTGCCTTTCAAAAATTGGAGAACGCGGTGGCTCAGGGCCGCTTCATGGCCGATGAAAAAATGGTCCGCCCCCGGGAAAACCAAGTGTTCCTTGGGGGCGGCGAAGTCCCGGAAACGTTTGGTGTAATGATCCTGGGGGCACGAGAAGTCATTGTCGCTCCAGACGATCAGTTTGGGAATGGTCAGGGAATCAAGCCGGTCGAAATCGTGGAAATGAAGTGTTGGGGCGACCAGGACCATGGCCGCGAGCCACGGCGCGTCGGCGGCGATCTGCAGGGCCGCATGGGCTCCGAAGGAATACCCCACGAGGGATAGTTCCCGCTGGTTGATTCCCGGCATCCGCCGCAAATAATCGAAGGCGGCCATGGCATCCTGCTGGCGGGGCAGGTCCAAGGGACTGTGGGAATCTTCCCAAAAGGCCTTGAGGCTGTCCACTTCCATTTCAGCATCACCTTCGCTCCTGCCGACACCGCGGTAGTCAAATCGAAAGCTGACAAAATCGTTCGCCGCCAGGAGATTGTGGATCGCGCGGATGACGTTGTTGTCCATGTTGCCGCCCAGCTGAGGGTGGGGCGGGCACAACAGGACCGCCGGCGCGAGGAAGAGATCTTCTGCGTATGACAGAACGCCGTGAAGGTTCAAGCGATCCGAGCGGAAAAAAACAGATTCTTCAATCATGGCCTTGATACGGGTATTGCTTGATGAACCGGTCGAAAATGGCTGCAAGCTTCAAACCTTTCAGTGCATCTCCCTTGATTTTCGATTTATTGGTGAAAAAAGCCTCCTGGGGGGTCAGCGTTCCGGATATGATGTGGGCGAAGGTGTCATCCCCCAGTTCATAGTTCACCTGGCTGCGATCCGGCAGGAGTGGTCGTATTTGTTGCAACTTGCCGTTTTTGATTTCAATCGTCCACTTTTCCCGGCTGTCGGTGAACAGGAAACCGATGCAGGCATTCAGGTTGTCGAGGTCGGCAAAAATCGACCGGCCCATGACAGATGGCAAAAAGTCGTTGAAATAGCTGCGAATCAGTTGGGTCCTTCCCTGCGCATTCTCGGCGGGTTTGAGCACCCGCTTCCAAATGTTGCGACCCCAGCCGGAGTGGACGGCAAATTCGAAAAGCCGGAGCAGGGCCTCCCGGTCCATGGGCGGGCACAGATATTCGGATCCCGGGGCGATGTCGCGGACATGGGTGTTGTCGAATGCGGGTTCCTTCAACAGGTAGGGCGTGTAGATCTTGGTTTCATCGATGAAAACCCGTTCGATTTCATCCGGCGGATTTTCCTGGAAGGATTTGGGGGGGACGAAGGTGGGGCCGCTGATCTGCAGCACGTCCAGCATGACTTCCCGGATCAGGGCCATGGTGGGCGGCTGGTGGTTGACCAGATGATAGGTTTTGCCATGGAGCCGCGGTTCGGAAAAGATTTTCATGACCAGTTTCACCACATAATCAATGGGGACAAAGTTTTTGGTGGTCCGGGGATCGGCGAGAACCCGGATGGGCATGTGGGTTCTCCCGCTGCTGTCGGGGCGGTAGGAGGATTTCAGGACGTGCAGGACCTTGAGAAACTGATACATGGTATTGAACCGGATGGTGGTGCCGGTAAGGTAATCCCCCACAATGATGCCCGGCCGGTAGATGGTCACTTTCGAAAGCGCCCGGCGCTGAAATTCCCGGATGCGGAGTTCAGCGACGAATTTGCTTTCCTCGTAGGCGTTGTTGAATGTCTGGCCTTTATCCGTATCGTCTTCGTAAACCCGATCTTCCCGGTCGCCAGCGATATAGGCTGTGCCGATATAATGCAGGCCTTCAACGGCAGGGGCGTCCTGCAAGAAGGCCAGGAGATTGTCCGTGCCGCCGATGTTGGTCAGGCGAACCTTGTGAGTGTCGGCCGCCGCAAAACGGATGGCGGCGGCGCTGTGAAAGACATGGGTGACGGTCCGGGCAAGATGGCGGTAGTCCGTCAGGGACAGGCCCAGTTGCGGCTGGGTGATGTCCCCGCAATAGGTCTCGACGTGGGTTTTGATCTTCCGGGGAGACGTCAGATCAGGGGACAGCGCCGCCAGGGTATGTTGTATCCGCATTGCCGGGGAATGGCCGTTCCTGGGGCGGGCCAGGCAGATGACCGGATAATCTTCTTCTATCAGGGCACGCAACAGGCTGGCGCCCACGAGTCCGGTGGCACCGGTCAATAATATGGCTGGTTTCATGGAGACGATCGCCGCTCCTTTAAATATTCCCGGATCCCCTTCTGCATGACCCCCTGGGTTTTGTGAAAATTGATCAAGCTGTCGATCCGGGGATTCCGGATAAAGCGCTGGAATGTCCGGGAGACTCTTCGGCCGTTGCTGTTGGCGGCCATCACTGTCTGGATATATTTTTGTTCGGTATCCGCGACATCGAATTCCGGGTGGCGGACCACCATATGCGCGCCGTCGAAGGCTTCCCAGCCATGCGGAGCGTGCAGCAGGCCTTCCGCCCGGTACTCCTCATACAGGGGCGTGCCGGGCAATGGGTGCAGGAGAATCGGTACCGGTATGATGGCGAAACGGTCGCAGAAATCAAGAATCGCCTGGAAGGTCGCCGGGGTCTGTCGACGGAAACCGATGATAAAATAGCCCAGCAGGTTGATGCCGTAACGTTGAATTTTATGGATGCTTTCCCTGGCCTGGTCCGTGGTGATGTTAGCGGGCGCGGAAAGACCGAGCTTCCGAAAGGCGCCGCTTTCTTCAAGACCGTCGCTGTCCAGCGCCTCGATGCCGGCGGTTAGCAGGGATAAACCGCTTTTCGCTGCTGTTTGCAGCAACCCATCCGCACGGGGATAGGTCGTTACCGCCAGGGAACCCTGGCCCGCCCAGTATTTCCCGAGCTTTTTCATTCGGCCGTAAAGTTCCATATAGTAATCGACATCCCCCGGGGCGCCGAAAATATTGTCGTCCACCGACAGCAGGAGTCTGGGGGCCTTTGACAGTTCGCCAATGACCTGGTCGACGGGGCGGTGCCTTGTCCGGGCGCCGAACAACGGCTGCACGTTGCAGAATTTGCATCCATAGGTACATCCGCGGGTGGTGAAGAAGGTTCCCATGATATAGCGACTGCAATCCAGCCGATCATATCGTGGTGCCGGCAGATCTTTCAGGTCCGGCCGATGGGGCACGTGGCGGAAATCGCCGCTGAGCGTGTCCAATGGAAAGGGCCCGCAGACATAAAAGTCGCGCAAGCTGTTGGTATGGACATCTTCCAGAACCATTTCCCAGGTTTGTTCCGCTTCGCCGATGACAACCGCGTCGGCGTGGCCTTTGGCCTCCATGGGCAGCGCCGAGGCATGGGCCCCGCCCAGAACGACCTTCGTTCCCATGGATCGGAAACGGTCGGCAATTGCATAGGAGACCGGCGCCATGGGCGTGCGGACGGTAATGCCAACCAGGTCAAAACGGTCGTGGTAGGGAACGGTGTCGCCCATCATCATATCGACCAGGCGAACCTGGTGTTCCTTGGGAGTGAGCGCTGCCATGTGGGTCAGAAAAGCGGGGATGGATACGTTGCGGTACTGGTATACACTGATGGGGAATCGTTCCGGCGCTGGAAAAATCAATAAGATATTCATGCAAAATTGTATTCAGTCAGAAATTAGGGTCGGGAGTGCCAAGTCGCTGCCGAGTATATGTATCGGTTGCCAGTGTGTCAAGCAATCCTTTAATATGACTTAAAAAATTTACATATTTCCATGCTTACGCCACCGCTGCCAGGTCTGCCTTGAAAAAAAGAGGGAAACGAATTGTGCATTCGCTTCCCTCCAGGGCTTTTTCAAGCCCCCCAAATCCGGCTATCCCTTGAGCGGTTGCTCCCCAGCTTACCCGCGATCAATCCTTCAGCGTGTCGCTTTTCTCGGTTTTCTTTTTTGCCGGCGCCGCTTTCTTTTTACTTGCAGCTGCTTTTTTTGCAGGGGCTTTTTTGGAGGCCGATTTCTTTTCCGGTTTTGATTGTCCCATTTTGGAAATCTCTACCATAAATTTTTCCAGCCGGTCCAACACCTTGTCAATCTCTTTTCTGATCGATTTGATTCCTTTTTCAATCTGATTGGCCATGGGATGCTCCTTTCATTCAGGGTTGATTGCCAGCATCGACTGGCGTGATCGTCACCGAAAACGATTTTTCCGGTATCAGTAATCCACTCGCGCTTTCAGTTCCTTGCCGCATTTGAAAAATGGCAGCTTCTTGGGTTTGATGGGTACCTTTTCACCGGTCTTCGGGTTGCGGCCGATGTAGGATTTGTATTGTTTCACGTAAAAGCTGAACAGCCCGCGGATTTCCACGCGGCCGCTCTTTGCCAGGGCATCCGACATGGAATTGAAGAAGAGGTCTACAATTGTAGCTGCTTCCGCTTTTGAAATTTTCGCCTCGGAGCGAAATTTTTCGATCAATTCAAGCTTGTTCATTGTTTTTACCTGTTATTATGGAATATTTTATGGCCAATATGTTGATATTGAAGAAAAAAAACAGGGGTTGACGGGGTATGGTCATGCAAAGGCGTATCATAATTACTGTGAATACTTGATGAAATTTTTTATGTCAAGTATTTAAAGCCAGTTATAGCAAAATAAGCTGGCGTACAGTTCGAGGGATTTCTGCATTTCCCGCAAATATGAAAGGGAGGGACCTGCCCTCCCTTACTCGGTTACCTCTGGTTGGGGTTGGAGGAGATGTGGAAGAGATGACTCAGTCGTTTTCCAGATCGCCCGCAGGCTCATCGTCCTGATCGTCATCAACCGAAAAATCGAAACAGGTTGACAGTTGGGCGATCTGTTCATCCGTCAGCAGACCCCGGATGGCATAGGCCAGATCGAATTTGGCATTCATCCCCTCGTTGATGAGAGCCAGCATGGCGTCTTCAGCGGCAGCCAGGGCGGCTTCATCCAGCACCGGGGCGGTGAGCGCTTCCCAGTAGGCGATCCGCGCCTGGTTGTATGCTTCCCTGCGGGCCGCAGCGGATTCTTTATACGCCGCCAGCAAATCCCGGACGGCCTGTCGGGTTTCGTCGGACAAATTCAGGTCCTGCATGCAGTGGAACAACCGGTTCAGAACCGGCCGGTGATGCCATCGGGCGCAATGGCGGAATTGTTCTTTGAGAACACCCCGGGGATTGTCCGCGTTACCGTTTTGGATAGCGGCGGCAGTTCCATCGGAGCGCATATTGCCGTTACCGGCAAACGAGTTGCCGCCAAGGCCCAGGGTCATCAGCAGGGTTATCGCCAATACCATCATCATCGATCTTTTCATTTTTCAGTCTCCTTTTCGGGTAAATTAAACATGGTTGCCGTTTAGACAGTTAAACCCGGTAGGTGGCAAAAAGTTTCATTTTTTTGCGGTATTTTTTCTCATCCGGGAAAATCCGCGTCGTCCGTGGGCGGAAAAAGGGTTGATCCGCCGCCGAGGCCGATGGCCGCAGGGGCAGATCCGGCTCGGTGGAATATGCCGGACAATGATAACGGGCATGGGCAATCATGGCATGGGCAATCATCTTGACACCCGGATACCCATTGCATATACTTCCATGGCATTATTAGGAAATTCGTATTAATTCCGGTATTCTGGCGGCGCATGCCGCCCGAACGGAGATCCAGATGTCTCGCCCAGCCCGGTTGCCGCGGCAGCGGCGGCCGGAACGGAAAAGGAGCTGTGACCATCCCTCATGCCGACGCCCGCGATTCCCGGACAAGATGAACCCCGCCCCGCTTACCTGCTGCGAATTTTCGAGCCGACCCTGGTTTTTCTGGTGGTCCTGGTTCTGGCCCTGGGATGGTTCGTCGCCATTCGGTACCAGGTGACGGTGCGGCAGGCCGTCACCCGCGCCTACCAGGAAACCCAGCTCGAAATCGTCCGGGCGGTGTCCCGCAGCGTGGCTTCCTACGTCCGGTATGAACTGGAACGCGGCCGGTCCATCGAAAAGATCGAGCAGGAGATTTTCCGTCGTTTTGTCGAACCGGTGCGCCTCCTTGCAAACGGGGATGCCTGGATTTACGCGCCGGACCATGTGGTTTTCGATCTCAGCTCCGATTTTCCGGAAGAATACCGCGGCAAGAGCATGGCGGAGATTTTCGCCTTCCAGGCTCGTAACGGCGCCCGCCATTATGAAGAGATGTGCCGGAACGTGACCGATGCGGCCGAAGGGGTCGGCTGGTATGTCTGGTTACCGGAAAAAGGTCCTGAAATCGCAGCCTGGACACCGGTGCGTTTCGGTCCCCATGTCTGGACCATCGGGCTGTCCACTCCACTTTCGGAGATTCTGGAGGCCACCGGAGCCCGGCGTCAGACCCGCTTCATCCTGACGGTCATGAGCGCGGCCTCCCTGCTGGGGTTCTGCATGACCGGCCTGGCCCTGTGGAGCATGTTTCGGCGCAGGCAGATGGATGCACGGCTGCGCTGCAGCCATGCGGAACTGGCTTTGTCGGTGGAAGACCTTCGGCGGGAGATCGAAAAGCGCCGGCGAACCGAAAACGATCTGCAGGAAATCAACCGGCGGCTCAACGCCCTGATCGAGGCCATTCCGGACCCCATTTATTTCAAGGATATTCAGGGCCGGAACCTGGTGGTCAACAGGGCCTTCGCCGAGCTTGCCGGCCTGCCGATGGAAAAAATCCTGGGCCTTACCGACGGCGAACTATTCCCTATCGATCTGGCCGAGACCTGCCGGCGGAGCGATGCAGAGAGCCTGATGCGCCGTATCCCCTGCCGATTCGAGGAACAGGTGGCCGGGCGATCGGGTGATACGGTTTATTTCGACACTTACAAGGCGCCGCTGTTTGACGCCGAAGGACACATCACCGGCCTGGTGGGGATCAGCCGGGATGTCACCCCGCAGAAGCAGGCTGAAAAGGAGAGGCGCCGACTCAACGAGCAGTTGATGCAGGCCCAGAAAATGGATGCCATCGGGACCCTGGCCGGAGGAGTGGCCCACGATCTCAATAATATCCTGGCCGGCCTGGTGAGTTACCCCGAATTGCTGCTCATGACCCTGGAGCCCGACAGCCCGTTGCGAAATCCGATGGAAACCATCCTGCGGTCGGGGGAGCGGGCTGCGGCCATTGTTCAGGACCTGCTGGCGCTCTCACGGCGGGGCCATGCTTCCATGGAAGTGCTGGAACTGAATCGGATCATCGGCGAATACCTGACCAGTCCGGAGCACGGCCGCCTGATGCTGGAACACCCAGGAATCAAGGTCGAGACCGCGCTGCAGAAGGAACTGCTGCCCATCAAAGGCGTGGCGGTCTCCCTGACAAAGACCTTGATGAACCTGGTGATCAACGCCTTTGAGTCCATGCAGGGGACGGAAGGAAGGTTGAGCATTGCCACGGAGAACTGCTACGTGGACCGACGCCTGAAAGGCACCAGTGACGTGACCGAGGGGGATTACGTCCGCCTGACGGTGGCCGACAATGGCAGGGGGGTTCCCGAAGCAGATCATGCCCGGATTTTCGAACCGTTCTACACCCGCAAGGTGCTGGGCCGCAGCGGAACAGGCCTGGGGCTTTCGGTGGTATGGGGGGTGGTGCAGGAACACCGGGGTTTCATCCATCTCCACAGCCGGGAGGGCGCGGGGGCCCGTTTCGAGGTTTACCTCCCCGTCACCCGGGAATGCCTTCCCGGAAGGGAGACTCCTGCCCCGCCGGAGACCTACCGGGGAAACGGGGAGACGATCCTGGTGGTGGACGACGTGGAACTGCAGCGGGAAGTGGCCTCGCACATGATCACCCGGCTGGGGTACCGGGTGGATTCCGTGTCCAGTGGGGAAGCGGCTGTTGCCTATATCGAGCGGCAGCCGGTGGACCTGGTAGTGCTGGACATGATCATGGACCCCGGGATGGACGGGCTGGAAACCTACCGCCGCATTCTTGAACTCCGTCCCGGTCAAAAGGCCATCGTGACCAGCGGTTTCACCGAAAGCGAGCGGGTCAACGAGATCCTCCGGCTCGGCGCCGGGGCCTATCTGCGCAAACCCTATCTGCTGGAAAAAATCGGCCTGGCCATCCGTCGCGAACTGGATTCATGAGAACAACCCGTGCCGCAGAAAATGAAGGGTCTGGCGAAGGGCCTCACGGTTTCGCATGATGAAGGGATGGGGTGCATGCAGGACCCGGAAATCCCGCATGCCGGCAAGTTTGGCGCTTTCCACGGAGACCCTGCCGTCGTTGGGGCCGGGAACAAGTAAGGATAACAGCGGGTCCAGGGCACGGTCGCCGGTGATGACGCCTAGTTCGAATTTCGCCGGCCCCAGCCGGTTGGGTACGCTCTCCCGGCCGGTTCCGAGCTGCCGGCCAGCCGGTCCGTACAGAGCGGCAAACAGCCTCAGGCCCCCTAGCCGGTCGACGATTTCACTGCCCTTGTTGGGTGGGCTCAGCATCACCACCCGTCCGATGGGGAAACCGGGCTGTCGTTCCGTTAGGACCCGGACAAGGATGCCGCCCATGGAATGGGTGACGAAATGGATGGGACCGACCCCGCGGCCGATGCGGGAATGAATTTCCGGCAGCACGAACCGCTCCGCCAGTTCATCAAGGGGATGGCGGGTGGAGGGATAACCGATGTTGCAGGCGGCGTATCCGTCCGCGGTAACCGCCCGCTCCATTCCGGCCATGGAGCGCCGGGATCGGGCCAGGCCGTGGAGCAATACCACGCATTCCCGGATGCGTTTTCCGGTTGTTCCTGGGGTCATGGCGGATGCGGCGGCAACAGGGGCAGCATTTTATGGATCATTTTGTGCAGAGCGTATTCCCGCAGTTTTTCCGGCCGAACCCATAGATGGGCCGTATGACCGTTCAGACCGACTTCACCTGATAGGTGGCCGCAGAGATAGACATCGGCGGATATACGGAAATGGGTATAGGCATGGCGGACAGTTCCCAGAAGGCGGAGTACATCGGCCCGGATTCCCGTCTGTCGGTGGATGATAGCCCGCGCCATTTCTTCACCGGCCCCGTTTCCCTCAGGCTCGTTTCCGGGGAATTCCCAAAGTCCGCCCAGCAGACCCTGGTCCGGCCGCCGCAGAATCAGCAGACACTCACCCCGCATCACCACGGCGAATATCATTTTTTTCAGGGGCGTCGATTTTTTCCGAAGCCTGCGGGGGTAGTCGTCCGTCATTTGATTGCGAAAGGCCCGGCAACCGGAGCGGATGGGACATACCGGGCAATCCGGGACTCCGGGAGTGCAGATGCGTTGCCCCAGTTCCATCATCGCCTGGTTGAATTGGCCGGGATTCCGTTCATCGAGGAGCCCTTCGGCGAGAGCGGTAAATGTTTGCTTGGCGCCGGGGTCGTTGACAGCCGCTTTTTCCATGAAGAGCCGGGCCAGAATCCGTTTGACATTCCCGTCGACCACTGCCGCCGGTTGTTGAAAAGCGATACTGAGAACAGCCGCCGCGATATAGTCGCCGATTCCCGGAAGCCGGATCAATTCCTCCCGGGTGCCGGGCAGCCGGCCGCCGTAATCCCGGCAGAGGATTCGGGCCGACTGCCACAGATTCCGCGCCCGGGAGTAATATCCAAGGCCTTCCCAGAGTTTCATCAGGGTTTCCCCGTCCGCGTCCGCCAGCGATTTCAAGGTGGGAAAGCGCTCCATGAACCGCTGATAGTAGGGGATCACGGTTTCCACCCGGGTCTGCTGCAACATGACTTCGGAGACCCAAACCCGGTAGGGGTCGGTATTTTCCCGCCAGGGGAGCCTCCGGTGAGCAGTCCGATACCAGTCCGCCAGTTCCCGTTGAAGTCTCAGCCGTTCCTTTTTTTCCAACAACTTCCCCGTCATCCCGTTCCGGTGTGCGCCGGCTGGGCAGAGCCGGAGCGCATCCCGCCGGAAACCTAAAAGTTTTTGGTCAGATCGCTCAAATCCTTCGCCAGATTTGAAAGGTCCAGTGCGCTCTGGTTAACCTGACTGCTGCTGTCGGATATCCGCCCGACATCCTCATTCACATCGGAAATGGCCTTGGTGATTTCAAGGGCGTAATTCGAGCTGTCGATGGCGACCTGATTCACCTCGGATATCCCCACCGACGTCTGGGCGACGTTGTCGGCGATTTCCCTGGTGGTGGTGGATTGCTCGCCGATGGCCATGGTGATGGAGGATACGATGTCGTTGACTTCGTTGATGATCACCATGATTCCGGAAATGACGTCCGCCGTGGTGGTGGTGGTGTTCTGGATATTGATGATCTGTTCCTTGATTTTCAATGTCGCGTCCGCTGTCTGCCGGGCGAGTTCCTTGATTTCGTTGGCCACCACGGCGAATCCTTTGCCGGACTCTCCGGCCCGGGCGGCTTCGATGGTGGCGTTCAGCGCCAGCAGATTGGTCTGGGCGGAGATATCCGAGATCACCTCGGTGATATGTCCGATTTCCTGGGCGACGTTTCCCAGGGTCTCCACTTTCTGGGAAACCACGATGGACTGGTTGACGGCCTTGTTGGAAATGTCCTGGGCTTTTCCGGCGTGCTGGGAAATCTCATTGATGGTCGAGGTCATCTCCTCGATGGAAGTGGCGATGAGCCTGACTCGGTCGGAGGTTTCATTCATCGCCGAAGCCACTGAATTGATGTTGGTGCTCATTTCCCCGGAGGAGGAGGTCACCTCCGCGGAGCGGGTGGCGATTTCGCCGGTGGCGGACGACATGTTGTTCGCCAGTCCGAGCAGGATTGCGGAGGCGGTATTCAGGGTCTCACATTTTTTCCCGATACTTTTGACCAGTCTTTCCAGCGAATCCCGGGATTCTTCCGCTGATTTTTTGGCCTGAAGGATTTCCCGCTTTTGTTTCCCGAAGCTTTCCGAAAGGTAGGAAATCAGTACGGCGGAGGGCAGATAGCACAGGGTATAAAAAATTTCGAGCTTCAAACTGCCGCCCTGCTGATAATATTCCAGACCGATGTACGCCCCGGCAAGGTGCAAAACCGCCACGGCAAAGGAAATGATCAGGGACCAGAACAGATTGGAGCTGAAGATCAGAAAACAGAGTCCCATGATGGCGAAAAACAGCCCCATGACCCTGGCTTCATTGAGCCAGATCACCCAGAAAAAATAGAGGACAATCCAGAAAACGTACTGGGAGAAAAAAATGAAATTGGCTTTTGCCTTGGTGACATCCTGCAGGTAACGGATGACGGTTACATAGATGATGATGCTGCCGGAAGATAATAACAGCAGGAACAGGATCTGGGTGTAGGTGATGCTGGTCAGGCCGGCCGCCTTGGCCAGCAGGCTGGCCACTTGGGTGATGCCGTAACCGATCAGGACCAGAATCGAATTGAATATCAGGATTTTTTTCCGCCGTTGATTCCTTTTGTTCTCTGCTTCCGTCGTCATAAGCGCCTCCCAAGTGTACCTCTGCGTTCTGATCCGACCGGGCCTGTTCCATCACGCATGGTCACGCACCTTCCTGCGGTGAATCAAGATTTTCCATTCTGGAAATACCGTGGCCTGATCCGACTGCTCGAGACAATGCTGGAAAACCGGATAGGGAGTATCCCGTGGCAGGGGCACCATGGAAGCGGTGCGTTCCTGTCGTATCCATTACCGAGAATATTTACTGATCTTATCATCACCGGTCGGCTAATTCAAGAGCCGCGTGTTGCGGTAACACCGGGGTGGAGTTACCGCTGAAGCCCCTGTCCGGTTGTGGCAGATTGGACTTGACATACCATATGTGGTATGTAACGAGGAGTCTATGTCAGAGCCACCACTGTCGGAGATCAGCCGGCGGAACATGCCGGAAAAGGCAAATTGCGGGGGAAGCCATGGCGCGCAGGAACAAATTGGAGATATCGGAAGACGGACGGATGGAAACATCCGTATCGGCCGGGCAGGGACTGTTGCTGTCGGAGAACGCCCGGGTCGTTCTGCAGAAACGATATTTAAAAAAAGACAGCAAGGGCCGGGTAATTGAAACACCGGAGAAAATGTTCCGGCGGGTGGCCCGTCATATCGCCAAGGCGGAAAACCGGTACGATGGGGAAGCCGCAGCCGGGCGGATGGAAGATGTTTTTTACCGCATGATGACGGATTTCGATTTCCTGCCCAATTCACCGACCCTGATGAACGCCGGACGCAGGCTGGGGCAGCTGGCAGCCTGTTTCGTGCTGCCCATTGAAGACAGCATGGATGACATTTTCAATTCCATCAAACACGCGGCCCTGATCCACAAATCCGGCGGGGGAACGGGTTTTTCCTTTTCCCGATTGCGACCGGCCAACAGCCGGGTCGGAACAACCGGCGGCGTGGCTTCGGGACCGGTTTCCTTCATGAAGGTTTTCAATACCGCCACCGAACAGGTCAAACAGGGCGGGACCCGCCGGGGCGCCAACATGGGCATCCTGCGGGTGGACCATCCCGATATCCTGCAATTCATCTGCTGCAAGCAGGATGAAAACGCCCTGAACAATTTCAATATTTCCGTTGCGGTTACGGATCGTTTCATGGAAGCGGTGGGCCAGCGGCAGCCCTATGATCTTGTGGACCCTGCTTCCGGGGAAAAAGTCGGGGAGTTGGATGCCGTTACGGTTTTTGAAAAAATGATCCATCAGGCCTGGAAGAACGGAGATCCCGGGATCATCTTTCTGGACAGGATCAATCGCGACAACCCGACTCCGGCCCTGGGGGCGATCGAGAGTACCAACCCTTGCGGCGAGCAGCCCCTGCTGCCCATGGAAGCCTGCAATCTGGGCTCCATCAATCTCGCCAGATTCGTGAATCGCCGGGGAAACAATCCGGAAGAACCCCCCGCCATCGATTTCGAGCGTCTGAAAACCATTGTATGGCAGGCGGTCCGCTTTCTGGACAACACCATCGATATGTCCCGGTATCCGTTGCCGGAGATCGAAGAAATGGTTCACGGCAATCGCAAGATCGGTCTCGGGGTGATGGGCTTCGCGGATCTTCTCTTTCAACTGGGGATCTCCTATCATTCCGAAGCCGCATTAACCGTGGCGGAATCGCTCATGCAGTTCATACAGCAGGAAGCCCATGCCGCATCGGCCCATCTCGGATCCCGTCGGGGCGTGTTTCGGAATTTCGACCGGAGTATTTTCAAGGGCCGCAAGGGCATGGCTTACCGCAATGCCACGGTGACCACCATCGCTCCCACCGGCACGCTGAGTATCATCGCGGGATGTTCCAGCGGCATCGAACCCCTGTTTGCCCTCAGTTTCACCCGGCGGGTGATGGACAACGACGAACTCCCGGAAGTCAACCCCTATTTTGAAACGGTGGCCAGGGAGCGAGGTTTTTACAGCCCGGAGCTGATGAGCCGCATCGCGGAGAACGGCGGGATCCAGGCCATGGAGGAAATCCCGGAAGATGTCCGCAATGTTTTCATCACCGCCCACGATGTGCCCGCGGAATGGCACGTGCGCATGCAGGCCGCCTTCCAGAAATATACGGACAACGCCGTTTCCAAAACCGTCAATCTCCCCAGGGACGCGACGGTGGAAGATGTCCGCGGGATCTATGACCTGGCCTTTACCCTGGGTTGCAAGGGGGTTACCATATACCGGGACGGCAGCAAGGAAAATCAGGTCCTTTCCTTCACGGGGGCGGGGAGGCAGGAGGATCCGTTTCTTTCCATGGTGAAAGACAGGCCTGAGACCTTGAATGGATTCACCACCAAAATCCGGACCGGGATGGGTCATCTGTATGTCACGGTGACCGAGTATGAAGGCCGCCCCTTCGAGGTCTTCGCCACCATCGGCAAGTCCGGGAAGTCCACCACGGCGAAAACCGAAGCCATCGGTCGGCTCATTTCCCTGGCTCTCCGGTCCGGTGTGCGCGTGGAGCATATCGTGGAGCAGGTCAAGGGGATCCGGGGGGAGCATGCGGTGTTCCATAACGGGGAACTGGTTCTCTCCATACCGGATGCCATCGGCCGTGTCCTGGAGGAACGCTACCTGCGGGGAAACGAAAAGCGATCCCTGCAGCCGGCGGGTCATTCCCTGAGGGGGGACAGCTGCCCGGAATGCGGCCAGCCCATCTGTTTCGAGGAAGGTTGCGCAACCTGCCGGGCCTGCGGGTATTCCAAATGCGGCTGAAGACGGTTGCGGGACGACCTGGCAGCGCATGCCGTCCAAACGGCTGGCCAGGCGGCGGCACGGTTGCCGGGTTCAACGCTCGATCAGACGGATAAAATGATCCACCAGATACGGGTTGAAGGCCGTTCCTTTGTCTTGTAGCAGGATTTTCTTGATGACCTCCTGGGGTTTGGGCTCCGAATAGGAGCGCCGGCTGCGCAGGGCGTCAAATACATCGGAAATGGCGATCATCTGGCTGACGATATTGGGCCGCCAGCCTCCTTTCATGGCCGGATAGCCGGAGCCGTCGAATTTGATATGGTGTTCCATGGCTCCAAGAACGGCCAGCTTGGGGATGTTGTCCAGCTTCAGGATATACTGGGCGCCCTTGACGGCATGGGTTTCGATAATACCCCGTTCCTCCCGGGTCAGTTGATCCGGCTTGTTGATGATTTCGTCCGGAATGAACAGTTTGCCCACATCGTGCAGGACGGAAGCGACGCCGATATTGTATAAATGATCTCCCTTGAATCCCAGGGACTCGGCCTGACTCATGGTGAGGATGCAGACATTGACCACATGGGTGAAGGTATATTCATCGGCCGATTTCAGGGCCGCCAGAAGCTCCAAAGGCGGCAATCCCCGGGAAAACCCGCTGATAAAGGCGTGGATCATGCCGTCAAGACCACGGACGTCGATTTTGCCGCGTTTTTTGGCGTTGCCATACAGTTGCTGAAGTTCGGCGTAATGGGTGTCGCGCACCGCTGTCAGATTTGCAACAATTTCGATTTGTTCTTGGGAAAGCGGTTGCCCCGGGGCGATGGTTTCCTTTTCGACCCGTATTTCCACCTTGCCGAGTTTGATGGCGGGGGTGCTGGAAATGGTCTTGGCTTCCGGTGAGGCCAGGCAGAGGATGAAATCGGAAAATTCCTTCTCCGGAGGTTCGTTTGAAAAAGTGATGCGTTCAATGCCGTTTTCACGCAGGATGCGAATAAATGAGGCGGTGTTGGAGCGGTCGGCATCCAGGGGCTGATTGTCCAGTATGATGTCCTGGTCGACCAGCAGCAGGGTGATATCGCCTTTTTCCCGCAGCAGATCGCAGATGCCCGTATGGGCCGTCTGGATGTACCGGCTGGCCTGCGGATGGCCGGCGGAATAGAGCCGGATATTGTTCACCGCGGCGGTGAGGTGGGAAATGAACCGGTTGATTTCCGAATGGTCATTTACAGATGCCATATTTCATCCGTTATCGGCGCGGGTTAGTTGATTCCGGAGGGCCGGGGCAGGAGACTGCAACCCCTGCCGGCAGATTTTGCGAATTTTCTCGTCGCTCGATTTCAATCCCCTGCGGAGCAGGGCCTGAACGGCATGGGGCGGGTATCCGATCAGGGAGCGATACAGCAGCCGTTTCATCCCGGCCAGTTTTTTCGGATGGAAGGACAATGTCATCCCCGCCAGTTTTTTCAACACCGGCAGAACGCTGGGATTGCCGATTTCCCCCATGGCCTTGATCAGGACGGCGTTTTTTTCATAATCCGATTTGAAGAGGATTTTACGTTTGAGCATGGCCGCCAGATCATCGGCTACCTCGAAGACCTTGTATTTCGCGGCCAGCGAGATCGCCTGATCCGAAATTCCGGGGACATTCGCCTTCAAGGCCTTGCGCAGGAACAGCAACCCCCATTTGTCATTGAACTTCAGAAGTCCTTCCAGGGCTTCCAGCTGTACATCCCTGTCGCTGTGTCCCCATAAAGGCCGGAGGGCGTCGGCGGCGTTTTTCCCGCCGGTTTCCCGGATCAGGATCACGAGGCGTTTGATATAATCCGTGCGGGTGTCCCGCAGGCGTTTTTGTGCTTCCGTAACGGTTTCATCCGGATACCGCTGCAACAATTCCAGGAGAATCGGATTCGATTCCTGCTCCGGATGGCCGGCATACAGATTCAAGGCATCCGGGATGACCCCGGGACCCATCAGGTGCAGCAGATGGCCCCCCTGACGGTTCGCCTGCTCCGGATGGCGGCATACCGAATGGACGGCTTTGGAGACAAACGGCGGTTTGCGCAATACGGCCAGGGCCTTTTCCGCGATGCTGCGGATTTCATGATGCCGTTTGTAATTGGCATGCTGGTCCAGGGCCTCGAAGATTTGGGTGATCAACTGGAAATCGCCGCAATCCAGAAGGCCGTCCGCGATTTCAAGCAGTTTGTCGATATAGGCCCGGTATTCGGTGGCGTGAAGGTCATCACTGATGAAGGCCAGCAGCATCCGGGAGATTTGCCGGTTGAGATGGGCTTCATCCAGAGAGGGAAGATGCTCCTCAATGGGGAATCCAGTTTCATCCCGGTTTCCCTCCGAGGCTGAGATGGAAATCCGCTTCAGGGTCAGGTCATAGGGGGAGGAGACGAAATCCTCGTAATTTTCCCGGTTGAACAATGTCCGGAGGGTTTCGGCGATGGCCTCCCGGGACTGCCCCCCTCCGGCATCCCCGGATTCATCCGTGACCTTCCCGTCAATGCCGGTCATTTTCCGGATCAGATGGATCAGGGACGGGGAGATCTCCCGGCCGTCATTGTTGGCCTGCCGGAGCATATCGACGGCGAACCGCGCGGGGATGCCGTGAAGGAACCCGATGCAGCTGGAAGCGTCCGGTCGGGATGCTATCCGGTCAAAGGTGACGGCCAGAAACTGCTGCCGCAATTCCGGTTTCAATTCCTGCAATAACAGACCGATTCCCCTGATCCCTGCTTCGGATTCCTCCCGGTCTTCCGTGGCCCCTTCTTCCTCCAGGATTCTGTCGATGATGCGGCCATAGGATCGGAGCGCCTGCTCGATATCGATCTGGTTCCGGTTCAGCAGAAGGGCCAGGTTTGCCGGATCATGGTCCGGGAATTCCGCGAACGGGACCGCGTCTTCCGAGCTGGACAGGGAATCGGCCACCAGCCGGGTTACAAAATCCTTCCAGATGGTCGGCCTGTCGTTCTGCCTGCCCGTATCGTCGTCGCGGTGGATAACCGCCTCCTCGGTGACATGCAACTTGGAGTAATCGATGTACTGCAGGTCGATATGCGGCCAGCGGGGATGCCGGGACTCGGCGGTCCCGGTTTGCCCGGACGGTTTCCTTTTTTCCGGGCCGCCGGCGATCTGCTGGAAAAAGGACAGGATTTCCTCTTCCCGGAGTCCCCGGTGCAATGTCATCGCGGCAATTCCACTGGATTTCAATGCGACAGCCAGTTCCTGAAAGCCGATATTCCGTTTATCCAGGCACTCCCCTTTGAACAGGATCATATCGTTGACAACGGCCAGGGTGATTTCCGGCGCAGCTTCCAGGATCAGCTCCATGGATTTCATGAGACGGCCCATGCTGGCCTTGACTTGGGCATGTTCCAAAGGATAGATGAGCGCGTTTTTACGGGCAATGTTGAGCTCGTTGATGGCCGGGGCGAGGAGCGGGTTGTCCAGCGGTCGATTTTTCAAGAGCACATCCGGTCCGGTAAGGGGATGATGATTTTTCTCCGATTATTTAACAATGAAATCTATAAGTTAAAACCTGATACCATGGCGCCGGGCAAAATGCAATAGGACTTTCCTACCACACCTCCGGATAGCCGACATCGATGAAGGCTTTTTCCATCTTGTGCTTGTGTTCGCGCTCCATCTTCGCCAATTCTTGAAAAATCCGTTTTTTTTCCGGGTCGTTGGTGACGTTGGCAAAGGACAGATAGAGCCGTACGGCGGCCTCCTCTTTTTTCATCGCCAGGCCAAAGGCCTCAACCGGCTTCATGTCGGACGAAACCGCCGGAGACTTTTCCTCTTCGGACAAATGGTAATCCGGGGTTTCCGTGAAACGGAATTCGGAAGGCCCCAGGTTACGGAATCCTTCCAGGATCTGTTGATGATTTCTTTCCTCCTCCACAAACTGGGCGAATAACTTCTTCAGGAAGGGTACGGTCACTTTTTCAGATACCCGGCGATAAAATTCCTGGGCGCTGATTTCGTTTTTAATCGCGAAGTTGATCAGTTTTTCAAAGTCAATGCGTTCCATGTCGGTTGTCTCCTTCGATATGTTCGGATGATGTTGTCTCCACGAGCGGGATGATTGACGGTCGCAGTATATATCATTTCAACGCGAATTTCCATACCCGCAGAAGTTCGCTGACCCCCCAGGCCTGGGCGTCGCATCCTTTCTGGCGGTGGGGAAAATCCCCGTCCAGTATTTCAGGGACTTGTCCGACGGTTCCGGTATTGATCACCCGGATGCTGCTTCCCAGCCAGTCCAGGGCGGTTTGTTTCCCGGGTGGTCCGTAGGCCATGATCCAGGCCTCGCAGAAACTGGGAAAAAGCCAGGTCCAGGCGGTTCCATTGTGGTAAGCCGCTTTCCTGGCGGTATCTTCGTCGCCGCTGTATCGTCCCTGGTAGGGACGAAGCGGATCCACCAGCAACCGGTTCTGCCAGCGCACTTCCAGGGGCCTGCGCTGGAGGGGCGCGTCAGCCAGGCTGCGGATGGCTCCCGGCACCAGCAGTCGGCTGCAGGCAGCGACGATATTCTTGATCAGATCGATATCGTTCAGGGCGCCGAGAGTCACGGCCAGCAACTGATTGGGCCTGATGGCGTCATCGGGTTCGGCCTTCGTTGCGGAAACGCCGGCCGGGCAGTGCCGGCAATCGGAAAGACCGTTCCCATGATCGAGAACATACAGCCGGGAGATGGCATCCCGGACTTGCGTCGCTTTTTCCTTCCACAGGGAGCGGTCGGCCGTTGGATCGATGGTGGCAAGAAACCGCAATGCCCGGTACCACATGGCCTGTATTTCGATGGGATATCCCTCCCGCGGCGTGCCGGCGGGATAATTGGTATCCATCCAGGTATAATGCGCCGGGCAGAAAATCAGACCGGTTTCCGGATCCATTTTGACGCCGTTGGGGGTGCCGGAGACATAGCCGCGTCCGATGGAGATCAGGGCCTCGCGCAGGGTTTTCGCGCCACAGCCCGTATCCAGAAATTCCCTGTCGCCCTCCGTCCGGAGAAGATCCTCACAGGCGATGAAGAACCACAGGGGGGCATCGGCGGTTTCCCGGTTTCCGGCATCCCGGCCGCGGATCATATTGGGTAGTGTTCCGCTTTGTTCAAACCGGCCGAATTGCAGCAGCACGGCTCTGGCTTCGTCCGTCTTGCCGGCGGCGATCAACCCGCGGGTGAAGATCAACGAGTCCCGGCCCCAGTCCAGAAACCAGGGATAGCCGGCGATGACGGATTTCAGGCCATCCCGGGAAACCAGAAAATGGTCCATGGCCGATGTAAGCGCTTCCACCGGATCCAGGCTGGACGGCCCGCGGAAGGCGCTGGTTTTCCAGACGGCTTTTTTGGCCAGGGCCTTTTTTTCCTTCGGCGTCTCAAGGGCTTCCGCCGACAAGACCGCGCTGTCACCGCCCTTCATGCCGACTTGAAAATAGCCGGGACTGAACAGATCGGACAGCGGATCCAGGCCGCGTTCCCCGTCCAGGGCGCGGTGGACCATATAATGCCATTCAACGTCCTCGAAAAACCGTCCGTCCGAAAGGCGCATGGACAGATGTCGGTCGTGCGCCGGGGAAAAGACAAAATGATCTTCCCGGGAATGGACCGCTTCCCGCCAAGCGGTTTCCGGTCCCACATATGCCTTGGTGGTTTCATGAAAATTACGGCATTCGATATCCGGCCGGAGAATTAACAGGACCTCTTTGTGGTCGGCCAGCCGGTCCGCATCTCCATTGGTGCCGTGACGATGGAACATCATGCGGACCGTGTTTTTCCCGTTGGGCATTTCCAGTGCGATGGACAGCAGGGTATATTCCCCCTGACCGGATGGAATACGGAACTGCCAGACTCCGCGGGAATACCCTTCCAGGATAAACCTGTCCAGGGCCGCCAGGCAGACCTCCTGGGAATACCCCTGGTAGACGAGCCAGGCCCGGCATCGACTGAACAGGATGCAGCGGTCGTTCGGGCCGGATGAATCGAAGTTGGCCGCCAGCAGCGCATCGTAACGACTTTCCAGCCTGCCCCAGGCCAGGCGGGCCCGGAGACATGCGCCGCGACCGTTGGAAACGCTGAAACAGAGGGGCCGGTTTAACAGGTCATGGCGGGTGAAACTTGTCTGAATCCGGCAATTTTCGTGGGAGGATAACAAGAGCAGCGGTGCTTCGCAATGAATTGCCTTCTCGGAAGCAAAAAGGCGGATTTTCAGTCTGTGAGAGGTATGGGATTGCGGCGGGACCGCTGGTTGGAACAAACAGAAATGGCCCCCGGACCTGTCTTCCAGGCTGGTCTCGACGCCCGTGACGATCTGCCGGTCGTTGATGATCCTGGCCTGAAAGGGCAAGGGAGCTCGAACAAACAGGAAATGATTCGGGGGGATCATGACTTCGCGCATCCGATCTTCCGGATACTGCCAGTGGATGACCCGGGTTTCCTGACTGAACCGGTTTTGCAGCCGGCAGAATTCCAGCGGATCCGCCACCAGTTGTCCGGCCGCCTGGTCCGGATCGAATCCGGCAAGGTCGCCGATTCCGTTATAGAAGGTATGAATGTCGAGGGCTTTGGCACGAATTCTCTGCTGTTTGATCCGTTCCGGCAGGCCGCGGGAATTTCCCCCCGCCGTTCGGCATATTTCCAGGTCGCCTGGGGCCATGGACAGGCAAAGAACTTCTCCCGCCGCCAGGCGGCAGGAAACGCGCTGCCCGGAAACCGAAACGTCGATTTCCCGGCCGGTGACGAGATCAACGGGTCTTGACGGCATCTGGATGTCCTCCGGCAGGTTCCAGCTGATGATGCCTTCCTGGTGTTCGTCCAGGTTGACGACGACGAAAACCGTTTTTCCGGAAGGACGATGGTGCCGCATCAGAACGATCTGGTTGTCCCCCTCCACCGGCATCGGTTTCAGGTCTGTCTGATCATGAAAACAGGGATGATTCTTCAGGATGTCGCTGAGCCTCCGCAAATGTCCGATCTGGTTATGAGAGGCGCCCCAGTTGAGCGAATTGGCTTCATGGACGTCGATTTTTTCCGTGGCATACCATTCCACCCCTCCCGCGTATCCATATGCGCCGAAGGGGGCGCAGAGGGCGCACAAGGCGGTGCGCATGCGGGCGTAGTTGGGAGACCTGGCAGCCAGGCGATTGTTGTCATGGGTCTCCGCGAAATGCACCATGATGCCATCTTTTAATGAAATTTCAAATACTTCTGGTAGATAGTGTTCGATCTGGCCGCGATCATAATTCTGGAACAGTTCCGAGTAGGCCCAATTGAAATTGGCTTCGTTTAAAATCGCCCGGGTGTCGGAGATTTTCCCGCCGAGACCTTCCAGCAGAAAAATAGTGTCCGGATATTGGTTCCGGACCGTCGCCACGATATAGGTCCAGGCCGGCACCGGAATCATGTAGCCGGCGTCACACCGGAAACCGTCGACGCCGCGATGGCACCAGATCAGAAACACCTCGGCCATATATTCCCACAGGTCGGTTTTGCTGTAATCGAGTTTGGTGAGATCCGCCCAGATGACTCCCCAGGCGCCGGGTGCCTCGATCCGGCCTTCCGGATCGCGTACCAGCCATTCCGGATGGGTTTCATGGAGGCTGGCGGCCCAGCCCGTATGATTAATGGCGATATCCAGGATTATCTTGGCGTTGCGGGCATGGACGGCATCCACCAATTCGATGAATTGTTCCAGGGGAGTGGCTTTGGGATCGAATTCCGCCAAAGCGGGGTCCACAGCGGTGAAACTCAGGGAAGCATAGGGACTGCCGAAGCGTCCCATCCGCGCGAAGGTCGTAGGGGTGGGATGGATGGGAAGCAGCTGGAGAAAACGACAACCCAGGTCATGGATGATGAAATCCAATTCCCTGATCAGGTCGCGGAAGGTGCCGGAAGGGGGGATGACGGTGTATCCGGATTCGTCAAATTTGCGAACGATGTCGTCTTTATCCCAGGGGAGCGGATTCCGGCCGTTCTTATTCGGCCCGAATTGTCTGACGAACGTGTTGTACACGATATTCCCGCAGCAGGTGTCCGCGGGTTCCACATTGATGACGGTATTGCCGCCTTCGGGCCACAGCGGCGCCTTTTCCCCCTCTGGCAGGAAAAAGCATTTGGCCTCGAAATGACCTGTTTCGCCGAGGGGAAGGGTGATTTCGAAACAACCATGTTCGGTTTCACGCATGGGAATATCAAACCAGGCGCGTCCGAGCCGTGGTGTTTCATGACGGATTTCTTCGATGATTTCCCCGCGGATGATCCCCGCGCGGCCGATATTGGTCCGGATCCAGGCCTTTCCCGGAATGTCCCGGTGAATGAACAGCCGGAAAGTCCGGACATCACCCCGGAACATGAGGTGATGGTCTCCGGGCCTGGGTTCCTGGTGAAGCCAATCGGTAACAATGCTCGATGGGGACATGGTGGACAGTTCCGTTTTGCTGTAGGTTATTACCCTTCCGAAGGCAGGCCGCCGTTTCCATACGGTTGTATTCGAGGAATCAATCGGAATGACCGGGTACGGGAAGGCGTATGATAAAACAACCGACTGCCCGAAACTATACGAAAACCCCTGGGAGCTGTCAAGGGAGCTGTCAAGAATGCAGCAGGGACGATGGGAATTTCCGGCTTGATTTTTCACCCGGGCTGTAGTATAAAAGCAAAGACGAATTAAACTCAATGACAGGGTCCGCTTTCTTTCAGAGTATCTTCCTCATCAACCAGCTGTAGTTTCTAGTCGGTCGCTCACTCCCATTGATTTTCGTACGTCAGCAAGCGAGAAAACGAAAGTTCATTCAATTGTCAGGTCAACATTGTCAAGGAGGTCGGAATGAGCAATGATTTTTTAAAGAATATCAGAAGTGGAAAAGATAAACAGCCGCAAAGCAGAACAAATTATGACCGGCATCAATATCATTACGAGAGCCAGCAACAGTATTTCGGCAATGAAAAACGCAACGGTCAGGATCGGCGCAGGGTTAAAATGACGCCTTTCGAAGAGACCCTGGTGGAACTAGTGAAAACCATGATGCCGGCGGTCACGACATTTCTGGAGAATGCCGTCCAATGTCAGAAGCGCGCCGTCGAGCTCGAGGAATTGAAAGCCAAAGCGGAATCCGAGAAAACGGAAATCATGAAAACCGTCTTTGAATATGTGAAATCCTCCGGTCTGGAAGGCGCCCTGCTCGCCAGGGACACGCGAAAAAAAAGGACCCGCGCCCGGAAGCCCCTGGATCAGAATCGCAAAAAGATTCTGCAAGTCATTGAAAAAATGCGGAATAAAGGAGAAACCTTCGATAATATCGCCCTCTACCTGGAAAAGGAGCAATTTCAGACTTTCTCCGGAAGAGGGCAGTGGCATGCGCAGACGGTCCATCGGTTGTTCCAGGACTATCTGGTTGAAGAATAACCATTTCCCCCAAGGCAAAGATGTAGTGATTCCACGAGGTTCAATCCTCCTGTAAAGCCGTCAAATTCGAATAGAAATCCAGAACTTCCGGATTGAGCAGGGCTTCCTTGTTCAATACCGGCTTGTTTTCGATCGTCTTTTTCACGGCGAGTTCGACTTTCTTCATGTTCAGGGTATACGGGATCCCGGGAACGGCGATGATTTTTGCCGGCACATGGCGGGGGGAAGCGTTGTCGCGGATGGTTGTTTTGATCCTGGTGATCAACGCTTCGTTTAAATCCGCTCCGGGGCCCAGTTTGACAAAGAGAATCACGCGGATATCGTTTTTCCAGTTCTGGCCGATGACAACACTGTCTTCAATTTCCGGTATCTGTTCCACCTGTCGGTATATTTCCGCTGTCCCGATGCGGACGCCTCCGGGGTTCAAGGTGGCGTCGGACCGGCCGTAAATGATCACTCCGCCCCGGTCGTTGATTTCAATGAAATCCCCATGCCGCCAGATATTCGGATAGATGTTGAAATAAGCGGCATGATATTTTTTCCCGTCCGGGTCGTCCCAGAAATAGATCGGCATGGAAGGAAACGGGGCCGTGCAAACCAGTTCCCCCTGCTGCCCGGTGACGGAATTTCCTTGATCATCGAAGGATTCAACGCGCATGGCCAGGCCCCGGCATTGCAGTTCTCCCGCGTAAACCGGTCCCATGGGATTTCCCAGGGCAAAACAGCCGTTCAAATCAGTGCCGCCGGAGATGGATGAGAGTTGCAGGTCCTGTTTGACCTCCCGGTAGATGAAATGAAAGCCCTCGATGGAAAGGGGCGAACCAGTCGAAAGCAGGGTCCGCAGACTCGACAGGTCATAGCCTTTCCCCGGTTTTACCCCCGTATTCTGAAGTGCGGCGATATAGCCCGCGCTGGTTCCGAAAATCGTTATTTTTTGATCCTGGGCCATGCGCCAGAGAACCCCCGGTTCCGGGTGGAAAGGATTCCCGTCATACAGAACCAGGGTGGCGCCTGTCGCCAGTGAGCTGGTCAGCCAGTTCCACATCATCCATCCGCAGGTCGTGTAGTAGAAAATCGTGTCGTCCCTTTTTACATCCGTGTGCAGCAACAATTCCTTCAGATGGTGCACGAGAATGCCCCCGGCGCTTTGGACCATGCATTTGGGTAATCCCGTTGTGCCGCTTGAATACATGATGTAGAGCGGATGGGCCGCGGGAAGCTGTTCGAACAGAATTTCCATGTTGGTATCCGGGGAAATGAATTCCCCGTAGTGGACTGAATGCGGGACGCGGGCGATTTCCGGGCACTTCTTTATATAGGGTACGACAACCACTTTTTCAATCGATGGCAGCCGGCCGACGATGTCGGCCATGGGGGTCAGGGAGTCGATTTTCTTGCCTTTAAAAGAATACCCGTCGGCCGTGAATAAAATTTTGGGCTGTATCTGCCCAAACCGGTCTAGAACTCCCTTAATACCGAAATCCGGTGAACAGGACGACCAGACAGCGCCGATGCTGGTGGCCGCCAGCATTGCAATGGTGGTCTGCGGGATATTGGGCATGAAGCCAGCCACCCGGTCTCCCGGCCGGAGGCCAGCATCGCGAAGGGATTTGGCCAGGCGGGCGACCTCCTGATACAGTCCGGCATAGCTCAGGCAGGTGGCATTGCGGTCCTCTCCCACCGCGATCAAGGCGGTGCGGTCATCCCGGTATCGCAACAGGTTTTCGGCGAAATTGAGCCGGGCTCCGGAAAACCAAGCAGCTCCCGACATTTTTCGGATGTCGTCGACTACCTGGTGATATGGCGCACTGGTGAGGATTCCGGCAAAACTCCACATGGTATCCCAGAAATCGGCGATATGATCGATGGACCATTGGTAAAGCTGCCGGTAGTCGTTGCAATTCTGTCCGAATTTCTGATTGACCACTCCCATGAAGCGGTACATGTTTGATTTCAGGATTCTCTCTTCAGGCGGATTCCAGAGCGGTTGCGTCATGGTGTTGTTCTCCCGTTTCAACAGGGCCCAGGTGGCCCGGAGCCTCTTGATGGATGACGATGCTTCGATTTTCGGCAGGTTTTCCGTGTGTCATACAGGAACGGATCGGAATTGGCAAGCATGAAGTCGGGGCGTGCGGACCGGGAGCAACGGGGCGCCAGCCAGCCCGTGTTGCTTTCAGCAATCGTTTCGTCCGAAAATTCGGGATTGAAAAATGGTTCGAAAAGAATCATAAGGGGGGATAATTCATCCCGGCGGTGAATGTGCCGGAGAATAGCAACCGTAAACCGTTGTCCCACGACAGGGGGCGGCAGACAGGGAGGTAACTGTTGAAGACGCGATTGACGGAAAAACTCGGCATTCAGTATCCGATCATCGGCGGTACCATGATGTGGATTTCCACCTCCGAATTCGTTGCGGCGATTTCCAACGCCGGGGGGTTGGGAATCCTGGCTTCCGCGATTTATCCGACCCGGGAGGAATTCGCCTTGGCCATCGATCAGGTCAAAGCCGCCACGGACAAACCGTTTGCGGTGAACATCAACCTGTTTCCCTCCATGCGGCCCATCGACAACAATGATTACCTGGATATCCTGATCGAAAAAGGGGTCGGCATCGTGGAGACTTCCGGACATTCGGCACCGGAAGATCTGTGTGCAAGATTCAAGTCCGCCGGTCTGACCTGGATTCATAAATGCGTCGGCGTCCGTTACGCTCGCAAGGTGGAACAGATGGGCGCGGACATGATAACCGTGGTGGGATATGAAAACGGCGGCGCCACGGGTAAACTGGACATCGGCACACTGGTGCTGGTGCCGGCGGTGAAGGACGCCGTTCGGGTTCCGGTTATCGGCGGCGGTGGTGTATCGGACGGCCGTGGTCTCATGGCGCTTCTATCCCTGGGGGCCGATGGCGTGATCATCGGCACACGGCTGTTGATGACCCGGGAATGCCCGATTCATGACAATCTGAAACAGGCCCTGGTTCAGGCCAGTGAGCAGGATACCATGTTGGTCATGCGTTCCATCGGCGCCACCCATCGGGTCTGGGTCAACGCCGCGGCGAAGAAATGCGCGGAGGTGGAATCCAGGGGGGCGGATCTCGGTGAGATATTGAAAATCGTTTCAGGAGAAAACGCCCGACGGATGTACGGGGAGGGTGATCTGGACTGTGGCATCATTTCCGTGGGCCAGGGCGTGGGATTGAACCATGATATTCCCACTGTTCGAACCCTCTTCGACCGGATTATGAGCGAAGCCGGTCAAATCGCAAAACGCTTCGCCGCCTGCTGAAACCCGGAGCGGCTGCCGGATAATGGGAGGATGCATGGTGGAGTATGGAACGGTATACGAGAAAAAGGACTTGCTGTATGCCATGATCCGCCGTTTCGATTCCCTGCTGGTGGCGTTTTCCGGCGGTGCCGACAGCACGTTATTACTGGCGGCGGCCAGGGAAGTGCTTCAGGATCGGGTTGTGGCCATAACGGCGGTTTCGGCGATACATCCCATGGAGGAGCGGAACCACGCCGTTGAAACGGCCTTTCGATTGGGTGCCCGCCATATCCTCCATGAAACCAGTGAGCTGACCATACCGGAATTTGCCGCCAATCCGAAGAATCGTTGCTATATCTGTAAACAATACCTGTTTGCCGCTTTCCGCCAGGTGGCCCGGAATATGGGGCTGGCCGCCGTAGCCCATGGCGTTACCATGGATGACTTGAACGACTACCGGCCCGGATTGATGGCTGCAGCGGAGCTGGGGATTGCGGCCCCGTTGGTGGAAGCGGGGCTGACCAAGGCGGAAGTCCGGCGCTTATCCAGGGAAATGAGCCTGCCCACCTGGAATCGACCCGCCATGGCCTGCCTTGCAACGCGGGTTCCCTATGGAACACCGATCACGGAAGAGACATTGCGCAGCATCGGACTGGCTGAACGTATCCTCCTGGATCAGGGGTTCAGCATGTGCCGGGTTCGTCATCACGGCGAGATCGCCAGGATTGAAGTCCCGGCGGAGGAGATCGGAAGGCTGCTGGACGGAGAGAACCGCCTGAGAATCGTGGCTGAACTGAAAAAACTGGGTTTTGCTTATGTCGTCTGCGATCTGACCGGTTATGTTTCGGGCAGCATGAATCATTTTGCGCGCTGACCGGATTTCCGGGTGGTTGGGGAGGCAACCCGACGCCGCGGCGGTTACCGGATCGCCGGTTTCCGCCGTTTTACCGAGTTGTTGCGGAGAGCGATTTCGAGGTCCAGTTTCTCCGGGGATTGAGCCGCCCGTTGTTCATAGCGGTGATCCATGACCATTTTCCGCATGCCCTGCAAGGTTTCCAAGGGAATTTTCCGGCTGATCATGTTGGCGATAACGGCGGGCATGGAACCGTATGGATCAGCTTGAATCCAATAGGTTACCTGCGTTTTCCGTCGCTCGATGTATTCCAGTAAAAACCGACCGACCACTTTCATCCGGATGCAGTCCGGTTGCGGGGGGATACGGTCATCCTGAATGGAATGAAAATCCACCTGGAAATAACCCGCATTCCAGTCAATGGTCGTGCGGGCCTGAAGCACTGTGTCCCGGTTTTCCACCGGCCACGGCATATGTTGGACAAAATAAAAAATATAATCATTCCGGCCATTTTTTTCGATAATCGGGGATTGCTGGCAGTCGCTCATCCACAGCGGGAAGGACGGAATATCCTTCAACACCATCCCCACCACCTCGATTCCGGCGTCAATGATAATGATCCCTTTAAATTCATTGAAACTGCAGGTCGCGGAGGGTCGGGTGTACACCCAGATTCCATCCTGTTTTTTGGAAAGACGCCAATTTTCCGTCGCTTCGGTGGCCCTCACGGATATCGTCAATGCCATCAGGGAGCACCAGATCATCATTGCCAGCCGCAACACCAATGTTCCTTCCTTTTGCCTGTCAAGGTGGAATACCGTATGAAAATGCCCGGCCGGGTCTAGTGTCCGTCCGAACCGGGCCAAGCAGGGGCATTTGACACCATGCGAAAAAAATATGCAATAAAAATGAGATAATCCGGTGGGGGAATGCATCTGAATTTAAAAAGTGATTGCCATCAAGCCCCGGGGCGGTATATTTTCCAGACGGCGTTGGCTGCGTGACAGAAAGCGACAATCGTGGAGGAAGCGTAGAATGGGCAGAACAGGCAGAATGGTTGAAACGATTTTTTCAGCACGACACATCAGGTTGTATCCCTGTTGGGTTGTCGCGCTGGGTTGCATTTGCATCGGCGCCTGCGGATTCAGGGAGCCGCTTCCGATATATCGATACGACCAGAACTGTTACGCCGTTGAGGTCGCCGTCGGTCCGGAGGATTTCGTCCTGGACCATTGGAACAGGCCGCCGCGACTGCTGGTGTCCTCCTATGACCGGAGGACCGGACCCGCCAGGGGCGACATTTATTCCTTTGATATCAAAACCGGCTATGTCCGGCGCATGGAGCGGACGGGGGAGCCTTCGAAGCTGGTGGGCTTTAAGCCCCATGGAATGGACATACGGCGGGTGGGCAGTGATACGTTTTTATATATCATTATCCATGATCCCTGTCTGCATGGAGCCAGGGAGGAAAATGCCATCGGTATATACCGGGTAACGGCGGAATCCCTGGAGTTCGTGGAACTCCTGGAGGCGCCGGAACATCTATGGTCGCCCAATGACCTGTCCGTAATGGAGAATGGCGAGATATATGTCACCAATGACTATCAAAACATCATGGCCGTCTATCTGAGCATGAGGACCTCGGATATTGTCCATTATCGCCCGACCGAGCGGGAATGGAGCGTGGTGGCATCCGATATCGCCTTTGCCAACGGGATACTGGCGGGGAAGGATAAAGTTTTTGTGGCCGCCACCAGGGGGGATTGCATCCTGGAGTTTCCGCGATTCGACGATGGCAGGCTGGGCAACGGCAGGGAATTGCTGAAATTGAAAGGTCCCGACAACATCATGGCCTACGGGAAATATCTTCTGGTTGCCGCCCATTTCAATGATTTTGCATTTTTAACCCACAGCGGCGACAAAAAGACCAAGGCCCCTTCGGTGGTATTTCTGATCGACCCGTCTGACCGGGAGCCGGGAAAGTCCATGGATGCCATCTATGTAGACAACGGGACCCAGATCAGCGCGGCTTCCACTGCTTGTATTTACGGGAACAAGTTGTATGTTTCTCAGGTCTTCGATTCGCATATGGTGGTGTGCGAGGCCGGGGAACTGCCGGCTGTTAATGCCAGTCCGAGCGGTCATTGAAAAGGCGACTTTCAAGACGTCGGCGGGGTCATGGAAACCAGACCGGGACGGCCCGAATCGGATGACGGGCCCCGGTTACGGATTCGGGATATTTTTTTTCACTCTATGAAGCAGATGGCGCACATCGAAGACGGAATTTCGATGCAACCGGGTTGACTCTCTTTCCCGATTCCGTTCCACCAATTCCTGAGCGATTTTTTCCCAGATAAGCCGATTGGTCTGTTGTTTCATGTTTCACCATCGCAATTTTGACACCGGTTCTTGTTCATGTGATCCATAGCGCGTCTGTCACGGGAAATGCGATTTGTGTGCCAAAAAAATCGAAAAGGCATAACATATAGAATTATAATTAAAAATAAAGAAAATTAGGGCTTCGGGATCATGCGGAACGACCAAGGCGGCGTCAAATTGTTGACAAGGCGTTTGGGGCCGGGGCCGCGACCGGCCAACTTGACAGGCATGTGCAATTAATGGGAATGATATGGAGAACAAGCATCGGGATAATGTCACCTCAGCTGGAAAGGAATGGATGGCCATGGGAAGCAGGCGGATGTTGGATGAATGGGGGAGGATCGGCGTGGCTGCGGGGCTGCTGCTGTTTTGGACTGGCGCTGCCGTGGCGCTTGATGTTCGGTATGTTTCCGATGTTCTCGTCGTCACCATGAGGGCCGGAAAAGGCGATGAACATCCGATGCTGCGGTCGCTCAGATCGGGCACCCCGGTTGAAGTCATTGAAGAAAATGGCGAATTCATGAAAGTGAAAACCCGGGAAGGGGAGGTGGGCTGGGTGCGGAAGCGGTATTTCATATCGACTCCTCCGGTTGCGGCGGTCAACGCCGGGCTGGAAGCGGAGGTTGAAAGACTGAAGGCCGAACTCGAGAAGTCCAGGTTGCAACAAGGCGATCCCGGAAACGGGAGGACCGATGTCCGGCGGGAACCATCGGAAACCACAGCGGAAATGGAAGAGATTATCCGCGGCCAGAAAGAGGAAATCCAGAAATTGAAAATCGAGTTGGAAGGGGCCAGGGAGGAATACCGGTCGCTGTTATCCCATTCGGGCCAGACCGCCGATCTGGTTCGGCAGAGCAAAACCGCGGGCGATACCATCGGCAGACTGGAACAGGAGAACCGGCAATTGTCCAGGCGCAATGGGGACCTGGTGAAAGAAAATCAACGCCTGTTTCGTTTCGGGGTGATCCGCTGGTTCGTCGCCGGCAGCATCGTTCTGTTGGCAGGTCTCATCATGGGCAGGATTTCCCGGAAAAAAAGCTATTATTGAAAATGAATTCCCAGGATCATTATCCCCATCCGATGGAGCTGCTGCGGCAGCTCATCCGCTTCGATACCACCAATCCTCCGGGGAACGAGAAGGAAAGCATCCTGTTTCTGGAACGAATGCTTTCCCGGACCGGATTCGATACCACCTTGCTGGCCAGGGAACCGGAACGGCCGAACCTGATCGCCCGTTTGAAAGGGGAGGGAAGGGCGGCGCCGTTGCTGATGTACGGCCATTTGGATGTGGTTACGACGTCCGGCCAGCAATGGCGATTCCCGCCTTTTGAAGGTGTTTGCGCCGATGAATGCGTCTGGGGTCGGGGGGCTTTGGACATGAAGGGCGGCATTGTCATGATGGTCGGCGCCTTGCTGCGTCTGATCCGGCAACGACAACGCGCCGCCGGCGATATCGTGCTGGCCCTCGTAAGCGATGAGGAGGCCGGAGGAAACCAGGGTGCCAGATTCCTGGTGGAGCGCCATCCGGAGCATTTCGCCGGTATTCGGTTCGCCGTGGGAGAATTCGGTGGGTGTTCCCTGCCGGTGGAAACCAAGCGGTTGTATCCGATCATGGTGGCGGAAAAACAAATCTGCTGGATGCGGGCGGTGATCCGCGGTCCGGCCGGTCACGGCTCCCTGCCCATGCGCGGAGGCGCTGTGGCCAGGCTCGGCAGGATGCTCCGACAACTGGACAAAGCCAGGCTTCCGGTTCACATTATCCCGCTGGTCAGGGACATGGTGGGCGTCATGGCCGGCATGTTGCCGCCGCTCAAACGCCTGTTGATGAAATTGCTGTTGAGGCCGGCCCTGACCGACCTGGTTCTGGAATTACTCGGAGATAAGGGGCGTTCATTTGATCCCCTGTTGCATAACACGGTCAATGCCACTGTGTTGAGAGGGGGGGAGACAATCAATGTGATCCCGAGTGAAATTTCCGTGCGGCTGGACGGGCGCCTGTTACCCGGTTTCCGTCCGGAAGACATGCTGGCGGAGTTGAAAAAACGCCTCGGAAATGATGTCGCATTGGAATTGGAACGATACGACGCCTGTCCGGACCGGCCGGATATGACACTATTTCCGTTACTTGCGGGTATATTGGAGGAAATGGACCCCCTTGCCGTGCCGGCCCCCATGCTGCTGCCGGGAACAACGGACGGCAGGCATTTTTCAAAACTCGGTATTCAGACCTATGGTTTCCTCCCCATGAAGCTGCCGAAGGATTTTCCTTTTTTTAGCCTCATTCATGCCGCGGATGAGCGCATCCCGGTTTCCGCCCTGGAGTTTGGCATGGAAGCGGTCCATCGGCTTCTGGTGCGATATCCCGGTTAAATTACGTTGCCGGATAAAAACTGCTCAATTCCTTTTTTCAAGGCCCCGTCGGTCAGGCCATTGATTTTTTGTCCACACCTGGAACAGAGGTGAATACCTTCCGTATCCCAGTGATTATCCGGATCCAGGAGCTTGCCACACAGGGAACATTTCCACAACAGGTACCGGGCCCCCATTCCGTACCGAAGGGGCGTATGGATTTCCTTTTTCCACAATACCCGGGCATGGCTCCCCTGGATTGGGTCTTTTGTTGATAAATCCCTGTCCCGATTCGTGCGCTGAATGCGGATGATGGCTCCCGGAGGGCAGTCCCGGGCGGATTCGAAATAAATGCCGGCCGGACTCTTGTTCCGCAAGCGGGCTTTGTGACAATTTCCCATTTTCAAATCGGACCATAATAGGGATGCTGAGGTTTCTTCCCGATGAAATGCCCTGCCATGATAAGTGGTCATGACCAACTCCTCCCGGTGAATGGCCCTCCAGTCGGCCGTTGGAGACATCCCTCCATCATCGAAAACAGAGGCGATGTCGGTTTCGAAAAACCGTTTTTCCCGTTTCAACAACACTGACAGGATCAATTCTGAGGATCACCGCGGCTCTTGGCACTTGGGCAGGTGAGGAATACCGGAATTATTGCTGTTCCGCTTGCGGCGCTGATGATGAGATATGGTTCAGTCTAAAAGAAGACGAAACCGCTGTCAACTCTTTTTACCGGAAAGGGCGGCGTTTTCCTCCAAATCCAGCTGAAATCGAACCGGACCGCTGTAATGGTCACCGAAACGGGTATGCAGAGCACACTCCGATTTCGGGTCGCTCCAGGATGTGGCGATGGCGCCGTGTCCTTTTGGAAACACGGTGACCTGGGCCTGGACAAAATCCGTCGGCGCCAGGGCGGCGGCTTTGTCCACCAGATCGTCCTTTTCCGCGTAACAGATCAAATAGGGGATGTTGTTTTCCTGAATCCGTTTGAAATTCAGCGGGCGGTTGAAAAGACGGAAGGGCAGTTCGCCGTCGGGTGATACCGGTATCGTATAGGAATCAAAACTCATTTGGGTGATGGCCACCGGCAGATCCGTCCGGTCGTATATAAGCCAATGACTCAATGCCGCCCAGGTTTTGTTGATTTCCGCATTACGATCCGCCAATTCTTCGAACATGGTGAGATCGCGATAGAAGGTAAACAGGGGGGCTTCCCGCTCCATGCTTTTCAGTTTATAGACCCAGCTCATGACCTGGCCATCCACGACCTGGTTGCCGCCCGGCAGGCTTTTGACGGCATACCCCAGATCACGATACCGCCGGGGCAGATGCTGCAGATATTCCACCAGGGATTTGCTGCGGGTTCCGTCCATGGGGGCGACACAGGTGATCAGGGCATCCACCGAATGGTCCAATTCCCCGGTGAGATAGTCGACAACGGCGATGAACCCGCCCTGGCAAAACCCGTTCAGGGTAACCTTTTTATGGTGCTTTTTCATTATTATACTGCAGAAATGACCGGTATCCGCGGCATCGTCCTCACCGGTCATGACTTGAACCGCGGCTGTAGCGTGGATGTCTTTCATGATGCGGATATAAGTGGGAATCCCCTGGTTGGCGAACGCATGGACATAACTTTTGTTTTCACCCGGCAGAAAGGCGAGGATACTGGGGCCCAGGACATATGGCGGAACAATCAGTATCGGCTTACCGTCGCCGCGAACGGCGACGCCCCTGGCAGTTGGCAGGACCTGGTAGAGCAGGAATCTTTCCGTTTCGGCGGCGAGGGTATAATTTCCATTTTCAAAGTGAAATCCATACTCGGATTTGATGTCGGCGATGGCGCGGGGGTATTTATCGATGACAGTGGAAAATGTTTCCGCAAGACGATCGAGGTATTCAGGCAGGGCGCACCCCTCCTCCAGAAAGAGGGTTCGAAGCAAAGCGGCAAAACCGTCGGACCATTGGCGGCTATGGTAGGAATTCATGGATGAAAACGAGCTGAAAAAACCTTTCTCGGCGATCTGCTGGTTGAATTGCAGTAATTTAAAATAATCAAAGCCGTTTTTAAAAGGCGAGAACCGAAGTGTTTTGGTTTTTTCCAGAGAGAGGAAGGCCTCCAGGGAAGTCCAAAAAGGTACGTTGAACTCGTTGATGTATTTCATCGCGCCTTTTAAAAAAAACTGTCCGGCCAAAAGCCCCGCCGAGAGGGAGTTGATGTTTTTGGCCATCATCCGCGGGATGGTGTCCGGTTCCGGGAACGGTGCGGGTTTATTTTTCATATGGGTTCGTTAACGATAAAAAAGCCCCTTCCAGCTAAACCGGGTACTGGCATCGGGGCTCCAATGGTGAAACGGCATATCGGGTCGCGATGATGCGGATGTCGACCCGCCGGTTTATGACCGCTTGGGTTGCATGGCCGCCATGATCGGGCAAACCGGGATATTTCTCATGCCTGGGCTGCAAACAGTTCTTCCGCTTTTTTCATGTTGGAATCGACGTTTTTTTTCAAATCCTCCTGCCCCTTTTTGCAGGCCTTGATCCATTCGGCGAGCATGTTCCGGCCTTCTTCCGGAAACCAGCTGGCCTGGCTAAGGAAAGAATTCGTCATTCTTTCCGCCTGATCCTGAACCATGACCAGCATATCATAGGTATTGTTGAAAGAGGCGCGATTGAAATCCAGCATCTGTTTCAATATTTGATTTTGATCCATTGTCGTTTCTCCTTAAGAAGAATGGGGTTGATGGTCAAGGCATATCACGCTGCCGGCTGTTTTTTGGCGGCCGGTTGTTTTTTGACTTCTGCTTCATTTGTTTCCCGGGGTTCTGATTTCATATTTTTCACAGGCTTTGGGGATACGGGTTTCATAAGCAGGTTTTCAAACTGGTTCACCTGGCCGGTCATGATATTTTTCAAATTCAGACTACCTTTGCTGAACCACTTGGCCCACTGCTGGATCGATTTCCGGTTTTCGGCCGTCAGCTCGGCATTCCGTTTGATTAAGGCGTTGGATATCCGTTCCGTTTGTTCCTGGAAAAGACCGACAACATCGAACGCATTGTCGATGAGGACTTTCTGATAATGAATGAATTCTCTGGCAATGGCTGTGGTATCCAAACAATCCTCCTTTCCCGTCGGGCTTTTTGACGGTTGCGGTGTGCTACTGAAAATATAAAGCATTCGTCTCCCGAAAAAATTCTTTCGGGTACTGCATCAGGGCATATTCTGACTGTGCTGCTACGATTCGTTATGTTCCAATTGGGATAACCGGCGTTTATCCGGAAGGAGTCGGTTCCCCTTCGCGCCATTCTGAAGGAATGTTTGGTTATTAATATGATCGGGTCTCAAAGTCAATGCCAAATATGATCGGTTTTTGTACAGGGATTTCATGTCGGATGGTTTTCAGTATACCCCCTGTTTGTAAGGAATTCGTTCGGGTTTGGTTAGGATTCAAATCGGTTGGGCAGCCCAGCCGGGCCAGAAAGATATTGATCTTTCCAGGCGGTTATGGCATCTGTGAAGTAAAGGAAGGAGAATGGGTTCTCAGCCGCAACCGCATGAATCGCTCCTGCTGCTCTCCCGTTGTATCCGGATGAACCGCCGCAACCTGCTAAAAAAACCAATACGAGGTGCCCATGTCGGAGGGACTGGATGTTATCATTGTCGATGATGATGAGGCGGCTTGTGAATCGCTTGCCGAGATCATTGGAAGATTTTATTCATGGGGCAATGTATATGTCTTTACGGATGATGAAGAAGCCGGAGTTTATTGTCTGAACCGGAACACTGGTATTGCGATCTTCGTGGTCGACGTGTTTCTGAAAGACAAGAGCGGGTTCATGTTCCTGGACTCCATCGCCGGGAAATATGAGGCCCTGTATGAGGACACCATCATCGTAACCGGCCATTCCAATGACGATATCGTGGATATGTGCGTGGCGGCCGGTATCCATCACCTCTTGGAAAAACCAATCCGGGCTCACGCCCTGCAGCTGGCGGTTCGCTCCATCGCCTTCAAATATCTGCGTTTCGCCGACCGTCTGCTGAACAGCCATGCTTTTCATGATCATTACTACAAGCTGCTGGATGCGACAAGAAGCTGGAAACAGCCGGGGAAAGAGGCTCCCCGGAATTGCCGTTGACGGGGGACGCAGTTACGGGCGGACCTCCTTTTCCCCTGAAAGCTTGAATAAAATGGCGAAACAGATGTTTCACTTCCGGGTTTTTTTCCTGGTCGTATAATCGTTCAAAAGTCCCCCGGATGCCGTTTCCGGACCTGACCAGCGACTCCCCCAATTCCTTATAGGCGCTGGCGCCCAGTTGGAAAACCGCTGCGGCGCAGAGACCCCAGAACCGTTCCAGCGGTATTCGTTTTCCGGCTTTCGTTGGATGAAGCCATGCTTGCGTGGCCATATACGCCGCATTGAAAAGCGCGGTGCGGCTGGAACCGACCCGGCGGACGGCGTCGTAAACCATATAAGCCACCACCAGCGGGCTGCTTTTCAATTCGGCTGGCACGATTTGATTCATTTCCGACAGATCGGTCAGGCACAGGGAGATCAAATAGTCCATGGAACCGGGGGTTCCATACAGCAGGGTTCCAGCTTCTTGCTGTTCCATGAACGTGATGGAGCCGGGCAGGGCTGTAAGGGATGCCGGTTGGAGGCCGATTCTGTTTTGGATGCAGAACCTTGCGATTTCGCGGCCGGTATGATCGCTCAAGGAATGGAAATAATCATATGGAAGCCCGATAATAAAGGCCCCATGGATGGAAATTCCATGGCGGATGATGTTCCGGATGCAGGCGGCGTAATATTCGGAAACCCCCATGCCGCTCCTGCGGATCCGCCTGACCGCTTCTTTCCCGATATACTCCAGATTGCGGATGTTCAGGGATTCAAAACCGATAAAAAAATGGGAGGCGCCCGACAGTCGCAATTTTTTCAGCAGTGCTTCGTCTTCCGCGACGTTGATGGATATCTGGGCCGCGTAGTTCAGTTTCAAATTCCGCTGGATGATGAGGTCGAGGATGGCTTCGAGTTTGTTTCTCGCCAGCAGCAAATTGTCCGGCAGGAAAAAGAAGAGCCGATTTGTAAAAGAATGTTTTTCTTTCTGAAAATGCTCCAGTTCGTTCACGAAATCTTCCGCATGGCGGTAGGAAAAAATGCGCTGGTTACGGGGCAATGTGGAAATCGAGCAAAAGCGGCAGGAGTAGGGGCATCCGAGGTAAGGCGTCGTGACCTTGATCCGCAGCAGGTCCCCCAGGAAAGCGCCGGCCACGGGCAGCTTTCTGAAAAAACGGAGGGGCATCGGCGGAAGTGCGGATACATTGGGGTGCCCCCAGATACCGTTTTCGATGGTTCGGGTGCCGATATATTCGGGCTGAAGCGCTCCGGCGCGGATGTCGCCGACGATCCGGGCGATGACCGCGGCATCGCCAGCGCCTTTTACATGGGTGATCAGGCGGGGAAAAGGAGCTTGATTCCGCAGGAAGGTATCGACGTCACGGCTACTGGTGGAAACGTGGATCCCCCCCAGGATTACCGGTATGCGGGCATGATTGAGCGGCAGGGTGGCGGCAACCGCCGTCGGGAAGCTGGAACTGATGGTGGAGATGAAGACCCCATCCGGCTTTCTGCCGAATAGACGTATGATTTCGTCTGGTTGTCTTCTGCGGCTGTCGGCCAGTATAATGGCGGCCCCTGGATCCGCCAGGGCCAACTGATTGGCGATGTAATAGGAGGCATAGTTCTCCATGCCGAAATATTCGAGGATTTCCCCGCGCAGTTTTTTTGCATCGAAATGCAAAAAATCGAGGTAATTATCCTCATGGATCGCAGACGTTGCATTCCGGCCGGTGAGATACGAAAGGATGGCATACGGCGACGTGCAGGCTGTCCCCGACAGCTCCATCAGGTTGTAAATCGCCGGATGAAACATGATGTAATACCGTCGGCGGTCAGCCATCATCCAGCGATCCGCTCACTCTTGGTCAACAGGCTGCACAACAGTCGTACACCGAAGCCAGTACCGCCGGCGCCGCAATAGGCGGACGCTTTTTTCGCAAAGGCCGGTCCGGCGATGTCAATATGGGCCCATCTGGTTTTTTCGATAAAATCGGACAGAAACAGGGCGGCTGTGATCGCCCCGCCATGGCGTGTGCCGGAAACATTTTTCAGATCCGCCGTGTCGCTTTTCAGCAGTTCCTTATAATCCTCCGGAAGGGGCAGGCGCCAGCAGCGTTCATGGGTTTCCTCACCGGTTTGGACGATCATTTCGGCAAGGGCATGGTCCGTGGAGAAAACACCGGCGATCTTTTCGCCCAGAGCAACGACGCAGGCCCCGGTCAGGGTTGCGAGATCCACCAGGGCGTCGGGTCGATATTGGCGGATGACATAGGCCATGGTGTCCACCAGGATCAATCGTCCTTCGGCGTCCGTATTGCCGATTTCAACGGTTTTCCCTAGATAACTTTTGATAATGTCTCCCGGCCGGGTGGCGGTTCCGGACGGCATGTTCTCCACTATCGGAATGGCGGCGATGATGTTCCGGCCGGGCGGCTTGATTTTGCCGATGGCGATCATGGCAGCGGCAACGGCAGCGGCGCCGGCCATGTCCATTTTCATGTCTTCCAGTGAACCGGATGGTTTCAGGTTGATGCCGCCCGAATCGAAGGTCACGCCCTTGCCGACAAGTGCGATGGTTTCGGCGGTCTTTCCGGAGCGGTATTCCAGAATGACCAGGCGGGGTGGATTGCTGCTGCCGGCGGAAACGGCCAACATGGCGCCGAAGCCGAGTTGATGGAGTTCCTTTTCGTTCAAAATGGTTACGGCGATATCGGCCTTTCGGGCCAGAGTGGCGATAAGCTGGGCGAACCGGGCTGGTTTTTTATCGTTGGGCGGCATCGAGACCCAGTCGCGGGCAAGGCAGGTCCCCTCACAAGCCATCTCCGTTTGCCGGATCAGGCCCCGGAACTGTTTCCGGGCCTCCGGGGAGGTCAGAAGATGGAGCTGTCCAAGGGGCCGATCTTTTTTGTCACTTTTATAGAAATCGAACAGATGATTGGCGAGATAAGCGCCTTCGGCCATGGCTTGAAGCATGGCGGCCTGCTTAAGGGGCAGACGGCCGGATTCGGGAACGGCCAACGTCAGAATCGACAACTGTTTCCGGGTGGCGGTCTTCACCGCCGCGCCCGCTAACTGCCGCAGGGTCTCCGTGGTCATTTTTTCCGCTTTTCCCAACCCGAGAAAGACGACTCTTGCCGCCTGTATGCCCGGAGGGTCGTACAGGATGAGTTCTTCCTGATGTTTGCCCGTAAATTCCTTCCGTTTTTTGGCCTGCGTCACCAGGGCGGCCAGGTCAGGCTGCTCGAACATATCCAGGTTCTCGCAGACCGGAATCGCCAGGATTTCTATTGGTTTTTTTAGAATATCGGTTGCTTTGAGATGTAACAAATTCCGCTCCTTCCATAAAGACCGCCCTTTCCCGGCGGACCGGATGTCAACAGATCAAGTCTGGAAATGTTCATTGGAAATAACGTGGCAGAACTATAGTGAAAGGCGGATTTCGTGTCAATTGATAAAAAGGCTGGGAACCGCATTTCCGGGTCGCCCCTGGATCGTGAAATTAAAGGTTGACGATCATTTGCGATGCAAATATTCTGAAAGCGATTGCTCCGTAACAATGATCTTGATAACCAATTCCGGTGTTCATTCAACAGAAAACAGCAACGGCAGGAGAATCAATATATGGGTATTCATTTGGTTGACACAACTGATCAATGGGTTGAAGTGAAAAATGTTCTTATCAGTGTTTCCGACAAGCGCGGACTGGATCGTTTTGTTCCCCATTTGCTGTCCATCAATTCCGGTATCAGAATTTTATCAACCGGCGGGACGTATGACGTTATCAAAAGAATAGCGGGGGAGGAATACGCGCAGAATCTGATTCAGGTATCGGACTATACCGGTCAGCCGGAAACCCAGGGGGGGCTGGTGAAAACCCTCGATTTTAAAATTTATCTCGGTCTCCTGACGGAAACCTACAATCCATCCCACCTTCGGGATCTGGAACGAACGAGGGCCGTCCCCATCGATATGGTGGTGGTGAATCTCTATCCCTTCCAGGAAACCGTGGCCGGTGAGGATGTGACTTTTGAAAAGGCCAGGGGCAATATCGATATAGGTGGCCCGTGCATGATCCGGGCAGCGGCGAAAAATTTTTTGCGGGTGGCTCCTGTGGTGGACCCGGGGGATTATGAGGCGATCATCGAGACCATGCGAGCCGGTTCCGGCAGGACAAATTTGGCCCTGCGGTATCGATTGGCCCAAAAAGCCTTTGCGAAAACAGCTGAATACGATGGTGCCATAGCATCCCATCTGGCGAAGTGTGCCTATGAGACGGATGTGGCCGTATGTTACAACTTGCGATAGATGACAAAGACGGTCTGATGATATCCGAATAAACACCCCGCAAGGCCGGAAGGCCCGCGACAAGGAGGAAATTCAATGGGGGAAGATCTGAAAAAAATGTACCGCACGGTGATGGACGACCATTTCCCCGGGAAAATGGAAATCGCTTTCATCGATGGCAGCGGCCGGCAAACGCTTTTTTATGAAAAAGCCGTCTGGACCATTGACGGGCTGCAGAAAGGACTGCGCTATGGTGAAAACCCAGGTCAGGAAGCGGCCCTGTACCGTCTGATCAACGGGAACCTGACGTTGGGGGAAACGACGACCCTGAAGCCCGGCCAATATTTGGCTTCGGACGTAGAACTGCTGCAATCCGGCAAACATCCCGGGAAAACCAACCTGACAGATGCAGATAACGCATTGAATATTATAAGATATTTCAGCGATACGCCCACCACCGTGATCGTGAAGCACAACAATCCCTGTGGGGTGGCGCGCTCGGATACCCTGGAGAGTTCCTATCTCAAGGCTTATATGGCCGACCGTGTGGCGGCTTTCGGTGGTTGTATCGCCGTGAATCGATCCGTTGACAAAAGCACGGCCCAGGCCATCGCCGCCCAATATGCGGAAGTGGTGGTGGCGCCTGAATTTGAGGAAGGAGTGCTGGCGATTCTCGCGAAACGGGCGAATCTGAGAGTGATGCGGATTGGAAACATTTCCCGTCTGCAATCATTCGTGGGGCAACGCGTTGTGGATTTTAAGAGCTTGATCGACGGTGGAATCATCGCCCAGTGGTCCTTTGTCCCCACGGCCCGGTCCCGGGAGGATCTGCGTCCGGCCGAATGCGAATACAAGGGCGCCGTCTATCGCATCCGGCGGGAACCAACGGACCGCGAATACGACGATATGCTGTTCGGCTGGCTCGTGGAATCCGGAATTACCTCCAACTCGGTGATCTATGTCAAGGACGGTGTAACCGTGGGGATCGGCACCGGTGAGCAGGATCGGGTCGGAGTGGCGGAAATCGCCAGGGACAAGGCGTATAAAAAACTTGCCGACCGCTATTGTTTTGAAAGTTACGGAACGGCTTACAATGAATTAAGGGACATGGAGAAAAAGCGGAGCATTGATGACCGCGTTGCCGCGGAAAAGGGCGGTTTGGTCGGGGCCGCCATGGTAAGCGATGCCTTTTTCCCTTTTCGTGACGGGGTGGATGTCGGCCTGAGGGAGCAAATTTCCGCCGTTGTCCAACCCGGCGGTTCCCTGAACGATCACCAGGTCATCGAGGCCTGCAATGAAGCCGGCGTCACGATGGTGTACACGGGCCAGAGAAGCTTCAAACATTGATCGGCGGCCGGTTTTTCTATCCGCCGGCGCTGTTTTCCTTCACCCGGATATGCCAGGGTTCAAACCGGACACCCATCAGGTTGTGCTCCGGATACCGGAGGTCGATGTAGCCGAGCCCCTGAAGCCGGCAAAAGACGGTGGAACGGGTGAATCGTTCGGTGAAATTGGCGGCGCCGAAATCGTTCTGGCCGACATCGAAATCCCCAAGACCATGATAGGAATATCCGGGTGGGGCGATGGATCGGGAAGCGCGGGAGATGTTACCATTGCAGAGATTGATTTTATTGAGGAAAAGCAGAAACTGCTTGGCGATGCCGCGAATTCCGGACGTCAGGACGAGCGGCGGTCCCACGTGCTTCTTGATGGTTAAATAGGTTTCCAGGGAGAGTCCCTGGTAGAGATAATTACCGCTGAGGGGAATCTTTGTCACCGATCCGGTGTGAATCTGGTCAGTGAGGTTAAGCAGCGGTTTGGCCCCTAGAAAACCGTACAATGCGCCATCCGTATAAAAGATTTTTTCACAAAATTCGAGTTCTTGACGGCTGAAGGCGCCGATGGATGCGTATCCCCCCGCTATTTTCACGGCCTGGTCGAAATCCACCAGGGAAAAATGTCCATGCCCCATGGTCTGTTGAAGCCGGTTGAAGCGGCCGTGAACATCTTGAAAAACCCCATGATCCTTTGACTCAAGATAGGTATCCGATGCATGGGGGCGATCATAGTGCTTCATTTTAAACAGATAATCCCGGATGTGTTCGTCCGGATGAGCCGCATCCTCGGCCGCCATGGCAGCAGCCGGGCCGGTAAGAAACGGAAACAAGGTTGAACTTCCCAACAGAGACAGCAGGATGTTTTTCAGGGCGGTCCGTCGTTTCATTTGCCGTGCTTTTCAGGGGAACCGGTTGAAATCATGAAAGGTATCGGATTTGCTTCATCAATACGATGTATCGCAGGATAGGACAATTCCGGGAAAATCTCAACAAGTTTCCGTGGAGGATTCTGCCGGCTCCAGAATATTTCAGGCCATGATAAAAAAAACGTGCTGAAAGATAAATTTTATGGTAACATACTTCCCAGCGTTGAGTTTTCGATCCTCGAAAGACGCATCTTTGGAAGCTTGTCGCCGAAATGACAATTCGATACAATACCAGAAAGACTCCGTGTTTTACCGTTCTAATGGATGCTGAATAAAGGCGGCCATTATCAGTAATCATATAGTTCCGTTTACATCCTTTCCCCTTTGACTGCTGTTGTTCCGTCGATCGCTTACTGGATCAAACACCCGGAAAGGAACTGCTCCGAGAGGATCTGTCAATCAGATAACATCAACATCCGAAAGATATCGCGCTACATGGAATTACAGGAAAAAAAGTTGAATCGTTCCAGCCTTCAGAAACCCGTGGAAGCGGAAAAGGAAAACATCCTTTTCGTTGATGACGAAGAGAGCATCCTCGAGATCGCAGTGGAGTTTTTCAAGCACAAAGGTTACCGGGTGATTTCCGCCCGAAACGGACTGGAAGCCATGGAGGTTCTGAATCGATCCAGGATCGACTGCTGCTTTACGGACATCAACATGCCGGAAATGGATGGGCTGGAACTGGCGGAACGGATCCGAAAACTGGACAACACCATTCCGGTCATCGTCATGACGGGATATCCTTCCCTGGACAACACCATCCGGACTCTTAAGAACGGAGTCGTGGACTTCCTGATCAAACCCGTGAATTTAAACCAAATGGAGGTCTGCGTCCGCCGGGTATTGCGGGAGCGGCAGCTTTTTGTAGAAAATATCTTGTTAAAAAAAGAAGTTGAGGGCAAAGCCCGGCTGGAAAAAATCAATCAGGAGCTGTTGTACAAGGTGGAAGAGCTGAATGTGCTCAACCGGATCATGAACGATGTGGCGGCAGTCAGCCGCAGCGCGGATGTGTATAAACGGATCGTTGAAATGACGGTGGAATTGACCCATGCCGACATATCCAGATTTTATGTAATCAATGACGCGGAACAAAGACCTTTTGAAGTGGCGGCGTTCCGTCGGGATTCGGCAACGGGTGAAAGCGGGGGCGAGGGACTCGATGCAATCAAGGACGAGGCCTTCCAGCAGTTGATTATGGAAGCCGTCAGCGACGAATTGCCCCTGCTGATCTCCAACAACCAGGGAACGCGGGGCCTTTCCCCCCGTACCGCCTCCCTGATGGTTGTGCCGATGAAAATCCAGGAAAAGGTGTTCGGGGTCTTAACCGCCAAGGTGGTGTCAGGAGGAAAACGTTTTTCCGACAAAGAGCTGTATTACCTGTCTTTTATGACCCAACGGGCGGCCTATGCGATTGAAAATCTGGCCTTGTACGAACATATCAACAGCGGACTCATCACCACTCTCAATGCATTCGTGAAAGCCATCGAAGCCCGGGATCCCTATACCGAACAGCATTCCAACAGGGTGACGGAAGTCGCCGTCAAAATCGGGAAAGCCATCGGATGCAGCGAAGAAGAGATCGATATTCTTAATATCGCCGGACCCTTGCATGATATCGGGAAAATCGGTATCCGGGACGACATCCTTTTGAAACCCGGCCGACTGACGGAACAGGAGTTTGAGAAAATCAAAGAGCATCCCGATATTGGCGCCGGTATCATCGGACAATTGGGCATGTGGGATGAACACCAGGGGATTATCCGGCATCACCATGAACGGTATGACGGCAGCGGATACCCGGACGGTTTGAAGGCGGACGAGATCCCTTTTCTGGCAAGGATCCTGTCCGTGGCGGATGCCTATGACGCCATGGCCTCCGACAGGGCGTATCGAAAGAAAATGCCCGTTGAAAAGGTGCTGGCGATTCTGAAGGAAGGGGCCGGAAGCCAGTTCGACCCCCGATGCGTGGACGTGTTTCTCCGTATTTTCCATGAGGGGTTGATCCATTTCGAAGACGACGAATACCGGAATAATTCCTAATGGATTGCAATGACGAATTCCGAATGCTATACTTTATGGTATCATCTCTTTTGATTACAGCCCCTCGGCGGTCTATATCATCTTCTGGGCTTTTTACGGTTGAGTGACATACCATGCGGAAGAACACTGGTTCCGAAAAACGTCAGGACGTTCGTGTAATGATAGCTGCCCGGGCCCGGGTACGGGTGATCGATCCCCGGGAAATGATGGCGAGTCGCGGTTCGAATCAAGCGGTATCCCGCCTGACGGAATATCTGGATCGAATCGAGGACAGTCGCGAACCGATCATAGGCTATTTGCTGGATTGTCTGGACAAAATGGATGAAAAACTGGAACGCATCCTGGATGTAGTCGACGGCGAACGGCTGAAAAAGGAACGGCTGGTCAAGCAGACCATCGATATCAGCGGTTCCGGTATCAGCCTCGTACTCCAGGGGCCAATTGAAAAAGGGCAGATACTGGATATTTCGCTGGCTGTCCCAGGGTTTCCGATGGGGCGATTTGATGTTTACGGCGAGGTCATACACACCCGGCCTCACCCGGGATCGGAATCCGGATATTGGGAAGTGGGAGTCAAATTCATCAAAATGGCTCTGGAACAGCGCGAGGCGCTCATTGCCTGCGCATTCCGGCAGCAACGCAAGATGATCCGGCGGAACAAGGAAACACCGGTGACGGAGGAGTGAAACCGGGCACGCCGGATGGCACGATCCGTGGAGGCGAAAGAAGCTCATGACCAATGAAATGGAAGATGAAAGACGGAAAAAACGCCGCGTCGAGTTCAGCACCAACATTATCCTGAAAATGGATGGAAATGAAATCCATGTTACCGGCAGTTCGAAAGATCTCAGTTTGAACGGCGTTTTCATCAATACCCCGGACAATATCCCGCTGAATGCGGCTTGCCAGGTGGAGATCCAGCTTTCTGGAATGGTGGAGCCCCTGCTGTTGCGAATGAAAGGGACAACGGTCCGGAAGGAACCGGTCGGCATAGCGGTGCTGTTCGAATCCATGGACCTCGACAGTTACTCTCATCTGAAGAATATCGTGCGGTACAATACCACTGATCCCGATAGCATATATTGACCCGTGAATATAACGCCTTTTCAAGGTAATTTTTATTGCTGAATGCCCGTACCAATGACGGAAGTGATGACGCTTTTTGATGTTGGCTGCGGCCGAAGGAGGGTGAAAAATGGATGCGAAGCTGATAAACCCCTTTATCAATGCGACCATGAATGTCCTGGAGACCATGGCCTTTGTAAAATGCAAGGCCGAGAAACCGTACCTGAAAAAAGACGATGTCGCCAAGGGGGATGTCACCGGGGTTATCGGCATTACCGGTGAAACCAATGGAACCATAGCCGTGACATTTGAAGAGGGAAGCATCTTGAAAATCGTGTCGAACATGTTCGGTGAGACCATGACGGTCCTGAACAGCGAGGTCGCCGATGCCGTGGGCGAATTGACCAACATGATTTCCGGTCAGGCCCGCCGGGAACTGGAAGAGGCTGGGAGGGTGTTCGAGGCGGCGATTCCTTCGGTAATTTCCGGTAAAAACCACATGATCACTCACTATACGGATGGACCGAAGATCGCCATCCCCTTCACCACCGAGGGGGGAAAATTTACCATTGAAGTCTGTTTGGAAAAATGAATTGCCTAAGCGGCGTTGCGGTGCAATTTCGTCTGGATGCAGAAACAGCGGTTTGCCCCGGGAAGAGAATGATAGAAAAGGAGGACCTGCCGAATGGATTTTTCGATAAAAATATTGATCGTTGATGATTTCGCGACCATGCGTCGTATCATGAAAAATATTTTAAAACAACTCGGATTCACCAACGTGACGGAAGCGGATGACGGCACAACGGCTCTTGAACTTCTGAAAGCCGGCAGTTTCGATTTGATTATATCCGACTGGAATATGCCGAAAATGACCGGCCTTGAACTCCTGAAAAAAGTACGTTCCATGCCCGAAACCAAATCACTACCCTTCCTCATGGTAACGGCCGAAGCTCAGAAGCAGAATGTCATCGAGGCGGTTCAGGCGGGTGTATCCAATTATGTGGTCAAACCATTCACGGCCGATCAGATTTCGGAAAAACTGAAGAAGATTTTGGGCTGATTTGCATGAATGAGGTGCATCAAAACGGAATAGAGGGGAACCTCATCGGGGAAAGCCCGGAGATACGCCATGTCATCGACCTGGTGAAGAGAGTCGCCCCGACCAACAGCACCGTCCTGATCACCGGTGAAAGCGGGACAGGCAAGGAATTGATCGCCCGGGCCATTCATGACCGCAGCCACCGGCGGGACAATGCCATGATAACGATCAATTGCGGAGCGATTCCGGCCGAGCTGCTGGAGAGCGAGCTGTTCGGACATGAAAAAGGGGCTTTCACCGGAGCGCATCAAACCCGGATCGGAAAATTTGAAATCGCCCACAATGGAACGATATTTCTGGATGAAATCGGGGAAATGAGCCCCAGCCTGCAGGTGAAATTACTGCGCGTGATTCAGGATCAGACGTTGGAACGGGTGGGCGGCACCAGACCGATCCAGGTAAATACACGCATTCTTGCGGCAACCAACAGGGACCTCAAGGAGGCCATCCGCAACGGGGGCTTCCGGGAGGATCTGTATTATCGGTTGAATGTCATACCCATCCAGATTGCACCACTGCGGAACCGAAAGTCGGATATACCCATCCTGGTGAACCATTTCCAAGAAAAACTGGCGGCCGAAAAAGGGCGGGGACGGAAGCTTTTCACGGAAGCAGCCATGACAGCCCTGCTGAAACATTCCTGGCCGGGAAATGTCCGCGAGCTTGAAAATCTGATGGAAAGACTGTATGTGATGGTCGATCATGACGTCATCGGTGTTTCGGACCTTCCGGAATGCCTGCACAGGGAAGTGGTTCTGCATGCGCCCCAGCCCACGGTGTACTTTGAGACCGGCGTTGGGTTCAACGAGGCAGTGGAAGAATATCAGAAGGATCTCATTCTCGAGGCCTTGCGCCAGACCAATTGGGTAAAAGCCAAGGCCGCTGAAATGTTGAAGATGAATCGAACCACGCTGGTGGAGAAGATCAAAAAACTGAAACTCGAGGACGAGCATCTCACGGAAGAAGACCCGGCACTCCACTGAAGACCTTTGCGCGTTTGGTCGTGCGCCAAATTCTTGACTCTTCCCGCTGATGGAACCCCCTTTATCCCCTGCCCGCCGGGATCGATACCCGCCAGTCGCAACTACCGCCCGAAAATTCTCCGATGACCGAATGAAAAAATAACAGCCGGTATTCATATGATTTAATTGGCAGCCATGGATCGCTCCCGGTGATGGAACGCGGCCGGCGATTAATAATTAATTTGGCATACAGTTTGCTAATATCGTTTGTGGCGATTCCGTTCATGATTGTTGGCGGAAAAATGCGATTCCAACCGATGGGTGCAGGCAATGCCGGTGCATCCTGAGAGAATACCGTTGCCAAGTGAAGCGATATAGAATCCTATATTTCTGGCTGAGTGTCTGGGCTGTATGGCCGATCCTCCAGGTCGCAGACGTATCCGGAAACAGCGTCCGGGTCATCGAAGACCTTCAGGTTCTGGATCGACCCGAACGGCTCGTCATTCGTCTCAGTGGGAAAACCGATTTTAAAATCATACGGTTGGATGATGACACTTCCATGTCCATCGCATTCCGCGATACAGCCCTCGGGGTGCGTCTGGAACCGGTCAGGGCCGGAATAGCGTGGGTCAGGGAACTGCGATTCTTGTCACTTCCGGATCAGGTTGTTTCCTTGCGGGTCGTTACCGGCGCCGTCATGGGACCGATCAATGCCCAATGGGCGGGCGACGCCAAAACGCTGACGATCCGGATTGGGTTGTTCCGGAAGGAACCGGTGCATAAAAAGCGCATGGCCGGGATCAAAGCCAAATCAGCCCATCAGGGCCAGGAGGCCGTGAATTCTTCGCCACCTTCCGGACCTGCCGACGAAACGATGCCGCCGGTTCATCCGGAAATACCCGCTCGGGAAAGCGCCGTTCCATCCATGAAAAACGGGCTAAAAGGCGGTATCGACGATTTCCTGGCGGTTTTTTCAACCGCGGAATGCCATACAGGCGCCGAACTGGAAAAAGCGGTCGGCTTTTGCCAAAAAGGGATGTATCGGGAAGCCGTTGAGACCGTCGGCTCTTTTTTACAATCCAGCCCGCCCGACGGGTGCCGGGAAGCCGCCTTTTTCCTGAAGGGTTTTGCCGTTTACAAATGGAGTGAGGACGCGGACGAATTCCAGTTGCTGGAGGCGGTCAAGGACTTGCAGGACGCCATCAGTTATTATTCCCAATCGAAATATGCTCCGTTTGCATTGACCATGCTCGGCAAAATGTATCTGGAACTGAACAACGAACCGGAAGCCAGGGGATATTTCAAGATTGTCCTCGACTCCTTCAAGAAATATTCCGGCATGCCGGAGGTGCTGTTCGAGATGGGAAGGCTTTCCGCCAAAGAGCGGAAATTTTCACAGGCGATTTCGTTTTTTGAACAAGTCCTTGGTCAATATCCCGGTTCCATGTTTGAAAAACAGACCAGGCTTGAAATCGGGAAGGCGTATTTCGAAACCAACCGTTTCCCGAAGGCCCTGGAACACTTGACGGCGCTGGTGGATTCCGATCCCCGGATGATCTATGCCTCTTCCGATCTGTTGACCACCATCGGAAACTGCTATTACCAGACAGCCAAGTATCCGGAGGCAAGAGAAGTCCTTGCCAAGGCATACAATATCTTCCCGGATATGGCGGAAAACCATATCGTCCTGACGCGCATCGGCGATACCTATGAGGATGAGAAACGGGTCGACAAGGCGAAAAAAATTTATGAGCAGGTGCGGGAGAAGTATCCAGGGACCGACGGCTTCATCATCAGTTCCCTGCGGTTGGCCAATCTCGAGGAGAATTCCCAGGAACGGGAGAAGATTTATCGGATGATCATGGAGGATTTCCCCGCTCATCCAATGGCGGAGTTGAGCCGCTTGCGCCTTGCCGAAATGCAGCAAAAAGAAGGCCAATACAGGGAAAGCATTGCCATGATCGATGAGCTTCTGCGGCGTGGCGGGCGGGCCTTGCGGCGGGAGGCCGAATATCTTCAGGAACAATCGTTCCAAAAATATTTCCAGCAGATGCTGTCCGAGAACAACTATCCCCACATTTTGCAGATGGCCGAAAAGCAGAGCAAGATCATCAATCGGATGGAAAATCCGGAATTATACTATCTTTCCGGCAAAGCGTTTTTTCTAGGGCACCTTTACCCCCAGGCGGCCGACTATCTCGGCAAGGCGTACCGGTTCTACCAAGGTTCCAACAGACCGAAAGACCTGCTCTTCCTGCTGGGGAGGGCTTCCCTGGAAACCGGTGCGCTGGATGACGGTATGGGAAGATTGAATCAGTACCTGCGGGAAGACCCCGGGGGTGAGCATGCGGCTGAAGCGACCATGCTGATCGGTCGCGGCTGGCTGGAGAAAAAAGAGTATCAGAAGGCCGAAGAGAGCTTCCAACTTTCCCTGAGGTCGGCGAAAAGCGATTTGGAAAAAGCGGGAATATTGCTGCAGCTGGCCCGGGTGTCGGCGGGCAGCGGCAGGCAGGAGGAAAAAGCGGAGCGCCTCCTCAACGCCATCGCTCTTTACAGCACCGGCGAACAGACGGTGCCGGCACCGGTGGCATCGGCTTATCGCGAACTGGGCGAGACGTTTCTCGCCATGGGAGCCTATGATAAAGCGGCGGATGCTTTTTCCAGGGCGATCCAATATACCCGCCAGGAGGAAGGTCTCGCGGGCCTCCGCTATCTGCTTGCCGAAGCCTATTTCAAAAACAAAGCTGCCGATCTGGCGACTCCGATATATCGCGAGGTTGCGGCCACCGGTGATCCGATCTGGGGAAAACTGGCGGAAGAGAGATTGCGCAGTATCGCTGTTGGAAACAGACTGGAGCGTACCTGAACAGGCGGCTTCGGGCCGCTTGATCAATTCAGCCGAAAAACAACTTGGACGGTCCTGAACTCGCATCCGGCCGGCATAGAACGGAACACATGGATAAATCGACTATATTACTGATCGAGGCCGATCACCGGGAGCGAAACCGGTTGAGTGAGCTTTTGGAGGATTGGGGATATCCTGTCGCAACCGCATCCGACGGGATGGAAGCAGACCGGAAACTGAAAAACGGCGCCTGCCGGCTCATCATCGCCGACGTGGAGGCTTCCAACATGGATGGGGCGACGATTCTGGAGCAAAACGCCGCCAGGGGGGAACCAGCGCGGGTTGTATTCACGGCCCGGCATGCGTCGGTGGAGGGCGCGGTGGAATTGATGAAAGCCGGGGCGACGGATTTTCTGCTGAAACCGATTGAGACCACGCATCTTCGGCTGCTGGTGGAAAAGGTTTTTCAGAGTGCTGCGGGATCAACCCCATCCTCCGCCGCTGCAGGCCAGGTAAATATCATTACCAATGATCCGGCTGTCCGAAAACTTCTGGACCTTGCCCGCAGGGTCGCCGGCAGCCAGGCAGCGGTATTCATCCAGGGCGAGAGCGGAACAGGAAAGGAGCTGTTTGCCCGGTATATTCACTTCCACAGCGGACGTCGCGACAATCCGTTCGTGGCGGTCAACTGCGCCGCCCTGCCGGAATCATTGCTGGAAAGCGAGCTGTTCGGTCATGAAAAAGGCGCGTTTACCGGTGCGATTTCCCGGAAGCCCGGTAAATTCGAGCTAGCGGAAGGCGGAACCCTGCTGCTGGACGAGGTCACCGAAATGCAGTTCCATCTTCAATCCAAACTGCTTCGCATCCTTCAGGAAAAAGAAATCGATCGGGTGGGAGGAATACGGCCGATCAAGATCGATGTCCGCGTGATTGCCACCAGCAACCGGGACATAAAGGAGGCCGTGCGCAAGGGGGAATTCCGCGAGGATCTCTATTACCGCCTGAACACCATTCCCATCCGGATTCCCTCCCTGGGGGAAAGGGAAGAAGACATACCCCTTTTGACCCGTCATTTTATCGAACGGTATAACGAGATTGACGGCCGCAATGTCAAAAGTTTGACTGAACAGGCCTGGCGTCGGCTGATGAACCATTCTTTCCAGGGCAATGTCCGGGAACTGGAAAACATTGTCCGGCGGGCTATTCTGCTTACGGAGAGTGAGACCATCGGCGAGGCGGATCTCTTCATGGACGAGGAAACCGATGATCGCCGCGGGTTCCCCGCGGAAAAGGAAATCGGTCTGCCGGAAAGTCTCCTGAGTGTTCCGCTGAAAGAGGTGGAAAAGAAAATGATTTTCCATATGTTAGATAAAACAAAGGGAAATCGGACACATGCGGCAAAAATGCTGGGAATCAGCGTGCGCACCCTGCGCAACAAACTGAATGAATACCGGGAAGGTCTGGACAGTTTGGAAGACGATGAGAGCTGATCGCCTGATTTCGGTCCGGCGGTTATGGATCAGGCATGCTAATTGCTTCGTTATTTCGGTATGAGAACCGGCAGAATCAGGGCCACCAGCCCGGGAGCACATCGGATCACCGCGTTTTTTCCAAGGCAGGCGGACGGCAGTCCGGGGAGTGACATATGACGGATTCCTTTCTTTTCGATAAAACCCATGCATTGCTGAGCAAGTCCCTTGATGTCGCCGCCCGGCGGAACAGCCTGATCACCGGCAATATCGCCAATGTGGACACCATCGGCTACCAACCCAGGGACATCGATTTCCAGGCCACCCTGAAGCAGGCCATGGAAACCGGCGGATCCGGTATGCGGCGCACGGATCCACGGCATCTGCCCTTCCGGGAGGCTGAAATCGACATGGCGGGAACCGTCCGCGGGGGAGAAGCGGATGCTTTCCATCTGGATTCCGTCGATATCGATACGGAAATGACCCATCTGATTGAAAACAACATTCAATATCGTACCAGCGTGGAGCTGCTGCTGCGCAGGATCGGCATTTTGCGGCAGAGCATCACCGAAGGAGGTCGCTGATGGATTTTTCACAGGCGCTGCGCATCAGCAGCAGTGGTCTCACCGCGAACCGGACGAAACTGAACGTCATTGCGGAAAATCTCGCCAACGCGGAGACGACCCGGACAGCCGAAGGCGGACCTTATCGGCGCCAGATGGTGGTTTTTCAGGCAAAAGCCCTGCCTTCCTTCGAGAACCGGCTGGAAGAGGCACGCAACAATTCCCGGGGGGTGGAGGTGGCCGAAATCGTGAAATCCCAGGAAGATTTCCGGCTGGTGTACAATCCTTCCCATCCGGATGCCGACCCGGTGACTGGTTATGTGGCCATGCCGAATGTCAACCATTTGACCGAAATGGCCGACATGATGGTCGCCAGGCGGTCTTATGAGGCCAATGTGGCCGCATTGACCAATACGAAGAGCATGATTCTGAAAGCCCTGGAAATCGGTAAATAATCCATGAGGGGTGATGGAACAGGATCGGGGGGGTGCGGATGAACCGAATCGAGTCCTCAAACACCGGGCTGGTATCGCAGCCGGCAGGCAAATCCCGCAGTCAGGGAGAAGGGTTTGCCCAGCGTCTCAAGGACGCCGTTCAGGAGGTCAATCAGGAGCAGATCAGCGCGGATCAGGCTGTCCATCAGGTCGTGGAGGGCAGACTGGGGATCCATGAAGGAATGTTGCGGGTTCAGGAGGCCGATCTTTCTTTTCGGTTTTTCCTCCAGGTGCGCGCCAAGGTCATAGACGCCTACCGTGAAATCATGCGTCTGCAGTTCTGATGCTGTTCTCCCCGACCCACGACATGATCCAGAAAATATGAGGTGATCCGGAAATGGCCGACGAAGACAGAGACCTCACCCCTGGCACATTGCGAAACTATCCCGCGATTCAGCAGGTTTTCAACATCTACCGGCGTATGCCGCTTTCCAGAAAAATCGGCATGGGCGCCATGCTGGTTCTGCTGCTGGCCGCATTCGCCGCCATGTTTTTCTGGGCCAACCGGATTGATTTCCAGACCGCCTACTCCGGCCTGACCCAGGAAGATGCCGCCAAGATCGTGGAGAAGCTGAAAGAACAGAATATCCCCTATGAATTATCGGGCGACGGCAACACCATCAAGGTCCCGGCAGAGCGGGTCTACGATGTGCGGCTTGCCATGGCCGCCGAAGGATTGCCCAAGGGGGGGACGGTGGGTTACGAACTCTTTGACGAGACGGATTTCGGAACCACCGACTTTGTCCAGAAGATGAATTACCAGCGGGCATTGCAGGGAGAGCTGGCCAGAACCATCCGGGAATTTGAGGAAGTCGAGGATGCCCGGGTCATGATCGCCCTGCGGAAGGAATCTGTTTTCATTGAGGAGACCGAGCCGCCGTCGGTTTCGGTTTTGTTGAAATTACGAAGGGATTTATCTCCGGAAAAAATCCGGGCGGTGGTTCACCTGGTTGCGAGCAGTCTGGAGGGGATGACTCCGGAACGGGTGGCCGTGGTGGATACCAAGGGCCGGGTGTTGTTCAAGGGTGCCGCCGAGGAAGAAAAGCTGGGCGAACAGGCGGACTCGCAATTGCAATACAAGTTGTCCTTTGAGAAAAACCTTACCGCGCGGATTCAGACCATGCTGGAGCGTATCGTGGGAACCGGAAAGGCCATTGTTCGGGTAACGGCGGACATGGATTTCGATCAGGTCGATATCAACGAGGAACAATACGATCCGGATGTCCAGGTCGTTCGCAGCCGTCAGAATTTGTTGGAAACCAAGGATAAAATATCCGCTCCGGGTGAAGTCTCGAGCGTCAACCGGATCACCGCCCCCGGGCAGGAAATGCCGGGGAGCAGCAGCGAAAAAAACAACAAGCAGGACGAAACCGTCAATTATGAACTGAATCGGACCGTCAAACGGACCATCAAACCAGTGGGAATCCTGAAGCGTCTCTCGGTGGCGGCGGTGCTGGACGGAAATTACAGCGTTGAAAACGATGAGAGCGGGAAACCCGTGCGCAAGTATACACCCCGGACCCCCCAGGAACTGGAACAATTCAAGGGTATCGTCCGGAATGCCATGGGGTACAGCGAAGACCGGGAGGACCAAGTGACGGTGGACTCCTTTCCTTTTTCCGCCACCGACGAGATGCTTGAGGCGGCCGGGATTGACTGGAAGGACTTCTGGCGCATGCATGGTCGCAGCCTGATCAACGTCGCGCTGATTGTTTTACTGTTCGTTTTGATCGTATTGCCGCTGATCAAGGCCATGAAGGAAATCAAGACAACGGTGGTGGCGTCCCTGCCGTCACCGGAGGAACGAATGGGGCTGCCTCCCGGAGCGAAGGAGCAAGCGCTCGCCGACCCGAGCAAGATGACACCCAAAGAGAAGGCCAGGCACTATGCCATGGATGATGTCGATAAGTCAGCCAATATATTGAAAGGCTGGATGGCGGAGACCTGACGATGAAGGACGCCAAATTGGACGTGCAAAACCTGACCGGCATTCAAAAGACCGCTGTTTTTCTCCTGACCATGGGGGAGAACTATACGACCCAGATTTTCCGCAGCATGTCCGAGGAAGAGATCAAGATCATCGCCAATGTCATGGCCCAGATTGATCAGATCCCTCCGGATGTGGTGACCGCGGTTATGGAGGAGTTCGCTTCCGTGTATGAGGATGAAAACCGGTTGCTGGTGGGGGGGGAATATTTCGCCAAAAACGTGATCGGCAAGACCCTCGCAAAGGACAAGGCGGAAAGGATTTATAAGGAGATTGAAGAGAACAAACGCGAGGTCCCGTTCAACTGGAGCCGGGAGGTCAATCCCGCAATCCTGGCCTCGTATCTGGCCAGCGAGCACCCCCAGACCATCGCCATGATTCTGACCCATCTTCCGGCGGAAAATTCGGCTGAAATACTCATGGCGCTGCCCGATGAAAAAAAAGGGGATATCGCCCTGCGGATCGCCAAACTGGGTCAGGTTTCCGACGACGTCGTCCGGGATGTGGACGAGGCCTTGCGCAACGAGATCGGCAATATCGGCAGCGGCAGCACCAAGTCCGGCGGAGTCCCGACGCTGGTCGACATTCTGAACGGCGTCGACAAGGCGACGGAAGATGCGATTATGGAGAAGATCGAGGAAGAGCAGGCGGACATGGTGGATGAGATCCGGAAACTGATGTTTGTCTTTGAGGATCTGACTGCGGTGGACGACCGGGGTATGCGGGAAATCCTGAAAAAGGTGGAGAGCGGTCAGCTGACCCTGGCCATGAAAACCGCCAGCGAGGAGATGAAGAAGAAAATCCTGGGCAATCTTTCCAGTCGCGCCGCTGAAATGTTGTTGGAGGACCTTGAGGTCATGGGACCGGCCAAGCTCTCGGATGTGGAGGCGGCTCAACAGGCCATTGTCAGCGCCGCCAAGGAGCTGGAGGCGGACGGGACGATAACGCTGGGTAAGGGGGGAGGTGATATCCTTGTCTAAAGCTCAGCAGGGTTGCGCGAAAGAGCCCCAAAGCGAATGGCGGCCCCTCGATATCCGCCAGCTGGAGAAATTCCAGACGCTGGAAATCGAAAACGGATCGCCGGGCGGCAGGCCCGATGAGGATTTCCGGTTGTTGTATGAGGGCGGCCCCCGGCGTGAAACCGAAGGCGAATTCCGCCCGGTTCACCGGACCCTCATCGGAATGAATCCGGAAGGCGAGGGGTCTTCCGATAGCGGGTCCGGCCAAAGCGCCCCGGAACGGAAGAAAAACGAGTCGGAAGCGTCGGAGGCGATGGCGGCCGCGGATCTGAAAAAGATCGAGCAGCAGGCCTATGCCGAAGGATTCGCCAAGGGGGAACGGGATGGACTGGCGGCCGGGAAAAAACAGGCGGAAACCATGGCGGCGAGTCTCCAGACGCTGCTTACCGATGTCGACGGTCTCTGGCGCAGAATGGTAACGACCTATGAAAAGGA